>CAWAGR010000026.1:0-108546 GCA_963781435.1 uncultured Actinomycetes bacterium | reverse complement strand
GGTGCTCGGCCCGCCTTCGCCCGAGTGGGTCTAGCATGGCGCGTCTCGTGCTCAGGCGAGGCAGCTCTTCATGGCGCTGGATGCCCTTCGTGACCGGGCAGTGAGGATGACGCGAGAGGGCTACTCTAGAAACGCGATGGAGACCGTCCGAGTCATCTATCACCACGAGCCGACGGGATGGTGGGCCGAGTCTCCCGACGTTCCGGGCTGGTCCGCGGCGGGAGAGAGCACCGCGAGGTTCGAGGGCTGGTTGACGAGGGGATCGGGATCGCACCTCGATGCTATGGGACCGGTGCGATCTCGCCTGAGGTCACGACCTGGAGGGCGTTGCTCGGCGACGGATCGAAGACTTCGATCTGGAAGTCCTCGCCCGGATAGGCGAGGTGGATGCTCTGCGGGTACTGCCCGTCGACGAGCGCGATCCCGCCGTTCGGGAGCTTGATCGTGGCCGCGCCGTTGGCGGTTCGTTTGAGGGCTGCGAACGCGTCCGGGAACGGATAGGTCGCAACCGTCAAGTACTCGGCCTTGGGGTCGCCGACGTTCACGCCCTTGGGCAAGTACCGGACGAACACCCGTCCGTTCGACGTCTGCGTGAGCTCGTAGGTGTACCCCGCCTGCGGCCCGGCCCAGTAGATCGGATGGCCGATCGAGTCGGCGAGCGCCTTGAGATCGGCCTCCGACGCCGCGCTGGGCACTCCCGGCGCGATGGCGTCCGTCGAGGTAGTGGCGGTAGTGGTGGTGCCGGTGGTGCCGGTGGCGGCGGTGGTGGCGGTGGTGGTGGCCGTGGTGGGTGGAGTCTCGTCGAGCTTGCCGAGGATCGCGAGCTCCCCTGCGGACACGAGGCTCATCGCGCGCGCGGGCGTCGGGTCGTAGACCTCCACCTGGTAGTTCACGCGCGGGTAGGCGAGGTGGACGCTCTCCGGGTAGCGCGCGTCGAGCACTGCCAGCCCGCCGCGGGCGACATCGACCGAGACGGCGCCCTTCCTGGCTGCCTCGCCCTTGATGGCGGGGTACGCGCCCGGGAACGGGTAGGTGACGACCGTGAGGTACGGCTCGTCGGTGCCGACCTTTGTGCCGGCCGGGAGGTAGCGGACATAGATCGTCCCGTTCGAGAGCTGGGTGAGCTCGTAGGTGTGGCCGGCCTTCGGGCCGAGCCAGAAGACCGGGTGGTGGACGGAGGCCGCCAGGTTCTTGATCTGCTTGACGGAAGCTGCTTTGGCCGCCGCCTGCGACGCGTTCGAGCTCGACGAGGTCTCGTCGGCGCCTCGCAGCACGAGCCACACGGCGACACCCGCAACGAGCGCAAGTGCGACCACCGCCGCCACCCGAATCAGCGGAGCCCGGCGGCGCGGGCTCGCTGACGTCTCGTCGGCTGACGTCTCGTCTGCTGACGTCTCGTTGGTCGTTTCGCTGTTCATAGCCGGAGGCACGCGCCGTCTCACACGATAATGGGATTCTCCCTTACAAGTGAGGGTTTCCGGCCGGGCCGGCTCACGAGACCGGCTGAACCTGACCGGAAGCCACGACCGCGTGTGCTTGGGCCGGCGACGGATCGAAGACCTCGACCTGGTAGTTCGACCCCGGGTAGGCGAGGTGGACGCTCTTCGGGTAGGACGCATCGACGACCGCGAGCCCGCCGCCCGCGAGCTTCGTCGTCTTCGCGCCGCTTTCCGCGGCCGACCGTTTCACCGCGGCGAAGGCACCCTCGAGCGGGTAGGTGGCGACGGTCAGGTAGGGCGTGTCGACGCCGACCTCGACTCCCTTCGGCAGGTAGCGGATGTAGATCCGTCCGTCCGAGGTTTGCGTCAGCTCGTAGGTGAAGCCGGCCTTCGCGCCGAGCCAGTACAGCGGGTGGTCGAGCGTCGCCGCGAGTGTCCGCACGCGCGTCGCCGAGGCAGCGATCGGCTGCGCGGAAGCCTTGGCCACGACGGCATGGATCTGGCGGGATGCGACCAGCTCGCGCGCGCGGGCGGCCGAGGGGTCGTAGATCTCCACCTGGTAGTTGGAGCCCCGCTCCGCGAAGTAGACGCTCTCCGGCCGCGCCCGGTTGTAGAACGCGATCGCTCCGGCCTGGACGGCGATCGGTACCGCTCCTTGCTGGCCCGCCGCCCTCTGGGTGGCCGCGTAGGCGTTCGTGAGCGGATAGGTGGCGACGGTCAGGTAGGTCTTGTCCGTCCCGATCTCGGCGCCGCTCGGCAGATACCGGATGAAGAGACGGCCGCTCGAGGTATTGGTCAGCTCGTAGTCGACGCCCTCTTTTGTTCCGGCCCAGTAGATCGGGCTCGGCAGCGCATCTGCCAGCGTCTGGAGGCCGGAGACCGAGATGGGCACCGGCACGCCTTGACCGTTCGCCGGCAGTGTCGGACTTCGATCCGAAGCCGCCGATCGTGAGCCAGAGGACAACGGCGATTGCCGCCGCGATCGCGATCAGAGCAGTGACGCGAACGCGGCCCTGGCGCAGGAAGCCGGCGCGCGCAGGCTTTGGCTTCGGGCGCGTCCGGGATCTTGGTGTCAGTGTCTTCACGGCATCGGATGCAACGGGCTGCAACGGAACCTCCTGAGAGTAGCGCCCCTCTTTTGCAAGGGCTGGTCAACGAACGGAGTCCGCCGGCGGCCGCAAACTCGCCGACTGATTAAAGGTGGCTGCACGAGAGAGCGACATCCCTCTTTCGAGGGTTTTGCCAGGACCGGAGTGTCCCCGGGCCCAGTTCCTCCGCCTCGTCGACCGCTACGCTCTGAGCATGGAGGATGAGTCGTGAGCGACTACCACATCAATGTGTTCTACAGCGACGAGGATGCTGGCTACATCGCCGACATCCCCGACCTGGAGGCGTGCTCTGCGTTCGGCGCCACTCCACAAGAGGCTCTGGCCGAGGTTGAGCAAGCGAAAGCGGCCTGGCTTGCCGCCGCGCGTGAGGCGGGCAGGGCGATCCCGGAGCCTCGCTACCGCCCGGCGATCTACGCGCGGTAGTAGAGCCCCTCGGCGCGACCACCGAACGAAGGCTGTGCGGAGTCCGATCTGACGTTGCGGCCGGCATCGGCACGAACGTGGCAACGCCTCCTCCGTAGACGCTCGTTCGAACGCCGCGGCACGTGCGGGCGTGCGTAGGATCGGGCGATGTCTCTTCTCGCGCGCATGGCGGGCGCACTCGACCGGCGGTATGGCTGGGCGCGGCTGCCGCGGCCGCTCGGCATCCTCACGCTGATCGGGCTGCGCACTCGCCTGCGCAAGGAGAACCTCTACGACACCGAGACGGTCGCGCCGGTGCCGCTTCCGGAGGGCGGCGTGCCCGCCCGCTACCTGCGGGCGCGCTCGGTGGACGGCACCTACAACGACCTCGAGAACCCGCGCATGGGCGCGGTCGGTGCGCGCTTCGGGCGCAACGTGCCGCTCGACCGCACGTTCCCCGAGCCCGAGCCGGCGATCCTGGAGCCGAACCCGCGCCGGGTCAGCCTCGAGCTCCTCACCCGCGAGGAGTTCATCCCGGCGACGACCCTCAATCAGCTTGCGGGCGCGTGGCTCCAGTTCGAGGTGCACGACTGGTTCAGCCACGGCAAGACCGCCCCGGACGAGCCGTGGGAGATCCCGCTCGCCGACGACGACCCCTGGTACGAGAACCCGATGCACATCCCGCGCACGAGGCGGGACCCGACCTCCGACGACGATCCCTCGACGCCGCCCACCTACGTCACCGGCGACAGCCACTGGTGGGACGCCTCGCAGATCTACGGCAGCGACGCCGCCTTCGCGGAAGCCCTCCGCTCCGGCAAGGACGGGAAGCTGCGCCTCGACGAGCACGGAATGATCCCGGCCGAGCTCGAGAAGCACGTCGACCTCTCGGGCGTCGCGGGGAACTTCTGGGTCGGGCTCGGCATCCTGCACACGCTCTTCATGCTCGAGCACAACGCGATCTGCGACCGCCTGCGCGCCGACGAGCCGTCCTGGTCGGACGACGAGCTCTACGACTGCGCGCGGCTCGTGAACTCGGCGCTGATGGCGAAGATCCACACCGTCGAGTGGACGCCCGCGATCATCGCCCACCCGACCACCCGGCTCGGCATGCACGCGAACTGGTGGGGCCTCGTCGGCGAGCGCGTCACCCGCCGGTCGGGGCGGTTTGGCCGCGGCGAGGTGCTGAGCGGCATCCCGGGCTCGGCGACAGACCACCACGGCGTGCCGTACTCCCTGACCGAGGAGTTCGTCGCCGTCTACCGCATGCACCAGCTCCTTCCGGACGAGTTCACCTTCCGCTCCGTCGCCGACGAAAGCGTGATCAAGGAGTGCACCTTCCCCGAGATCGGCGCGATCCACACCCGGGCGCAGCTCGAGGAGATCGGCGTCGCGAACGCGCTCTACTCCTTCGGCGTCTCGCATCCCGGCGCGATCACGCTGCACAACTACCCGCGCTTCCTCCAGCTGTTCGAGCGGCCGGACGGCACCGTGATCGACCTCGCCGCGACCGACATCATGCGCGTCCGCGAGCGCGGCGTCCCCCGCTACAACGACTTCCGCGAGCTCTTCCACAAGAGCCGCGTCGGCTCGTTCCAGGAGCTGACCGGCAACGCCGAGACGGCCGCCGAGCTGGAGCGCGTGTACGGCGACGTCGACCGCGTCGACCTGATGATCGGCCTGTACGCGGAGCCGCTGCCGATCGGCTTCGGCTTCAGCGACACGGCGTTTCGCGTCTTCATCCTGATGGCGTCGAGGCGGCTCGAGAGCGACCGCTTCTTCACGCGCGACTACCGCCCCGAGGTCTACTCGCCGGCGGGCTTCCAGTGGGTGCAGGAGACGACGATGAAGGACGTCCTCCTGCGGCACTACCCCGAGCTGGCGCCTGCGCTCCGAGGCGTCGAGAACGCGTTCGCGCCCTGGAACCGGCAGTCACGTCCCAAAGCGTGGGCGTAGCAGCGAGCGGCGCGGAGCTGGGTGGTGCTGGCGGCGGCGCCGCTACTGGCAGACGGTCAAGCCGGGGACCGTGATGGCGAACCCGTAGATCACGCCGGAGGTGAGGTAGAACGAGGTCACGACGCCGTTCCGTGTGACCGAGAGCGCCTCGTAGCCGATGCACTTCGAGTACTTGGGGTTCCCGTACAGCTCGTAGACCTTCGAGGCGGGTTCGGCGACCTTCAGTCCTTCGGCGGTCTTCCAGCCGGTCGTCGCGCCGAGCGTGAACACGGCGACCGTCTTGTTGTTGCGGAACCGCGTCGCAGCGCCGACCGGCTCGCCCCTGGGGTAGAAGTAGAGCCAGGTCTGGTCGGAGCAAGGCGCCGAGGTCTTGTCGCAGAGCTTGTACCTGCCGCCCCAGATCGCCTTCACCTTCGCCGGCGACTGGCCGAGGCTCACACCGCCGAGGCTCTTGCCGACGATGAGGACGCCTCGCGAGGGCAGACTGCCGGTCGCGTGCTGTTGCGCGGAATGCGCAGCAGTGCCGTGGGGCACGAGTGCGATAGCGAGTGAGAGGACGAGCGAGAGCACGATTCGGTGCACCACCATACCTTCGTCGCGCGGCAACGTACAGGCGAATCGTCAAGGTCGACGAAAACGACGGTCGGCTGGATGATTGATGCCACGACCTCGCGTGCCCGGTTGCGCGATCTGGCGCGTCCGGGCCGCTCCCGGCTTGCGCAGTCCGGCGAAGCCGGCCCACGCAAACCTTGCGCTTCACGCCGTCAGTCTGGCGCCGATGCCGCCAGCATCGCCACCAGCCTGCCGGCGCGCCCCAAACGGGGCAGCTCACGCCCCGGATCAGACGATTTCGTGGCATCAATCATCTAGGCGATCGGAGGAGCGATCTCGGTGCGCGGTGTGGGTGACGGGCCGCCGTCGGTGTCGAGCAGGATGCGACAGACGCTCATCGCTTCCCGGATCTTCTTCATGTCGGGCGGCGGCGAGAATCTGCTCCGGTACTGCGTGCCGCCGATGTCGGCGCCCATGCTCCGCAGACAGTCCCTGTACGTCTCGCGCTCCGCGCTGCGAGCGTTCTCGGTCGAGCGTCCCGCGGTGAGGCTGCCGCTCGGCTCCGCACGCGGCTCGGGCCCGGGTTGTGACCGGAGGAAGCTGAAGAGGAGGAGTGCGCCGACGATCGCGGCGACGGGGACGAGCGAGGTGAAGAGCATCTTCTGCATCGGCGACCAGTTCGCCTGCCCCTTCATCGCGCCCTCCGCTCCTGGACGACCTCGAGAGGCAGCTTACGCTCGCTCGGCACCACCGGGAGCCGGGCCGTTGCCTGCGAGGAGTGCCCGCGACGCCTGGTTAGCATGCTGCATGGCGCTCCGGAAGCCTCGATGACGCTCGGACAGCTCGCAGTCACGGTCGCTGCACTCGGCCTGCTCGGCCTGATCTCGAGCCGCGTCGGCCTCTCGGCGATCCCGGCCTACCTGCTGGCGGGGATCCTGCTCGGGCCCAACGAGCCGAAGGTGCTGAGCCTGATCCACCCGTCCGAGGTGACGGAGTTCGTGGCCCAGCTCGGGATCGTCTTCCTGCTCTTCTTCCTCGGCCTCGAGTTCACGCTCGGCCGGCTCGCCCGCAGCCGGCGGCACGCGGTCGTCGGCGGGTCGATCGACTTCGTCCTGAACGCGGGGCTCGGCCTGGCCGTTGGCGTTGCGGCCTTCGGATTGCACTTCGGCGCGCTGATCCTCGCCGGCGCGATCTACGTCTCCTCGAGCGCGATCACGGTCAAGGGGCTGATCGACTTCCGGCGGCTTGCCGACGACGAGACCGACCTCGTGCTCGCGATCCTCGTAGCCGAGGACCTCGTGATCGGCCTCATGCTGGGCTTCGCCGGGGGCGGCGGAGGAGAGCTCGGCGCCACGCTGGCGCTCGTCGCGAAGGCGCTCGGCTTCATCACCGTCGCGGTCGCCGCGTCGAAGTGGCTCAGCCGCCCCTTCGACCGAGCGCTACAGCGCCTGCCGCGCGAGTTCTTCCTGCTCGCCGCCTTCGCGTTCCTCGTCGGGATGGCCGCGGTCGCCGAGGAGCTTGGCTTGTCGGCGGCGATCGGCGCGCTGATGGCCGGCGTCGTCCTCTCCGAGACCTCGGTGCGGGAGGAGCTCGAGGAGCGCTTCTTCAGCTTCCGCGACGTGTTCGCGGCGCTCTTCTTCTTCGTCTTCGGGCTCTCGATCGACATCGGCGCGATCGACGAAGTGGGCTGGCTCGTCGCGGCCGCCGTGGTCGCAACGCTCTTCGGCAAGGTCGTCGGCGGCTTTCTCTCGGGCGTGACGGGAGGGTTCACCCGGCGCCAGAGCCTGAACGCCGGGGTGGCGCTGATCGCGCACGGCGAGTTCACGATCATCCTCGCCCAGATCGCCTCGACGAACGCCCAGCTCTCGAACGCGACCCAAGCGAAACTGGTGGCGTTCTCCGGCCTCTACGTGCTCGCGACCGCGGCGATCGGCGTCGTCCTGATGAAGGAGTCGAAGGCCATCGGCCGCCGCGTCTTCCGTCCACCTAGACTCAGGGAGAGCTGAAGATGCCTCGGCAGATGAACGAAACCCGGCTGCCGGGAGTCGGTGTGAAGTACGCGTTGCCGCTCGTCGGCGGCGGCCGGCTCTCGGTGATCCTTCACAACGACGGCAAGCGCGAGCTCTACTACTTCGCGCACGGCGACGACGAGCCGCGCGCGGTGATCACGCTCGACGACGACGAGGCGCGCCAGCTGGGAGCGGTGATCGGCGGCGCCTACGAGCGCCCGAGAATCGTCGAGGAGCTGGAGATGGCGCTCGGGGAGCTGCAAATCGAGTGGGTGCCGGTCCCCGACTCGAGCCCCTGGATCGGGAAGACCCTTGCGGAATGCGCCTTCCGGAAGAAGACTGGAATCACCGTGATCGCCATCCTGCGCGAGCCCGAGTCGATCTCGGGGGCGCAGCCGGACGACGTGCTCCAACCGGGCGACACCGTGGTCACGGTCGGCAAGGCCGGCCAGTACGCGGCGTTCCGCCGTCTGCTCGAGGAGGGTTAGTCGAGGACTCGAGGCTTCGCTCTCAGGGCCAGCGAGGCGGCCGCGGCTCCTGGAGCTCGAGCGCACCCCAGTCGTCTCTGACCGGTGAGAAGACCTCGACGAGCACGGCGCCGGCCGGTCCCGTCGTGACCGTGTGCGGCACGTTCGCGAGGATGCGCCAGATGCCGCCCGGCCGGACATCGCTGGTCTCGTCGCCGATGCGGAACCTGACCGAGCCCTCGAGCAGAATCCCGAGCTGCTCGTTCTCGTGGCTGTGCTCGGGCACGACCGTGCCGGGCTCGAGCTCGATCAGCGACAGCGTCACGCGCTCGCCGTGAACCGTCCGGCCGAGGATCCCGTCCCAGATCTGCTGCGGCGGGATCGCACCGGCGTCAGCGAACGCGCTCATCCCGCCAACCTACCGCAGCGCCCGACACGCTGAACACGACGCGCTGAAAGCGGCGGAGCGCTTCCAGCGGTCGTGTGCGAGCTCGGCTCCTAGGCGGCGACGGGCTTGCGCGGGACGTGCAGCGTGTGGCGGAACGTGGAGACCGCCCAGAGGACGACGATGTCGGCCACGAGCAGCGAAAGCGCCGTCGGCGACCCTGTCCAGAGCGCGAGCGCCGTGAGCACGAGCGCCGCGATGCCGAGCGCCGTGAGCAGCGTGGTCACGGGCCCCTTCGTGAGCCCCTGAGACGCCGTGCCGAGGCTGCAGGTCGCCATGCCGAGGAGCGCGATCACGCCGGCGGCCCAGCGGTAGCTGTCGCCGACGAGCGGCACCCCCCAGCCCTCGTGCGCTGCGAGGAACACGAGCACCGTGAGCACCGTCAGGACAGCCGCCGTTGCGTCCTTGCGGCTGAATGTCATTCCTCCCTACCTCCTTCCTCGGTCAGCATCGTCTAGGTCTTGTCCTCGCCTCCGTTCTCGCAAATGTCCGCGATCTCCGCCTCGGCGAGAAGCAGTAGGTCCTTCATCTGGAGACGGATCGACTCGTCGTGCGAGCCTGCCTCGAGCACGACCGACTCGCGCAGGGCCAGCCGGTGGTCGACGATCGTGCGGTCGCCGGCGGGCCCGCCGAGCGGCGGCACCGCGCCGAGCTCGAACATCGGGTAGGCCGCAGCCAGCTCGGCCTCGTTCGCGAGGCGGGCGTGCTTGGGATGGCGAAGGCGCGTGCGAACCTTGTCCAGGTCGAGCCGCTCGGACGCCGGGAGGACGGCACGGACGTAGCCGTCCTCGGTCACGAGGACGATCGTCTTCGCGACCTCGTCGGGCGGCACGCCGATTGCGGACGCCTCCTCGCCGGCGGTCATGGTGCGACGGTGGGGGATCAGCTCGTACGCGACGTCTTCGCGATCGAGTTCTCGTGTCAGGTCGATGATGGACACCGAGGGCCTCCTTTTCGTCCGGATGTGAATGTGAGGCCATCGTCGATGCGGCGGCAGGGCGGCGCATCCGCGGAACCACGTATGCCGCTGCGGAGTTCCTACGGGGCGACGGCGTGCACCCGCGTGCGAAAGAGCGTGGCGAGCTGCTCCGCCCAGCCGTGGATCGCGTCCCAGTCGCGGGCGTCGACCGCCGGCATGCGATTGAGCGGGAAGCTGAGCGTCGCGGGGTCGACGACGCCGCCGAAGATCGCCACCGACACCGGCTCGAGCTCCGGCACGGCCGCCAGCGCCTGGTCGAGCTGGCTGCGCGACCCTGCCACGTCGGCCTCCTCGAGCGTCCGCGGGCCCATCGCGAACACCGCGAGCGGCAGGTCTGCAAGCGCCGTGCGGTGCCGTTTCAGGAACCGCCGTGCATCGCGGTGCAGGCGCCCGATGTAGAGCGCCCCGCCGAGGACGACTGCGTCGTAGCCGTCCAGCTCGGGGACGTCGACGGCGGGCCGGACGTCGACCGTGAACCCGTGCCTGCGGAGCGTCGCGGCGACGTCCCGGGCGACCTCGAGGGTCGAGCCGTGCTTCGTCGCGAAGGCGACGAGAACCGCATCGGAGGTCGTGTGCGTCATCGCTCCGTAGCGAATCACGGCCGTGCGGGCGGGCCATCGGCGAAACCACGGACAGCTGATCCGGGGAACTGCTGATCCCGGCGTCATGCGCGGCGAGCATGATCGAAGCGGTGATCCGCGCAGAAGGCCTGACCAAGATCTACTCCGGGGAGCGCGGCATCCTCGATCTGACCCTCGTGGTCCGCCCCGGCGAGGTCTTCGGCTTCCTCGGTCCGAACGGCGCCGGCAAGACGACGACGATCCGCCTCCTGCTCGACCTGATCCGGCCGACGAGCGGGCGCGTCGAGGTGTTCGGCCTCGACCCGCGGCGGGACGGCGTCGCGATCCGGCGGCGCACCGGCTACGTCCCGGGCGACCTGCGCATGGACGAGCGGCTCACCCCGCGCGAGCTCTGCGCGTACTTCGCCAACCTCCGCGGGGGCCGCGGGAGCGGGGAGGTGGCGCGGCTCGCGGAGCGCCTCGACCTCGAGCTCGACCGCCCGATCCGCGCGCTCTCGCGCGGGAACCGGCAGAAGGTGGGGCTCGTCCAGGCGTTCATGCACCGGCCCGACCTGCTCGTCCTCGACGAGCCGACGGCCGGCCTCGACCCGCTCGTGCAGCAGTCATTCCACGAGCTCCTGGCCGAGGCGACGTCCGAGGGCCGGACCGTGTTCCTCTCCTCGCACGTCCTCTCCGAGGTGCAGCACCTCGCCGACCGCGTCGCGCTTGTGCGGGAGGGTCGGCTCGTGCTCGTCGACACCGTAGAGACGATCCGCGCCCGGGCGCTCACCCGCGTCGAGGCGACGTTCGCCGAGCCGCCGCCGCCCGAGGCGTTCGCAGGGCTCCCGGGCGTGCGCGAGCTCGAGCGCCGCGGACACGTCGTGGCGTTGAGCGTCGGGGGCGAGATCGACCCGCTCGTGAAGGCGCTCGGGCGGTTCCGGGTGCTCGCGCTCGAGAGCCGCGAGGCCGATCTGGAGGACGTCTTCCTCGACCTCTACCGGCCCCAATCGGTCATAGAGGCGCGCGATGCTCCGTAACGTCTGGCTGAAGAACCTGCGCGACGTGCGCCGGTCGCTCGTGTGGTGGTCGCTCGGGATCGCCGGGCTCGTCGCGATGATCGTGGCGGTCTACCCGTCCGTGCGCGACAACCCCGGCCTCAACAAGCTCGTCCAGGACTACCCCGAGGCGCTCAAGGCGTTCATCGCCTTCGGCGGTGCCGTCGACTACGCCTCGCCGGCCGGCTACCTCGGCAGCGAGCTCTTCTCGTTCATGCTCCCGCTCGTGTTCCTGCTCGCGCTCGTCGGCCGCGCGGCGGCGACGCTCGCCGGTGAGGAGGAGGCGGGCACGCTCGACCTGCTGCTCGCGAACCCGATCTCGCGCCGGCGGCTCGCACTCGAGAAGCTCGCGGCGCTCGTCGCCGAGGCGCTCGCGCTCGGCGCCGTGCTGTACGTCTCGCTCCTCGTCGGCACGCGCGCGGCCGGGATGGACATCGCGGCCGTCCACCTCGCCGCCGCCACCGCGGCGACCCTGCTGCTCGCGTTCTCGTTTGGCGCGATCGCGTTCCTGGTGGGCGCCGCGACGGGTCACCGGGCCCGTGCCATCGCGGTCGCCTCGGCGTTCGCGGTCGCCTCGTACCTGGTGAACGGCCTCGCCCCGCTCGTGGACGCGCTCGAGCCGTTCCAGAAGGCGTCGCTCTTCTACCACTACGCCGCGAGCGACCCGCTGCGCAGCGGCCTCGACGCGGGCCACATCGGGGTTCTCGTCGCAGTCGCCGTCGTCGCCTGCGTGGCGGCGCCGTTCCTGTTCGAGCGCCGCGACCTGCACGCCTGAGCCGGCTGAGCGTCAGCCGGTGTTCCGCAGCGCCGCCGCGATCCCCGCGATCGAGCGCATCAGCGGCAGTCGTGCGCTCTCGTCGCCGGAGCGGAACCGCCGCAAGAGCTCGACCTGGATCGCGTTCATCGGGTCGACGTACGGGTTGCGGATCCCGATCGAGCGCCGGACGACGGCGTGGCGCTCGAGCAGCCGCTCCTCGCCGACGATCGCGAGCACGGTCGAGACGGTGCGCTCGTGCTCGGCGGCGATCTCGCCGAAGAGCCGCTCGGGCTCGAGCTCGGACGGCACAAGGTCGAGGTACTCGCGCGCGACCTCGAGGCTCGACTTGGCGAGCGTCATCTCGAGGTTGTCGAGGAGCGTGCGGAAGAAGGGAAGGTCTGCGATGCAGGCCGCGCAGCCGGTCTAGCCCGGCGGTCGCCAGAGCGGTTCCGCAGCCGTACCACGCCGGCAGCAGCGTCCGGTTCTGCGTCCAGGCGAACACCCACGGGATCGCGCGCAACGAGCCGAGGTAGTCGCCGCTGTCGGGCCGGCGCGCGGGGCGCGAGCCGAGATCGAGCAGCGCCAGCTCGTCCACCGGCGTGAAGGCGCGGAAGAAGTCGACGAAGCCGGGCGTCTGCCAGACAAGCGAGCGGTACTGCGCCTCCGCGTGCCCGGCGAGCTCGTCGAGCAGTCGGCGCTCGGCCGGCTCGGGCGTCCGTCCGGCGACCTGTGGGAATGCGCTCAGCACCGTCCCGGCGAGCGCCGACTCCAGGTTGCGGTACGCCATCGCCGGCAGGCCGTACTTGAACGAGATCGTCTCGCCCTGCTCGGTCACCTTGAGGCGGCCCGGCGGATGGCCCGGCGCCTGGGCGAGGATCGCGGCGTGGGTGGGCCCGCCGCCGCGCCCGGCGCTGCCGCCGCGGCCGTGGAAGATCGTGAGCGCGACGCCGGCCTCGCGTGCGACGGCGGCGAGCTCCTCCTGCGCCCGGTAGATCGCCCAGCCCGCGGCGACGTAGCCGCCGTCCTTGCCGGAGTCGGAGTAGCCGACCATCACCTCGACCGTGCTTCCGCGCTCGGCTGCGCGAGCTGCGTAGCGCTCGTCCGCGAGCAGCGTGCGCAGGACGTCCGGGGCGGCCTCGAGGTCGGCGATCGTCTCGAAGAGCGGCACGACCGAGACCGGCTCGTCGCTCAGGTCGAGCACGGCCAATACGTCCTGCGCGGAGGTGGTCGCCGAGACGATGACCGTGTCGAGCGCGCGCGTCCCATGCCGCGCGCGCGCTGCAGCGACCGCTGCGAAGACCTGGCGCGTCCGCTCGGTCGGAGCGCGGACCTCGCCCGAGTGGAGGCGAACGTCGAGCTTCGCGAGGTGGAAGCCGAACAGCTCGACCCGCCGCTCGAGCGCGGCGAGCCGCCCGGCCGCGACGCGCCCGCCGCCGGCTGCCTCGAGGCTGCGGCGGATCACCGCCAGGTCGGCGAGCAGCTCGTCCGGCGTTCCGTAGCCGTCCTCGCCGAGGCGCGCCCACATGAACGAGAGCTTGCGCCGGTAGGGCTCGAACGCGTTCAGGTGCCGGATCTCGGCCGCATAGAGCGGCAGCTCGCGCTCGTCGCGGGCGATCGACAGGTCGAGCTCCGGTGAGACGGGCACGAGAGATCGGCTGGAGGCGATCGTCACCGCGAGCTCGCGCACCTCCTGCCGGTAACGCGCGAGTGCGAGCCCGCGCGAGCGGTCGAGCGCGGCTGCGATCGTCGGGCCGCCGACGGCGGGGTTCCCGTCGTGGTCGCCGCCGATCCAGGTGCCGAAGGAAAATGGCGCAGCCGCGCCGGGGACGAGGCGACGGTATGCCGCGAGCAGGTCCCCGGCGGCGTCGAGCAGGCTCTCCTCGAAGAACCAGAGGCCGTGGCGGATCTCGTCGATCACGCGCGGCCGCTCGCTCCGCACCTCGTCGGTCTGCCAGAGGATCGTGATCTCCTCCGCGAGGCGCGCCTCGATCGCCTCGCGCTCGTGCGCGGCAAGCACGGGGTCGTCGAGCGCCGTCAGCAGGTCCGCCACGCGCACGTGCGCCTGGAGCAGTGTGCGCCGGGTCGCCTCGGTCGGGTGTGCGGTGAGGACGAGCTCGAGCGAGACGTCGGCGAGCCGCCGGCGCAGCTCGTCCTCGGGCACGGTACGGAGCAGCTCGAAGGCTTCTTCCAGCGACTCGCGCTGGACTTGGCCGGTCTGCGCGTATTCACGACGCCGTCGGATGCGGTGATGCTGCTCGGCCGTGTTCGCGAGCTGGAAGTAGAGGGCGAACGCGCGAAGCATCTTCGCCTGGTCGTCCGGCAGGAGCGCCCGCACCGCCTCACGGACGATCGCCGGGTCGCCGACCTCGCGCGAGCGCCGCGCGCTCGCACGGACACGCTCCTCCGTGGCGAGGAACGTCTCGCCTTCCTGCTCGACGAGCACCTGCCCGAGCAGCGCGCCGAGCAGCCGCACGTCGCGACGCAACGGGCCGAACGGCTCGTCCTGCCTCGACCCGCTCCGCGGGCTCTCTTGGGGGGTCGGTTGGACGGTCAAGGCGTCCGTACTTTGCCGCAGCGGGAACGAAGGGCATCCCCCGATGTCGTCGCGAGAGGCGCCGCGGATCATCGAAAGCGATGAGTCAGCCCACACATATGACCTTTCTCGACGCGTCCATC
The DNA here is from genome assembly GCA_963781435.1 of uncultured Actinomycetes bacterium. Taxonomy (GTDB): domain Bacteria; phylum Actinomycetota; class Thermoleophilia; order Gaiellales; family Gaiellaceae; genus PALSA-600. The sequence goes on along the minus strand of CAWAGR010000026.1, from coordinate 94,140 downwards.
GGCGACCTGCGCGTCGCCGACGCGATGCACGAGGGTGTGATCTCCTGCCCGCCCGAGACACCGCTCCGGACGGTGGCACGGATGCTCGCGACCTACCGCGTCCACGCAATCGTCGTCTTCCCGAGGCACTCGGGCGACCTCGCACACGTCACGTCGTGGACCGTCGTCTCCGATCTCGACCTCGCACGCGCCGCGCGCGACGGCGACCTCGATGCGCAGACCGCCGGCGACATCGCGGCGACACCCGTCTGCTTCACGAGCCCCGACGTGTCGCTCGCCGACGCGGTCGAGTCCATGGTCGCCTACGGGCTCTGGCACGTGTTCGTGATCGACGAGCACTCCCAGAGGCCGATCGGCGTGCTCTCGACGCTCGACGTGGCACGCGCCCTCGCCGGCCTCTCGTGGCCGAGGGAGATGCGCTGAATGTCTCCGAGGCGGGTGCCGGCGCTCGTTGTCTTCGGGCCGCTCGCGTTCTACCTCGCGACGCTGTTCGTGCTCGCCGCGCTCTTCCTCCATCCACCGCTACTCGGCTGGATCGGCTTCGCGCTCTACGCCACGGTCGCGATCATCGCCGGCACGCTGGCTCTGCGCCTCTTCCCGCGGAGCGAGGCGGCAGGCGAGAGGTTTCATCCGCACCCTGATGGCCGTCTGCGGCTGCTCGTGCTGCTCGACGCGACGCCCGTCCGGGCGGCGCTCTCTGGTGCCGTGCGCGCCCGCGGCGCGGGTCGCCGAGCCGAGGTGCTCGTGGTCGCGCCGGTTCTCGCCTCCCCGCTCCACTTTCTCGCCGACGACGTGACGGTCGAGAAGGACGCTGCGGAGGATCGCCTGGCCAACGCTCTCGGGGAGCTTGCCGCGGCGGGCATCACGGCGCGCGGCACCGTCGGCGACGAGGACCCGATGCAGGCGATCGCGGATGCGCTCGGTGGCTTCCCGGCCGACGAGATCGTGCTCGTGACAAGCGTGCCGTCGCGGCGAAGCTGGCTCGAGCGGGGGCTCGAGCGGCGCCTCCGCGATGAGTTCGGCATCCATGTCTCGCTCGTGCTCGGGCCCGAGCGCTCGGATGCCTCGCGGCGCCCGGTGGCCGGGTCGATCGTCCCGAGCGGCTAGGCGTGCGCCCTCACCGCGGTGCGCACCGCGCCGCCGCGCAAGCTCGAGCGCACGAGCAGCACTGCGCAGATTCCGAGCGTGAGCAGCTGCTCGACCATCATCACGAGCCCGGCGAGCTGCTGGTCTCGCAGCGCCGAGACGTCGCCGGCATATGAGCGGAAGAGCGGCTCGGGTGCGAGGAAGAGCAAGTCGCTCAGGACCTGGCCGAACACGAAGAGCGCGCCGGCGAAGGCGAGCCGAGCGCCGACCGACAGGGTGCGGCGGCCGGCCGGGTCGACGAGCTGCGTCCAGACGAGCAGTCCCACGGCGACGAAAGACAGGTGTTCGACCAGGTGCACCTGCTCGTGGGCGACCGCGTAGTCGTAGGCCGCCGGCACGTGCCAGCCGGCGTACGCGCACGCCCAGGCCGTGAGCGCGAACCACGGCCGCGACAGGAGCCCGGCGGCCGCGCGCAGCGGCGCCCGGCGCGCCACCGACCGCGCTGCGAGCGGCGGGATGATGAAGAAGAGGAGCGGCCCGCGCACGGCGAGCAGCAGCAGCGCCGCGGCGGCGTCGCCGATCAGCACGTGCTCGAGCATGTGCCCCGAGAGGGACGAGCCCTCGAGCGGCGAGATCAGCGGAAGCGTCGCGAGCGCGACGCCGGCGGCGAAGAGGGCAGCGCGGTCCCAGCCCGCGTGGTCGCTTCTGCCGCGGCGTCGTAGACGTACGAACGCATGACCGAATCGGAGCAGCGCCACGGACGCTCCGGCGAGCACGAGCGGCGAGAGATTCCAGCCGGACACGCCGGTCAGCCGCTACGAGGCCGCGCGGCCGACGCTCACGCGAACGCGGCGGACGACTGCGCGGGGACGGCGGCGAGCGCCGCTGCGGATGCCCGCGCGCGCTCGAGTTCGTCCTCGGGGCCGGACTCGGCCTGGATGACCTCCTCGAGCGCCAGCACGCAGCGGGCGTCGAAGGCGGCGCCGACCTGCTCGCGCAGCAGGGCGGTCGCGTCCTCGAGCGTCCACGCCGGCCGGTAGACGCGGGACGAGATGAGCGCGTCGTAGACGTCGCAGACGGTGAGGATGCGCGTGTCCAGGTCGATCTCGTCCGCCGCCAGACCGCGCGGGTAGCCCAGGCCGTCCAGCCGCTCGTGGTGGTCGTGCACGAGACGCCGCACCGCCTCCGGGAAGCCGCCGATCTCTTCGAGCAGCCGTGTACCCCATTCGGGGTGCCGCTTGATGACCGCATATTCGTCGTCGTCGAGCGGCCCCGGCTTCTTGAGGATCGCGTCGGGGACCGAGAGCTTGCCGATGTCGTGGACGAGCCCACCGATCGCGAGGGCGCGGAGGTGGCTGGTCGACAGGCCGAGCCGCTCGCCGACCTGCACCGCCCGCAGCGCGACGCGGCGCGTGTGCTGCTCGGTGTAGTCGTCACGCTGGGCGAGCACGAGGGTCAGCGCACGGACGTGCGAGCCGAGGAAGCGCTCCTCCGAGTGCACGAGGTCGACGGCGTGCAGGTCGCCCGCGAGGGGCCGTGACTGCGCGGTGCGCGCGAGGTCGAGCGCCACCGGGATGCCGACGACGAGGATGCCGTCGAGCTCGAGCGCATGACCGAGCCACCAGCCGACCTGAAGATAGGTGAGCGTCAGCGCCGCGACGAGCGACGTGCCGAGCCACACGATCCCGATGGCGACGACGAGATCGGCGATGCGGCGCGTCAGCAGGAACGTGCGCAGCACGCGAATCGCGAGGACACCGAAGAACAGGAGGCCGACGGCGAGAAGGAGCATCGCCTCGACGCTGTTCGTCTCCGGCACCCGGGGTACGAGCTGTGGGAAGAAGAGCGCCGACAGGCCGAGTGCGAACACGAGTGCCAGCAGCACCGCCTCGAGCATGAGCAGTGGCTTGACGCCCCGCAGGCGGCTCGGCAACGGCGAGACGGAGAGGGCGAGGATCGCAGCCCCGGCGGGGAGCGTGGCGCCGCCGGTGAGCATGACGACCCCGTTCGAGCCGAAGAAGAACCCGGGCGTCGCGAGGCCGTGCAGGGCGAGTAGCGCGGCCATCACAGCGAAGGCCGTTCCGACGAGAACGGTGCGGGTGTCCTTGAAGCGTGCGCCGACGATCGTGAGAGCTACGGCTGCGGCGGCCGCGGCGAGTGCAGTCAGGCCGACGGCGTAGAAGTGCACGTTCCCGTCGAGTTGAACAGGGCGCTGGCCGAGCAGCCCGATCAGAAGACCTGGAGCCGCCGCAATCGCGAATCCCACGACGAGCACCGGGAGAAGCCGCTCTCTCAGCGCGATGCGCATTGGAACCGTATTCGGCACGAAGCACGCGAACCTGAATACCCAGTCTCGAATACCCAGTCTCGGCGCCGGACACGCCGCTCCGAGGCGCGAGCCGGCGAGACGGCCACGGGTCGCACGGAGGCCAGACGACTGCGGGCCGGCCCACCCGAGGGTGCAGCCGGCCCGCGATACGAACAGGAGCTTGTCCTGGGAGGGCGCCGCCTTCAGCGGCGCCCTCCCGACGACTCCAGCGTCACCGTCTTGCGGTGCCGCTCGAACGAACTACCTGTGCCCGTACCTGTGCCCGTGTCTGACCCCGTGCTTGTTCCCGTGCCTGTTCCCCTGCTTGTCGCCGCGCTCGTGCCCCTGGCCCGAGAGGCCTGTGAGGGTGTTCGTGTTGTTCGCCACCTCACACTCCATGCTGACGACGTCGACGTTGACCTTCAGGGCCGCAACGGCGGCCTGCAGGTTGGTCGGAACCGTGCAGGTGATGCCTGCGACGGTGAGCGACGTCGGCGGTATGGGCGCGGCCGGCGGTGCGGGCGAGACCGGCAACACGGCCGTGACTACGCCGCGAGCCTTGATCTTCTCGGGCTTCGCCGGCTTCGCGGTGGTGCAGCCACCGGACGTGAGGAGCACGGCGGCGCCGGGAGCGGTGCCGCCCCCGATCTTGCCGCCCGTGAAGCCGCCTGCGGAGGTGAAGTCGTACACGGCCGACAGGTTCGCGAGGAGCTTGACCGCGGCGTCGTCGTAACCGTGGCGATTGCCTCCCACGGCGAGCCCCGCGAACGTGTAGACCGGAGGCGTGCCCGCCCCCTTGAGGACCCCGTCGAACCTGGCCGACGTCTCCCCGCCGCCTGCGGTGGCGACAATCCGAATCTCGCCCGAGACGGTGCCGACTTGCTTCGTCGTGTTGACCAGGCTGGAGGCAACAATCGTCGCCGTTCCGGCCAGGGCCGGGTCCGTGCTCGTCACCGCGCCCGTGTACGTGCCCCGGGACTTCACGTAGGTGTCGAGATCCGTCGCCGGGGCGACGCCGGTGCAGGTCACGGTCGCGTGATTGCTCACCGTCTTCGCCTCGAACGTCGCGCTTACCTCCTTGACCGCTCTCGAGTTAAAACCGTGCGCAACCGCGACGCCCGCTCCGACGAGCAGGAGGCCGGCCGCAGTAACCAAGATCATCCGTCGCATGCTCACTCCCAATCTGTCGCTGCCCATTTGCAAACCATGACTGCGAAAACGCAAGAGACTTGCGCAATGGCTGTAAATGTTGTGTTCGGGCCGCTGTCTAGATCTTCCGTGACTATTGCGACGGCCCGGTCCCGCGGCGTACCCTTCCACTAGTCGCTGCGGGCGGTCCATGAGTAGGTATGCCGATGGGCGCTTTCAGCGTGTTCCAGTCATCGACGTCTCCGGATGGAGGATGGAATGGCGAGTAAGCTCAAGATCAAGGTGAACGGTCTCGTGCACAGCGTGACCGCGAGCCTCGACACACCGCTGCTCTACGTCCTGCACAACGAGCTTCATCTGCACGGCCCGCGCTTCGGCTGCGGTCTCGCGCAGTGCGGTGCGTGCTCGGTGCTGTTGGACGGCAAGGAGATCCGTTCGTGTGTGACGCCTGTTGCCGCTGTGAGCGGGAAGGCGATCACGACGCTCGAGGGTATGCCTGCGATGTGGGCGGCGGCGCGTGGCACGACTGCTGCGACTCCGGCTGCTTTGCATCCGTTGCAGCAGGCGTGGATCGATGTGCAGGTGCCGCATTGCGGTTACTGCCAGAACGGGATGATGATCCAGGCCGCTGATCTGTTGGCGACCACGAAGAGTCCGACTGAGGCGCAGATCCGGACCGCGATGAACGGCCATCTCTGCCGTTGTGGGACGTATCCGCGGATTCTGACGGCGATCCAGAAGGCTGCTGCTGTGATGGCGAAGGGTGGGAAGTAACCATGACCGAAATGCTCAAGAAGGAGTTCTCACGCAAGTCGTTCCTCAAGGGCGGCGGCGCGATGGTGGTCGGGTTCTCGATGGCCGGTGCTGTTGCCGGTGCGAAGGTTGCGCACGCGGCGACCGATCCGTATGCGTCGATGGGCCCGTATGACCAGGCCGCTGTCGATTCGTGGATCATCATCCACGCCGACAACACCGCCAGTGTGAAGATCGGCAAGGTCGAGATGGGTCAGGGCACCCCGACCGGCGCTGCTGATGATCGCGGCTGAGGAGCTCGACATGAGCTTCAGCCAGATGAAGATGATCACGCACGACACGAACATCACGCCGAACCAGGGCGCGAGTGTCGGCAGCCAGGGCATCCAGACGGGCGGCAAGCAGACCCGTGCCGCGGCTGCTGCCGCGAAGACGGCGCTGCTGAAGCTGGCCTCGACGAGCCTCGGCGTTCCGGTCGCGAGCCTCTCGGTCGCGAACGGCGTCGTCTCGGGCGGCGGCCAGACCGTCACCTACGGTGCGCTGCTCGGCGACAAGCTGTTCAACACCTCGATCACCGGCTTCTCGGTCGCCGGGAACCTGACCACGCCGCCGCGGGCCGTCGCAGGCTCGCCGAACACGAAGCCGGTCGGCCAGTACAAGATCATCGGCACGAGCCCCGCCCGCCTGGACATTCCGACCAAGGTCACGGGTGAGTACACGTACGTGCACAGCATCCGAGTTCCCGGGATGTTGCACGGCCGCGTGGTTCGTCCCCACGGGCAGGGCGCGTATGGCGCCGGCACCGCGCCGGAGATCCTCTCGGTCGACGAGAGCTCGATCAAGCACATCCAGGGCGCGCAGGTCGTTCGCTACAAGAACTTCCTGGGCGTCGTCGCCCCGACGGAGTACGCCGCGATCCAGGCGTCCGCCCAGCTCAAGGCGAAGTGGGCCACCCCGCCGGTGTTGCCCGGAACGGGCAACCTGTTCAAGAACATGCGTGACCAGGACGCCGCGGGCAAGGTTCCGGCCCGGATCGGCTTCAACTCGGGCAACTTCGACAGCGCGTTCGCGTCAGCTGCGATGAAGGTCGATCGGTCATACCGGTACCACTACACGGGGCACCTTCCGATCGGTCCGTCCTGCTGCGTCGCTGACGTGACGCCGAACGGCGCTCGTGTGTTCACGAACACGCAGGACGCCTACGGGACACGTCAGAACATCAAGGACGTGCTCGACGTGGTGATGGGCTCGAGCGCCCCGCCGCTGAACCGGATCCGCCTCACCTATGTCGAGGGCGGCAGCGTGTACGGCTCGGCGCCGTACCGCGACAACAACCAGGGCGCGGCGATCATGTCGGCCATCACCGGGAAGCCGGTGCGGCTGCAGTTCATGCGCTGGGACGAGCACGGCTGGGACAACTACGGCCCGGCCCAGATGACGGACGTCCGTGCGGGTATCGACGCGAACGGCAAGATCACCGCGTTCGAGTTCACCGCGTTCGGGATTCCGTACTACTCGACGCAGCCCGCCGAGCAGCAGGTGAAGGGCAACACGGCGTACGCGGCAAGCGGTCCGCTGGATACGCAGATCAGCGGTTCGCAGTACTCGATCCCGAACCGGAAGGTGATCGGGAAGAGCCTGCCGCTGCAGGACAACTACTTCAGCGTGTCGTTCCTGCGGGCGCCGAACGCTCCGCAGTCGGCGTTCGCCGCCGAGCAGGCCGTCGACGAGCTGGCGTACATGGCCAAGATGGATCCGGTCGCGTTCCGCCTGCTGAACGTCGCCAACACGACTGACGATCCGCCGCAGCGGTGGAAGAACGCGCTGACCGGTGCAGCGAAGTACGCGAACTGGCAGACGAAGGTCGCTGCGTCGAACCTGTCCAGCGCCAATGTCGTGACGGGTCGCGGGATCGCGTTCGGGCAGTACTCGAACACGATGTCGTGCTGCGTCGCCGACATCGAAGTGAACAAGAAAACCGGCAAGATCACGGCCAAGACGCTGAACGTGGCGACCGACACCGGCCTGATCGTGTACCCGGCCGGCAGCGAGAACAACGAAGAGGGCGCTGCCATCCAGGGTCTCAGCCGGGCGATCATGGAGCAGGTCAGCTTCAGCAAGCAGGGCGTGACCAGCCTCGACTGGGTGACCTACCCGATGCTGCGCTTCAAGGACACGCCTGTCGTGCACATCCACGGACTCACTCGCACCGACGTCAACAACGACCCGGACGGCCCGGGCTCGCGGACGACCGGTTCGGGCGAGCCCGCGCTGTCTCCGGTTGCGGCTGCGGTCGCGAACGCGTTCTTCGATGCCACGGGTGTTCGCATCTTCGAGGCACCGATGACGCCGTCTCGCGTCCGTGGCGTGCTGAAGACCGCCGGCAAGTGAGCTGAGCCCCGCAGCGAAGCTCCACCCGGTAACGAGAAAGGGCCCCAGATGGGGCCCTTTCTCGTTAGTCCAGTTCTGCTGCGTTCTCGTTCGCCCTGCGCCGGCCCGCAGGAGTGGGGGGCGTCTCAGCCGCGGAAGCTCGGCGGCGTTCTCTTGCTGAGCGCAGCGAGTCCCTTCTCGGCGACGGTGTCGCGCAGGGCTCCCAAGAGGCTGCCGCGCGTGTACCGGCGGTTCTCGGGCGGAACCTCCGCCGCCGCTTCGGCCTCCGCGGCCGCGGCAGCGGCCTCGCGACGGTAGTCAGGTACTTCGCTGCCGCATGTTCCGCAGATCGGCGGCGGCGAGTCCTCGCTGACCACCGCGGGAAGTACGACCATCGTGTCGCAGCCGGGACAGATCGCGGTGGCCGGAAGGCTGTAGGCGTTCGGTGCGTTCATTCGCTCGTCCTTACCACTGTAGTGAGTGTCAACCATGCTCGAGTCAACGTGTCGGGAAAGGTAGCACCCCCTCGACCCGCGTCGGTTCCTCGCCTCGAGCCTGACCTCCGAACGTCCCTTGCGGTTCGCGTAGCGGTATGGATTAATGTATTTAACGTTAAGCAACCATTAAGCGACTACTTCCGGGAGGCCACCGTCGTGACTAGGATCGCCGTCGTCGTTCTCGTCCTCGCAGCCGTTCTTGTTCCACAGGCGTCGGCCGCATCTCCCCAGGTCGACGGCAAGTTTCTTCCGTCGCGCGGCGTCCTCGAGCCAGGTAAGAGCCTTGCCGGGGTGAAACTCGGCGACTCGATGCAACGGGTGAAGAATCTCTGGGGCCAGAACTACAAGGTCTGCAAGGGGAAGCACTGCCCCTACCCGACCTGGTACTACATCTACCCCAAGGGTGACCCGGTCGGAGCTTCGGTGCGCTTCAGGAACGGCAAGGTCGTCACGATCTTCACCCTCGGCGCCACGACCGGCTGGCGTACCTCGGAAGGGCTCGTGATCGGCGAGCAGATCGATCGCGTCAGCGAGCTGTACGGGAAGATCGCCTGGACCAACTGCATCGGTTATGCGGCGATGAGCATGCGCACCGGTGAGGCGGTCACGTCGATCTACTCGTTCGGCCAGTCCGTGTACGGCTTCGCGCTCTCGAGGCCGAACGAGCCGGTCTGCAACTAGGCGACTAGTTGGTCGGCTGACGATCAGGTAGCTCTGGCTCCGTCGACGGTCGCTGCTCTCGCCCCGTTGGCGGCGCCCTGGCGGGTGAAGTGCTCGCTCGTTACGCAGCAGGGCCGCCGGCGCCCATTCGCCGCGCAGCGATCTTCGCCAGCGCGATCTCCGACTTCAGGGCCGGCGGCTTCTGGTACTGCGAGATCGTGAGCTCGGTGATCGTCCGGTTGCTCGCGAGCAGGACCACATCGAGGTACGTCTTCACGCGCTGCTTGTCCGTCAGCGTCGCCACGACGCGGTAGGAGGCAGAGCGGTCCGCGATGGCGCCGAGCGGGACCGTCTCCTTGGAGGTGATCGCGACGCGGACGCCCCGGCTCGTCAGCAGCTCGAGCGACTGCGCGACACACTCGACGAGGCGCGGCTTCACCGCCCGCTGCCAGAGCGTCTTCGCCGTCTTCGCACTCGCGTACACGCTCGTCTTCTGCACGACGAACGGGCCGATCGTGCTCCCCTTGAATAGCGGCGACGTGGCGGTGCCGATCTCGACGAGATCGCTTTGCTTCGGCATGAAACCCGTGCAGGAGAAGTTCAGCCCGGGAGAGGCGCCGCCTGCCTGCGCAGTCCAGCCGCCGCCGAAGTCGCTGACGCGCAGAAGCGAGGCCTGCGCGAGCTTCGTGCCGGCGCTCGTGTGCGCCGCTTGGGGAGGACCGGTCGCGGCGCCGGCTGCCCCTACGCAAACGGCGGCAGCCGTGACAACGAGCGCGAGCCTCATGCGGCCATCGTAGACGCTGGTCCAGGCAGGCCGAAAGCCGGCTCAGGAGCGGGCTAGAGTGTGGATGTGAAGGCGAAATCGCGCTCGACCGAGTTCGTCGCGCTGGGTCGGCCGGGCAACGACCACTACGCCGGTCTCGAGACGTTCGCGAACCCGGGGGTCGAGCAGGTCGAGCTGACGAGCGACGAGCTGACGAGCGTCTGTCCCGTCACCGGGCAGCCCGACCTGTATCGCGTCACGATCGCCTGCCGGCCCGACGCCCTCTGCCTCGAGTCGAAGTCACTGAAGCTCTATCTGCGTACTTTCCGCAACGAAGGCGTCTTCTGCGAGGAACTCGCCGTCAGGATCCGCGACGACATCGCGGCGGCGCTCGAGGTGGCCCCAGAGCGGGTGACGGTGACGCTCGAGCAGAAGGCGCGCGGCGGGATCACGATCACCGCCACCGTCTGAATGGAGGCGCCGCTCACTCTCGACTCCTTCGAGAACCTCTCGCCCGACGCGTTGCGCGCCCGCCGCAGCGCCAAGTGGCAGACGCATCCGGCGGACGTGCTGCCCGCGTGGGTGGCGGAGATGGACTTTCCTCTTGCTCCGCCGATCCGTGCTGTCTTGCTGGAGGCGATCGAGCGCGACGACTGCGGCTACCCGCACCCCGCCTCGCTCGGCGCGGCGTTCGCCGCTTTCGCGGCCGATCGCTTCGGGTGGCTCGTCGACCCCGAGCAGGTTCGGTGTGTGCCCGACGTGATGTCGGGGATCGCGGGCCTGCTCGGTGCACTCACAGCCCCCGGCGCCGGAGTCGTCGTCAACCCGCCGGTCTACCCTCCGTTCTTCACTGCCGTGGCGGAGGCCGGCCGCCGCGTGATCGAGGCGCCCCTCGCCGCGCGTGAGGGCGGTTGGGAGCTCGACCTCGACGCCCTCGACAGCGCTTTTTCGGCCGGCGCCGCCGCCTACCTGCTCTGCAACCCGCACAACCCGACCGGCCGGGTGTTCACGCGCGAGGAGTTGGTGGGCGTCGCCGAGCTCGCGGCCCGGCACGGCGTGGTCGTGCTGTCGGACGAGATCCACGCTCCGCTCACGCTCCCGGGCGCGACCCACACCCCCTACGTCGCGCTCGGAGACGAGGCGGCGGCGCACGGGCTGACGCTCGCCAGCGCGAGCAAGGCGTGGAACATCGCCGGACTCAAGTGCGCGGTCGTGGTCTCCGGCTCGGCGGCGGGAGCTCGGCTCTCGGCGAAGCTCTCGCCGTCCCTGCGCTACCACGCGGGCCACCTCGGCGTGCTCGCCTCGGTGGCGGCGTTCACGGACGGCGGCGCCTGGCTCGACGCGCTGCTTCGCCAGCTCGACACGAACCGTCGTCGGCTCACGTCGCTGCTCGAGAGTGCGCTTCCTGACGTCCGCTATGTCATGCCCGAGGCCGGCTACCTCGCCTGGCTCGACTGCCGAGGGCTCGGCCTGGGCGACGATCCCGCCGCCGTCTTTCTCGAGCGCGGCCGCGTGGCGCTCAGCCCGGGCCCGAGCTTCGGCGCCGGCGGCCAAGGGTTCGCGCGGCTCAACTTCGCCACATCGAGCGCCCTGCTCGAGGAGGCGGTGCGCCGAATGGCGGCGACGCTGGAACCGGCCGCAGCCGGCTGACAGCACGGCGTTACGGAACCGCGATGGCGGTGCTGAAGGCGCGCTGCGCGCCGCCTGGCGAGGTCGCGGTGACGATTGCGAGGAGCCGGTGGCCCGCGTCGGCCGCGGTCACGACGTAGACCGAGTCGGTCGCGCCCTCGATCCCGGCGCAGACGCGGCCGTTCGGGTTGCAGCGCTGCCAGGCATAGGAGTAGGACGCGGGGGCCGGCGACCACGTGCCGAGTGAGACGAAGAGCGTCTGGCCGCTTCTCGGATCGCCGCCGATCGTGGGCTGCTTCGTCGCGATGAGCACCGCCGGCGTGGGGGAGATCGGCCCCACCAGGCTCGCGTACGCCGTGACGGTGCCGCTCGAGTCCGTGGCACGCAGCGTCAGCCCGATCGTCTTGAGGGTGTCCCGTGCAACGAGCGTGTACGTCTCCTTCGTCGCGCCGCGAACAACGTTGCAGCGTGCGCCGGTCGGATCGCAGCGGTACCACTGGTAGGCGTACGAGATCGGCCCGAGCCCCGACCAGGTGCCCGGGGAGGCCCTCAGCTGCCGGCCCTGTGCGGCGGTTCCGCTGACGGTCGGCCCGGCGACGCGTGTCAGCTTGACGACGTTCGACCCGACGGCCGCCGGCGTCGCGGTGCTGAAGGCGCTCTGCGTCGTCATCCCGAACGATGCCTGCACCAGCGCGACCAGAGCGTGCCCGACGTCCGCGGCGCCGATCGTGTAGGAGCTACCGGTGGCGTCGGCGATGTGACCGCAGACCCGGCCGTTCCGGTTGCAGCGCAGCCAGCTGTACGTGATCCTCGACGGCGTCGGGCTCCACACACCGGTTGAGACCTGCACGGCCTTGCCCTGGATCGGCAAGCCGGTGACGATCGGCTGCGCGGTCGCGACCAGGAGCGGAGTGGAGCTGGCGATCGGGCCGACGAGGCTCGCGTACGCGATCGCGGTGCCGGTCGTGTCCGTGGCCGAGACCGTCAGGCCGATCGTCTTGGCGACGTCCTTCGCGACGAGCGTGTACGTGGCGGAGGTGGCGCCGTGGACGGAGTTGCAACGCGCGCCGCTCCCGTCGCAGCGGTACCACTGGAAGCTGTAGCGGATCGTGTCGGTGCCCACCCACGTGCCGGTGAGAGCGGTGAGACGGCGGCCGACAGCGGTCGTGCCGGACACGCTCGGCGCGACGGTCGCGACGGGACCGCTGCGCCCAGCTCCTTCGGACGTGCCTGCTCCTCCGGATGTGCCTGCCGCGACCAGGGCAACGACTGTCGCCAGGGCGACGAGAACTCCTCGGTTGGCCCGCATCATCTTCCATTCGACGTACAGGGCGCCTTTCCGTTGGGACGTGGGCCGCTACCGACGGCGGTTACGGAACACGTGGATCAGGTAGATCGGCAGGACGAGCCCGAGAAAGAGGAAGACGCCAATGCCCCAGGCGGTCGTGTGGCGGCTCCCGTGCTTGTCTGCATGCAGGAAGACGGCCACGCCCGCGGCGGTCGCGATCGAGAACGCGACGAGAAACTGCGCTGTCGAGATCTCCCCGAACACCGAGAGCACAGCGTAGTGCCGACGGCGTCATCACCAGCCGACTGGCGTGGCGGACGTCAGAGGTCTTGGCACGCGGCGTCGGCGTCCGCCGCATGCGTCAGCTCGGGCGCGTCGTAGCGCTTGCCGAGCGTCTCCCAGAGGGTTGCGAGCTTGGCCCTCTCCAGGCCGAAGGGGTTCCCGAGTTGCTGCGCCCTGGGCGCGAACACCGACTCGTCGCCGAGCGGGAGCCGCCGGGCCTTCGCTCTCGCCTCGATCAGGATTGGCCTGAACCTGCGGAGCGACGCGAGGAGGGAGGCTGCCACCTTCTCGCCGTCGTTCACGTCGGGTACGCCTACTTCCTCGACCTCGACGAGCATGCTGTCGGTCTCGTCGATCGCCCCACCGAAGAACGTGACGAACTGCGTGCGGACGTCCTTCAGGCTCGTGGCCGTGTTCGTCGTCTGCGCGAGAACGGCGCTTGCCGACTCGAGGTGCTGCTGCCACGTGTTGAGCGTCCTGCACACGGCACCCGTGTACAGAGCGGCGTCGACCGCGTTCGTGCCGCCGCCCCCGCAGGCGGCGACGGCGAGCAAGCAGGTCGCAGCGAGCAGCGATACCGTGAGCCTGCGCATGCGCACATTGTCCCGTTTTGTCGGTGATGTCGCGCCCCCGACCGTACAGCCGCCGGGCTCGACGTTACGACTTCGTGACGCGGAAGAAGACCGCGCTCGCGGCCTGGCGCGGCGAGGAGTACAGCTTCCATTGGCCGGTCTCGAGCTGCGTCGTGATCGTGCGGTGGCCGACGAAGGAGAGTCCGGTCAGGGGCGTCGCCGCACCGCCGATTCTCCTGAGCGTGAGGTCGTTTTTCTTCGAGGAGTCGGTGACCACGATCCTGTAGCCGCCGTGTCCGAGCCTCTTCACCGGCTTCCCCTTGAGGGTGAGCTTGACCTTGCCCGCCGAGTCGACTCCGGCGAGCACCGTGGCGAGGATCTTCCCGGTCGGCTTCGGCGGCGCGGCCGAGCCGGGCTTGGTCCCGCCTCCGCCACCACTCCCGCCTCCGCCACCACCGCCGCCGGACGGCGGGGCGTCGGCGACGGCCGCGCCGACCTCGAAGCGGCCGTTCATCGAGTCTGCATGGGGGTCGCACAGGAAGTCGTACTTGCTGTTGTTGCGGAAGGTGACAGTCCAGGTCGTCGACCCGGGCGCCTCGACGGACGTCGATTCGTCGACGCCCGGGCCGAGCAGGTGGAAGTTGTGGTCCTGGGCCTGGTCGACGACGACGACGCGGTACGTGCCGGCGGGCAGCGCGAGCACCGGCGTCCCGTCGTCGAAGGTGAGCGAGATGTCGTAGCCGGGGCCGACGCTCGCGTGCAGCGTCGAGGACACAGCCGCGACCGAGACGCCGGTGCCGAGCCGGAACACGAGCGTCGCGATCAGGGTCAGCATGCCGACCAGGATGGAGACGGAGCGGATGCGGCGCGACACGAGTCTTCCTCTCTGGCTGGCATACGGTGGTCGGCGCTCGTCCGGATTGCCACACACGATGCTCGTGAACGGAGTTGTGCTGCTTAGCGGTTCAGCGGATCCCGTTCGACGCCGACCGGGTGCGACGGGCCTACACGCAGGTGACCCGGGGCGTCGGGCACGGCGGGCTCGTCCGCCGATAGCGTTCCCGGCAGATGACGGTGACCTGAGGAGGGTCGGCAGAGCGTGAGAGCGGCACGGCGTACGCGCACCTTGATCTTCGGGACAGTGGGCGCGGTCGCGGTTGCGATCACGCTCGGGCTCTACGCAGGCCATGTACTCCGCTCGCTCGAGCTGAAGACGGTCGACGTGCGCTTCGAGGTGCGCGGCTCGACCGGCGCGCCGGCCGGCGTCGCAGTCGTGGAGATCGACGACGTCACGTTCGAGTACATGCTGAAAGAGGCGACACGGAAGCAACGCGGCGGCGGAGTCGTCGCGCAACTGGCTCGGACCATCCGGTACGGCGTACCGGTCCAGGAGGAGGGCCAGGTGCGGTTGCGTCTGCCCCCTGATGCGCAGTGGCCGTTCGTCCGCTGGGCCCACGCCGTCGTGCTCGACCGCGTCGCCGCCGCTCACCCGCGCGCGATCGCGGTCGACATCCAGTTCACGGAGCCCGAAAGCAGGACCGACATCCTCTCGGCTCGAGCCGACAACGATCTGATCGAGGCGGTCGCTCGCGCAGGGAACGTCGTCCTCGCGACGACCGAGGCGGACGAGAAGGGCCACACCGCGATCTTCGGCGGGGACGACCTCCTGAACCAGATCGGCGCGCGGCCGGGCAACGGGACCATCCCGGCCGACTCCGACGGCGTCATCCGCCACGTCCCGTACGAGACCCAGAAGCTGAAGAGCTTCGGCATCGTCGCGGCCGAGGTCGCGTCCGGCCGCACGATTCCGCCGCCGGCGGTGTCGAAACCGTGGGTCGACTTCGCCGGCCCGCCCGGAACGGTCAACTCCTACTCGTACTCGCAGGTGATGGCCGGCAAGGTGCCGCCATCGGCGTTCCGCGGCCGGCTCGTCGTGATCGGCCCGTCGGCAACGTCGTTGCAGGACGTCCACGCCACCGCAGGTTCCGGGGACCAGGTCATGTCGGGCGCCGAGATCCAGGCGAACGTCGCCGAGACCGCGCTGCAGGGGTTCCCGCTGCGCAGCCTCTCCGGCGGGTGGGACATCGCGCTGATCGTGATCTTCGGCCTGATCGCACCCGTCGCGAGCTTGCGCCTGCGGGGCTGGCATTCGCCCGCGCTCGCGCTCGGTATCGGTGCGCTCTTCGCGCTTGCGGCGCAGCTCGCCTTCAACAACGGGCACGTCGTCCTTCTCACCTACCCGCTCCTGGCGCTCCTGCTCTCATCGATCGGCGTGGTTGTTGTCGAGTATCTGCTCGAGGCGTTCGAGCGCGTGCGGACACACGACACGTTCTCGCGCTTCGTCCCGGAGGCCGTCGTCGACCAGGTCCTCGCCCGCACGGGCGGCGAGTTGCGCCTCGGCGGCGAGCGGGTCGTGGGCACAGCGATGTTCACCGACCTGCGCGGCTTCACGACCTTCTCCGAGGGTCTCGACGCCGAGGAGGTGATCGACTTGCTGAACGGCTACCTCGGGGAGATCAGCGACGCGGTGCTCGCGCACGGCGGCACGCTCGTCTCCTATCTCGGCGACGGGCTGATGGCCGTGTTCGGTGCGCCGCTCCCGCAAGCTGACCACGCCGACCGCGCCGTCGCCGCCGCGCGCGAGATGCTCGAGGTGCGATTGCCGAAGTACAACGAGACGCTGCTCGCGCGTGGCTTCGAGCGCGGCTTCAAGATGGGGATCGGGTTGAACAGCGGCGAGTTCATGTCGGGCAACGTCGGCTCGCAGCGCCGCCTCGAGTACACGGCGATCGGCGACACGATCAACACCGCCTCGCGCATCGAGGGGATGACCAAGGGCACCCCGTACGCGCTCTACCTCGCCGACTCGACCAAGGAGGCGCTCACCCGTCCGCTCGACGATCTCGTCTACATCGACGAGATGCCGGTTCGCGGCCGCACCCACCCGATCAGGCTGTGGTCGCTCACGAGCGAGTACGTGCTCAAGACGGACTGGGAGTCGGAGGTCGCGAAGGCAACGCCGCCCAGCGGCGCCGAGCCGGTCCCCGCGTAACCGTCAGGTCTCGACCCGGATGCGATCTCGCTGGTCGCGCCGAACCCGGCCCTGCCCTTACTCCGGTTGCGCGTCTGCGCCCGGCCGAGGCTCAAGGGCCGCGGGTGGTCGTCTTCGACCGGCTCGTCCCGCTGCCATCCCCGACGTGTCGGGCCTCTCGACGGCGCTACGGTAGGAGCGTTGGGGTATGAACCCGAATCGGTCGAAGCTGCCGTCGAAGGACAGGTGCCCGCTGTAGCCCCGGGCGCCGTCTCGCTCTGCCTTCGAACCGACTTCTGCCTCGGACCCGGTTTCTCCGGCCGGCGGCAGCGCTAGAAAGAAGATCGCGGGCATCAGCTCGTCCGTTTGTTTGTCTGCGACGAGCCGGCGGCGCTCATTCGGGTGTCGGGGAAGAACATGTGCCACAGTGTTACTTGCTCCTTGCCATCTGCCCATCCCCCAACTGGGGTTCATGGGGCGCGGATAAACTCTCGCCCCGCCGTAGCCGTCGCAGCCCCAACAGACCCATGAGCGTGAGGACACCATGACCATCGCATGGGCGGCGCTCGTGGTTGTGGGCGTGGCGGCGGTGGCGATCTCGGCCATGCTCCTCGTCCGACGTCGCGCTCCCGAGGGCAGTTACTTCGAGGACGGCGACCGTGCGGCCGGGGTGTTCGGCGTCCTCGCGACCGGCTTCGCCGTGCTACTCGGCTTCGTCGTCTTCCTCGCCTTCGAGAGCTTCGACACGTCGCGCGCCGGGGCCGAGGCCGAGGCGCAGGTCGTGATGCAGCAGTTCGAGACGGCGCAGTTCCTGCCTGTCGCCGTGCGCGGCCGGCTCTCGGGCGAGCTCGTCTGCTACGCGCGGACGGTGGTGCACGAGGAATGGCCGCGGATGGTCTCGGGGACACTCGGTGACGTCGTCAACCCGTGGGGGGTGGCGACGTTCCGCACGCTGAAGAGGGCCGAGCCGCGCTCGCCGTCCGAGCAGGCCGCGTACGGCAAGTGGCTCGACCAGCGCTCCGACCGCGAGGACGCGCGCGCCGACCGCACGCACGGAGCCGAAGGCGTGATCCCCGCTGCGCTCTGGATCGTCCTGTTCCTGAGCGCCGGGATCATCTTCGTCTACATGCTCTTCTTCGCCGACAGCGCCGAGCGCGCGCTCGTGCAGGCAACGATGATGGGCAGCGTCGCGATCGTGATCACGTCCATGCTGCTCCTCCTGTGGTTCCTCGACAACCCCTACCACCGAGGCATGAGCGGCCTGCGACCGGTGGCGATGGAGCGGACGCTCCGGCTCCTCGATCAGGGGACGGCGATCGTCGGCGGGCGCTTCGAGATCCCGTGCGACTCGCGCGGAGTGGCGCGTGGCTGAGGCCGCGGCCGCCGAGCCCCCACGCCGAGACATCCACCACGGGGGCGTCCACTGGGTCGAGCTCCTCTCGACGGTGCTGCTCGCGCTCGCCGCGGTGGCGACCGCGTGGGCGAGCTACCAGGCCACGCGCTGGCAGGGGCAGCAATCGCTGATTGCCAATCGAGCGACCGCCGCACGCGTCGAGTCGAACCGCGCGGCCGGCGTCGCGAACCGCCAGATCCAGGTTGACGTGGCCACGTTCATCCAGTGGGTGGACGCCTACGCCGCTCGTGACAAGGAGCTCGCAGACTTCTACCTCCGACGCTTTCGCCCCGAGTTCAGACCCGCCGTCCTGGCGTGGATTGCGACCAGGCCGCTACAGAACCCGAAGGCGCCACTGACGCCGTTCGTGATGCCGCAGTACCGATCGGCAGCGCTCGTCGAGGCCGACCGTCTCGAGGCGTTCGGGGACAGCGAGGCGGGCAGGGCCAAGACCTACGTCGAACGGGCCGGTCGCTACGTGCTCTGCGTCGTCCTCTTCGCGATGTCGCTGTTCTTCGCCGGCATCAGCACCCGTCTGCGAGCCGAGAGCTCGCGCATTGCCGTGCTCGCCCTCGGCTGGCTCGTCTTTCTGGGCGCTCTCGTCTGGCTGGCGACCTTCCCGGTCAGCATCCAGCTCTGAACGACAGCGCCCCTCCTCGCCCTTTAGTCGGGCTCGGCCTTGTGCCCCACGACCAGCCCGAGCTCCTTCGTGGTGGCGTTTCCGGCGGTGTCGCGGGCAACGGCCGTGACGCGCCAGTAGCCGCTCGGGATCGCCGTCGCGCCTCTCGTGCGGGTGAGCGCGATCACCCGCTGCTCGGTGCCGCGGCGGAGCTCGAGCCGGAGCCGGCAGCAGGCGCTCTCCCGGTCCTTCGCGCTCCAGTACACGCGGCCGCCGGCCTTCGTCGCCGCCAGCGCGGGTGGGGTCGTGTCGAGCTCGACGCGGAACGAGGGAAGGGTCGCGTCGCCGGGATGACCGTCCGTGCTGCGGGCGACGAGCCGGACGAGGTGTGTTCCGGGAGCGAGGTCGCGGGGCGTCCAGCGGAACGTGTGCCAGCCGCCCGTCCACGTGTAGCCGTCCACCGCCTTCCCGTCGACGACGAGCGCCACCTTCGACGGCTTCGAGAGCCAGAAGCGGACGACGAGCTCGTCGCGGACGCGGTCCTCAGGGCGCGGGTAGACGACCCGCGTCACGCTTGGGCTCGTCAGCGCCGGCGGTTGGGTCTCGTAGAGCTCGAATCGCTCGACCGCGTCTGTCCAGGCCGTGTCCTCGGTGCGCTTTGCGAGCATCTTCAGCAGGTCGATCACGTAGCTCTGGTAGTGGAGGGTCGACTCGGCGCCGAGCGAGTAGCGCGACCAGTGGCCGGTGTCGAAGCGCGGCAGCATCGTCTTCGCCGCCTCGAGCAGGCGGTTCGCGTAGTCGGCCGCCTCCGGGTCCTGCGCGAGATCCGCGTAGTCGCCGAGCGAGATCGCGCTCTGGAGCTGTGCGTTCAAGACGACCTCGCCGCTGCCGCTGTAGAGCCGGATCCAGGGACCGGCGGGCAGCTCGCGGTCGAGCACGCCGGGGACCGCCCGGTACGCGCGGCCCGCGAGCTCGAGATTGCCGGCCCGCGCAAGCGCCTGTGCCATCACCGCCTGCGCCATCCCGGACGTCCAGGGGGCGTGCACCTTGCCGAAGTCGAACTGGTACTCCCAGACGGCCGCGCCGTCCGGGTGCGGCATCGTGCGTGCCGCGAGCGCCCCGACGAGCGTCCGCGCTTCCTCGGTCTTGCCTGCGGCCACCAGTGTGTTCAGCCGCGAGGCGTTGGCGAGCGGGTGGAACGCGAAGCCCTTGCCGGCGAAGAAGCGGTAGACGATCCCGTCGGCCGCGGTCACCTCGGTGCCCTCAGCGGGCACGCGGTATCGATCGAGGTAGTCGGCGTTCTCCTTCAGCGTCTCGTACAGCGTGAGCGCTCGCGCCGCCGTCGGTGACTTGGGCTCCGCGACCCGGGCGAGCACTCCGTCGAGAAGCCGCGCGCGTAGCGGCGGCACGCGGTCGCGCACGACCCGCGCATGGCGGAGGATCGTGAGGTACCGGTCTCGATCGTCCGAAGTCAGGTAGCCGGCGTCGGCCGAGCGCGAGAGCGCGATTCGCGCAGCCTTTGCCTCGCGCGTCCACGTCTCGTCCGCGGCGTTTGCCACGGGGACGGGCAGGAGAACGACAAGTGCTGCGACGAGCGACCGGACTTTCATGACCTCGGCCCGATGCTAGGGGTCGGCCGTAAGCGTGAGGTAAGAACGAACAGCGAGGGAGCGTCCTCAACCGGCGTCGCGGCGTCCCCTCTGCTCGGGCCGGCGGAGAGCCTCGATCCGGCGGCGAGCCTGCTTCGTCGGGCGTGCGCCGAGGTCGGAGCCGGGCGGACGTGACAGCCTGCGCTCGAGCACGCGTTGCTCGCGGCCCGCGACGGACTCGGCCGTCTCGTCGTAGAGCGTTGCCGCGACGCTTGCCGGGCCTCGCTTGCCGGCGAGGCCACTGACGACCACGGTCCAGTGCAGCTCCCCGATCCTCACCGCGACGGTGTCGTCGAGGTGGATCTCCTTCGAGGGCTTCACGCGCACGCCGTTGACGTGCACCCGTCCACCCACGACGGCCTCGGTGGCGGCGCTGCGGGTCTTGAAGAACCGAGCCGCCCACAGCCACTTGTCGATCCGGATGTGCTCCATCGCGTCTCCCACGCTGAGATCCCCGGCACTCCACGCACATGATCGCATCGCCTGACGACGTGGAGTCGACGGCTGCTCCCGAAGGGTTGTACCGTTTCGTCGTGGAACCGATCGACCTCCAGGGCAACCGGGGGTGGCATGCGCCTCCACCGTATGCTCGTCGACAACCGCTGATGCTCGACGAGAAACCAGACCTGAGGAGTCCCTGACCGATGGCGCGAGTCACGATTGCGCCCACCGGCGCCCTGAAGGCGGGAGCCAAGAACCTCTTCCCGATCGGGATCACGATCCCGCCTCCGCTCGGAGGAAAGGCGCCCAACGGACGGGACGGCTTCGCGGAGCTGGCGGCCGCCGGCGTCACCTTCGTGCGCACCGGCATGGCCGGGTGGAACGACGAGTTCATCGATGAGCAGATCGCCGCGGAGCGGAAGCTGCTGGACGCAGCCGCAGAACATGGCCTGCGCTGCTGGCCCTGGCTCGGCGACCTCACCGACCTTCCACCACGCAAGCAGGGTGACCCGCCCTCCGTGGACGAGCGCCTGCTCACCAAGGTCGTGAACGCGTTCAAGGGTCACCCCGGGCTTCTCGCCTGGAAGGGAGTCGACGAGCCTCGCAACCCGTTTCGCGGCGACAAGTGGATCCGCCCGGCCGGCCTCGTCCGCGGCTATCAGAAGCTGAAGGCGCTCGACCCCAATCACCCGGTCGTGATCATCCAGACACCTCGGAACACGGTCGCCGAGCTCGTGCCGTACCGGCCCGCGCTCGACATCACCGGCGCCGATATCTATCCCGTCTCCTATCCACCGGGCACCCACGCGGGGAAGAACCGCGACATCAGCGTGGTCGGCGACGTGACGACGACGATGCGCGCGGCCGCGGGTGCGAAGCCTGTTTGGATGACACTCCAGATCGCCTGGAGCGGCATCGCCCCGAACAAGGACAAGCCGGCTCGCGTACCGCGCTTTCCGTCTCTCCACCAGGAGCGGTTCATGACCTATCAGGCGATCGCGAACGGTGCGCGCGGCCTCAACTACTTCGGCGGGCACATGACCCAGGTGGCCACGCCCCAGGACGCCGCCGCCGGATGGAACTGGAGCTTCTGGCAGCAGGTCCTCCGTCCGATCGTGCGCGAGCTCTCCTCGGCGGAGCTCCAACCGGCGCTCGTCGCTCCTGACGTGACGCCAGGAGTCGACGACGGAAACCGCGTCGATCGAGGTCGTGACGCGACGAACCGCCGCCTTCCTCTACGTGATCGCCGTGAGGCGCGGCGGCTCGGTCTCGCGCGTCACCTTCACAGGACTTCCGCTGCGCCGCGACGGCAGCGCTCTCAAGGCGGGCAAGGTGCTGTTCGAATATGAGCAGCGGCCGCTCCCGCCGCCGATCCTGCCCGGGCGCCAGACGCACAGGCAGGTCGTAGCGAACGAAGGCCAGTTCGAGGACTGGTTCGCGCCTCACGACGCGCACGTGTACCGGTTCGCCCTCTGAGGCCTGCTCCGGCAGCGTGGGCTGCGGACGGAGATCGCTACCCTGCGAGATCATGTCGGCAGCCCAGCGCGACGCGTGGTCGGAATCGTCCTCGGTCGAGACGGAGAGGTTGAAGGCGGTCACCGCCGTACTCGAGGAGATCGTGCGCGACCGCAGTCTCCTCGGGGCGCTGACGGTGGACGAGCGGACGAGGCTCCTGCGGGCGGCCGGCGACGTCTACGAGCCCGATCTCGTTCAGCGGCGCCGCTGGGGCAAGGCCGTCCGGCGCAACGAGAAGGCGGCGAAGGCCCGGCGCGACGAGGCGGTGCTCGCCTCAACCGGCATCCGGGCGCTGCGTGAGAAGCCGGTGTTCACGACGCCGAATGTCTTTCCGCCCGAAGCGTTCGAGCAGGCCGACTCGAACGGCGATCCCGAGTTTCGCGAGGTAGTCGAGCCGCAGCACTGCTACGTCTGCAAGCAGCTCTACGTCGGCGTCCATTCGTTCTACGACCAGCTCTGCCCTGCGTGCGGAGACTTCAACTACGCGAAGCGGTCGGAGACCGCCGATCTGAGCAACCGGGTGGCTCTCCTCACCGGCGGGCGGGTGAAGATCGGCTACCAGGCGGGGATCAAGCTGCTGCGCGCCGGCGCGCAGCTGATCGTGACCACACGCTTCCCGCGCGACTCGGCGGCGCGGTATGCGGCCGAGGCCGACTTCGACGAGTGGGGTGACCGCCTCGAGATCTTCGGCCTCGACCTGCGGCACACGCCGAGCGTGGAGGCGTTTTGCCAGCATCTCTGCTCCACCCGCAGCCGGCTCGACTTCATCGTCAACAACGCCTGCCAGACGGTGCGTCGGCCGCCCGAGTTCTACCGCCACATGATGGAGCGGGAGACGGCGTCGGCCGAGCGGCTGCCCGAGCGCGAGCGGCGCCTGCTCGGCGACTACGAGGGGTTGCGCCGCCACGACATCCTCCAGGCCGGTGAGCCGGCGCCTGCTCTTCCGATGGCCGGCGCCGGCCGTTCGACCGAGCTCGCGCGGCTCTTCCCCGAGGGTCGCCTCGATCAGGACTTGCAGCAGGTCGACCTTCGCGAGCGCAACTCGTGGCGACTGCTGCTCTCGGAGGTCTCGTCGGTGGAGCTGCTCGAGACGCAACTCGTGAACGCCGTCGCCCCGTTCGTCCTCAACGCGCGCCTCAAGCCGCTGCTGCTGCGCGCCCCGGGCCGCGACAAGCACATCGTCAACGTGTCGGCGGTCGAGGGCCAGTTCTACCGCCGGTTCAAGACGACCCGGCATCCTCATACGAACATGGCGAAGGCCGCCCTGAACATGATGACGCGCACCTCGGCGGCCGACTACCACGCCGACGGCATTCACATGAACAGCGTCGACACCGGCTGGGTGACCGACGAGGACCCGGCGCATTTCGCGGAACGCAAGGCCGCCGAGCACGGCTTCAGCCCGCCGCTCGACATCGTCGACGGCGCAGCCCGCATCGTCGACCCGATCATCGCCGGCTTCAACACCGGCGAGCACGTCTGGGGGCAGTTCCTGAAGGACTACCGCCCGACCGACTGGTAAGAGCGCCGGCGCCGGACTCAGCACCCGGAAACAATCAAGCAGGTAACGCGCCTAAGACCCACTGGCCGGCCCTGAGGGCCTTCCCCGCAACGAGAACGGCAGCAGCGCGAGCGCTTCCTCTTCGCTTGCCACGTCGACCGTCGACCAGATGGTGTGCCCGCCGGAGATGCACGAGGCGAGCGTTGCCCGGTGGCGCAGTGAGCTTTCGTAGCCCTTGAACGCGGCGAACACGACGCCGCACTCGCGCGGCTCGTGGCGGTGATGGAGCATGAAGCTGGGCATGCTCCCCGCTTGCCGTGCCGCCGCCTCCCCGACATCGGGGGGCCACCCTGATCTTTCGCCTTGGTTCGGCATGACTGTCATTGCCCGTCGCTGGGGGTTGCGGCTGCTGGTCGCAGCAGCGAGCGGTCGAAGAACGCGATGACGCGCCGCTCGTACTCGGCCGGCTCGGTGGTGATGCCGGCGATGTGCTGGCCCTTCGGGACCTCCCAGATCTGCTTGGGCTCGCGGGCGGCGGCGTAGAAGCCCTTGTTCGGCTTCACCTCCGCGCCGCCCTGGCCCTGCTCTCCGTAGACGAAGAAAACCGCGGTCGGCGCGATCTTCGCGACCTCGCTCTTGAGGCTCGGAGGGGGCAGGGCGTTCGCGAAGACGGCCGTCGCCAGCGTCACCGCGGAATCCCCGAGGATCGCGTCGAGCGTGCCGGTGTTGGCGAGCCCGTCTCGAAGTGACTGCCCGCTCGCGCCCTCGGAGACGATCGCCTTGAACCCGTCCGAGTGCGCCGCGGCGTGAATGAGCATCTCGCCGCCGACGGAGAGGCCGATACCGCCGATCCGCTCGGGATCGACGTCCGCCCGGCTGCGCAGGAACGCCACGGCCGCGTGGAGATCGCGGTCTCCGACCCAGCCGAAGATGTTCGGGTCGCCCTCGCTTGCGCCCTCGCCGCGACGGTCGAACAGCAGGACGCCGTAGCCGTGCTCGATGAGCATGCGCGCATGCTTCTGCGGACCCGAACGCCCCGGAAACGCGATTACCGTTGCGCCGTTCCGCGAGGGCACGAACCATCCCTCGAGACGTAGCCCGTCGCTGGTGGTGAAGGAGACGTCCTCGGGCGCTGCGCCGAGATTCGGGGCGGGAACGCCGGCCCGCGCCGTGTGCGTGACGACGTACGCGATCGCGGCCGGAAACAGGACGATCGCGACCAGGAGCACGCTGCCGACGAGGATCAGGGCGCGCCGCAAGTACCTCCAGCGGCGCCTGTCGTCAACCCGCCGGGTTCGCCAGAGCGTGACCGCCCCCGCGCCGAGCAACACGAGGCCGCCGAGCAGCGAAAGGATCCCGGTGTAGTCATCGGCGGACATGCCGCCGTGGGACGCGTAGTAGACGGCCTCGGTGCCCGCGAGAACGCCGAAGAAGCCGAGCAGGAGCGCGAGCGTGGCGCGAAAGCCTGGACGTAGGCGGCCGTAGCATGCCGCGGCCGCGACGATCACCGCGAGCGGCACGAGGCCGCTGACCAGGTGGTCGGCTGCCGAGGTGCCTGGTTCCGGTTGCAGGAAGTTGTCGTCGAGGACGTGGAGGCCGACGAGGACGATCGCAACGAAGGCGAGCACGACTTCGCGTCCTGCCGCCCCGGCGATCCCGGCCACGATGCCCGTTGCCGGCCTGTCGGGTGGGGGTGGTGCGTGATCGGTGATGGCTGATTCGCTCATCAAGTCCCTCCGTGGCTCGTGCGAGCCGTCGCGATCGTTGCGGTACTCGCTGCCGGGACGGCCTCCGTACGAGGTGTTGGAAACGGGCACTCTCGCCTACCAGAACACCGAAGAGCCGAACAACCTCGGGGATTGCCCCGGTGGGATGGGAAGTCTGTAGGTGGGAGAGTCTTGGAGGTCGGTGTCGAGGACGGGCGCGTAGGCGTACGGGTGATGGAAGGCGTCCAGCGCGGACTTCGCCTCGACTCCGAAAGTGACCGCGGTCTCGTGGCGCTCGTCCACCAGTTCGATCGAGACCTCGTTCGACAGGGCATCCCAGAGGAGGGTGACCTCGAGGCCGTCCTGGTGGCGGTATGCGAGCTCTCTCGAAATCTTCATTGGAACCTCCTTCATGTCGATCGCCGTCATTGCGACCGCTTGGGATTGACTGCATGCAGCGAGCTTGCCGCCGTGCCAGCGCCGCGACATCGGGGCGCCACCCTGATCCCGCACCCTGATCTCTCGATTCGCGTGCCCTGAGCTGTGGGAGCGAGCTGGTCCTTCGCGCGCCGGACCCGGCCCGGCGCCTGCGCCGCGAAGGCGCCGAGAGAGGAACGAGCCGAGAAAGCGTCAGGCGCTGCTCGGGCTGCGTCCGAGCCTCGTCTCTCAACGAGAAACATCGGCCTCGGTCGGCGAGAACCTGTCTACGTCGCCTCGGCCGGGGCCGCGCTCTGCGCCGCCGCGGCGCTCGCGTTGGCCTTCGACTCGGCCCGGCCCGGGGCGCGCAATGCGACGAACGCCGCGCCCAGGAGCAGCGCGAAGGCGCCCGCGAGGAGGCTCTGGCTGAAGCCGTCGACGAACGCCGACTGCGCGTGCACCACGAGCTGCTGGCCCTGCGCTCCGAGCTGCTGGCCCACCTGCTGCGCGGCCGCCAGGGACGAGGTGGCACGCTCGGCCGCGCCCGGCGGGAGGGCCGTCGTGGCGTCGGCGACCCCCGAGCGGTACGCGCTGTTCATCACGCTGCCGAGGACGGCGATGCCGAGCGCTCCGCCGAGCTCGCGCGAGACGTCGTTCACCGCCGACGCGATGCCCTGCTTCTCACGCGGGAGCGAGGCGACGATCGCGGTCGTGGCCGGGGCGCCGGACAGCGCCATGCCCGCGCCGAACGGGAGCAAGCCGGCGAGGAAGGCCCAGTAGGACGAGCCCACTTCGAGCTGGGAGAGGACGAGGAAGCCGCTCGCCATCAGGCTGAGCCCGGTCGCGCCCGTTACGCGCACGCCGACGCGGCCGGCGATGGCCGGTGCGACGCGCGAGAGCGGGATCACGACGAGCGCCATCGGCAGCAGCGCGGCCGCCGCCTGCAGCGGCGAGAAGCCCATCACGAGCTGGAGGTACGGCAGCGCGAGGAAGAGGAAGCCGAACATGGCGAAGAACTGCACGGTCACCGACAGCGAGCCGGCGCCGAACCCTCGGCGGAGGAAGTTGCGCGGATCGAGCATCGGCTCGCGCCGGCGCAGCTCCCAGAGGACGAACATCACGATCCCGCCCACCGCGGCGACGAGCGCCGCCAGCACCAGGCCGTCGCCGAAGCCGCGCTCGCCGCCTTCGATGATCCCGAAGACGAGCGCTGCGAGCGCGACGACGGAGATCAGCGTTCCGACCGGGTCGAGCCGCGGCGGGCGCGACTCGCGGGTCTTCGGGACGATGGCGATCGTGCCGGCGAGCGCGATCGTCGCGAGCACGACGTTGAGGCCGAAGATCGCCGGCCAGGACAGCCACTCGAGCAGGACACCGGAGACCAGCAGGCCGATCACCGCGCCGCCGGCCGCGACCCCCACCCACGTCCCGACCGCCTTGCCGCGCTCCTCGGGCGGGAAGATCGTCGTGATCACCGACAGCGTCACCGGCATCACGAACGCGGCGCCCACGCCCATCGCCACGCGCAGCCCGATCAGCGCCTCCGGCGTGCTCACGAACATCGCCGCGAGCGAGGCCAGCCCGAACAGCGCAAGACCGATAGCGAGGATCGGCTTGCGCCCGAACCGGTCGCCGATCGCGCCGGCCGGGAGCAGCAGCGCCGCGAAGGCGAGCGCATAGGCGTCGACGATCCACTGAAGCTGCGTCTGCGTCGCGCCCGTGTCCCGCGCCAGCTCGGGCAGCGCGACGTTCAGGCTCGCGACCGACGCGACGACCATCATCAGGGACAGGCACATGACCCGCAGCACCGCCCCGCGCCGCTTCCGCTCGCTCTCGAAAGTGATCGTTCCGCGCATCTTCATCATCCCTCCTCGTTGACGACTTGCCGGCTCGGTCAGCGGATCCCGACCTGCCTGACTCATGTGGCCAGCCTGCCGCCGCACGGCCGCGCCGACATCAGGGGGCCACCCTGATCTCGCACCCTGATTTCTCGACCTGCGGCCCCGAGCCGGCTGCCTACGGGTTGGAGAGCACGACCTGCCGTTCTGGGTGTTCGTCGACGCGCTCGACGAGTACGTCGAAGGGCTGGAGCCGCAGCGGCTCGCCTCGCCGGGCGAGGACGTGCGGATCGAGCTCGCGCAGATCCTGCCGTCGCTCACGGCCGCCTCCGGCGCTGTCCACACGGCTCTTCAGCACGAGCGCTACCGCATGCACCGCGCCGTGCGCGCGCTGCTCGAGCGACTCGCGGCGACGAGGCCGTTCGTGCTCGTGCTCGACGACCTCCACTGGGCCGACTCGGGATCGGTGGAACTGATCGGCGCGCTGCTGCACCGACCGCCGTCGGCAGCCGTGCTCATTGCGCTGGCCGTCCGTCCGCGCCAGGTGCCGGAGCGGTTGGCGGTCGCGTTCGGGCGGGCACAGCGCGCGGGAACGCTCACACGGGTCGAGTTGGGCGCGCTCTCGCGCGACGAGGCCTACGAGTTACCGGGCGTCGCCGGCGACGGCCCGCCAGCTTCGCCGCTGCGCTTGCCGAGGAGCTCGCGCTGCTGAGCGACGGCGCGCGCCTCGTTCTCGAGGGAGCAGCCGTCGCGGGCGATCCGTTCGGGCCCGAGCTGGCCGCGGCCGCCGCCGCGACGACCGAACCGGAGGCCATGCGAGCGCTCGACGAGCTGCTGAGCCTCGGCGTCGTCCGCTCGACGGACGTCCCAAGGCGTTTCCTCTTCCGGCACCCTCTCGTCCGCAGGGCGGTGTACGAGGCGACACCGGGCGGCTGGCGGCTCGGCGCTCACGAGCGCAGCGCCGACGCGCTCGCGGCGCGCGGCGCCCCCGCTGCCGCGCGTGCCCACCATGTCGAGCTCTCGCCGCGCCAGGGCGACGCCGCGGCCGTCGCAGTCCTGCGCGAGGCCGGGGAAAGCAGATGAGATCGGCGTCGGGCTCGCTCACCGAGCGCGAACTCGAGGTCGCGCGGCTCGTCGTCGACCGCAAGACCAACCCCGAGATCGCCGCCGCGCTGTTCCTCAGCCCCAAGACGGTCGAGACCCACATCCGCAACATGTTTCGCAAGCTCGCGGTCTCGTCACGCGTCGAGCTGGCACGCGCCGTCGAGCGCGCCGACCGCTCGGAGAGCACCGTCTCGCAGTAGCGGAATCAGGGTGCAGGATCAGGGTGGCGCCCCGATGTCCGGGAGCACGCCCGGCGGCAGACTCGGTGTGTGGTTGCCTACCCGCTCATCCATCGCCGCGAGCCGCATGACAGGCCGGCGACAGGGACCTTTCCCACAGAGACGCGTAGCGACGTCCATGACGTCCGTGCAAACGGATCGGTATCCGCCTGGCTCTCGCCGCAGCGCACGCTTGGCGTCACCGGTCGGTTCGCGCTGCTCGAGCTGCTGTTGTGGGCCTCCATCTACCCGGCCTACCTCGCTATCCGAGGCTCGACGATCGGCGATCCCGACGAGGCTCTCGCCCATGCGTCGCAACTGATCGATCTCGAGCGCTCGCTCGCCCTGTTCCACGAGAGCGGGCTGCAGCAGCTCGCGGAGCCCGTCGTCGAGTTCCTCTCCGTCTACTACCTGGCCGGGTTCGCCCCGCTGCTCGCGACGGTGCTCGTCTGGCTGGGGATACGTCACCGGGCCCATTACAGGGAGCTCCGCACGCTGCTCTTCGTCTCGCTCGGGATCGCGGTCGTCTTCTACGTCCTTTATCCGACCGCACCGCCGCGGCTGGTCCCCACCCTCGGCATCGCCGACACCGTCGGGATGGCGAGCCACGACTCCGGCTCCATCGCCGGGATCCGCTTCAACCCCTACGCGGCGATGCCGAGCATGCACGTCGGCTGGAGCCTCCTCGTCGCGATCGTAGGCTTCAGGGCCACGTCGAGCCGGGTTCTACGCGTCTTTTTCATCGCCCATCCGCTGGTGATGGCCGTGACCGTGACAGCGACCGGAAACCACTACTTCGTCGACTCGATCGCCGGCGCGGCAGCCGCCCTCGCCGCAGTCGCCGCGGTCGCGATCTGGCACCGCAGCAGGTCACGCTCCACCGGTGCGCGCCGGTCCATCTCCCTTGCCCAGGTCGTGCCGACCCTTCCCCCGGCACGTAACGAGCCCGCCGCGACCTGAGACTCGACGCGGGTAATCGCGCCGTTCACGCCAGCCGACGTCGCGGTCCGACCCCCGAACCTCCAGCGCCGCGAAGATCGGTACGATCGTCGAGGGGATGACCGTCGAAGTCTCTCCCGCGCCCGAAGGCTGGCAGACGTTCGCTGCTCACTTCACGGCACATATTGAGGAGGTTCCACCATGGCGGAAGTCGATTCCTACAGCTTGCTCTTCTACGGCAGCCCGAGCGGTTACCAGACGAATCGCGCACAGATCCAACTGAGTGGCGCCAGTGGCCAAACGCTCGCCTGGATTCGCTTCAACGACCCGGGAATGCTCTTTGAGAACGACTACGAAAGCGGCGGCATCATTCGGATGCACCTTCCATCGGCAATGTTTCACAGCGTGCTGGACGTCCTCCGCAATGAGAAACCGATCCATGTCTACTTTTTGGCGGGTCGGGGCTTCCTGGGCAGCTCGAGCGAGCCGATTGGCGAGGAAGAGTCCGCTCCATAGGGACTGGAGTCTGTGGACGCGCGCGATTCGATCGCGCAGAGAAACACCAGGTCGAGGAACTTCGCGACACGCTGGAGACGGAATCCTGCGGACGTTCGTCCCGCACCGGCGGCGGGGTGACGGAACTTCTCGATTGGCGACCAGCTAACGTCGATCATCGGCTCGAACACCCGCAGTAACCGGATGGCGCCGCCCTCTCCGACCGAGCGCCTGGTCGGTTGACCGCCGTCGAACGGTTTGGCCACGGCCGCTACCGGCATGGCTGAGTGGTGCCGCGACCTCGCGGAAGCGCCTGACGAGCCTGGACAGCGCGGCGGTCGACGCGCGCGGATGAACGCGGCGCCGCTAGCGTTGTGCCTGTGTTGAGCGGCACCGGAGGCGAACACCGTTTGGTCTTCTCCAGCGAGCCGGCCGTCGACTGCGGGACGCTGCCAGGCCGGCGGCGGTGCATCTCATGGTGACGGCGGAGGAGATCGCTCGGGTCGAGGTGTTCGCGGACCTCGAGTCGGCCAGCCTGGACCAGCTTTCCCGTGTAGTGGCGGATATCACGCTCGTGCCCGGCGAGTACGCCGTGCACGAGGGTGACGAGCGGGCACTGTTCGGCGTGCTCGAAGGTCGGATCGAGGCGGTCAAGCTCGTCGACGGCGTGGAGCGCGTGGTCGGCGAGCGGCAGCCCGGTGACGTCTTCGGGGAGGTGTCGATCACGCTCGGAACGCCGCACCCCGCCGGGTTCCGGGCAGTGGAGGCGTCGCGCGTCTTCCGGATCGAGCCGAACGACTACCACGCCGTCGCCGCCGTCGAGCCGGAGATCGGGAAGCGGGTGGGCCTTCTGACGAGCCACCGGATCGGGGGGTCCAGTGGTCTCCAGGCCCTCATGTCCGAATCGGCCCCGTTCCGGGCGATCGTCCTCGGCCATCGATGGGACGCCTCCTGCGCGGAGCTCCGGCGCTTCCTCGACCGCAACCAGATCCGGTTCAAATGGCTCCAGCCGGACGTGCCCGCCGATGCGGAGCAGTGGTCCGGGGCGCTGCCCGCCGAGGGCGACTACCCCGCCATTTGCGTCGTGAACGGCAAGACCGTCGTGCGACCGCAGTTGCGTCGGGTGGCCGAGCTCCTCGACATCCCGACCGAGCCGGCGGCCGCGGAGTACGACACGGTGATCGTCGGTGCGGGGCCCGCCGGCCTGGCAGCCGCCGTGTACGGCGCGTCCGAGGGACTCCAGACGATCGTGATCGAGCGCGAGGCGCCTGGCGGTCAGGCGGGCACGTCCTCCCGGATCGATAACTACCTCGGCTTCCCCTCGGGTGTCTCCGGCGAGGAGCTGTCGAGCCGAGCGCTCCAGCAGGCGCGCAGGCTCGGCGCCGAGATCCTCGTCACCCGGTCGATCACGCGAATCGACGCCGCGACCCATCAGGTCCACCTCGACGGCGGAGACGTCCTGCGAGCGCGGACAATCATCCTCGCCTGCGGCGTCGCGTGGCGGCACCTGGCGATCGAGGGCTTCGACCGCCTCGCCGGCAAGGGCATCTTCTACGGCGCCGCACGCAGCGAAGCAGCGAACACCCACGGCCTGGACATCCACATCATCGGTGCCGGCAACTCAGCCGGCCAGGCAGCGATGTTCTTCTCGTCCCACGCACGGAGCGTGACCATCCTCTACCGGGGCGAGAGCCTCGAGAAGAGCATGTCGCACTATCTCGTCGACCAGCTCGCCACCCGGGCGAACAT
Source organism: uncultured Actinomycetes bacterium (assembly GCA_963781435.1). Classification (GTDB taxonomy): domain Bacteria; phylum Actinomycetota; class Thermoleophilia; order Gaiellales; family Gaiellaceae; genus PALSA-600. Next base: position 62,168 of record CAWAGR010000026.1, on the reverse strand, counting down.
CCGCGTGCACTATCGAACCGAGGTGGTCGGCGCGCACGGCGACACCTCGCTCGAGGCGATCGACGTCCGCGACGCCGCAACCGGCGAGACGACCCGGCTCGAGTCGGGTGGGCTGTTCATCTTCATCGGCGCGGACGCCGAGACGGCGTGGCTCCCACCGGAGATCGCACTCGACCAGAGGGGCTACGTGCTCACCGGCTCCGACGTGCGCGCCGCGGGACGGTGGCAGCTCGACCGGGACCCGTACCTCCTCGAGACGAGCGTCCCGGGCATCTTCGCCTGTGGCGACGTCCGATTCAGTCCCGTGAAGCGCGTCGCGGCGGCAGTGGGCGAAGGCAGCATGGCGATCGCCTTCGTGCACCAGTACCTCAGCGCGGCGGCGCGCCGATAGCGTGGAGCCGACCTCAGGATCCGGCCTCCGTCATCGACTATCCCGAGCGCTTGAGCTTCCCGTGGCGCTTCGCGTAGATCTCGCCGCGACGGAAGATCTCGAGGCCGAGCGGAACGGCGACGACGCCGATGAGGAGGAGAGGCCAGATGTCCGCCCAGAGGGCGGTGAGGTTGGCGCCGTCGAGGATCGCGCTTCGTATTCCGCGGAGCGCGTAGGTGGCGGGCGAGATCGTGGAGAGCCATTGCATCCAGGCGGGGAGCACAGAGACGGGGTAGTAGACGCCCGAGACGACGAGCATCATTCCCTGGGCGACGAAGCCGAGCTGGCTGCCTTTCTCGGGTGAGATCAGGGGTAGGACGGCGGTCATGATCCCGATGCCGAGGAAGGAGACGGACGCGACCGCGAGCAGGACGAACGCGGCGGCGAAGTTCGCGTTCGGGAGCGAGAGTCCGACGATCGCTGCGACGACGCCGAAGAGGAGTGTTGCGCGGACGAGGCCGTAGGCGATCGCGAATGCGCCCATCCCGAACAGGTGGCTTGGCCGCGAGAGCGGCGCCATGAAGGTGTACTCGATTGTTCCTTCCCAGCGTTCCCAGGCGACGGTCTCGGTCAGGATCGCGAAGATGATTCCGAGGTAGGCCCAGACGACGGCTCCGATCAGGAGTACGGCCGTCAGCTGGTTCACGTCGACCGAGTCGCCCGAGGCCTGGACGCCATCGGCGATGAAGACGATCGTGAGTGTGTTCGCGACCGTCCAGACGAAGAACGCGAGCTCCCACCATGCGTAGCGTTTGACGAGGTACCAGTTGCGCTCGACGACGCCGCCGAGGCCGATCAGCTCGTGGCGGACGGTGGCCGGGATCGAGGGCGGCATCAGGACGCCTCCCGTTCGGAGTCGTCTGCGATCGCGTGGCCGGTTGCGGCGAAGAACGCCTGCTCGAGCGTCGCGGCGTTGTACCGATGGCGCAGCTCCGCGACGGGCTCGAGCGACAACAGGCAGCCGCGGTCGAGGATGCCGATGCGGTCGGCGAGGGTCTCGGCTTCGGCAAGGTCGTGGGTGCAGAGCAGGATCGTCGCGTCGTGCTCGGCGCGGATCTCTCGGATGAACGACTGCACGTCGAGCTTCGAGCGCGGGTCGAGCCCGGTCGTCGGCTCGTCGAGCAGCAGCAGCACCGGCGCCGTCAGCAGCGCACGCGCGAGCGCGACCTTCTGTTGCGTCCCGCGCGAGAGGTTCTCCATCGGCTCGCCGCGCCGCTCGGCCGGGAAGCCGACGCGGGCCAGGATCTGCGGGATCCGCTCGGTGGTGTCGGCGCGGGTGAGGCCGTAGAAGCGGGCTGCGTAGGAAAGGTTCTCCTCGGCGCTCATCCGCTTGAAGAAGCTCGCCTCGACCGAGACGCGATTGACGAGGCGGCGGACCGCGCGCGTGTCCGTGAACCCGTCGTAGCCGAAGATCCGAGCCGACCCGCCGTCGTGGAGCAGCAGCGTCGAGAGCAGGCGAACGAGCGTCGATTTCCCCGAGCCGTTCTGGCCGAGAATCGCGACGCACTCGCCCCGGCCGATCGTGAACGTCACGTCGTCGAGCGCGGGCACTCGCCGCTTCCGCGCGAAGCGACCGTCACCGCCCGCCCTCCGACCAAACTCCTTCCGGAGGCGAAGCACCTCGACGGCAGGCGTGTCGGGGCGGACAGAGGTCGTGCGTGAGGTGCGGGGTACAGCAAAGCTCATCAGTTGCTCCTTCGAAGAAAGATGTGAACCGACCGAAAACGGGGCGGTGCCCGCGGAGGGCGGCGGGCGGATCTAGAGGGCGCTTGTGCGGACGCCGGACGGCCTAAAGAGGCCCGTCCCGTCACGGCGTACGAAGCGGCTCAGCACCGCGCGGTTCATACAGAGCAACATGGTCGTTCGAGGATACGGACGCCTGGCCAAGAGCGCAATCCTCTCGCGGTAACTAATCGGGCGACCTACCTGGCCGCCGATCGACCGACGCTCACGGCCGTGAGAGCGTCGCACCTGCCGGCTCCGCTGTTGATCTGGCGCCGCGCGCGATGATGGTCGTACGCCTGCAAGGCGACTTTGTGTTCGAGTGACGAGTGCCGTATCGTCTGTCGCGTCGTTGCCGCGGTTCGGCGGCAGGCTCGCGCCCCTCCGCGGCATGCTCGAACACAATCGTTCGATTGGAGGGAAGAATGGCGAGCAAGTTGAAGATCAAGGTGAACGGTCTCGTGCACAACGTGACCGCCAGCCTCGACACACCACTCTTGTACGTCCTGCACAACGAGTTGCATCTGCACGGCCCGCGCTTCGGCTGCGGTCTCGCGCAGTGCGGTGCCTGCTCGGTGTTGCTGGACGGCAAGGAGATCCGTTCGTGTGTGACGCCTGTTGCTGCTGTGAGCGGGAAGGCGATCACGACGCTCGAGGGTATGCCTGCGATGTGGGCGGCGGCGCGTGGCACGACTGCTGCGACTCCGGCTGCTTTGCATCCGTTGCAGCAGGCGTGGATTGATGTGCAGGTGCCGCATTGCGGTTACTGCCAGAACGGGATGATGATCCAGGCCGCTGATCTGTTGGCGACCACGAAGCGTCCGACCGAGGCGCAGATCCGGACCGCGATGAACGGCCATCTCTGTCGTTGCGGGACCTATCCGCGGAATCCTGACGGCGATCCAGAAGGCTGCTGCTGTGATGGCGAAAGGCGGGAAGTAATGACCGAGATGCTCAAGAAGGAGTTCTCGCGCAAGTCGTTCGTCAAGGGCGGCGGCGCGATGATCGTCGGCTTCAGCCTCGCGGGAGCCGGCTTGGCGGGCAAGGCTCAGGCAGCCGAGAGCCCGTTCGCGAGCAACGGCCCGTTCGACCTGCAGGCAGTCGACACGTTCATCGCGATTCACGCGGACAACACGGGGTCGGTCAAGTCCGGCCGGGTCGAGATGGGCCAGTTCTCGAACATGGGCCTGCTGATGATCGCGGCCGAGGAGCTCGACATGGACGTGAGCCAGCTGAATCACGTCCGCCACGACACGAACGTGACGCCGGATACCGGCAACACCGCCGGCAGCAGCACCATCTCGACGGTCGGTCCGAGGATTCGGAGCGCCGCCGCCACTGCCAGGCAGGCGCTGCTCGGCCTCGCGGCCGCGCAGCTCGGCGTGCCCGCGTCGAGCCTGACCGTCAGCAAGGGTGTCGTCTCCGGCGGCGGCAAGTCCGTCACCTACGGGGCGCTGATCGGCGACAAGCTGCTCAACGTCCAGATGGCGGCGGCCACCGTCGCCCCGGGAGTCGCACCGTCGAAGCCGGTCAGCTCGTACAAGATCGTCGGCGTCCAGCGGTTGCCCCAGATCGACATCCCGGACAAGGTCACCGGTCGTTACACCTATGTCCACAACATCCAGGTGCCCGGGATGCTGCACGGACGGCTCGTCCGCCCGCGCGGCCAGGGCGCGTTCGGCGACGGGACCCTCGCGAAGATCATCTCGGTCGACGAGAGCTCGATCAAGAACATCCAGGGTGCGCGGGTCGTTCGCCGCGAGAACTTCCTCGGCGTCGTCGCGCCCACCGAGTACGCCGCGATTCAGGCAGCGGCGCAGCTGAAGGTGACGTGGGCCGATCCGCCGCCGATCTCCGGCAGCGGCAACATGTACAAGCAGATGCGGGAGTTCGACAGCGCCGGCAAGGCGCCTGCGAGCCGCTCAGTGAACACCGGGAACTTCGAGAGCGCCTTCGCGTCCGGGGCGCAGAAGGTGTCTTCGAGCTACCAGTACCAGTACAACGGGCACATGCCGATCGGCCCGTGCTGTGCCATCGGCCACGTGACCAATGACGGCGCGCTGGTGATGGCCAACACGCAGAACGCCTACGCAGTGCGCATCAAGCTGCAAGCGCTGCTCGGCCTGCCGCTGAACAAGATCCGCGTTCAGTACTGGGAAGGCGCGAGCTCGTTCGGGAACGGTCCGGCCCGGTACGACTCTTCCCAGGCGGCCGCGTTGATCTCGCAGCTCGCCGGTGCGCCGGTGCGCCTGCAGTTCATGCGCTGGGACGAGCACGGCTGGGACAACTACGGCCCGGCACAGCTCATGGACGTCCAGGGCGCGGTCGACGCAAAGGGGAACATCGTCGCGTACGAGTACACGGTCTTCGCGATCCCGGGGATCGCGCAGAACGGCGACGACCCGACGAGGCAGCAGGCCGGCATCCCGCTCAACACGCCCGGGGTGGGATCCGCCGACACGGTCAACTCAGGGACGCAGTACAACATCCCGAACCGGCGCGTCGTCGGCAAGTCGCTGCCGCTGCTCAACAACTACTTCAAGACGTCGTCGATGCGGGCGCCGCAGGCCCCGCAGACGGTCTTCGGCTCGGAGCAGTTGATCGACGAGCTCGCCTACGCGGCCAAGATGGACCCGTACCTGTTCCGTCTCCAGAACATCAGCACGACCGACCAGAACCGCTGGCGCGACGTGCTCGTCGGGGTCGCCGAGCTGGCCAACTGGAAGCCCGGCGTGGCCGCGTCGAACCTGTCGGACGCGAACGTCGTCACGGGCCGCGGCATCGCCCTCGGCAGTTACGGCGGTTCGCAGGCGGGCGTCGTGGTCGACATCGAGGTGAACAAGAAGACCGGCAAGATCCTCGTGACGGACGCGTACGCGGCACAGGTCGCCGGTCTCACGGTCTCCCTGGAAGGCGCAGAGCACCAGATGGAGGAAAACCTGATCATGGGGACGAGCCGCACACTGTTCGAGGAGGTCGCGTTCAACAAGGCCCGGACGACGAGCCTCGACTGGGTCACCTATCCGATCCTGCGGTTCAAGGATCATCCGAACGTGAAAGTCAAGGTCGTTCAGCGCGCGGATCTGGCCCCGACGGGCTCGGGCGAGCCGCCGGTGGTGCCGCTCGCCGCCGCGATCCCGAACGCGTTCTTCGACGCCACCGGCGTGCGCATGCGGCAGGCGCCGATGACGCCGGCCAAGGTACGCGCGGTGCTTCGGGCGGCCGGCGTCAAATAGCACCGATTACAGCAAGACGGATACGGGATTGGGTCCGGCAACGGGCCCAATCCCGTTTACGCGTCCCCGGCTGTTCGGTGAGAATGGAGCTTGATGGCTCGAACGGCGATAGGGCGCATACGGGGCGAGACGGTGGGGAGGGCGCTCGCCGGGGGCGGGTCGCAGCTTCTGAGCGTTGGCACGGAGGTCGTCAACCGTGCTCTTGGGGTGCCGGGCCTCGTCGCGAACCTCTCCGGATTCGGGCAGCGCAAGCGAATGCGCGTTTCCGCCGTTGTGCTGAGCGTGCCGGCAGTCGGCGACGGCGTCGCGTGGGCGCCCGCTCGCAACGGAGAGTCAGGTCCGCGAGGCGCTGCTCGCGGTCGACGAGATCTTCAGGCGCGAGGCGAACACGGAGGTGTTCTGGGGCGAGTGGCCGAAGATCCACACGATCGAGGAGCCGGCGCCCGACTACGCCCTGAACGTCGACTGTGGCAGCGGCTCGTGGGCGCAAGACCTCGGCGAGGCGGGGGCCTACTTCCGCGACAAGCTGTCGGCTGCGCAAAGCGGATTCGCTCGTCGGCGCGGGCGGTCACCGGTTACGGCGAGCCGATTGCGGTCTTCGTCGTCCGCGACATCGCGGGGAAAGGCGGCTGTTCGCTCGGCCCGTTATCCGACTACGTCACCGTCGATCGTGCCCGCGGAAGGCTGATCGCGCACGAGCTCGGTCATAGCTGCGGACTGTGGCATGCCAAGGAAGCCGGCAACCTGATGCTCCCCGCCGCCGACAGCGAGTCCATGACGCGCTCGCAACAGGCGATCTTCCGCAACTCCCGGCACGTCACATTCCGCTGAGCACGTAGTCCGCAGCGTGCAGCAGCGCTGAGCACCGGGCTATCGAGGTCGATTGGTTGGCGCGTGCTCCAAGTCCGGCCCGGAGACCGTCCTCTCCGCTATCCCTCGCGAGACTCGTCGTCCCGGCCTTCCCGGGTCCCGACCGCCGGCATGGCCTGCGCGGGCGCATCCGCCGCGACCCCCCGCGGCTCCGTTTCATCTCCAGCCTCGGGCTCCAGCATCTCTTCCTCCGGCCCGGCGGGCTCGTGGCGCGGGAACCGCACAGCCGCCGCATCGGCCACATCGACGAGGCCGCCCGCCATCCGGCGGATGTCTTCGAGCAGCTCGCGGCGTTGCTTCCAGACCGCCTCGGTGTCGGCCTGAATCTCGCGCATTCGCGTCTCCGCCGCCTCCCGCAGGGCCGCGAGCTCTTCCTCTAACCGCTGAAAGCGCTCGTCCGCCTCGGCCTTCGCCTTGGCGACGGTATCGTCCGCCTCCGTCCTCGCGTTGGCGATGAGCTCGTCCGCCTCAACCTTCACGCGGTCCGCCTCGGCGCTCGAGTTGACGACGAGCTCCACCGACTCGGCTTTCGCGCGGGCGGTGCTCTCCTCCGCTTCCTGCTGCGCGCTCGCCGTGATCTCCTCCGCAGCCTCCCGCGCGGCCTGAAGGAGATCCTGAACCTTCTCCCCCGCCTGTTCAACCGCGTGCCTGACCGCCGCCGGCGGCGAGCTCCTCACCTTGAGCTCCGCTATCAGGCGATTGACGCGTCTGACGTAGGCATCGACGGCCCCGCGGTCGTAGCCGCGGACCGAGACCGGGAAGGAGACGTCGAGGATGTCCGCCGGCACGTAATTTCGAAGCTCGCTGAAGCTGTCCTCGCGCCCCTGCTCCTGCTCGGGCGCGAGGGGCGAAACCTTCTTTCGCTCGTCCGCCTTGGACAACTCGTGATTGGCCACTGCCCCGAGTATGACCAATCCCACGCTTGTGGGAGTTGTTTCTTTGTTTCAGAGTCCTCCACAGCTTGAGCTTGCTTGTGGGGTCATGCGGGTGGTGAGGGGGAGGTCGCGGAGCGGTGTCTGACTCGTCCTGACTTGGTGCGGTTCGCGTCAGTCGCGCAGCCAGGAATAATCAGCGGCCAGCGAGATGAGCGCCTTCGTCTTCTACGGGCGGGAGTCCGAGCTCGACGCCCTGAACGGCCTGACCGACCGACTGGGCAACGGGTGGCGGCGCCCTGGTCGTGCGCGGCGAGGCCGGAATCGGGAAGTCCACCTTGCTCGCGACGGCGAGCAGCAGCGCCGCCGATCGGAGAATGCTCGTTCTCACCACGACCGGCGTCGAGTGCGAGATGCACGTGCCGTTCGCCGGGTTGCACCAGCTCCTGCGACCATCCCTGCCCATGTCGATCAGCTCCCGGGCCCCCAGCGCGAGGCGTTGCAGGCTGCGTTCGGCATGACGGACGCGACGGCGCCGGAGTTCTTCCTGATCGCTCTCGCCACACTGGACTTGCTCGCCGACGCGGCGGCGAGTTCGCCCCTTCTGGTGATCGTGAAAGACGCGCAGCGGCTCGACCGCCCGAGCTCTGACGTGCCGGCCACGACGGCGGGCGCCTGCGTCTTGCGAGGCGTGGTCGCGAGGCCGACGCTGTGCGCCCGGCTTTGCTCCCGACTCCTGCCGTGATCTTCGAGTTCGGTGCGCAGGAGGAGCTGCAGCTGCTCGCGCTGCTGGTCTCGGCCGCGGCGTTGCTGATCCTGGCAGGTCCGCTGCGAATCCCGTATCCGATCCTGCTCGTCCTTGGCGGCCTGCTGCTCGGCTTCGCCCCCGGCGTGCCGGAGGTGACGATGCCGCCGGAGGTCGTGCTGATCGGCATCCTGCCGCCGCTCCTGTACGTGGCGGCGTTCTTCACGGGACTTCGCGAGCTACGCCAGAACCTGCGGCCGATCTCACTGCTCGCGGTCGGACTTGTTGCCATGACGACGGTCGCGGTGGCGGTTGTCGCGCATTCGATCGCCGATCTTCCCTGGGCGCAGGCGTTCGTCCTCGGCGCGGTCGTGTCGCCGACGGATCCGATCGCGGCCACTGCGATCGGGAGGCGGCTCGGGGTGCCGCGACGGCTGATCGACATCATCGAGGGCGAGAGCCTCGTGAACGACGGGATGGCGCTCGTTCTGCTGCGCACGGCGATCGTCGCCGCGGTCACGGGGATGTTCTCGCCGTGGGAGGCCGGGTGGCGGCTCGTGCTCAACATCGCCGGCGGGATCGCCGTCGGCCTCGCGGTTGGGTATGTGGTCCGCCGCGTTCGGCGCGTGCTCGACAACCCGCCGCTCGAGGTGACGATCGCTTTCCTCACCGGCTACTTCGCGTTCCTGCCTGCGGCCGCGCTCGGTGTCTCGGGCGTGCTCGCGGTCGTCACTGCCGGCGTCTACATGGGCTGGTACACCCCCGAGCTGACGACGGTGCAGACGCGTCTGCAGGGCCGCGGGTTCTGGGAGATCCTGACGTTCCTGCTCAACGCGCTGCTGTTCGGACTGGTCGGGCTGCAGCTGAGCCCGATCCTCGACGGGCTCTCCGGCCGCGGTGGCTGGTCGCTGGTGGGGGAGGCGGCCGTGATCGTGCTCGCGGTGATCGTCGTTCGGATCATCTGGGTCTTCATGGCGGCCTATCTGCCGCGCTGGCTGATCCCGGGCCTCCGCGAGCGCGACCCGACGCCGCCGTGGACCTACCCGGCGTTTGTCGCCTGGAACGGCATGCGCGGCGCTGTGACGATCGCCGCGGCGCTGCTCATCCCGCTTGACACGGATGCCGGCATACCCTTCCCGGGCCGCGACCTGATCATCTTCTTCGCGTTCGCCGTCGTGCTCGCGACGCTCGTCGTGCAGGGCCTGTCGCTACCCGCCGTCATCCGCGCGCTCGGGTTGGAGGCCGACGACGGCGGCGCCGAGGCCGAAGAGGCACACGCGCGCGTCCGCGCGGCCGAGGCTGCCCTCGAACGCCTCGACGAGCTCGTGGGCGAGGGGTGGGTGCTGGACGACACGGCGGAACGGGTCCGCGGCCAGTACCGGTTCCGGATCGACCGCTTCTCGGCCCGCGTCGATCCCGACGGGGACGGCAAGATCGAGAAGCGTTCGCTGAAGTACCAGCGGCTCCGCCGCGAGCTGATCGAAGCGGAGCGGCACGCGGTGGTGGAGTTGCGCAACACGGGCGAGATCAGCGACGAGGTGATGCGGCGCGTCGAGCGCGACCTCGATCTCGAAGCCTCGCGCCTGGACAACGAGCCTCGGAGTCGGACCGACTGAACCTGGCGCTCCCGGACGCCTCCGCAGTTTCTCCTGACGCAGGACGGTCGGTAACGCAGCGTTCGTGAAGACACCCCGAGCATTGGCCCGCGCCGTCTAGGGGAAGGGACGAACAGGTCTGCCGACGGGTCCGGGCGGTCTCCGCGGACTAGAGTCTTGAGTGGGAGTCGCCACCTGAGACGAACGAACCAGATGCCTACCGTGACCGCCCACACCGTTCAGCTGCTCGTGTGGATAGCGGAGCAGTCGCGAAGCTATGCCGAGACGATCGACGTATGGAAGACCTCGTGCCCGCGACTGGCTGTGTGGGAAGACGCGCTGGCTGACGACCTCGTTCGCATCGACCGCGGGTGCGTGCTGCTGACGGCGGCAGGTAGGGAACTCCTCACGACACATCCTGGCCAAGAATCGCGCTAGCGACGCGTGGATCTTCGCGTGCGCCAACGTCTTTCGCCTGATCCGATTCGGGAGCGGTGGGAGTTCCGGCGTAGGGCAAAGCCCGCATTTGCGGGCCTTTCTGAGGTGGAGCTAGGCGGGCTCGAACCGCCGACCTCCTGGGTGCGATCCAGGCGCTCTCCCAGCTGAGCTATAGCCCCGAGAGGCACAAGTGTAGCGGCGTCAGACGGCGAACAGGGTCAACTCGGGCTCGCGCTCGCCTCGCAGGACGGCCAGGTCGACCTCGACGCAGCGGATGTCGCGCGACTCGGCGAGCGTCGTCGCCTGCGGCTTGAGCTGCTGCGCGGCGAGGATGCCCCGGCAGCCCTCCCTCGCCGGGTCGACGCGGATGAAGCCGAGGTAGCGGGTCAGCTGCTCGACGGCGTCGATCGTGCCCACACGCTTGATCTCGACCGCCACCCAGCCGCCGTCCGCGTCGCGGCACATGAGGTCGACCGGGCCGACGTCCGTCGGCCACTCGCGCCGCTCCAGACGCAGGCCCTCCTCGAGCGTCTCGGGCTTGGCTGCGAGCGCCTCCTGCAGGTCGCGCTCGACGCCGTCCTTCTCGAGCGCCGCGGCCTCGCCCATCTCGTGCTCGACGTCGGAGAGCACGTCATGCAGGCGGATCTCGAGCCGGTCCTCGCTGCGGCCGGCGCGCTTCCGCACGACCAGCACGTCGCCTGCGTCCTCGAACACCGTCGGCGGCGTCATCCAGTTCAGCGGCTTGTAGCCGCCCGCGTCCGCGTGCACCAGCACCGACCCGTCCGCCTTCACCATCAGCAGCCGCGTCGAGGCTGGCAGGTGAGCCGTGAGCCGGCCGGTGTAGGTGACCTCGCAGCGGGCGACGATCAGGCGCATGCCCGCCAACCTACTGTCCCTTTCGGACGGGTCGAACGTACGCGCGGTCAGACTGCGGCTTCGCCCGTACGCTCCACTGCCGAACCGCCGACGATCTCGTCGGTTCCGTCGTCGAAGCGAACCCAGGCCTTGCCGTTGCCGTCGTAGTCGTCGCTCCAGACGACGAGCGTCGCCTCGCGGCCGCCGACCTTCACGGCTTCTGTCCCCTCGGGATCCTCGCCGCGCCAGACGCGGACGAAGGGGTTCTTCGCCCACTCGCCGGCGATCGTGCTCAGGTCGGAGTGGCCCGGCATCAGGAGCCGCGTCTTCGGCATCTCCATGTAGACGTCCATCACGGCGCTCTTGATCTGCTCGAAGTTGCCTCCGCCGATCGACCCCTTGAAGAGCGTGTCGCCGGAGAAGACGTACTCCTCGCCGATCTCGTCGCGGACCACGAAGCAGACCATGTCGTCGGAGTGACCCGGCGTCGGGATCGCCTCGATCTGGAGGCCGTCGATCTCGAAGGAGGTGACGATGACCGGCAGGTCGAGCTCCTCTTCGTGGATGACGTGATCGGCGTGCGAGTGCGTTCGCAGGACGGCGACCGGGGTGATTCCCTGCTGACCGATGAAGTTGAGCAGCGGGGTCAGCGGAGCCCCGGAATCGACGTAGACCGCCGTCCCGCCGCGCTTGTCGGCGACGAGGTAGGCGTTCGAGAGGTAGCGGGGATGCATGCTTCTCTTGATGAGCACGGGCGGTAGGCTACCGTCCGCCAACTCGCATCGGGAGGACAAATGCCAGGCCTCATGGGACGGACGATGACGATCCTCAAGGCGAAGTGGTCGAAGCTCCTCGACCACGCCGAGGACCCGGCCGAGACGCTCGACTACTCCTACGAGGAGCAGCTCCGGCAGCTCCAGAACGTCAAGCGCGGGATCGCCGACGTGACCACGGCGAAGAAGCGGCTTGAGCTGCAGTACACGTCGCAAGCAGAAGCAGGTGGAGAAGCTCGACGGCCAGGCGCGGGACGCTCTCAAGGCGGGTCGCGAGGACCTCGCCCGCGAGGCGCTGGCGCGCAAGGCGGCGATCGAGGGCCAGCTCGAAGGGCTGATGCAGCAGGGCCAGCAGCTCGAGGCGCAGCAGCAGAAGCTGATCGAGGGTCAGAAGACGCTGCAGACGAAGGTCGAGTCCTTCCGGACGCAGAAGGAAGTGATCAAGGCGCAGTACTCGGCCGCGGAGGCGCAGGTCAGGATCGGCGAGGCGGCGACAGGTATCGGCGAGGAGATGGCCGACGTGGGCCTGGCGATCCAGCGCGCCAAGGACAAGACCGAGCAGATGCAGGCGCGGGCCGGCGCGATCGAGGAGCTGACCGAGTCCGGCGCCCTCGACGACTTCACGGCGCAGGGCGACGACATCGACCGTCAGCTCGCGGCGCTCTCGCAGGGCAGCCAGGTCGACGACGAGCTGGCGAAGATGAAGGCCGAGCTGGGCCAGGGCGAGGCGCCGGTCGAGCTCGCAGGAGCCGAGGAGAAGAAGGAGTTGGAGACGTGATCGTCCGCGTGATGGGCGAAGGCCAGTGGCGGGTCGACGATGAGGTCGCAGTCCGGCTCAACGAGCTCGACGACGAGGTCGGGCGAGCGCTCGAGGCGGGTGACCAGGCGGCGATGAGCGACGCGCTGCGCCGGCTCGCCGAGGCGGTGCGCAGCGCCGGGACGCCCCTCGAAGACACCGATCTCACGCCGTCGGATGCCGTCGTTCCGCCCGAGGATCTCACGCTCGACGAAGCGCACGAGCTCCTCGAGGGCGAGGGCCTGATCCCCGATCTGCCCGGGTCGCGGCGTAAAGAACCGCGAGCACCTGGCAGCGCATCCCCGGCGCCCACGGGAACGCGAGGCGTCCCTCGGCGTCGATCATCTGCCAGACCGACCGGCAGCTCGACGGCTCCTCCGGCGCGGTGAAGCGGACGGAGACGCCGACGCGCGCGCCCGGCTCGGCGCGCGGGATCGGCACGACGCTCCGCTCGGGTAGTGCGTGCTCGCTGGCGAGCTCCTGAAGCGACCGCTCCTCCCAGACGCAGAAGCCGGTGTTCTCGATTTCCCAGGTCTGCTCGAAGCTCGAGCCGACGTCGACGAACGTGCCGTCCCGCAGCGTCTGCGACACGAGCGTCGCGTCGTCGAGCGTGAAGACCTCGTCGAGCAGCGTCCGCTCGAGCTCCTCGCGGTCGCGCCAGAAGCGGATCAGCTTCCGGCGCGGGTCTCGCTGAACCTCGTCGAGCAGCTTGCGCATCGAGGCGGTCGCCGCGCTCCACACGTCACGGCGGACGAGCACGACGTACGAGAGGTCGTCGGTGAGGACGCTGGTCACCGCAGCGCGGAGTGGCGGCTCGACCGACTCGACCACGAGCACGGCGAGGTCGTAGTCGCCGAGCGGCGCCGCAGGGTTCGAGACGACCTCGACGGGCACCGGGCTCTCCGCCGTGATGAAGCTCCTGAGCGCCTGGTCGCCACGGGGGAGGAGGATCGTCTTCCGGCGGGGAGGGTCAGCTTCATCCCGGCCGCTCTCCTCCGCGGTGCGGTTCACGGTGGCGCGAGGCGGCGGACGTCTGCCAGCGGCGCCGCGAGGATCAGATCGGAGCGTCAAAGAGACCCAGCCAACGGGTGAGATCCTGCTCGATCGGGAGTTCCTTCTCCAGCTTCGCCTTCAGCTCCAGCTCCGTGGCGTTGTCGCGCTTCTGGTCCTCCCCGGTCGGGATGAAGGGCCAGAAGGCGCCGCGCTTGAAGCCGTAGATCCAGTAGACGGGTTGCTCTCCCTTTTCCCTCGAAGCGGAACGGCGCGGCGAGGAGCTGGGCGCCGAAGCCCTGCGCCTTCAGCTCCGAGGCGACCAGGTGGACCGCCGTCACGAGGTCCTCGAAGTCCGGGTCGCGGACGATCACCCACTCGTAGGAGTACTTGTCGGTCTTGCGCTCGATCTGCGAGCCGGCCGAGTGGGCTGCGGCGCGGAGGAGCTGCCTCGACGTCGCCGTCGACGCGGTCGAAGTCGCCCGACGAGAGCGGCTTGAAGGTGATCGCGGCGACGCCGGCCGGCTTCAGCCCGAGCTCGGTCTCCAGCGTGACCTCGCGCCGTCGGCGAGGGCGAAGAGCCGGTCCTCGCGCGGCTCGGAGAGCTTCGTGCGCCCGAAGAGGACGTCGCGGAGGCCCATCCGCGCGACTGCGGCCGCTACGCGACCGGGCGGCCCATCTGCCGCGCGATCTCCGCGAGCGCCGCGAGGCGCTTCTCGAGCGGCGGGTGAGAGGCGAACAGCTCGCCGGCGACCGCCTTTGCCTTCGCCGGGATGATGAAGAACGCGTTCATGCCCTCGACCTCGCGCAGGTCCTGCTGCGGGATCAGCGTCATCTGCGACGAGATCTTCTGGAGCGCGCTCATCAGCTGCTCGGGAGCGCCGGTGATGATCGCCGCGCCGCGATCGGCCGCGAACTCGCGGTAGCGCGAGATCGTCCGGATCAGGACGTAGCTGAGCGCGTAGACGACGATCGAGACGACCATCATGATCAGCCAGACCGGCGGCCCGTTGTCGCGGTCGCGGCCACCGCCGCCGAACATGCCGGCGTACATGCCGAAGCGGGTCAGCATCGCGGCCAGCATGGCGAAGAAGCTGGCGACGGTCATGATCAGCACGTCGCGGTTCGCGATGTGCGAGAGCTCGTGGGCGAGGACGCCCTCGATCTCGGCCGGCTCGAGCCGGTTCCAGAGGCCGGTCGTGACGCGACCGCCGCGTGCTTGGGCGAGCGGCCGGTCGCGAAAGCGTTCGGGACCGGCGTGTCGATGATCGCGACCTTCGGCTTCGGCAGGTCGGCCATCGCGCACAGCCGCTCGACCATGTCGTGCAGCGCGGGCGCCTCCTCGCGGCTCGACGATCTTCGCGCCGGAGGCCCTCAGGGCGAGCTTGTCCGAGGTGTAGTACTGGAAGAACGCGAGGCCGACGACGATCAGGAGCATCGGCACGAGGCCGACGCTGAGGATGTTGAAGAGGATGACGGCGAAGACGCACGTAGAGCAGGCCGAGCATTCCGCCCGTCAGGAGCATGCGCGCCGTGAGGCCCGCGTCACGGCCATATGTGCGACGTTTCATGGCGGCAATGGTACCGGTCGCCTGTGGCTAGACTCGGCGGCCGTGCGCCGACTCGGTTTGCTCGCTCTGCTCGCGTTCTTGGGCGTCGCCTGCTCGGTCCCGGGCGGCGGAGTCACCACGGCGACGCCCGACACGGTGGTCGGAAGGGTGCCGGTCGAGCCGACGCAGTCGGTCCCGCCGGAGTACGCGAACGGCGATCCGGTCGCGGGCAAGGTCGTCTTCACGGCGAAGGGGTGCGGCGCCTGCCACGTGTTGAGCGACGCCGGCGCGACCGGGACGATCGGGCCGAATCTCGACGAGAAGAAGCCGGGGCTGGGGCTTGCCGTCGACCGCGTCGTGAACGGCAAGGGTGCGATGCCGTCGTTCAAGAGCCAGCTCACGGCGCAGCAGATCGCCGACGTCGCCGCCTACGTCGTCCAGGCAACCAGCGGCTGATCGAGCTCCCGGACGGCTTTCCGCGCGACGTTGACGTCGTCGCGACCGACCTCGACCACACGCTGATCTGGGAGGACGGCGTCCTGCGCCCGCGCACGCTGCGCGCGCTCGCCGGCGCGCGCGAGGCGGGCCTGCGGGTGGTCGTCGTCACCGGCCGGATGGTGCAGTCGCTGCGGCGCGTGCTGGAGCCGGCCGGTCTCGACGAGCCGGTCGTCTGCTACCAGGGCGCGGTCGTCGCCGACGGCGACGGCCGCTGGCTGCTGCACGTGCCCGATCGAGCTCGGCCTCGCGCGAGAGGCGATCGCCGCGGTCGGCGCGGAGGGCTACGAGCCGAACGTCTACGTCGACGACGAGCTCTACGTCGCGCGCGTGACGCCGGAGGCCGAGGCGTACGCGAGCTTCCAGGGACTCGCGATCCACCCCGTCGGCGACCTCGTCTCGTGGCTCGACCGCGAGCCGACGAAGCTCGTCTGCGTGGGCGAGCCGAGCGAGCTCGACGACCTCGGCGTCCGCATGCGCGAGCGCTTTGCCGGCCGGCTGCACATCACGAAGTCGCTCCCGTACTTCCTCGAGTTCGCGACGGCCGGTGTCACAAAGGGCTCCGGACTCGGCTTCCTCGCCGGGCGCCTGGGCTTCACCGCGGAGCGGACGATCGCGTTCGGCGACGGCGAGAACGACGTCGAGCTGATGGAGTGGGCGGGCTACAGCGTCGCCGTCGAAAACGCGCACGAGCGGGTGAAGGCGATCGCCGACTGGATCTGCCCGCCGGCCGCCGAGGAGGGAGTCGCGGCCGTGCTCGAAGCGCTTGTAGATTCAAGGACGTGATCGACCTCCGCGCCGCTCGTGCCGACCCGGCGTCCTTCCGCGCCGCGCTCGCTCGCAAGGGCGCCGCCGCCGAGCTCGACGCGCTGCTCGCCGCCGACGAGCGCTGGCGCGCGCTGCTGCCGCAAGGTGGACGAGCTGCGCGGCCGCCAGAAGATCAAGGGCAAGCCGACGCCGGAGCAGCTCGAGGAGCTCGCCCGCATCAAGGACGAGCTGCGCACGCTCGAGGAGGAGCTGGCCGCCGCCGAAGCCGAGCGCGACGCTTTGCTCCAGCTCGTCCCGAACCCGCCCGATCCCTCGTCGCCGGACGGCGACACCGAGGAGGACGCCCAGGAGCTGCGCCGCGTCGGCGATCCGGCGCCCGAGGGCCCTGAGCACACCGAGGTCGGCCGCTTCGAGCTCGAGCGCGCCGCGCGCCTCTCGGGCTCGCGCTTCGGCTACCTCGTCGGCGACACGGCGCTCGTCGCGCTCGCGCTCTACCGCTTCGCGCTCGACCGCGCCGTCGCCCACGGCCACACGCCGGTGCTGCCGCCGGTGCTCGTCCGCGAGGAGGCGATGTACGGCACCGGCTTCTTCCCGACCGACCGCACGAACATCTACGCGCTCGAGGCCGACGAGCTCTACCTGACGGGCACCTCCGAGGTCGCGCTCGCGGGCCTGCACATGACCGAGATCCTGGAGGAGCTGCCGCTCCACTACGCCGCCTTCTCGACGTGCTTCCGCCGCGAGTCGGGCGCCGCCGGCAAGGACACGCGCGGCATGTTCCGCGTGCACCAGTTCAACAAGGTCGAGCTCTTCACCTACTGCGAGCCGGAGCGCTCGCGCGAGGAGCACGACCGCCTGCTCGCGATCGAGGAGGAGCTCGTGCAGGCGCTCGGCCTCCCGTACCGCGTCGTCAACGTCGCCGCGGGCGACCTCGGCGCGTCGGCCACGAAGAAGTACGACATCGAGGCGTGGTTCCCGTCCCAGCAGCGCTACCGCGAGATCACCTCGACCTCGAACACGACCGACTACCAGGCCCGCCGCCTCGGCATCCGCTACCGCGCGGGCGAGAAGCAGCTCGAGACGCCGCACACGCTGAACGGCACGGCAGTGACCGACCGGTGGCTGCTCGCGGTGCTGGAGAACTTCGGCGGCGAGGTGCCGGAGGTGCTTCACGGCTTCGGAGCCCCGGCCCGCGTGACCGGGTAGCGGCTCGCGGTAACGACGAAGGAGGCCTTCGTCCGAGTCGCCCAGGGATCAGACTTTTGGGGGGTTGTGCCTTCGCGATCGCCGCCCGACGATCAACGTACGGCGACGGGGGTAACGGTATGCGGTGCGGCGCGACGCAGTTGGTCATCTTCGCCTCTTCGATGGGGTGCGCCATCGCGCTCGCCGGCTGCGGCTCCGGCCCGACGGGCGGAACGCGATCTGCGGCCGACGCCGCGCCCAACAGCACCCGGGAGAATCGAGCCCATCCGACGAAAGCCCCCCTCGATCACCGCCTGCGCGTCGAGCCGTTCCCTCGCTCGGTGAGCGACCGACCTGTCGCCGACCTCGTTACCGCACGCCGCGATCTCACGCCACCGAGGCGGGCGAAGGTTCAGGTGCCCACGGGCATGGCGCCGCGCGGTTCTGCAGGCGGCCCCCTGTCTGCGTTCAGCGCGACCGACCTCGGGGGCTCGGTTTCGCGTGGCGGCAAGGGCCTCCCGTTACGGCGGCTTCAGGCGGTCAACGACGGCCTTGTCCTCGGGTACTCGTTCAACGAGGGGTCTGGCTCGGTCGTGACCGATTCGTCCTCGAGCGGGATTGTTGGGACGGTTGCCGGGGCTGTGTGGGCGCCGGCGGGGCGGCATGGAGGGGCGTTGTCGTTCAACGGCGTTTCGGCGTTCGTCGATCTGGGGAACCCGGCGGCGTTGCGGATCACCGGGAGCATGTCGTGGGCGGCGTGGGTGTACGCGACGGGAAGACCGCCGGATGACGGGAACATCCTCGCCCGTACGGGTGGGTCTGCGGGGACGGTTGGGATGCAGTTCAAGTCGTCGCCCGATACGGGTCCGCACACGTTTGGGATCGGGATCTCGAGTAACGGGACGCAGCTCACGCAGCGATACAGCACGACCTCGCCGCAGTTGAACACCTGGTACCACGTGGCTGCGGTGTACGACGCGACGGCGCGCACCCTTGATGTCTACGTGAACGGGGTGCTCGACAACGGGGTGCTGAGCGGGACGGTGCCCGCGTCGCAGTTCGTGTCGACGGCCAACGTGTTGATCGGGAAGCGCTCGGACGGGTATCTGTTCCAGGGGCTGATCGACGATCTGCGGGTCTACAACCGGGCGCTTGCCGGCTCCGAGATCGGGGCGGTCATGAACACGCCGGTCGGGTCGACTTCGACGGACACGACGCCGCCGTCGGTGCCGGGGCCGGTGTCGGCGCTCGTGGTCGGCAGTAGTGAGATTGATCTGAGTTGGGGTGCGGCGTCGGATGATGTGGGCGTTGTGGGGTATCGGGTAGAGCGGTGTGTGGGGGCAGCGTGTTCGGGCTTCGTGGAAGTGGGAGCGCCGGTGGGGACGTCGTTTGCGAGCACGGGGCTCTCGGCGTCGACGACGTATCGGTTCCGGGTGCGTGCGGTCGACGCGGCGGGGAACCCGGGGCCGTATACGACGCCGGTGGAGGCGACGACAGGGGTGGCGCCTGGGTTCGCGGTCGACTCCGTGGTCGAGAACCTCGATCTTGTCGACTCGATGCGGTTCTTGCCGGACGGGAGCATGCTGATGGGAGAGTTGGGCGGGACGATCCGGGTTGTGCGGGCGGGCCAGACGCAGCCGGACGCCACACCGTTCAACGTGATCGCGGGCGCGGTGCAAGAGGGCGATGCGGGACTGCTTGATCTCACGCTCGATCCGGGCTTCGCGACGAACGGCTTCTACTACGTGTACTACGCGCACACGGTTGGCGCGTCCTTCCGTGATCGAGTGTCACGGTTCACGGCGGCAGCCGGCTGGACCACGACCGTTCCCGGTAGCGAGGTGGTGTTGTGGCAGGACGACGCTGCCAGCGTCCAGGTCGAGCATCATGGGGCGACGCTCGCGTTCGGCCCCGACGGCAAGCTGTACATCTCGATCGGTGACAACGGGATGCCCGCCGACTCGCAGTCGCTTGCCAACTTCCACGGGAAGGTCCTGAGGATCAACGCGGACGGGACGGTTCCGGCCGACAACCCGTTCGTCGACGGTGCCGGCGGCAACAAGGACGAGATCTGGGCCTACGGGCTACGCAACCCCTATCGACTCTCGTTCGATCCTCCAACCGGACGGCTGTATGCCGGCGATGTCGGCGGCAACGACGACAGCACCGCCTGGGAGGAGCTGAACGTGATCGTGCGCGGCGCCAACTACGGCTGGCCGCTCTGCGAGGGCGTGTGCGGGACGGCGGGGGTGACCAGCCCGATCTACACGTACCCGCACAACGGACGCGACGCCGCGATCATGGGCGGCTTCGTCTACCGCGGCAGCCAGTTCCCGACCGCCTACCAGGGAAACTACTTCTTCGCGGACTACGCCCAGAACTGGCTCAAGCGGATCACGCTCGACGCCGCCGGCCAAGTGACCGGTGTCTACAACTTCCTCCCGCTCGACGGCAGCCTCGACGACCCCGCGATCGGCGACCCGGTACAGCTGCTGAGTGGCGCCGACGGATCGCTCTATTACCTCGACCTGAGCTTCGACGAGCAAGCCCATGCCCTCAACCCCGGCACGCTCCGCCGCGTCCGGTTCACCGGAACCGGGAACCACGCCCCGACCGTCGCCATCGCGGCGACCCCGTCCCAGGGGCTGCCGCCGCTGCAGGTGCAGTTCTCGAGCGCGGGCACGAGCGACCTCGACGGCGACACCCTGAGCTACGCCTGGACGTTCGGTGACGCCGGCACCTCGACGCTACCCAACCCCTCCCACACCTACGCCACGGGCGGCAGCTACACCGCAACCCTGGTCGTCTCCGACGGCACCGACACGGCGTTCAAATCGACCACGATCACGGTTGGCACAGCCCCCGTCGGCACCATCCTCACCCCCACCGACGGAACCACCTTCAGGGCCGGCGACCACATCGTGATCACCGGTGACGGAGCCGACCCGGACGACGGCGTCCTCCCCGACAGCGCCTTCACCTGGAAGGCCGTGTTCCACCACGACAGCCACATCCATCCCGCTGTCGGCCCCGTGACCGGATCCCGCAGCTTCGCCCTCGACATCCCCACCAGCGGACACGACTTCCAGGGCTTCACCCGCTACGAGATCATCCTCACGGTGAAGGACTCGAGCGGGCTCGAGCACAGCACCTCCATCTTCATCTTCCCGCAAAAGGTCAACCTGGCCTTCGCCACGATCCCGAGTGGACTCACCCTTCAACTCGACAGCATCACCAAGACCGCGCCGTTCGTCCTCGACACCCTTCGCGGCTTCCACCACACCATCGCCGCACCCGACCAAACGAGCGGCCAACACAGCTACACCTTTTCCACCTGGAGCGACGGAGGCACGCGAAGCCACGAGATCACGGTGCCGGACGTCGATACGTCCTATGCCGCGACCTTCGCCGAGTCGTCGCCCCCGATCGACCCGGGGCTCGTCGCGGCGTACTCGTTCGACGCGGGAGCGGGGACGACGCTCACGGATCAGTCCGGCAACGGCGTCACAGGCACGCTCACCAACGCGACCTGGACAGCGGCGGGAAAGAACGGCGCGGCGCTGTCGCTGAACGGCACGAACGGCTTCGTCGACCTCGGCAACCCCAGCGTCCTGCGGATCACCGGGAGCATGTCGTGGGCGGCGTGGGTGTACGCGACCGGGAGACCGCCGGATGACGGGAACATCCTTGCCCGTACGGGTGGGTCTGCGGGGACGGTTGGGATGCAGTTCAAGTCGTCGCCCGATACGGGTCCGCACACGTTTGGGATCGGGATCTCGGGTGACGGGACGCAGCTCACGCAGCGATACAGCACGACCTCGCCGCAGTTGAACACCTGGTACCACGTGGCTGCGGTGTACGACGCGACGGCGCGCACCCTTGATGTCTATGTGAACGGGGTGCTCGACAACGGGGTGCTGAGCGGGACGGTGCCCGCGTCGCAGTTCGTGTCGACGGCCAACGTGCTGATCGGGAAGCGCTCGGACGGGTATCTGTTCCAGGGGCTGATCGACGATCTGCGGGTCTACAACCGGGCGCTTGCCGGCTCCGAGATCGGGGCGGTCATGAACACGCCGGTCGGGTCGACTTCGACGGACACGACGCCGCCGTCGGTGCCGGGGCCTGTGAGCCTGACCGTGGTTTCCTCGAGCCGGATCGATCTGGGCTGGGCTGCCGCGACCGACAACGTCGCCGTCACCGGCTACCGGGTCGAGCGTTGCAGCGGTTCCGGCTGCACCAGCTTCACCGAGGTTGGCACCCCGGCCACGACCTCGTTCTCGAACACCGGTCTTGCTGCCAGCACGCTGTATCGCTATCGCGTTCGTGCCGCCGACGCGGCCGGCAACACAGGCCCCTTCACCGCGATCGTGGAGGCGACCACACCGGCTCCGCCTGCTACGGGAGACACCGGATGGACGAGTCCCACCGCCCAGGCTTTCGACGCGGGCGGCGACGGCAACGGCTACCAGACGAGCCCCGGTAGCGCTTTCGCCGACGACGGGATCTTCGCGGTCGACACGAACAGCGGTACGGGTTCGAACACGAGCTGCACCTCGTCGCAAAAGGACAAGCACCGCTTCTCCGGGTACGTCATCACGCTGCCAACCGGCGCGACGGTGAAGGGGATCGAGGTGCAGCTTCAGGCAAAGGCCGACAGCACTGCGGGCTCCCCGCGCATCTGCGTCCAGCTGTCCTGGAACGGCGGCGCCAGCTGGACGTCTGCCAAGACCACTTCCACACTGACCACCGCCGAGGCCGCCTACATTCTGGGAAGCGCCTCGGACACGTGGGGCCGAGCTTGGAGCGCGACCGAGCTGGGCACCACCTTCCGCGTCCGAGTGATCGACGTCGCCTCCGCCACGGCGCGCGACTTCTCGCTGGACTGGATCGCGGTCCGCGTCAGCTACTGAGCCGGGCAAACGCGGATCCGAGCCTCCTCGCGCTGCTGGCAGGCGCGGTTTGACTTCCGGGGCATGCAGCCCGAAACTTGCGCGATGCTCGGGCCCGTCTGCCTCGTTCGCTCAAGACCGGTCTCATCCTGGTGGTCGGCGTGTTCACGGCCTGCGCACTGCCCGCCGCGATCGCCGGGGCAAGCAACCCCGCGAGATCCGTCCTCGCCACGACCGCCTCGTCAGCCGCGACGCCGGCGCCGACGGCTGCCGCCACGGGGTCGCAAAGCGGAAGCACGGCGCTGTTCGTGCTTCTGCTCGTGGGGCTGTTCCTGCTGGTCGGAGTGCCGTACCTCATCGATCTCATCTGGACGAACAAGCGTCAGGACAAGGTGCTCGAGCTTGCGCGGACGAAACAGGGGAGTCTCAGCGAGACCGAGTTCGATCACCTCATCAACAGGGCGACGAGGGGGACTGACGGGCTCAACCGCGCGCTGATGGCGTTTGCCGTGATCGGCATCTTCGCCGCCGCGCTGTTCTACATCCTCGTCAAGAACCCGGACATCAAGTCGTCGGACATCGTGGGGAACGCAATCTCGGCCCTGATCACGCTGCTCACCGCGATCGTCGCCTTCTACTTCGGCACGCGCTCGGCCCAGACGAGCGCCGAGGCTTCGCAACCCAGGCCCATCTTTGAGCCGTCTCCTTCACCGGAGGAGGAGGCGCCGGTCGAGGAGATACCGGTCGAGGAGGCGCCCGTCGAAGAGACGCCCGCTGGAGGAGGTGCCGGTGGAGGAACTGCCGGTCGAGGGGACGCCGGTGGACGAGATGCCCGTCACGGAAGAGGAAGAAGGCGAGGAAAGCGGCAAGCCGAGAAACCCTCGGCCGCACTGACGAGGCTTCTGCCGCTGAAGGCACTCCTTCTCGGCCGGAGCCGGCTGTCGCGGTCGAACGGCTGTGGGGCACAGGTCGTGTCCTGCGTCGGGGAACGTGACACACGGCCGTGATGTTTGCGTGACCGGCCGAGGACCCCGATCGCTCGCTCGGTGAGCCGGCGCCGGGTGATCGTGGTCATCGCGCTGCTGGCGGGCGTCGGCGCGGTCGTCGTCGCAGCCGTGCTCGTGGCGGGGCGCGGCTCGGCGCCCGCCTGGATCGCCTTCGCCAGCACCCGTGACGGCACCGCCGAGGTCTACCTCGTGCGCTCGGACGGAAGCGGCCTCCGGAACCTGACGCAGAACCTCGCGAACGACGGCCAGCCGGCGTGGTCGCCCGACGGCACCAGGATCGTGTTCGTGAGCATCCGCGACGGCAACGCCGAGCTCTACGCCATGAACGCCGACGGTAGCGGGCAGAAGCGGCTGACGCGGTCGAAGCTGGTCAACGAGACGGCGCCCGTCTGGTCGCCGGACGGCGCGAGGATCGCCGCGGAATGCACGACCGCGCAGCCGGTGACGGAGATCTGCGTGCTGAACGCCGACGGCACCGGCTTCCGCACGCTGACGGGCCCGGGCCGCGACGACAACCTGTACCCGACCTGGTCGCCCGACAGCCGGGAGGTGCTCTTCTCGAGCGCTCGCGCAAGCACCGGCGGGCAGTACTCGATCTACGCCGTCCGTGCGGGAGGCGGAGGCGAGCGGAGGGTGACGGCCAACCGCGGAGGCGACGGAGAGCCGGCGGTCTCGCCGGACGGGGCGGAGCTCGCGTTCATCAGCCGCGGCTCGTCGCGCAGGTCGCAATGGAGGCTGTACGTGATGAGAAGCGACGGAAGCGCCCAGCGGAAGGTGCCGGTCCCCGCCGGCCGCATCGACGCTCCGGTCTGGTCGCCGGATGGCGAGAGACTCGCGTTCATGCGCCTGGAAGGCGCGAGGAATCCACGTGGAGACATCTACGTGGCGAACCGAGACGGAAGCGACCTCGTGCGCCTCACCAACGGCCCGGGAAACAGCATCAGCCCCGTCTGGTCGCCGGACGGGAGCGCGATCGCGTTCGTGCGACTCGTCGGCAGGCGCGCGGACGTCTACGTCGTGAGCTCGCGCGGAACAGCGGAGAAGAGGCTGACGTCCGGCGCGGGCCAGAACGGCAATCCCGTCTGGAGACCGGGATAGGACCCGCGGACGCATCTCGGACTTCTGTTAGAAGGAACCCTTCGGCGGGGTGCCGGAGCGGTCGAACGGGGCGGTCTTGAAAACCGTTGACGGGGCAACTCGTCCCAGGGTTCGAATCCCTCCCCCGCCGCTCAACCATGCGGTTTTCCGCTCAACCATGCGGCTTTGCGAGCCTCGGAGCCTCGTCCCGCGACCCTCCGGTTTTGCCGCTCAAGACCGCTCAAGACCCGCATGAGACTGGCCCTCACTGGCCCACGGACTGGCCCACGGACCGACCGGCACGCTCGAGGTACGCGTCGACGAGCGCGACCGCTTCGCCCTCGTTGCCCGGCATGAGGTGGAGGCTCGAGGAGCTCGTCGGCGAGGTTCTCTATCAGCAGCGGCACGGGCTGCGGGGCGTCGCGTGAACCCGGCGCAGCTCGAGCACCGCGTGGCCGGCCTCGAGCGTGAGCTGCGTCGCCGCGGCCTTGGCCGGGACGTGTCGGCGTCGCCCTCTCCCGCCGAGTTCGACGAGATGGCCGAGTTGCTCTTGTGGCTCTCGGCCGACGAGCTGAGCGCGGTGTGCGATGCGCTTCTCGGGAGGAATCCGACGGTAGACGGTCATCTCCTCGAGGCGAGGGCTCGGCGGCGGCGCGAGCTCGACCTCCCAGCGCGGGGGCGGTGGGTTGGGGGGCGCAGGCTGGAGGGGTCGTGTCGGGTCGGCGCCGCCGATTGCGCGTGCCTCGTGGCCGCGATCGATCAGGAGTGCTGGCAGACGCTCGGGCGGGCGGGGGTGATGTCGGTCGCTCGAAGGCGGTGTACTGGACGGGCGGCTTCGAGGCGGGCGTCTGGGGCGTTGCGGCGGCGGCGGGCGCGGGAGCGGCGCGCGCTTGCGGTCGAGGCGGCCTCGGCATCGTGGCCTCCAGGTCGTCGACGCTTCAGCAGCGCCGACTTCGACCTGCATCACCCGGTCCCTAGCCACGACCGAAGCCGTGGCATCAATCATCTAGCGCTCAGCGGCGCGAGTAGTCGCGCTTCCTGACCCAGAAGACGTAGACGATCAGCGTCGCCACGTTGAAGACGAGCGCGAAGACGGTCCAGAGGATCTTCTGGAACCCCGTGAAGTCCGGGCGCGTGATGATGTCGAAGATCATCCAGAGCACGCCGGCGAAGACGAGCGCGGCGAGGGCAATGGCCACGATCTCCAGGCCGTTGGCTGCGAGCAGGGCGGGCATCGGATCTCCGATCTGACGGGGGAATGAGCCGGCGCTCTTGGACGCGGCCTCGGCCGAAAACCTATCCCGCCGGCAAGGACGTCGTCCGCGCCGATCCTGATACGGTCGCCGTCGCGCCCGGAATCTTCCAGGCGCGCATCGCCAAGCGCCACGAGATTCGTGCCACGGTTGTGGGAACACGCGTACTCGCCGTCCGGGTCGAATCACAGGCCACCGAACGAACGCGCCTGGACTGGCGACGGGACCAGCACGGCATGGGCTACCAGGTCGAGACGCTCGACCCCGAACTCGAGACACAGCTGGTTGGGATGAACGATCGGCTGGGCCTGACCTTCGGCGCCTACGACCTCATCATCAGCCCGAACGACGAGCCGGTGCGAGCTCTGCCAAGAGCTCGACGTCGTTCTACTGAGCCGAGACAAGTTGGCGACTGCACCCCACCTAGGCTCTCCGGGTTGACGCACGCGCGACCTCGGCGGCGCGAGCCTGCGCGGCTGGCGTAGTCCGAGCGTGCGTCGTCCGAGGACGCGGGTTCACTCTCAGCATGGACAGCGTTGCGCTCGCGGCGACGATCGGCGGCTCAGTCGTCGCGCTCGCGGGCGTCGAGGCGACCGCGTGGAGCGTCTCGCAGCAGCGGAAGTCCGCGCAAGAGCTGGCCGCCGCGCAGCATGAACACGAGCGGCGGCTTGCGCGCGGCGCGCGCCTTTTCGAGCGGCGGGTCGCCGTTTACGAAGAACTGCTGGTTTTCCTGACGACCGTGTACGAAGAGGTAAGGGACATCCGGTCGCCGATGACCGGGCGCGTTGACGACGATCGTGAGCCGGACAGGCGCGTCATCGGCCGCGTTGAGAGCGACGACTCGGAGCGCTTCGACGTGCTCGTCGTCGAGCGCGTTAGAGACGCTTAGTCACTCTTGGCCGTAGGTCCTGGTGGCTTACGGCGGCGACAGCGGCTGAGAAGGCGAGTCGCCCGCGAGGCGGAAGTAGGGCAGCGCACGCTCCGTCGCGGCGACGGCCTCGTCGTCCCGCGCCTGGAAGTCTGCGCAGAGAGCGTTTCCGAACCCGGTTGATCGAAGCCGCCGAGCCGTACGTGAACGCCTGAACCGAAATGTTTCGGGTCCTGCGTGAGACGACCTACCGCGACACAGCCTTCCTGGACAACGTCACGGGGAGCAACAAGGGGCAACGGAACCCCGTAAGCCGCGCGACGTTGTTGACCTCGTGCGAGTGGTGGGGGAGACTTGTCGCCTCCCACGAGACGATGAGCACAACCGACGACGACAAGCCGCGCGACTTCGTTGAAGGCGCCCTCTCCACCGCGTTCAAGTGGTCCGGCGGCCCGCAAGCAGATCCCAACGTCGCGACCGCCTTCTCGCTCGGGTGGCATGTCGGACAGGCGTTGACCTGGGCAGAGACGGAGACGGCGCCCGCCGACCAGCTCGGACTCGATGACAAGCTGCGCTGGGCGGCATTGGCCGGCCAGATCAAAGGCGCTCACCAGAAGCTGACCAGCGGGGGAGGTGAGCTTCCGGCGGGCTGGGAGGACGGCACTCCGAGCGCTGCGACGAAAGACGCCATCGCGACTCTGACGGGTGTGGTGATGAAGAACCTCTACGTCGTCGACTCGACGCTCGGCAAGGCATGCCTGCTCGGGAGCACGTTGCACGCCATGTGTGCCCGTCCGTCAAGCGTCGAGGCCCAGACGCCGTCGCCGGCAGGCGCTGCCGGTGACGGAACCCGAAGAGGTCATGTCGACGAGGCGCTCCAGGAGGACGGCGACGCGATCAAGCGCCTCCTCCGTGACCTCGCCTCGAAGCTGCCCGCCAACTCTGCGCACGCGGTCCTGAACTCCCTCTCGCTCTGGAAAGCGCAGGCCACTCCGGAGCCGACACAGCCTCGGCGGTTCGAGCGGGTGCGGAGCCGACGGCCGACAGCCGACCCCGCTGACGCCGCGGTCTGTTTTCGCAACCAGGGCTACGTCTGGTACTCGATCCTTGCGGGCGAGGTCGCCGCCAAGGACCTGCTCCGCCTCAGCGACTACATCGGAACCGGCGAGGAGATGGTCGGGCGGCTCGGAGAGCTCGTCACCCGCGCGCTTCGCGGAAAACGCGTGGTGCTGTTGGCCCTCGTGTGCGCCGTCCTCTTCGGAGTCGGCATCTGGTTGCTCCTCACCTGGGACGGCGCGGGCAAGATCGCTACCGGCCTGGCCACGCTCATCGCGGCGTTCGGCCTGACCTACAAGGGGATCGGAGGCGCCCTCGGCCGCGCCGCCGCCAAGGGTGAGCAAGCGCTGTGGGACGCCCAGATCGACTGGACGATCGCCTACCGTTGCACGATCCGAGTCGACGCCCCCGGCGGACCCAAGAGCCCACGCGGTCGGGGCGTAGACCAGCACGTACGGATCTGGCAGGAGTGGCAGACGCGGTGGCCCGACCTGAGCAGCGGGCTGGCCTCCCCGCCGGACGGCTGAGCGACCGAAGAGACAGGCGGGAATCGCAGCCTTCGCTGCTGGGCCAAGTCCTCTCGTCGAGAGGAGTTTCTGCGAGCTCAGGAGTTTCCTTTAGGAGTTTCCCCGGAGAGCAGCGTCGACGATGAGGAAGCGGCTCCGCGGGGTCGTCGAACGCGGCGTACGCCGTAATACGCCTCGTTGGCTCGGAACCGCTCTACGAGAGCCTCGATACGCGCGAGCCCCTCGTGGCGTGAATTCGCGGGCACTGCTGCAGAGTCTAGGTCGATCGGCGGACCGCACCATCAGAGACGAAGGCGCCTGGCGGGGCTCTCGAACTCTGGCCGCGCGGCTTAGCCGAGCGCGGCTCTCACAGCCTCGTCCGTCCGGCGCCGGTCGAACAGGTGCGCGTAGACCGAGAGCGTCGTCGTCGCGTCCTCATGCCCGAGAACACGCGCGAGCGTCACCGGGTTGAGCCCGGCCGGGATCAGCCGTACTCGCCCACCAACGCCTGCAAAGAAGCCCGCGCGGAACCGGGGTGAAGGGTGGTGCCGCGGCGCTTCTTAGGATGTCTGAGCCTATGAACATCTCGGCTACACGCTTCGCGACCAGGGCCCGCACCCGGCTCCTGATCGCCGGCCTGCCCGCGCTGCTGATCGGTATCGGCGCGCGCGTCGTCGGCGCCTCTTCGTCGGCCTCGCGGTCGCGATGAACGTATTCGGCTACTGGTACTCCGACAAGTTCGCGGTGAGGGCGAACAGGGCGCAGCCCGTGGAGCCGAGCAACATGCGGCGGTCGCGGTCACCGAGGGGCTGCTGATCCTGAACGAACGTGCATGCCAGCGGCGGGACCGCCCGCGCGCCATGCTGGCCCTCGCCCTCGTCGTCGCAGCCGTGGGAGCGCTGGGCGCCGGGTGCGGGGGAGGCGGAACCGCGACCGAGGCGTCGGGGGCCGAGGAGCTGTCGAAGGCGATCTCGCGCTATACGGGCCTGTCGCCCGGCGAGGCCGACGCCATCGCGATCTCGGTCCGCAGCACTTCGGCCGGCGCGCTCGCGGCGCTGACGCGAGCCGTGGACGAGCAGCCGCCGCTTCCGAGTGGCGCGTCCGTCGCGACCGGTCTCGAGACGATCGGCCACAACAGGGGGTTCGACGGCGACGGGGCGCTCGCCGACCTCTGTGAGGCGATCCTCGACGAGCCCTCGCCGCAGCCGAGCGTGCGGCTCGATCCGGTCTCGGCTGTGCTGATGGTGCGCTGGTCCGAGGACGGTCCGGCTCTGCAGCTTGGCCGTGCGATCCACCGCGCTTCGGTGAGGGTCCTGGAGCGGAGCTTCAACGGCGCTCGCTACTCGGCGAGCTTCCTCGAGGAGTTCGAAGACATGCTCGTGGAGGAGGCGACGAGCGGTGTGCCCGAGCGCTCCGATCCGAACGAGGTGCTTCTCTGGCTCCGGCTCCAGCAGCTGAGATCCGCGGCGTGCGCCTGAGCTGCGCGGGCGGGCGACGGCGAGGCCCTGCGAGCCGGGCGCCCTCGACCCGCTGACTCGCCACCACACGGGGTCTTTATGCGGCCG
Organism: uncultured Actinomycetes bacterium; assembly: GCA_963781435.1. Classification (GTDB taxonomy): domain Bacteria; phylum Actinomycetota; class Thermoleophilia; order Gaiellales; family Gaiellaceae; genus PALSA-600. Next base: position 32,627 of record CAWAGR010000026.1, on the reverse strand, counting down.
GCAGACGGCGAGATCCTCGGCCCGGTCGAACTCGGCCGCCCGGACTGGCCGGACGGCTCGATCATCTACCGGGGCGACAAGCCGAACCTGCGTGTGGTCGGGCGGGTGGAGGCCGACGAGGACGACCCGGAACCGTTCGACGTGCTCGTCGTCGAGGAGGCGTAGCGGGCGTCTTGGCATCGAGGAGCGACTACGCGGGCCGACGCCGTACTGGCCCGCACGATGGCCCACAGCCAGCTTCTGGCGCATAGCTGAGCCAAACACAACACGTCTTGAAAACCGTTTGGCGTGCAAGCGTCCCCATGGGTTCAAATCCCTGCCCCGCCGCCTCGTAGAGCCGGAAACCGTGGAGTGGTGCGGCTCCGGCTCTACTCATTGCAGCGTCACTATCCACCTGCGCCCGCTGGAAACCGCTCGCGGCTGTCGCGGACTGTCGCGCAGTCGTCGCGCACTCGAGCTGGCGCGAGCGACCGAAGGCAAGTCGGGCATGAACCGACACCGGCCCGTTACCGCCACGTAACCCACCTACGGCGGTCGTTGCGCCATCCTGAGCTCGGCTCGCCCCGTGCGAAACAGGGGTGTGGCCGCCGGGCAGACGCCGGCCGGGAACAGGGGGCGCGACCGGCCGTGCATGTCGCCGACCGCAGGCGGGAGAGGACACTCGCCCCTCTCCCGCCAACCGCGGTCTGACCATGCTTGCGCGGCTGGGATCTTGGTGCGATCTACCGGTGGCTCGCGAGCTCCGCGGCGTGGTGGCTGCTCTGCGTCTCGACCCGCGGACGACGCCTGGTGCGACGCCGCTCGCGCCTCCACCGGTCAGCCCGGGCCTCCCTTACGACTTGCTCGTTCGTAGCCGTGACTCTCTCAGGTTTCACTCCCGCTCCCCTTGTTCCCGACTGGAGATGAACTCACAGATCGACTTCTTGCCGGTACGGACGCGACTCTAACCCTCTGGCGTAGGGGACGAGCCGTAACCAGCTGTCGCGGTCGGCTCCGACGCTCCGGCCCGGAGAGAAGTCCAGGCGTGACATCACACGGTGTGCGGGCGAAAAGACCACACGGTTACTAGCTGCCGAGCTTGGGCAGCAGGCTCACCAGAGCGCCGATCAGCGGCGAGAGGATCGCCACGCCGGCGCGAAGGCTCGTGCTCGCGGATACCTCGAGGCCGAGCAGGTCGGTGAGCGTCCTGCGCTTCGCGACGGCTGCCTCGAATCCCTGGTCGGCCGGCTCGAGCAACGGTGCCGCGCGATTGCGCAGGTCGGATCCCGCTTCGAGCAAGGCGAGGTAGGTCGGCAAGTAGATGAGCGCGAGCACGACCGAGAGAAGGAGCCCGTACAGGAGCGGATACTCGCCCGGGAAGTTGACGTTCGGGTGATTCATCGCTGCGTATTCCAGGACCACTCGCCGCAGCGCTGCCGCAGCGAGCACGGCGAGTCCGACCACCGCACCGAGAATTCCGAGCAGCCGCTCGAGGTCACCGCGGAACTCGATGTAGAGCTCGACCTCCTTCTTGCCCGAGCCCGTACGGAGCTCCGCCAGTCGACCGCGGATGAGCCAGATCGAGATGGAGGCCAGCAGCCCGAGCAGGAGGGCGACGACGGTCAGGCTCCACACTTTCGGATAGCTGTGCGGGATGATGTCCCTGGGGATCCCGAGCTGGAGAATGCTCACGACGGTGATCCCGATCACGATGCACACGAGCAACAGGCTTGAGATCACGATCTCCGCGCCGTGGTTCTTCCACCCTTTCCGATGCCGTCGCAGGGTCGCGACGACCGGCACGGATGCCAGCGTCCAGAGCGTCGTCTGCGCGCAGATCAGCGACGCCCACAGGATGAACTGGCTGGAGTGCGCGAGAGCCTGGGCCTCGACGGGCCAGCTCCGCCAGTCCGCAAACAGCATCGCGGCACCGACCCCGGCGCCGAGAACGGCGGCCAGCATGACGACGTAGGTCGGCGGGCTGCTCCACACGCGCGACGAGGATTGCGACGCGTCGGCTGCGGCGGTGGGAGTGACGGCTTCGCCCACGCTCTCATGATGCACCTCGCCAAGCCGGGCCGGCTCGTCGGCGTGATGTGGCGTCTTCTCATCTACGCCGCTTTCTCCTGAGGAACAAGGGTGGCGCCATCACGTCTTCTCATCTACGGCGCTTTCTCCTGAGGAACAAGGCGTGGCGCCACCCCATGCGCCTGTCGAGACCGCGGCGTCCGGGAGGTCAGGGGTCGCGACGACGACGTAGCCAGTGCGCCATTTGCGAGAACATTTGCGCTTCCCGAGCGGGTGCCGGTCTTTACAGATTGACCGCTTGAACGTTTACGAGTTGGTTACGACTTCTGCACGAAAGGCTAGGTGACCCGGCGCTAGTGTCGAGACGGTGAGGGCATTGCCGTGTCACTCAAGTCCGCGGAACGTCACGCGGGCGCCGAGTAAATCCCTCGGATCGGGTGTGCAGGCCCGTAAGTCGAGCGAGGTCAGCTGCCGATGAGACTCTCATGGCGCTGAGCGTCTACAAGGGGCCGTTCGGGCCAGCGCAGGCCGAGCGACTCCTCTGGCGCGCCGGCTTCGGGCCGCGCGGCGGCGAGGAGTACGCGCTGGCGAAGAAGGGCCTTCACCGCGCAGTCGACTCGCTCGTCCACCCGCACGGGATCGACAGGCTCGTCGGCAAGCCGCCGTCGGTGGACGGACACGGGATCGCGCCGAAGGACGCCTTCGGCCACGACCATCTCTGGTGGCTCGACCGCATGGTGCGCACCTCGCAGCCGCTGGTCGAGCGGATGACCCTCGTCTGGCACGACTGGTTCGCGACCTCGAACGAGACCGTCGGCAACCAGCGCATCATGCTCCAGCAGAACGACCTCTTCCGCGAGATCGGGCTCGGCTCGTTCGAGGGTCTTGCCATGCGCGTGACGATCAATCCGGCGATGCTGCTCTACCTGAACGGCCTCAACTCGGTGAAGGGCGCTCCGAACGAGAACTACGCCCGCGAGCTGATGGAGCTCTTCACGCTCGGCGTCGACAACGGCTACTCGGAGCGCGACGTCCGTGAGCAGGCCCGCGCGCTCACCGGATGGACCGCCGACTACCAGAACGGCTACGGCTGGACGCGCTTCCGCTTCAAGCGCGAAAACCACGACGACGCCATGAAGGTCGTCCTGGGAAAGGTCGGCGCTCTCAACTGGAAGGGCGCGGTCAGGCTGTGCATCACCCACAAAAACCACGCACCCTTCTTCGTGAACAAGCTCTGGGGCTACTTCATCCCCGTGCCGCCGGACGACGCGACCCGGGCCGCTCTTCAGAGGCTGTACGTGAGCTCGGGGCACAACATCCGCCCCGTGATGGCCGCGATCCTCAAGCACCCGCTCCTCTACGAGGGACCGCGGATGACGAAGTCGCCGGTCGTCTACACGGCCGGCCTGCTGCGCATCCGTGGCGACCGCGTCACGACCGAGGACTGGATCTGGTTGAACGCGATGGCGGGGCAGCAGCTCTTTTACCCGCCGAACGTCTCGGGCTGGAACGACGACCGCTGGCTCGATACGTCGAGATTCCGTGCGCGCTGGCTGATCGCCCGCCGCGCCCTCGAGAAGCACGCCTTCAACTCCGAGCACGCGAGCCCGAAGGACCGGCCCCCGAGCGAACCGGACAAGCTCGTCGACAAGGCAATCGCGTACTGGGGCGGAGTGCGCCTCAGCGACCACACCCGGAAGGCGCTCCAGAACTACGCGGAGAAGACGATGGCCGCCGCGATCGCCGACGAGGGTCGGCAACGCGCCTTCCCGATGATGACCTACAACGCCCTCCGCCACCTCGTGGCCGTATCCCCGGAGATGCAGACGGCATGAGCCGTTTGGCCGGAGCCGGTACAGAGACGGAGGCTCTCAAAGCGCAGGTGCCGGCTTTGCCGGCGCCGGAGCGGGTATGAGCCGTAGGCTCGACGGAGGCTCCCAAAGAGCGGCAGGTGCCGGCTTTGCCGGCGCTGGAGCGGGTATGAGCCGTAGGCTCGACGGAGGCTCTCAAAGAGCGCAGGTGCCGAGACCTTGTCGGCGCCGGAGCGGGTATCTGCCGGTTTGCTCGACAAAGGCTCTCAAAGAGCGGAGGTGCCGGCTTCGCCGGCGTCGGAGCGGGCATGACTGACTGCCACAGCTGCGCCGAGTTCTCGCGCTCGCAGCTCCTTCAGCGGGGAATGGCGAAGGCCGGACAGGGACTGCCGTCGATCGAGCCGGGCATGCCGGACCCGGCGGGCACAGGCCTCGACCGCCGCACCTTCCTCTCTCGCGCGCTCGGTGCCGCGGTGACGGTCTACGGTGCTGCAGCCCTCGCGCCGCGCGCACTCGACGAGGCGATCGCGCGCGCATCGGCTGCGGGGCGAAACGACCGCGTGCTCGTGACGATCTTCGCGCCGGGCGGCTGGGACTCCATGTCGCTCCTCTATCCGAGCGGCGACCCGAGCTACCGGCGGCTGCGACCGACGCTCGCGCTCGCCTCGAACGAAGGACGCAAGTTCTCCAGCGACTCGCGGCTGCACTGGCACCCGTCCTTCGAGGCGCTGTCGCACCTGCACGACCACGGGCGGTTGACGGTGTTCCCGGCGATCGGCTACTACCACCCCGACCAGTCGCATTTCACGTCTCGCCACTTCTGGGAGGTCGGCGCGCTCGACACGCGGCAGTCGACCGGCTGGCTCGGCCGGCTGCTCGACGTGATCGGCGACGAGGACAACGCGATGCAGGGCCTCTCGCTCGACTCGTCGCTGATGCCGTCGCTTGCAACGGCCCGCGTGCCGGTGGCGACACTGACGAACCCGGCCGACTACGGGTTCGACTCGCACAACGTGTGGGACGTTCCCGGCGTGCTGCTCCAGGACGCGATCGGCTCGCTCGGCGGGCTCGTCGACGAGACCGACCCGTTCCTCACGAAGGCGAGCCAGACGGTCGGCCAGGCCGACCAGCTGCGTCGCCAGCTCGGGCGGTTCATCGGCGACGACGGTCAGGCGCACTACAACACGAAGGCGAACTACCCGGAGACCGAGTTCGGCCGCCGGCTGGCCGGCCTTGCGGCATTGCTCCACGCAGGCTTCCCGATCCGCGCGGTTGCGCTGCAGGCGCCCGGCTCCTACGACACGCACTCCGACCAGCCGGGCGCGCTTGCGAACGGCGCGAAGGAGGTCGCCGACTGCCTCGCGGCGTTCCAGCACGATCTCGAGATCCGCCACCTCGGCGGGCGAGTGGCCACGCTTCTCTGGAGCGAGTTCGGGCGCCGCGTGGAGCAGAACGACTCGAACGGAACCGACCACGGCGCCGGCGGTCTCGGGTTCCTGATGGGCACGAACGTGCGCCACAAGATGGTCGGCGAGTTCCCGGGCCTCGCCCGCGGGCGCGACCGCGACGGCAACCTGAAGCACACCGTCGACTTCCGCTCTGTCTACGCCTCGCTGCTCGAGCGCTGGTTCGACGTCGACTCCGACCGCATCCTCCCCGACGCCAAGAAGCTGCCGCGCTTCAACCTCGTATAGGAGGTCTCATGATTCCGCGCCGTCTGCTCGCACTCGCAACGCTCGCCGCCGTGACGACTGCCATGCTGCTGTTCCCGGCCGGCGCGAGCGCACGCGCTCCTGTGTACATCCAGGTGGTGGAGAAGGAGTTCACGCTGACGCTCTCCCGGCTCAAGATCCCGGCGGGCTCGACCATCTTTCAGGTGCTCAACTTCGGGATGGACAACCACGACCTGATCTTCAAGCGGAATACGAAAGGCTCGAAGGCGATCGTCTTCAAGGTGATCGGGCCGAACGCCCGCGCGACGAAGACGCTCCAGCTTCCCGCCGGGCGTTACACGCTCTGGTGCTCTGTCCCGGGCCACCGCGCGCGCGGCATGGTGGCGTCGCTCAAGGTCGGGTAGCCACCGAACGTGCCCGTCTATCGCGGGACGTTCGGCCCAGAGCAGGCCGAGCGGCTGCTCTGGCGCGCCGGCTTCGGCCCCCGCAAGGGGGAAGCGCGTGCGCTCTCGGAGCTCGGGCTCGACGACGCCGTGCGCTCCCTCACGCACCCCGGCCCCGAGCGGCTCGTGGGGAAGCCGCCTCGTGACGACAAGGGACGGCGCCTCGCGCCGACCGCCGCGTACGGCCACGACCATCTCTGGTGGCTCGACCGCATGGTGCGCACGAGCCGGCCGCTCGTCGAGCGGATGACGCTCGTCTGGCACGACTGGTTCGCGACGTCCAACGCCGGCGTCAGCTCGCAGAAGCTGATGCTGGACCAGAACCAGCTGTTCCGGCGCTTCGCGCTCGGGAACTTCCGCTTCCTTGTCCACGCGGTCACGGCCGACCCCGCGATGCTGCTCTGGCTGTCGGGCGCAGACAACGCCAAGGACGCGCCGAACGAGAACTACGCACGAGAGCTGATGGAGCTGTTCACGCTGGGCGAGGGCAACGGCTACGGCGAACGCGACGTGCGCGAGCAGGCGCGGGCCCTCACCGGCTTCCGCTACAGGTGGCAGGAAGACCGCGGGCCGGTGGACTTCCGCTTCGACCCCAAGCGCCACGACGACGGCGCGAAGGTCGTCTTCGGCAAGCGCGGCGCGTTCGACTTCCGCGACGCGTGCAACCTCTGCCTCGACCACCCGGCGCACCCGCGCTTCTTCGTCGAGAAGCTGTGGAGCTACTTCATCCCGGTGCCGCCCGACGTCGACACCCGGCGCGAGCTCGAGGCGGTCTACCGCGAGCGGTACGAGGCGCGTCCAGTGCTCGACGCGATCCTCCGGCATCCGACCCTCTATCTCGGCCCGCGGATGGTGAAGTCGCCGGTCGTCTACACGGCCGGGCTCCTGCGGGCGCTCGGGCGGCGGGTCGAGGGCGACTCCTGGGTGTGGCTGCTGGAGGGCGCCGGGCAAAAGCTCTTCTACCCGCCGAACGTGGCCGGCTGGGACGACGAGCGCTGGCTCGACACGGCGACGTTCCGTGGGCGCTGGGCGATCGCCAACGAGGCGCTCGGCAAGTTCGCCGTCGAGCAGAAGAAGGGACAGAAGCTGCCGGAGGTGCCGCGCACTGCAGAGTCGCTCGTCGCGAACGCGATCTACCTGTTCGGCTCGCCGCGCATCCGGCCCGAGACCGAGGCGATGCTCGTGCGGTTCGCGCGCTCCGCCCTTGCCACGGCCAACGAGGACTGGAAGCGCGAGGCCTACCTGCCGCTCATCCTCAACGCTGTCCGCCAGCTCCTCGCCGTGTCCCCCGATCTCCAGGCCGCGTAGCGGATGGCCTGCTGCCGCGAGCACTCACGTGCCGAGCTCTTGCGCCGCGGGATCGCGAGCGCGGGCAGCGGACTGCCGGCGATCGAGCCCGGCATGCCGGCTCCCGCGGGCACCGGCCTCGACCGGCGCGACTTCCTCCTCGGCGCCCTCGGGCTGGCGGTCGCGGTGTACGGCGGCAGCGCGCTCCGACCCGCTGCGATCGCGGACGGGATCGCCGCCGCACAGGCGGCCGGCGCCGGGACAGGGCGCGTCCTCGTCAGCGTGTTCCTCGACGGCGGCGCCGACGCGCTGTCGATGCTGTTCCCGGCCGAGGATCCGCTGTATCGAAAGCTCCGCCCGCAACTTGCGCTCGCGGCTGACCAGGGCGTCCCGTTCGGCGAGGACAAGCGGCTCCGCTGGCATCCATCCCTCGCGCCGCTCGCCACGCTCCACGGTGAGGGCAAGGTGAGCGTGATGCCCGGGATCGGGTACGCCGACCCGAATCAGTCCCATTTCACGTCGCGCCACTTCTGGGAGGTCGGCGCCCTGGACGAGCGGCTCGTCACCGGGTGGCTCGGGCGCTACCTCGACCGCCACGGAGCCCCGGACAACCCCCTCCAGGGGCTCGCTCTCGACTGGGGCCTTCAGCCCGCGCTCGCGACCAAGCGTGTGCCTGTGGCGTCGATCGACGGGCCGGATCGCTTCGATTTCTGGGCGCGGGGCGTGTGGGGCGAGGTCCAGGAGCGGATGCTCGAGGCGATCGGTCACCTCGGCGGTATCCCGACCCACGGCGACCCTGGGCTCGAGCAGGCGGCCGGCGCGGCGCGACAGAGCGAGCAGCTGTACCGGCAGCTCGCGCCGTTCCGCTCGAAGGACGGCAAGCCGAAGGGGTTCGGCAGCCCCGTCGCCTATCCCGGCGGCGACGACTCCTTCCCGCGCAGGCTCGCCGGCCTGGCCGCGATGCTCGCAGCCGGGCTGCCGCTGCGCTGCGTGGCGCTGACCGCTCCCGGTTCCTACGACACCCACGACAACCAGGCGGGTGACCTCGACGACGGTCTCAAGCTGACGGCCGACTCGCTGCTCGCCTTCCAGCGCGACCTCGAAGCCCGTGGGCTTGCCGACCGCGTGCTCGTCCACGTCTGGTCGGAGTTCGGCCGCCGGGCGGAGGAGAACGCCTCCGGCGGCACCGACCACGGCGCCGCCGGGGCCGGCTTCCTGGTCGGCGCGCGGGCGGCGGGGAAGATGATCGGCGAGTTCCCCGGGCTCGACCGCCTCGACCGCGACGGGAATCTCCGCGCGACGGCCGACTTCAGGTCGCTCTACGCCGCGCTGATCGAGGACTGGCTCGGAGGCGACGCCGAGGCGATCCTGCCGGGCCCGATTCCCGGTGCACGTCCGACGATCCTCCGCTGAGGCGCCCTCGTTCCGGCTCTCGCCGGCGGCATCGCCTATCGCGCCGAGCCTGAGTCATCAGGCGCCGTCTCACAGGACGACGAGCCCTGCCCAGGTGTCCGGTCGAGAGTCCCGAGCTGGAGGGTTCCGAGCTACCTCCCAGTCCCGGCAGGCGTAGGATCGGCGCGCTCCCAAGCGGACAGGAGGCATGACATGCGGCGCAGAACGAGTTCGGGTCCTCAGAGGACTGCGACTGACGAGGGCTGGCCGATCTGCGTCAGCCGGGCTCACCGGAGGTGCACGCGCCGCGCTCGTGGCGATAGCAGCTGCGGCGCTCGTGGGCGCGATCCCGGCCACTGCACAGGCTGCGGTGCCTCAAAGTGCGAACGTCGCGCTCGTCCCGAACGCGCAAGGTCGCTCCAACTTCGGCGGGACGCTGCCGACGACCGGGTTTCCCGGCGGCTACGCGCCGACGTTCACGAACGTGACGGTCGAGTCGATCCGGGACGCCGCGGCGAACCCGCTGACAGGGTTCGACACGGTTGTCCTGAACGGGATCTGTGACATCTCGACCTTTCTGGCGAACGCGCAGTTCAAGTCCCGGATCGAAGGCTTCGCGGCGAGCGGCGGGAAGCTGATCATCTACGACTCGGAGTGCGCCCCTACGAGCTACAACAGCTTCGTCTACCCGTTCACGACGAGCAACCCCGGTCCGCTTGGTGCGACCGGAACGCTCACGATCGCCGAGAACAACACGCTCGGCAACGGGACGCCCGCTGATCCCTCCTTCCTAGACGTGTCACTGATCGGCGCCGGAACCGACGCCGTCGGCGACGCGAACGTGTTCACCTCGTTCGACGCGAACTGGTGTGTGCACATGCGGGCGACGAACGTGCTCAGTGCAAACGGGCCCACGACCGCCTACGCGCACCTCGGGAGCGGCCTGATCATCTACAGCGGCCTGGACAAGGACGAGATGAACGCGGCCAACGGGTACGGCACGGGCAGCGGGGCATCCAACCTGAACCGGGTCTTCCTGCTCCAGCTCCAGCAGTCGTTCAACCCTGACAACCTGCCGTGCGGCGTCAAGGTCTTCGGGCTCTCGCTGACGCCGAAGACGGACGTGAACGAGGTCGGGACGAGCCACACCGTCACGGCCCGGTTGACGTCGAACGGGCTGCCGGTCGCCAACACGACGGTGTCGTTCAGCGTCAGCTCGGGGCCGAACGCGGGCCGCACCGGCACTGGCACGACGAACGCAAGCGGCGATGCGACGTTCGCGTATGTCGGCAGCGGCGGCGTGGGCACCGACACGATCCAGGCCTCGGCCACGCTGCCGGGCACGGGTGGAGCCCTGACGGCGGTGACGGGCACGGCAGCGAAGGAGTGGGTCGGTGACGCGAACATTCAGATCGCGCCGGCGGCGGCGACCAGCACGGTCGGTACCAATCACACGTTGACGGTCACGGTGAGCGCGGTCGGCGGGACGCTGGCTGCGGGAACGGCGACTGCGAGCGTCGTCGGTGGCCCGGGCGGCTTCGTCGGCTCGCCCACGTGCGCTTACGCGGGTGGCGGGGCGACGGCGAGTTGCACGGTGGTGATCACCTCGTCCGCGGCGGGCACGACGGTGGTCCAGGCGACCTCGGTGATCTCGGTCGGCGGTCAGTCGATTCCGCGGACGACCGGCACCGCTGCCAATACGGCGGCCGGCGGCAGCGGCAATGCGCAGAAGACGTGGACGGTCCCCACCGTGGACGCGACCATTCAGCTGACGCCGACGGCGGCGACCAGCCCGGCCGGTACCAATCACACCTTGACGGTCACGGTCAACGCGTTCGGCGGGACGCTGGCTGCGGGAACGGCGACCGTGAGCATCCTTGGCGGCCCGGGCGACTTCGTCGGTTCGCCTACGTGCGCTTACGCGGGTGGCGGGGACACGGCGAGCTGCACGGTGGTGATCACCTCGACTGCGGCGGGCACCACGGTGCTCCAGGCGACCTCGGTGATCTCGGTCAGCGGCCAGTCGATCCCGCGGACGACCGGCACCGCGGGCAACTTCGCGGCCGGCGGCGGCGGCATCGCGGTGAAGACGTGGACGGTCCCCGCCGTGGACGATCGGGACTGCGGCAAGGGTCACGATCGGGACTGCGGCAAGGGCCACGAGCGGCACGGTGGTAAGGGCCACGAGCGGCACGGTGGTAAGGGCCACGAGCGGGACGGTGGTAAGGGCCACAAGCAGGAGGCTGGCAAAGGCCACAAGCAGGACCGTGGGAAAGGCCACCGCTAGTCAAACCGCTGAGGGCCCCCCAGAGTGCCGCCGCCCCCGCCACCAGTCGGTCGATCCGGTCGTATCGGCGCGCGCGGCGCGGACGATCGTCCTTGCCTGCGCCGTTGGGAGAGCGGGCCGGCCAGGAGGCGGCCGGCGCCGAGCGCCGCGAGTGGCAGACCGGCGCCGGCGAGCGCGAACCACGAAGGCAACGAGCAGGAGCTGGACGGCGACCCAGCCCTCGCCGCGCGGACCGAGCTCGGGGATGCTCGACGACTGTGCGACGGGATGTCCGATCGGGGCGCCGGGCTCACCCGAAGCCGAGGCGGCTCGGCGGCCAGTACTTCACGATCCTCCGCTAGACCTGCTGCGCCTTGGCTCGCAGGAGGGCCCGCCGTGTGGCGGGCCCTCCTGCTGATGAGTGGGTGACGTGAGCCGACCGGCTCTGCCTAGAGCTGGTTTGCGAGGCCGGAGAGCGTGGTCGCCTGACTCTGGGTCAGCCATCCCGGCTGGACGAGCGCCGCGACGCCGCTTCTTGTAGGCGGCGACGAGCGCGGCCTTCTGCTTGGCGTTCAGCTTGCTCGTGATCGAGTTGAGGCTCTGGCAGAGCGCGTTGGTGAGCGCGTTGACCGCGTTCTTCTGCGACTGCGTCAGCGCCGCGTACTTCGACGAGGACTGCACGAACTGCTTTGTCAGCTGGCAGAGGCTCGTCGGCGTCACCTGCACGGTGAAGCTCGTGGAGCCGTTGCCGAGGTTGCCGGCGTTGTCGGTCGCGCTCGACGACACGGTGTTGCTCCCGATCAGGAACGAGTACGCAGGTGCGTTGATCGCCTGACAGGTCGAGGCGATCCCGGAAAGCGCGTCGGTCGCCGAGCAGCTGATCGCGACCGTCTGGTCGACGGTGTAGCTGCTCGGGTGGCTCCCGAGGGTCACCACGGGCGGCGTCGCGTCGCGCTTGACGGTCACGGACTCCGTTGTCGTGCCTCCACCGCTCGTGGCGCTGCACGAGTACGGGCTTCCGAGCGAGTCGGTGGTCAGGACGGAGGTGCCGCAACCGGTCTCGGACGTGACTCCTGACTCCGGATCGCTCACCGCCCAGGACACGGTCACGTCGCTGCGATACCAGCCGTTCGAGCCGAGAGTGCCGACGATCGTCGGCGTGATCACGGGGCCTGTCGCGTCGAGCAGCCTCGCGAACGTCCACGTGCTCGCGCCGGACGTCCGCACGGTGATCTCCGCTCCACCCCCGGGCAGCGGCGCCCGCTGCGAGACACACGGATCCGGGCTCGCCGGAGTCGGGGTGATGCACTCGGCAACGTGCACGCCGTCCTTCAGGACCTGCACCGTCGTGTGATCGAGCCCGGCCGGGGTGAGCAGCGAGCCGTCGAGGCGGAACACGATCGTGAGCGGCTGGGAGGGCGTCGGTGCCGGCGAGACATTGACCGTGATCTCGGCCTGCATGCCGAGCAGCTGGAAGCCTGCCGGCGCGCCGCCGGACGCTTCGCCCTCGACGATCGTGATGGTTCCCGCGCTCGGCGAGGTCACAGACGTTTCGAGCGGGTCGGCCGCGTTCGGTGTGTCACCGGTCGTCGCGGTTCCGCCCGGGAGCACCGCTCCGCCTCCGCTGTCGCCGGGAACCTCCGTCGCGACGTAGTAGTCGTAGTCCGCGTCGGTGTCGTCGGGGGTCAACTGCTCGGCGGTGCTGACGAGGACGCGCGCGCCGTTTCGGGAGAAGCCGGTCGCGAATGCCTCGAAGGCGCCGTTTCCCGCTGGACACTACGCGAGACGTCAGTCCCGTTCCACTCGTAGATGTCGTACTGGCTGTCGGTGTCCGACGCGACGAGGCTCTCCACGGTGTGGAAGAGCAGGTCGCCGCTTCCAGGCACGACGATGCGGGCTGTTGACGTCGAACGCCCCGTTGCCGCCGGCCGGGCCCACCGTCGCAATACGAGTTTGGCCACCCGTTCGCTCGTACACGTCCCACTGGCCGTCGGTGTCAGCCGCGACGAGCGGTTCGTCGGTCTGGAAATACACACGTGATCCGTCCGCTGATGCTCCGACGAAGTCCGCGTAGCTTCCTCCGTTCCCGCCTGTGGGCCCGGTCGAGACCAGCGTCGTCGCCCCACCCGATCGCTCGTACAGGTCGTACTGGCTGTCGGTGTCGGCCGCGACGAGCGACTCGAGGGTGGAGAACACCACATGGTCTCCATCGTCGGAGATCCCAGGGTTGGAAAACGAAGTAGCGTCGAACGGGCCGCTGCCGCCGTCCGGTCCGGTCGAGATCAGCGTCGTCTGGCCGGCGGACCGCTCGTACACGTCGACCTGGGTGTCCGTGTCGGCCGCGACGAGCGGCTCGGCCGTCGCGAAGAAGACCCGCGTGCCGTCCAGCGACTTTCCGACGCAAAAGGCGTCGAACGGACCGTTCGCTCCGGCCGGGCCCGTCGAGACGAGCGTTGCCTGCCCGTTCGAGATCTCGTAGACGTCCTTGTTGGCGTGGAACAAGGAGTCTCCGTTGTCGGTGTCGGAGGGCACAAGCGCCGAGTAGGTGGTGACGAAGAAGCGGGTGCCGTCCGCCGAGCTGCCACAGGAGTTCGCGTTCGGCCCGCCGTTCGCCACGACGGCTCGTCTGCCCGCCGGTGAACTGGTACCAGGTCGACGAGGAAATCGGACCGCCGCCGCTGATTCGGCGGAAGTAGATGTGCGAGCCGTCCTGGGAGATCGCGTCCGGCAGCAGAATGGGGCTGCCGTCGAAGGTTGCTCCTTGCGTGACGAGCTCGGTCTGCCCGCCCGACCGCACGTAGAAGTCGTTCGACGAGTCCGTGTCCGTGGCGACGAGCGGCTCGAAGGTTCTGAACACCGCGTGGCTCCCATCAGGAGAGACGCCCATGAAGAACGCGCCGAAGGCTCCGTTTCCGCCGGTAGGACCGGTCGAGACGAGCGTCAGTTGCCCGTTCGACTGCTCGTACACGTCCACCTGAGCGTCGGTGTCCGACGGATCGAGCGGAGTGTCGGTCGAGAAGAACAGCTTCGAGCCGTCGTCCGAAAACCCACCGAACGTGCTGTTGCCCGGCAACAACTCGAGGTAGCGCTGGGTCGCGCCCGACGACCCGGCGAGGATCATCACAAGCGCGGCCGCGGCGACAACCGCGAGCAGACGTCTGCTCCCGACGCGCCGCCTTTCCCGGTTTCTCGTCGCAGATAGCCGCAGAACTTCCATCGTTCTCCCCTCCTGACTTGGTCAGTGCCGCCCCTGATCGCTCTCCGCCCTGAATGGGGAGAAGGCCAGGTGAGCCGAGTCCGAACTTGCCGCGAGTTCGCGCGAAGATAAGTTGCGACGCGTTTCGTTGTCAACGACCCGTTCGGGTGGATTTCGCGGCGTGCGCGGCATGGTGGGATCGACCTGAATCTGCGGCTCGCTGCGGCCTTCGGCGGCGCGGCCCGGCCGCTGTATTACCGTCCCGGCGTGACGGATCGCTACGTGCGTGGGCGGCTCCGGGATCCCTCGGAAGCGCCCGAGGCCGGCGAGCAGGTCGACCGCCTGATCGCGTTCGGCAACGCGGTCGTCGAGCAGATTCTGAGCGGGCGCCTCGAACGGCCGGCCGACTACCTCCAGGAGCAGGACGAGTGGGTCGTGCTCCTCTCCGGGGGCGCGACCCTCGAGGTCGGCGGCGAGACCGTCGAGCTCTCAGCTCGCGACTGGCTGTTCCTGCCGTCGGGCCTTCCGCATCGCCTCGTCGAAACCGAGCCGGGAACGAACTGGCTCGCCTTCCACCTCGATCGCCCTCCGACCGAGCTCTAGGAGAGGGGCTTGCAGGAGGCGGCCGTCGCCGAGCGCAGCCAGCAGCAGGCCTCCCGCGCCAACCTCAGAGAAGCCACGGCAGGAAGCGGTGCGGCGTCTGTGCGCGGTAGGTGCTCGTACTCCGGATACCGCTCGACGAGCCACGCCTCCTCTCGCCGCGACTTGAGCTCGAGCAGCGCCACAAGGAGCGCGGTCGGGATCAGGCCGACGGGGCTTGAAGCGAGCGACCAGCCGAGCGCGAGCAGGATCACGCCGCCGTAGATCGGGTGGCGCACGTGCCGGAGGATCCCGCTGCGGCGGAGACTGCCGTCGTCGCGCGGGCGCGGCAGCGGCGTCAGCGAGCTGCCGAGCGCGAGGATGCCGAGGAGGAAGAAGGTCGCTCCGGCGGCGATGAGGACGAGGCCCAGGATGGAGAGGAACGCCTCGACGGACGCGGGCCAGGAGCCGCCGACGAACCCGCAGCCGGCGACCGCGGCGATCAGCAGGAGCTGGACGGCGACCCAGCCCTCGCCGCGCGGCCCGAGCTCGGGGATGCGCGACGGACTTTCCGACGGGATGTCCGACTGGGGCGCCGGGCTCACCCGAAGCCGAGGCGGCTGGGCGGCCAGTACTTCACGATCAGCGGGCCGATCAGGTCGTCGCGCGGCACCGTGCCCCAGACGCGGGAGTCGCACGAGTCGCCGCGGTTGTCGCCCATCATGAAGTACTCGCCCTCCGGGACGCGCCACGTCTTGTTGCCGTAGGTGTCCCGCGCCCGCGCCAGCTCCGTGACGTACGGCTCGTCGAGGCGCTTCCCGTCGACCCAGATGAAGCCCTCGACGTCCTCGTGGATCGTCTCGTTCGGCAGACCGATCAGCCGCTTCACGTACGTGCCGCTGGCGCCGCAGCGCTCGGCGGCGGCAGGCGGGGTCCGGAAGACGACGATCTGGCTGCGTTCGGGCGAGCCGAAGCGGTAGCAGAGGCGGCAAGCGATCACGCGGTCGGAGGCCGCCGCCTCGCAGCCTTGCGCCGGGCGGGCGCAATGGAGGGTCGGCTCCATCGACGAGGACGGGATCCGGAACGGCTTCGCCACCTCGGTCTCGACCACGAGCACGATGGCGATTGCGACGGCGAACGTCAGCAGCCAGTCGACGACGGTCCGCCAGGGGCGTGGCAGCCGGCCGAGCGTGCGGTCGTGCAGACGCATGGTCTCAAGAGTAGGGAAATCCGGCCGTTTGATTGTTGATTGCGCGAGATCGTCCGAGCCGGGGCGCGAGCCGGCCCGTCCAGGTGCGCGGCGGCCCAGGCAGGCCAGATCGCGCAGCCGGGCACACGAGATCGTGGAATCGATCATCTAGGGTCAGGCCGATGGAGGAGGTCAGACCGGTTCCTTTGCGCGCGCGGTTCACCCGCTTGCAGCTCGCGATTGCCGGGCTCGCGCTCGCGTTCGCCGCGCTCGCGGCGCTCGTCGTCGGTGGGTGGCTGACGTCGATCGACCGCTACGCCCTCGTGCACTGGATGCCCGGGCTCGACGCGTCGGAGGCCACGGACAGCATTCCGTCGATCAAGGGTCTCTTCATACCGTTCGCCCTGGAGTCGCCGTGGTGGCAGAAGCTCCTCGACGCCTTCACGTACCCCGCCTCGGTCCTCATCTCCATTCTCGTGTTCGGCGCGGCGTGCGCCGTGCTCGTGCGGCGGGGCGCGAAGGTCGCCGCGCTGGTGTGGGTAGCGGTCTGGTTCGTCGCCAACGCGCTCGAGGTGACCGCGAAGGTCGCGATCGAGAAGCCGGCGCTCTACCGGAGCGAGGACGGCACGCCCTACCACGTCGTCCCCTTCGACCATTCCTTCCCGAGCGGGCACGCCATGCGCGCCGTCCTGGTCGCGGGGGTCGTCGCGTTCGTCTGGAAGCGGGTCGGATGGCCTGCGGCGGTCTGGGCGCTGCTCGTGCCCGTGTGCCTCGTCGCGTCGTCGGCGCACGTTCCATCGGATGTCGCCGGCGGGCTGATCTTCGGCCTCCTGGTCGTGCTCGTGACCTACGCGGCGCTCGGCACGGCTCGCCTGCGCCGGCTCTGGATGGAATCGACCATCTAGATGACGCCGGCCGCCGTTCCCGCGCTGCTCGAGCGAGTCGAGGCGGGTGAGCTCGGCGATGCCCTGCCGGTGCTGGCCTACCTCGCGGGGCAACAGGTCGGGCTGCCCGAGCAGGAGCTGAACGCGGCGCGGCGCCGGTCGCTGCTCGTCCTCGCCGCGGGCGGCGATCCGCATCGCGAGCTCGAGGTGGACGACCCGGCCGTGAAGGCGCTCGCCGCAGAGCTCTTCACCGACGAGCGGCGTGCCCGGCTTGCGGCCGCGATCGACGAGCTCGCGGTGCTCGCCCGCGAGCTGCCGAAAACGCGCGAGGCGGCTCTCTTCCTCGCGGCCGACGTCGACTTCGCGTGGCGCCTCCTCGCGCTGACGCTCGTCGCGGAGGAGCTCGGCGACGAATTGAATCGCTCCTGGGAGGGATAGCAAGAGCCTCTGACGCTGCCGATTCGAGCCTCCAGTCAGGCACTTCGACGACGTTCCAGGAGGTTCAATCGTGCGCAGGTGGTTCTTTGCGCTCGCTGTCTTGGTCGGTGCGGTTGCGGCTCCGCATGCGGGCGCATCCCAGCTCATCGATCGAGATGCGACCAACGTTCAGCTGACCGTCAACGCGAAGGGCGAGGCACTGCTCACGTACCTCAAGGCGGGCAAGGTCAAGCGCGTGCTGGCCTGGGGGGCGGTAGACGCCATCGCGCCCACCGCCGACGCGGCTCAGGCGAAGCTCCGCCTCGATTACGGCGGCGGCTGGAAGAAGTACTACGTCGACGATCCGGAGGTGAGGACGCTCCAGTCCGAGTACCGGAGGCTGAAGAAGAGTGGCGGTTCATACCTGACGGCGCCCGCCGTGAAGCAGCTCTCCGCGAAGTCGGCCTTCGCCCGGACGTACGGCCTACGCTCGTTCGAAGGCTCGTGCCCGAATTACACGGGCCCGGCGCTCGCGTGGTTTCTGACCGCGTGCACGGCGCCCGACGGCAGCTTCTGGGCGGTACAGAGCTGGCAGCGGCAGCTTCCGAACTACGGTCTCGACCCGAACGCGACGCAGTCGGTGTGGGAGCTGCGGCTCTCGCACTGGACCGGGGACATGCCGGTGCTCACGGTCCAGATGGACTGGGCCTGGCACAGGTGGGACCACCTCTTCGGCACGTACACCTACCGGGGGATGCCGGTCCACGGCTTCGCCTCGACCACGACGGGGCAGCCGCTCGACGGCTTCGGCCGCAACCTGTACCTCGACACGCTCGACTCGGCGTACGGACCGGGTTGGAAGCGGGAGAACAGCTTTCTCATGCACAAGGGCACGGGTGCCTTCTGCTACAGCGTCAACCCACACGGCTCGCGTCCGGCGGGGAACGGCGTGCGTTACCGGGCCACGATCCAGGGTCCCGGCGTGACGCCCGACGTGATGTGGGAGGGCGTTCCGCGCGGCCCGTACGACAAGGAAGCGGATGCGATCTCGAACCAGGCGATCGCCGCGCTGAACGACACGCTCTGCAGGCCGAACTAGAGGCAAGGAATCTCGCGCCCGGCTGAGCCGGCGCGAGATTCCTTTCTATAGCCTCGCGACGTGCGGGATCTGGATGGTCGGGATCTGGGGGCCGAACAGCGTGACCTCTTTCGGCGCTGGCCGGCGGGCGTGTCGGTCGTCGTTGCCGAGTCCGGCGGGCGGCGGGCCGGGCTGACGGTGTCCTCGCTCGTCTCGCTCTCGCTCGAGCCGCCGCTCGTCGGCATCTCGCTCGCGCACGTCGCGTCGCTCTACGAGGTGCTGCAGGAGGCGGGCGAGTGGGTCGTGTCGATCCTGGGCGGCGAGCAGGACGGCGTGGCCCAGCATTTCGCGCGCAGCGTGCCGCCGCTCGTCCTGTGGGACGGGATCCCCGTCCGTGACGACGATCCGCGGCTGATCGCGGACGCGGTCGGCTGGCTCCGCGTGCGGACGGTGCAGGAGATGCCCACCGGCGACCACACGCTGTTCGTGGGCGAGGTGCTGGACCTCGAGCGCGGCCCGGCGGCGAACTCGCTCGTCTACCTCGACCGCCGGTATCTGCCGCTGTGATCGACGCTGTTGTCTTCGACCTGGACGGCCTGCTGATCGACTCGGAGGGAGTCTGGGACGACGTGCGCGAGGCGCTCGCGCACGAGCGCGGTGGGCGCTGGCACGGCGGGGCCCAGCGGGCGATGATGGGGATGAGCTCGCCCGAGTGGTCGCGGTACATGCACGAGACCGTCGGCCTGGCTGAGAGCCCCGAGGAGATCAACCGGATCGTCGTCCGGCGGATGGTCGAGCGGTACGCGGCCGGGCCGCCGTGGATCGACGGCGCGGTCGAGGCGGTTCGCCGCACGGCCGCGGTGCTGCCGCTCGGGCTTGCCTCCTCGTCGAACCGCGAGCTGATCGACCTCGTGCTCGAGGCCGGCGGGATCGCGCCGCTCTTCCGCGCCACGGTCTCCTCGGAGGAGGTCGCGCGCGGCAAGCCGGCGCCCGACGTCTACCTGGAGGCCGCGCGCCGCCTCGGCGTCGAGCCCGGTCTGTGCGCCGCCGTCGAGGACTCGCACAACGGCATTCGCTCGGCGAAGGCCGCCGGGATGACGTGCGTCGCGATCCCGAACCCGGCGTTCCCGCCGGGAGAGGCGGTCGAGGAAGCCGATGTGGTGCTCGGCTCCCTCGACCAGCTCACGCCCGAGCTCTGGGCCTCGCTCTAGAGCGACACCGAGAAGGTCAGCGACTTCAACAGGGCCGCGTCGGCCGCGGAGACCGACTTGCCGGTCTGGGCATCGACCTGGTTGCGGTACGCGTTCAGCATCCCGTCGCGGGCGTTCAGGTTTCCGCGGGCGGCCGCGGCGGCAGCGTTCTCGAGCTTCGTGCAGAGGGCCTGGGCGATGCTCGCCTTCGTGACGAGCCTCTCGGTCAGCCTGCAGAGGTCGGCATACGTCGGGCGGAGGTCGAGTCCCACCAGGATCGGGTCGTGGTCGGACGCGCGGTAGCCGTTCAACTCGTACAGAGCCTCCTGGGCGGGCCCCTTGAAGCTCGTGTCGTAGTCGACGACGTCGGGCTCGTCGGCGTCGATGTGCCACTCGGCGGTCCCGGTGACCTGGGCGGTCAGGTTCGCGCTCGAAAGCGCATGGTCCAGGTAGCCCGCCTGGCCGTCGAAGACGTATGAGTAGGCGAAGGTGCCGAGATCCCTGGCGACGAGGTTCGTGTAGTCGTCAGAGGTGCCCAGGGTGTCGTCGGAGCCCGCGCGGACCGCGTCGATCGGGTCTTCCTTGGCGTAGGAGTTCAGATCGCCGACGATCAGGAAGTCGGGATCGCCGCTGCCGGTCGGATCGGTGGCAAGCCAGTCGACGAGCGCCTTTGCGGCGTTCGTCCGGGTGACGTTGCAGTTGCCCGATCCGTCTCCGGTGTCGGGATCGCCGACATCGAGGCAGTCGGAGCCCTTCGATTTGAGGTGGTTGACCGCGACCGTGAAGCGGGCGCCCGTGGCCAGCACCTCGAAGGTCTGGGCGAGTGCGGGGCGGTTCTTCGTGTCCAGGAAGCGCGGGTCAACGGCCGTCGTCAGCACCTTGAAGTCGCCGACGGGGGTCACCTTGCCCGGCTTGTAGATCAGGCCGACGCGGATCGCGTCGGTGCCGATCACGCCCGTGTCGACGCGGGCGTAGGTGCCCGCACCGAGCATCGCGTTCAGGCCGGCGACGACGTCGGCGGCCGGATCGACGCCGGGCGTGTTCTCCAGCTCGTTCAGGCCGACGATGTCCCCGTTCAAGCCTGCGAGGGCCGCCAGCAGCTTGTCGCGCTGGCGCGTGAACTCGAGCGGCTGGTTGGCGTCGGCACCGCGGCAGTCGAGGTTCTGGTTGCCTCCGCAGGGGCCGGGACCGCTGTCGCTCGTCGTCGTGTCGAGGGTGAGGAAGAAGTTGAGCGTGTTCATGGCCGCCACCCGCAGGCCGCCGCCGACGGGCTCGGGGGCGGCCGGGCGCGGGTTCACGGCCGTGTAGTCGGCGGCCCCGGTCGGCACGATGCGGTACAGGCCGAAGTCATAGCCGAGCACACCAACCGTGTTCTGCACCGTGTCACCGCCGCGGAAGCGATTCGTCAACGAGAAGGGATCGCCGTTCGGGTGACGCAGGGACTCCGGGTTCTGCGCGCTCATCGCGTCGTCGAGCGTGATGCGCCGCAGGCTGTTCGCGAGGGCGCGAGCCTGTGCGGGAGCGCCGGGCTCGTCGATCGACGTGGGCGTGAAGGCCCGCGACTCTCCCGGCAGCGGCAGGGCCAGCACGAGCTCGCCGAAGCGGTCGTAGTTGAAGTACTCGGAGATCACGAGCGGCTGCGGCAAGCGCACCAGCATCCCCTCGAAGCGCTCCGGGTAGTCGGCGTCCGCGAAGGGCATCGACACGTCGGTCGCGGCCACGCTGGCAGTGCCACAGTTCGCGATGTTCGCGGCCGGCACCGCCGAGGCGTTGCTGTTCGAGCCGTTGAGCGTGGTCTGATCGAAGCGCTCGCGGGCGAAGCCGGTGACACGCACGACTTGTCCCGACGCTCACAAGGTTGGAACTGCCGGTGAACACGAAGATGCCGTCCGAGGTGGCCGGATCGCCGTCACCCGTCGTGTCCTGGAGATAGAAGCCCGACGCGCCGGCGGTTCCCTCGAAGTCGCCGACCACGACACCCTTCGTGGTCACGTTGCCGGGGATCGGGGTCGAGAGCCCGCTGCCCTGGATCGTGGGGATGGGCGTGAACGGTGCGGCGCACACATCAAAGGGCGCGAAGCCAACGACGAAGTTGAGCACCATGGTGTCGGGAGGGTCGTTGCCATCCTGATCGCTGACCTGGTCGGCAAGCACTGTCAGGGTGCAGGTTTCACCGTTCGTGAGCGCCACGCCCGGGTCGAGCGTGAACGTCGTGGGTCCGCCACTGAAGGTTGTCGCAACACCACCACTCACCGAGCACACCAGCGTGAACCACGAGCCCGTCACATTGACCGGTTCGCTGAACGTCACCGTGAGGTTCGCATTGATCGGGAAGTCGGTGGCTCCGTTGTTCGGGAAGGTAGCGATGACTTCCGGTGCGAAATCGATCACCCTGGGAGTCAGCGAGAAGGTGTCCACGGCCAGGCCGTCATCCGCGCCCGGAGCGATGTCAAAATCGGTCCAACGGATCCAGAAGGACGCTCCATTGGCAATGCTCAAACCCGTGATGGAAAAACTCACGGCGGTTTGGTTGCCCGCTGCATTGCCATTCAATAGGCCCGCGGTCGTGTTGATATTGGCGCTGTTGAGATCGAGGCTGTCGTAGTCAGCCCAGGTGCCGGTCGTCAGGCTGGTCGCATCCGTGCTGAGCTGAAAGTCGAGACGGTCGGCGGCATTTCGGTTTGTCACACCCGCGCGCCACATCTCGCCGGTATACGAGACGTCGAGCGCGGTGACGGTGTCGCCTGTGTTGTTCGTGAATTGTGCCCCGATGGTGGGACTCAACGTGCCGCTGAACAGCGTCCCGAAGGCGCGTTCAGTGCTGGCAGCGGCGCCAAAGCTGTACACGTCGCCGGCAGTACCCGAGCCGGTACCTGCAGCGTATTGCCCGTTGTTGCTTCCGCTGGTCCCCGTTTCATTCAAGTACCAGCCGTTGATGGTGAGGTTATTCGTCGTTCCTGTGTTGGCGAGGGTGTTGAAGTCCTGGGTGTAGGCGCTTCCCAGGGTGGTGAGACTCACCGAGCCCGAGCCACCTCCAATCGCCAGCGCGCTCTGCATCGGCAGAGCGATCAGCAGCAAAGCCAGGATGGTGGCTGCCCCACCCAACCCGACGCTCATACGAAGTCCTGCCAGAAGCCGCTTCATGACCCCTCCCGGTCGCAGTGTCGCCGTGCCGATAGCCGAGCTCGCCGGACCATAACACCGTCCGAAAAGGACATCCAGGACGCGAGCCCACCTTGACACCCGTTCGTTACCGACTCGACGCGGGCCACGTGATCACCATCGCTCGGGCGCGCGCGGCGGCCGCGCCGGTTAGTCTGGCCGCGTGCAGGTGGAGGCGATCACGGTCGGCCCGTCCGATGCGCTCGCGCCGGTCGAGTCCGTGGCGGCCGTTGCCGGCAAAGGGCTCGAGGGCGACCGCCACTTCCGCCCGGACGGAGCCCGTCCCGGCGGCGCGCTGACGCTGATCGAGGCCGAGGTGCTCGAGGACGTCGGCCTGACCGGGCCGCAGTCGCGGCGGCAGGTCGTCGTCAGCGGGGTGCGCCTGAACGAGCTCGTGGGCAGGCGGTTCACCGTCGGCGGCGTCGAGTGCCTCGGCGTCGAGCTCTGCGAGCCGTGCCTGCACCTGGAGTCCCTCACGCGCCCCGGGATCATCGACGAGCTTCTGCACCGCGGCGGGTTGAACGCGGACATCCTCTCCGACGGCATCATCGCCGTCGGCGACGCCGTCGTCACGGCGGCAGGCGCGTAACCGTCAGCTCGAAGGACGCGGTTGCCGGCGGCGTGGCCGGCGCCGTGAGCGACAGCGATCCCGCCACTCGTGCGCCGCCGCTCGCAGACCCGAGCGTGAACGTGCACGCGAGAACGCCGTCCTGCACCGACTGCGCCGTCGCGATCGACCTTCCGCGAACGGTGACCCGGCAGCCCGGCGTGGCGCCGCCGTCGACCGGCAGGCCGTCGCCCCAACTCGCGCGCAGCCGAGCCGTGAGCGTTCCTCCGGGAGCGTTCCTGCCGAGCACACGCAGCCCCGCAAGCCGGAGCTCGTCGGTCGCCGCCTTCCCGCTCACGAGCTCCACCGCGGCCCTCGCGTTGACGACGCCCCAGCCCAGCGAGGGATTCCAGTCGCTGTTGCTCGGCCGGGTCGCCGTCGACTGCAGCAGGCTCGCCACCTGGAACGCCGTCAGCTCCGGTCGAAGCGACCAGACGAGCGCAGCGATGCCGGACACCTCGGGCGCCGCGAAGCTCGTGCCGCTCGCGTAGGCGTAGCGGTTCCCGCCGATCTCGGCCAACGTCGCCTGACAGGACAGGCCGCTGTCGAAGTCGACGGCAACCGGCGGGACCGCGCCGATGATGCCGACGCCGCAGCGTGCGTTGAGCGCGCCCGGAGCGACGAGCGAGAGTTGCGAGCCCCAGTTCGAGAAGGTCGCCCGCCTGTTGCCGATGTCGACGGCACCGACCGACAGCGCGGGCGCCGCCTCGCCGTTCGGCGGCTGGAGGTACGACGCGGGGAAGTCGATCGTGCCCGATCCCTCGTTGCCGCTCGCCGCGACGACGAGCACACCGGCGCTCTGCGCGTAGTTGAGCGCGTCGATGACGTTCTGCGAGACCGTCTGGGAGACGACGCTCAGGTTGATGATCCGTACGCGGGCATCGGTGAGCCGCTGGATGCCGAGCGCGAGCTGGACGTCGTTGAGCGGGATCGCCTTGAAGACGGCCACACGGCAGGCCCCGCAGAAGCCGGCCAGGCCGACGCCGTCGTCGTTCCGGGCCGCGATGATCGACGAGACGAACGTGCCGTGACCGATCGAATCGGACGAAGAGGTGTTCTCGTCCGCGTCCCAGAAGGTCTCCGCCACCTTCCCGCGCAGGTCGGGCACGGCGGTGACGCCGCTATCGACGACGCCGACGAGGATCCTCGGGTCGCCCTTCGCCAGGTTGAGCGCCTGGTCGACACCGACCTGGTGGAACGCCCACTCGTAGGGCCGGCCGGTCTTCGCGTCGATCTGCCAGGTGAGCGGATCGTTCCGGCGGTGCGCCGGCTCGAGGCGGGTCACGGGCTCGACGTAGCGGATGCGGGCGTCGGCCCGTGTGGCGAGAGCCGCGAGCGTCTGTGGGCTCCCCGCGACCTGAACAGCTCTGAGCCCGGGGAGAACGGTCGTTGCGCGGAGGTCCAGCGAGCGCGCGAACGCGCGTGCATCGACACCGGCCGCGAGGCCGACCACCGCGCGGCCGCGCGCGAACGAGGCAGCCGTGAGGTGCGTCCGTGCCGCGGGCGGAACGCTCGCCCACCGCATCGGCCTGTGCGAGGCGGGCGGCGGCAGGACCGTCGGCAGCGGCACGAGCCGCGAGTGGCCGACGCGCGCGAGGGCCGGCTGCGCTGTGGCAAGACCGATGACGGGGCCGAGGAGCGTCACCAGCAGGGCCGCCGCCGCGAGCGGCCTGGTCATGGAGCGTTTCCCGTCATCTCTTCGGGCCCCGCGGCAACTGCATAGAGCTCCGGCCAAGGCCTCGAAGGGAGGATACGGCGAGGTGCTCGCGCCTGCAGAAAGACGGGTCGCCCGCCGGCCGGGTCTCGACCGCCGACCTAGGAAAGAACAGTCGGGCGGGCGATCGAGGCGACGCGCTTCGCCCGTGCGACCACGTTCGACTCGATGATCTGGGCGGCGATCGTCACGGCGACCTCCTCCGGCGTCCGTGCGCCGATCTGCATTCCGATCGGGGCGTGGAGGCGGGCGAGATCGGCCTCGCTGACGCCCTCTTCGCGCAACCGCTGCTCGCGGCCGGTACGGGTCGTCTCGCTGCCGATCGCGCCGATGAAGCCGGCGTTCGTGGCCAGCACCTTCCTCAGCGCCGGGACGTCGAACTTCATGTCGTGCGTCATCATGCAGATCGCGGTGCGCGGGTCGACCGGGGCCGTGCTGAGGAAGCGGTCCGGCCACTCGATCACGAGCTCGTCCGCGTCCGGGAACCGCTCCTCGGTGACGAAGGTGGCACGCGCATCGCAGACGGTGACGCGGTAGCCGAGGAACTTGCCCATGGTCACGAGCGCGGTCACGTGGTCGCTCGCGCCGAAGATGTACATGTCGGGCCGCGGAGCGTAGGACTCGACGAACACGAGCTCGCCGTCCGATGTCTCGACGATGCCGCTCTCGCCGATCTCGAGCAGCGACAGCGCCGCGGCGTCGAGATCGGTGCTGCCGGGCGTGTCGCCGTGGACGAGTCGCTGCTCGCCGAACCGCTCCTCGCCGACCCGCACGGTCATCGCGATCGACGTGTCGTTTGCGACCGCATTCGCGATCTCCGGGACGAGCTCCGGGTCGAGTGCATAGACCGCGACGGCGATCGAGCCGCCGCAGGTGAGGCCGACGTCGAATCCCTCGTCGTCCGAGAGGCCGTAGCGGCAGATGCGCCCGGGCGAGCCGTTCAGCACCTCCGTGGCCTCGCGGATCACGGCGGGCTCGACACACCCGCCCGTCACCGAGCCGGCCACCTCGCCCGCACCGGACACCGCCAGAGTCGCGCCCGGATCGCGCGGAGCCGAGCCGATGCGCTCGATCACCGACCCCACGGCGATAGACGTCCCTTCGGATGTCCACCGCTCGAGAATGGAGATAATGTCCCTCATCGCTCGCCCAATACTTCTCCGCAGAGAATAGCGCCGGTTTTCGCTCTGCTCCAGCTTGTCACCGGTTTCCGGCCAAAGGTCGGGGTACGCGGACCTCGGGAGGACTGAAGACGCCGATGCAAACTCAAGCCGCCACCCTGCGCCTCGCCGTGTTCCCCGCACCGGGCTCGCCGCCGACGTGCTGCTCGTCTGCGCCGGCGCGGCGTTCGTCGCGCTTGCGGCCCAGCTCTCGATCCACCTCGGCTTCACCCCGGTGCCGATCACCGGGCAGACGTTCGCGGTCCTGCTCGTCGCAGCCGCTTACGGCACGATGCTCGGGACGGCGAGCCTGCTGCTCTACCTCCTGATCGGCATCGCCGGAGCACCCGTCTACGCCGAGCACAAGCACGGCTGGGAGGTGTTCAGCGGCGCAACCGGCGGCTACATCGTCGGCTTCGTCGTCGCCGCGGCGCTCACCGGCTACCTCGCGGAGCGCGGGTGGGACCGCCGCTTCTCGACCGCGGTCTCGGTGATGCTGACCGGGAACGTCGTCATCTACGCCTTCGGGCTGACATGGCTGCACCACTTCCTCGAGGTGAGCTGGACGAAGGCGCTCGAGTACGGGCTCTATCCCTTCGTCCCAGGCGACATCTTCAAGCTCTACCTCGCCGCGCTCGCGCTTCCGGGTGCGTGGAAGCTCGTCGAGCGCGTCAAGCGCCCCGGCTAGCCCGGCGGTCGCAGGACCGCGAACTGGTCGGTGATCTCGAGTGTCCGGGCACGGAAGCCGAAGAGCGCGGCCGGGCGGCCGCCGGCCGGGCCCGGCTCGCGGCGGTTGCCGGTGGGGACGAGCAGGTGGCGGCGGAGGAGCACCCGCTGGAGGTTCGTCGCCGAGACGTCGTGCCCGAGCGCGGCGCGGTAGAGGTCGCGGAGCTCCGAGATCGTGAACGTGTCCGGCGCGAGCGCGAAGCCGACGTTCGTGTAGGAGAGCTTGGCCCGCAGGCGCTCGCGGCCGGCGAGCACGATCGGGGCGTGGTCGAACGCGAGCGGCGGCAGTGCGTCGACGGGGTGCCATCGCGTATCGGACGGCAGTTCCGGATCGACGTCGCTCGGGACGAGGCCGAGGTACGCGGTCGCGAGCTCCCAGCGCAGCGGGTTGCGGTCTGGGCTCGCTGCGCGTCTCGAGCTGCTCGAGGTGGGCGAGCTCCCGCACGTCGACCTTCGCGGCCAGGTGACGGCGGATCGACTGCTCGAGCGTCTCGCCCTCGACGAGCTCACCGCCCGGCAGCGACCAGCTCCCCTCGAACGGCGCGAGCGCGCGCTCCCACAGCAGCACCTGTAGGCCGCCCGCGCGCACCTGGAAGACGACCGCGAGCACGGTGTGGGCCGGAGTCGTTGTTTTCGCTCTTGGGTCGGAAACCATGTAGACTCAACACAAGGTTATCGACTTTGGGGAGAAAACCTCTCACGACTGATCTGCTCGTGGTCGGCGGCGGTGTCGCCGGTCTCTACGCGGCTCTCTGCGCGGCGGACGATGCGCCAGAGAAGGCAAGCGTCCTCCTGCTCGCGAAAGGGCCGGTTGCGGCATCGAACAGCTGGTTTGCCCAGGGCGGCGTCGCGGCGGCGCTCGCGGAGGAGGACGACCCCGCACTGCACGCCGAGGACACGCTGCGCGCCGGGCGCGGCCTGTGCAGGGAGAGCGCCGTGCGCGTGCTGACGGAGGAGGCGCCGGCACGCATCGCGGACCTCGTCGAGGCGGGTGTCGAGTTCGACGCCGACCTCGGGCGTGAGGGTGGCCACTCGCTCCGGCGGGTTGCTCACGCAGGCGGCGCCGAGACCGGGAAGGCGATCGCGGCCGCGCTCGCGGAGCGCGTGCGCGAGCACCCGCGGATCACGATCGCCGAGGGCGAGCGAGTCGTCTCGCTCTGGCAGGCCGGCGGTCGCTGCGCGGGCGTGCTGACCGATCGGCGCGCGGTCGCCGCGCGGGCGACGCTGCTCGCGACGGGCGGCTACGCGGCGCTCTGGGAGCGGACGACGAACCCGCCCGGGGCGCTCGGCGAGGGGCTCGCACTCGCCTACCGTGCCGGCGCGGCGCTCGCCGACCTCGAGTTCGTCCAGTTCCATCCCACGGCACTCGTGGACGACGGCTTCCTGCTCTCCGAGGCGCTTCGTGGCGAGGGCGCGCTGCTCGTGGACGACCGCGGCGGTCGCTTCACCGACGAGCTCGCGCCACGCGACGTCGTCGCGCGCGCGATCGCCGAGCGCGGCCAGGCCGGCCTCGACCTGCGCTCGATCGAGCGCGGGCGCTTTCCGGGCCTGATGGCGACGCTCGAACGCGCGGGCTACGACCCGGCGCACGAGCCGATCCCCGTCTCGCCGGCGGCGCACTACACGGTCGGTGGGATCGTCACCGACCTCGACGGCCGCAGCATGCTGCCGGGCCTCTACGCGGCCGGCGAGTGCGCCTGCACCGGCGTCCACGGCGCGAACCGGCTCGCCTCGAACTCGCTGCTCGAATGCCTGGTCTTCGGTCGGCGTGCGGCGCTCGCTTCCCTCGGCGAGCCGGCGTTGCCCACAACGACCGCGCCGGCAGCGCCCACCCCAGAAGCACCTGTCACGCCGGAGATCCGCCGCGCCCTGTGGCAAGAGGCGGGCGTAATTCGCACCGCCGCCGGGCTCGAGCGTCTGCTCGACTCGCCGGCGTTGCTGCCGCGACTCGTCGCCGAGAGCGCTCTCGCGAGGCGCGAGAGCCGCGGCGGCCACTTTCGCTCGGACTATCCGACCGAGGACGCGGCGTTCGAGGGCCACGTCGTCCTCCGCCGCGGGCACGAGCCCGTCCTGGAGCCGTGGAGCTGACCGCCGACGCGCTCGTCCGCGTCGTCCGGACCGCGCTCGCGGAGGACGTCGGTGACGGCGACCGCACGACCAACGGCGTCGTCGCGGCGGACGCGCGCTGCCGAGCCGAGCTGCTGCTCGAGGAGCCGGGTGTTGCCTGCGGGATCGACGCAGCGCGCGCCGTGTTCGAGGCGCTCGACCCGGACGTCGGCTTCGAGCCGCTGCTCGAGGACGGCGCGCGCGTGACCGACTCGCCCGCGCGGCTCGCAGAGCTCGAGGGTCCGGCCCGTGCCGTGCTCACCGGCGAGCGCACCGCGCTGAACCTGCTCGGCCGCCTCTGCGGCATCGCGACGCTGACCTCTCGCTACGTCGCCGCGGTCGACGGCACGGGTGCGACGATCCTCGACACACGCAAGACGACGCCGGGCCTGCGCGCGCTCGAGAAGTACGCCGTCCGCTGTGGCGGCGGCTCGAACCACCGTGCCGGCCTCGACGACGCGATCCTCGTCAAGGAGAACCACCTGCGGATCGCCGGCGGCATCGCCCCGGCAGTCGCCGCGCTTGCGCAACGGCCTCCCGATCGAGGTCGAGCGCGAGTGAGGCGAGTCGCTCGCCGACGTCGCGGAGGCGCTCGAGGCAGGCGTCGACCGGATCCTGCTCGACAACATGAGCCCGGCCGAGGTCGCCGAGGCGGTCGCGCTCGTGGCG
The DNA here is from genome assembly GCA_963781435.1 of uncultured Actinomycetes bacterium. Taxonomy (GTDB): domain Bacteria; phylum Actinomycetota; class Thermoleophilia; order Gaiellales; family Gaiellaceae; genus PALSA-600. Next base: position 3,071 of record CAWAGR010000026.1, on the reverse strand, counting down.
GGCCGCGTCCCGCTCGAAGCCTCCGGCGGGATCTCGCTCGCGAACGTGCGCGCCTACGCCGAGACGGGCGTCGAGTTCATCTCGATCGGAGCGCTGACGCACTCGGCGCGCTCGCTCCACGTCTCGCTGGAGGTGAGCCGTGGGCTCGACGGAGGCGATCAGAGAGCGGAGGCGCCGGGTTCCGCGGCGCCGGAGCGGGTATCGCGATGACGACCGCCGAGGTCGCCACGCTCCAGGAGGAGATCCGCGAGCTGGCGCGCGAGCGCGACGCCGTCATCCTGGCCCACAACTACCAGGTGCCGTCCGTGCAGGACGTGGCCGACTACGTCGGCGACTCGCTCGGCCTCTCGCGCCAGGCGGCCGCCACCGACGCGGCCGCGATCGTCTTCTGCGGCGTGCACTTCATGGCCGAGACGGCGGCGATCCTCTGCGCCCGAGAAGACGGTGCTGATCCCCGACCTGAAGGCCGGCTGCTCGCTCGCCGCCTCGATCACTGCCGAGCAGCTCCGCGAGTGGAAGGCGAAGCACCCCGGCGCGGTCGTCGTCTCCTACGTGAACACGACCGCCGAGGTGAAGGCCGAGAGCGACTACTGCTGCACCTCGGGCAACGCGAAGGCCGTGATCGAGGCGATCCCGGCCGACCGCGAGATCCTCTTCCTGCCGGACGTCTTCCTCGGCCTCTGGCTCGAGCGGGTGACCGGCCGGAAGCTGCGGATCTGGATGGGCGAGTGCCACGTGCACGCGGGCATCCGGCCGGCCGACCTCGAGCGCTGGCAGGACGAGGCGCCCGACGCCGAGCTGCTCGTCCACCCCGAGTGCGGGTGCGCGAGCCAGGCGATGGCGTTCGCGAACGGGCGCACGCACATCCTCTCGACCGAGGGCATGGTCGACTTCGCCCGTCGCTCGCCGAAGGAGCGCTTTCTGGTCGCGACCGAGACCGGGATCCTCCACCGGCTCGAGCAAGGAGGCGCCCGGCAAGCGCTTCGAGCCGGTGAACGAGAACGCGGTCTGCGTGTTCATGAAGATGATCACGCTCGAGAAGGTGCGCGACTCGCTCCGCGACTGGAAGTTCGAGGTCACGGTCGAGCCCGAGATCGCCGCACGCGCCCGCGGCGCGATCGACCGCATGGTCGCTCTCGGCTAGCTTCGCGGCATGAACGCCGACAGACTGCGTGCGCTGATCGACACGCCGGGCAGGCTGAGCGGTCTCGCGGCGAGCGTCGTCGCGGTCGCCGCGGTGACCGGGGTGATCTTCGCGCTGGACCCGTTCGTGCCGGTGCTGGGCCTGGGCATGCTCTACCTCTTCGCGGTGCTCCCGATCGCGGTCGTGTGGGGGCCCCTGTACGGGATCGGCGTCTCCGTCGCGAGCATGCTGGCGTTCAACTGGCTGTTCCTGCCGCCTGTCCACACCTTCACGCTGGCCGACTCCCAGAACTGGCTCGCGCTCGCGGTGTTCGTGGCGACCGCGATCGTCGTGAGCGAGCTGGCCGCGAGGTCGCGCCGGAGGGCGCGTGAGGCGTCGCTGCTGGCCGAGATCGCAAGCTCGCTGCTCGAGCACGGCACGGTGGGCGAGGAGCTGGAGCGCATCTCGGCCGATGCGGCGCGCGCCCTTCAGGTCGAGCGGGCGCGGATCGTGCTCGGGGAGCAGGAGGCGGGCGGATACGAGCTGACCGCGGGCGGACGTCGCGTCGGCTCGATTCACCTGGAGGGCCGCGAGCGGCGCGGCGGCTCCGCGCGCCGGCGGCTGCTGCCGGCGCTCGCATCGCTGCTCGGGGTCGCGATCGACCGTGAGCAGCTCGAGCGCGAGGCGCTCGAGGCCGAGGCGCTCCGCCGGGCCGACGTGATCAAGACCGCGCTCCTGCGCGCCGTCAGCCACGATCTGCGCACACCGCTGATGGCGATCTCCACGTCGGCCGGCGCGCTCGCCCGCCGCGACCTCGCGCTCGACGACGCCGACCGCGTCGAGCTGCTCGCCACGATCCTTGCGGCGTCGGACCGCCTCGACCACCTCGTCGGCAACCTGCTCGACCTCTCGCGGCTCCAGGCCGGCGCGGCGCAGCCGGAGCAGGAGGTGTGGCAGGTCGAGGACCTGGTCGTGGGCGCGCTCGACGAGCTCGGCGCCGACGCCGGCCGGGTCGAGATCACGCTTCCGGACGAGTCGCCGTCGGTGCGCGTGGACGCGCACCAGATCCGGCGCGTGCTCGTGAACCTGGTCGAGAACGCACTCAAGTACTCGCCGAGTCACGACACGATTCGCCTGCAGGTGTCGGCGACGCCGTCCGAGGCCGTCGTGCGCGTCATCGACCACGGGCCGGGCGTGCCCGTCGAGGAGCGCGAGCGCATCTTCGAGCCGTTCCACCGCGGCACCCGCAGCGGCGGGGCCGCGGGCGCCGGCCTCGGCCTCGCGATCGCGCGCGGCTTCGCCGAGGCGAACGGCGGCCGTCTTGCGGTCGAGTCCCGCTACGGCCAGGGCGCGACGTTCGTCCTGTCGCTTCCCGCGGTGAAGGCCGAGGTGCTCGTCTGAGCGCCGGCGGCGAAGCCGCCCGTCCGCGGTCGCGGACCGGTGGAGGGGGTCTGGGGGAACCGGGAGGTTCCCCCAGCAGAGCGCGGGATACCGCATGAGCGCCTCCGGGCCGCGGGTGCTCGTCGTCGACGACGAGCAGCAGATCCTGCGCGCGCTGCGGACGAGCCTGCGCGGGGCGGGCTACGAGGTCGAGACCGCCGACACGGCCGAGACCGCGCTCGCGGCCGCTGCGATGCGCCCGCCCGACGCCGTGATCCTCGACCTCGTGCTGCCGGACGGCACCGGCATCGACGTGTGCCGCGAGCTGCGCCGCTGGAGCTCGGCGCCCGTGATCCTCCTCTCGGCCGTGGGCGAGGAGCGCCAGAAGGTCGCGGCGCTCGACGCGGGCGCCGACGACTACGTCACGAAGCCGGTCGGCATCGACGAGCTGCTCGCGCGCCTGCGCGCCGTCCTGCGCCGCACGATCCCGGGCGGCGAGCCGGTGATCGAGCTCGGCGAGCTGGTCGTCGATCTGGAGAAGCGCGCCGTGACCGTGTCCGGCGAGCCG
>CAWAGR010000025.1:0-213491 GCA_963781435.1 uncultured Actinomycetes bacterium | reverse complement strand
GCTCGTCGATCCGTCCGAGTCCGGCCACTAGACGATTTCGTGGCATCAATCATCGGCACCTTCAGGTTTCCTTCAGGGCGGTCGCCGTGATCTTCACGCCGCCTTCAGCCCGGCCCTCCTACCTTGAGGTTCGTGAGGAATCTCATGGAACTGCGCCTTCCGGCCCACTGGCGCCGAGACGCCGAGGACTCGCCGCGTCCGCTGCTTGCCGCGCTGCCCCCGATCTGCCTTGCGCTGCTCGTGCTCGCGGCCGGGTTCGGGGCCGCGGTCGGGTGGCCGTGGGTAGTTGCGATCGCGTGTTCCCTCGTCCTCGTCGCGCTGGTGCAGGCGGCCCGGGCGGCGGTCGAGCTCGGGCGGCGGCGCCGAACGGCCGACGAATGGCTGCTGTGGGGGGCGGCAGCGCGTCCGTCGTCGGCGCTGCTCAGCTGGCGCGCCGCCGAGCTCACGTCGCCGCGACTGCGCTCGACGCTCGCGCATAACCTGCGCCGGCTCGAGCGCGAGGCGCGCGGCGGGACGCTCCCTGGGGCCGTGCCGCTGAACAAGCGCGCGATTCGCTGCCACGTCGGGCTCGTGCACGCGCTGCACGAGCGCCTCGATGATCAGGCCCGCCCTGTCTCCGTCAGGGGGATGCTGCTCGTCGACCGGCTGCTCACCGAACCGGGGAGCCCGCTCTACTCGCGCGTCCCGGACGATGTGCTCGCCCAGGCGCTCAGCGAAGCCCTGGCGGCGATCGATCCCGCCCCGGCGGCAGCAGCCGCGTGACCTGACGTCGCTGATGCTCGAGCCGGCGACCGCGAAGCCTCCTTCTCCAGCCTTGCCGCGAGAGCGCCGACGCCGGGAGCTGAGAGCGGGTTGGCCCAAGCCGACCGCCTCCAGCGAAGGCTCCCGAGATGACTTCGAGCCTCCTCGTCCAGTGCGCGCCGCGGCACTCCTGCTGGCGCCTCTGCCGCTGCTGGTTGCTCTCTGGGTCGCGGGCGTGTTGCCGGCCCCGATCGCCCTCGGCCTCGGCGTCTTCCAGGTGTTCTTCGCGCTCGTCCAGAGCGGTTTCGACACGTATGAGTTGCGCCGGAGCCGCCGCCTCGGCGACGCATTGCTTCGTGCCTATCCCGGCCTCCAGCCGGTCTCCGGCCTGGCGGCCTGGAGGTCGGCCGAGCTGACCTCCGCCCGCAATCGCCGTCGGCTGACCCGACTCCTGCGTCGGCTCAGACGCGAGACCGAAGCTTGCCTACCGACGCACGATTCACCCGTCGCGGTGCTCGACGAGAGCGTCGATCTTCTGCGGCAGCTGGAGTACCGCCTCACGCTGCTGTCCGAGCCGGTCTCACCGCTCGGGATGCTCGACCTGCAGACGCTCGTCGAGCACGACCACAGCCCGCTCTACTTCCCGGAGCGAGCACGAGGCTTGCCCGCTGCCCTCTCTCGGGCGCTCGCTGCTCTCGAACCCGAATGAGCGGTCAGTCACCGGCCAGCTTCTCGGATCGCACAGCGCAGCTGCTTGCGTCTGTGAGCCGCGGATCAGCCGGCCTGCTCCTCGCCAGGCCTTCTTTTCAGAGTTTCTTCAGGCAGCTCGCCGCGATCTTCAGGCGGTCTTCAGCAAGGCCCTCGTACCGTCCTGGGCGTGCAGTTGATTCGTTCGTGCCCCCGGAGGAGCTGATGTACGACCTCGCCGCACTGGCCATCGCAGCCGCGTGCTTCGCGTTCGCGTTCCTGATGCTCTGGGCCCTGAGCCGCGTCTGATGTCCGCCGCCGACGCATTCGGGCTCGCGGTCACGCTCGCGATCTTCGCGTACCTCGTCTACGCCCTGTTCCGCGGGGAGCGCTTCTAGATGACCGGCCAGGGCTGGGCCCAGATCGTCCTCTACGCGCTCGTTCTGGTCGCGCTCGCCTACCCGCTCGGCCTCTACATGGCCCGGGTCTTCATGGTCGAGCCCGGCGGCGGGCTCTTCCGCTGGCTCGCCGCCGGCGAGCGCGGCTTCTGCCGCCTCGTCCGCGTCGACGCGCGGCGCGAGCAGGACTGGAAGAGCTACGCCAAGACCGTTCTCGTCTTCAGCATCCTCTTCTCGCTGCTCCTCTACGCGATCCAGCGCCTCCAGGGCCATCTCTTCCTCAACCCGGACGACCTGAAGGGCGTCTCCGCGCACATCGCGCTCAACACCGAGGCGAGCTTCGTCACCAACACGAACTGGCAGTACTACGGCGGCGAGTACACGATGTCGTACCTGACCCAGATGGCCGGGCTCGCGGTGCAGAACTTCGTCTCCGCCGCGGTCGGGATCGCCGTGCTCGCGGCGGTCGTGCGCGGCCTCGCGCGGCGCTCGGCGGGCACGCTCGGCAACTTCTGGGTCGACCTGTACCGCTCGCTCGTCTACGTCCTGCTGCCGCTGGCGCTGATCCTGGGCGTGATCCTGATCTCGCAGGGCGTGGTGCAGACCTTCGACGGGCACGCGACCGCGACCACCCTCCAGGGCGCGGAGCAGACGATCGCCCGCGGCCCGGCCGCCTCGCAGATCGCGATCAAGCAGCTCGGCACGAACGGCGGCGGCTTCTACAACTCGAACTCGGCCGTGCCGTTCGAGAACCCGACGGCCCTCACGAACTTCCTCGAGGTGCTCTCGATCCTGCTGATCCCGGCGGCGCAGGTGTTCATGTTCGGGAAGATGGTCGCCGCGCGAAGACACGCCTGGATGGTGCTGGCGGCGATGTTCGCCGTGTTCGCGATCGGCGTCACGGTGGCGTACACCGCGCGAGCAGCACGGCTCGCAGGTGCTGCGCGCGTCGGGCGTGAACATCACGCAGGGCGACGGCCAGAGCGGCGGCAACATGTCCGACAAGGAGGTCCGCTACGGGATCGCCAACACCGCGCTCTGGGCGACGGCGACCACGAACGCCTCCAACGGCTCGGTCAACGGCGGCCACGACGCGCTCACCGCGTACGGCGGCGCCGTGCCCGTCGTGAACATGTTCACGGGCGAGGTGATCTTCGGCGGCGTCGGCTCCGGCCTGTACGGGATGTTCTTCTACATCGTGATCGCGGTCTTCGTGGCCGGGCTGATGGTCGGGCGCACGCCGGAGTGGCTGGGGAAGAAGATCGAGGCGCGCGAGATCAAGCTCGCCGCGGTCGGGGCGCTGTTCGTGCCGACGATGGTGCTGGTGATGACGGCCGTCGCGGTGTCGACGGACGTCGGTCTGGCCTCGATCTACAACCAGGGCGTCCACGGGTTCACCGAGTCGCTCTACGCCTACGACTCGCAGTCGCAACAACAACGGCAGCGCCTTCGCCGGCTACGGCGCGACCAACTTCTCGGCCGAGTTCGGCACCGTCGCGCTGTACCTCGGCCGCTGGGTGCCGCTGATCGCCGCGCTCGCGCTCGGCGGCGTCGCTGGCGCAGAAGAAGATCGTGCCGGCCTCGGCCGGGACGTTCCGCACCGACGGCGGCGACGTTCGTCGTGCTGCTCGTCGGCGTGATCGCGCTGACCGCCGGCCTGATGATCTTCCCGGCGCTGACGCTGGGGCCGATCGTCGAAGGGCTCATGCCATGATGCGCACCGTCGTCAGCTCGGCGATCGCCGTCGTCGTCCTCACCGCCGTGTTCGGGTTCGCCTACCCGCTGCTGATGACCGGCTTCGCGCAGGTGGCATTCCAGGACAAGGCGAACGGCAGCCTGATCGACGGTCGACGGCAAGGTCGTCGGCTCCAAGCTCGCCGCGCAGGAGTTCACGAGCCCGCGCTACTTCCACTCGCGGCCGTCCGCGACCGCGCCCGCCTACAACGCCGGCGCGACGACGTTCGCGAACCTCGGGCCCACGAACCAGGATCTGGCGAAGAACGTGAGGGCCGCCGCCGCGAAGATCCTCGAGCTCGAGCGCCCGTACAACCCGGGCCTCAGGATCGGCGACATCCCCGTGGACGCGGTCACGACGTCGGCGTCGGGGATCGACCCGCACATCACGCCGGCGTACGCGGACCTCCAGTCACGCCGGATCGCCGCCGTCCGCGGGCTGTCGCTCGAGAGGGTCGAGCAACTGATCGACGACTCGACCGACGGCCGCTCCCTCGGCTTCTTCGGTGAGCCCGGGCGTCAACGTGCTCGAGCTGAACCTCGCACTCGACAAGGAGCAGAGCGCCTAATGGCTCGCGCAGCCGCCAGCATCTTCTCGCGCGACATCGTCGTCGCCGCGATCCGCGACTCGTTCCCGAAGCTCGACCCGCGCCTCCAGTGGCGCAACCCGGTCATGTTCATCGTCGAGATCGGCAGCGTGATCACGACCGTGATCTTCTTCCGCGACCTCTTCCGCGGCGAGCACGACCAGCTCTGGTTCGTCGGCGTGATCGCGCTCTGGCTGTGGCTCACGGTCCTCTTCGCGAACTTCGCCGAGGCGATCGCCGAAGGACGGGGCAAGGCGCAGGCGAACGCGCTGCGGGCGACGCGAACGACGACGACCGCGCACAGGCGCACCACGGACGGCACGCTGGTCGACGTGCCCGCGCCGGAGCTGCAGCGCGGCGACATCGTGGTCGTGAGCGCGGGCGAGATCATTCCCGCCGACGGCGAGATCATCGAGGGAGTCGGCTCCGTCGACGAATCGGCGATCACGGGCGAGTCGGCTCCGGTGATCCGCGAGGCGGGCGGCGACCGCTCCGCCGTCACCGGCGGCACGCGGCTGCTCTCCGACCGGCTCGTCGTCGAGGTGACCCAGGAGCCGGGCAAGTCGTTCCTCGACCGCATGATCGCGCTCGTCGAGGGCGCCGAGCGGCGCAAGACGCCGAACGAGATCGCCCTCCACATCCTGCTCGTCGGGCTCACCATCACCTTCCTCGCGGCCGTCGCCACCCTGAAGCCCTACGCGGACTACGCCGGCACTCCCGTCTCCCAGACGGTGCTGATCGCGCTGCTCGTCGCGCTGATCCCGACCACGATCGGCGCGCTGCTCTCGGCGATCGGCATCGCCGGCATGGACCGGCTCGTGCAGCGCAACGTGCTCGCGATGTCGGGACGCGCGGTCGAGGCGTCGGGCGACGTCGACGTGCTCCTGCTCGACAAGACCGGCACGATCACGCTCGGCAACCGGCAGGCCTCCGAGTTCATCGCGGTCGACGGCGTCGACACCCGGGAGCTCGCCGAGGTTGCTCAGCTCGCCTCGCTCGCCGACGAGACACCGGAGGGACGGTCGATCGTGGTGCTCGCGAAGGAGAAGTACGGATTGCGCGGCCGGGAGATCGGCGAGCACGAGGCGACGTTCATCCCCTTCTCCGCGACGACGCGGATGAGCGGTGTCGACATCAACGGCAACAAGTACCGCAAGGGGGCCGCGGATGCCGTCAAGCGCTGGGTCGTCGAGCAGGGCGGTCGCGTGCCGTCGCGGCTCGACGAAGAGGTCGACCGGGTCGCGCGGGTCGGCGGCACGCCGCTCGTCGTCGCCCAGGACAACTTCGTGCTCGGCGTGATCCATCTCAAGGACATCGTCAAGGGCGGCATGCGCGAGCGCTTCGACGAGCTGCGCCGCATGGGCATCCGCACCGTGATGATCACCGGCGACAACCGCGTCACCGCCGCCGTGATCGCCGAGGAGGCCGGCGTCGACGACTTCCTCGCCGAGGCGACGCCGGAGGCGAAGATGACCCTGATCAAGGAGGAGCAGGCGAAGGGGCGCATGGTCGCGATGACCGGCGACGGCACGAACGACGCGCCCGCGCTCGCGCAGTCCGACGTCGGCGTGGCGATGAACACGGGCACCTCGGCCGCCAAGGAGGCCGGGAACATGGTCGACCTCGACTCGAACCCGACGAAGCTGATCGAGATCGTCGAGGTCGGCAAGCAGCTGCTGATCACCCGCGGCGCGCTGACCACGTTCTCGATCGCGAACGACGTCGCGAAGTACTTCGCGATCCTGCCCGCGATGTTCGCGTTCACCTACGCCACGCAGCCGGGCGAGCGCGGGCCCGCTCGAACGCGCTCAACGTCATGCACCTGGGCACGCCGGAGAGCGCGATCGTCTCGGCGATCATCTTCAACGCGCTGATCATCCCGGCGCTCATCCCGCTCGCGCTGAAGGGCGTGCGCTACCGCGCGATCGGCGCCACAGCACTCCTGCGCCGTAACCTGCTCATCTACGGGCTCGGCGGCATGATCCTTCCCTTCATCGGTATCAAGCTGATCGACCTGGTGGTGCACAACGTCTTCGGCGCATGAGGCGTCGTAGGCTTGACGGAGCCGACCAGGAGCGCAGGCAGCGGCTCCGCCGGCGCCGGTAGCGGATCTTCGTGCGCGGCCACTACCGGATCCTGCTCGGGATGGCCGCAGGCGTCGGCAAGACCTACCGGATGCTCCAGGAAGGGCGGCAAGCACGGGACGAGGGCCGCGATGTCGTGATCGGCTACCTCGAGCCGCACGACCGCCCCGAGACGGCCGCGCTCGCCGAGGGACTCGAGCAGGTGCCCCGTCTGCGGTCGGGCCACGGCGGCCTCGAGCTCGAGGAGATGGACGTCGACGCAGTCGTCCGCCGCAAGCCCGAGCTGGCCCTCGTGGACGAGCTGGCCCACACGAACGTCCCGGAGGCGCGCAACCGCAAGCGCTACGAGGACATCGACGAGATCCTCGCCGCCGGCATCGACGTCACCTCGACGGTGAACGTCCAGCATCTCGAGAGCCTGAACGACTCGATCTTCGAGATCACCGCCGTGCGCGTCCGCGAGACGTTCCCCGATCGCGTCCTCGACGAGGCCGACGAGGTCGTGCTCGTCGACCTCACGCCGGAGGCTCTCCAGGAGCGGCTGCTCGCCGGGAAGGTCTACACGCCTGAGCGCGTCGACACGGCCCTCCGGAACTTCTTCACGATCGACAACCTGGCGGCGCTGCGCGAGCTCGTCCTGCGCGAGCTGGCCGAGGACGTCGAGGCGAAGCGGCACACGACCGTGCTCGACCCGCTCAGCCAGCACGCGGTGGCCGAGCGGATCCTCGCGCTCGTCACGCCCGAGCCGCGGTCGCAGCGGCTGCTCCGGCGCGCGTGGCGGTCGGGGCAGCGGCTCGGCGCCGAGGTGGACGCGCTCTGGATGCGCCGGACGGGGGCGACGCTCAGCGAGGAGGAGACGGTCTCCCTCGCGGCCCTGCGGCGGCTTGCGAGCATCCTCGGCGCACACTTCGTCGAGGCCGAGGGCGACGATCTCGTGGCGCTCGTCAAGCAGGTCGTCGGCGAGCGCGGCTCGACGTACGTCTTCGTCGGCACACCCGACGAGTCGCGCCGGCGCGAGATCCTGCGCGGCTCGCTCGTCTCGAGGCTCGTCCGCGAGCTACCCGGGATCGACATTCGCGTGGTCGCCGACCGTGCGCTTCGGGAGGAGGATCCGCGCTGATGGTCTGGCTCGTCGCAGCGCTCCTGGTCGTCGCTCTCGGCGTGGTCACGGTCGCCGTCCTTCGGCGCAGGCCGCGCCTCGACCGTCGCGAGCGGGTCGGTCGGATCCTCGTGCCGTTCACCGGCGGTGCGCTCGATCCGACGGTGCTCTCCGCAGCGATTCGGATCGCCCGCGCCGAGGACGCGACGCTCGTCCCGGCGTACCTGATCGTGGTGCCGCTCGAGCTGGCCGAGGACGCGCCGATGCAGCGACAGGTGACCGTGGCGATGCCGCTGCTCGAGGCGGTCGAGCACGCCGCACTCCGCAGCGGCGTGCCCGTGGACGCGCGGATCGAGAGCGGCCGCACGCCGATCCACGCGCTCCAGAGGCTGTGGAGCGCCGAGCGCTTCGACCGGATCGTCGTTCCGGCCCCGATCGGCCGCGGGCCCGGGTTTGCGGCGAAGGACCTGACCTGGATGCTGACGCACGCGCCCAGCCAGACGCTCATCCTGCGACCTGACCCCGCCCGGAACGGCTCTCACCCGCAGTCACTAGCCCGGGGGCTGCGTTCCGGCCCGGGGCCAGCTACCTTTTCTCAGGCAAGCCGCGTGTCTCACGACATTCTTACGCGGGTCACAGACCTGTCTGGTCAGCTAGAGCAAACGAGCGAGCAGGAGGCCCTTCATGGCAGATGAGCACGCTGTCCCGTCCGACGCCGATCTCCTGGGCAGGCTCGAGGAGGCGCTGTTCGAGATCCGGCGTGTGATCGCCGGTCAGGAGGAGATGCTGGAGCGGGTCCTCGTGTGCCTGCTCTCCGGCGGGCACCTACTGATCGAGGGCGTCCCCGGCCTGGCCAAGACGCTCACGATCAAGTCCACGGCCGCCGTGCTCGGCGGCTCGTTCAAGCGCGTGCAGTTCACGCCCGACCTCGTCCCGAGCGACCTCGTCGGCACGCGCGTCTTCCGGCCCGACAAGTCGGACTTCGAGACCGACCTGGGCCCCGTCTTCTGCAACTTCCTGCTCGCCGACGAGATCAACCGCGCGCCCGCCAAGGTGCAGTCGGCGCTGCTCGAGGTGATGCAGGAGCGGCAGGTGACGATCGGCCACAACACGTACCTCGTTCCCGAGCCGTTCCTCGTGCTCGCCACCCAGAATCCGATCGAGTCGGAGGGCACCTATCCGCTGCCGGAGGCGCAGGTCGACCGCTTCATGCTCAAGGTGCTCGTCGACTACCCGGCGCACGACGAGGAGCTGACGGTGGTCGCTCGCTCGCTGAAGCCGCCGGTCGAGCTGGACTCCGTCCTCTCGCTGCCCGAGCTGAAGGCGCTCCAGGAGAAGGTGTCGGGCGTGTACGTCGACCCGGCGCTGATCAGCTGGGCCGTCGACCTCGCCTCGGCGACGCGCCGGCCGGCGGACTACGGCGCCCCGGCGATGGCGCCCTACGTCTCGTACGGCGCGAGCCCGCGCGGCCCGATCTCGCTGATCGGCGGCGCGCGCGCCCTCGCGATCATCCGTGGCCGCGACTACGTGCTTCCGTCCGACATGGATGCGCTCGTGCGCGACGCCTTCCGGCACCGGCTCGTGCTCTCCTACCAGGCGCTTGCCGAAGAGGTCAGCGCCGACCAGGTGCTCGACGAGGTGCTGAAGACCGTCGCCACGCCCCAGATCGACCTCGGCCGGGCTCCCGCCGCGGCGTGAAAGGGCTCGTCGCCGCAGTCGGGCGCCAGCGGACGCCCACCCGCCCGGGGCCCGGCCTCGTCACCGCCGAGAGCCTGCGCGCGCTCGACCTTGCCATCGGGCGGCGGGTCGACGGCCTCTTGGCCGGCGACTACCGCTCGGCCTTCGCCGGGCTCGGCAGCGAGTTGCTCCAGGTTCGGCCGTACGAGCCGGGCGACGACGTCCGCCGCATGGACTGGAACGTGACCGCGAGGACCGGCACGCCGCACATCCGGGTCGAGCTGGCCGAGCGGGTGCTCGTGACGTGGCTCGTCTTCGACTCCTCGGCGTCGATGTCGTTCGGCACGGCGGACCGGCGGAAGGCCGATGTCGCCGAGGGTGTCGCGCTCGCCGTCGGCCACGTGGCGACGCGGCGCGGGAACCGGCTCGGTCTGGTCGCGTTCGGCCCCGATGACCCGGATTGGCGCCGGCCGCGCCAGGGCCGGCGGGGCCTTCTGTTTGCGCTCGGCGGCCTGCGGGAGGTACCGACCGGCTCCGGCTCGCTCGGCGAGGCCCTGCGGATCGTGGACGGCCTCGCGGTGCAGCGCTCGCTCGTCGTCGTCGTCTCCGACTTCCGCGGCCCCTACGACTGGCACAAGCCGATGCTGCGCGTCGCCGGACGCCACCCGACCGTCGCCATCGAGATCCGCGATCCGCGCGAGGAGCAGCTCGCCGACGTCGGAGAGCTCCGGCTCGTCGATCCCGAGACCGGCCGCCAGCTGCGCGTCGACACGAGCAGCCGCCGGCTCCGCGAGCGGTTCGCGGCCGCCGCTGCAGAGGAGCGCCAGGGGCTCACGAAGTTGCTCTCCTCGGCAGGCGTCCGCCACACCGCGCTCTCGACCGAGGGCGACTGGCTTCGCCCGCTGGCGGCGTTCCTGCGCAGGAGCGGTGAGGCACGATGAGCGTCCGGCCGGAGGTCGGCCTGTGAGTTTTGCCTCTCCCTGGCTGCTGCTCTTCCTGCTCGTGGTCCCGCTCGCGATCTGGGGCTACACGCGGCTCGAGCGGCGACGAGCGAGCCGGGCCGAGAGCTGGTCGTCGGCCGTGCTGCTGCCGAACATGGTCCCGTCGAGCCCGGGCCGCCGGCGCTACATCCCGCTCGCGCTCTTCATGCTCGCGCTGATCCTGCTGCTCGCCGGCTTCGCGCGGCCACAGGCGAAGATCGACATCCCGCGCGAGGGCGCGACGGTCGTGCTGGCGATCGACGTCTCCGGCTCGATGGCGGCGAAGGACGTCAAGCCGACGAGGCTTCGCGCCGCGCGCGCCGCGGCACTCCAGTTCGCGAAAGACCTGCCGGACAAGTACCGCCTTTCGCTCGTCACGTTCTCCGACCACGCCGCCGTTCGTGTCCTGCCGACCTACGACCACGACCAGGTCGCGCGTGCCCTGCCGACAAAGACGCAACCGGTCGGGACAGACCTCGCGACCGGCATCTCCAAGGCGGTCACGGTCGCGGAGCGCGCGGTCGGAAAGAGGGAGCCGGGCGTCGCGCGCTCGCCGTCGGCGGTGCTGCTCCTCTCGGACGGCGCTCAGACCTCGGGCGAGGTCAACCCGGCTGTGCCGGCCGCGAAGGCGCGCAAGCTCGGGATCCCGGTCTACACGGTCTCGGTCGGCACCTCGAAGGGCGTCGTCGTCAACAAGATCGCCGGTGGCGAAGAAGTGATCCAGGTCCCGCCGGCGCCGGCCGCACTCAAGAGCCTCGCGCAGATCACCGGCGGCAAGTTCTTCAGCGCGCGGTCGGCGGAGCAGCTCCAGCAGGTCTACAAGGACATCGGGTCGCGCCTCGTCCAGGACAAGAAGAAGCGGGAGATCACCGTCGCCGCCGCGGGGGCGGCAGTCGTCTTCCTGCTCGCGGGCGCCGTGCTGTCCGGGCTCTGGTTCCGGAGGCTCGTATGAGCCGGCTCCGCGTCGTGCCCGTCCTGCTCGTCGCGGCGCTGGCGGCCGGCGCGGTCGCGGCGCACGGCGCCACGGCGACGAACGAGTGCAACGGCATCCGCAACTGCCTCCGCGCTCAGGGCCCGTGGGTCGTCGTACCCGCTCGCGGGAGCGTCTCGTACCTGCTCGACTGCCCGCGCCGGCGCGGCGTCGTCGGCGGCGTCGACGCGCTCGCGAGCTCGCCCGACGTACACGTCTCGTTCGAAGGCCAGCTCGGCGCGCCGGTCGCGCCGGGCCGGACGACGACCCGCTACGCGTTCTTCCACGCCGTCTCGGGCGCCCACCGCCGCGGCGCGTTCCAGCCACGGGTCGGCTGCATCCCCACGAACAGCAGCCCGCGCTCGACGACGTCGGCGCGCGCAGTGCCGGGGGCGCCGCTGCTGCTCGCGGCGACCACGCTGCGGCTGCGACCCGGTCTGGTGCGCACGACGACGATCGGCTGCGTCCCGGGGCAGAAGCTGGTCGACAGCTGGTACGCGATCGCGTTCCGCACCGTCCGAGCGCCGGTCGTGGGCCTCGCAGATGCAGTGCGCGTGCGGCGCACCGCGCGCGGGAACAAGATCGCGGTCTCGATCGTGACGAGCGAGGCGCTGCCGAGGGGCACCGGGGCCGAGGTGCAGCTCGGAGTGATGTGCTCGCCGTCGTGAACTTCCAGGCGCCACTCTTCCTGCTCGCCCTCCTGGCCGTCCCCGCGCTGCTCCTGTTCGCGGTGCTGATGGACCGCCGCCGCGCGCGCTACCCGGTCGCGTTCACGAACCTCGAGGTGCTGGCGGGCGTCGTCGAGGAGAAGCGTTCCTGGCGCCGCTGGGCCCCGCTCGTGCTCTTCCTGCTCTCGCTCACGTTCGCGGCTGGTGCGCTTGCCAGGCCGCGGGCGAACCTGACCGTGCCCGAGGACAACGCGACAGTCGTGCTCGTCGTCGATGTCTCCGGCTCGATGCGCGCGGACGACGTCGAGCCGACCCGGCTCGACGCGGCGATCTCCGCGATGCGCCTGTTCCTCGACCGGCTCCCGAAGCGGTTCAAGGTCGGCCTCGTCGCCTTCAGCTCCGAGACGGAGGTGCTGGTGCAGCCGATACGCGACCGCGACGCGCTGCGTGAAGCGCTCGGCTACCTCCAGCCCGAGGCAGGCACGGCGATCGGCGACGGACTCGACGCCGGGGTGAAGCTGGCGGTGCAGTCGCTCGCGAACGACGGTGTCGAGCGCAAGCCGAACGAGGCAGTCCCCGCAGCCGTGGTGCTCCTGTCGGACGGGGCCCAGAACCGCGGCAAGCTCCAGCCGCTGGAGGCGGCGCAACACGCCCGCGACGCGGGCATCAAGGTCTACGCCGTCGCGCTCGGCACGCCAGACGGGGTCGTCTCGTTCGGCTTCGGCCTCTTCGTCAACTCGATCCCGGTCCCGCCCGACCCGGAGACGATGCGCAAGATCGCCGGCGCCACCGGGGGCAAGGCCTACAACGCGCAGACCTCGTCGAAGCTCTCGAGCGTCTACCGGACGCTCGGCTCGAGCATCGGCCGCCGCACCGACCTGCGCGAGATCACCTCCTGGTTCGCCGCCGCGTCGGCGCTGTTCCTGCTCGGGGCGCTCGCGGCCGGACGCGTCTGGGAAGGGCGTCTGCCGTAACCGCTCGCGCCGGGCGCACGGCGCCCGCGCGGCCGAGGCCCGCGACCGGGGGAACCGCGGGCGGCTCCCCCGGTCGCGCTCTGCCTACGCGGCGAGCTCGAAGGCCGGCTCCGCCTCCGACGCCCGCTCGGTCTCGGCCTCGGCCTCGAGCTCGTCGCGGCGGATCAGCACGAGCGAGGCGACGATGCCGATCGCGGCGACCACGAGGCCCGCGAGGAACGCCGCCGAGAAGCCGTCGACGAGCGCGGCCGACTTCGCCGTGCCCGAGGCGATCGCGTCGGCTGTGCGTGACGTCGCGATCGTCGAGAGCGCCGCGATCCCGAGCGCGCCGCCGATCTGCTGCGACGTGTTGATCAGGCCGGACGCGAGCCCCGCCTCGGCGTCGTGGACGCCCGCGAGGGCTGCGATCGAGATCGGCACGAACGAGAAGCCGAGGCCGACGCCGACGAGCAGGAAGCCCGGCAGCAGGTCGGCGACGTACGAGCCGTTCACCGAGACCTGGGTGAACCAGACGAGCCCGGCCGTCAGCGCGATCATCCCGATCACGAGCACCGGCTTGACGCCGAGCCGGGTCACGAGCTGTGCGGCGACCGCCGACCAGAGGATCGCCGTGCCGGCGACGGCGAGGTAGGCGACGCCGGTCTTCATCGCCGAGTAGCCGAGCACCTGCTGCATGTAGAGCGTCAGCATCAGGAACATCGCGAAGATCGCCGTGCCGAGGATGAGCCCCGAGACGTTTGCGCCGCTCACGGTCCTCGTCCGCAGGAGCCCGAACCGCATCAGCGGCTCGGGGTGCCGGCGCTCCCAGGCGACGAAGCCTGCGAGCAGGGCGAGCGACCCGACGAAGAAGCCGATCGTCTCGCCTGCGAGCCAGCCCTCCTGGCCCGCCTGCGTGATCCCGTAGACGAGCGCCACGAGGCCGCCGGTGACGAGCACCGCGCCCGGGATGTCGAAGCGCTTGACGCTCGCGTCCCGGCTCTCGTCGAGCAGGAACGGCGTCAACACGAACGCGGCGATGCCGACCGGCACGTTGACGAAGAAGATCCACTCCCAGCTCAGCAGGTCGGTCAGGATGCCGCCGAGCAGGACGCCCGCCGCCGCGCCGAAGCCGCCGACGGCGCCCCAGACGCCGAGCGCGACGTTCCGCTCGCGACCCTCGGCGAACGTCGTCGAGAGGATCGACAGCGCGGCCGGCGAGATGATCGCCGCGCCGAGACCCTGGAAGGCACGCGCCGCGATCAGCGACGTCTCCGACCACGCGAGCCCCGCCATCAGCGACGCGAGCGTGAACGCGACGAGGCCGACGAGAAAGACGCGGCGTCGCCCGATCACGTCCGCTGCCCGCCCGCCGAGCAGCAGGAAGCCGCCGAAGACGAGCGCGTACGCGCTGACGACCCACTGCAGGCTCTCATCCGAGAACCCGAGGTCGACCTGGATCGAAGGCAGCGCGACGTTCACGATCGCGATGTCCAGGACGACCATGAACTGGACTGCGCTGAGCAGTCCCAGCGCAAACCACTTTCGCTGTTCTGAAGCCACCATGGCTTTCATCTCTATCCCCCTTCTTGCCGTGATGGCTTGCGAGACTACAGCAGATACTTGCAAAAAGCAAGTAGACCCTTTTCATCCGCAAGCAAACGCGCTAGACTGCCCGTGTGAAGCGCTACGACCAGTACTGCCCGATCGCCCACGCGCTCGAGCTCGTCGGGGAGCGGTGGTCGCTGCTCGTCGTGCGCGAGTTGCTCCACGGCCCCAGGCGCTACACCGACCTGGCGGCGAATCTTCCGGGGATCGGCACGAACATCCTCGCCTCGCGGCTCAAGGATCTCGAGTCCTGTGGCGTGGTGGCGAAACGACTCCTGCCGCCGCCGGCGGCCTCGCAGGTCTACGAGCTGACGCCGTACGGCGCCGCGCTCAAGCCGATCATGCGCGAGCTCGCGCTCTGGGGGCTCCGCTCGCTCGGCCCGCCCCGGCCGGACGAGCTCGCGGAGGGCTGGCTCGAGAGCGCGCTCGACGTGGTCTTCGCGCCGACGGCGCCGCCCGGCGCCTTCGAGTTCCGCATCTCGGGCGAGGTCGCCTCGATCGTCGACGGCCGGGCCCGGCCCGGCTCGGTCGAGGGGCCGGACGTCCTCGTCGAGGCCGACGTCACGGCCTTCTACCACCTGTTCGTCGACCGCGTGTGGGACGGCGTGACGGTCGAGGGCGACCGCGAGCTGCTCGAACGGCTGCTCGATGCGGTCCGCGAGCCGGTCGGCGTGCCGGCCGCCGCTTCCGCTTAGAGATCGCCGCCTAGAGGTCCAGGTTCAGCTCGCGGAGCGCGAGGAACACGGCCTCGCTGAACGTGGGGTAGGGCTGGATCACGTCGAGGAGCACGTCGAGCGGCACCTCGGCGCGGATCGCGAGGGTGAGCTGCTGGAGCCACTCGCCCGCCTCCGGGCCGACGGCGACTGCGCCCGTGACGACGCGCCGCTCGGGGTCGGCCGCGATCTTCACGAAGCCCTTTCGCTTGGGGCGCTCGTAGGTCGCGAGGCGCGATGTCGCGCGGAGCGACCACCTCGCGACCTTGCCCTCGAGCGTGCCGACCGTCGCCACCTGCGGGTCGGTGAAGATCGTCGCGGGGATCGCTCGATGGTCGGCGCGGACGTCGCGGCCCGCCATGTCGTAGGCGGCGATCCGGGCGTGGTACTTGCCGAGGTGCGTGAACTGCGCGATCCCGGTCACGTCGCCGATCGCCCAGACGTTCTCGGCCGCGCGCAGCCGCTCGTCCACCGAGATCCCGCGCTCGGTGATGCTCGAGGCCGAGCGGCTCGAGGCCCGCGACGTTCGGCCGCCGGCCGGTCGCGACGAGCAGCCGCTCGAACTCGAGCCGCTCCCCGCCCGCGAGGCGCAGCGTGGTGGGCGACTCGAACTCCTCGGCCGTCGCGCCGAGACGCAGGTCGACGCCGTCCTCTCGCAGCGCCTCCTCGACGAGGGCCGCCGCCTCGGCGTCCACCCGCGGCAGCAACCGCTCGACCGCCTGGACGAGCGTCACTTGCGAGCCGACGCGGGCGAAGAACTGTGCGAGCTCGCAGCCGACCGGGCCGCCGCCCAGCACGACCAACGAGCGCGGCACCTCGAGCGCCTCGGTCGCCTCGACGTTCGTCCAGTACGGCACCTGCTCGAGCCCCGGAATCGGCGGCAATGCCGGCGAGGACCCCGTTGCGATCACCAACCGGTCGTACGGAAGCTCCTGCCCGTCGACACGCACGAGGCCCGGCTCCGCCACCACCGCCTCGCCACGGACGAGCTCGCAGCGCTGGCCGTCGAGCCACTCGACCTGCGAGGAGTCGTCGCGCTCGGCGACCACGTCGCGCCAGGCGAGGACGGCCGGCACGTCGAGCTCGGCCGGCGTGCCGATCCCGGGCGTCCGCCGCGTGGCGGCGACGAGCTCCGGCCCGCGCAGCATCGTCTTCGTCGGCATGCACGCCCAGTAGCTGCACTCGCCCGCCGACGAGCCGTCGCTCGATGAGCGTCAACTCCGCCTCGCCGTCGAGACGGCGGAGGGCGCCGACGAAATGCTCGCCGGACGACCCTCCGCCGAGAACGACGACCTTCACCTAGAGCAGCAGGCCGTTCGCCTGCAGGAACGCCTTCGCGACGCCGGCCGGCGACTTCTTGTCGACGATCACCGCCTTGTTCATCGCCACGATCGCCTCCTGGCTCAGCAACGCCGACACCGCGTTGACCGTCTTCGCGAACTCCGGGCCGGCCGCCTTCGACGACCGACGTCTTGACGATCGGCGCCACGTTCTGGAAGCCGCCGATGTGCTTCGGGTCGGCGAGCACCGTGTACTTCGAGCCCTTGCCGAGCGGCGGGTCGGTCGAGAACACGTCGGCCGCCAGCACCGTTGCCGGCGTCGAGCGCCGCGTAGGCAGAGATGCCCGCGAGCGGCACGAACGACGCGTTCTTCACGCCGTAGGTGTTCGTCAGCCCGAGGAAGCACGTCGTGCGCGTCTTGCACTCGGGGAAGCCGCCGAACTTGAAGCTGCCGACCTTCTTCAGGTCGGCGACCGCTCTTCAAGCCCGTACTTCTTCGCCGTTGCGTTCGTCACGGCGATCACGTCGGTGTCGTAGAACGGCGTCGCGTTCAGCAGCGTGAGGCCGCTCTTCGCCTCGAGCTGCTTCGCCAGCTTGTATGTCGCGACCGCCGTCTTCGGGCGACGCTCGCCCGGTGGTGGACGACCTCGACGATCACGCCCGTGTACTCGGGATAGAAGTTGATCTTGCCGCTCGTGAGCGCGGTGTGGATCAGCTCGGTCGAGCCGAGATTGCCCTTGTAGGTCGACGTCGAACCCCTTCGCCTCGAGCGCCTGCTTGTACAGCTCGCCGAGGATGTACTCCTCGGGGAAGTCCTTCGTCGCCGATCACGATCGTCGGTGCTGCGGCTGGACGCGGTGCGCGCCGTGCCGGCGAAGAGGCCGAGGATGATCGCGACCCCGAAGAGACCGCGAACGCCGCCTTGGCCGCTCTACGCGTGTGCTTCCTGATCACTGCGACTCCTTTCATCGACCCCCGGTTTCGGGCACCCTAGCCCCCCGAAGTGCCCTGGGAGTGAGTGCTCTCTGCAACGCACCGAGCGCGAGCCAGACCCCGGCCGAGAGCGCCATCACGCAGAGCGAGGCGCCGATCACGCCCTCGAGGCGGTAGCTCGCCTGGTTCACGATCACGTCGCCCGAGCCCGCCGCCGCCGGCGATCGCGGCGATCGGCGCCGTGGCGACGACGGTGACCGCGGAGATGCGGATGCCGGTGAAGATGAGCGGCACCGCGAGGGGCAGCTCGATGCGGCCGAGGATCTGCCGCGCCGGACATGCCCATCCCGCGCGCCGCCTCGACGACGTCGCGGTCGACGCCGTCCACGCCCTCGTAGGAGTTCGTCAGGATCGGCCCGGTCGCGAGCACGGCCAGCGCGGTCATGTTGTTGACGAAGCCGATCCCGAGCACGGTCAGCAGCACGCCGATCAGGACGAGGCTCGGCAGTGCGCGGCCGACGATCGAGGAGCCGATCGCGACGTTCGAGCCGCGGTGGAGGTGCCCGAGCACGACGCCGGCCGGAAGCGCGATCACGAGCGCGATCGCGAGCGCGGCGCCGGCGAGCTCGAGCTGCTCGAGCGCCTTCGTCGCGAGGAAGCCCGGATGGTCGCCGATGAACCGGAACGCCTCGACGAACGTGTGCGCGTTCGCGGTGTCGAAGACTGTGACATTGAAGCATCATGCGCGGCCGACCCTCGTCCAGGGCACGAGCACGCGGCGCAGCAGCACGAGCAGCAGGTCGCACGTCGAGCGCGAGCGCGACCACGAGCGAGCCCGGCCGAGTAGATCTCGGTCTTGAACGGGCGTCGGCTGCTTGAGCGCGACGAAGATCGGCTCGCCGAGGCCGCGCCCGCCGAGGAACGCGGCGATCGTGGCGATCGAGACGGTCGAGACGACGGCGATCCGCAGACCGCCGATGATCGCCGGCACCGCGAGCGGCAGCTCGACGCGCGTGAGCACCTGGCGACTCTCGAGGCCCATCCCGCGGGCCGCCTCGAGCACCTCCGGAGGCGCCGCGCGGAGCCCGCGCGATGATGTTCGGGTAGAGGATCACGAGCGAGTAGCCGACGAGCGGGATCTCGATCGTGGTCGTCGAGAGGCCGAAGAACGGGATCAGGATCTGGAAGATCGCGAGGCTCGGGATCGTGTAGATCAGCGCCGCGCCGATCCCGATCGGCTGGTCGAGCGCCTTCGCGCGGTGCGCGAGCAGCGCGAGCCCGAAGGCGAGCACGAAGCCGATCGCGACCGCGATCAGCGTCAGCTCGATGTGCTCGATCAGCTTCGGCTGGAGCGTGTCGCCCCAGTGCTCGCGCACCCAGTCCCAGCAGAACGGTGTGGTCGCCGGTGACGCACTCGCTGCCCTTCCCGAAGTCCGGGATCACCGGTGCCGGCGTCACCGGCCTGGCGCGGCGGTCACCGCAGGAGCTCCTCGACGCGCCCGCAGCGGCAGCACGCCGAGCGGCCACGCCGTCGTCGCCGGTGACGAGCAGCCGGTCCGTCCCGGCCTCGATCATCAGCGAGACCGCGTTGCGAACGGTCGATTCCGGCCGAGACGCGGACGAGCCCGCGCCCGGCTCGCGGCGGGTCGAGCTGCACGTCGCCGACGCGGCGCAGCGCCAGTCGCCGCAGGGCGCGGTCCTCGCCGATGAACTGCGCGACGAACTCGTCGGCGGGCTGGGCGAGGATCGCGTCGGGCGTGTCGTACTGCGCCAGCACGCCGCCCTCGCGGAGGATCGCGATCCGGTCGCCCATCGCGATCGCCTCGTCGATGTCGTGGGTGACGAAGATCACGGTCTTGCCGACCTCGCGGTGCAGGCGCCGCACCTCCTGCTGGAGCCGCGCGCGCGTGATCGGGTCGACGCGCGCCGAACGGCTCGTCCATCAGCAGCACGGGCGGATCGGCCGCGAGCGCGCGCGCCAGGCCGACGCGCTGACGCTGCCCGCCCGAGAGCTGGGCGGGGTAGCGCGCGCCGTCGCCCGGCTCGAGCCCGACGAGCTCGAGCAGCTCGGCCACGCGCTCGCGTGATCCGCGCCTTCGGCCAGCCGAGCAGGCGCGGCACGGTCGCGACGTTGTCGGCGATCGTCATGTGCGGGAAGAGCCCGATCTGCTGGATCACGTAGCCGATCCCGCGGCGGAGCTCGACGACCGGCAGGTCGCGGATGCTGTGCCCGTCGATGCGGATGTCGCCCTCCTCGAACGGGACGAGCCGGTTGACGAGCTTCAGCGCGGTCGTCTTCCCTCCGCCCGACGGGCCGACGAGCACACAGAACGTCCCTGCCGGGATCTCCAGCGAGAGCTCCTGCAGCGCCGCGCCGTCGCGGCCGGCGTAACGCTTCGTGACGCGGTCGAAGACGATCTCGGCGGCGCGCCCGCCCATCACCGAGTGCCGCCGATCAGCCGGTTGCGCGTCCGCTCGCTCAGGTCGTCGATACTAGTTCCCTTCAGGCAGGCCACAGGGAGGGCGGGAAATGAGCGGTTACACGATCAAGCGACTCGACGAGGTACCCGACGTCCTCGGCGACTACCCCGGTGAGATGCGGATGCTGACCCGGGACCTCGAGAACGAGCAGGTGGCGCTGACCTTCCGGCGGATGCCGCAGCACACCGGTGGCAAGGGGTCGTACGGCCACTATCACCGGACGCAGGAGGAGCTCTACTACGTGATCAGCGGCAGGCTCCAGTTCAAGCTCGGCGACGAGGTGATCGAGGCCGGCGGCGGGACGGCGATCCGCGTCGCCCCCGAGACGGTGCGTACCGTCTGGAACGACGAGGCCGAGGACGCCGAGCTGCTGATCATCTCGACTCGTCTCGACGACTCGGCCGGTGACGACTCCGTCACCGTCGAGGGCTTCTGGCCCGACTAGAAGGGCAAGAGAGAAAGCCGCAAGGGCTGAAGACCCTCGTCACGGTGCTCGCGCCGTTGACGCTCCCGGCCGCCGGCCGGACGCTCCTGGACGGCAGGCCGATCCGCGCTCAGGTCGGCCAGACGACGGTGAAGCTCCGTTCGGGGACCCACACGCTCGTCGTGCAGTTCTAGACGGCTCGAGCTGACATCCGCCGGTCACTCCCACGAGGGACTGGGAGCCGCGCAACTCGACCGATACAGACCGGAGCGGCCCAGCCACCAATTCCAAAAGGAGCGGCAAACAAGATGAAGAAGCATGTTGTTCTGGCGACGTTCGTGTCGCTGCTCACCGCAGTCGGGGTGCCGTCGGCGCTCTCAGCAGGCCCCGGGATCACGCCGGCCAACGGCAACGACGTGGTTCTTCCCGACGGCTCCGTCTACCAGTTGAACGACGACGGCTCCTACTCCTGGATTCCCGACGTCGCGACGGCGAACGCAATGGGCGTCGACTGGAACAACCTCCAGCCGGTCGCGACCCTCGACGGCCCGGAAGGTGACCCGTTCCCGCCCGTCCTCGTCCTCACGAACGCCGCCGTGAACGTGCTCGGAACGTCGGCGGCAGCGGCCAAGCCCGCGGTCGCGAAGGCGAACGGCAACGACGTGATCCTTCCCGACGGCTCCATCTACCAGCGCAACGACGACGGCTCCTACTCCTGGATTCCCGACGTCGCGACGGCGAACGCAATGGGTGTCGACTGGAACGGCCTCGAGGCGGTCGATAGCCTCGACGGCCCGGAAGGCGACCCGTTCCCGAAGGTCTGACCTACCCGTGAGCGATCCGCGTCTGGCCCTGGCCTTCTCGGCTAGGGCCAGACGGTCGCTCCGGGCGGGCGGATGTCCAGCGGGCCGCCGGGACGACAGTCTGCCGACCAGTACTGCGCGTAGGACGACGTCCTGGCCCGCGGATAGATCTTGTCCCAGAAGTACGCGGCAATCGCCTGCGCGTCGTCGGGCGTGTCGCCGAGTTGCTCGGCCACGTAGGACATCTTCTGCATTCCGAAGCATTCGGCCTTCGCCTCGGCCTGCTGGTCTCCGACCGAGAGGCCGTTCGAGAGCTGTCCGCCGACCACGCCGCCGAGGTGGATCGACTCGTGCGCGAGCGTCCGGATCGCCAGGGCGTAGCGCTCGTAGCTGCTCCAGAACGAGGCGGTCATCGGCCTGGCGGTCTTCCCGTTGCCGAGATAGCAGGGGCCGAGCCGCGGCACGACCTGCTTTGCCTTGCGTCCGCGAGGCTTGGCACCGGCGGCGCCCGACTGCTCGACCCGGACGCGCTTCTCGACGGGAGCGCTGACCATCGCCGGAGTGGAGACCAGGCACTTCGTCGGCTTCGTGGTCGCTGTCGCGAAGGTGTCGAGGAGCAAGCAGGTGTCGCGACCGGAGAGCTCGGCGACGCTCGAGCTGCTCACGAGCTGCCCCGTCGCACCGTTCCAGGCCGTGGCGACGAATCCGGACTCGGCATTCGGGTCGCCGCCTCTCCCGCGAATCAGCGCCGTCCAGTCGGTCTCGCCGTGGCAGCGAACCGTGACGGTGCGCCCCGCGATCTGCGAAGCGATCCGACCGGCGAGAAGCTCCAGCGGGCTCTGGTGCGCAGGGTCGGCCCAGAGCAAGTCGGGCGAGCTCGAAAGCGGAGCTGTATCCCCGGAAGCCCTTCCGGGAACGACGAGCCCGCCGACCAGCGCGACGGCGGCCAGTAGCAGGCCGCAGCGCCCTCGCCGACCAAGACAAGTCAGAACGCCGGGCGGCGAGGTGCTCCCCACCCACCGACCCTACGACAACGGTCGCGGAGTTCCGCCAACTGATCCGCCAGTTCCACCTACCCGAAGGGACGTTGCTCACGCGCCCGACGTCGGGTTGCGCGCCGGCACGAGCGGCGAGGCGCGATCTACCGCTCGACGGTCGCCGTGCGCAGGCCGGCCTGGCCGGTGCGCGGGCCGAGCGCGTGGAACGGCTCCGGCTCGCGCCGTCCCTCGACGCAGTCGGCGACGTACTCGGCGAGCGCCGGGCCGTGCTTGAACCCGTGGCCGGAGCCGCCGCCGAGGAGCCACCAGTCGGCGTTGGCAGGGTGGCGCGCGACGATGAAGTGCGTGTCGCCCGTGAGGCTGTACTGGCAGACGCGAGCTCCGATCACGGGCGCGCCGGCGAGCGCGGGGAAGCGGCGCGCGGCGTAGTCGCGCGCGAGGCGCTCGTTGTCGGGGGAGGGAAGGCGCTCGAGCGTGTCCGGGTCGATCGCCTCGCCCACCTGGTCGGGCGCGATCTTCATCCCGAGCCCGCCGATCTCGCCGTGACCGTAGAAGGCGCTGTCGTAGTCGCAGAAGCCCGGTGTGCCCTGCCACGAGCCGTCGACGCCGAGGAAGAAGACATCGCGGCGTGAGATTCGAAGTTCGACGACGCCCGGGAAGAGCTTCGGCAGCCAGGCGCCGCAGGCCCAGACGACGACGTCGGTGCGCGGGGGATCGGCTGTGTCCACGTGGCGCGTCTCGAGGCGCAGGCCACGCGTCAGCTCCTGCGTCGCGAGCCTCGCGTAGAGCACGCCCGCGTCCGGCTCGAAGAGCACCGAGCGCAGGTCGTCGCCGCCGAGCGACGGGTAGAGCTTTCGCGCCTCCTCGGGCGTCAGCCGCTCGTAGCGGATGCCGAGGCGCTCGAAGGTCGCTTCGCTGCGCTGCGAGAAGTCGCCGTCGCCGCTGTCGAACCACGCGACGCCGACCGGCTCGAAGAGGCGCGCGCCGCTACCTGCCTCGAGCTCGCGCCAGAGCTCGAGCGCGCGCCGCGCGAGCCGCGAGTACCACTCGACGTCGCCGTGGGCGAAGCGAAGCAACCGCGAGTC
The DNA here is from genome assembly GCA_963781435.1 of uncultured Actinomycetes bacterium. GTDB lineage: Bacteria > Actinomycetota > Thermoleophilia > Gaiellales > Gaiellaceae > PALSA-600. The sequence goes on along the minus strand of CAWAGR010000025.1, from coordinate 190,591 downwards.
GCCGCCCGACGCCGAGCGGACGGTACCGGGGGTGTACTGCTCGACGAGCGTCACGTCCCAGCCGCGCTGCGACAACTCGCGCGCCGTCGACGCGCCGAAGACGCCGGCGCCGACGACGGTCGCAGTGCTCATCGCGCGAGCCTAACCCTTGCTCGGGTGCTTGCACAGCGCTAGCGTTGCGCAAGCATGGCGACGCTCCACGTTCGGAACTTCCCCGACGCGCTGTACGCCCGCCTGAGGGCGAGCGCCGCCGGCAACGGCCGCTCGATCGGGGCGGAGGCGATCTTCCACCTTCAGTCGGCGCTCATCACCTCCATGACGGCGGGCTACCCACGCGCGCGACGGCGCCGCGGCGCCGCGGCGACGCCGTTCGAGCACTTCAGCCCGCGTGCGCGGCAGGTCGTCGCCGACGCGGCCGACGAGGCGCGGGAGCTCGGTCACGAGTCGATCGGCACCGAGCATCTCGTTGCTCGGCCTGCTGCGCGAGCCGCCGACGCAGGCCGCCCGGGTGCTCGAGGCGGCCGGCCTCACGCTCGCCGAGGCGCGCCGGGCCGTGGAGGCGGCGGTCGGCCGCGGCGACGCGGCTCCGGGTGAGACGCTGCCGTTCACGCCGGGGGCGAAGAAGGCGATGGAGCTCGCCCTGCGCGCGTGCGCTCGACTCCGACGACCTCGGCGATCTGGCCGTACCACCTGCACCTCGGCATCGTACGCGAGGGCGAAGGCCTCGGGTGCCCGGATCCTCGCCGAGCGTGGCCTCGACGCCGAGACGGTCCGGGGACACGTCGCGAGCATCGCGCTCGAGGGCCGTCTGGTCGTCGAGGCTGACGACCGATTCCTCGTCGAGGCGGAGCAGCGATTCCGCGTGGTCGAGCTCGACGGGGATGCCGCCGCGTGGGAGTCGCAGCTGAACGAGCTCGCGAAGCTGGGCTTCCAGCTCGTGCAGATCGTCGACCAGCGGGCGATCTTCTCAGGCCGGGGCGACTCGCGGCGTCGATCGCGGCGCGTAGGCCGCGCACGTAGTCGCGCAGCGCGGCCGGCCCCTCCTCGGCCACCTGCACCGCGCGCGAGCCGACGACGACGCCGTCGGCGAGACCGGCGACGACGGCCGCCTGCTCGGGCGTCGAGATGCCGAAGCCCGCGTAGAGCGGCGCGTCGGTGAGTGCCCGCGTCCGCTCGACGAGACCGGCGAGCGCAGGGGAGACGGTTTCGCGCGCGCCCGTCGTGCCGGTGAGGCTGACGAGGTAGAGCCACCCGTCGGTGCCCGCCGCGCAGGCGGCGATCCGCTCGTCGGTCGAGGTCGGCGCGACAAGCTGGATGCGCGGTACCTCGGGGTGGTCCTCGACGGGCAGGTCGACCACGATCGCGCTCGTCGCGCCGGCCTCGCGCGTGTCGGTGACGAAGCGGCCGTAGCCGTAGGCCTCGAGGATCGCGGCGTAGGTCATCGGTACGAGGGGCACGTCGACGCGGCGCCGCACCTCGGCGATGCAGTCGATGCACTCGGCGGTCCGCATGCCGCGGGCGAGCGCTCGCTCGGAGGCAATCCGGATCGTCGGCCCCTCGGCGAGCGGGTCCGAGAACGGGATCCCGAGCTCGACGAGATCGGCGCCGCCCTCAACGGCCGCCTCGGCGAGCCCCGGCGTCTCGGGCTCGCAGACGAGGTAGATCACGAGGCTTTTCCGGCCGTCCGTCGAAGTCACGGGCCGCATTGCCGCTTCCGCGCCGACCCGCGCTGAACCTCGCGCCCGCCCGGCCGGGATGGCTCACGGCAGGGATGCTTCGGCTCGCGGCGCTGTCGCTGTTCGTGGTCGCGATCGGGATGATCAGCGGGCGCCTGACGACGGGCGTCGCGTGGGTGATCGTCGGCGTCGGCGCCGCGACCGCGCTGATCGGGCTCGCCGTTCTGCTCGGCGCGACGCGCCGCCTCGAGCATCGCCTCGCGATCCCGTGGGCGTCGCAGGCGTTCGTGCTCGTGCTGCGCCGCACGGGCCTGCCGCTGCTCGGCCTCGTCTTCTTCCTGGGGTGGACGGTCGTCTACATCGCGCTCTGGGCGATCCACCCCACCGAGGCGTTCACGGGTCTGCCGGACGCGCCGCGCTTCTCCGACTTCTTCTACTACGCGGTCTGCACCGCCGTGATCTCGCCGCCCGGCGACATCTTCGCGACCTCCCGCGGCGCCCGCAGCGCCACGATGATCGAGATGCTGTCCGCGTTCGCTCTGCTCACCGCATACCTGGCGAGCTTCGTCGACTGGCAGCAGCGCGAGCCGCCGCCGCCCGGCGAGTAGCGTCATCGCGCGAGCACCTCGGCCAGGTCCTTGTCGCCGCGCCCCGAGAGGCAGACGAGAACAAGCTCCTCGTCCAGGTCGAGCGAGCAGGCAAGTGCGTGCGCGCTCTCGAGCGCGGGGATGATGCCCTCCGTCTGCGCCAGCCGGTGGAACGCGGCGAGAGCCTCGTCGTCGGTGCAGGGGAGGTACTCGGCGCGGCCGGCGTCGCGGAGCGCCGCGTGCTCGGGCCCGACGCCGGGGTAGTCGAGCCCGGCCGAGATCGAGTGCGCGTCGGCGATCTGGCCGTCGGCGTCGGCGAGGATCGACGAGCGAGCGCCGTGGAGGACGCCGCTGCGCCCGCTGCCGAGGCTTGCCGCGCCGGCCGCCTCGACCCCGACGAGCCGCACGTCGGCGTCGTCGAGGAAGGCGTAGAACGCGCCGATCGCGTTCGAGCCGCCGCCGACGCATGCGACCACGACCTCCGGCAGGCGGCCCTCGACGGCGACGAACTGCTCGCGAGCCTCGTCGCCGATCACGCGCTGGAGGTCGCGCACGAGCTCCGGATACGGCGCCGGGCCGACGCACGAGCCGATCAGGTAGTAGGTCGTCTCGACGTTCGTGATCCAGTCGCGGATCGCCTCGCTCGTCGCCTCCTTCAGCGTCTTCGTGCCGAACTCGACCGGCCGCACCTCGGCGCCGAGCAGCTTCATCCGCTCGACGTTGGGCGCCTGGCGCCGCATGTCCTCGGAGCCCATGTAGACGACGCAGTCGAGGCCGAACCGGGCGCAGACGGTGGCCGTTGCGACGCCGTGCTGGCCCGCGCCCGTCTCCGCGACGATCCTGTGCTTGCCGAGCCGGCGGGCGAGGACGGCCTGCCCGAGCGCGTTGTTGAGCTTGTGCGCGCCGGTGTGGAGGAGGTCCTCGCGCTTGAGGTAGAGCCGCTTGTCGGGCGCGAACCGCGCGGCGCGCGTCAGCGGCGTCGGCCGGCCGGCATAGGTGGTGAGCAGCTCGTGCAGCTCGCGGTGGAACGCCTCGTCCTCGCGCGCCGCGCGCCAGCCGGCCTCGAGCTCGTCGAGGGCCGGGATCAGCGTCTCGGGGACGTAGCGCCCGCCGTAGGCGCCGAAGGTGCTCGCTCATCGTCGCCGCCTTCACCCAGGCGCGAACGGCGTCGTGGTCCTTGACGCCGGGCTCGCTCTCGGTCGAGCGGGCCGAGTCGACAGCCCACGGGTGCACGGCGTCGATCGCCTCGCGCACGTTCGCGGGGCCGAGACCGCCGGCCAGCATGACGCGGCCTTTGGTCGCCCGGGCGCGCTCGATGTGCGTCGGATCCTCCGCGCCCCAGGGCAGGTCGACCACGGTTGCGACCGACTCGTCGCCCCGGAGCAGCACGCCGTCGCGGGCGCGATGACCGTCGTGGCGCGCGTAGAACTGGACGACGTCGGCGCCCGTCTCGTGCATCTCGCCGACGAACACGGCGACGCGGAGGACCGTGTCGGGCGCGCCGAGTAGGTCGTCGGTGCGGCGCGGGCTCTCCTGGGCGAGGATGAAGCCGACGAGGTCGGCGCCGGCCTCGACCGCGACGTCGACGTCGTCCTGACGCGTCAGCCCGCACACCTTCACGAGCGGCCGCGCGATCAACTCGGCGAGCTTCGCGCCGGGGTCGGGAGCGAGCATCAGCGTCGAGCCGACGAGCATCGCGTTCGCTCCGGCGAGCTCGGCGGCGGCGCCCTGCGCGCGGGTGGCGATTGCGGACTCGGCGACGACGACGCGGCCCCGCGGCACCCGCGCGAGCAGCTCGAGCTGGCTGCGGCGGTCGAGCTCGAACGTGGTCAGGTCGCGCGCGTTGACGCCGATCACGGGCGCCCGCAGCGAGATCGCGCGCTCGAGCTCGCCGGCGTCGTGCGCCTCGACGAGCGTGTCGATGCCGAGCGTGCGCGCCTCGCGCATCAGCCGCATGCAGGTGACGTCGTCGAGGTCGCGCAGCAGAAGCAGGGCTGCGTCGGCGCCCGCCTCGGCCGCGGTGCGCAGGTGCTCGGGTGTGCGGAAGAAGCCCTTCGCGATCAGCGGCAGCGAGGTCGCCGCGCGCGCCGCGCGAAGGTCGTCCCAGGTGCCGCCGAAGCGGTCGTCGACGAGCACCGACATCGCCCGTGCGCCGGCCTGCTCGTAGGCGCGAGCCACGGCGACCACGTCTCCTCCGGGCCGCAGGTCTCCGGCCGAGGGCGAGCGCCGCTTGAACTCGGCAATCGCTCCGAACCCCGGTGCGGCAAGTGCCTCGGCGAATCTCATTGAGCCACGGCCTCTCGGGAGAAGGCGAGCAGCTGCTCGAGCCGTTCGCCGGCGGCGCCCGAGTCGACCGTCTCGCGCGCGAGCTCGAACCCCGCTCGCAGGTCGGCCGCATGACCGCTCGCGGCGATCGCGCCGCCGGCGTTCAGGAGCACCGCGGACCGGTGCCCGCCCTGGGCGCCGGCGAGGACGTCACGAAGCGCCCGGGCGTTCGTCGCGGGATCGCCGCCGCGAAGCTCTGCCGGATCGCAGCGCGGAACACCGAGCTCCAGCGGATCGAGCTGGTACTCGCGAACGCTCCCGGCGTCGACCTCGCAGACGAGGTTCGGGCCGGCCGGAGACAGCTCGTCGATCCCGCCCGCGCCGTGCACGACGTACGCGCGCCGCGCCTCGAGCTGCACGAGCGCCTCCGCGATCGTGCGGGCGATCGCCGGGTCGTAGACGCCGACGACCTGGGCCCGCGCGCCGGCCGGGTTCGTGAGCGGGCCGAGCACGTTGAAGACGGTTCGCGCCGCGAGCTCGCGCCTGACTGGCGCCGCGTACCGCATCGCGGGATGGTGTGCCTGCGCGAACAGGAAGCCGAACCCGAGCTCGTCGATCGACCGCTCGATCCGCTCGGGCGCCATCGCGAGATCGAAGCCGAGCGCCTCGAGGACGTCGGCCGCGCCGGTCGCCGACGACGCGGCGCGGTTGCCGTGCTTCGCCACGCCTGCGCCGGCCGCGGCAGCCACCAGTGCGGCAGCGGTCGAGATGTTCCACGTGTTCGCGCCGTCGCCGCCCGTGCCGGCCGTGTCGACGAGGTCGTCGCGCGCCGGCCGGATCCGCAGGACGTGCTCTCGCATCGCCTCGGCGCAGCCTGCGATCTCGTCGGCGGTCTCGCCCTTCAGCCGCAGCGCGACGAGGAAGCCGCCGATCTGGGCCGGGGTCGCCTCGCCCGACATGATCGTGTTCATCACCGCCGCGCGCGTCGTCTCGCGAGAGGTCGCGGCCGTCGAGGAGTTGCGCGAGCGCCTGCTGGATCGGACTCACGCACCCTCCAGGAAGTTCCTCGCGAGCGCGAGTCCGCTCGGCGTCAGCACCGACTCCGGATGGAACTGCACCCCGTCGACCGCGAGCTCGCGATGGCGCACGGCCATCACCTCGCCGTCGGCCGCGGTTGCCGAGACCTCGAGCGAGTCGGGGATCGACGTCGCAGCGAGCGAGTGGTAGCGGCCGGCGGGAAAATCCTGCGGCAGGCCGGCGAAGAGGCCGCGCCCGTCGTGGTGGACGTCGGTCGCCTTGCCGTGCACCAGCGCGTGCGCGGGGCCGACCTCGCCGCCGAAGACCGAGACGATCGCCTGGTGGCCGAGGCACACGCCGAGCGTCGGCACCCGGCCCGCGAACGCGCGCACCATCTCCTCCGACACACCCGCGTCCTCGGGCCGACCGGGCCCCGGCGAGATCACGAGGTGCGACGGCGCGAGCCGCTCGGCCTCCTCGACGCTGATCTCGTCGTTCCGCCGCACCACGACCTCCGCTCCCAGCTCGCCGAACAGGTGCGCCAGGTTGTACGTGAACGAGTCGTAGTTGTCGATCAAGACCACCCGGAGGCTCATCGGCCAACCTCGAAAGCGGGTTGCGGATGCACCGCGAGTTGCAGCGAGCGCGGGCTTTGCCCGCGCTCGCCGACGATGAGCGGCAACGTGTCGGAAGGGGGGAACAGGGGGGAAACCGGAGGTGTCCCCCCGCGAGCGAGCCTGCGAGCGATGCTCATCTTCCGGCCTCCGCGAGGTCGATCGCGGCCTCGAGTGCCGCGAGCTTGCGCAGGCACTCCTCGTGCTCGGCGCGGGGGTCGCTGTCGGCCACGATGCCGGCGCCGGCCTGGAGCAGCGCGACGCCGTCGTGGAGCACGATCGTGCGGATCGCGATGCAGGCGTCGAGCGGCCCGCCCGGCAGCGCATACAGCACTGCGCCCGCGTACGGTCCGCGCCGGTAGTCCTCGAGCTCGGAGATGATCTGCATCGCTCGCACCTTGGGCGCGCCCGAGACGGTGCCGGCAGGGAACGTCGCGCGCAGCAGGTCGAACGGCGTCACCCCGTCGGAGAGCTCGCCCGCGACCTCCGACACGAGGTGCGTGATGTGCGAGAAGCGCTCCGCCTCGAGGAAGCGCTCCACCTTCACGGTGCCGGGCCTGCAGACGCGCGAGAGATCGTTGCGGCCGAGGTCGACCAGCATCACGTGCTCGGCGCGGTCCTTCTCCGACGAGAGCAGCCGCTCGGCGTCGCCCTCGCCGGGCTGCGTCGAGCCCGCGATCGGGTTGACCGACGCGCGGGAGGCGTCGCACTTGACGAGCGTCTCGGGCGACGAGCCGACGAGCGCGAGGCCGTCGAGCTCGAGCAGGAAGAGGTAGGGCGAGGGGTTGACGAGGCGCAGCGAGCGGTAGAGCGCGAGCGCCGAGATCGACGTCGGCCGCTCGGCCCGCTGCGAGAGGACGATCTGGAATGCGTCGCCGATGCGGATGTGCTCCTTGCACGCGACCACGCCGCGCTCGTAGTCGGCCTGCGACGGCAGGCGGAGCGTCTCGGAGCGCGTGCCCGACTCGCGCGGCGGCCGCGGGATATCGGTCTGGAGCAGCGCCAGAAAATCGTCAGAGCCGCCGCGCAGCACCTCGGCGACGCCGCGCGCGTGGTCGAAGCGGACGAGCGTGTCGGCGACCACGAAGCTGCTCTCGGGCAGTCCGCGGCCGGCGTCCGGCATCGGCACCGTCGGCTCGAGCTTCGCGACGAAGTCGTAGGCGAGGTAGCCGACAACGGGCTCGCCGCAGTGCTCAGCCTCGTCGAAGGTGACGAGCCGCGAGCCGCAGCCGACGAGCGAATAGCGGCCGAGCCGGCCCTGCTCGACCGACTCGAGCAGGAAGCTCGCGTGGCCCTCGCGCCGCAGGCGGAGGTAGGCCCCGAGCGGGGTGAGGAGATCGGTGTTGAGCACGGTTGTCGACGGTCTGTTTCGGGCAAAGAAAAAGACCCTCAATTCGGGTCTCGGGTCGAGCGGTGACGGGCTGTCGTGTTGCTGTCTGGGCTCAGCAGCAGGCTCCCGCCCCGCTCGTGCGCCACTGCCAGACGGTCTGCCGGGAGATCGTGTGCGGGGAAGGGATCATCGGCCGCACGATAAGCGCTGCTGGTTCAATCCGCAAGCCGTGCCGATCCCCGACCTCCTGCGCGACCTGCTCCTCGCCCGCGGCCCTTCCGGTCACGAGGAACCGGCCGCTCGCGTCTGGCGCGATGCGGCCTCGTCGTTTGCCGAGGTTCACTCCGACACGCTCGGTACCTCGTTTGCGCGCGTGCGGGCGGGCGACGGCGCGCCCACGCTCGCGGTCGTCGGGCACATCGACGAGATCGGCGTCGCGATCACGAACATCGAGGAGAGCGGCCTGCTCTCGTTCAGCACGCTCGGCGTCAGCTCGCCCGAGATCCTTGCCGGGCAGCGGATCTGGCTCGCCGGGCGCGACGGTGAGGTCACCGGCGTCGTCGGTCGGCGGATGGTCGCGCCCGAGAAGCGCAGCGACGGCTCGCGGGTCGAGCACTCCGACCTGCACATCGACATCGGCGCGAAGGACGGCGAGGACGCCGCCCGGCTCGTGCGCGTGGGCGACGCGGGCGTCTGGCAGGGCGACCCGGTCGAGCTGGGAAACGGCCGCTTCGTCTCGCGCGCATGCGACAACCGGCTCGGCGCGTACGTGGCGCTCGAGGCGGCGCGGCGGATCGCGGAGGCGGGTGACGCGCAGGTCGACGTCGTCGCGCGTCGCGGCCGTGCAGGAGGAGCTCGGCTACTACGGCGCGCGCACGGCCGCCTTCTCGCTCGACCCCGACTTCGCGATCGCGATCGACGTCACCTACGCGACCGACGTTCCCGGCGGCGATCCGAAGGCGGCCGGGAAGATCGACCTCGGCTCGGGCGCGGCGATCGGCCGCGGGCCGATCCTCAACACCGGCGTCACCGACCTGCTCGCCCGGGCCGCGGAGGAGGAAGGGATCGCGCACACCTTCGAGGTGCTCACGAACCGGACGCACACCGACGCCGACGCGGTGCACGTCTCGCGCGCGGGGGTGCCGACCGGCCTCGTCTCGGTGCCGCTCCGCTACATGCACTCGCCCGGCGAGCTGGCCTCACTCGACGACCTCGAGGCCGTGATCGCGCTCGTGGTCGCCTTCGCGCGGCGGCTCACACCCGAGTCGAGCTTCGTCAGGTGATGCGGACGCGCACCGTGATCGTGAGCGCGGTGCGGACGCCGTTCGGCAAGCTCGGAGGCGGCCTCGCGGCCTATCCCGCGACCGAGCTGGGCTCGATTGCGATCCGCGCGGCGCTCGAGCGCGCCGGGATCGAGGCGCACGAGCCCGAGTACGCGATCATGGGCCAGGTGCTCCAGGGCGGCGCCGGCCAGGCGCCCGCGCGCCAGGCGGCGATCGGCGCGGGGCTGCCGCTCGAGACGCCGAGCGACACGATCAACAAGGTGTGCGCGTCGTCGATCCGGGCGGTGCAGATCGCCGACTCGATGATCCGCGCGGGCGAGGTGGAGCTCGTCGTCACGGGCGGCATGGAGTCGATGAGCAACGCCCCGTACGCGCTCGCGAAGGCGCGGTTCGGCTACCGCCTGGGCGACGGCTCGGTGATCGACCTCGTCACCCACGACGGCCTTGTCTCCACCTTCGACGGGCGGCACATGATCGAGCAGGCGTCGTTCGTGGCGCGCGAGCTCGGCATCTCGCGCGAGGAGCAGGACGAGTGGGCGTTGCGGTCGCACCAGCGTGCGGTCGCCGCGATCGACGCCGGGCTCCTGGGTGCGGAGATCGCGGCAGTCGGCGAGGTCGGGACCGACGAGAGCCCGCGCCGCGACACGTCGCTGGAGAAGCTGGCGGCGCTTCCGCCTGTCCTCGACGCGCTGGGCACGACGACCGCCGGCAACGCACCGGGTGTGAACGACGGAGCCTCGTGCGTCGTGGTCGCGAGCGAGGAGTGGGCGCGCCGCCGCGGCATCGAGCCGCTCGCGACGATCCTCGCGCAGGGATTCGTCGCCGACGAGGTCGCCTACCTCGCGCGCACCCCGGCGAGGGCCGCCGCGGTCGCGCTCGCGCGGGCGGGAAAGACGCATCGACGATGTCGCGCGAGTCGAGATCAACGAGGCGTTCGCGTCGGTCGCCAAGCACTCGACCGACCTCCTGGGCGCCGACGAGGAGCGCGTCAACGTGAACGGGGGAGCGGTAGCCCTCGGCCACCCGATCGGCGCGAGCGGCGGCCGCATCGTCGCCACGATGGTGCACGAGCTGCGGCGCAGCGGCGGCGGGCTCGGCCTGGCCGCGATCTGCTCGGGCGGTGGCCAGGGAGACGCGCTGCTGATCGAGGTCTGAAGGCGTTCCGCCAGGCTCGCCGGGCCTGTGAGCGATGGAAGTCGCCTGCCCCTACAATCGCCCGGGCGAAGGCGACCGGCGATAGGAGGTCGAGCGACTGTACCTCGCTCGGCCTCCTATGACCGGTTGTTTCTGCGAGCTCCCGTCAGAACGCCCATTGGAGGAAGCGCACGAACGCCCCGATTCCGAACACGATCAGAAGAAAGAGTATGACCTTGGTCACGAAGGTTTCGAACTCCGAGATATCAGCCTCCTTGATCCTGACCCCAGGCGCCGTTTCCGTTCACCCAGATTTCGATCCAGGGGTAGATGTTCCCGAAACAACCCCACCCGAAGACGCAGTTGTCCCAGTCGCCTTGCCGGAACGAGTCGTGGCCGCCGTGGCCGCTGCCGCGCCAGTTGTAGTAGTAGCCCCAGCCGTCGCAGCCGTTGTCGTTGATGAACGAGCCGTCGACGGTCGACCAGCAGGCTACGTTCACGCCGGTGATCCGCGGATAGCTCCAGCACCAGTAGACGCGGTGATGAAACGTCCCGATCCAGTCGCCGAAGATGTCGCCGGTGATATCCCGCGTGACTTCGACCGCGTCACAGCCTGAACTCGAGCAGCAGTCGGCGCCACGCGCGAGCCGCTTCACAGAAGCGGTGGTCCGCATGTCCGGGGTCGACTCGGCTTGAGCCACGGGTGCGCCTGGACGACCGGCGTCGTCCCATTGCGTCACGACTCCCGTCCTCACCGCCTCGGGGGCGCTCTTCCCGAGCGCGGCGGCCACTGACGCGGAGCTGTCGGAGTTGGAGGCGCGTACACGTTCCGTGCTGAGGACGGTGACGCCGTCCGTCGCGTAATGAGTGATGGTGATCGTCCCTGGTTTGCCCGACTTGGCCGCGACCCCAGGGGTGCCGCGCGGAGGAACCTTGGGGTTCGGCTTGTCGGGTTGTCTTGCCCCTGCCGTGTTGATGCTCAGGAGCGCAGTCGAGGCTATGAGACCGATCAGGAGAGCGAACCAGCGAGCTTTCACGAGCGAACCCCTTTCCGTTTGCTGTACCCAAACGAACCGCGATCGCTCCGGTGGGATTTCTCATCACGATCGCCGATCGAGGATACGGATCGGTATTGCGAGAAGTCAACGACTCTGGTGTGACGAGAAACGACAAGTTTTTCCACAACCGTCCGAAAAGGACATGAGTAGAAGCCAGCGTTGGCCGCGATCGCAAGGCGATCGTCCGCGGCGAGAGACTGTCCAAAAAGGACAGTGAAATATCAAACGTGGTTTTTTCCGTCGACGGCCCGCGGAGCTACCCGTCGGCCGCTCCGACCGCGAGCTCGATCGGCTCCGAGGCGGCGCCGGATTCGGGGTTCAAGACCGAGAGCTGGAGCGTTCCCGGAGCGGCGAGGTCGCTCGGAAGGAGCTCCGCCGTCAGGGTGTCGGGGCCTCCGTAGGTCGTCGCTCGCCCCGTTCCCGGCTCCCCGGGCGGGCCGACCTGCACGATCGACTCCGGGACGAACCCCTCCCCGCGCACTGTCACCGTCAGCGCCTCGGCGACCCCCGAAGGAACCTCTTGCGGTTCGAGGGAGGTGATCCGCGGCTGGACGGTGCCCTCGATGCTGTCGAAGCGCGCAGCGTCGCCCGACCCCGGCGCGACACGGAAGAGGGCGGTGAAGACCTCGTTGAGCTTGTCGCTCGCCTGTTTCGAGAAGAGGCCGGTCATTCCGGCAGAGGGCGGCTATCCCGTAGGGGTTGAGATCGGCGCCCGACCCGCCGGCGGTGAGAAACCCGCCGCGCAGCGCGAAGTAGAACAGGAGGGCAATCGCGCTTCCGATCCAGAAACGGAGGAGGTACCACCACGTCCAGCTGCGCATGAGCGTGCGGTTGCCGACGTAGTCCCCGAACGATGTCGCGGCATGCACGTAGCTTCCGAGCGCACTCGCGAAGACGACGAGGAGAATCATCGCGGTGTCGGCCGAGGCGGTGTAGGAGAGGCCGAAGAACGAGATCTCCGTGTCCTTCGGTTTCTCAGCCGTAGCCGCAGTGACCGCCGGCCAGACCCTGATGAGACCGTAGACGATCGCTCCACCAAGGATCAGAAGGGGGACTCCGAGGAGGGTTGTTCCCCACTTCCCCATCCGCTTGCTCGAATCAGACATGCCCTCTCCTTCCGTCGGAAGCAGCTCAGGAACGCCGGCTTGAAAGGGCGCTCCGCGCGCGGTTCCCGAGGATAACGCGCGCCGCTTGTAAGCGAGCCCCTGAGTCTGTCTAATGACAGCCGGACGCGACATGGCCGCAGTCGATCCGCTCATCAGCCGGTACTCCAAGATCGTCGTCAAGGCCCTTCGCAACGGGAAGGTGATTCCGTTCCTCGGCGCAGGTGCGAACATGTGTGGGCGGCCGAAGGGCGCCGCCTGGCAGGAGGGCGAGTACCCGCCGAGCGGCGCCGAGCGGTGAACCTTCCGGCAGGCAGGCTTCCGTTGCCGGGGCGCTGGGCGCGCCCGCGCGGGGACGCCGTTTCCGGGTACGACGCGTTCGTCTCCTACAGCCACGCGGCCGACGGGAAGCTCGCGCCGGCGCTTCAGCGCGAGCTGCGCGGGTTTGCGAAGCCGTGGTACAGGCTGCGCGCTGCCCGCGCGAAAACGCCCCCTCGACGCGATTGAGTACTGCTCCGCCACGACATCGCCGTGTGCGGCGTCACGCGGGTCGACGGCAGCTCGAACCGGCCTGGTCGGTCCGGCCCCGGCGTCACGCCGAGGGTTGCCGCACCGAACGAGACCGTGTTAGGTTCGGCGTGCCGTCTCACCAGAAGGGGCTCCCGTGGCGCTCACCCAGAACGACCTGCTCGATCTGTCCTCCGACGAGCTCGACGCGCTCTTCCGCAGCAGCCCCGCCGGTGAGATTCCGGACGGCGACGCCGCCGGCAAGGTGCTCGTCGGCTCCGAGAACGAGGACGTCTCGCGACAACGTCGCCTGGATCGCCAAGACCCTGGCCTGGAAGGGCAAGGTCTTCAACCGCGAGAAGGGCGAGCTGAAGAACAAGATCCTCCCCTTCGGGATCAAGGCCGTGCGCGCGAAGGTCTACAAGGAGGCGAGCTGGTTCGACGGCGCCGAGACGGTCGTGCTCGACTACTCGAAGACCTCCCGCCTCGCGCGGAAGGTGCGCGACGAGATCCGCGAGGTCGCTCCGGGGCTCTACCTCGGGCTCGTGTACTGGGAGAAGGACAAGGTTCTCCACTTCTCGCTCGACTTCAACAAGTGACGCGCGGGCGGCAGCGTCGACGATGCCGTACCAGCGCTCACTGACGATCGTCGCGCCGGTCCGCGCGGGCGCGGAGAGCGAGGTCGAGAGCCTCCTCGCCACCATGGGCGACGGCGTCGCGAACGGGTCGGTGATCGACTTCGGCGCCCTCGACGGCGTCCACTTCGCGCGGGTGATGATGGCGCCCGCGGACGCCGACGCGCGGCTGCCTGCGAGCGTGATCCTGCTCATGGACTTCGACGGCGCCGTGGACGCTCACCTCGAGCAGCTCGTGGAGACCGCGGGCGCGGGGATCGACCGGGTCTTCGGGCGCTGCGAGGGCTACCCGGAAGGCGAGCCGACCGGGCGCGACCGGCTCGACTACCTGCGCCGCCACGTCGTGAAGGAGGCGGCGAGGTACGTGAACACGACGGGCCGCACCGTGCGCCAGATCCGGCAGGAGTCGGCGCTTCGCGACGCGATCGAGGCGGCCCTCGACGACCCGGCGCGCAACTGGGACGGTCGCGATCCGGGCGACGTCCGCCGCGCCGTGCGCGAGCTCGTCGCGCAGGATCCGGAGCTCGCCGGCGCGCTCGAGCCGGCGGAGCGGCCGGCGCTCGCCGCGCGCGTCAAGGACAAGGTGCATCTCGTCGCCATCCCGCTCCTGACCCTCCCCTTCGTGCCGATCCTGCTCCTCGTGGCGCCGTTCTGGGCGGTGCTCCTGCGCATCCACGAGAAGCGGGACGCGGCACCGCATGTGAAGCCCAGCGAGGAGCGCGTGCACATGCTTGCCGCGCTCGAGGACCACCTCGTCCAGAACCCGTTCACGGCGATCGGGCACGTCAAGCCGGGCCGCTTCCGGCGCTGGACGCTCGTCGTGATCCTCTTCTACCTCAACTACGCGACCAGGCATTTCTTCGCCCGCGGGGACCTGGCCGGGGTGAAGACGATCCACTTCGCGCGCTGGGTCTTCATCGACGGCAAGCGGCGCATGTTCTTCGCCTCGAACTACGACGGCAGCCTCGAGAGCTACATGGACGACTTCATCGACAAGGTCGCCTGGGGGTTGAACCTCGTCTTCAGTAACGGCGTCGGCTACCCGCGGACGAGCTGGCTCGTGCGCGGCGGGGCGCGGGACGAGCTCGCGTTCAAGGACTACCTGCGCACACACCAGGTGCCGACCCGCGTCTGGTACTCGGCGTACGGCCGGCTGACCGCGCTCAACATCCAGCAGAACGAGCGCATCCGCGCCGGCTTGCGCGACGGAGACGCGTCGAAGTGGGTGCAGTCGCTGTGACGCTCGACCTCGCCGACATCCAGGGGCTCTTCGCCCGCGGGTACGGCGACCTGAGGGCGGCCGCCTTCCTGCTGCTCGGGATCGAGGACGCGGCCGCCGCCCGGCGCTGGCTGGGCGACACGGCCGGCGCGATCACGACCTCCGAGGCGCGGCCGGAGGAGCGCGCGCTCAATCTCGCCTTCACGAGCTCCGGCCTCGCAGGGCTCGGGCTGGCGAAGGAAGCGCTGGCGATGTTCTCCAACGAGTTCGCCGCCGGAATGACCACGCCGCACCGGTCGCGCATCCTGGGCGACTCCGACGAGAACGCGCCCGAGCGGTGGGAGTGGGGGCGCCCGGGCGGCCCGCAGATCGACCTCGCGCTCCTCCTCTACGCGCGCGACGCCGCCGGCCTCGAGCGGCTCGAGCAGGAGCAGACTCGCGGGCTCGCGGCGGGCGGGCTCGTGCTCCGGCACCGGCTGGGGACGTCGGACCTCGACGACTTCGAGCCGTTCGGCTTCCGCGACGGGATCTCGCAGCCGTTCGTCGAGGGCCTCTCGAAGACGGGCCCGCCCGAGACGACCGTCCGCGCCGGGGAGTTCCTCCTCGGCTACCCGAACGAGTACGGCCTGTACACCGGCCGCCCGCTGCTCGAGGCCTCGGCCGACCCGCGCAAGACGCTGCCGCGCGACGCCGAGGGCTCCGGCCGCGCCGACCTCGGGCGCAACGGCAGCTACCTCGTCTTCCGCCAGCTGCGCCAGGACGTGCCCGGGTTCTGGCGCTTCCTCGACGGCGCGACGCGGCGCCCCGACGGGACGAGCGACCCGCAGGCGCAGATCCGGCTCGCCTCGAAGATGGTCGGGCGCTGGCCGAGCGGCGCGCCGCTCGCGCTCGCGCCCGACGCCGACGACGAGAGCCTCGCCGGCGCGAACGACTTCGCCTACCACGAGCTCGACCCGCGCGGAGCCCGCTGCCCGGTCGGCTCGCACATCCGCCGCTCGCATCCGCGCGACTCCCTCGACCCGCGGCCGGGGTCGAGCGATTCCTGGGCGATCAACCGCCGCCACCGCATCCTGCGGCGCGGCCGCGAGTACGGCACGTCGCTGACGATCGAGCAGGCGCTCGCCGGCGGCGACACGACCGAGCGCGGGCTGAACTTCATCTGCCTGAACGCGAACATCCAGCGCCAGTTCGAGTTCATCAACCACACCTGGCTGAACAACCCGAAGTTCGACGGGCTCTACGACGACGCCGATCCCGATCGTCGCGCCGTCGGCGCCCTACGGCGGGACGTTCACGATTCCGACCGACGGCGTCCGCGAGCGCGTCACGAACATCCCGCGCTTCGTCTCGGTGAGGGGCGGCGCCTACTTCTTCCTGCCCGGCCTCGCGGCGGTGCGCTACCTGGCCGGAATCGGGCGACGAGCCGGGGAACTCCTCGTCGCCCGTCGGCTCGTAGTGCTCGACGCGCGTTCGCCTGCTGGCGTAGCCGCGACAGCTCGTAGTACATCCGCTTCCGCGCCCGGCTCTGGTTCCCGAGCGGGCGGTGCTCGGGGAGCGAGTGCCACGGGTTGTAGGTGAGCACGCGTGCGAAGTCGAGCTGCTCGGGCGAGTCGAACGTCTGCCTCGGGATCCGGAGCACGGCGGCCGGCACGCGCGGCGAGAGCTTCGTCGGCCACAGGACGGCGGCGTTCTCGATCGGCATCAGGAACGGGTCGGTCTGGAGCTGCAGCCGGATGTCGAACTCGACGTCCTCCTCGGCCAGCGTCGCGACCATCGCGTCGCGCAGGTAGTTGTCCGGCGGGCGGCGCGGCAGTCGCGGCACGCGAGTGCGCTCCTTGCGGCGCGTGGCGAACGAGTACTGCATCGCCTGCCCTTCGCCGAGCAGGTACGGGACGCAGCTGAAGTAGTCGCCCTCGAGCGGGCTCGTCTGCGTCTTCGTCCAGAGCAGCTGCATGATCGAGTCGAGGATGTGCGAGTCGCGCGGATTGGCGAAGTAGAAGGGCGACGCGTTCTTCAGGCTCCAGTGCTGGAGCTGCGCATTCGAGCGCGTGTCGGGCGTGACGAACGTCGGCGGCGAGACGCCGAACATGTCCTGGGTGAACTGCTCGTCGTCCAGGAGCTTCGGCCCCGGCACGCCCATGAGCTTGATGCTCATGCTCATGAAGCCGACGTCGTCGATGTCCGCGGTCACGTACGGACCCGGCCCGGAGAAGCGCACCCACGCGCGGTAGGTGCGAGGCTCCGCGAAGATGCCGCGCCGCATGTTCTCGGGCAGATCGTCGCGAACGGTGAACTCGGCCCGCACGATGCCGTGGGTCTTCGTGTTGCCGCCGCGCTCGAAGTAGCCGGGCTTCCACAGACCGCGGATCTGGGCGGTGAACGTGTCGATGATGTCCTGGAGGTGCTGCTCCTCGTTCGGCTGGATGCGCTCCTCGGCGAGCGCGAGGCCGTCGTCCCGCTCCTTCCTGCGCTTCCAGTTGATGAGCTTCGTCGTCAGCGCCGTGAGCGGGTCGCGGAAGAGCGCGTCGAACAGCCGCCGGAAGAACGGGTCGATCCGGCGCTCGACGTGGATGAGGAAGAGAAGCACGGCGGCGAGCAGGTCGAGCACGCGGCTGCCGGTGTCGGCAGGCGGTAGTCCGAAGCCCGGGCCGCGCCGAGCCTTCTCTTCGGAAGCCTGAAGTTCGCCTGCGGCCATCGGGCGAGTCTGACACCGGTGTGCCGCCGAGTAAACGCGTCGGGTCGAATTTGGAGACCAAAGGAGCCCGTACTACGATCGTTTCGTTGTGTCCTCTCCACGCCGCTCGGACGGCGCGACCCGTAGTCGTCTCGGCAACGCCGCCCGCGTCACCCTCGCCGCGGTCCGCATCTTCAACGGCGCGATGGGGCTCGTCGCGCCTGCGGTGGCGGCACGCCGGATCGGGACGCCGGAGGGCGCTCCGCTCTACCCGTGGCGGATGTTCGGCATCCGCACCGTGATCATCGGAGCCGAGCTGCTCTCGCGCGATCCCGAGTTGCGCGACAGGGCGGTGCGCCTTGCGCTGCCGATCCACGCGAGCGACACGGCCTCCGCCGCGCTCGGCGGCCTGCTCGGGGAGACGTCGAGGCGCAACTCGCTCGTGCTGACCGCGATCTCGGGCACAAACACTGTGCTCGCTCTGCTCGCGAGGCGGACGCTCCGTTGAGCCGGCGCCTGCTCGTCGGCGGGGCCCTCGCGGCGATCGGCGTGGCGATCGCGCGCAAGCGCATCGGAGAGAACGGGCGCGGCGGGCAGAGCGGGTACCGCGACTCGCTGCCGTGGCGGATCTTCGACGCCGTTGCGGCGCGCCTCGACCGTCAGCGAGGCTGGGACAAGCTCTCGACGCCGCTCGGGCTTGCGGTGCTGATCGGCGTACGGAACGAGCTCCGCCGGCACAACCTGTACGACACGAACGGCGCCCCGACCGTGGACGAGAGCCCGGTACCGCCGTTCGAGGCTCGCCTCCTGACCTCGCGCTCGGCGGACGGGTCGCACAACGACCTGGGCGACCCCGCGATGGGCAGAGCCGGATCGCGCTTCGGCCGCAACGTCCCGATCGAGCGGACGTTCCCGCTGCCCGAGCCGGGGCTTCAGGAGCCAAGCCCGCGCCTGGTCAGCCGCGAGCTGCTCACGCGCGACCCGTTCCAGCCGGCGACGTCGGTGAACGCGCTCGTCGCGCCGTGGCTCCAGTTCATGATCCGCGACTGGTTCAGCCACGGCCGGGGCGACGCGAGCAACATGTGGACGATCCGCCTCGAGGACGACGATCCATGGCCGGTGAAGCCGATGCAGATCCCCCGCACGCCCGCGGACCGGACGCGGCCGCCGAACGGCGACGGGTTCCCGCCCACGTACATCAACACCGAGTCGCACTGGTGGGACGCGTCGCAGCTCTACGGCACCTCGCTGGAGATGCAGCGGTTCCTGCGCTCGGGCGAGGACGGCAAGCTGCGGATCCGCGAGGACGGGCTGCTGCCGATCCCGAAGGAGAAGGAGCTCGACCCGACGCAGGTGCCGGGCTTCTGGCTCGGGATCGCGCTGCTGCAGATCATCTTCATCCGCGAGCACAACTCCATTTGCGATGGGCTGCGCGCTGCGTACCCGTCGTGGTCGGACGACGACCTCTTCGAGCGGGCGCGCCTGATCAATGCCGCCCTGATCGCCAAGATCCACACGGTCGAGTGGACCCCGGCGGTGATCAGCCACCCGACGACGAAGGTCGCCATGGGCGCGAACTGGTGGGGCCTCGCGGGTGAGAAGCTTCACGGCCTCTTCGGCCGCCTCTCGACCAGCGAGGTGATCA
Organism: uncultured Actinomycetes bacterium; assembly: GCA_963781435.1. Lineage (GTDB taxonomy): Bacteria > Actinomycetota > Thermoleophilia > Gaiellales > Gaiellaceae > PALSA-600. Next base: position 171,844 of record CAWAGR010000025.1, on the reverse strand, counting down.
GCGGCATCCCCGGCTCCGAGGTGAACCACTACGGGATCCCGTACGCGCTGACCGAGGAGTTCGTCGCCGTCTACCGGATGCACCCGCTCGTCCCCGACGACTACTCCTTCCGCGCGGCCGCCGACGACGCCCCGATCCGCGAGGCCACGTTCCACGAGATCTCGGGCCCGAACGCGCCGAAGGTGATGGACGAGATCTCGATGACGGACCTCCTCTACTCGTTCGGGCTGCTTCATCCGGGCGTCGTCACCCTGCACAACTTCCCGCGCTTCCTGCAGCAGTACGAGCGGCCCGACGGCAAGCTCCAGGACCTCGCGGCCACGGACATCCTCCGCACCCGCGAGCTCGGCGTGCCGCGCTACAACGACTTCCGCCGGCTCCTGCACCTGGAGCCCGCCGAGTCGTTCGAGGATCTGACGGACAACCCGGAGTGGGCGAAGCAGATCGAGCGGGTCTACGACGGCGACATCGAGGCCGTCGACGTCACGGTCGGCATGGGCGCCGAGACGCTCCCCAAGGGCTTCGCCTTCAGCGACACGGCGTTCCGGATCTTCGTGCTGATGGCCTCGCGGCGCCTGAACAGCGACCGGTTCTTCACGACGGACTACACGCCGCAGGTCTACACCCAGGTCGGCATGGACTGGATCGACTCGAACGACATGCGGTCGGTGCTCCTCCGCCACTATCCGGGGCTGCGCGCGACGATGCGCGGCGTCGGGAACGCGTTCGAGCCCTGGAACCGCGCCACGGCCTGACGGCTCCGGATGGGCCGTCCTCCGCGCCCGCTTGCCCGATCACGCGTGGCCGTGACAACCTTGGCCCGTGACGCACTGCGTTGATCAGCCTCGTCGGCCTCCTGCTGGTCGCCGTCATCGGGCTCCTCGGCAACATGCTCCTGGAGAAGCGCAGGGCCCTGAACGAGTCGCAGAAGGCCCTCGCCAAGTACAGCGAGCCGCTGCTGGGGGCCGCGTACGAGCTTCAGGCCCGGCTCTGGAACATCCTCAAGCAGGACTTCCTGGAGCGGTACCACGCGGCGGGCGACGACGCGCAGAAGGCCTACGCGGTCGACAACACGCTCTACGTCGTCGCGCAGTACTTCGGCTGGAGCGAGATCGTCCGGCGCGAGTCTGCAGTTCCTGAGCTTCTCGACAACGGAGCAGACGAGGGCGGTGGCGAGCGGCTGCAGCAGGAGATCGTGGAGCACTTCCAGGACGACGATCCCGAGCGCGGCCGGCCGTTCCTCCTCTGGCGCGGAGAGCAGCGCGCGATCGGGGAGCTGATGATCGACGAGGCGAGCGATCGCGTGCACTGCCTGGGCTACGCGGCCTTCGTCGGGGCGCCGCGACGCCGGCGACCTTCCGCGCCTGGCTCGGACGCCTCGAGGCCGACATCGAGACCATCGGCCGCGGCACGAGCCCGCGGCTGCGTCGAGCTCCAGCACGCCCTCGTCGACCTGATCCGCGAGCTCGACCCCAGGGGCTGCGCTACCCGGACGACGTTCTGGCGAAGGTGTGAGCCGCTAGTCCGGGCAGGTCGTCGCCGTGGTCCAGGCCGGGGGCGAACGCGTCCCACGCGGCCTTGGTGAGGTTGCCGAAGACGAGGCCGCACACCTGTGCTGTCAGGTCGGAGAAGTCGCGCCAGAGGATGCCCTCCCAGAGCCGCACCCGACCGTCGCCGGCGGTGGCGAGCGTGCGTCCGTCCGGGCTGAAGGCGACGCTCCAAACCTGTGTTTGGTCTGCGCGCAGAACCTGGCCGAGCTGGACGTGCGTGCGTACGTCCCACAGGCGAACGTTCGGTCATCGCCGATGGAGGCGAGCGTGCGCCCGTCCGGGCTGAAGGCGACGCTCTGGACCTGACTCGTGTGGCCCCGGAGCGGCTGACCGATCTGGGTGTGCTTCTGCACGTTCCACAGCCGCACCGTGTGGTCGGCGCCGGCTGTGGCGAGTGTGCGCCCGTCCGGGCTGAAAGCGACACTCGAGACCACGCTCGTGTGGCCGCGGAGAGGCTGGCCGAGCTGGGTGTGCGTCTCCACGTTCCACAACCGCACGGTGTTACCGGCGCCGGCGGTGGCGAGCGTGCGCCCGTCCGGGCTGAAGTAAGCCGACAATGCCCGGCCGCGCAACCGGGCGAGCTGCTTCTGCGCGCCTACGTCCCAGAGCCGCACCGTTCCGTCCTCACCGGCGGAGGCGAGCGTGCGCCCGTCCGGGCTGAAAGCCATGAACGAGCCTGCGTAACCGCGCAGCGGTTTCCCGAGTGGCGTGTGCGTGTGCACGTCCCACAGCCGCACCGTCCCGTTGTCGCTTGCGGTGGCGAGTGGGCGTCCGTGCTGAAGGCGGCGCCGGCCACGGCGCCGTCGGCAGGCTGCACGGCGGCGAGACGGCGGGCTGCTGTCCGCGGCAGAGTGGGAACTGGAGCCGGGGGGCGGGCGAGAGAGCTTGCCACGGGTGCGCGCAGGGACGTCCCACGTCTGCACCGACCCGTCGGAGGTGGCGGCGGGAGGTGCGCCCGTCCGGGCGAAGGCGACGACGCTGCTGAACTGGACGGGACGTCGCCGCGCAGCTCCTGGCCAGGCCTGTCGCGACCACGTTCCAGAGCCGCACTGTCCGTCGTCGCCGGCGGAGGCGAGCGTCCGCCCGTCCCGCCTGAAGGCGACGCCGTGCCGAGCCTCGGTGGCCTCTCCGGGTCGGCCGAGCTCGGTGTGTCGCAGTCCCAGAGCCGCACCGTTCCGTCGGCGCGACGGTGGCGACCGTATGCCCGTCCAGGCTGAAGGCGACGGCGTTGACGAGCCACCGTGGCCTTTCAGGGATTGGGCAGGCTTGTTGGGTGCGCGTATGTCCCACAGCAGTACCGTCCCGTGGTCGCCGGCGGTGGCGAGCGTGTGCCCGTCCGGGCTGAAGACCGGCGCGAGCCCGCGGCCGCACAGGGCCGTTGGGCGGCCCGTGGTCGGTGACGACCGTGGCACTTGGCACCGCCTGCGACACGTCCACGGTGCCGTCCCCGGTCGTGGAGGTGTGCCGTCCGTCCGGGCTGAACGCGACGCCGTTGACGTGGCGTCCTGGCGCTTCAGGGGTTGGCCGGGCTTCCTGGGCGTGCGGATGTCCAAGAGCCGCACCATTCCGTAGATGCCGTCGGAGTTCGAGCCGGCGACGGCGAGCGTGTGCCCGTCCGGGCTGAAGGCGAGGCCGTAGACGTAGGCTTGTTGGCTCTTTCGGGGTCGGCCGAGTCTGGTGCGTGTGTGCACGTCCCAGAGCTGCACCGTGCTCTCGTAGTCCCCGCCGGCGACCGCAAGCGCTGTCCCCGTCCGGGCTGAAGGCGACGAATGTGACGACGCCTGTCTGGTGCTTCAGTGGCTGGCCGAGCTGGGTGTGGGTGCGCGCGTCCCAGAGCCGGACGCGTTCCGGCGGAGGCGGTCGCGAGCGTCCGCCCGTCCGGGCTGAAGGCGACGCCGCTGACCGAGCCTTGGTCGCGTGCGGCATGATCGCCTTCCGCCCCTGAACGGCGAGCTGCCTCGAGCGACGAGATCATGCTGCTCGCGGCCTGGGCGTCGGGCTCTTGCGGTAGGCCTCGAGGCTCATGAGCAGTGACGCGTCCGAGCGGCCGGTCAGCTGCTTGGCCGCGACGCTCCTCGGGCGTGAGGCGCCGACGCCGCGAATCGCTGCTGAGCGCCCACGGTGATCAGGAGAGCGACGAGCGCGAGCAGCGCGCCGCCGATCTTGCCGAACCGCTTCAGCGCGAGCCGGCGGGCGCGCTCCTGCTCGTAGTCGCGGCGCCACTCGAGGATCGGCTCGGCGAGGACGTCGTGGAAGAGCTCGTAGCTCACCGCGGTCTCGCCCGCGGGCGGGGAGACGGAGCGGAGGATGCGGCCGCTCTCGCCGCGGCAGAGCTTGTCGAGCACGGCCGTGACCTCGGGCTCGGGCCGCTTCGTCCACTCGGCGAGGTCGGAGGCCGGGTGGGCGATCTTCGTCTTCGAGCGGGTGACGAGGAAGCGGAAGAGGTCGGCTGCGACGGCCTGCTCGCCGGGCGTGAGCTTGCCGAGCGCTTCGAGCAGGTGGTTCTCGACGATCTGCTGCGCGCCGCCGAGCGCCTCCAGCCGGGCGAGGTCGAGCGTGTGCGCGCCGGCCTCGACCGTCGCGCGCCAGAGCCGCTCCAGCACGAGCTGGAGGAACGGCGCCTCGACCGCGTCGGCGCTCGCCGCCTCCGGCGCGGCGCCGTCGCCGCCCTCGGCGAGCCCGAGCCTGCCGGCGGCGGCCGCCTCGATCACGGTCTCGACCAGCGCCGGCTCGACCTCGTAGGGCTCTTCACCGGGCGGCAGGCGGCGGTTCCACTCGCTCGACGGGCCCCTCGATCGCCTCCCGCGCCGCCTTGCGGTCGAGGTGCTCGACGCGGACGTAGTTCGCGAACAGGGCGGGGATGCGGCCCTCGAAGCGGTCGAGCTTCGCCCAGGCGTCCTCGCGCAGCGAGAGCACGAAGTTCACGCGCAGGTTGGGCTCGTTGACGAGCCGCGGGAACTCGACCGCGAAGGTGCCCTCGCCGTCCTCGTCCGGGTGGTAGAGGAAGTAGTCCTCGAACTGGTCGAGCACGACGAGCAGCGGGCGCACCCGCTCGGTCCAGGCCGCGGACGGCCTCGACGAGCGGCTCGCCGGGCTGCCAGGGCGGCAGCTCCTCGCCGCCGAGCGCCTCGACGCACGCCGCCCGCATCGCCTCGGCGAGCGCGGGCAGCGGGTCGTCGCGCCAGGTGCTGAACGCGCAGATCGCAAACGGCGTCCGCTCCGTCCGGCCGGCCGCGTTCGCGCGAACCTGCTCGTGCAGGTCGTGGACGACGCCGGCGTGGAGGAGCGACGTCTTGCCGACCCCGCTCGCGCCGTAGAGGATCGTCAGGCGGGCCGCGCGCAGGTTCCCGGTGACGATCTCCTTCTCCTCGTCGCGGCCGAAGAAGAACGCGGCGTCGTCCTCGCCGTAGGGGACGAGGCCGACGAACGGCGTCCCCGCCAGGCGCCGCTCCGTCGCCTGCGGCGGTGCGAGCGTCTCGGTCATGGCGGCGCCGGCGCCGCGTCGAGCTCGGCGCCGAGCCGCGCGACGTACTCGTTGAGCGGCGCGTAGAGGAGGTCGACGTCGCCGCGGCGGCTCCAGAGCTTGCGTCTCGACCTCGCGCGCGCCGTCGCCGGTCGGCTCGAGCTGCACCGCCCACGACGTGCGGCCGAGCTCCTCGCCGCCCCAGAGCCGCTTCAGGATCACGCGCATGTTCCAGTCGCGCATCGAGTAGCCGAGGAAGAGGAAGTGGCTCGCCTTCATCTTCGCCATCAGCGAGAACGGGATCTGCTCGCCGACGTAGGGGCCCGCCAGGTAGTCGATGTAGCTGTCCTCGGTGAGGACGTAGCTGTCGCGGTCGGCGTCGTCGCGGTCGATCGCGCCGTGCAGCTTCAGGATCACCGGCCGCTCCGCGAGCGCGAGCCCGGTGTACTTGTTCGCGATCTCGATCGGCACCGACCTCGCCCTCCGGCGGGCGATGCCAGAAGCGTCCCTGCTAGGGGCCGGGCTTCGCCTCGTACCAGACGACGTCGAACTGCTCGCCGGCATCCTGCGAACGCGCGCTCGACCAGGTCGTCGTAGTTCGTCGTCAGGACGAGCAGCTGCTCCCGGCCCCGCTCGCGCAGGAGCGCCGGCAGCCGCGCGAGCAGGCGGTGGAGCGAGCTCGGCGGGTAGTCGGCGTCGAAGACGTCGTGGAGCTTCTCGTACAGCGGCCCCTCGCCGAGGACCGCGTCGAAGTACTGCGAGACCCACAGCAGGTCGGGATCGTCGGGGTTCGGGTAGCGGCTCTTCTCGGCGAGCGCGCGGGCGAGCTCACGGCCGCTCGGGGCGAAGCTGCCCGGCTCCCACGGAGCGTCCGCCGGCCGGTCGCAGAGGTTCGCCCCGGCGCCCAGGAACGGCACGACCTCACCGTCGGCGAGCAACTCGGCGACGAGGGAGAAGTGGCGATCATCGACGTTCACGTCCCTCCTCCCGACGGCTCTTGGCCGGCTCGGACGCCGCAGGCTCCTCGCCCTGGCTGGATTGGACCAGAACGACGACCCGGGCACAAATCGCCCGAGCCCCGGCCCGCGTGGCGGGGACGCGGCCGTAGGATCGCACTGTGAGCGGCTATCCGGCGCACCGGGAGACCGACGTGGTGCTGCGCGACGGGAGCACCGTTCACATCCGCGCGGCGAGGCCGGACGACCTCGAGGCGCTCGAGGATTACTTCATCGGCCTTTCGGACGAGTCCCGCCGGCTCCGCTTCTCCGGGCTCGTCGTCGACGTTCGCGCACAGGCGCGGAACGCGGTAGAGATCGACTACGTCGACCACCTGACGCTGCTCGCCTTCACCGGCGGCGACGACCAGCGAGTCGTCGGGGGCGCGCAGTACATCCGCGAGACCGACCGGCGCGCGGAGATCGCGCTCAGCGTCACCGACGCGTTGCAGGGCGAGGGGCTCGCCTCGATCCTGATCGGGCATCTGGCCCAGGCTGCGGGCGAGAACGGGATCGAGCTCTTCCGTGCCGAGGTGCTGCCCGAGAACCACCGGATGATCGACGTCTTCCGGCACGCCGGGTTCCCGGTCTCGGTGCGCACGACGCCGGGCGCGGTCGAGATCGAGTTCCCGACCGAGGTCACAGACGAGACGGCCGAGCACTACGAGGAGCGCATGCGGATCGCGGGGGCGAACGCCGCGCGCACGGTGCTCGAGGCGCGCTCGATCGCGGTGATCGGTGCCTCCCGGGACCCGACGAGCATCGGCGGCCGGCTGCTGAAGAACCTGCTCGGCCAGCCGTTCGCCGGAGTCGTCTATCCCGTGAACCCGAGTCGTGCCGCCGTCCAGGGCGTTCGTGCCTACGCGAGCGTGAAGGACATCGCGGAGCCCGTGGACGTCGCGTTCGTCGCGGTGCCCGCGGAGGTCGTGCCGGACGTCGTGAGGGAGTGCGCCGAGAAGCAGGTTCGCGCACTCGTCGTCATCTCCGCCGGTTTCGCCGAGACCGGCGAGGACGGCCGGCGACGGCAGGCGGAGTTGCTCGAGGCCTGCCGTGCGGCCGGCATGCGCCTGGTCGGCCCGAACTGCATGGGAGTGATCAACACGGATCCCGAGGTCAGCCTGAACGGCACCTTCGCGCAGTCCTATCCACCTGAAGGGCGGATTGCATTCATGTCGCAGTCGGGCGCGCTCGGGCTCGCCGTCATCAATATGGCGACGGCCCTCTCGCTCGGCCTCTCCTCGTTCGTCTCGATCGGAAACAAGGCGGACGTCTCCCCGAACGACCTCCTCTGCTACTGGGAGGAGGACCCGCGCACGGACGTCGTGCTCCTGTACCTGGAGTCGTTCGGGAATCCGCAGCGCTTCGCGAGCATCGTCAGGAGGGTCGGCCGCCGAAAGCCCGTGGTGGCGGTGAAGAGCGGCAGGAGCGCTTCCGGCCAGCGCGCCGCCACGTCGCACACGGGCGCCCTGCTCGCCGCGTCCGACCGCACGGTGGATGCGCTGCTGCGGCAGGTGGGCGTGATCCGGACCGACACGCTCGAGGAGATGTTCGACGTCGCGGCGCTGCTCGCGAATCAGCCGATCCCGAAGGGCCCCAACGTCGCGATCGTCACCAACGCCGGCGGCCTCGGGATCCAGTGCGCGGACACCTGCGAGGCACGCGGCCTCGCCGTGCCCGAGCTCTCGGCCGAGACGGTCGCGGAGCTGCGGTCGTTTCTTCCGGCGGCGGCGGGTGTCGCGAATCCCGTCGACATGATCGCCTCGGCGACCGGCGACGACTACGGCCGGGCGATCAGGACGGTCGCGGCCGACGAGGGGGTGGACGCGCTGATCGTGCTCTACATCCCGCCGCTCGAGGACGACGCCCCGGGTGTCGCACACTCCATGGTCGACGCGATCGGCGTCGCTGGAGCGCCGGATCCCCGTGCTCACCTGCTTCATGTCCGCCCGCGGCCTGCCGGCTGCGCTGTCTTCACCCGGGGTGCGCATCCCGTCGTACGCGTTCCCGGAACAGGCCGCGATCGCGCTCGCCCACGCGGCCCAGCACGGGGCATGGCGCGAGAAGCCTGCAGGGGCAGTCCCCAGGATTCCGGGGCTCCGGGCCGACGAGGCGGCGGCGGTGATCGCGAGCGCGCTCGCGCGCGGAGACGGCTGGCTGGAGCCCGACGAGGTCGCCGCGCTCTTCGGCTGCTACGGGCTGCCGATGGCCCGCCAGATTCGAGTCTCGACCGCGGACGAGGCGGTCGCCGCGGCGGCCTCGATGCACGGCCCCGTGGCGCTGAAGGCGGTCGGCCCGGTGCACAAGACGGAGGTCGGTGCAGTCGAGCTCGGCCTCTCGTCGACCGAGGTGGCGGCTGCGATGGCGGCGATGACGGAGCGGATCCGAGGGCACGGTGAGCCGCTCGAGGGGTTCACCGTGCAGGAGATGGTGGAGGGCGGCGTGGAGATGCTCGTGGGCATGACCGCCGACCCGGACTTCGGCCCGATCGTCGCCTGCGGCTCGGGAGGAGTGACCGTCGAGCTGACCCGTGACGTCGCGGTGCGCGTCGCCCCGCTCACCGACGTCGACGCCGAGGAGATGGTGCGGTCGCTCGTGACGTTCCCGCTCCTCGACGGGTTCCGGGGCGCGCCGAAGAAGGATGTGAGGGCGCTCGAGGACGTGATCCTCCGCGTCTCGGCGATGGCCGCCGGGCAGCCGGCGATCGCCGAGATGGACTGCAACCCGGTGATCGTCCTCGAACGGGGCGCGGTGATCGTCGACGCCCGCGTGAGCGTGCGTTCTCCGGCGCTCGAGCCGCCGTTCGCGGGCCGCGCGGACGGCTGACGCCGGCCGAGCGGGCTCTGCCCCGGGCAGGCCGCTTGCGGTAGCCGGCCTCGGGCGGACGCCACGACTCCCGAGTTCACGGCTGCGACTTCTCATGCCGCTGCTCGCGCGTTAGGCTCGGCGCGAAGCTGCGGCGGTGACCGACCCGAACGCCCGTCAAGGAGGGAACCGTGGACAAGCCGAAGACGAAGAAGCGCGTAGTGCGCGCGAAGGCGCCCGTCGCCCCAGGGAAGGCGCCGCTCGAGGTGAAGGTCGTTCCTGCCGGGTCGGACGCGGCGACGCTCGACGAGCTGTCGGGCGCCGTGCTGAACCATCCATCGGTTCGCAAGAGCCTCGGCCGCGCCCGACATCGTCTGCTCTCGCTCGAGCCCGTCGAGCGGGAGGAGGGGAAGGGACCCCGCCGCCTCGCCTCGGCCGCGCCGGTCGCGCACCGGGCAACGATCTTCGACTACACGAAGAACCGCACGCTCGTGGTCGAGACCCCGGTCGATGGTCGAAAACGTCTGGAGGTCGCCGAAAGCGGCAAGCAACCCCCGCCGACGCGAGCCGAGTTCGACGAGGCGGTGCGGTTGCTGGCGAAGGATCCCGCGCTCGGCGCGGCGCTCCGCGCGAACAAGCTGCGTCCGTACCCGCCGATGCCGCCGCTCGTCGAGGCCGAAGGCGACACGGCACGGGCCGAGCGGACGATCGCAGTCGGTCTTCTGCCCTCCGACAAGGGCGTACGGCACGAGATCGTCGGCGTGAACCTCGTTCGGCGAACGGTCGTACGCTTCAAGGCCAACGCCCCCAAGACCGCGGCGGCCCACCATCCGATCTGCGGTAGCCCCTACACGCAGCAACCGACGACGGGGAGGACGTACGTCCCCGGCGAGGCCTTCGTCACGGTGAGTCAGGCAGGCACCGTTCTTTGGAAGTTCCACGTCCTCCGGCCGGCGGCCACGCAGGCGCCGGGCCGCTCAACGAACGGCACCGGCATCGAGCTCCGGTCTGTCGACTACCGCGGCAAGCGCGTTCTCCACCGTGCCCATGTGCCGATCCTCAACGTCAAGTACGACCCGGGCGGATGCGGCCCCTACCGGGACTGGCAGAACGAGGAAGGGATGATCCACGCGCAAGGCGCCGACGTCGCCCCCGGTTTCCGGCTCTGCCCCAGTCCCGCGAAGACGATCCTCGACACCGGCTCGGACGCCGGCGACTACCTCGGCGTGGGGATGTACGTCAAGGGGCAGGAGGTCGTGCTCGTCAGCGAGATGGAAGCCGGCTGGTATCGCTACATCAGCGAGTGGCGCCTGCACGCCGACGGGACGATCAATCCCCGCTTCGCCTTCACGGGGGTCGAGAACTCGTGCATCTGCCACGTGCACCACCACCACGTCTACTGGCGGTTCGACTTCGATCTCCGAACGCCGGGCTCGAACGTCGTGAAGGAGTTCAACGACCCGCCGCTGCCGGGGTTCGGCACGGCGAAGTGGCACACCAAGTCGTTTGAGATCCAGCGTCCGCGGGCACCGGCGCGCAAGCGGAAGTGGCGCGTCGAGAACAGCGTCACGGGCGAGGCCTACGACATCATTCCGGGACACGACGACGGCGTCGCGACCGCGTCGCCCGACTGGCCGTTCCCGCGTGGCGACGTCTGGCTCCTCCGCTACCACGAGGGTGAGATCGACGACGGCGTCGCCGCGATCGGCCCGCCCTATGCGGCGAACATCGGGGCGTGGGTCGACGGTGAGCCGATCGAGAACCAGGACGTCGTCATGTGGTACGCGGCGCACTTCACGCACGATGTCTCGGAGCCGCCCGGCCAGCACGGCCACATCGTCGGCCCGACCCTGAAGCCGGTGCGCTGGTAGGCGACGAACGTCTGCCCGCCCGGTCCCGGCACGCCGTGGACGTGCAGGTCGCGGCCGGCGCTACCGGTCTGCCTGCACGTGGCCGAGCCGCTTGCGATAGCGGACCTCGGGCGGCGGCCACGCCCAGGCGCTGGACGGCCTGCCGGCCGCCGTCCGTGCGCCAGCCGGCCGCCTCGTAGAAGCGGCGGGCTCGCGGGTTGTCCTCGAGCACCCACAGCATTGCCTCGCCGTACGCCTCGGCGAGACGCTCCTCGGCCCGTTCGAGGAGTGCGCGGCCGGCTCCTCGGGACCACTCGTCCGGATCGACGTAGATCGCGTACACCTCGCCGACCTCGGGCTTGTCTCGGCTCGGGCCGATCGAGACGAAGCCGAGGATGCGGCCTCTGCCCTCGGCGACGAGCGTCGTCCAGCCGGCCGGCGGGCGCTCGATCCGGCGCCGCCAGTGCGACCAGTCGAGCTCGAGCCGGTCGAGCTCCTCGGGCGGGTACAGGTGCCGGTAGCCGATCTGCCAGCCGCGGACTCTGATCCGCTCGATCGCCTCGGCGTCGGCTCGTTTCGCGGCTCGGACGACCATGGCAGAAGGGTAGGGTCCGGCGCCGATGGAGCTCCTCACGTTCCTGGGGCGTCGCTGGGGGTGCGAGCCATCCGCGCGCGGCGTGGGGACAGTGCATCACGCACGGCCGTACGCCGCGCGCGACATAGCTCGTGCCGTCGGCGGCGTCAGCCCTTCGCGGAGCCCGGCTCCGCCGGGCGGGAGCGAAGGGCGGCCAGGGGCGTGAGGTTCCCGCATGTGCTGGTCGTGGGTGCGGGCCAGATGGGCGGCGGGATCGCGCAGGTGGTGGCCGCGTCGGGCCGGCGGGTGTCGCTGCACGACGCGCTCCCGGGTGCGACGGACCGCGCGTTCGAGACGATGCGGCGCAGCCTCGCGAAGCTGGCCGAGAAAGCCGGAGAAGAGAGCAGCGCGGATCCCGACGCAACGCTGGCGCGTGTGAGCGCCGTGAACGAGCTCGTCCCCGCCGATCTGATGATCGAGGCGGTGGTCGAGGACGCGACCGTCAAGGAGGACGTCTTTCGCCGCGCCGACGAGGTGCTCCCGCCCGGCGCGATCCTCGCCTCGAACACGAGCTCGATCCCGATCGCCACGCTCGCCGCGGCGACCAGACGGCCCGAAAGAGTTGTCGGGATGCACTTCTTCAACCCGGTGCCGGTCATTCGCCTGGTCGAGGTGATTCGCGCCGGGCTCACCTCCGACGAGACGGCGGCGGCGGTCGTCGCGCTCGCGCGCGACCTCGGCAAGGAGCCGGTCGAGGCGCGCGACGTGGCCGGCTTCGTCTCGAACCGGATCCTGATGCCGTTCATCAACGAGGCGGTCTACGCGTTGCGCGACGGCATCGCCGGGGCCGAGGCGATCGACACCGTCGCGAAGCTCGGCTTCGGGCACCCGATGGGGCCGCTCGCCCTCGCCGACCTGATCGGCCTCGACACCTGCGTCGCGATCATGGAGGTGCTCCGGCGCGGCCTCCGCGACGAGAAGTACGCGCCCTGTCCGCTGCTCGTCGAGCACGTCGAGTCGGGCCGTCTCGGACGCAAGTCCGGCCGCGGCTTCTACGCGTACGAGTGAGCCGGCTCGGCGGTGGCCGCGGGCTGCGGCATCAGGCCGAGCAGCGCCCTGTGAACGGCGGAGAAGACCTCCTCGCCGAGCGAGTACGCGGCGGTGAAGTCGGCGGCGCCGTTCACCTCGAGCACGACCCAGCCGCCGTCCCGGGTGGGCAGCAGGTCGATCCCGACGAGGTCGCCGCCCACCGCGTACGCGGCTGCGAGTGCGAGCGCCTCGGCCTCCGGTGGCGGGACGACCGGCACGCGCCTTGCGCCGAGGGCGACGTTCGTCCGCCACTCGCCGGGTGCCGCGTAGCGGGAGACGGCGCCCACGACGCACCCGCCGGCGACGATCAGGCGGAGGTCGTGGCCGATGGGCGGCACGAGCTGCTGGAGCACGCCGCCGGTTGCGTTGAACCAGGCGCGCCGGCGTGTCTCCCAAATGGCACGGTCGAGCTCGGCGGCCGTGTCGCAACGGATCACATCGCGGCCCCAGCTTCCGAAGCGCGGCTTGAGCACGAGCGGAGGCTCGAGCTCCGGCAGCGGCAGCCACGGCGCGATGTGCACGGTGAGGGGATGGGCAACGCCGGCCTCCGCGAGCGCGTGAGCGGTGGCGAGCTTGTCGTGGGCCCTCGCCAGGCTCGGGCCGTCGTTGAGCACGATCACACCGCGGCGCTCGAGAGTCTCGAGCGCCCACCAGCCGACCTCGATGCCGTCGAGCGAGGAGAGCACGTCGAGCCGCCCGAGCGCGACGTCGCCTGCGCGAAGTCGCGTCACCGCCTCAGCCGGCGTGAGCACGAGGCCCAGGCGCGCGTTGGTCGGCGTCGAGCGGGTGGCCACCACGGCGAAGACGCCCATCGCGCGCATTATCGTGCTTGCCGGGCCGTTCCGATAGGGCGCGTCGCCAGACCGTCACCGGTCCGTAACCCGTTTGGTGGCGCGCTAGAACGTGCTGCCGCGCCAGCCGGTCGCGATCACGATCACGATCAGCGCCGCGAGGACGAGGCGGTAGAGCACGAACGGCAGGTAGCTGTGGCGCCGCACGTAGCCGAGCAGCAGGTCGATCGCGATCAGGCCCGACCGCCGCCGAGGCGATCGTGCCGACGATGAACGGGCCGGCCGAGCCGGCCGGCAGCGGGTTCAGCACCACGTGCTTGAGGCCCTTCCAGAGAACCGCGCCCAGCACGATCGGGATCAGCAGCAGGAACGAGAAGCGCGCGGCGGCGTCGCGATCGAGCTTGGCGAAGCGGCCGGTCGTGATCGTGATCCCGGAGCGCGAGACGCCCGGCATCAGCGCGAGGATCTGCGAGACGCCGATCGCGACGGCGGTCGGGAGGCGAAGCCTGGCGAGGGTGCCGCGCTGCGCCGAACGATCGGCGACCCAGAGGAGGACGGCGAAGAAGGCGAGGAAGAACGCGATCTGCCACGGCTCGCCGAGGTGGTTGTCGATCGCGTTCTCGCCGAGTGCGCCGACGAGCGCGGCCGGGACGGTTGCGATCGCGATCGCCCAGGCGAGCCGCTCGTCGCTGTCCGTGATCGTCCGCGCGCGCACCGAGCGCAACCACGCGACGGCGTAGCGGACGACGTCGCCCCAGAAGTAGGCGACGACTGCGACGAGCGTCCCCAGGTGCAGCGACACGTCGAAGGTCTTGTTGAAGGTGGGGTGCTGCTCGAGGTAGTGCCAGTTCGCGATCCACGGCACCAGGATCAGGTGGCCCGACGAGGAGATCGGCAGCAGCTCGCTCGCGCCCTGGGTGACGCCCAGCACGAGTGCCTGCCAGTCCGAGAGCCGGCCTGCGCGCTCGCCGACCCGCAGCCACGCGAGCACGACCGCCACCGCAAGGAGGAGTCCGGCAACCGCGTACACGAGCCCCCGCGACCGAACGGTGAGCGAGCGACTCGTGTCCGCGACGGCATCGTGCTCGAGATGTTCGAGTTCCGCCCGCAACGGCCAGCAGCTTCGCACACGCGCGGGAAAGGGCGACCGAAGTGCGCGGGTCGGAAGCCATCGGATCCGCGGCGCGGAGCGCTGAGTCAGGCCCGGGTGCCGCCGCCGGCCGACCCGGAAGAGCCCCGGCGCCGAAGCGACTCGTGATTCAGGTCCTCGATCGTCCGGAGGTTCGCGTACTCGACAGCCTCGTCGTGCTCGCAGTCGAGAACCTCCACTGCAAACCGGTACCAGTCGTCCCAACCGCTCGGCTTCTCGTCGTCGATCATCTGCGACCGGGGCAACTCGCAGCGCCTCTAGCAGGTCGATTCCACGAGATCAACCATCTAGGCAGCCCACGCAAGGCGCTCGACCCGTTCGGCGAGATCGACGAGAAAGGCCGGGAGTGGCGAGCGCAGGTAGGCAAGGACGCTCGCCTCGTCCCTGGCGCAGGGAAGCAGGGTCTTCCAGGTCGCGAGATGTTCGGGCTGGTGGAAATCACCGCAAGCGACGACGGGAAGTGCGGACTCCGCGATCCAGGGGAACAGAGTCTCGCGGTTGAAGAGCTCGAAGCGGTCGACGAGCGTGATCCACTTCGACGGATTCGCCGAGAACGCACCCGTCCCTCGGTGCGAGGTCGCGGCGTCGGCGATGTCATACGGGTGGGCGGCGACGAGCGCCGCCCCTTGCGCGCGTGCGGTGCGCAAAGCTGCTTCGAGGCCGTCAGCGACGCTGACGAAGCTCCGCAATCCGAGCGCGACCGCATGCGCGGCGATCTCCGGGTCGGGATCGTCGTAGGTCAGCTCGAGCCCGGGAATGACGAGCAGGCCGTAGAGCGCCCTTGCTCGCTCGGCCTCGGCCGTGATCTCGTCGAGGTATGCCTCGAAGTTCTCCGCTTGCACGTAGCCCGGCGTCGCCAGGGTGTGGTCGGTGACCGCGAGCACGTCGAACCCGGCGCGGCCATGGAGGTCGCAGAGCTCGCGCACTGACAGGCATCCGTCGCTCCACGTCGTGTGAGCATGGAGTTCACAGAGCAGCGGAGTGAGCTTGGTCGGCATCTCCTCCGAAGTGTTCCCGATCGAGACGCGGATTCCGCGGTTGTGGCCGTCTCGTTACCGAAGCGCAACCACCCAGACGCTTTGCGAGACCGGATCTTGTGGCTCGTCAGCTGAGTAGGTCGCTCAGCGAGCGGAGCCGGCCGGGAACGATGCGGAAGTAGGCCCAGCTTCCGCGCTGCTCGCGCTCGACGAGGCCGGCGTTGAGGAGGACTTTGAGGTGGTGGCTCACCGTCGGCTGGGTGAGTCCGAGCGGCTCGGTGAGATGGCAGACGCATGCCTCGCCCGCGGGTTGGGCCTGGATGAGGCTGAGAAGTCGGAGGCGAGCAGGCTCGGCGAGAGCCTTCAATGCCCGGGCGAGGTTCTCTGCCTCGTCGGCCTCGAGCGGTCCGGCGAGCAGCGGAGGGCACGACATCGACACCGCGGCGATCGGCTTCACGCCCGCATATTGACAGCCGTCGATGTCGTTGTCACACTCCTGCGCGCATAGATCGGCATCGATATGCGAGCCATCGACCGCGAAGGAGTGTGGTGATGAGCCAGGCGCTCGACCCAGTGACCCAGCATCACGTCCGGCAAGCAGCCCAGCGGCTGAAGGACGAGTTCGCGGGCGTGTTCTCGGCGGAGACGATCGAGCGCTACATCGGCGAGTCGCTCGATCTGCTCGGCAACTCGAAGATCAACGTCTACGTGCCAGTGCTCGCACACCGCTTCGCGCGCGAGCGGCTGAAGGCGCTCGCACAGGCAGACAACCTGATCGTGAAGGAGCAGCCGGAGGTGCTGTTCGTGTGCGTCCACAACGCCGGCCGCAGCCAGATGGCGGCAGGGCTCGTCAAGCTTCGCTCGGAGGGGCGCATCCACGTCCGCTCCGCCGGAAGCGCGCCCGGCAGCGAGATCAACCCGGCCGTGATCGAGGCGATGACGGAGCTCGGCGTCGACATGGGCGAGGAGTTCCCGAAGCCGTTGACCGACGAGGTGGTGCGCGCCGCCGACGTCGTGATCACGATGGGCTGCGGAGATGCCTGCCCGATCTACCCCGGCAAGCGCTACGAAGACTGGTCCCTCGACGACCCTGCCGAGCAGAACCTCGAAGCGGTGCGCAGGATCCGCGATGAGATCGACGGCCGCGTGCAGGGGCTCGTGGCCGAGCTACTGACCGGTTGAGCGACGAGCGCCGACGTGGCGCTGCCAGAGCCGTCTTGTTGCTGGGCTGTCACCGGACAGAAACCATCTGTTCACCCAGTCCGATCGTCACTCCACAGAGACTCGGAGAGTCCTGCGGTGCGACAAAAGGGGAGGAACAGTGAGGCGAACAGCCCGAATGATCGTCGTCGCGGCAGCGACGGCGACGATTGTGATTGGCAACGGTTGTGGTTTTCGCTTCGGCGGGCCATGACAGCTCGATCGAATTGGCGTTGCAAGGCCGCTACACCGGCGGTGGCTCGGAGATCTCCGCCTATGACCGAGCAGTCGGAGCGTCTGTTCGTGACGGACGCGGATAACAAGCTCGTCGACATCCTCGACATCGCGAATCCCGCGAGCCCGACCAAAGTCGGCTCGATCTCGGTCGCTCCGGGCTCTCCCACCAGCGTGTCGGTCGACAAGGGTGTCGTCGCGATTGCCGTCGCGGCGCCGACGAAGACCGACCCCGGCAGCGTCCGCTTCTTCGACACCGCAGGCGTCTCGGTCAATCCGGGCGTGACGGTGGGCGCGCTGCCCGACATGCTGACCTTCACGCCGAACCACGACTACATCCTGGTCGCCAACGAGGGCGAGCCGAGCGGTTACGGGCCGCCTCCGGTGGGCGTGACCTACGCGGATCCCGAGGGCTCGGTCAGCGTGATCGACGTCCGCAAGGGCGTGAAGAAGCTGACCCAGGCACAGGTGCGCACGGCGTCGTTTGCCGGGGTTGCGATTCCCGCGGGCGTGAGGATCTTCGGGCCGGGCGCGACTCCCGCCCAGGATCTCGAGCCGGAGTACATCACCACGGCCGGGAACTCGAAGACGGCGTGGGTCACGTTGCAGGAGAACAACGCGATCGCCGAGCTGGACGTCAGGAACGCCACGATCACCTCGGTCTGGCCGCTGGGGTTCAAGGATCACAGCTTGGCGGGCAACGGGCTCGACCCGACCGACCGGGACGGTGTGGGGAACGCCGGCCGCAAGGAGATCGTCAACCGGCCCGTCTACGGCATGTACCTGCCGGATGGAATCTCCAGCTACTCGGTGCACGGCGAGGACTACCTCATCACCGCGAACGAAGGTGACTCGCGCCAGGACTGGCCCGGATTCGCCGAAGAGGCTCGAGTCTCGGATCTCACGCTCGAGCCCGGCGTGGTGGATCCGCCGCAACTGATCACCGACGACCTGACCGCGTTTGGGCGGCTCACGGTGACGAGAGCCCTCGGCAACACCGACGCCGACCCGGCGTACGAGGCGTTGTACTCCTTCGGGGCACGCTCGTTCTCGATCTGGTCGGCGTCCGACCGGGAGCAGGTGTTCGACTCGGGTGACGCGCTGGAGCAGATCACGGCGGCTCGAGATGCCGACGCTATTCAACTCCGAGAGCGGCGCCGGCTTCGACACCCGAAGCGACAACAAGGGGCCTGAGCCGGAAGGGGTGACCGTCGGCGAGATCCACGACCGGACGTATGCCTTCGTCGGCCTCGAGCGGATCGGCGGCGTGATGGTCTACGACGTGAGCGACCCGCTGGAGCCGGAGTTCGTCCAGTACATCAACCCCGATCCGACGATCGACAAGGCGCCGGAGGGCGTGCTCTTCATCGACAGGCACGACAGCCCGACGGACAACGCGTTGCTCGTGCTCGCGAACGAGGTCAGCGGCACGACCGCGATCTACGAGATCGACTCCTAACCCGCAACTCTGGCAGGAGCGGAAGCTCGAGCAGCGGCCGTTGGACAGGCCGTTGCTCGGGCGCGGTCCGCCGCGGCTCGTCTCGGACATCCGAGGTTGACCCGCGCGTCGGCGGCCATGCTCCTTGGCGGCCCTTGCGCGGGTCAGTCTCGGGAGGAGGACGCAAGGCGTCCACCTGCGAACCTAGTGAGTCGGCGCCCGCGATTGGGTCATCAGGTGGTGAACCTGTGGCGACGA
The DNA here is from genome assembly GCA_963781435.1 of uncultured Actinomycetes bacterium. Lineage (GTDB taxonomy): Bacteria > Actinomycetota > Thermoleophilia > Gaiellales > Gaiellaceae > PALSA-600. Next base: position 153,473 of record CAWAGR010000025.1, on the reverse strand, counting down.
TTGGGAGTCTCTGCGACTCTTCTAACTGGGCGGCCGGGCGTTGCGAGATCGTAACCACCCGTTAACCCATTGACCCGTACCGCAAAGCAAGGATGACTTTCGTGGCGAAGATGACCCTCGAGACGCCGGCAGGCCTCTTGAATCGCGAGCTTTCGTGGCTCGATTTCAACGCTCGCGTGCTCGAGCTTGCCGCCGACGAATCCGTTCCGCTGCTCGAGAGGGTGAAGTTCTGCTCGATCTTCTCCTCGAACCTCGACGAGTTCTTCATGGTCCGCGTCGCGGGTCTGATGGATCAGGCCGCATCGGGCGTCTCGGTCCGCTCTCACGACGGTCTGACGCCGCGAGAGGCGCTGGCGGCGATCCGGGAGCGAGTCGAGACCTTGACAACACAGCAGTCGTATCTCTGGAACGCGTCGATCTCGCCTGCGCTGGCCGAGGAAGGAATCCGGCTCGGTCGCGTCGACGACTGCAAGCCGCGTGAGCTGGCCGAGCTCGACGCGCTGTACGAACGCGAGGTGTTCCCGGTGCTGACGCCGCTCGGGGTTGGCCCCGGCCAGCCGTTCCCTTACATCTCGGGCCTGTCGCTCAGCCTCGGCGTGCTCGCGCGCGACCCGGACAGCGGTGAGGAGCGTTTCGCCCGCGTGAAGGTGCCGGAGCAGCTCCCGCGTTTCGTTGCCGTCGGGGAGGGGCGGCTGCTGATCCCGCTCGACGAGGTGATCGGCCACTACCTCGAAACGCTCTTCCCCGGCATGGAGATCCTCGAGCACGGCTGCTTCCGCGTCACGCGCGACGCGGACATGGAGCTCTCAGACGACGCCGACGACCTGCTCGAGGCGGTGCAGGCGGAGATTCGCAGGCGTCGCTTCGGCGACGTCGTGCGAATCGAGGTCGCGGCCCCGATGTCGGCGGCGATGCTCGACCGGTTGCACGCCGGCCTTCACGTCACGGACGCCGAGATCTATCCCATCCACGGCCTGCTCGACCTCTCCGAAGTGATGCAGATCGCGACGCTCGACCGCCCGGAGTTGAAGGACGAGCCGTGGAGGCCGACCACGCAGGCCCGTCTGCACGCCGCACACGACGAGGCCGAGTTCTTCGCCGAGATCCGGCGCAGCGACATCTTCGTCCACCATCCGTACGAGTCGTTCACCTCGAGCGTCGAGCGCTTCATCGGTGCCGCGTCGACCGATCCGGCGGTTCGTGCGCTGAAGACGACCGTGTACCGGACGAGCGACGAGTCTCCGTTCGTGCCGGCGCTCGTTCGCGCCGCCGAGGCCGGGAAGCAAAGCGTGTGCCTCGTCGAGTTGAAGGCGCGCTTCGACGAGGGACGAAACATCGAGCAGGGGCTCGCGCTCGAGAAGGCCGGCGTCCACGTCGTCTACGGGTTCCCCGATCTCAAGATCCACGCGAAGACGACGCTCGTCGTCCGCCGCGAGGGCAACCGGCTTCGCCGTTACGTCCACATCGGCACCGGCAACTACCACTCGGTCACGGCGCGCCTCTACGAGGACGTCGGCATCTTCACGGCCGACGAGGACATCGCGGCCGACGTCGCCGACCTCTTCAACTACCTGACCGGGTTCGGACGACCGCAGAAGTTCCGCAAGCTGCTCGTCGCGCCCGCGGCGCTCCGACCCCGGCTCGTCAAGCTGATCCGCAAGGTCGGCACGGCCGCCGCCGAAGGCCAGCGCGCCGAGATCAAGCTCAAGGTGAACGCGATCACCGATCCCGCGATCATCGACGAGCTCATGGCCGCAGCCGAGGCGGGCGCCCGGATCGACATCGTCGCCCGAGGCATCTGCATGCTGAGACCGGTCAACGAGCGGATCACCGTCCGCAGCATCCTCGGTCGCTTTCTCGAGCACAGCCGGATCTTCATCTTCCACGCCGGCGAGACGAGCGACTACCTGATCGGCAGCGCCGACCTGATGCCGCGCAATCTCGACCACCGGGTCGAGATCGTCGCGCCGGTGGAGTCGCAGCGGGCGCAGGCGGAGCTGAACACGATCTTCGACACGCTCCTCGCCGACAACCGGCAGGCATGGCAGCTCGGCGCCGACGGCGAATGGACGCGACTCCAGCCGGACGACGGGAAGCGGCCGAAGCTCGCCCAACCTGCTCTGATGCGCCGCGCGCTGCTTCGCGAGCGTCGCCAGGCGGAGTACCGCAAGCGTGACAGGTAGGACGTTCCTCGCCCGGTTGGTCCGTCCGACCGGTGCCGAGGTAACAATCGAGCCGATGCGTGTCGCCGTGATCGACGTCGGCTCGAATACCGCGCGCCTGCTCGTGGCGGAGCGGGGCCGCCGCGGCGCCGAGCGCATCGGCGAGGCCAAGTCGTACCTGGGCCTCGGCGCCGAGATCCTCCGGCGCGGCGGGGTCGGGGCCGGAAAGCTCGCGGAGGCCGCCGCCGAGACACGGCGCTTCGCCGCGATCGCGCGCGAGCTCGACGCGGAGGAGATCGACGTCTTCGTGACCGCGCCGGGGAGACAGGCGGAGAACGGCGACATGCTCGTCGCGACGATCGCACGCGCGACTGGCCACTTCGTCCGCGTCCTCTCGGCCGAGGAAGAGGGTGAGCTCGCCTACGAGGGCGCGCTCGCGACGACCTCTGTCGACCGCGAGCCGATCGCCGTCTGCGACGTCGGTGGCGGCTCCACCGAGATCACGGTCGGCGATCGCGCCCGCGGAGCGTTCTGGAGCGATTCCGTGGATCTCGGGTCGCTCCGCCTTACGGCGGCGACCCTGCACGACGACCCGCCGACGAAGAAGCAGCTCGCCGCGGCCGAGGCCCTGGTCGCCGACCAGTTCGAGGCCGTTTCGCCCCCGCGGGTGAAGACGGCGCTGGCGGTCGGCGGCAGCGCCCGTGCGCTCGCGAAGCTCATGGGGAGGAAGCTCGACGAGACGAACCTCGAGGCTGCGCTCCGGACGATCGTTTCCCAACCGGCCGACGAGCTTGCCCGGTCGGCGTCGCTCGACGCTCCGCGAGCGGCGACGCTCGCCGGGGGCGCGATCATCCTGCTCGAGCTGACCCGGCTCCTCGGCGTTCCACTGCAGCTTGCGGCAGGCGGGCTGCGTGAAGGTGCGGCGGCGCGTCTTCTCGCCAAGCGGCAGGCTGCGTAGATCAGCTGGCTTAGATCAGGATCTGCGGGCGCTCGAGGCCGTCCTGAAAGAGCCAGACGGCACCCTTCTTGAAGCGCTCGTGAATGCCGAGTGCGAATTCGATCCCGCCGTGCACGCAGGCAACCGTGTCGTCGCCGAACACGTCGGCCAGGAATGGCGGCCCGTCGAGCGTCTGACGCTCCTCGCCGAGCTCGGCTACCCGCTCGACCTCCAGCCCACGGGCCGTCGCGAGCGGCTCGACCGTCTGGATGCAACGGAGGTACGGGCTGCTCACGATCCGTCCGATCGGGATGTCCTCGAGGAGGTCCGGAAGCCGCGCCGCCTGTTTGCGGCCTCGCTTGTCGAGCGGTCGCAGCCGGTCGTCACCCTCCCATTCGCTGCGATCCCCCGCCGACGCATGCCGAACGAGGACGAGTGTCATGCGCCGAGCGCCTCGCCGCCCGGACTGGCCAGATCCGGATCCTGCCGCGGCACGAGCTTTGGCTCGCGTTCCAGCAGAGCGTTCATCAGCTGAGGCTACCCCGCAAAGATCACGAGGGCGATCGTGGCCCCGCCGAGGACGATGCCGACGACGAGCAGCACCATCGAGAGGCGTTCGTCCATGCGTGCGAAGTCGCCGCGGTCGACGGCCCGCTCGACGGTGCGGACGCGGATGTGCGCGACGACCATGAAGGCGAGCCCGAGCAGGCCGTAGCCGGCGCCGACGAGCTGATAGGGCCAGTGCGTCACGTCGGAGACGCCGGGCACGATCCGGCCGAGGGCGACGCACACGGCGAGCGCGGTCAGGCCCGTGCGCCACCACGCGAGGTAGGTGCGCTCGTTCGCCAGTCGCGTGCGTCGGGAGGCGTCTCGCGTCTCGTCGGCGGTCAAGTCCGGTGTGAAGCGTCGGTGAGCTCGCGAAAGTCACCGGTCACCAGGTACGCGACCTGCTCGCCGATGTCGACGGCGTGGTCACCGATCCGTTCGACGCAGCGCGAGACGACCAGCATGCGCAGACCATACTCCCGTTCCTCGAGCGAGTCACCAAGCGCAAGCACGTCCTCGACGGCGCGGCGGTTCGCTCAGCGCAGCACCCCGCTGGACGGGCGCCCTCCTCTTCCTGCAAATGCGTGCGCTAAAGGGAGCCTCCGGCGTTGCTCCCGACCCGATCAGGTTCGCCGGTCGTCAGCGTCTGGAGGCCGGTAGTGCTTCCGCGCAGCGTCGGGCAGAAGGCCGACCGCGAATCCGTAGAAGCCCCCAATCAACTGCGGGTTAGAACGGACGCTGCTTGGCCCGTTGTGCGCCATCGTTGATTTGCGATCAACGATCAGCCGTTTTCGGCCAGAGGAGGCGTTCTCCATGAACTGCTTCGAGTGTGCAAAGACCAACGACACCGTTCCGGCTGTCGGTCGTCTGCCAGCACTGCGGCGTCGGGCTCTGCTTCGACCATCTGATCGAGGCGCGCGCGTATCGCGTCGGTGGAACGATCTTCGGGTGCGAGCACGACATGTCCCGCGCGTGAAGCCGTTGCGCGGCGTTCCCGGCCGGGATCGCTGCGGCCGCTCGGCATCACAGCGCCGGCGTCTCGTGACCGTCGCCGTCTCGGCAATCCCGGTCGCGGCTGAGCAGCGCGATCACGAGTTCGCGCTGCTCGCGAAGGCGCTCGGCCACCCGGCCCGCGTCCACATCCTTCGGCTGCTGCTCGCGCGCGACTCCTGCTACTGCGGCGAGCTCGTCGACGAGCTGCCGCTCGCGCAGGCGACGGTCTCGCAGCACCTGAAGGTGCTCAAGGAGGCCGGCCTGATCGTCGGTGAGATCGACGGGCTCCGCACCGGCTACTGCGCCAGCCGCGACCGGCTCGGCGTGCTCCACGAGCTGGTCGACGAGCTGCTCGCCGAAACGGTCGAGGCGGACACCGATGGCTGCAACTGAGACCGTCCGCCTCCCGGCGCCGACTGCCGCACCCGACGACGCGGCGGTGCTGAAGAAGCTCTCGACGCTCGACCGCTTCCTGCCGCTCTGGATCGCGCTCGCGATGGCCGCCGGGCTCGGGCTCGGCACGCTGATCCCGAGCCTGAACGACGGCCTCGACAAGCTGCGCGTCGGCACCGTCTCGCTGCCGATCGCGCTCGGGCTGCTGCTGATGATGTACCCGGTGCTCGCGAAGGTGCGCTACGAGGAGCTCGGCCGCACGAAGCACGACGGCGTCTCCGACCGGCTCTTCTTCGGCGTCTCGCTCTTCCTCTCCTGGGTCGTCGGGCCGCTGCTTCATGTTCACGCTCGCCTGGCTGTTCCTCGCCGACCAGCCCGCCTACCGCACCGGCGTGATCATCGTCGGGCTCGCCCGCTGCATCGCGATGGTGCTGATCTGGAACGACCTCGCCAAGGGCGACCGCGACCGCGCCGCGATCCTCGTCGTCTTCAACGCGCATCTTCCAGGTCGCCGCCTTCTCGCTGCTCGGCTACTTCTACCTGACCGTCCTGCCGGGCTGGCTCGGCCTCGACACGCAGGGCTTCGAGGTCGGCATCTGGGAGGTCGCCCGCACCGTGCTGATCTTCCTCGGCATCCCGCTCGCCGCCGGCTTCCTCACCCGCCGCATCGGGCTGAAGCGCAAGGGCCGCGACTGGTACGAGCAGCGAGTTCATCCCGCGGATCAGCCCGATCACGCTCTACGGCCTGCTGTTCACGATCGTGCTGCTGTTCGCGATCCAGGGCGACACGATCACCTCGCAGCCGCTCGACGTCGCCCGGATCGCGCTGCCGCTGCTCGTCTACTTCGTCGTCATGTGGGTCGCCGGCTTCGTGATCGGCAAGCTGATCGGCCTGCCCTACGCGCAGACCGCCAGCCTCGCCTTCACCGTCGCCTCGAACGACTTCGAGCTCGCGATCGCCGTCGCCGTCGGCGTCTTCGGCGCCACCTCCGGCCAGGCGCTCGCCGGCGTCGTCGGGCCGCTGATCGAGGTGCCGGTGCTCGTCGCGCTCGTCTACGTCGCGCTCTGGGCCGCGCCGCTTCTGGCCCAGCCGCGCGACCTGACGTGACGGCGTCGGGTCCGGCTCGAGCGCGCGGTGGCCTGAGTCGCGTGCGCCGCGCCGATGGGAGTAGCCACTCGGCTCGGGAGTCAGACCGCGGTGACGAGGCGTCAGTGAGCTCGCGAAAGTCGCCGGTCACGAGGTACGCGATCTGCTCGCCGATGTCGACGGCGTGATCGCCGATGCGTTCGACGCAGCGCGAGACGACGAGCATGCGCAGACCATACTCGCGCTCTTCCAGAGAGTCGCCTAGCGAGAGCACGTCCTCGATGGCGCGGCGGTTCGCGCGGTCGATCAGCTCGTCGAGCTCGTGGAGCGACTGCGCCTTCTCGAGGTCGCGATCGGCGAAGGCGTCGAGTGCGACGCGGATCATCTGCTCCGCCCGCTGCCCCATGTCCTCGAGCGAGCTGAGAATCGCCTCGCCGCTCACGTCGAGCTTTCCCATCAGCTTCGTCAGCTTCGCGACTGTGACGCAGTAGTCCGCCATCCGCTCGAGATGGAGATTGATGCGAAGAACGGCCAGCACGAGCCGGAGGTCGACCGCCACCGGCGTCTGCCGGGCCAGCAGCGACTGCACGCCCTCCTCGATGCCGACGTAGCGGCGGTCGATCTCGTCGTCGAAGCCGATCACCTCGTCGGCGAGCTCGTCGTCGCCGCGTGCGAGCGCGTTCAGCGCGGAGCGCAGGACGCGCAGGACGAGCGCACCCTCCTCCTGGAGCGCCGGCCTCGAGCTGCTCGAGCTCCTCCTGGAAGGTGGCTCTCATGCGCGCGGTGCGGGGTCGAGGGTACTCATCGGCGGCTTCGGGAGGGAGTCTGACTGCGCTTGCGGGCGCCAGCGGCCGCGTCACCAAACTGTAACCATCCGTTTACCGCTTCTTCCACTCCGGCGTGGCGACACTGCGGTGGTGCCGACGATGGGGTCCAGCCGTGGCCGCGCCCTGCTCGCGATGGCGCTTGCCGCGCTTGTCGCAACGGTGGCCGGGTGCGGCGGCGGCGGTTCGAGCGGCGGCACGATCACCGCTGACGGCTCGAGCACCGTTGGGCCGTACGTGACCGCGGCGGCCGAGAACTTCCAGCGCGAGAACTCCGACGTCCGCATCACGGTCGGGATTTCGGGCACGGGCGGCGGTTTCGATCGCTTCTGCCGCGGTGAGACAGACATCAGCGACGCCTCGCGGCCGATCACGGACGAGGAGGCGAAGATCTGCGATGACAACGGGGTCGAGTACGTCGAGTTCCAGGTCGCAAACGACGCGCTCACGGTCATCGTCAACAGCGAGAACGACTGGGCGACGTGTCTCACCGTCGACCAGCTGAAGACGCTTTGGCAGCCGGGCTCCAAGCTAAGCAACTGGAGCCAGGTAAAGGACGGGTACCCGGACGTCGCTCTGAAGCTGTTCGGGCCGGGCACCGACTCGGGCACGTTCGACTACTTCACCGGGGTGATCAACGGCGAGGAAGGCGCAAGCCGTTCTGACTATGCCGCGAGCGAGGACGACAACGTGATCGTCCAGGGCGTCTCCGGCGAGCGGGGTGGCCTCGGCTACTCTCGGCTTCTCGTACTACGACGAGAACGAGGACAAGCTGAAGGCGGTCGAGGTGGACAGCGGCGACGGCTGCGTCGCGCCGAGCGCCGCGACGGCGCAGAACGGGACCTACAAGCCACTCGCCCGCCCGCTCTTCGTGTACGTGAAGAAGAGCTCGTTCGAACAACAGGCGGTTCAGGACTTCGTCGGGTACATCCTGGCCAACGAGAAGCAGATCGCCGAGAAGGCCGACTTCGTCTCGCTCAACGGCGAACAGCTCGCGAAGGCCAGGAGCGACTACGAGGCCGCAGTGGCCGCGGCAACCGGCTGATGGCGACGCTTGACCTGAGCATCCGCGACCGGCCGCCGATCAGCCTTCGCTCGCAACGGAAGCACTACGGCGAGAAGCTGATCCAGGTCCTGCTTGCGCTCTGCGCGCTGATCTCGATCGTCACGACGGTTGGGATCGTCGTCTCGCTGCTCTTCCCGGCGATCGAGTTCTTCCGCACGGTCAGCCCGATCGACTTCTTCACGGGTACGAACTGGGCGCCGCTCTTCGAGCCTGCCAGCTTCGGGGTCCGGCCGCTCCTCGTCGGGACGCTCACGGTCACCTTCTGGGCGATCCTCGTCGCGATCCCTTTCGGCCTCGGCTCGGCGATTTACCTCAGCGAGTATGCGAGCGAGCGTAGTCGCGCCTTTCTCAAGCCAACCCTCGAGCTCCTGGCCGGCATCCCGACCGTCGTCTACGGCTACTTCGCGCTCACCGCCGTTACACCGCTGCTGCGCAGCATCGGTGTCCAAGTCGAGATCTTCAACGTGCTGGCAGGCGGCCTCGTGATGGGGGTGATGCTGATCCCGACCGTAGCCTCGCTCTCCGAGGACGCGATGTCCGCGGTCCCGCAGGCGCTGCGCGACGGCGCCTACGGTCTTGGTGCGGACAAGCTTCAGGTCTCCACTCGCGTGATCGTTCCGGCGGCGATCTCCGGGATCATCGCGTCGTTCATACTCGCGATCTCGCGAGCGGTCGGCGAGACGATGATCGTGCTGATTGCGGTGGGGCAGCAGGCGAAGCTCACCTTCGACCCGCGTTCGGGAATCGAGACGATGACGGCGTTCATCGGCGCCACCGGCAACGGCGACCTGCCGACCGGCTCGATCGAGTACAAGACGATCTTCGCGGTCGGGTTGACGCTGTTCGTGATCACCCTCGTGATGAACGTGATCTCGATCCGCCTCGTGCGCAAGTACCGCGAGGTGTATGACTGATGAACGCTCGCAAGCTCCGCGGGCTCGTCTTCCAGGGTCTGATGATCTTCTCGCTCTCGGTCTCCGTCGGAGCGCTCGTCTGGCTTCTGGCTACGACGTTCGTTGACGGCGTGCCCGCGCTCGATGGCAAGCTCTTCAGCAACCCGCCCTCGTCGGTGCCCGAGGAAGCCGGGGCTCGGCCGGCGATCCTCGCGACGCTCTACATCGCGGTGCTCCTGCTGCTCATGAGCGTGCCGATCGGGGTCGGCACTGCGATCTACCTCGAGGAGTACGCGAACAAGGAGCGCTGGTACAACCGGCTGCTCGAGTTGAACATCCAGAACCTGGCGGCGGTGCCGGCGATCGTGTTTGGGATCCTCGGGCTCGCGTTCATCGTGCGCGGGATCGGTGTGGGACGGGTGCTGCTCGCCGGAGCGCTGATCCTCACCCTCGTTGTCCTGCCGACCGTGATCATCGCCGCGCGCGAGGCAATCCGCTCCGTGCCCGACTCGATCCGCCAGGGCGGCTACGCCCTTGGCGCGACGAAGTGGCAGGTGGTGTCTCGCCAGGTGCTCCCGGCGGCGATTCCGGGCATCGCGACCGGGGCGATCCTGGCGCTGTCGCGGGCGGTCGGCGAGACGGCGCCGCTGCTCCTGATCGGCGCGCTCACCTACGTCGCCTTCGACCCGACGATCCTCGGGCCGTTCACCGCGCTGCCGGTGCAGATCTACACCTGGGTCAAGCTGCCGGACCCGGCGTTCCAGGAGCTTGCCGCCGCCGCGATCATCGTCCTGCTGGTGATCGTGCTCAGCATGAATGCGATCGCGATCTTCCTCCGCAACAGGTTCAGGCGGACCTGGTAAGGGCGAGAATGGGCGCGATGGAGGAGACACGTGTCAACGTCGGCGGCGTTGTGCCCGACTCGCGCGCGGAGGAGCAGAGCCTGGCCGACCGCGCACGGGTCTTCGAGGTCAGCGACCTCTCGGTCGCCTACAGCGGCAAGCTCGCGGTGAGCGAGGTGTCGCTCCCGATCTACGAGAACTTCGTCACGGCGTTCATCGGTCCGTCCGGTTGCGGCAAGAGCACCTTCATCCGGTGTCTAGACCGTATGAACGACCTGATCCCCGGCGCTGTCGTCAGCGGCACGGTGCTCTACCACGACCAGAACCTGTACGGGCCGTCCGTCGACCCGGTCGAGGTGCGGCGGCGAATCGGGATGGTCTTCCAGAAGCCGAACCCGTTCCCCAAGTCGGTCTACGACAACGTGGCGTTCGGGCCGCGTGTCCTCGGCCTCAAAGAGAACCTCGACGAGCGAGTCGAGACAGCGCTCCGTCGGGCGGCGCTCTGGGATGAGGTGAAGGACCGTCTCAAGGACAACGCGTTCGGCTTCTCCGGCGGTCAGCAGCAGCGACTCTGCATCGCCCGCGCTCTCGCGGTAGAGCCCGACGTGATCCTGATGGACGAGCCCGCGTCCGCACTCGACCCGATCGCGACGGCTCGCATCGAGGACCTCATCCACGAGCTCAAGCGCGACTACTCGATCGTGATCGTCACGCACAACATGCAGCAGGCCGCGCGCGTGGCCGACATGACGGCGTTCTTCAGCGTCGAAGTGCGCGAAGACGGAAGCGGCCGCCACGGTGTTCTTGTCGAGTACGACTGGACGACGAAGATCTTCACGAACCCCTCGGAGCAGCGAACCGAGGACTACGTGACCGGCCGCTTCGGGTAGCTCTAGCTGCCAGCGCGGTTCACCGGACCGACACCAAACGGTTACCGCGTCTCAGCCCACGGGCGGGTCTTGGCCCGCGAGCATCGCAATCGACGCTGTCATCGATTCGAGGGGGTTGGAAACGTCAATGAGGTTTCTTAGAAGGAGGCGCGGGCTGGTCGTCGCGCTCGGGCTCGTCGCGGCGCTCGGAGTGGTTGCCGGGGTCGCCTCCGGGGCGACGCCGGCGCTCGACAAGCTCAAGGGCACGATCACGGTCGACGGCTCGTCGACCGTCGGCCCGTACACGACCGCCGCCGCGGAGCTGTTCAGCCGGGCGGGCGCTAAGAACGTGCGCATCACCGTCGCGATCTCCGGCACCGGCGGGGGCTTCCAGCGCTTCTGCAACAACGAGCTCGACCTGTCGGATGCGTCGCGGCCGATGAAGATCGTCGAGGCCCAGCTCTGCAAGGACCACAACGTCGGCGCCTGGCGCGCCTTCACCGTGGCGAACGACGCCCTCACCGTGGTGGTGAACAAGGACAACACGTGGGCCACGTGCCTGAGCGTCGACGAGCTGAAGAAGATCTGGGAGCCCGGCTCCAAGATCGACAACTGGAAGGACGTCCGCGCCGGCTTCCCGGATCAGTCCCTGAAGCTGTTCGGCCCGGGCACCGACTCCGGGACGTTCGACTACTTCACCGAGGCGATCAACGGCAAGGCGAAGGCCAGCCGCTCCGACTACGGCGCATCCGAGGACGACAACGTGCTCGTGCAGGGCGTCGGCGGCGAGAAGGGCGGCCTCGGCTACTTCGGCTACTCCTACTTCGAGGAGAACCAGGGCAAGCTGAACGCAGTCCAGGTCCGCAACCCGAAGACGGGCCAATGCGTGACTCCGTCCCAGGAGACCGTCTACGACGGGACGTACAAGCCGCTCGCCCGCCCGCTCTTCATCTACGCGAAGGGGACGTCCTTCAAGCACCCCGAGGTGCAGGCGTTCCTGCGGTACATCTTCGACAACGAAAAGGCGATCGCCACGCGTTCCAAGTTCATCCCGCTCACGAAGGCGCAGCTCAAGAAGGCGACCCTCAACTTCGACCTCGCGGTCAAGGCAGCGGCACGGACGTAGGCGCGGCGGCTCTGTTGCATGTGAGGGGCGCCTGCGGGCGCCCCTCATTCGTTCGGCGACCGTACGATCCGCGGCGTGAGCGACGCGACGCGGGAGCTGATCGAGTCCTACAACGAGGCCTGGAACCGCCAGGATCTCGACGCGCTCTGCTCGTTCCACGCAGATGACGTCGTCTTCGAGAACCACACCGCGGGGGAGCGGGCGGAGGGCGCCGACGCGGTGCGGGCTCACATCGGCGGCATCTTCGAGCGGTGGCCGTCACTTCGCTTTCGCGGCAGGAGGCTTTACGCCGGCGACGACTTCGCAGTGAGCGAGTGGACCGCGTCAGCGACGCGCACCGACGGTACGCGTATCGAGTGGGACGGTGTGGACGTCTTTCCGCTCCGCGACGGCAAGATCGTGCGCAAGGACGTGTACTCGACCTCGCACGATCCGCGCGTCGTCTCCTGAGGCTGCGGCCCCGTCAGAAGACACAGCGCACTTCGAGGCCGCTGCCGCGGTCGCCGCGCGCTTCGACCGTGCCACCGGCAGCGGTGACCACGTGCTTGACGATCGCGAGCCCGAGGCCGGTGCCGCGCGAGGCACGTGCGGCATCGGCGCGCCAGAAGCGCTCGAAGAGGCGCGGCAGGTCGCTCGCGGCGACGCCGATCCCGTCGTCGGCCGCCACGAGCATTGCAGTCGCGTTCTCGTAGACGACCGAGAGCGTGAACGTCGCGCCGTGGCCGGCATAGCGGATCGCGTTCTCGGCGAGGTTCTGGGCCACGATCCGGAGCATGCGCGGCCGCAAGGGCAGGTCGACACCGGGGTCGCCGGCAGCCCGCAGCGTGACGCCGGCGCGGCCGGCCGCGTCGTCCAGCTCCTCGACGACCTGCTCGAGCACAGGTAGCGCGTTCGTCCAGCCGAGCGCCACGACCTCCTTGCCGCTCTCGAGCTCGGAGAGGAAGAGGATCTCGTCGATCAGCGTGCCGGCGTGCTCGACCTCGGAGCGCGCCTGGTCGAGCAGCGCCTCGACATCGGCGCCCGGCAGCCCCGCCGAGTCGATCAGGGCGAGGATGCGCGCAAGCGGCGTCCGCAACTCGTGCGACACGGCGGCGGTGAAGCCCATGCGGAGCTCGTCGAAGGACGGCTCGTAGCTCCGCTGCGGTGATTCACCCTCGCCGTCGTTCACCGGATCGTCACCATTCCGTCACCTGGTCAGAACCGGCCATGGAACTATCGTAGGGGCATGGCGAAGATCCTGATCGTCGAGGACGACAGCGTGATCGCCGACGGCATGGCACGACACCTCTCGGCCGCCGGCTTCGACCCGATCGTGGTCGGTCGCGGCGAGCTCGGGCTGGCGCGCCTGCGCTTCGAGAATCCGGACGTCTGCGTGCTCGACCTGATGCTGCCCGAGCTCGACGGCTGGAAGCTGATCGAGATGGCTCGCGCCGAGGGGATCGGCACGCCGATCGTCGTCGTCTCGGCCCGCGGCACCGAGCACGACCGCGTGCACGCCCTCGAGATCGGCGCGGACGACTACCTGGTCAAGCCTTTCTCGATGCGGGAGCTCGTGGCGCGTGTCGGCGCGGCGGCGCGGCGCGGCGTGCAGCCGGCCGGGGAGCGGCGCGGCGAGCCCATCGAGATCGAGGAGCTGCGGATCGATCCACGCGAGGTGCAGGCATTCGTCGACGGCAAGAGCGCCGGGCTGACGCCGACCGAGTTCAGGCTCCTCTACACGCTCGCGCTCGATCGCGGCCGGGTCGTGACGCGCGACGAGCTGCTGCAGAAGGTGTGGGGCAGGCGCGAGACGCACCGCGACAGAACCGTCGACGTGTTCGTTCGCCGGCTGCGCCAGAAGATCGACCGGCTCGCGCCGACGCACTCGTTCATCCAGACGCGCTTCGGCGTCGGCTACAAGCTCGAGGCCGTGGCACGGGCGACCTCTGCACTCGGGAGCACCTGAGCGCGGGGGAGCACCTGAGCGCGGGGGAGCACCTCCGGTTCTCCCCCGCGAGCCCCCTCTCCGACACGTGACGACTCGCTGTGGGCGAGCACGGGCAAAGCCCGCGCTCGCCTCGGCTCGCGTTCATTGGCGGGCCGCGCGACAGCTGCGAGTCGGCACGGCCTATAGTCGGCTCGTGGACTTCTCGCGCACGTCGGAGAAGTGGGGGACGAGGGTTGGTGCGATCGTCGTCGGGGTCTTGCTGGTGCTCGCGCTCGCCGCCTGCGGCGGCGGCTCCGGATCGACCACGAGCGGGGCCACCGCCTCGACCACGACCGGCGCCACCGCGGCTGCGGGCGGCGATGCGGCCGCGGGCCGCGAGGTCTTCATCTCGACCGGTTGCGGCACCTGCCACACCTTGGAGGAGGCCGACGCGACCGGGACCGTGGGGCCGAGCCTCGACACCGATCTCGTACCCTCCGCTGAGGCCGCGGGCGCGCCGCTCGCCGAGCACGTGCGCACCTCGATCGTCAATCCCGACGCATGGGTCATGCCCCGGTATGCCGCTGCCGTGATGCCGTCGAACTTCGGCTCGCAGCTCTCGGAGACTCAGCTCGACGACCTCGTCGCGTTCATCGTGCAATCCACGCAGTAGCCCGAGAACGCAGCGATAGGCTCCTCCCGTGGACTTCGAGCTCACGGTCGAACAGCGGGAGATCCAGTCACTCGCACGGGAGTTCGCCCTCGCGGAGATCCAGCCGAACGCCGCCGCCTGGGATCGCGCGCACGCGTTTCCGCGCGAGCTGCTCGCCGGTCTGGCCGACGTTGGTCTCCTTGGCGTCTGCGTTCCCGAGGAGCACGGCGGCGCGGGGGCGGACTTCCTCTCCTACATCCTCGTGGTCGAGGAGCTTTCGCGCGCGGATGCCGGGGTGGGCGTCACGATCGCGGTGCACACGTCCGCCTGCTCGCTGCCTGTGCTCGACTTCGGAACGGAGGATCAGCGCGCGCAGTTCGTGCCGCCGCTCGCACGCGGGGAGAAGATCGGCGCGATCGCGCTGACCGAGTCGGGCGCCGGGTCCGACGCCGGAGCGTTGATCAGCCGGGCCGAACGGAGCGACGGCGGCTGGCGGATCTCGGGCGCGAAGCAGTGGATAACCAACGGGTCGTTTGCAGGGACGTTCTTGTTCTTCGCGCGCACGGATCCGGCGCAAGCCGGCCCGCGCGGGGTCTCCGCCTTCGTGCTCGACGCCGAGCATGTCGCAGGTCACGCGCGAGGAGGAGAAGCTCGGGCTGAACTCGTCGTCCACCGCGGATCTCGTGATCGACGCGGAGGTGCCGGAGGACCGGCTGCTCGGCGAGGAGAACGCCGGCTTTCGGATCGCGATGGCGACGCTCGACGGCGGCCGGATCGGGATCGGCGCGCAGGCCGTCGGCATCGCCCAGGCCGCGTACGACGTCGCGCGCGCGCTACGCGCTCGAGCGGCGCGCGTTCGGACAGCCGATCGCGAGCTTCCAGGCGATCCAGCACAAGCTCGCGGACATGTCGACCGAGATCGACGCTGCGCGGCTGCTGGTCTATCGCGCCGCGTGGGCGAAGCAACGCGGGCTTCCGCACACGGCCGAGGGGGCGAAGGCGAAGCTCTTCGCGTCGGAGATGGCGCGACGCCAGACGTCGGAGGCGATCCAGATCCTTGGCGGCTACGGCTACACGAAGGAGTTCCCCGTGGAGCGGTACTACCGCGACGCGAAGATCACCGAGATCTACGAGGGCACGAGCGAGATCCAGCGGCTCGTGATCGCCCGCGAGCTTCTGGGCCTGCGCGAGCCGGTGGCCGGTGAGCCCGCGCGAGCGCGACGAGCCCGTGCGGCTCACGCGGATCTACACGGGCGGCGGGGACGGCGGGGAGACCTCGCTCGGGGACGGGTCGCGCGTCTCGAAGCTCGACCCGCTCGTCTGCGCGTTCGGGGCTGTCGACGAGCTCAACTCGCTCGTCGGCTGGGTGCAGTTGGAGGTGAGCGACGGGCGGCTCGCGCGGATCCAGAACGAGCTCTTCGACCTCGGTGCCGATCTGTGCGTGCCGTTCACCGAAGGCGACGGCAAGCTCCGCATCACCGCCGCCGAGATCGAGCGGCTCGAGGCCGACTGCGACGAGGCGAACGCGCCGCTTCCCGAGCTGCGCAGCTTCGTCCTGCCGGGCGGAACCGAGGGCGCTGCGCGCCTGCACGTCGCTCGGGCCGCGTGCCGCCGCGCGGAGCGCGAGGTGATCGCCGCCGCGCGCGAGCGGCCGGTGAACCCGCTCGCGATCGTCTACCTGAACCGCCTCTCGGACCTCCTGTTCGTGCTCGCCCGCGCTGCCAACCCCCCGGGCGAGGAGCCACTCTGGAAGCCCGGCGGCGGCGGCTCTCGCTGAGCCTGCCCGCCGTAGAATCAACCGATGGCGGCGACCGACGATGAAGGCGCGGCCGACTCGACGGCGCGCTGGCGCCGCGAGTCGTACGCGGCGAGCCCGGAGCGTCCGGGCGAGCCCTTCTCGACCATCTCGGGGCTCGAGAACGAGCCACTCCACACACCCGACAACGCGGCTGTCGACTACGAGCGCGATCTCGGCTATCCCGGCCAGGCGCCGTACACGCGCGGCATCTACCCGTCGATGTACCGCGGGCGGCTCTGGACGATGCGGCAGTTCGCGGGCTTCGGCACCGCCGAGGAGACGAACGCGCGCTTCCGCTACCTGCTCGACCACGGCCAGACCGGACTCTCGACGGCCTTCGACATGCCGACGCTGATGGGCTACGACTCGGATCACCCGCGCTCCCTCGGCGAGGTCGGTCGCGAGGGCGTGGCGGTCGACTCGCTCGAGGACATGGAGACGCTCTTCGGTGGGATCCCGCTGGGCGAGGTCTCGACCTCGATGACGATCAACGCGCCGGCCGCGATCCTGCTCGCGTTCTACGTCTGTGTCGGCGATGCGCAGGGCGTGCCGCGCGAAGCGCTGCGCGGAACGGTGCAGACGGACATCCTCAAGGAGTACATCGCCCAGAAGGAGTTCATCTTCCCTCCCGAGCAGTCGCTGCGGCTCGTGACGGACATGATCGAGTGGAGCACGCGCGAGCTGCCGCAGCTGCACCCGGTCTCGATCTCCGGCTACCACATCCGCGAGGCCGGCTCGACCGCAGCCCAGGAGCTCGCGTTCACGCTCGCGAACGGCTTCACCTACGTCGAGTGGGCGATCGCGCGCGGTCTGCACGTGGACGAGTTCGCGCCGCGGCTGTCGTTCTTCTTCAACGCGCACCTCGACTTCTTCGAGGAGATCGCCAAGTACCGCGCGGCGCGCCGGATCTGGGCGCGCGAGCTGCGGGAGCGCTACGGCGCGAGCGACGAACGGTCGCTGCGGATGCGCTTCCACGCCCAGACGGCCGGTGTCTCGCTGACCGCGCAGCAGCCGGAGGTGAACATCGTGCGCACCGCGATCGAGGCTCTCGCGGCGGTGCTCGGCGGCACGCAGTCGCTGCACACGAACTCGTTCGACGAGGCCCTCGCGTTGCCGAGCGAGCACGCGGTGCGACTCGCGCTGCGCACGCAGCAGGTGATCGCCCACGAGACCGGCGTCGTCAACACGATCGACCCGCTCGGCGGCTCGTACTACGTCGAGCACCTGACCGGCGAGCTCGAGCGGCAGGCGTACGACTACTTCGAGCGGATCGAGCAGCTGGGCGGCGTGCTCGCGGGGATCGAGCAGAACTTCTTCCAGCGCGAGATCGCCGACGCGGCCTTCCGCTACCAGCGCGAGGTCGAGAGCGAGCAGCGCGTCGTCGTCGGCGTCAACCGGTACGTCTCGGCGGACGGCGAGGCGCCGGGGCTCCTGAAGATCGACCCGGCGCTCGAGTCGCAGCAGGTCGAGCGCGTGCAGGCGCTGCGGGCCCGACGCGACTCGAGCGCCGTCGAGCGGGCGCTCGGGCGTCTGCGCGAGGAGGCCGCGCGCGAGGACGTCAACCTGATGCCGGCGATCCTCGACGCCTCGCGCGTCTACGCGACGATGGGCGAGATGTGCGACGCGCTCCGCGAGGAGTGGGGGGTCTGGCGGGAGACCCCCGTGTTCTAGTCCGGTCTCCTAGGGTCACGCGTGTTCTAGGCTCTCGCCCATGAGCACGATCCGTGTCGTGATCGCCAAGCCGGGCCTCGACGGGCACGACCGGGGCGCGAAGATCATCGCCCGCGCGCTGCGCGACGCCGGCATGGAGGTCATCTACACCGGCCTGCACCAGACGCCGGAGCAGATCGTGGAGACGGCGATCCAGGAGGACGCGGACGCGATCGGCATCTCGATCCTCTCGGGCGCGCACATGACGCTGGTGCCGCGGATCCTCGACCTGCTCCGCGAGCGCGACGCCGACGACGTGCTGGTCGTCCTCGGGGGGACGATTCCGGCCGACGACATCGAGGAGCTGAAGGGGCGCGGCGTGGCCGAGGTGTTCACGCCCGGTGCGCCGACCGGCGACATCGTCGAGTTCCTCCAGTCGCGTCTGGCCGCCTCGCCGGCCTCGTGAAGATCGCCGTCTGCCTCAAGGCCGTCCCGGATGCGGCGACCGGGAGGCGCCTGGACCCGTCGACCGGGCGTCTCGACCGAAGCGGCGAGCTGGGGCTGTCGGAGTTCGACTCGCACGCGCTCGAGGAAGCGCTGCGCATCCGCGAGGCCGCCGGCGAAGGAGAGGTCGTGGTCGTCTCGCTCGGCCCGCGAGCGCGCGGCCGACGCCCTGCGCAAGGCCCTCGCGATGGGTGCCGACCGGTCGGTGCTCGTCTCGGACGAAGCGTTCGCGGGCGCCGACCTGCTCGTGACTGCGAGGGCGCTCGCCGGCGCGCTCGAGCGAGAGGACGCCGACCTGGTGCTCTTCGGCCAGCAGTCGGCCGACGGCGACGGCGCTTGTCTGTGGGCGGCGGTCGCCGAGCTGCTTCGTCTACCGGTGATCTCGCAGGTGGCCGAGCTCACGGTCGAGCCGAGTGCGGTCATCGGGCGGCGGCAGACCGAGCTCGGCTACGAGCGCGTGCGGGCGCCGCTGCCGGCGGTCGTGGCGGTGACGGACTCGATCAACGAGCCGCGTTACCCGTCGCTGAAGGGAATCATGGGCGCGAAGTCGAAGCCGCACGAGACGCTCTCGGCAGTCGAGGTCGGCGGCGCCGGCGAGGCGCGGACGACGGTGCTCGGTGTGGCCCCTCCGCCGCCGCGCGGCGAGACCAGGCGGATCGAGGGCGGCGCCGAGACCGCCGCGGCGGTGGTCGAGTTCCTTGTCGAGAAGCGGCTGCTGTGAAGACGCTCGTCTTTCTCGAGCACCAGGGCGATGTGTTGCTCCGACCGGCGCTCGGCGTGCTCGGCAAGGCCGCGCGGCTCGGCGGCGAAGTGGCCGGCGTCGTCGCGGGGTCGGGCCTGCGCGGGCTCGCAGAGGAGGCGGGCCGGTACGGCGCTCGGACGGTCTTCGTCGCCGACGACGAGCGGCTGGCGGCGCCCCTGGCGCAGCCGCGCGTCGACGTGCTCGCGCGCCTCGTTCGCGACGAGGGATTCGACACGGTGCTGTTCGCGCAGTCGGTGCTGGCAAGCGACGTCGCGGCAGCGCTTGCGGCGCGGCTCGGGGCCGGGCTGAACTGGGATCTGGTCGACCTCGCCGAGCGCGACGGCGAGCTCGTCGGCAACCGGCCGGCGCTGGCCGACTCCGTCCTCGTCGAGGCCGGCTGGACCGGCGCGCCGCGGCTCGCCGTGTTCCGTTCCGGCACCTTCGACCCGGCGCTCCACGACGGACCGGTCGAAGTTCGCGACGTAGCGGTCGAGCTCGAAGAGCACTCGACGCTGGCCGGGCTCGTCGAGGCAGCGGAGGAGGCCGACGCGGGTGGCGCCTCGATCGACGAGGCAGACGTCGTCGTCGCCGGCGGCCGGGGCCTTGGCGGGCCGGAGAGCTTCGCGCTCGTCGAGGAGCTCGCCGGCGCGCTCGGCGGGGCAGTCGCGGCGACGCGGGCGGTCGTGGACGCGGGCTGGTACCCGTACCCGACGCAGGTCGGGCAGACGGGCAAGACGGTCTCGCCGAAGCTCTATGTGGCCGTCGGCATCTCCGGCGCGATCCAGCACAAGGTCGGGATGCAGGGCTCGGGGACGATCGTCGCGATCAACAAGGATCCGCACGCGCCGATCTTCGAGTACGCCGACCTCGGTGTCGTCGGTGACCTCCACGAGATCGTCCCGGAGCTGACCCGGCTTCTGCGCGAGCGCACGAAGCACGTGAAGCCCGCGGACTTCCCCCCGCCGTGGAGCGAGCGCGAGGCGATCGCGGCGCCGGCGGACGCGGATCCGATCGAGGTGGGCGTCGTGGTCGTCGGAGCAGGGCCGGCCGGGCTCGCTGCGGCGATCCGGCTCGGCCAGCTCGCGGCGGCAGATCAGGAGACGGCCGCGCGGCTCGGTGAGGTGCCGGTGGCGGTGCTCGAGAAGGGGAAGGCGCCGGGCTCGCACCTGCTCTCCGGGGCGGTGCTCGACCCGCGGCCGTTGCGGCGGCTGCTCGGCGACGACGACTTCCCTTCGTACGGAGACGTGCCGGGCGAAGCGGTGCTCTTCCTGACCCGCGAGCGCGCGGTGCGGATCCCGGCGCCGCCGACGATGCGCAACAAGGGCAACGTCGTCGTCTCGCTGTCGCGCCTGGGCCGCGCGCTTGCGGAGCGGGCCGAGAGGCTGGGCGCGATGGTTCTGCCGGAGACGGCGGCGGTGCGGCTACTCGTCGAGGACGGGGTCGTCGTCGGCGTCCGCACCGGCGACAAGGGACGTGGCCGCGACGGCGAGAAGCTCGGCCGGTTCGAGCCGGGATCGGATGTGCGCGCGCGGGTCACGATCCTCGCCGAGGGGAGCGCGGGCCACCTGACGGGCGCGGCGCTCGAGCACTTCGATCTTGCCGGCGCCAGCCCCCAGACGTGGGCGCTCGGCGTGAAGGAGGTGTGGAAGGTGCCGCGGCCGCTCCGGCAGGTGATCCACACGCTCGGTTGGCCGCTGCGGCCGGGCGCGCGGTTCCGCGAGTTCGGCGGCTCGTTCGTCTATCCGCTCGGCGACGAGATGGTGAGCATCGGCATGGTCGTCGGGCTCGACTACCGCGACGCGGCGCTCTCCGTCCACGACCTGCTCCAGGAGCTGAAGACGCATCCGCGCATCCGGCCGATCCTCGACGGCGGCGAGCGGGTCGAGTGGGGCGCGAAGACGATTCCGGAGGGCGGCTTCGTCGCCCTGCCGCGACGCCTGCACGCACCGGGCCTGCTGCTGTGCGGCGACGGTGTCGGGCTCGTCAACGTGCCGGCGCTCAAGGGGATCCACTACGCGATCGAGTCAGGGCGGCTCGCGGCCGAAACGGCATGGGCGTCTCTGGCAGGCGGCGAGCTCGGAGCCTACGACGAGGCGCTGCGTACGTCGTTTCTCTGGCGCGATCTGCGCCGGGTGCGGAACATGCGCCCGGCGTTCGCCGGCGGGCTCTGGCGCGGCGTGGCCTGGTCGGGCGCGGCGACGGTCTCGGGCGGGCGCTTCCCGCGCGGAAACCGGCCGACCGAGCGCGATGCGCTGCACGAGATCTTCTCGACGCCACGGGCGGGCGAGTACCCCGCGCCCGACGGCAGGCTCACGTTCGACAAGCTCTCGTCGGTGTTCCTCTCCGGCAACCGCACGCGAGACGACCAGCCGAACCACATCCGCGTGCAGACGCAGGCGCCGCACGAGCTGGCCGCGCTGTGGGCACAGATGTGCCCGGCTCAGGTGTACGAGGTCGGGCCCGGCGGCGAAGGCGACCTCGTCGAGGTGAGGCTCGCGCCGTCGAACTGCGTCCAGTGCGGCGCGATCACGGCCAAGGGCGGCCGCCTCACCCCGCCCGAGGGCGGCTCGGGGCCGGAGTACACACTTGCGTGATCACGTCCGTCGACAACCCGCGCGTAAAGGAGGTCGTCCGCTTGCGCAGCGGGCGCGAGCGGCGGCGGCGTGGGCTCTTCGTCGCCGAGGGGCCTCGTGAGGTCGGGCGCGCGCGGGCGGCGGGGCTTCGGGTCGTCGCGACCTACTTCGCGCCTTCGCTTCTCGAATGGAATGACGGGGAGGAGGTGAGCGAGCGCGTGCTCGCGAAGATGGCCTACCGCGCCGAGCCGGAGGGGGTGCTCGCCGTCGTCGAGGCGCCCGTCCGAGAGCTCCCGCGCGACGGCACGCTCTACCTCGTCGCGCGTCGGGATCGAGAAGCCCGGCAACCTCGGCGCGATGGCGCGTTCGGCCGAGGCGGCCGGGGCCGACGCGCTCGTCGTCGCCGAGGCGCAGGCGGACGTCTGGAACCCGAACGCGATCCGTGCCTCGACCGGAGCCGTGTTCACGCTGCCCGTCGTCGAGGCGACGCTGGACGACGTGCACGGCGCTCGGCGTCCGCCTTGTCGCGGCGGTGGTCGGTGCGGAGACCGTGTACACCCATGCGGACATGACAGCGCCGATCGCGCTCGTCGTCGGAGCCGAGGACGAAGGCCTCGACGAGCGCTGGTGCGCCGCGGCCGACCTCACCGTCGCGATCCCGCTCCGCGGCCGCACCACCGACAGCCTGAACGCCGCAACCGCCGGCGCGATCCTCCTCTTCGAGGCGGTGCGCCAGCGTGGTTGACCGCGACGATGTCCTGCGCGCCCGCGCCACGATCGGCGACCGCCTCCCGCGCACGCCGATGCTGAGCTCGCGCGCGCTCGGCGCCCGTCTCAAGTGCGAGCTCTTCCAGCGCACGGGTTCGTTCAAGACGCGCGGCGCGCTGAACAAGCTCAGCACGCTCACCCCGGAGGAGAGGCGGCACGGCGTGATCGCGATCTCGGCCGGCAATCACGCGCAGGCGGTCGCCTACGCCGCTGCCGAGGAGGGCGTCGATGCGCTGCTCGTGATGTGGGAGGGCGCCTCCGCCGCTGAAGATCGCGGCCACGCGCGGCTACGGCGGCGCCGTCGACCTCGAGGCGACCGGGCCGGCCGAGGCGTTCGAGCGGCTCGCGCAGCTGATGGCCGAGACAGGACGCACGCTCGTGCACCCGCACACGGATCCGGCGGTGCTCGCAGGCGCCGGCACGGTCGGGCTCGAGATCCAGGAGGACGCACCTGACGCCGACGCGGTGATCGTCGCGGTGGGCGGCGGCGGCCTCGTCGGCGGCGTCACGGCCGCGATCGGCGACGGTATGCGCATCGTCGCCGTCGAGCCCGAGGAGAGCTGTGCGCTCCATGCCGCGATCCAGGCAGGCCGGCCCGTTCCGGTCGAGCCACGGTCGATCGCCGACGGCCTCAACGTGCCTGTCATCGGCGGCCTCCCGTTCGAGCTGTGCCGCGAGCTGGAGCACGTGCTCGTCTCCGAGCAGGAGATCGAGGAGGCCTTCCGGTTCCTCTACGAGCGCGCGAAACTGGCCTGCGAGCCGGCCGGTGCGGTTGCGGCGGCCGCGCTTCTCACCGGGAAGGTGAAGGCGAAGCGGCCGGTCGTGGTCGTCAGCGGCGGGAATGTCGCCGCGACGACGGCCGCTGGTATCCTGGCCCGACCGTGAAGGCCGACATCCATCCCGAGTACGTCATCGTCGACGGTGCACTGCTCGTGCGGGAACTCGTTCGTGACCCGCTCGACCAAGGCCGAGCTGCACGTCGAGATCTGCGCTCAGTGCCACCCGTTCTACACGGGCAAGCAGAAGCTCGTCGACACGGGCGGCCGTGTCGAGCGCTTCCAGCGGCGGCTCGAGAAGGCCGGCAAGGCCTGACGCTGCCGGCACAGCCGGCGGGGCCGGCTCGGGCGACTCCTAGGCGATGGCCCAGGCAATCGGCGGCCAGGCCGTCCTCGAGGGCGTCATGATGCGCGGACCGCGCAACTGGGCGGTAGCGGTGCGCAAGCCCGACGGCGAGATCGCCCACGTCTGGCGCACGATCGACCCGCTGATGGCTCGCCACTGGACGCTGCGGCTGCCTGTCGTCCGCGGTGTCGTCGCGCTCGGCGAGTCGCTTGCGATCGGCTTTCGCGCGCTGTCGGTCTCGGCCAACTACGCCGCGCAGGAGGAGGCCGAGGGCGACGGGGAGCCGGCCGAGATCGGCCGCTGGGCGCTCTTCTTCTCGTTCGCGGTCGCGATCGGGTTCGCGCTGATGCTGTTCAAGGTCGGCCCGGCTCTTCTCACCGACCGGCTTCCGGTCGAGAGCGACAGCTGGTTCGTGATCGTGGAGGGGCTCGTCCGCGTCACGGTCTTCGTCACGTATCTCTTCCTGCTCAGCCTGATCCCGTCGCTGCGACGTGTCTTCCAGTACCACGCCGCCGAGCACAAGGCGATCAACGCGTACGAGGCGGGTGAGGAGCTCACGCCCGAGACGGCGCAGCGCTACTCGCTGATCCATCCCCGTTGCGGGACGGCGTTCCTGCTCTGGGTGATGGTGATCGGCGTCTTCGTGTTCGCGCTCTTCGGGCGGCTGCCCTGGTACTGGCTGATCGTGACGCGGATCGCCTTCCTGCCCTTGATCGCCGGCATCGCGTACGAGGTGATCCGCTTCGCCGGCAAGCACGCCGACAACCGCGTGCTGATGATCCTGCTCGCCCCGGGCCTCTGGCTGCAAAGATTGACGACGCGTGAGCCGAGCCTCGACCAGCTCGAGGTCTCGATTCGCGCACTCAAGGAAGTACTGATGCGCGAGGGCGCGTTGACCCCCGCAGACCGTCGAGTGGAGGTGATGGCGTAATGGCAACAGAACGGAAGGCCGAGGTCGAGTGGATCGGCGGCCTGATAGACGGCGAGGGCAAGATCATCTCGACCACGAGTGGTCTCATCCCCGAGCTCGACATCACCTGGGACGCCCGGAACGACGAGACGGAGCCCAAGACGAGCCCGGAGGAGTTGCTTGCCGCAGCCCACGCATCGTGTTTCTCGATGCAGCTTGCGCACGGTCTCGTCGGCGCGGGCTGGGACCCCGAGGTGATCACCGTCTCCGCGAACGTCGCGTTCGAGGTCGGCATCGGGATCACCGGGATCAAGCTCACCGCGCAGATCGAGTCGGAGGGCATCCCCGACGAGTCTGTCCGCGAGATCGCGGAGCGCGCGAAGGCGACCTGTCCGGTCTCGAAGGCGCTGGCCGGCGTCGAGATCACGCTCGAGCTGCCCGACCTTCCTCCGCTCGAGGAGGAAGAGTTCGAGGATGAGGAGCTCGCGTCCCTGGACTCCGCCGACGAGAGCTGATCGGGCGCGGCGACCGCCGGGTCCGCGGGTCCGGCGGTCGCCCAACTCGCTGGCCAGCTCATGGGCCAACTCATTTGGGATGCCCATTAGGCTTGAGGGCATGTCCGCCCTGGATGCAACCGTCGAGGAGCTCGAGCGCTCCTACCTCGAAGCGCGGGAACGCCTCTCCGATCCCGCCGTGTACGACGACCACCGCGAAGCGGCGGAGGTCGGCCGACGCGTGAAGGAGCTCGAAGGTCCGTACAAGCTTGCGCAGTCGTGGCGCCAGGTACGCGCCGACCTGGAGGCCGCTCGGAACGATGCCGAGCTGGCCGAGATGGTCGCCGACTACGAGGGCGAGGTCGCGCGGCTCGAGGAGGAGCTGAAGCTCTCGCTCGCCGAGCGCGACCCCGCCGACGACAAGGACGTGATCGTCGAGATCCGTCAGGGCGTCGGTGGCGACGAGGCGGCGCTCTGGGCCTCCGACCTCGCGCGGATGTACCAGCGTTACGCGGAGCGCTGCGGCTTCAAGTGGGAGGAGCTCGAGGTGAGTCCGAGTGACGCCGGCGGGATCAAGGGAGGCTTCTTCGCCGTCAAGGGCGACGGTGCCTACTCGATCTACAAGTACGAGGGCGGAACGCACCGCGTCCAGCGCGTCCCCGAGACCGAGTCGCAGGGACGCATCCACACCTCGACCGGCACCGTCGCCGTGATGCCGGAGGCCGAGGAGGTCGACGTCGAGCTCGAAGAGAAGGACCTGAAGATCGACGTCTACCGCTCGTCGGGGCCTGGTGGGCAGTCGGTCAACACGACCGACTCGGCCGTGCGGATCACGCACCTGCCGACCGGGATCGCGGTCGCGATGCAGGACGAGCGATCCCAGCTCCAGAACCGCGACAAGGCGATGCGCGTCCTGCGTGCCCGCCTCTACGAGGCGGACCGGGAGCGCCAGCAGGCCGAACAAGCAGCAACACGAAAAGCACAGGTCGGCTCCGGCGGGCGGGCCGAGAAGATCCGCACCTACAACTTCCCGCAGGACCGCGTCACCGACCACAGGGTGGGCGTCAGCGCCCGGCTCGAGGACGTACTGGCAGGCGATCTCACGCACGTTCACCGAGGCACTCACCGCCGACGAGCAGCGTCGCGCCCTCGAGGGCACGGGTAAGGGACGCCGCGTGACCCTCGGCGAGGTGCTTCGCGCGGCGGCGGAGTACCTCGAGCGCAAGGGAGTCGAGACTCCCCGGCTCGATGCCGAGCTGCTGCTCGCGCAGGCGCTCGGCCTCTCGCGGCTCGAGCTCTACACCCAGCACGACCGCCCGCTGACCGAGGCCGAGCGCGCCGCGGCACGGGCGCTCGTCGAGCGGCGCGGCCGTCGCGAGCCGCTCGCCTACGTCCTCGGCGAGTGGGGGTTCCGGCGGCTCACGCTTCGCACCGACGCGCGCGCGCTCGTGCCGCGGCCGGAGACCGAGCTCGTGGTCGAGCGCGCGCTCGCGCTCGTCTCGGGGACCGAGGCGCCGCGCGTGGTCGACGTCGGCACGGGCTGCGGCGCGATCGCGCTCGCGATCGCCCACGAGCGGCCGGCGGCGAGGGTCACCGCGACGGACGTCTCGCCGCCGGCGCTCGAGCTCGCGCGTGAGAACGCCGAGCGCCTCGGGCTGCCCGTCGAGCTCGTTCGCACGCACCTCCTGGAGGGGCTCGACGGGCCGTTCGACCTCGTCGTCTCGAACCCGCCGTACGTCGCCGCCTCCGAGCTCGCCGACCTCCAGCCCGAGGTTCGCGACTGGGAGCCGCGCGCGGCGACCGTCGACGAGGGGCAAACCGGGGAGCTCGCGACCGCGGCGACCGCGGTGCTGGCGCCGGGCGGCTGGATCGTGCTCGAGGTGCACGAGCAGCGGGCAGCGGAGGTCGCGGCGCTGCTCGAGGACGCTGGGTACGCCGAGGGCTACGATCACGCGCGATCTGGCAGGCCGCGAGCGGGTGGTGGAGGCGCGGTGGCGAGCGGCAGTGAGCGACGCGGTACAGGCAGGCGATCGACGCGATCCGCGCCGGCGAGCCCGTGCTGCTCCCGACCGACGGCGTCTACGGGCTCTGCGCCACGGCCGACGGCGAGGCGCCGACGCGCGGCCTCTACGAGCTGAAGGGCCGCGAGGGGACGCAGCCGACGGCGCTGCTCGCCGCGAGCGTCGAGGCGCTCTTCGAGTGCGTGCCGGAGCTGCGCGGCCGCGCCGGCGTGATCGTGCGCGCGCTGCTGCCCGGGCCCTACACGCTCGTGCTCGAGCAACCCGGCGCGGCGCTACCCGCTGGCTGAACGGCGTCGCGCCCCGACACGATCGGCGTCCGCGTCGCGAAGCTGCCGGCGTCGTCCCAGCGTGTGCTCGATGCGGTGGGCGCGATCGCAGCGACGAGCGCGAACGACCCCGGCGAGCCGCCGGCGGCGAGCCTCGACGAGGTGCCCGAGCGGCTTCGCGCGGCCTGCGCGGCCGAGCTCGACGGCGGGCGCCTGTCCGGGCAGCCGTCCACCGTGATCGACTTCACCGGCGCCGAGCCGGTCGTGCTCCGTGAGGGAAGCGCCCCGTCGGCCGAGGCGATCGCGCGCGTCCGGGATGCGCTCTCCGGCTCACGCGCCGTCTGACGGCGGCGGCTCGGGCGGCTTCGGCTGCAGGACAACGGTGCCGGTCCGAAAGGAGGAGATGCCCGGAGTCGGGCCCGGGCCGCTGCCGATCGGGCGGTCGTCCTCCCAGAGCGCCTCCGACCGGGCCCCGGCTTCGCCGATCGGCGTCGCGTCGATCTCCTGCTTGGTCAGCTCGATGCCGCGGGCGAGCCATTCGGTCGCGAGCGTCAGCATTCCCGCCGGCGGGAGCGGAAACACCCAGAAGCCGAGCTCGTAGCTGCTGCCGCCGCCGCCGCCGCCGCCGCGCATCGTCAGGCTGATCGGCGGCGTCTCGCCCGACGGCGGATCTGCCGGATCGGAACGCCCACCCCGAGCTCGTTCTCGGGCGGGCCGAACCACGGCGGCTGCCGGCGCGGCTCCGGCCGCGCGGCGGGTCTGGGGGAGGCTCGAAGAAGCTCACGTTGTGCTGCGCACACTACGATGGGGCCGAGTCCCCCGGCAAGGAGAGAGCTGATGGCGATTGCGCAGGAGACCTTCGAGCACCTTCGTACTGCGGGGCTCGCCGAGATCGACCCGGAGATCGCGGACGTGCTCGGCCGCGAGCTCGAGCGGCAACGCGGGCAGATCGAGCTGATCGCGAGCGAGAACTTCACCTGGCCGTCGGTGCTCGAAGCCATTGGCTCTACTCCAACGAACAAGTACGCCGAGGGCTACCCCGGCAAGCGCTACTACGGCGGCTGCGAGGTCGTCGACGAGATCGAGGAGCTGGCGCGCGAGCGCGCCAAGTCGCTGTTTCGCGCAGAGTCACGCGAACGTGCAGCCGCACGCGGGCGCGCAGGCGAACATGGCCGTCTACTTCGCCGTCCTCTCGCCGGGCGATCGCGTCCTCGGCCTCTCGCTCGACCACGGCGGGCACCTCACGCACGGGCTGAAGGTCAATTTCTCCGGAAAGCTCTACGAGTTCCACCACTACGGCGTCTCGCGCGAGACGATGACCGTCGACTACGACGAGGTGCTCGCGCAGGCGAAGGAGGTGCGGCCGAAGCTGATCGTGTGCGGCGGCTCCGCCTACCCGCGCACCGTCGAAGCCGAACGCTTCCGCGAGATCGCCGACGAGGTGGGGGCCATGCTGATGACCGACATGGCGCATTTCGCCGGGCTCGTCGCCGCAGGGCTGCACCCGAACCCCGTCCCGCACTCGCACTTCGTCACGTCGACCACACACAAGACGCTCGCGGGCCCGCGTGCCGGCTTCGTCCTCTGCGGCGAGGAGCACGCCCAGGCGCTCGACCGTGCGCTCTTCCCCGGAATGCAGGGCGGCCCGCTCGAGCACACGATCGCGGCGAAGGCGACGTGCTTCCGGATCGCGGCGACGGATGCCTTCAGGGATTACCAGCAGCAGGTGCGGACGAATGCCGACGCGCTCGCGGCCGGCCTCGTTGGCGGCGGCTTCGACGTGCTCACCGGCGGCACCGACACGCACCTCGTTCAGCTCGACCTGCGGGCGACCGAGTGGACAGGGCTCGCGGCTCAGGAGCGGCTCGAGGAGTGCCGGCTGACGGTGAACCGGAACACGGTGCCGTTCGACGAGCGGCCGCCGATGGTCGCCTCAGGCGTCCGCATCGGCACGCCGGCGGCGACGATGCGCGGCTTCGACGACGACGACTTCCGCGAGGTGGCGTCGATCATCGTCGACGCGCTCGCCGACGACGCCGCCGTCCCCGCCCTCGCAGCGCGCGCCGGCGCCCTCTGCGACCGCCGCCCGCTCTACCCGGGCTTCCGCGGCTACACGACGTACGTCTCGTGAGGGCGTCGCGAAGCCCCGCCGGATGAGCGTAACGGAGGTCAGACACCCACTCGTCCGGCACAAGCTCGGGCTGCTGCGGGACGTGCACACGAGCACCGAGATGTTCCGCCGCCTCGTCAACGAGCTGACGCTGCTCCTGACCTACGAGGCGACGAAGGATCTGGGCCTGGAGGACGTGGACGTCGAGACGCCGCTCGAGTGGACGCGCGCCCAGCGCATTCCCGGCAAGAAGATCGCCGTCTGCCCGATCCTGCGCGCCGGCGTCGGCATGCTCGACGGCGTCCTCTCGCTGATCCCGGTCGCCCGCGTCGGCTTCATCGGCCTCTACCGCAACGAGGAGACGCTCGAGCCGGTCGAGTACTACGTGAAGCTGCCGACCGACGTGGCCGACCGCGACGTGCTGCTGCTCGACCCGATGCTCGCGACCGGCAACTCGACCGCCGCCGCCGTGACGACGCTCCAGAACGCCGGCGCCCGCCATATCACCGTGATCGCGCTGATCGCGGCGCCCGAGGGCATCGCGCTGGTCGAGCGCGACCACCCCGACGTCCGGATCGTCGTCGCGTCGATCGACTCGCACCTGAACGAGAAGGGCTACATCGTCCCCGGCCTCGGCGATGCGGGAGATCGCCTGTACGGGACGAAGTAAGCGCCCGTGACTGGAACGACAGTGGTCTGGAGCGAGCTCACCGGCAACCTCGAGGTCGTCTGGGGCGCGATCGTCGCGCTCGTCGTGGTCGTGCTGCTCACGCCCGCGGTCGGCGGCATGGCGCGGTTGCTCGGCGTCGTCGACCGCTCCGAAGGCGGACGGCGGCCGAGCGCCGGCAACGTGCCGCGGCTCGGCGGAATCGCGCTTTTCCTGGGGATCTTCGTGCCGTCGCTCGCGTTCCTGCCGCTCGGCGGCGAGATGCGCGGAATCCTGCTCGGGGCCGCGGTCGCCACGACGGTCGGCGCGATCGACGACTTCCGCGGCCTGCGCTGGTGGGAGAAGCTCTCGGGCCAGGTGCTCGCGGCCTCGATCCCGTGCATGTTCGGCGTCTGGATCCACCGCTTCACCTTTCCGATCGTCGGCGTGCACGAAGTGCCGGCCTGGATCGGGATCCCGGTGACGGTGATCGCGATCGTGGCCGTGATGAACATGGTCAACTTCCTCGACGGGCTCGACGGGCTCGCCGCGGGTGTCTGCGCGATCTCGGCGCTCTCGTTCTGCCTGATCGACCTGTCGCTCGGCCGTCCGGACGCGGCAATCCTGACCGCGATCGTCTTCGGCGCCTGCCTTGGCTTCCTGCGGCACAACTTCTATCCGGCGCGAATCTTCATGGGCGACTCCGGCGCGCTGCTCCTCGGCTTCACGCTCGCGGCCGTGTCGGTGCAGGGGATGCTCAAGACTGCCGCTCTCGCGACCCTCGTCCTGCCGCTGCTCGTGCTCGCCGTGCCGCTCCTCGACACCTCCTTCGTCGTCGCGCGTCGGATCAGGCACAGCCAGCCGGTGTACGTCGCCGACCGCCAGCACCTCCACCACCGCTTCGAGCAGGTCGGCTTCTCGCAGCGTCGAGCGGTCGTCTACCTGTACGCCTGGTGCCTGACGCTCGCGCTCGCCGCCCTCGCGACCCGCTTCGTCCACCCGCACGCGCACGGCGACTGGGATCTCCTGAATCTCGGGATCGACGTTGGCGTCGCCGTGCTCGCAATCGCGGCCTCGGTCTACATCGTCTACCTGCTCGAGATCATCAAGCTCGCGAACCCGTTCATCCGCCGGCGTGAGGAGCTCGCGCGGGCCGAGCACCGGAAGATCGCCTAGTCAGCCCGCCGCGACGCGCGCTCGCCCGACTTGCGACAAAGTCGCCGTATTTGCTCGCAATCAAGCGGCTTCCGCTGTTACATAGTCCCGGTCACGTCGGCACTCGCTCCGCTATGCTCCGCGCCGATGGAGCCGGCCGCGCCCCGTGCGTTTCCCCCTGCTGAGGCAGGCGCCCTGCTGATCGTGCTGACCCTCGTCGTGATCGGCGCGGGCGCGCTCGTCGGGTGGCTCGCCGGGTCGCTGAAAGCAGGACTGATCGTCGGCGTCGTCCTCGGCGTCCCGGCCGGGATCGCCGGCGTCTACGGCCGCTACCACGGGGCGCTCTCGTGAGGTCGTCCGCGATGTTCGCCACGCCGCGTCCGATCCCGAGCAGGCTGATTCCAGCCGTCGGCGGCACGGCGGTCGTCGCGCTCGCGCTGCCGGTGTTCCTGATCGCCGGCTGGCCGATCGCCTCGTGGGCGATCGCGGCCGCTCTGTGGATCGTCTTCCTGGCGATCGGATTCTTTCTGGAGCACCTGCCGCTCGGGATGGATAGTCTCGCGAGCGCCGGTGTCGTGGCGGTGGGCCGGATGTTCCGGGCAGCGGGCCTGGTGGGGATCCTGATCCTCATCACCGTCTCGGACTCCGAGCTCGGGTTTCCGGCCGCGATCCTGTACGCGATCGCGTTCTCGGTCGAGTTCGGCCTGTCGTTGCTCGCGTATTTCGGAGAGGAGGGTGGGACGTGAGGTTGAACCGGCTCGTGGTCGCTCTGACCGGCCTGGTGCTCGTGGTGCCCACGCCTGCACTTGCGAAGGGTGACTTCGACCCCTCCGAAGAGTTCCAGCTCGAGCCGTGGGTGTCGCTGCACCTCGGGCCGCTCGACATGTCGATCAACAAGGCCGTCGTGTACTTGCTCATCGGCGCGCGTCTCACCTGCCTGATGGGCATTCTGCCTGATGCGCTGGCGCGTCGGGACGAGCCCTGGCCGGCGTCAGACCGTCGGCGAGATGCTCTACGACATCGCGCAGACGCAGGTCGCCGAGATGGGGCTGCCGAGCAAGGGGATCGGGCTCTGGTTCCCGTACGTGGCCACCCTGATGCTCTTCATCTGGACGATCAACATGATCGGCTTCCTGCCGCTGCCGCTCACCGGCGAGACCTACCACGGGATTCCGGTGTGGGGGATCTACGCGGCCACGTCGTCGCTCTCGGTGTGCTTGGCGCTCGCGTTCATGACCTGGATGTTCACCGCACATCGAGGGCATCCGCTGGAACGGGCCGATCACGCTACGTCAGGTCGTGGATCCCGGAGGTGCCGAAGGCGATCCTGCCGATGATCATCGTGATCGAGGTGCTCTCGCAGTTCATGCGCCTGATCAGCCTCTCGGTCAGGCTCTACGCGAACATGCTCGCGGGCCACATCCTGATCCTCACCTTCATCGGCCTGATCTTCATCTTCGAGTCGCTCATCGCAGTCCCACTCGTCGGCATCGCTGCAGTCTTCTATGTCTTCGAGGTCGTCATCGTCGTCTCGATCCAGGCGTTTATCTTCGCCGCCTTGTCCGCCATCTACATCGGCTCGGCGATCGAGCCCGAACACTAAGGAGAAACTCCGCATGCTTCACAGTTTTCTTCTCGTAGCCGCCGAGGCGGCCCCGGAGGCGCCCGTGATCAGCGCCGGCAAGGCGATCGCGCTCGCCCTGGGCATCGGCCTGGGCGCGGCGGGGGCCGGCGCCGGCATCGGCAACATCTTCGGCTCCATGATCCAGTCCGTTGCCCGGCAGCCCGAGCTGCGCGGTGAGCTCCAGGGCCTGATGTGGCTCGGGTTCGCGCTCACCGAGGCCGTCGTGTTCTACGGCTTCGTCGGCGGACTTCTCGGCTACGTCCTTGTCTGAGTCACTGCTTAGGAGGATTGGCTAGTGCTGCTCGCGACCAACGCACTCATCCAGGTCGTCCCCGGCCTGATGGTCTGGACGCTCGTCGCGTTCGGGATCACGCTCTTCGTGCTCAAGCGCTACGCGTTCGGCCCGGTCCAGAAGGTGATCGACGACCGCCGCGACCGCATTCGTGCGTCGATCGAGGAGGCGGACCGTGCCCGCGAAGAGGCGCGCAGCCTGCTCGAGGAGCACCGCAGGCTGATCGGGCAGGCAAAGAGCGAGGCCGAGGAGATCCTCGGCGAGGCGCGCAAGATCGCCGACGCCCAGCGCGAGCGCATGCGCCAGGAGACCGAGGACGACCGGCAGCGTCGGCTCGAGGAGACCAAGCGCCAGATCGAGCAGGCGACCCAGCAGGCACTCGGCGAGATCCGCCGCGAGGTCGCGAGCCTCTCGCTGATCGCGGCCGAGAAGATCACGCGCAAGTCGCTGACGAGCGACGACCAGCAGCGCCTGATCGACGAGGCCCTCTCCGAGATCGACTTCTCGCAACTGGAGGCGAGCAGCTCATAGCCGCCGCGCACCGCATCTACGCCCGCGCCCTGTTCGAGGCTGCGGAGGAGCGAGGCCGGCTCGACGCCGTCCGCGAGGAGCTCGGCGAGGTCGCCGGCATGCTGGACGACGTGCCCGAGCTCGACGCTCTGCTGACGAACCCGGAGACGGACTCGCGGGTGAAGGCGGACGTGCTCGAGCGCGTGCTCGGCGATGCCGACGAGCTCGTCCGCAACTTCGTGCGCCTGCTCGTCGAGAAGGGCCGCGCCGCCGAGCTGCGCGAGATCGCCGCCGAGTTCGAGGCGCTCGTCGCCGCGCGAGAAGGTGTGCTCGACGTGGAGCTGACGACCGCGCACGGACTCTCCGACGAGGAGTTCGGGAGCATCGTCGACCGGATCGAGCAGGCCTCCGGGCGCAAGGTGCAGGCGACGCGGAGCATCGATCCGAGCCTGATCGGCGGGCTCGTCCTCCAGGCCGGCTCGATGAGGCTGGACGCGAGCGTGCGCGGCCGGCTCGAACGCCTTCGCACCGAGCTTGCGGCCGCCAGATGATGACAGCAGACCTTTTCCCCGCGACGAATCACAAAGGAGCCCGTCAGTGAAGCTGCGCCCAGAAGAGATCACCTCCATCCTGCGCCAGCGGATCGAGGAGTTCGACGTCCAGACGAACCTCGCCGAGGTCGGCAGCGTGCTACAGCTCGGTGACGGGATCGCGCGCGTGCACGGGCTCGAGAACTGCATCGCGCTCGAGATGCTCGAGCTCGACCACGGCGTCGTCGGCCTCGCCTTCAACCTCGAAGAGGACAACGTCGGCGTCGCGCTCTTCGGCCCGTGGGACAAGATCAAGGAAGGTGACCCCGTGCGGCGCACCGGACAGGTCGCGTCGGTGCCCGTCGGCGAGGCGATGCTCGGCAGGGTCGTCGACCCGCTCGGCAACCCGCTCGACGGCCAGGGGCCGATTCAGACGTCCGAACGAAGGCCGCTCGAGTTCAAGGCGCCGGGCGTCGTCCAGCGCCAGCCCGTGAAGGAACCGTTGCAGACCGGGATCAAGGCGATCGACTCGATGACGAACGTCGGCCGCGGCCAGCGCGAGCTGATCATCGGTGATCGCTCGACGGGGAAGACGGCGATCGCAGTCGACACGATCCTGAACCAGCACGACCAGGACGTGAAGTGCGTCTACGTCGCGGTCGGCCAGAAAGCGTCGACCGTCGCGCAGGTGTACCAGCGACTGCGCGAGGCGGGTGCGATGGCCTACACGACGATCGTGACCGCGCCGGCCCACGAGGCCGCTCCGATCAAGTGGATGGCGCCGTTCGCCGGCGCCGCGATGGGCGAGTACTTCCTCTACAAGGGCGAGCACGCGCTCGTCATCTACGACGACCTGACCAAGCAGGCGGATGCCTACAGGCAGCTGTCGCTGCTCCTGCGACGCCCTCCCGGTCGTGAGGCCTTCCCGGGCGACGTCTTCTACCTGCACTCGCGGCTGCTCGAGCGCGCCTGCAAGCTGAACGACGAGCTCGGCGCCGGCTCGCTGACCGCGCTGCCGATCATCGAGACGCAGGCGGGTGACGTTTCCGCCTACATCCCGACCAACGTGATCTCGATCACCGACGGCCAGATCTTTCTCCAGTCCGACCTCTTCTTCTCGGGCGTACGGCCGGCCGTCAACGTCGGGATCTCGGTCTCGCGCGTCGGCTCGTCGGCGCAGACCAAGGCGATGAAGAAGGTCGCGGGCCGCCTGCGTCTCGACCTTGCCCAGTACCGCGAGCTGGAGGCATTCGCGCAGTTCGGCTCGGAGCTCGACCAGGCCACCCAGCAGGCGCTGAACCGCGGCGAGAAGATGGTGGCGACGCTGAACCAGCCGCAGTACGCGCCCTGGCCGATGGAGGAGCAGGTGACGGCGCTCTACGCGGGCATCAACGGCTACCTCGACGACATCCCGACCGACCAGGTGTCGCACTTCCAGGACGAGCTGCGCGAGCAGCTGCGCTCGGAGGGCGAGATCCTGCGGACGATCCGTGAAACGGCGGACCTGGACGACGCGACCGCCGAGAAGCTGAACGCCGCGATCGAGCGGTTCAAGGGCATGTTCAACGTCACCGAGGCCGCGTAGCGGGACGCCGAAATGGCCTCGACCCAGGATCTCAAGCGACGCGTCCGCTCGATCTCGAACACGCGCAAGCTGACGCGCGCGATGGAGCTCGTCGCGTCCGCGCGCCTGCGTCGCGCCCAGCAGCGGATCGAGGGCATGCGGCCCTACGCCGACCGGATGCTCGAGCTGATGGCCGGCACGGCGCACGCAGCCGGCGCGGTGCGGCTGCCGTTGCTCGAGCAGCGCGAGATCGTGAGCACGGTCGCGATCGTGCCGATCACCGGCGACCGCGGCCTTGCAGGGGCGTTCAACGCGCAGGTGCTGCGTCGCGCGTTCGCGCTCATGCGCGAGGAGGTGGCGGCGGGCCGCGAGGTGCGCTTCTACAGCTCCGGCAAGAAGGCCCAGTCGACGCTGCGCTTCCGCCGCCTCCAGGTCGGCGAGAGCTGGACCGGGTTCAGCGACCGACCGTCGTACCCCGACGCCCAGGCGATCGCGCACGCCGTCGCGGAGGCGTACGTGAGCGGCGAGGTCGACCGCGTGGTGGTCGTCTACAACGCGTTCGTCTCACCACTGGTGCAGCTCGTCACGGTGAGCGAGGTGCTGCCGATCCCGACCGCGGTGCTCGAGGGAACGCAGGAGGGTGCAGCCCCGCCGCCATCGCATCCGGTCGACTTCTTCTTCGAGCCGGAGCCGCGGCAGATCCTCGAGCGGCTGCTGCCGGTCTACGTCGAGACCGAGCTCTACCGCGCGCTCCTCGAGTCGGCCGCGTCGGAGCAGGGTGCGCGGATGACGGCGATGCGGAATGCCTCGAAGTCCGCCGGCGAGCTGATCGACACGCTCACGCTGGCGATGAACCGTGCCCGCCAGGCGGAGATCACCCAGGAGATCCTCGAGGTGGTCGCCGGCGCGGACGCGCTCACGCAATAACGCTCACGCGCGCTCGCGCCCAACCGCTCGGTCGAAAGTACGTCTTATACTTGCGACCGGTGTCCGGCCTGACCCGCAATTTGCGAGGGACTGTGTGATGACCACCACAACAGACCTGACGTCTGCGACTGAGCTGCTTCGCTCCGGCGACGAGACGCAGGTCGTGAGCAGGAGTCCGTCCCAGCTCTTCTGGGCGCGCATGCGCGACGACAAGGTGGCGCTCTTCGGCGGCGGTCGTGATCGTGTTGCTGATCTTCCTTGCCATCTTCGGCGGCCCGATTGCCGCCGCGGTAACCGGTCACGGCAATCAGGACGCCTATACCGACACGATGCAGGACGAGTTCGGGATTCCGCGGGGGCCGAACAACGACTTCTGGTTCGGCGCCGACGAGACCGGCCGTGACCTCTTCGTGAGGACGATGTACGGCGCGCGCACTTCGCTGATCGTCGGCGTCGTCGCAACCGGCATCGCCGTCTTCATCGGCCTCGTGGTCGGTCTGCTCGCCGGCTACTTCCGGGGCTGGAGCGACACGCTTCTCTCGCGGGCCGGCGACGTGATGCTCGCGCTGCCGTCGCTCCTGATCTCGATCGGCATCGTCGCGGCGTGCAGCTCGTCCAAGGACGGGTGCCTGAACGGCATCGTCCAGTCGGGGATAGGACTCGTGGTGGCGGTGATCGCGCTCTTCACGTGGTCGTATGTCGCCCGGATCGTGCGCGGCTACACGCTCTCGATACGAGAGCGCGAGTTCATCGAGGCGAGCCGGTCGCTCGGAGCTGGCAACACCCGCATCATCTTCCGCGAGGTCCTGCCCAACCTGATCGGGCCCATCATCGTCTTCACCACGCTGCTGATCCCGCAGGCCATTCTCTTCGAGGCGGCGCTCTCCTACCTCGGCCTCGGTGTTCCGTTTGACACGGCCTCCTGGGGTGGGCTTCTCAACCAGGCGTCGCATCTCTACGCAGACGCCTGGTGGCTGATGCTCTTCCCCGGTCTCTTCCTCGTCGTCACGACGCTTGCCTTCAATCTGCTCGGCGATGGCCTCCGGGACGCGCTCGACGTGCGGGCGGACCGCTGAGCCAGCTATGAGCCAACTAACCGGTGACCTCAGCTTGTCGTCAAAGAATGCGGTCAACTGCAACCCCCCCTCGTCGGAGTGACGTGGGGGAAGGAGGGAGACAGACAACGTGAAAAGACCATTTCGTAGGTTGGTCGTGGCCGGATCGGTCGTGGCCCTTGGAGCGACGATTCTCGTCGCGGCGGGTCTCGCGGCCAAGTCGAGCCCGGCCAAGAAGAGTGTCAGCGCGGGCGGCACCGCCACGATCGGCTGGGAGGCCGCGTTCGGATTCACGAACAACTTCGATCCGACGGGCGAGTATCTCGGCGACGCGTGGGGCATCTACATGAACCTGCTCACGCGCTCGTTGATGGGCTCGAACCACGTTCCGGGTGCGGCGGGCAACACGATCATCGCCGACCTCGCGACGGCGGTGCCCAAGCCGACCAACGGTGGGAAGACGTACACGTTCCACCTCAAGAGCATCAAGTTCGCTCCGCCGGTCAACAGGGCCGTGACCTCGCAGGACGTGAAGTACGCGCTCCAGCGGCTCGCGAACCCGAAGAACGGCGGCCAGTACGCCTTCTACTACTCCTCGATCGTCGGTTGGGCGAACGCCGCCAAGGGGAAGAACGTCACCGGCATCACGACGCCGGACGCCTCGACGCTCGTGATCAAGCTGACGCAGCCGCGAGGCGATTTCCTCTATGCGCTCGCCATGCCGGCGACTGCACCGATTCCGGTCGAGGTCGCCAAGTGCTTCGAGGGCAAGCCCGGCGCGTACGGCCGGAACCTCGTCTCGACAGGCCCGTACATGATCGACGGCTCGGCGGACGTGGACATCTCGGCGTGCGACAAGATCAAGCCGACGAGCGGTTTCGACGGTCAGACCAGGATGAACCTCGTCCGCAACCCGAACTACGACGCGAGCACCGACACGAAGACAGCTCGGGAGAACCTCCCGGACAAGTTCAACTTCGTGGTCAACGCGAACGCGGACGACATCCTGAACAAGATCGAGGCCGGCGAGTACGACACGGCTAACACGACGATCCCGCCGCAGTTCCTGAAGAAGTACTCCGAGGACAAGAGCCTCTCCCCGTACTTCCATCAGAACGCGGGTGACCGCACCTGGTACCTGACGATGAACCTCACCCAGCCGCCGTTCGACGACGTGCACGTTCGTCGGGCGATGAACTGGGTCATGGACAAGCACGCGCTCGTCCAGGCATGGGGCGGCCCCCTCATCGGCAAGGTCGCAAACCACATCATCCCGGACGCGTTGCTCGGCAACACACTGGCCGAGTACGCGCCGTACAAGACCCCTGGCGACAGGGGCAGCGTCGCCAAGGCGAAGGCAGCTCTCAAGGGTTCGAAGTACGACACCGCGAAGAACGGCACGTGCGGCGCTCCGGAGTGCAAGAACGTGCTCCTGATCGTCGACACGCGGCTGCAGGATCCCAAGATGCTGGTAGTGATGCAGCAGAGCGCGAAGAAGATCGGCATCACGTTCAAGGCACAGACGGTCGAAGGGGCATACCCGACGATCCAGACCGTGGCGAAGAACATCCCGATCGCCGAGCGGCCCGGCTGGGGGAAGGACTACGCAGATCCGTACACCTTCTTCAGCCCGCTCTTCGACGGCCGGACGATCATTCCGACCGGCAACACGAACTACTCGCTCGTCGGGATCACGGAGTCACAGTGCAAGACCCTGAAGGTGAAGGGAAACTGCAACAACGTCCCGAGCGTCAGCGCCCAGCTCGACAAGTGCGCGAACCTCGTCGGCGCGGCGCACATCGCGTGCTACGCGGCGCTCGACAAGACGCTGATGACGCAGGTCGTGCCGTGGGTTCCGTACCTCTGGTCGACGGTAACCCGCATCACGAGCAAGAACATGACGCAGTACCAGTTCGATCAGTACGCAACGACACCCGCGTACGCACACTTCGCGGTCAACTAAGGTCGAGTCAACGAAGGACGAAATGACACGACGGTCTCCGGGGCGCCCGCAACGGGCGCCCCGGAACCGCTTCTGACACCGGAACCATGCTGATCTACATCGCACGTCGCCTCGCATGGACGTTTCTCGTCATCGGGGTCGTGCTCCTGATCACGTTCCTGGTGTTCTTCAAGCTGCCGGCGGGCGACCCGGCGCTGCGGTTCGCAGGCAGGTCGCCGACGGAGGAGTCGCTGGCGCTCATCCGCCACAACATGCACCTCGACAGGCCGTTCTACGTCGAGTTCGGCTACTTCGTCAAGAACTTCGTCGCGGGAGACGAGAACGGCTGGCCCGGGCTCGGCTACTCCTACGTCGGCTTCGTGCCTGTCAAGGATGAGATCACCGAGCGGGCGCCGAGAACGCTCTGGCTGATCTTCGGCGCCGCGACAATCTGGCTCACGTTCGGGGTGGGAATCGGAGTGCTCTCCGCGATCAAGCGGCAATCGGTGGTCGATCGCGCGGCCATGGGGTTTGCGCTCTTCGGCATCTCGGCGCCGGTGTTCTGGCTCGGCCTGATGGCGCTCTTCATCTTCTGGCGCAAGCTCGGCTGGACGGGCGGCACGGGCTATGTCCCGTTAGCGGACGGCGTCGGCTCGTGGTTCTCGCACCTGATTCTGCCCTGGACCGTCCTGTCGCTTCTCTTCATCGCGATCTACGCGCGGATGACGCGCAACAGCCTGCTCGACACCCTCGGCGAGGACTACATCCGCACGGCCCGGGCGAAAGGGTCTGTCGGAGCGCCAGGTGATCTTCAAGCACGCGCTGCGCGCGAGCCTGACGCCCGTCGTGACGCTGTTCGGGATGGACGTGGCGCTCCTCCTCGGCGGCGCGATCATCACGGAGTCCGTGTTCAACATCCAGGGGCTCGGCTGGCTCGCGTTCACCTCGGCGAAGACGCAGGATTTGCCGACGGTGCTGGGTGTCGTCCTCCTGACCGCCACCGTAATTGCGATCATGAACCTCGTGGTCGACATCGTGTACGCCTTCTTGGATCCACGCGTGAGGTACTCGTGAGCGTCGGCGCCGCCGACACCACGCTGCTCGACGTACGCGATCTCAACGTCCGCTTCAACACTCGCGACGGCGTCGTACAGGCCGTATCCGACCTCTCCTTCTCGCTGCGCCGCGGCGAAACGCTCGGCGTCGTCGGAGAGTCCGGCTCGGGCAAGAGCGTCACGAGCCTCGCGATCATGGGCCTGCTGAACGACGCGTACACCGATATCTCCGGTCAGGTGCTGTACGAAGGCCGAGACCTGCTCCAGCTGCGCGGTGAGGATCTGCGCAAGGTGCGAGGACGCGACATCTCGATGATCTTCCAGGACCCGTTCGCCTGTCTGCACCCGATGTATCGCGTCGGCGACCAGATCGCCGAGGCCGTCCACGCTCACTCGAGCGTGTCGCGCGCGCAGGCGAACGCGCGGGCCGTCGAGCTGCTGGGCCAGGTCGGCATCCCGAACGCGAAGGGTCGCGCGCGCGACTTCCCGCACCAGTTCTCGGGCGGCATGCGCCAGCGCGCGATGATCGCCATGGCGCTCGTCCACAACCCGGACGTGCTGATCGCCGACGAGCCCACGACGGCGCTCGACGTGACGGTGCAGGCGCAGATCATCGAGCTGATCGATCGCGTGAAGAAGGAGTTCGACATCGGCGTGGTCCTGATCACGCACGATCTGGGCGTCATTGCCGAGACCGCGTCACATGTGCTGGTGATGTACGCCGGGCGAGCGGTGGAGTACGGCACGGCGCACGAGATCTTCAACGCACCCCAGCATCCGTATACGTGGGGGCTGCTCGAGTCGATGCCGACCGTCGACCGGCGGCTCGAGATTCTGGTGGCGATCGAAGGCTCGCCGCCGTCCATGCTCGCGCCGCCGCCGGGATGCGCGTTCCATCCACGCTGCAAGCACCGTTTCTCGCCGTGCGACAACGAGAGGCCGCCACTCGTCCCGATGCCGGGTGGACACCTGGATGCGTGTCACCTGCCGGCCGAGCGCAAGCGCGAGCTCGGGGCCCAACGGGCCGGCGTCGAGCTCGGCGTTCTCTGATGGCGTCGACCCCTGAGCCGGCATCGTCAGAGCACGGTGTGAGCGAGCAGCGCGCCGGCCAAGTGCCGCTCGTGGAGATCGAGCACCTGACCAAGTACTTCCCGGTCACGCAGGGCGTCTTCGCGCGTAGCAAGGGGTTCGTGCACGCGGTGGAGGACGTCTCGCTGAGCGTGAACCAGGGCGAGACGCTCGGAATCGTCGGCGAGTCAGGATGCGGCAAGTCGACCACAGCGCGCCTGATCGTCCGCCTGCTCGAGCCGACGTCCGGCACCGTGCGCTTCGAAGGCCAGG
Organism: uncultured Actinomycetes bacterium; assembly: GCA_963781435.1. Taxonomy (GTDB): domain Bacteria; phylum Actinomycetota; class Thermoleophilia; order Gaiellales; family Gaiellaceae; genus PALSA-600. The sequence goes on along the minus strand of CAWAGR010000025.1, from coordinate 111,578 downwards.
ACATCAGCCGTCTGTCGCAGAAGCAGCTTCGACCGCTGCGTCGGCAGATGCAGATGATCTTCCAGGATCCCTACTCGTCGCTGAACCCGCGCAAGAGCGTCGGCCAGATCGTCGGTGAGCCGTTCGCGATCCACAAGACCGAGAAGGACGCGAAGAGCCGGGTGCGCGAGCTGCTCGGTCGCGTGGGCCTGAGCCCGGAGCACTACAACCGCTACCCGCACGAGTTCTCGGGCGGCCAGCGGCAGCGGATCGGCATCGCGCGCGCTCTCGCGCTTCAGCCGAAGCTGATCGTTTGCGACGAGCCGGTCTCGGCGCTCGACGTCTCGGTGCAGGCGCAGATCCTGAACCTGCTGAAGAGCCTCCAGGACGAGTTCGACCTCACCTACGTCTTCATCTCGCACGACCTCTCGGTGATCCGGCAGGTCTCCGACCGGATCGCGGTGATGTACGTCGGCCGTGTGGTCGAGCAGGGTCAGTCGGAACTGCTCTACGAGCATCCGCGGCATCCGTACACCGCGGCTCTGCTCTCGGCAGTGCCGAGGCCGGAGACGAACGGCAGTGGAGGCACGAGCCGCCAGCGAATCGTTCTCGGCGGCGACGTCCCGTCACCCGTCGCTCCGCCGGCCGCATGCGTCTTCCACCCACGCTGCCCGCGCTGCGAAATCGGGCTCTGCGACACGGTGATCCCTGTCCTGCAGCCGTTCCGAGGCGACCACGAAGCCGCGTGCCACCACCCGGTCGAGCGGTGGCCGATGACGGGGGAGGAGCTCAAGCGCACCTCGCTTGCCGGTTCCCCGCCGGAGTCCACTGGCGCTAGCTAACCGGCTAACTTACTGGGCTCTCGGGCGTCGCATTTTTCATGGGTCTTCATTGGCGGAGAACGAGGCCGTGCGAGCGGTGGGTCCGGGCGATCTCGCTGCGGCTCGACGGCGAGGCCTCCGAGCTCGAGAACGCCGCACTCGAGCGGCACCTGGCCACGTGTTCGCGTTGCAGCGAGATTGCCGCCGATACTGCGTTACTGACACATCTGCTGCGCGAGGCGCCGCTCGTCGAGCTCACACGCCCGATCGTGGTCACCTCTCCGCGACGCGTCCGCAAGCAGCTTGTCCGGCGCACGGCCGCCGTCTTCGTCGTCGCCACCGGTCTGGCCGCGGCTGCGGGGATGACCCTCTTCTCGGACTCCGGTCCGAAGCACCCGAGCTCGGCGCTCGGTTTCCGCGACCTGCACGAGCAGCGCCAGTTCGTGCATGCCGAGCTGATCCGGCTCGAGCCGCAAACGGTGTTCGCGATCAAGGCGGCACCGCGGCTGGCCGGGCGCGCCCTTCTATAGACTGACGCTCGTTTTGGCCGGGCCGCTCGTGTGAGCCGCGCCCGCGCCCAATCCGACTTTTCAGGCGACTTCCCAGGAGACTCATGGCCACGAACGGCAAGAACGAGAACGTCGGCAAGCTGATCGAGATCAAGGGCGTCGTGATCGACGCCGTCTTCCCGCACAAGCTGCCGGAGATCTACTCGGCGCTCCGCATCACGCGCCCCGAGGGCGGCGACCTCGTGGCCGAAGTCCAGCAGCACCTCGGCGACGACCGGGTGCGCGCCGTCGCGATGGACACCACCGACGGTCTCGCGCGCGGCACCGACGTCGTCGACACGGGCGCGCCGATCTCGGTACCGGTTGGCCCCGGGACGCTCGGCCGGCTCTGGAACGTCCTCGGTGAGCCGATCGACGAGAAGGAGCCCCCGCCGGCGATGGAGCGCTGGCCGATCCACCGCGACCCGCCGGACTTCCAGGACCTCTCGCCGACCGTTGAGATCTTCGAGACCGGGATCAAGGTCATCGACCTCATCGCGCCCTACGTCCGCGGCGGCAAGATCGGTCTCTTCGGCGGCGCGGGCGTCGGCAAGACCGTGCTGATCCAGGAGCTCATCCACAACATCGCGCAGCACCACGGCGGCGTCTCGGTCTTCGCCGGGGTTGGCGAGCGCACGCGCGAGGGCAACGACCTCCTGCGCGAGATGGAGGAGTCGGAGGTGATCGACAAGGTCGCGCTCTGCTACGGCCAGATGAACGAGCCGCCGGGCGCACGCCTGCGCGTCGGCCTTTCGGGCCTGACGATGGCGGAGTACTTCCGCGACGAGGGCCAGGACGTGCTGCTCTTCATCGACAACATCTTCCGGTTCGTTCAGGCGGGCTCGGAGGTTTCGGCGCTGCTCGGCCGGATGCCGAGCGCCGTCGGCTATCAGCCGACGCTGGCCACCGAGATGGGGCAGCTCCAGGAGCGCATCACCTCGACGAACAAGGGCTCGGTCACCTCGGTGCAGGCGATCTACGTGCCGGCGGACGACCTCACCGACCCGGCGCCGGCGAACACGTTCGCCCACCTCGACTCGACCACCGTGCTCTCGCGCGCCCTCGTCGAGCAGGGCATCTATCCGGCGGTCGACCCACTGGATTCCACCTCGCGGGCCCTCGGGAGGGGCATCGTCTCGGACGAGCACTACGACACGGCGACCCGCGTGCAGGAGATCCTCCAGCGCTACAAGGACCTCCAGGACATCATCGCGATCCTCGGAATCGAGGAGCTCTCCGACGAGGACCGGCTCACGGTCTCGCGGGCGCGCAAGGTGCAGCGTTTCCTCTCGCAGCCGTTCTTCGTGGCCGAGGTCTTCACGGGCACACCGGGCGAGCGCGTCTCGCTCGAGGACACGATCCGGGGCTTCCAGGAGATCATCGAAGGCAAGCACGACGATCTTCCCGAGCAGGCTTTCTACATGGTCGGCGCGATCGAGGGCGCGGTCGAACGCGGCAAGCAGCTCGTGGCGGCGTAGGGCTCGGCATGCCCGGCACCGGTAAGAAGTTCGAGGTCTCGCTCGTGACGCCCGACGGCGCCGCGTTCGAGGGCGAGGCCGAGATGATGATCGTGCCCGGGCAGATCGGCGAGATCGGCGTGCTCGCCCGGCACGCGCCGCTGATCGCCACGCTGAAGGCGGGCTCGACGCGCATTCATCCGGGCGCTGACGCCGACGTACTCGAGTTCGCCACCGGCCCGGGGTTCTTCCAGGTGATGCACGACCGCGCGATCGCGCTCGTCGACGACGCCGTCGGGGCGGGCGAGATCGACGACGTCCGCGCCCGGGAGCAGCTCGAGGCGGCCCGGGCCGAGCTCGAGGCGATCGACCGCGGCGAGTCGACCGCCGACCGCTGGCAGATCGAGCAGCGGATACGCCACGCCGAGAACCAGCTCGCAGTCGCCGGCCGCGACTGATGCCGGGCGGGCGCGCGATCGCAGGCGCCGGCGCTCTCCTCGCCACGTTCCTCGCGGCCACGCTGATCACCCTGCCCGCAGGCGCCTCGTCGCCGCGCCGCGCGTACACGCCGGCGGGCAAGGCCGCGGCGAAGGCGATCGTGCTCAAGCGCTCGGATCTGCCGAAGGGCTGGAAGGTCGAGTCCCCGGAGGGCGGCAGTGGGGGCGGGACGACCTGTCCGAGCTTCGATCCCGACCAATCCGACCTGACCTCCGTCGGGCGCGTCGAGACGGGCTTCGCGAGCGGTGACGGCCTCTCGCGCGTGCTCTCGGTCGCCAGCGTCTTCAAGACCGCGGCGCAGGCGCAGACCTCCTGGAACCGCGTCGTCCGTCCGGCGATGCTGAAGTGCCTCGCGCAGGCGTTCGAGCAGGGAGCGAGCGACAAGAAGACGAAGACGACGGTCCTCTCGAGCGGTGCGCTCTCGCTGCCGCTCTCGGCGCCGCGCCGGAAAGCCTTCAGGATCGTCGCGGACGTGTTCACGCAGGGACAGCACGTGAAGGCCTACCTCGACGTGATCCTTCAGGGCGGCGCTCAGGCTGACACCGTCCTGCTCGTGACCTCGGTGCTCGTGCCGCCGCAGACGGCGTTCGAATGGGCGCTTGCGGGGACCGTCGCGAGACGGCTGGGCTAGCTCAGCCGCAGCGATCGGCCGGGATCCGTGGCGATTTGGCGCCAGACACTGCTGGTACCCTTTTTCGATCCGGAGAGCTTTGAAGGCAGCTTGGCGACCGGGTCAACAAACGCCTAAAGAGCCTGCGCGAGCGTCCGCTCCGCGACCCTCTTCAGGTGTGGGGATGCAAATGGCAAAGCGGGACGTGGCAGCGGAAATCAGAAGGCTTGCACGCGAGCGGATCCTCGTGCTCGACGGCGCGTGGGGGACGATGATCCACGGCGCCGGCCTGAAGCCCGAGGACTATCGCGGCGAGCGCTTCCGCGCGCACCACGTCGACGTGGCCGGCAACCCTGACGTGCTCAACCTGACGAGGCCCGACGTCGTGCGCTCGATTCACGAGCGGTATCTCTCGGCCGGCGCCGACATCACGACGACGAACACCTTCACCGCGACCTCGATCGGCCAGGCGGACTACGGACTCGAGGACGCGGTTCACGAGCTGAACGTGGCGGGCGCGCAGATCGCGCGCGAGGCGGCCGGCGACCGGTTCGTTGCGGGCTCGGTCGGGCCGCTCAATATCACGCTCTCGCTCAGCCCGAAGGTCGACGATCCGTCGTTTCGCACGCACAGCTTCGACGAGGTGAAGGACGCCTACGCCGAGCAGTTCGCCGGTCTGGTCGAGGGCGGCGTCGACCTGCTCCTGCTGGAGACGGTCTTCGACACGCTCAACGCGAAGGCGGCGATCACGGCCGCGCGGGAGACCGCGCCGGGCTTGCCGCTCTGGATCTCGGCAACGATCGTCGACCTCTCGGGGCGGACGCTCTCGGGGCAGACGATCGAGGCGTTCTGGCTCTCCATCGAGCACGCCGAGCCGCTGATCGTGGGCATCAACTGCTCGCTCGGCGCGAAGGAGATGCGGCCGTACGTCGCCGAGCTCGCTCACGTCGCGCGGTGCCTCGTCGCCGCGCACCCCAATGCGGGCCTGCCGAACGCGTTCGGCGGCTACGACGAGACGCCCGAGCTGACGAGCGCTCTTCTCGGCGAGTTCGCGCAGGCCGGGCTGCTGAACATCGCCGGCAGCTGCTGCGGCTCGACCCCGGAGCACACGCGCGCAATCGCCGCCGCCGTGCGCGGGCTTCCACCCCGTCAGGGCGCAAGTGGCAACTTGCCACTTGCGGAACGGCGCCCGAGCTGGAGCGGGCTCGAGCCGTTCGAGATCGGTCCCGACACCGGGTTCGTCCTGATCGGCGAGCGCACGAACGTGACCGGCTCGTCGCGCTTTCGCAGCCGGATCGAGGGCGACGACTTCGCCGGCGCGGTCGAGATCGCGCTGGAGCAGGTGCGCGGCGGCGCGAACATCCTCGACGTGAACATGGACGCCGACCTGCTCGAGAGCGAGCAGGCGATCCGGACGTTCCTGAACGTGGTCGCCACCGAGCCCGAGGTGGCGCGGCTCCCGATCATGGTCGACAGCTCGCGCTTCGCCGTGCTCGAGGCCGGGCTCCAGTGCATCCAGGGCAAGGGGATCGTCAACTCGATCAGCCTCAAGGAAGGTGAGGAGGTCTTCCTCGAGCAGGCGCGGCGCATCCGCGACTACGGCGCGGGCGTCGTCTGTATGGCCTTCGACGAGGAGGGACAGGCGACCGACGTCGACCGGCGGGTCGCGATCTGCGGGCGCGCGTACGACCTGCTCACCCGTACGGTCGGCTTCCCGCCCGAGGACCTGATCTTCGATCCGAACGTGCTCGCGGTGGCGACCGGGATGGAGGAGCACGATCCGTACGCCCGCGACTTCCTTGCGGCCTTGCCGCTGATCAAGGAGCGCTGCCCGGGTGCGCGGACGAGTGGCGGCATCTCCAACCTCAGCTTCTCGTTTCGCGGCAACGACCTCCTGCGCGAGGCGATGCACGCGGTGTTCCTCTACCACGCGATCCGCGCCGGCCTCGACATGGGGATCGTCAACGCGGGCCAGCTCGCCGTCTACGAGGACGTCGAGCCCGAGACGCTCGAGCGGATCGAGGACGTGATCTTCGCGCGCCGCCCCGACGCGACCGAGCGCCTCGTCGAACTGGCGCTGCGTGTCAAGGGGGAGGGCACGCGCCGCGAGCGCGACCTCTCCTGGCGCGAGGCGCCCGTCGAGGAACGGCTGGCCCACGCGCTCGTCCGCGGGATCGTCGACTTCATCGAGGAAGACACCGAGGAGGCGCGGCTGGCACGTCCCCGACCGCTCGACGTGATCGAGGGCCCGCTGATGGACGGCATGCGGATCGTGGGCGACCTGTTCGGCTCGGGAAAGATGTTCCTGCCGCAGGTGGTGAAGTCGGCGCGGGCGATGAAGCGCGCCGTTGCGTATCTCGAGCCGTTCATGGAAGAGGAGCGCTCGGGCGGCAGCGCGCAGGGAAAAATCGTGCTGGCGACCGTCAAAGGAGATGTGCACGACATCGGAAAGAGCATCGTCGGGGTCGTGCTCGGCTGCAACAACTACGAGGTGATCGACCTCGGTGTGATGGTGCCGGCCGAGAAGATCCTCGACACCGCGGTCGCCGAAGGCGCCCACGTTGTCGGCCTCTCGGGCCTGATCACGCCCTCACTCGACCAGATGGTCGACGTCGCGGAGGAGATGGAGCGGCGCGGGCTCGAGCTGCCGCTGCTGATCGGCGGCGCGACGACCTCGCGGCAGCACACGGCGGTGCGGATAGCGCCGGCCTACTCGCACGAGACGGTGCACGTGCTGGACGCGAGCCGGGTCACCGACGTCGTCTCGGCGCTGCTCGAGCCGGCACGGCGCGTGGCGCTGGACGGCGAGAACCGCGAGTTGCAGCAGCGCCTCCGCGAGCAGCACGCGGAGAAGCAGAAGCGCCCGCTGCTCTCGCTTCAGGAGGCGCGCGACAATCGCCTGCTGGTCGCCTTCGACGAGCTCCAGGTGCCGCCGTTCTCCGGCACCCGTTCGATCGAGCCCGAGCCCGGCGAGCTGGTGCCGTTCATCGACTGGCAGTTCTTCTTCCACGCCTGGGACCTCAAGGGCAAGTTTCCGAAGATCCTCGAGCACCCCGCGGCCAGGGAGCTCTACGAGGACGCGCAGGCCGTGCTCGAGCAAGTCCTCCGAGACGGGTCGCTACAGCCCCGCGGCGTGTACGGCTTCTGGCCCGCGCACGCCGAGGGAGACGACGTGATCGTCGACGGCACGCGCTTCTGCTTCCTGCGCCAGCAGGCGGCGCAGGTCGACGGCCGGCCGAACCGGAGCCTGGCCGATTACTTCGCGGCCGAAGGCGATCACGCGGGAGCCTTCGCGGTGTCCATTCACGGTGCCGACGAGCTCGCCGCGGAGTTCGCAGTCGAGCACGACGACTACCGCGCGATCATCGCCAAGGCTCTCGCCGACCGGCTCGCGGAGGCCTTCGCCGAATGGCTCCACCAGCGGGCGCGCCGGGAGTGGTATGCGCCCGACGAGCGGCTCGAGCGCGAGCAGCTCCTCCGCGAGCGCTTTCGGGGAATCCGGCCGGCGTTTGGCTACCCGGCCTGCCCCGACCACAGCGAGAAGACGAAGCTGTTCGAGCTGCTCCGGGCTTCCGAGGCGGGGCTCGACCTGACCGAGAGCTTCGCGATGACGCCCGCCGCAGCAGTGAGCGGGATCTACCTCGCGCATCCCGAAGCACGCTACTTCGCCGTAGGGCGAATCGGGCGCGATCAGCTCGAGGATTATGCGAGTCGAAAGGGAGAATCCGTGCTACAAGTCGAACGGTGGTTGCGATCAAATCTCTCGTAGCCTCCGTGCTGCTGGCGCTGCTTCTCGTCCCGGCCGCAATGGCCGACAGCCCCACTTTGAGGATCGACGCCGGCGATCAGACCTGGGCGATGCAGACGTTGCTGAAGTCCGGCGACTTCGGTCTCGGCTGGCGCGGAGGAATGACCCGATCGACGAAGCCGGCCGGGCCCTCGTGCCCCGGCTTCGACCCGAAGGCGTCCGATCTGGTCGTCACCGGTCATGCGAATGCGAGGTTCCAGAACCCTCGGGCAGGCGTGCAGGTCTCGCTCGAGACGCAGGTTCTCGAGAGCGTGGACGCGGTGCGCACCGACTTCGCGCGCACGATCCAGCCTGCCCTGCCCGGCTGCCTCGCATACCAGCTCGAGCGGGACCCGAGCATCACGGCGGTGACGGTGGAGCCACTCGACTTCCCGAAGCTCGGCAGCGTCACCGCCGCCTACCGGGCCACGATCACGGTACGAGTGAAAGGGCGGACAGCTAAGGTGCTGAGCGACTTCGTGTTCTTCGGCAATGGCCGCCTGGAGTACTCGTTGCGCGTCGACGCATCCGCTCGCTACAGCCCGCAGCTCGTTCCGTTCGAGGCGGACATGGTCAGGATGCTCCTCAGGCGGGGGGCCCGGCCGGAATGAGACGGTTGCTGCTCGTGGCACTCGCCGCGCTCGTGCTCGCGGGCACGGTGTTGGCGGGCACGGCGCTCGCCGATCCACTCGATCCGAAGGTCGCCTACAAGGCGGCCGACCAGGCGCGCGCCAAGGCGGCGCTGCTCAGGCAGAGCGACCTCGGGACGGCATGGGCGAACCACTCCACGGCGACGCCGAGCTCGCTCAAGGCGCCGGTGTGCCCGTCGCTTCGGCCCAACTACTCGAAGCTGACGATCACCGGCCACGCCGAGTCGGTGTTCGACAACGGCAACGGCGGCATCCAGGTCGTCTCCGACGTCGAGGTCTGGAAGACCGCGAAGCAGGCCGAGCAGCACATGAACGCGCTGCTGAAGCCGGCGCTGCCGAAGTGCATCAAGTACTCGTTGCTGAAGTCGGTGGGCGGGCAACGCCGATCCTGCTGCCGGTGAAGGCGCGAGAGCTCGGTGACTTCGCCGACGTGAGCGTGAGCTACCGCGCGCCGATCGGCTACAAGGTCGGCAAGCAGACCGTGCACCGTGCTCAGCGACTTCGTCTTCCTGCGCAAGGGCCGCACCGAGATCTACATCAACGTGACCGGGCCCTCGACCGCCGAGGATCAGCTGACGGCGTTCGAGACCCGGATCGCGAAGACCCTCGCGGCCCGCATCCGCTCCTGATCGTCCACCGTCGGGTCGGGTATCCTGGCCCGCGCGCCTGGTCTTCTCGGGCGCCGTTTCGCTTCTATGAGGTCATCTCGCAAAGACGCCCCGCGCCGCCCGAACTCAAACGGGTCGCAGGGAGGACGTCCGGTTTGGTGAAAGCGGCCCGATGAGGACCACGCTGAAAAGAGGCGTCGGTCGCTCGGCGGAGGGCAACGGCAACGGCCATGCCGTCTTCCCGCCCGGCCCGATCAGCACGATCACGCGCTACCGGCAGCCGCCGCCGCCCGAGCGCTCGGGCCTCGGCCTGCTCGGCCGCATCCTGCTCGCGACGCTGCTCGTGATCCTCTCGCTCGGGCTCGCGGCTGCAGGCGGCATCTACCTCTGGTTCCACCAGTCCGTCGAGGCCGTGCGCGCGCACTCGACCGACGTCAAGACGGCGCAGAAGCAGCTCGACGTCACCCTGCCGGGGCAGGCCGCGGTCGCGCTCGTCGTCGGCTACGACTTCCGGGTCGGCGACGACCCCACCGGCTCCCGCTCGGACACGCTGATGCTGATCCGGGCCGACCCGGCGACGAAGTCGATCTCGATGCTCTCGTTCCCGCGCGACCTGATCGTGCCGGTCTACTGCCCGGGCGTTTCGCCGGTCAACGACCGCATCAACTCCGCCTACTCGCGTTGCGGCTCCAAGGGAACCCTCGAGACGGTGCGGAAGCTGACCGGCATCCCGATCAACTACCTGATCGCCGTCAACTTCCACGGCTTCAAGCAGATCGTGGACCGCGTGGGCGGCGTCTGGCTCGACGTCGACCGCCGCTACTACAACCGCAACGTCGGGACGGCCGCCACCAACTTCGCCGACATCAACCTCCAGCCCGGGTACCAGCGCTTGAACGGCGCCGACGCGCTCGAGTTCGTCCGCTTCCGCCACACCGACTCCGACTTCGTCCGTCTCGCCCGCCAGCAGGCTTTCGTGCGCGCGTTCAAGGAGCAGGTCGCGCAGCACTTCGACTACCGCAAGCTGCCCGGGATCGTCTCGGCCGTCACCCACAACGTCGAGGTCGGCTCGAAGTCGGACTTCAGCGACAGGACGGTGCTCGAGTACGCGCTCCTGGCTGCGACGCTGCCGGGCGGGCACCTCTTCCAGGTAAAGATCGACGGCGTCTCCGGCTACGCAGAGTTGCGTGCGCCCACCGGAGCGATCGCGCAGGCCGTGAGCAAGTTCGAGAATCCGGACGTCGGCGTCTCGAAGGTGGCGAACGCGTCCGCCCTCGGCAAGAAGATCAAGACCAAGACGCCGAAGCCGCAGGAGACGACGATCACCGTCTTGAACGGCAACGGCGTGCCGGGCTCCGCGGCGAGCGCGAGTTACCTGCTCGCCCAGCGCGGCTACCTGACGCTCCTTCCGCCCGGCAACGCCGAGCCGAACGCGCCGATCCAGACGTACTTCCACTCGCAGATCTACTTCGACCCGACGCAGAAGGGTGCCAAGGAAGCGGCCGTTGCGCTGAAGAAGCTCGTCGAGCCGGCCGACGTCCACCCGATGCCGAAGGACGCAGGCCTGAAAGCGCTGAACCCCGGTGCGATGCTGCTCTTCGTCGCCGGCCAGACCTTCCACAACGCCGTCGCCACGGTTCCGGTCGTCGAGGTGCCGAAGCGACAGCCGGCGGTCGTCCGCTTCGACCCGAGCCCGGGCCGCGAGCTCGTCGAGCCGTATGCCGGCCGAGTCCCGTTCAAGCTGATGGTGCCGACGATCCTCGAGAGCTCGTCGTACCCGGACACGCTTCCGGGCGACGTGCCGTCGAGGCTCTACTGGATCACACCCGACCACAAGGCGGTCCGCCTCGTCTTCCGGACGGGGGCCCGCGAGTTCTGGGGGATCGAGCAGACCGACTGGACCGACGCCCCGGCTCTCGAAGACAGGAGCTTCCGCCACCGGATCAAGGGCCGCGACTACGACCTCTACTACTCGGGGCCGCACCTGCACATGGTCGTCCTGCGGGTCGGCGACAGGAGCTACTGGGTCGTCAACACGCTGCTCGACTCGCTCTCGAACGAGACGATGCTCGCGATCGCGAAGGGTCTCAAGCCGCTCCGAGATGCCAAGTAGAGTCCCGCGGATGGCCAAGGTCGGCATCTTCGGGGCGGGCTGGGTCGGCCTCGTCACGGGGGCCTGCTTTGCGGAACTCGGCCACGACGTCGTGATCCGAGACGTCGTGCCCGAGAAGATTGATGCGCTCCGCCGCGGCGAGGTGCCGTTTCACGAGGAAGAGGTGCCCGCACTTCTGGAGCGAAACGGCGAGCGACTCTCGTTCACGCTCGACGCGGCCGACGTTGGCGACTGCGATTTCCTGTTCGTCTGCGTGGACACGCCGCCGACCCACTCGGGCGATGCCGACCTCTCGCGCGTGTGGACCGTGGTGGAGGAGCTGCCGCCGCTCTCCGGGCAGCCGGTGCTCGTGATGAAGTCGACGGTGCCGGTAGGAACGGGCGAGAAGGTGCGTCTCGGCCTCGACGCCCGCGGCCTCTCGCACGTCGGCTACGCCTCGAACCCGGAGTTCCTCGCCGAGGGGAACGCGGTCAACGATTTCATGAACCCGGACAGAATCGTGGTCGGCGCCTTCGCACCCGAGGACGCCGAAGCTGTCGCCTCGCTCTACTCCTCGCTGGACGCGCCGATCGTGCGCTGCGACGTCAACTCGGCCGAGATGATCAAGCTTGCCGCGAACGCGTTCCTGATGACGAGGATCTCGTTCATCAACGAGATCGCAAACGTCTGCGAGGCGACCGGAGCCGACGTCGTCCGGGTCGCAGAAGGCATCGGTCTCGACCACCGACTCGGGCCACACTTCCTGCGCGCGGGGATCGGATACGGCGGCTCGTGTTTTCCAAAGGACTCGCTCGCGCTGAAGCAGCTCGCGTCGAACTCGGGCTACCACTTCCAGCTGCTCACCGCCGTGATCGAGGTGAACGAGCTCCAGAAGCGGCGCGTGATCGCGAAGCTCGAGCGGCATCTCGGCTCGCTCCGCGGCCGCACCGTCGCCCTGCTCGGGCTCGCGTTCAAGCCGGACACCGACGACATGCGCGAGGCGCCGTCGATCGTGCTCGCGAGCCGGCTGCTCGCGGAGGGTGCGGACGTCCGCGCCTGGGACCCGGTGGCCGACGGGCAGGCGCTGCCGAAGGGCGTCGACGTCGTCTCCTCGGTGCTCGACGCTGTCGAGGGCGCCGACGCGGCCGTGATCGTGACCGAGTGGGACGAGTTGCGGAACCTGGCCCGCGAGGAGGTTCGCGCCGCGATGGCGAAACCGCTGATCGTGGACGGGCGAAACCTGCTCGACCCGGCCAAGGTACGCGCCGCCGGCTTCGCCTACGAGGGCATCGGCCGACCCGTCTCGCCGCTGGACGTGCTCCCCTCGTCGAGCGAGCGCGAGCCCCAGCTCGAGCGGTAGTAGCTCGTGGAGGCGATCATCCTCGCCGGGGGGAAGGCGGAGCGGCTCGGCGACGCTGCCGGCGACCGGCCGAAGGCGCTCGTGGACGTCGCGGGCACGCCCCTCGTCGGTTACCAGGTGCGTCGGCTCGGGCTCGCGGGCGTCGAGCGGGTGATCATCTCGTGCGCCGCGGGCCAGGGAGAGCTGTTCGAGCGCGAGCTCGCCGGGCGCGGCCCGGAGGTCGTCGCCGCGGAAGAGCCCGAGCGGCTCGGCCGGGGCGGTGGGATCAAGTACGCGGCGAAAGAGCGTCGCGAGGGCGGCGATGTCTACGCGCTGAACGGCGACGAGCTCGTGGACGTCGACTTCGCGGCGCTGCTCGCGAGGCACAGCGAGACGGGCGCTGCCGCGACCGTCACCGTGGCGCGGCCGAGGTCTTCGTTCGGAATGGTCGAGCTGGGCGAGGACGACGTGGTCGAGGGCTTCGACGAGGCCGGCCGCGTGCCGTACTGGGTCAACTGCGGCATCTACGTCCTCTCGGAGGAGACGGTCGCGCGCTTCCCCGAGCGCGGCGACCACGAGACGACGACGTTTCCGGAGCTCGTCGCCGAGCGCCGCCTGCGCGCCTTTCGACACGAAGGGCTGTGGCTGACCGTGAACACGCCGAAGGAGCTGCGCACCGCCGCCGAGCACCTGGCTGCGCACCCTGAATGGCTGCGGGCATGAGCCGTAGGCTCGACGGAGGCTCCGAAGAGCGGAGGTGCCGGCTTTGCCGGCGCCGGGAGCGGGCATGAACAGCCTCGACGCATGGGCATTCGAGCCGCGGCGGGTCGACAAACCGTGGGGCCACGAGCTGATCTGGGCGCTCACGGACGTCTACTGCGGCAAGCTCCTGTTCGTGAACGCGGGCCATTCGCTCTCACTCCAGCTCCACCGCGAGAAGGACGAGTCGTGGCTCGTCCATTCCGGCCGCGCGAAGGTCGAGCTGGGCGAGGAAGACAGCTCTGTCCTGAGCGAGGATGTCGTCGGGCCCGGCGCCGCGTTCCGCTTTCGGCCGGGAACGGTGCATCGCGTGACTGCGCTCGAGGACACCACCATCCTCGAGGTGTCCACGCCGCAGCTCGGCGACGTCGTCAGGCTCGAAGACCGCTACGGCCGCGCGTAGCCGGCCGCTATGCGACGGCGATCGCAATCGCCAGCTCGCGCGCGATTGCGTATTCGCCCGAGCCCGAGCGCAGGGTGATCGGCCCGTCGAACGGAGCCTGCGCCACGACCTCGACCGTGGCGCCCGGCACGAGCGCGAGCTCGCCCAGATAGCGGAGAAGGTCCGCGTCGCTGTCCGGGACGCGCACGACCGTCGTGCTCTCTCCAGGCGCCACCTCCGAGAGGGAGCGCCGCACGGCAGCGTCGAGGCGAAGCTCGGGGTCCGGAATCGGGTGGCCGTGCGGGTCGTGCGTCGGGTAGCCGAGCGCGGCATCGATCCGCGACTCGAGCTCCTCCGAGAGCACGTGCTCGAGGCGGTCGGCCTCCGCGTGGACCTCGTCGAGCGGCAGCCCGAGCGCGTCGGCGAGATAGAGCTCGAGCAGCCGGTGGTGGCGGAGCACCTCGAGCGCGACCCGCCGGCCGGGCTCGGTCAGCGTGACGCCGCGGTAGGGAACGCGGACGACGAGCCCGTCCGCGGCCAGCTTCTTCGTCATCCGCGTGACCGACGGCTGCGAGATGCCGAGCCGCAGCGCGATCGCGCTCGTGGTCGCAGCGCCCGCGCTCTCGAGTTGCAGGATCGCTTTCAGGTAGTCCTCGGCGGATTTCGAGACGGCCGGCTTGCCCATTGAGACGGTTCGGTTTGCCCATGAGGTTCAGGTGAGACTATAGTCAGAGTTAGCTATGACTAAACGTTTCACTCGTCGCGGACTGCTCGCAGCCGCCGCCCCGCTCGCCGCCGCGCCGATCGTGGGCAAGCTCGCGTTCGGCGAGAGCGCAGGCGCGACAGGCCACGACCACGCCTCCCATCGCTCGCTGAGCGCGGCCTTCGCCGACCACGCAAGGATGGGCCACGCCGCGATGATCGGCGAGGGCGCGCCCGCCGTGGGCGGCCCGCACGACCTCGACAGCCTGCTCTACCCGCCGCCGCCGCTGCCGGCGAAGCCCGGCCGCGTGCGCGACTACACCCTCACCGCCGTCGACAAGGAGATCGAGGTCGCGCCGGGCGTCTTCTACCCGGCCTGGACCTACAACGGCACCGTGCCGGGCCCCGTGCTGCGCGCGACCGAGGGCGACATCCTCCGGGTCAGGTTCGTCAACGCCGGCTCGCACCCGCACACGATCCACTTCCACGGGATCCACCCGGCAGGGATGGACGGCGTCTTCGAGATCGTCGACCCCGGCGACGAGTTCACGTATGAGTTCGAGGCGCGGCCCGCCGGCTTCCACCCGTACCACTGCCACTCGACGCCGCTCAAGAAGCACATCCACAAGGGCCTCTACGGCGCGCTGATCATCGACCCGGCCGAGCCGCGCCCGGAGGCGCAGGAGCTCGTGATGGTGATGAACGGCTACGACACCGACGGCGACGGCGGCAACAACTTCTACACCGTCAACGGCCGCACCTTCTACTACGCCCGCTACCCGATCCGGGTCAGCCGCTCGAAGCCCGTCCGGCTCTACCTGGCGAACCTGACCGAGTTCGATCTGATCAACTCGTTCCACCTCCACGCCGACTTCTTCCGCTACCAGCCGAACGGCACCGGCGAGCACTGGGAGTACACCGACATCGTGATGCAGTGCCAGGGCCAGCGCGGCGTGATCGAGATCGAGTTCGCGAACACGGGCAAGTTCATGTTCCACGCGCACCAGTCGGAGTTCACGGAGCTCGGCTGGATGGGCTTCTTCGACGTGACCGACTGATGGAGGCGGGCACTGCCGAAACCGGCTCGGGCGGGCTTCGCTGGCGGCTCTGGGCGCTCGGCCCGATCCTTCTGCTCGCGCTGGTGGTTGGCGCGTTCGCCCAGACCGGCTCCTCGCTCGTCGACCTGATCGGCCAGAACCCGCCGCCCGCAGACGAGTTCGACATCCGACGCGTCCAGCTCTCGCCAGGCGAGATCCGGATCAGGGTCACGAACCCGCAGCGCGAGGAGCTCGTCATCGCCTCGGTGACGGTGGACGACGCGATCGTGCCGTACGCGCTCGACGGCCCGCGCGAGCTCGGCCGGCTTCGCTCGAGCACGATCGTCGTGCCGTTCGACTGGGTCGAGGGTGACCCGATGACGGTCGGCGTGACGAGCTCGACCGGGATCGAGACGGTGAAGGAGATCCCGGCCGCAATCGAGACGCCGAGCCCGTCGCCCGAGGGCTTCCTCGGCTACGCGATCATCGGCTTCCTCGTCGGCGTACTGCCGATCGCGCTCGGGCTGCTCTGGCTGCCATCGTTGCGGCGCGCCGACGCGAAGTGGCTCGCCGCGTTCATGGCGCTCACGGCGGGCCTGCTCACGTTTCTCGGCATCGAGGCGCTGTTCGAGGCGTTCGAGCTGCAGACGACGCTGCCGGGGATGCTCGGCGGCCCGGGCCTCGTGCTCCTCGGGGTGGCGGTCAGCTTCCTCACGATCACGTTCATCTCGGCGCGGACGTCGGGCCGCAAGGGCGTCGTCTCCGGCCTGGCGCTGGCGACGCTCGTCGCGGTCGGGATCGGGCTGCACAACCTGGGCGAGGGACTCGCGATCGGCACGTCGTTCGGCCTCGGCGAGCTTTCGCTCGGGACGTTCCTGATCGTCGGCTTCATGATCCACAACGTCACCGAAGGCCTCGGGCATCGCCGCGCCGCTCGCGGAGGAGGGCGAGCAGGCGCGGATCCCGCTCCGGACGCTCGCCGGGCTGACGCTGATCGCAGGCGCGCCGGCGATCCTCGGCGCGTGGATCGGCGGCTACTCGGGGAGCGACCTGCTCGCGGTGCTCTTCTTCGCGGCCGCAGCCGGCGCGGCGCTTCAGGTCGTGGTCGAGGTGGGCCGGTTCGTCAAGCGCCGGGCGCCCGGCGGCCTCACCTCGGGCTACGCGGTCGGCGGCTTCCTCGCCGGGCTCGCGGTGATGTACGTGACCGGCTTGCTGGCGGCGTAGACAAACCTTCACACACCTGTGCTAAGGTTCGCGCGCGTGGACGCGCTGACCGTCGGAGCCGCCGCGCACGACGACCAACTGGTCGCCTCGCATGCTGCGCTACCTCGAAGACCTCGGCCTGGTCGTGCCGCAGCGCACGCCGGCCGGCTACCGCGTCTACGCCTTGCCGAGCTGAACCAGCTTCGGTCGCTCCAGCAGCTCCGCAGCCGCTTCGGCATCGACCTCGACGAGATGGCCTTCGCCGCCCGGCTTCGCCGCGAGCCCGAGCTCCGCTCGGCCGTCGACGCCTGGCTCGCGACCGCCGACGACAGTCGCTCCTGGATCGAATGGGAGCAGCGCAAGCACGAGCGGCTTCTCGCCGCGTAAGGCTCCCGAACCGACAAGAGAGGATTCATGGCTACGACCAAGCGACACGACGTGAAGGACCTGGCCCTTGCGCCCGAGGGCGTGCAGCGCATTCTGTGGGCCGACCGGCAGATGCCGGTGCTGGCCGCGATTCGCGAGCGGTTCGAGCCGAGCAGCCTCTGGCGGGCTACCGCATCGCAGCCTGCCTGCACGTGACGAGCGAGACCGCCAACCTGATGCGCACGCTCAAGGCCGGAGGCGCCGACGTCGTGCTGTGCGCGTCGAACCCGCTCTCGACCCAGGACGACGTCGCGGCCGCGCTCGTCGACGAGTTCGACATCTCCGTCTTCGCGATCAAGGGCGAGGACAACGACACCTACTACGCGCACATCGAGGCCGCGGTCGACCACAAGCCGCAGCTGACGATGGACGACGGCGCCGACGTGATCGGCGTCCTCCACATCAGCCCGCCGCGAGCAGCTCGGCGACATCATCGCCGGCATGGAGGAGACGACCACCGGCGTCATCCGCCTGAAGGCGATGGAGGCCGACGGCGCGCTCGCGTTCCCCGTGATCGCGGTGAACGACGCGCGCACGAAGCACCTCTTCGACAACCGCTACGGCACCGGCCAGTCGACGATCGACGGGATCATCCGGGCGACCAACGTCCTGCTCGCCGGCAAGCGCTTCGTCGTCGCCGGCTACGGCTGGACGGGGCGCGGCGTGGCGATGCGCGCGCGGGGCATGGGCGCGCACGTGATCGTCACCGAGGTCGACCCGATGCGCTCGCTCGAGGCGCTGATGGAGGGCTACGAGGTGATGCCGATGGCGCGAGGCCGCCGAGATCGGCGACATCTTCTGCACCGCGACCGGCGACAAGCACGTGATCGCGCGGGAGCACATCGAGCGGATGAAGGACGGCACGATCCTCTGCAACACCGGCCACTTCAACGTCGAGATCGACATCCCGGCGCTGCGCTCGCTCGCGACCGAGACACGCGAGGCGCGCAGTTCGTCGAGGAGTTCACGCTCGCCGACGGGCGCCGGATCTACCTGCTGGCCGAGGGCCGGCTCGTCAACATCTCCGCCGCCGAGGGGCACCCGGCGATCGTGATGGACATGTCCTTCGCGAACCAGGCGCTCTCGACCGAGTACGCCGTGCAGCACGCAGCGTCGCTCGAGAAGAAGGTCTATCCGGTGCCGACCGTGATCGACGAGGAGATCGCCCGGCTGAAGCTCGCGACGATGGGCGTCGTCGATCGACACGCTCACCGACGAGCAGGCGAAGTACCTGGCCTCCTGGGACGAAGGCACCTGATCGGTCCCGTTTCGCCGGCCGGGCGCTCGCGCGAGCGGGCGCCCGGCGACCGGGAGGGATCGCGTTGCTAGAGCCCGAGCGCATCCTCCGCCTCGAGGACGACCGGGTCGTCTTCCTCGACCAGCGCCTGCTGCCGCGCGAGGAGGTCGAGGTGGCGTGCCGTTCCGCCGCGGAGGTGGCGGACGCGATCCGGACGATGGTGGTTCGTGGCGCGCCCGCGATCGGGATCGCCGCCGCCTACGGCTACGCCCTCGCTGCCGCGCGCGGCGAGGACATGGACGAGGCAGAGCGCGTCCTGCGCGAGTCGCGGCCGACCGCGGTCAATCTCGCCTGGGCGCTCGACGAACTGCGCGGCGATCCCTCGCCGGAGCGGGCCCGCGCGATCCACTCGGGCGAGGTCGAGCGCTGCCGGCGCATGGCCGCCCATGCAGCCGGGCTGCTCCGGCCCGGGACGCGCGCGCTCACGCACTGCAACGCGGGCGGTCTCGCGACCGGCGGGTACGGCAGCGCGGTCGGTGCGCTGCTCGCCGCCTGGGAGCGCGATCTCTTGACGCACGTCTGGGTCGGCGAGACGCGCCCGCTGCTCCAGGGCGCCCGGCTGACGGCGTGGGAGCTGGAGAGCGCCGGGATCCCGCACACCGTGATCGTCGACTCGGCCGCGGCCTCGCTGATGGCGGCCGGCGAGGTCGACGCGGTGCTCACGGGCGCCGACCGGATCGCGGCGAACGGCGATACCGCCAACAAGATCGGCACGTACGGGCTCGCGGTGCAGGCACGGCATCACGGCATCCCGTTCTACGTCGTCGCGCCGAGCTCGACCGTCGACCTGTCCACCGCGAGCGGAGATGAGATCCCGATCGAGGAGCGGGATCCTTCTGAGGTGACCAGCCGGTTTGACGCGCGGAATCCCGCCTTCGACGTAACCCCCGCGGAGCTGATCGGCGCGATCGTCACGGAGCACGGCGTCCACGAGGCGCCGTTCCGCGTCTCGCTCGCCGGCGCGGTGGTGGGCGCGTGAAGGCGCTGCTGCTGGCGGCCGGCTACGCGACTCGGCTGCGGCCGCTCACGGACACCGTCGCGAAGCCGTTGCTCCCGGTCGGCGGTCGGCCGATGATCGACTGGATCGTCGACCGGCTCGAGGAGCTCGGCGAGCTCGAACGGGTCGACGTGGTGACGAACGCCCGCCACGCGCCCGAGTTCGAGCGCTGGGCGTCGGGCCGTGAGATCGCCGTCCACGACGACGGCACGAGCTCGAACGAGGACCGCCTCGGCGCCCTCGGCGACATCGCATTCGCGATCGAGCGCGGAGGGCTCGACGGCGACGATCTGCTCGTGATCGCGGCCGACAACCTGTTCGAGTTCTCGCTCACCGAGTACGTCGGCTTCTGGCGCGGGAAAGGCGGTGGGAGCGCGATCGCGGTGCACCGTCTCGCCGATCCGTCGCTCGCCTCGCTCTACGGCGTGGTCGAGCTGGACGAGGACGACCGCGTCGTGGGGGTGGAGGAGAAGCCCTCGGAGCCGCGCAGCGATCTCGTCTCGACCGCGACGTACCTCTTCTCCCGAGAGCACGTCGCGCTCCTCGAGCGCTACCTCGCCGAGGGGAACCCCCCTGATCCGCCGGGTCGCTTTGTCGTCTGGCTCCACGAGCGCGAGCCGGTCTACGGCTATCGGTTCTCGGAGGACTGGCTCGACATCGGCGATCCGGCGCAGTTGCTCGAGGCGGACAACCGGTACCGCGCACGCGTCGGGTTACCCCTGCGGGACGAGTACACGCTCGAGTAGGAACGCAGCCTCGCCTCGGGTAGGCGCACAGCCTCGAGGAGGCGCGCGATTTTGACACAGAGCTGACACAGACACGGCACAGGTTTCGGCCTACCGTGGTCTGAGTGGGTCGTCGACCTTCTCTTTCCGCCGCGATGCGCCGCCTGTGGGCGGTCCGGCCCTTGGGGGCAGTCCGCTCGTCGCGAGCCTGCGTGTTACGAGCACGGGGCGAGGCGCCAGGACGCCGCGCAGGGCTCTCGGACCGTTTCCTCTGGGGCGCCCGCGTCGCCCGGGAGGATCGTGTGCGAGCCCTGCCGCCGTTCGCTCACGCTGCTCCGGGCGCCGCTCTGCGATCGGTGCGGCGCACCGACTTCCTGGCCGGTTTCGCGTTGCATCGAGTGCTCGGGCCGCCGGCTCGCGTTTGCCTCCGCGCGCGGCGCCGTCTCGTACACGGCTGCGGCACGGCCGCTCGTCCGCGCGTGGAAGGAGCGCGGCCTCCGCCCGTTCGCCCAGGTAGCCGCCGACCTCGTGACCGAGGTCGTGCCACGGCCGGCGGCAGACGTCATCACCTATATCCCGCCCGACGGCGATCGCAGCCTGAAGCGAGGCCATCAGCCGGCGGCCGAGCTCGCCCGGGAGCTCGCAGCTCGCTGGGCCCTCGAGGCGGTACCAATGCTCGAACGGACGCGCCCGGTCGCCCGGCAAGCAGGGCTGACCCTGCGCGAACGGCGCCGAAACGTCCGCGGTGCTTTCATCGCTCGCTCGGAGATCGCCCGCACGGGTCTCGGCGGCACGGGTCTCGGCGGACGGGTCTCGGCGGTACGGGTCTCGGCGGTACGGGTCTCGGCGGCACGGGTCTCGGCGGCACAGGCTCTCCCGCGACGGTGCTGCTCGTCGACGACGTCTACACGACGGGCGCGACCGTCGCGGCTGCGGCATCCGCCCTCCGCGCTTCGGGCGTCCGGACCGTGCACGTGGTCACGTTCGCTCGGGCCGTTCGGTAGCCCGGTCGGCAACGGCACCGCCCCTCCGCGGCGAGTCGCTCGCCTGCCGGCGCGTTGGGTCACAGCAGCGATCGTCTAAGCTCAGAAAGACGGCTTGGCGACCACCAAGGAGGACGTATGCGACTTCAGGTGAAGGGCACGAACGTCGAGATCACTCCCTCTCTGCGCGAGTACGTCGAGTCGAAGCTTGCGAAGCTCGACAAGCAGCTCGCCGAGCAGACGCAGGTGGAGCTCGAGCTTTCGGAGGAGAAGAACCCGTCGATCCAGGCGAGTCACGTGGCCGAGGGGACGATCTTCACCAAAGGGCCGACGTTGCGGGCCCGCGAGGCGTCGCACGAGATCCGGGCGTCGATCGACCAGCTCGTGGAGAACCTGGAGCGGCAGGTGAAGCGCTACCGCGAGAAGCGGACCCAGGAGCCTCGGCGGCGTGTGCCTCACCACGGCGAGTAAGCGTGCTCCACGGACGCGAGTCGGTGCACGCCCGGCTCGCGAGCGGAGACACCGTGCCGTTCGGCGACGACGACGCACCGCGCGGGCCGTGGGACATCGCGGGCATTCACGGTGTCCAGCGTGCGCGCCAGTGGGACGCCGTCGTGACCGTCGAAGCGACGGGGGTCGAGGGCGAGCGGGCGCTCTTCGTGGCGCTCCCGGACGGGCGCCTCGTGGTCGAGGAAGGCCCCGAGCGCCTCGAGCCGCTGGCGGCTGCGGTCGACGCTGAGCTGCCGCGGCCGTACCGTGCGGAGGCGGTGCGGCGCGAGCGCGGCCTCTGGGCGGTCGCGGCGAACGCGATCGAGGTCGTGGAGCTGACCGGGATCGCAGGCGAGGAGATCGAGCTCGTCTCGCACGGGAGCGATCGGACACTCGCGATCGACGGGGAGCGCTCCTTCGGCACGATCGCGGCGCTCGAACGGCCGGGACACGTCGTCCGAGCGCGCAGGATCGACGGTGCCGTCTGGGAGATCGAGGTCGAACCGCTCTAACCAGATCACGACCCCGGGCTGTTCGTAGACCACGAACCCTGTGCGAACCGTCCGTCGAGCCTCAGCGGATACCCTGTCGCGATGGCCGGCACTGACAGTTTCGAGAGGTTCCTCCGCTTCGGGGAGGGGCGCCGCATGAAGCGCCTCCAGTCGCAGGCGGCGTACATAACGACGCTCGAGCCCGAGTTTCAGGCGCTCTCCGACGCCGAGTTGCAGGCGAAGACCGCCGAGTTCCGGCAGCGGCTCGCAAACGGCGAGGATCTCGACGCGCTTCTGTTCGAGGCCTACGCCGCCGTTCGCGAGGCGCGCCTCCGCGAGTCCGACCAGCGCATGTTCGACGTCCAGCTGATGGGAGGCATCGTCCTCCACGAGGGCGACGCCGCCGAGATGAAGACCGGTGAAGGCAAGACGTTCGTCGCGAGCCTCGCGCTCTACCTGAACGCGCTGCCGACCGTCACGAGCCATGACGGCCGCGAGCTCGGCCAGGGCGTGCATCTCGTGACCGTCAACGACTACCTCGCCCAGCGCGACGCCGAGTGGAACCGCGGGGTCTACGAGCGGCTCGGGCTGAGGGTCGCGTTCATCGAGACGATGATGTCGTTCGAGGACCGCAAGGCGGCCTACGAGGCCGACATCACCCACGGCACGAACTCCGAGTTCGGCTTCGACTACCTCCGCGACAACATGTCGATCTCGCTCGAGGGCGTCGTCCAGCGCGGCCACCCCTACGCGATCGTGGACGAGGTCGACTCGATCCTGATCGACGAGGCGCGCACACCGCTGATCATCTCCGGCGAGCCGACGACCGCCGCGAAGACCTACTACGACTTCGCTCGCGTCGCGAAGGGCCTGAGCGGCGCCCAGACGAAGAACAAGAAGCTCGAGGACCAGGCGCTCGCGCGCGAGCACGACTATCTCTACGACGAGAAGCACAAGACCGTCTCCCCGACGGAGCAGGGCATCGACAAAGTCGAGCGTCTGCTCAAGATCGAGCACCTCTACGACGCCCGCAACGTGCAGCTCGTCAACCATCTGAGCCAGTCGCTGAAGGCCCAGGCGCTCTACAAGCGCGACGTCGACTACGTCGTCGAGAACGGTGAGGTGAAGATCGTCGACGAGTTCACCGGTCGCATCATGGAGGGGCGGCGCTGGTCGGAGGGACTGCACCAGGCCGTCGAGGCGAAAGAGGGCGTGCAGATCCAGGAGGAGCACCAGACGCTCGCCACGATCACGCTCCAGAACTACTTCCGCCTCTACGAGAAGCTCGGCGGCATGACCGGCACCGCGAAGACCGAGGAGAAGGAGTTCGTCGAGATCTACGACCTCGAGGTCGTACCCATCCCGACCAACGTCGACGTCCAGCGCATCGACAAGAACGACCTGATCTTCAAGACGAAGGAGGCGAAGTTCGCCGCCGTCGTCGCTGACATCAAGGAGCGC
The DNA here is from genome assembly GCA_963781435.1 of uncultured Actinomycetes bacterium. GTDB lineage: Bacteria > Actinomycetota > Thermoleophilia > Gaiellales > Gaiellaceae > PALSA-600. The sequence continues at coordinate 88,237 of CAWAGR010000025.1, read as the reverse complement.
AGCGAGAAGGGCCAGCCGGTGCTCGTCGGCACGATCGCGGTCGAGACGTCGGAGTATCTGGCCGAGCTGCTGAAGCGACAGGGCGTTCCGCATAACGTCCTGAACGCGAAGGAGCACGCGCGCGAGGCCGAGATCATCAAGGACGCGGGCCAGGTCGGCGCAGTCACGATCGCGACCAACATGGCGGGTCGCGGCGTCGACATCAAGATCGACGACCGCGTGCGCGAGCTGGGCGGCCTGTACGTCCTCGGCACCGAGCGCCACGAGGCGCGGCGCATCGACAACCAGCTGCGCGGGCGGTCGGGCCGCCAGGGCGACCCCGGCGAGACCCGCTTCTACCTCTCCGGCCAGGACGATCTCGTGCGTCTGTTCGCAGGCGACCGGATCTACAACATCATGGAGCGCTTCAAGCTCCCGGACGACCAGCCGATGGAGGCGAAGATCCTCTCGGGCCAGATCGAGAACGCCCAGAAGAAGGTCGAGGAGCAGAACTTCGTCGCCCGCAAGAACGTCCTCAAGTACGACGACGTGATGAACGTGCAGCGCCGGGTGATCTACGAGCAGCGCCGCCGCGTCCTCGAAGGCGCGGACCTCTCGGAGGACATCCGGGAGGAGTGGCTGCCGGCGGTGATCTCGAATGTGGCGGCCGAGTACGTCGCCGAGGAGATTCAGGAGGACTGGGATCTCGACGGCCTCGTTGCCGCCATGGAGGCGCTGTACGGCAGCGGTGTGGCCCCCGACGAGCTGCGCGGCCTCGACCGCGACGCGATCGTCGCAGAGTTCCTCGACGACGCCGTCGACGCCTATAGCGAGCGCGAGGCGGAGATCGAGGGGATCCAGGAAGGACTGATGCGTGACCTCGAGCGGTACATCGTCCTTCAGACCGTGGACACGCGCTGGCGCGAGCACCTCGAGAACATGGACTACATGCGCGAGGGCATTCACCTGCGCGGGATGGCCCAGAAGGACCCGCTCGTGGAGTACCGCAACGAGGGGCACCTGATGTTCACGGACCTGAATCACACGATCCGTGAGGAGGTGATCGCGCTCCTCTTCCACGCGCAGGTCGAGGCGGCCGACGCGTCGGCGCTCGAGCAGCCGGCCGAGAGTCGTACGAACGGCAACCTGAGCTACGAGCACGAGTCGCTCGCGGGCGCCGAGGCGATCGCGGCCGCGGGCGGCGGCGCGGCGCTCGGTGGCGCGGCGCTCGCAGGCGCGACCGCAGGCGACGGCGCAGCCTGGGAGGCGCCAGCCGTGCAGACCGTCGTCAAGTCGGAGCAGGAGAACATCGGCCGCAACGACCCGTGCTGGTGCGGCTCCGGCAAGAAGTACAAGCGCTGCCACGGCGCCTGACGGCGCCCGAAACGCGGCTCTTCGGCCGGACGGCCGCCCAGACGTTGCCGTCTTTTCCGCAGGCGTCCGCCCCAAGGCATCGGCGCCTTCACGGGCGCCGAGCCCTTCGGCTCCGTCGCGTCGTCGCGCACCTCGGTTCGTCGGGCCTTCTCCAGCCGAACGCCCGTCGAGAGGGCCGCGCGCGGCTAGGATCGACGCATGGCCGAGGCGGAAGGCACTCTCCAGGAGCAGCTCGACGAAATCGGGGTCCAGCTCAGCTGGGTCCGTGATTACCTTTGACCCACCTGCCCTGGAGCGCCGTCTCGCCGAGCTCGAGCAGGCGCTGAGCGAACCCGGCTTCTGGTCCGACCAGGAGCGCGCGCAGAAGATCTCCACCGAGCACGCCCGCGTCGCGAAGCGGCTCGGGATGTACGCACGGCTCAGCGCCGAGTACGAGGACGCGGCGAGCCTGCTCGAGCTCGATCCCGAGATGGCGGCCGAGATCGAGGCGTCGATCATCCCGCTGCGCCAGGAGCTCGGCCGGCTCCAGGAGGCGGCGCTCTTCGAGGGTGAGTACGACGCGGGCGACGCGGTGGTGACGCTGCAGTCCGGCACCGGCGGCACCGACGCGCAGGACTGGGCGGAGATGATGCTGCGGATGTACGAGCGCTGGGCGGCCGGGCGCGGCTTCAAGGTGGATCTGCTCGAGGCGAGCCCGGGGGAGGAGGCGGGCTTGAAGAGCGCCACGTTCACGATCGGCGGTGAGAACGCCTACGGGATCCTCAAGGCCGAGCGCGGCAAGCACCGCCTCGTCCGTCAGTCCCCATTCGACGGCGCCCACCGGCGCCATACCGCGTTCGCGACCGTGATCGTCGCACCGCTCCTTCCGGACGACACCCAGGTCGGGATCGACGACGGCGACCTGAAGATCGACACCTACCGCGCTCAGGGCGCGGGGGGCCAGCACGTCAACAAGACCGACAGCGCCGTCCGGATCACGCATCTCCCGTCCGGAATCGTCGTGCAGTGCCAGAACGAGCGTTCGCAGTCGGCGAACAAGCAAACGGCGATGCGGGTACTGAAGGCGCGGCTCGTGGAGCGGGCCGAGGAGGAGCGCGAGGCGACGATGGCGAAAGAGCGAGGTGGCGCCGCGAACACCGGGTTCGGCGGCGAGTCCATCCGCAGCTATGTGCTCCATCCGTATCAGCTCGTCAAAGACAGCCGCACGGGTCACGAGGTCGGGAATGCCCAGAGCGTGCTCGACGGGAACCTCGATCCGTTCATCCACGAATACCTACTGGCGAAGGCTGCCGGGAAGGTCGTTTAGCTCGTCGGGTAAACTCTCCCAACCCCTTGGCACCAGACGCGCCCGGTAGCCGCGCGTCGTCAGAAAGTCCCAGTGCAGGAACCAGTGCAGGAACCCGACTTCACACCCACCGCCGGGACGGCCCTCGCCGAGCCGCTGGCCCAGGCATCCGCGCTGACGACCAGCGCCGGCTCGATGATCGTCTTCGAGTCGGTGAGGAAGGTCTACGAGCCCGACGTCGTCGCCCTGCGCGACGTGACGTTCCACATCGACAAGGGCGAGTTCGTGTTCGTCGTCGGCGCCTCGGGCTCCGGCAAGTCGACGCTGGTGCGCCTGCTGCTCAAGGAGCTCGACGCGACCTCCGGGAAGATCGTCGTCGGTGGCCGCGACCTCTCACGGCTGAAGCGCTCGAAAGTGCCGATGCTGCGCCGCAACATCGGCTGCGTCTTCCAGGACTTCAAGCTGCTGCCGACCCGTACCGCGGCCGAGAACGTCGCCTACGCGCTCAAGGTGCAGGGCGAGGGCCGCGCGTCGATCCGGCGCAAGGTGCCGGAGGTGCTGGCGATGGTCGGCCTCTCGCACAAGATGAACTCGCTCCCCGACGAGCTCTCCGGTGGCGAGCAGCAGCGCGTCTCGATCGCGCGCGCGTTCGTCAACCACCCGCCGCTGCTCGTCTGCGACGAGCCGACCGGCAACCTCGACCCGGACACGTCCGTCGGGATCATGCAGCTCCTCTACCGGATCAATCGCAGCGGCACGACCATCCTGATGGTGACCCACGACCGCGAGATGGTCGACAAGATGCGCAAGCGCGTGATCCAGCTCGAGGAGGGCCGCCTGGCCCGCGACGAGCGGCGCGGGGGGTACACGGGCGAATGAGGTTGCTGGGCAATGAGGTTGCTGGGCAGATGAGGCTGCGGCTGCTGATGTCGGAGGCGTGGCGGAGCCTCGGCGCCAACATCTCGACGACGTTCGCCGCGATGGTGACGGTGCTCGTCGGCATGTTTCTGCTCGGGCTCTTCATCGCGCTCGGGAGTTGGACGCTCTCCTGGTCGAACCACGTCAAGCGCGAGCTGATCGTCAAGGTCGCGTTCAAGGTGAAACCGCAGGCGACCCGCCAGCAGGAGACCGCCGTCGCGCGCAGCCTCTCCTCGAACTCCCAGGTCAAGTCGTGGAAGTTCGTCTCGAAGGAGATCGCGCTCGAGCGAATGAAGAAGCTCTATCCGGAGCTGACGAAGGATCTGCCGTACAACCCGTTGCCGGACTCGATCGAGATCACGCCGACCAAGGCCGAGTTCATCGACGACGTGGCGCAGAGCCTCCGCCCGCTTCCGCCAGGCGTTGCGGGGGTCGATCGCGGCAAGCGCTACTCGGGCGCGGTGCTCCGGGTCGCCCACGTGATCGAGCTGATCTTCACGATCGCGACGGCGATCCTCCTTGTGGCCGCGACCATGCTGATCGCGAACACGATCCGGCTCTCGATCTTCTCGCGGCGCCGTGAGATCGAGGTGATGAAGCTCGTCGGAGCCACGAACTGGTTCATCCGCGGCCCCTTCATGATCGAAGGTCTGCTCTGCGGGGTCGGTGGTGCCGTGCTCGCGGTCTTCTTCCTCTTCCTCGGCAAGGAAGTCGCGCTGGACGCGATCCACCTCAACGCGCTCTCGACGGCACCCGACGTGCACGCGCTCGCGTTCCCGCTCACTGCTGTGATCCTGCTCGGAGTGGGTCTTGTGCTCGGCGCTCTCGGCTCGGGCCTGACGCTGCGGCGCTTCCTCCAGGTCTAGAGGGCGCTTCCTCAGGTCTGGAGGCGCCGCGGATTGCTGCTGCCGGCGATCGCGGCGGCCGGGCGTCACGCTTGCCGGCGCTGTGTTCGCTTTAAGACTTGTTTCAAAATGAAGCCTTGAGCCGGCGGGCCGCGCTGGGCGGCGCGATCGCCGCGTCCTCGAGGAGCCCCAATAGCGCTGCTATTGCGGCTCCCCGCGTCCTTGCGCTCGCACCACCCATCGCACCCCGTCGGCGAAGCGTCATTCTGAAACGAGTTCTTAGCCGTGGATCGGTTCTCACGACGATCCCATCTGCGGGGGCCCCGGGATCTCGACGCATCAGCCGCGCAGGCGGGTCGTTGCCCCATCCCAAGCCCCCACCCGCCCCGGGGCAGCGATGGTGCCACGAAAACCGTGACACGTGTGTGACGCCTTGCCGAAAGAAGTGCGACATTCTCTCCACAGGGAGCCACGTGGCCGGAGCCGCCGAACGTAGGCTGCTCCCGCGTTGGCCGCTCCTGACCCACCGAATGGTGTCGCCTCGAATCGTGTCGTCGTTGAGGTCGGGCGCCGCGGGAAGCTCGTTGTCGGTGAGCCGTATTTCACACCAGGCGTTCCGATCGTGCTCGACACGAAAGGGCTCGGCGACCTGCGGCCCGGCGACCTGGCGATCGTCCGCCCCGGTCGCGGGCGTGCGCGGGTCGAACGCGCGCTCGGCTCCGCGGAGCGGATCGAGAACGTGCTCGAGGCGCTGCTCGTCGAGCAGGGCGCGCGCGCCGACTTCGAGCCGCACACGATTCCCGAGGCGACCCTCGAGGGACGCGTCGACCTCCGAGAGCTGACCTCCCTTACGATCGACCCGGAGACGGCGAAGGACTTCGACGACGCGCTCTCCTTCCGCCGCGAGGCGGACGGAATCCGCGCCTGGGTGCACATCGCCGATGTCTCCTACTTCGTGCCGGCCGGGAGCCCGCTCGACCTGGGCGCCGCGCGGCGTGCGTTCTCGACCTACGTGCCGGGGCTCGTCGCGCCGATGCTCCCGCCCGAGCTCGCCGACGACGCCTGTTCGCTGCGGCCGTTCCAGGACCGTCTCTGCGTCACCGTCGAGATCCCGCCGCGCGGAGAGCCGCTCTTCTATCGCTCGCTGATCCGCTCGGATGCGCGGCTTTCCTACGGCGAGGCGCAGCGGCGCGAGGCGGCGCCCGAGATCCTCGAGCAGCTGACGCTCGCCGGGGAGGTCGCGACGGGGCTGAGAGAGCGGCGTTTTGCGCGAGGCGCGCTCGAGGTGACGACTCCCGAGATCGTCTTCCGCTTCTCAGACGGCCGCGTCGCCGATGCGTGGCAGGAAGGCGAGCCGTACGCGCACCAGCTCGTGGAGGAGCTGATGCTGCTCGCGAACGAGCACGTCGCTGCGTTCCTCGCCGGGCGCAACCTCGAGGCGCTCTATCGCGTCCACGAGCGTCCCGACCCGCAGGCGATCTCGCTCCTGCTCGCGAAACTGACCGACCTCGGCGTGCCGACGCCTCCAGCGCCGGACGTGCTCTCCCCGCAGGCGGCGGCCGAGCTGGCGGGCGAGATCTCGCGCCGCGTCACCGCCTACGTCGAGCAGGCGGGCCGCGGAAAGGAGGCCTTTCCGAACCTCGTGCTGCGGGCGCTCAAGCGGGCGCGCTACGACCAGCGGAACCTCGGCCACTCCGGGCTCGCGAGCCCTGCGTACTGCCACTTCACCTCGCCGATCCGGCGCTACCCGGACCTCGTCGTCCACCGTGCGCTCCTGCGCGAGCTCGGCCTCGGCGACGATCCGCCCCCGGATGACCTGCCAGAGCTCGCCGAGCACACCTCGGAGCGCGAGCGCGAGGCTGCAAAGCTGGAGTACCTGGCCGACGAGATCTGCCTCGCCTGGCTGCTCGAGGACCGCCTCCGCGAGCGCGGCTGGGAGGAGGCGTGGGAGGGAGAGATCGTCGGCCTGATCGGCTCGGGGTTGTTCGCGCGCTTCGGCCAGGTGTTCGAGGGCTTCCTGCCGGCCCGGCGCCTACCGGGCGAGTTCTTCGAGCTGAACGCGACCGGCACGGCCCTCGTCGGCCGCCGCTCGGGCCGAGCGTACCGCCTGGGCGACCCGATCGAGGTGCGCGTGGAGTCGATCGCCCGCGGCGAGGGAAAGGTCGAGCTGGCTCTGGCGGATGGTCTGCGCCGGGGAGCGGAAGCCCGCCCGGGGCGTCGGAGCGGGAAAGGTCCCTAGGTTGCGTCCGGCCGCGCCGGCGCGCGCGAGTGGCGCCTATCCGCAAGGAATCTTGAGCCAAGTCTCCATTGCGACGACATGGGGGCGCACCTACGATCGCCGCACACTCGCCGCGTCTGAGAACGTGCTGGCTGGTCGGTCTTTTCGCGTGGCAGGTGTCGCTTCCACACCGCTAGGGACGAAGGAGGGCGCCACACACATGGCAAGCAAACTGACCATCTCCGTCAACGGCCAGACTCATCAGGCCACAGCGTCGGCAGACACACCGCTGCTCTATGTGCTCCGAAACGAAATGCAGCTGCACGGGCCGCGGTTCGGCTGCGGTCTTGCGCAGTGCGGTGCGTGCACCGTGCATCTGAACGGCAAGGCGATCCGCTCGTGCATCACGCCCGTGGCGAGTGTCGTGGGCCAGAAGGTGACGACGCTCGAGGGCCTGGGGACGCTCGCGAACCCGCATCCCATCCAGACCGCGTTCATCGAGACCCAGGCGTCGCAATGCGGCTACTGCCAGAACGGGTTCATCATGACGGGCGCTGCGCTTCTCGGGCGGGTGGCGGTTCCGACCGAGACGCAGATCCGTCAGGAGCTCGCGAGCCTCCAGTGCCGCTGCGGAACGCACATGCGCTACATCCGCGCCATCAAGCGCGCAGCCGGGATTGCGTGAGGAGATGACGACCATGAGTGATTCCAACACCACGAACCGCACCTTCAACCGCACCGACTTCCTCAAGGTCGCCGGGGGCGGCATGCTCTTCGTCTACCTCGGCGCTCCGACCATGGCCAAGGGCGCGGCGACGGCCGTTCCGGTTACGTCGTGGCCGGATGTCGATCCGAGGCGCCTCGACTCGTGGATCGCGGTGCACCCCGACAACACGGTGACCGTGTTCCATGGCAAGACCGACCTCGGGCAGGGCCTCGAAACGACGTTCCGCCAGATCGTCGCCGAGGAGATGGACCTGACCTTCAAGCAGGTGAAGAGCGTTGTCGGTGACACCGCGCAGTCGCCGCACCAGGGCGGCGCGTCGGGCTCGACGGGCGTCACCGGCGGTGGGCCGCCTGTCCGCAACATGGCCGCGGAAGCGCGCCGTGTTCTCGTCGCGGCCGCCGCGACGAAGCTCGGTGTGCCTGCGTCTCAGCTCACCGTGAAGGAGGGAGTCGTCCGTTCGAGCAGCGGCGCGACGATCACGTACGGCCAGCTCCTCGGCGGGCAGCTCTTCAACACCACCGTGCAGAGCAACATGGCCTTCGGGAACGGGCTCACGGCCCAGGGCGTCGCGACGCCGAAGAACCCCGCCACGCACCACATCGTCGGCTCGTCGGTGCCGCGCATCGACATCCCCGACAAGGTGTTCGGGAAGTACAACTTCAACGTCGACGCGAGGCTCCCGGGCATGCTCCACGCCCGCGTGATCCGCCCGACCGACGCCGGTTCGACGCTCGTGAAGATCAACGGCTTCAAGCAGAAGATCAACGGTCTCGTGCGCGTGCTGCCGATGGGGAACCACTTTGTCGTGGTCGTGGCCGAACGCGAGGAGCAGGCGATCGCGGCGGCGCAGTCGCTCGACGTCACGTGGTCGAAGCCGACGACTCCGCCGTTCACGACGACCGCCGGCCTCTACGACTGGATCCGCGCCCAGAAGCCGCGGAACAGCTCGACCGCGACGAACACCGGCAACGTCGACACGGCGATCGCAAGCGCGGCGAAGGTCGTTACGGCCGAGTACCTGTGGCCGCTCCAGTCGCACGCAGGAATGGCGCCGGGTGGCGGGCTTGCGAGCTACGACAAGGCGACCGACATGATCACGGTCTGGAGCGGGACGCAGAAGCCGCACCAGGTCCAGAACGGCGTCGCCGACCTCCTCCGAATGCCGAAGGATCACGTGCGGGTCATCTGGCAGATGGGGCCGGGCTCGTACGGTCGCGGCGACGCCGACGACGCGACGCTCGAGGCGGCGTGGATCGCGAAGCAGATCGGCCAGCCGGTCAGGCTCCAGTGGATGCGTCACGAGGGGATCGCGTGGGACCCGAAGGGCCCGGCGACGATCATCACGATGCGCGGCGGCCTCGACGCGACCGGCAAGACCACTGCGTTCGACTTCTACTGGAAGGGCGTCTCCGGCCAGGAGGTCGGGACGAGCGGCGATGCCGCCGGCGACACGCTGGTGGGGATGGCCCTCGGCTTCACCCGGCCGCAGCGGAACACGTCCGGCACGCCGGCGGACCGCTACGTGTTCGCGAACAAGCGCGTGAGGGCCGACATCGTCGAGACCTTCCTGCCGATGGCGAATCCGCTGCGGAGCTCGCACATGCGCGATCCGCAAGGCCCGCAGACGGCCTTCGCCTCGGAGCAGTTCATGGACGAGCTGGCGTACGCGGCGGGTGCCGATCCGATCCAGTTCCGCATCAATCACCTTGCCGCCAACACCCGGGACGTGGACGTCCTGAAGGCGGCGGGGGCGAAGTGGGGCTGGGATCCGCGTCGGGCGGCCAGCAAGGTGGACAAGACGGCTGACGTGCTCACCGGTCGCGGCATCGCGTACCAGTTCCGCGGCGAGCACATCGGCGCGATCATCACCGAGCTGGAGGTCACGCGGAAGACGGGGAAGATCAAGCTCAAGCGCGTCTTGATGGCGACGGACGTCGGTCAGGTGATCAACCCGGACGGCCTCCGCAACGTGATGGAGGGCAACTTCATCCAGGCCGCGAGCCGCACGCTGAAGGAGGAAGTGCGGTTCTCGCCGAGGTCGGTGACGAGCATCGACTGGATCACGTACCCGATCCTGAACGCGACGGAGGTCCCGGAGCGGATCGACGTCCTTGCGGTGAACAACGCGCCGGGCAACCCGCCCGGTCCGGCAGGCGAGGGGATGACCCGCGTCACGCCGCCGTCGATCGCGAACGCGTTCTTCGACGCGACGGGTGTTCGGCTCCGCCAGGCGCCGATGACGCCGGCCCGCGTGCGGGCCGCGCTCAAGGCAGCAGGGATGTAGACCGAGGCTGGAGGCGCCTGCAATCCCGCAGGCGCCTCCAGCCGTCGGATCGGCGGCCGCCCGGATAGACGATCGCGTCCAGTACCGGTGCAGGAACGGCGTGCCGGTCGACGTCGAGCTCTGGTGGCCGGCGCTCAGATCAGCCGCCTCTCGGCCGCCCAGCGCGTCAGCTCGTGGCGTGAGGAGAGCTGGAGCTTGCGCAGGACGTTCGAGACGTGGCTCTCGACGGTCTTGACCGAGAGATGAAGCCGCGCGGCGATCTCCTTGTAGCGGTAGCCGCGCGCGATCAGCTGGAGCACCTCGCGCTCGCGGGCGGTCAGCTCGTCCAGCTCGGTGTCGCTGTGCACGCGCTCGCCGGCACGGAACGCATCGAGCACGAAGCCCGCGAGGCGGGGCGAGAACACCGCGTCGCCCTCCGACACGCGCCGGACGGCGTCGGCGAGCTCGTCGGCGGAGATCGTCTTCGTCACGTAGCCGCGGGCGCCGGCGCGGATCACGCCGATCACGTCCTCGGCCGCGTCCGACACCGACAGCGCGAGGAACTTCACACCGGGGCGCTCGAGCGCGACGCCCACGATCACGGCCTCGCCGCCGCCGTCCGGCAGGTGCACGTCGAGCAGCACGACGTCCGGGTCGGTCTCCTTGATCAGCGGCACGGCCTCGGCGACGCTTCCGGCCTCGCCCACGATCTCGACCTTTGCGCCGAGCTCGCCGCGCACGCCCGCGCGGAAGAGCTCGTGGTCGTCGACGAGGACGACCCGGACGGTCATGCGGCGCTCCTCGGCAGCGTCAGCTCGACCTCGGTGCCCTCGCCGGGCGTGGAGGTGACGACGGCGGTGCCGCCGGCGCGTGCCATGCGGCCCTCGATCGACTCGGCCAGGCCACGCCGGTCATCCGGGACGTCTGGCGCGAACGAAGCCGGCCCCGCGGTCCCGGACGAAGACACTCGCGCGCTCCTCGTCGACGTCGGCGTACACGGCGATCTCGTCCGCTCCGGAGAACTTGGCGGCATTCGCCATCGCCTCCCGCGCAGCGAGCACCAGCGGCTGCAAGGCGTCGTCGAGATCGCAGTCGCCGCCATGCGCGAGCTCGACGCGCACGCCGTGCAGCTCCTCGACCTCGCCCGCCGGCATCGGCGAGCGCGCGCGCGAGCGTGTCCGCGCCGGTCGCTCCGTCGCCGTAGAGCCAGCCGCGCAGCTCGCGCTCCTGCCGTCGTGCGAGCGACGCGACGCGACGTGGCTCGTCGGCGTGGCGCTGGATCAGCGCCAGCGTCTGGAGCACCGAGTCGTGCACGCGCGCGGCGACTTCTGCGCGCTCGTCGGAGCGGATGCGCGCGGTGCGCTCGGCGTCGCGCTCGACCGCGAGCTGCCACAGCCATGGCCCGACGATCAGCAGCAGCGCGCCGCCGATCGCCCCCGGTGCGAGGAACGAGGACGAGGAGCCGCCGCCCGCGAGCAAGACCGCCGTGCCGAGCGCGACGAGCCCGAGCCCGGCGATCGGCAGCGGCGCGCCGGGGCGCAGCGAGCCGCTGCGCCACCAGATCAGCCCGAAGCCGGCCGCGATCAGCACGAGCGCGGTCGCGGCGCCGGCCGAGAGGCCGAGCCCGCGGAGACCCAGCCCGGCTGCGGCGACGAGCGCGACGATCGCGAGCCAGCCCTTGCCGGTCATCGCAAGCCACGCCGCCGCGTAGAGGACGATCCCCGCGCCGCCGGCGAGCGCGAGGACCGTGAACACGAGCCGGACGAGCGTCGGGTCGACGCCGATCGACTCCGCGATGCCCGCGCAGACGCCCGCGACGACACGGTCGTGCTCGCTGCGGCGGAGCGCGAAGGGCATCGCGCTCATCGTACGGCTCGTGTCACCTCGATCTGGCCCGCGCCCACGTGCAGGTCGAGCTCGAGGGGCGCCTTGCTCGGGCCGACCTCGGTCGTGATGTCGTGGCCGTCGTCGTGGCGCCCGAGGACCTCGGTGTCGCCCCAGTTCACGTGGGTCAGCACGTGCACAGCGACGCCGCTCGGGACGATCACGTTGAGGTCGCCGACGCCGAGGTGCGCCTCGATGCGGGTCAGCCCCGGCTCGACGGCCAGGTCGGAGAGGTCGAGCTGGAGGTTGCCGATGCCGAGGCGATAGTCGCGCTGGAGCTCGGCGGTCGTAGTCGGGCGGTAGGTGTCCTCACCGATCCCGTCATCGAGGTGGAGACGGACGGTGCCGGCGACGATCGCCGCGAGGGCGAGCAGGATTCCGAGGGCCGCGAGCCAGCCGACGCGCCGGCGGTTGACGGCGCCGGCCACGACGCCGATGCCGACGGCGACAGCCGCCACGCCGAGCGCGACCGCCCAGGGCACGTCGACCCCCGCCGCGGCCAGCAGGCCGAGCACGCCGCCGGCGACGACGAGGCCGCCGAGGGCGAGCAGGAACGGCGACGGACCGCGCGGCGGCGGTGGAAGCGGCGGCGCGGACACGGCCACGGTCGTCGCCGCGCCGGACTCGCGGGGCGGCAGCGGCGTCGCGGCCGGGGGCGTCGCGGAGCGCCGCTGCCATTGCGACATCAGGATCGAGCTGCCGACGACGAGCACGACGATCCACAGCAGGTCGTTGCCGAAGCGGAAGCTGACGTGCGAGAGGAGCGCGATGCCGGCGACCGCGACGAGCACGAGCCCGACGAGCGCGGCCGGCCGGCTGCGGTGGTTGCGCAACGCGTCTGTCGCGATCGAGTCCTGCTCGCCCTCGCTGGGAATCACGAGCAGGCAGGCGCCGTAGACGAGGATGCCCGCCCCGCCCAGCAGGGCGAGCAGGACGAAGCCGACGCGGTAGAACGCCGGGTTTACGTTGAAGTACTCGCCGAGCCCGCCGGCAACGCCGCCGAGCATCCGGTCGGAGCGGCTCCGGCGCAGCTCTCTGTATGTGGCTGTCTCTGTCATGGCTCCAGCGTGCCGCGCGCCGGGTCGGGTGTCGATCCGGCATCTCCCTGATCCGACCCTACAATCGCCCTAGAAGATGTCCGAGAAGCTGATCGCGGACAACCGTCGGGCGCGGCACGACTACCAGCTCCTCGACCGGGTCGAGGCGGGCATCGTCCTGACCGGCACGGAGGTGAAGTCGCTGCGGGCCGGCCGGGCGACGCTCGCCCAGTCCTACGCGGACGTCCGCGACGGCGAGGTGTGGCTGAACGGCGCCGAGATCGCCATCTACGACCAGGGAGGCACCGCGAACCACGAGCCGACGCGGCCGCGCAAGCTGCTCCTCCACCGGCGTGAGATCGAGCGGCTCTACGCGCAGGTGCGCGAGAAGGGCCTCACCCTCGTCCCGACCAGGCTCTACTTCAAGGACGGCCGCGTGAAGGTCGAGCTGGCGCTCGCCCGCGGCAAGGACGTCCGCGACAAGCGGCGGACGGTCGCCGACCGCGAGGCGAAGCGCCAGATGGAGCGCGAGCTCAAGGCACGCCGCTAATCAACGATCTAGGTCGTGAGCGCCTCCTCGCGTGTCTCGGCGGGTGCGTGCTCTCGCAGCAGCCGCACGAACTCGCGCATCCACGCCGGATGGTCGGGCCAGGCGCGCGCCGAGACCATGACGCCGTCGACCACGGCCGCGCCGTCGACGTACTCCGCGCCCGCTGCGATCACGTCGGGCTCGAGCGCCGGGTAGGCGGCTGTCCGTCGCCCTTCGAGCACGCCGGCGGCGGCGAGCGCCAGCGGCGCGTGGCAGAGCTGCGCGACCGGCTTGTCGTCGGCAAAGAACTGCCGGACGATCCGGCGGAAGTCCGGGTCGTTGCGAATGTACTCGGGCGCCCGGCCGCCCGGAACCACCAGCGCGACGTAGTCCGACGGGTCGACGTCCGCGAACGCGAGGTCGGCGTCCATCGTGTAGCCCGGCTTCTCGGTGTAGGTGTCGTAGCCCTCGACGAAGTCATGGACGACGAACTGGAGCTTCTTCTTGGAGGGGGCGGCGACGTGCACCTCGTAGCCCTCCTCGAGCAGTCGCTGGTACGGGTACATGACCTCGAGCGACTCCGCGGCGTCCCCCGCGACGATCAGGATCCTGGGCATGGTTTCCTCCCTGCTTCCTGAGTTGAAATGGCCTGCGGCGAGTATAGGCAGACCCCTGCTCCCCGCCGGGGCGCGTGGGTCGGCCCGGGAGCGCGGCTGAGCCCGATGGGGATGAGGGCTATGCTGTGGCGAAACACATACGGGGGCGCCATGGTTTCGACGTGGTCGGTTCTCCGGCAGAGCTGCAAGCCGAGGTTTCCGGTCGGCCTCGTAAAACAACCGGAAAAAACAAGCAAGTGCGGAGCCAGATCTCGCACTCGTCGCCTAGTCACTGACTAGCTGACGTGTCGCCCCGAACTCGGCCCGTGGTTCGGGAAAGCGGCATCAGAAAACGGGCTGGCGCCAAAGGAGAGTCAACCGCCGGCGGCGCGAGACCAAAGGGTGACTAGCCCGGCGGTAGGTCGGTCGCGAACCGGCCGTCCGGGCGAAACGCAAATCGCGGCCTAAGCTTGTAGACGCTCTGTCCGGTGCGTCCGCGGACGCGGGTTCGATTCCCGCCGCCTCCACTCACCGGCACGAAACTCGGGCCGCCCTTCGGGCGGCCCTTCCGTTTCTTGCCTGGCTCGTGCGGACCCTCGACCGACGCGAGCCGCGCCCGCACATGTCGGGCGCGGCGGCGAATGGTGGAATGCAAGACTTGAGGTCGGTTGTCGATCGGAACGCTATCCGGTTCGTCCGAACCATTCCGTTCGAGTGCGGCTGGGCCTGATCGCGGCGGCTGGTTCGTCGCCGCCCGGACGTACGACGGGCTGTGGTGAAGTGGTCAGCGCGCCAAAGTTCTGACCGCGCGATCCGGGTGGCCAGGCTGGAACACCATCGTCCATCCGGCCCGCCTGCTTACTCTTCGGGGCGGAGAGACGGGGTCTCGTCAAAAGGAGGTGCGTAGATGGACTCGTCACCGCTTGGTTTGCGCCTCGGAGCGGAGGCGCTGGGTACGTTTCTTTTCTTCTTCCTCGGCTTCAACGCGATCGCCGTTTCGGTCGACATCGGCGGCGGGGCAATAAGCACCCTGGGGATCGCGTTCGCGTTCGGCCTCGGCCTCGCGCTTGCGATCGGGGGGCTCGGACAGATCTCGGGCGGCCACTTCAACCCGGCCGTGTCCCTCGGCCTCGTCGCGGCGCGGAAATTCCCCCCCAAGGAGCTGGTCCCGTACTGGGCGGCGCAGCTCGTCGGGGGCTTCGTCTCCGTTCTCGTAATCGCGGTGGTGTACTCGGAGCCTCGCGGTCGACGCGCTCGACACTGCTCCTGGTCTCGGCATTTCGAACGGGGGTGCACTCCTGCTGGAGCTGATCGCGACGGCCCTGTTCGTGATCGTGATCTGCACGGTCGCGACAGATGACCGCGCGCCCTGGAAAGGTGTGATGGCGCCTCTCCTGATCGGGCTCTTCATCTTCACGGCGGCGGACGCGATCGGTCCGGCGTCCGGCGGCTCGTTCAACCCCGCGAGATCGCTCGACCCCGCCCTCTTCAACTGGAGCTTCGACGATCTCTGGATCTACCTCGTCGGGCCGCTCGTCGGGGGCCTGGTTGGCGGAGTGGTCTGGCTGATGTTCTACCCAGCCCGAGTGGACGAGGCGACGTCGATCCGCTCGACCGGCGGCGTTTCGCAAACCGACGTCGCGACGCCATCGCAGACGAGCGAGACCCCTGGGACGGCGAACCGTTGATGCAGGACGGAGTCGAACCCGCGGGAGGGTAGGCATGTTCCGCGGGTTCGATTCCCGCCGCCTCCATGCCCGGCCAGGTGTCCTGTGCTCGAGTCTTACCATTGCCTGGTGGGAATCCTCGTTCGCCGAACCGTCGGCCGCGACGACGATGAGCTGTCCCTCGCGATCTACAACGAGGTGTGGCCTCGCGACGCGGTCACGATGGACGAGGTCGAGTCGTTCAAGCGCAGCACACTCGCGTACGAGGACCACCTCGCCTTTCTCGACCGGAAGCCCGTCGGGTCGGGATTCGTAGCAATCCAGCCACGGCGGCCGAATGTCGGGCATGCGGCGATCACCGTTCTCACCCGGTACCGCGGCCGCGGCGCCGGCACTGCGCTCTACCGCGACATTTCGAGGTGGTGCGCCGCGGAGGGCCTCGACACGATCGAGGCGTCGATCGAGGAGGACGACGAGGCGAGCCTCGAGTACGCGCGCCGCCGGGGCTTCACCGAGATCGAGCGCAACGGCCGCATGGTGCTCGAGCTCGCCGAGCTCGACGTTCCTGTGCCTGATCCTCCTGCCGGGATCGAGATCGTCACCTGGGCGGAGCGCCCCGATCTGTCGCGAGAAATCTACGACGTCGCAGTCGAGGCCTATGCGGACGTGCCCGGTGCCGAAGCCGAGGAGATGGAGGCTTACGAGGACTGGCTTGCCCACGATATGCAGGGCTCGGGCGACCTGCCCGAGGCCACATTCGTCGCTCTCGCCGGCACCGAGGTTGCCGGCTACGCGAAGTTCAGCCTGACCTCGGCGCAGCCCGCCGTTGCGTTCCACGACATGACCGGAGTGAAGCGCGCCTGGCGCGGCCGAGGTGTGGCGGGAGCGCTCAAGCGGGCGCAGGTAGCGTGGGCGAAGCAGCACGGCTACGAGCGGCTCGTGACGAGCAACGAAATGCGCAACGAGCCCATCCGCCGGCTGAACGCGCGTCTCGGCTACCGCGAGGCGCCCGGACGCGTCTTGATGGGCGGACCCCTCCTCAGCGGCTGACGCTGAGCGAGCCCGAGCTAGCTCCGGCGTCCATTGCGGTCCCCGCGGGCGCCGCGCGGCCCCATAGCAATTGAGATCTTGCGCGGGTTCGACTCCCGCCGCGTCCA
This sequence comes from uncultured Actinomycetes bacterium, assembly GCA_963781435.1. Classification (GTDB taxonomy): domain Bacteria; phylum Actinomycetota; class Thermoleophilia; order Gaiellales; family Gaiellaceae; genus PALSA-600. The sequence continues at coordinate 71,758 of CAWAGR010000025.1, read as the reverse complement.
TCTTCCGCTAGACGCACGGCGTAGGGTCTACCGGTCACGATCGCTGCGTCGCACAGCTGGCGGCATCGGAGCAGCGACACGGGACAGGAGGAACGATCGGCTCGGATTCCCGACTTCGGGTTTCTGGCAAGCGGGATCCGGGACGGCACTGATGCCGGAGAGGATGTCGCGACGGATCATCGGAGAAAGGCGCGATATGCGTGGTGTCACCTTTAGTCTTGTTGCCGTCGCGATGGCTGCCGCAGCGGTCGGCGGTTCGGCGACGGGAACCGACTCTGGATACGTGCGCTACCACGAGCCGAGCCAGGGCTGGACGGCGAACGTGCCGGCCGGCTGGACATCGGTCGTGACCGGAGCCGAGTTCGTGCGCAGCGAACCGCTGGGCGACCCGACGCGACTGCTCCTGCGGACGTATCGCAACCGCACTCCGGCCGCCGCGCTGCGCCAGCTCTCGACCGGCGAGGACATCACCGCAACAGCACGGGACGGCCAGCGCGTAGGTGAACAGCTGCACTGGCAGATCTACCGTGGCCAGGAAGCAGGGCAGCCGAAGCTCGCGGTCGAGGTCGCGGTGGCGAAGGACGGCGCGAACGCCGAGGTCGCAGCGCTCGTCGCGCGCCGCGCCGAGCTCGGACGCCTCGTACAGACGGCTCTGCTGCCCGCGCTCGACAGCTTCGCACCGGGCCCGCCCGAGAAGCCGAGCAGCGTGCTCGCGACCGCGCCCCCCGTCCCGGAGTACTGGCCGACGGCCGGCTGGCGCACCGCCTCCCCGGCGTCGCAGGGGATGGACGGCAAACGGCTCGACGCGATGCTCGCCGAGATCCGCAGCGCGAAGCTGCCGATCGACAGCGTCACCGTCATCCGCCACGGCTACGTCGTGCTCGACTCGTCGTTCGGGCGGTTCGCGCGCGGGCAAGCTCGGCGAGCCGTACGCGTCCGGGCGCCTGCACGAGCTGCAGTCGGCCACGAAGTCGGTCACATCGATGCTGCTCGGGATCGCCCTGCAGCAGAAGGCCGCAACCGGCATCACCGTGAAGACGCCGGTGCTGCGCCTCGCCGCCGCCCGCCATTACGTCCCGAAGCACACCGACGCGCGCAAGCGGGCGATGACGATCGAGGACCTGCTGACGATGCAGTCCGGGCTCGCGTGGAGAGAGTCGGGCTACGCCTACACGCCCGGCAGCGGCAACGACGTGATGACGATGTTCACGACGAAGAGCTGGACGAACTACGTGATCGACCGCCCGATGGCCGCACAGCCCGGAACGGCGTTCGTCTACGACAGCGGCACGTCCCACCTCGTCTCGGGGGTGATCTCGATTCTGACGGGCCGCCCCGCCTCAGCGCTCGCTGCAAAGCGACTCTTCGCGCCCCTCGGCATTCGCCACTACCAGTGGCTTACCGCTCCGGAGGGCGTCAACGCCGGAGGATTCGGCCTGCAGCTGCAGCCGCGCGACCTCGCCAAGCTCGCCTTCCTCTATCTCCACCACGGCCGGTGGGACGGCCGCCAGATCGTCCCCGCCGCCTGGGTCGAGCAGTCGGCGACAGACCATGTCGCCGACCCCCAGTACGAGTACGGCTACCTCTGGTGGCTCGACCGCGCCGACGGCTACGCCTACATGTCCGGCCTCTACGGGCAAACCGCCGTCGTCGACCCCGGGAATGACCTCGTCGCCGTGATCACCGCGCACCTCCCGGGGACGGTGGACGCGAGCAGCGTCACGCGCTGGCTGCTCGAGACATACATCCTCCCGGCAGCCCGCTGAGGAGGGTTCCGGTCGTCGGTCGGAATCTTTCGCGGGTTCGATTCCCGCCGCCTCCATCTTCGGCTCAACCAAGCAGCTCCTCGGGGTCAGTCGGCCGGGTCGACGATCTGAGTGTGTCGTACACTCGTGCCGTTCGAGCCCATCGAAAGAGGAGCACGTGATGCAGGACTCAGATTCCGGTGTGGTGACCGTTCGGCGTGAGGAGGCAACCGAGCTCGCGGCTCAGGTCGCCGGGCCGGTCTTCTTGCCGGGTGACGACGGGTACGCCGCCGAATGCGTCATCTACAACCTCAATCTCGTTCTGGAGCCGGCGCTGATCGTCGGTGTCACGAGCGAAGCGGATGTGCAGGCCGCGGTCCGGTTCGCGGCGCAGCGCGGTCTGCCGGTCGCGGTGAACAACACCGGGCACCACCTCGCCCTTGCCGCGCACGGTGCGGTGTTGATCAGCACTCGGCGTATGAACGGGGTGGCGATCGACTCGGAAAATCGGACCGCGCGGATCGAGCCCGGTGTCCGCTGGGGGCAGGTGATCAACGAGGCGGCCGAGGTCGGCTTGGCGCCGATGAACGGCTCCTCCCCCACGGTGGGTTCCATCGGTTACAGCCTGGGTGGGGGCCACAGTGTGGCGTGGAGCCGGTCGAAGGGCTACGCCGCCGACCACATTCTTTCGCTTGATGTGGTGACGGCGGACGGCCTGCTTCGGCATGTGACGGCCGACAACGAGCCGGAGCTGTTCTGGGCGCTCCGCGGAGGAATGGGCAACTTCGGAGTCGTGACCGCGATGGTGTGCGAGCTTTTCGCGCAGACCAGGATCTACGGCGGTGGTGTGTGGTTCGCCATCGAGCACGTCCCTGAGCTGATGCCCGCCTGGCGCGACTGGGTCGAAACCCTCCCGGAGGAGGCTGCCACCTCGGTCGCTGTCCAGCGGCTCCCCCCGCTGCCCGTGCTGCCGCCCCCGCTGCAGGGCGCTTCGGTGCTGCACATGCGGTTCACCCACCTGGGTTCGGCCGCTGAAGGTGAGCAGCTGTTCGCGCCGATGCGCGCGGTCGCGCCGTCGATCCTGGACACCGTGGCTGAGATGCCGTACACGTCCATCGGCGCTGTCCATATGGATCCGCCGGAGCCGCTTCCCTACTGGGACCGGACGATGACGTTCGCCGACCTTCCCAAGAAGGCCGTCGACGAGTTCGTCGCGCTCACCGGTCCGGATTCCGGCTGCCCGCTGATCAGCGTCGAGATCCGCCGCCTGGGCGGTGCGATGGACCGGGAACCCGCCGTGCCCAACGCAGTGCCCACGCGCGGTCTCCCGTTCGTGATGCACGCCGTCGGTGTGGGTGGGCCGGATCAGGCAGACCTCATGCGTGGCTACCTCGCCAAGCTGATCGGCGGGCTCGAGCCATGGTCAGCCGGTCGCATGATTCCTAACTTCCTGTCCGAGGAAGAGGCGACCACGCCTGCGCAGCTGAGGACCGTCTACGGCGAGGAACGCTACGACCGCCTGGCTCGGGTCAAGAAGGCCTACGACCCGAGCAACCTGTTCCGGATGAACCACAACATCGTCCCGGCATAGCGCTCGGGTCGGCGGGACTCTTTCGCGGGTTCGCGTCCTCGAGGCTCGACCACACGTCGCAGGTACGCTCGGGCTGGATCTGACCCGAGAGCTGGTCGAACGAAGCTGACGAGAGGAGAACGAGATGGCGTACGGGGTTGTTCATCAGTTCGCAGGTGGCACGAAGGAGCAGTACGAGGCGTCGATCGCCGCGGTGCATCCCAGCGACGGCAGCCTTCCGGAGGGTCAGCTATTTCATGCGGCCGGCCCGTCGGCCGGCGGCTGGACGATCGTGGCGATCCACGACTCGCAGGGGAGCTGGGAGCGGTTCCGTGACGGTGTCCTGTTGCCCCGGATGGCAGAAGGCATCGAAGGTGGCTTCACGGCTCCGCCCCAGGAGACGACCTTCCCGGTTCATAACCAGCAGACGTCCTAACCCGACGCAGCGACCGCTTGCCCCTGTCGGTTCGTACGGCGCGCGGGCGGTGAAATCTTTCGCGGGTGCGACTCCCGCCGCCTCCACACGTGGTCTCTCGCGCGCGTCTGGAGGACACGACAACTCGTGGGCGAAGGATGTCGCTCCATGGGCTGGCGACGCGGGGAGTTGTGGCTCGATACGGATCTGCTCTGGTTCCGCGAGGGAGCAGGCGCCCCGGCGGTTGCCGGCTTTGCGCCTGCTTCGATTCCCAGCTTTGGGCCACCGCCGGGGCTCGCGGCTTCTCGCCTGCGCAGGGAGGCGTGGAAGCGGCGTCGGTACGCGAGGAGGGTTCGTGTGACGGTGCTCGTGCTGTCGCCGGCCGTGATCCTCCCGCTCGGTCCGCTTCGGAGTGGCCTCGGACACGGAGACAAGGCCGTCACGGACGATCCGCCCAGCCTGACCTTCCGGATCGACACGGCGACGGTCGGGGCCGGGGCGGATCAGCTGAACGCAGGGCGCGAGAGCATGGGCGCCGGGCGCGGCTCCTCGCCCGCAGCCGAACCGGCGCGGGTGTATCGGAGCGTCACACGTGCGGACCCGCCTGCGAAGATCGAATGGCATCACGCGATCTCGGTCGGCCTGCCGTACGGAGGCAGCTTGATCGACGGCACCCAGCTCCCCGTCGACGGGCCGAACTGGGTCACCTGGGACCCGGTCCGAGACAGTGTCCCGAACGCGCCGAAGCGGCTGTACGGCAACGAGCGTACGATCCGCGCGATCGTCGCGGTGACCGACTCCTACCGCGCCGCGAACCCGGAGGCGCCGCGCGTCGTCGTCGGTGATATCAGCCGCGAGGGCGGCGGGCCCATGACGGACGAGCACGTCTCCCACCAGAACGGGCTCGACGTCGACATCTACTTCCCGCGGGTCGACGGGACGCTGCGCGCCCCGGGCGCGCCCGACGAGATCGACCACCGGCTCGCGCAGGATCTCCTCGACCGCTTCGTCGCCGCCGGAGCACAGATGGTCTTCGTCGGCTACTCGACCGGACTCCATGGCCCGGCGGGTGTCGTGATCCCGTACCCGAGCCACGAGAACCACATGCACGTGCGCTTCCCGCCGCCCGGCGGATAGATCTCTCCCGCTCTCCACGGTGGCAGGCGATCCGCGCCCGGTCGACTATCCCTCCGCGACTCGGGTTCGCGCCGAAACCGCGTTCACGGTCAGCTGGCTCGCGCGGGAAGACGGAGACCGCTGTCTCGATGCGCTCGAGACCCATGCGGCGAAGCCTGAGCGGGGTGGCGATCGACTCGGAAGCTCGGACCGTGCGGATCGAGCCCGGTGTCCGCTGGGGGCAGGTGATCAACGAGGCGGCCGAGGTTGGCTTGGCGCCGATGAACGGCTCCTCCCCCACGGTGGGTTCGATCGGTTACAGCCTGGGTGGGGGCCACAGTGTGGCGTGGAGCCGGTCGAAGGGCTACGCCGCCGACCACGTTCTTTCGCTCGATGTGGTGACGGCGGACGGCCTGCTCCGGCATGTGACGGCCGACAACGAGCCGGAGCTGTTCTGGGCGCTCCGCGGAGGAATGGGCAACTTCGGAGTCGTGACCGCGATGGTGTGCGAGCTCTTCGCGCAGACCAGGATCTATGGCGGTGGTGTGTGGTTCGCCATCGAGCACGTCCCTGAGCTGATGCCCGCCTGGCGCGACTGGGTCGAAACCCTCCCGGAGGAGGCCGCCACCTCGGTCGCTGTCCAGCGGCTCCCCCCGCTGCCCATGCTGCCGCCCCCGCTGCAGGGCGCTTCGGTGCTGCACATGCGGTTCACCCACCTGGGTTCGGCCGCTGAAGGTGAGCAGCTGTTCGCGCCGATGCGCGCGGCCGCACCGTCGATCCTGGACACCGTGGCTGAGATGCCGTACACGTCCATCGGCGCTGTCCATATGGATCCGCCGGAGCCGCTTCCCTACTGGGACCGGACGATGACGTTCGCCGACCTTCCCAAGAAGGCCGTCGACGAGTTCGTCGCGCTCACCGGCCCGGATTCCGGCTGCCCGCTGACCAGCGTCGAGATCCGTCGCCTGGGCGGTGCGATGGACCGGGAACCCGCCGTGCCCAACGCAGTGCCCACGCGCGGTCTCCCGTTCGTGATGCACGCCGTCGGTGTGGGTGGGCCGGATCAGGCAGACCTCATGCGTGGCTACCTCGCCAAGCTGATCGGCGGGCTCGAGCCGTGGGCTGCCGGTCGCATGATTCCCAACTTCCTGTCCGAGGAGGAGGCGACCACGCCTGCGCAGCTGAGGACCGCCTACGGCGAGGAACGCTACGACCGCCTGGCTCGGGTCAAGAAGGCCTACGACCCGAGCAACCTGTTCCGGATGAACCACAACATCGTTCCGGCATAGCGCTCGGGTCGGCGGGACCCTTTCGCGGGTTCGCGTCCTCGAGGCTCGACCACACGTCGCAGGTACGCTCGGCTGGATCCGACCCGAGAGCTGGCCGAACGAACTGGCCGAGAGGAGAACGAGATGGCGTATGGGGTTGTTCATCAGTTCGCAGGTGGCACGAAGGAGCAGTACGAGGCGTCGATCGCCGCGGTGCATCCCAGCGACGGCAGCCTCCCGGAGGGTCAGCTGTTTCACGCGGCCGGCCCGTCGACGGGCGGCTGGACGATCGTGGCGATCCACGACTCGCAGGGGAGCTGGGAGCGGTTCCGTGACGGTGTCCTGTTGCCCCGGATGGCAGAGGGCATCGAGGGTGGCTTTACGGCTCCGCCCCAGGAGACGACATTCCCGGTTCATAACCAGCAGACGTCCTAACCCGAAGCAAGCCCGGCAGGAGCATCGCAAGGGCGGGTCGTTCTGCCGCTGGCGACCGCTTGCCCCTATCGGTTCGTACGGCGCGCGGGCGGTGAAATCTTGCGCGGGTGCGACTCCCGCCGCCCCCACACGTTGTCTCTCGCGCAGGTCTGGAGGACACGACAACTTGTGGGCGAAGGATGTTGTTCCATGGGCTGGCGACGCGGGGAGTTGTGGCTCGATACGGATCTGCTCTGGTTCCGCGAGGGAGCAGGCGCCCCGGCGGTTGCCGGCTTCGCGCCCGTTTCGATTCCCAGCTTTGGGCCACCGCCGGGGCTTGCGGCTTCTCGCCTGCGCAGGGAGGCGTGGAGGCGGCGTCGGTACGCGAGGAGGGTTCGTGTGACGGTGCTCGTGCTGTCGCCGGCCGTGATCCTCCCGCTCGGTCCGCTTCGGAGTGGCCTCGGACACGGAGACAAGGCCGTCACGGACGATCCGCCCAGCCTGACCTTCCGGATCGACACGGCGACGGTCGGTGCCGGGGCGGATCAGCTGAACGCAGGGCGCGAGAGCATGGGCGCCGGGCGCGGCTCCTCGCCCGCATCCGAACCGAAGCGGGGGGTGTATCGGAGCGTGACACGTGCGGACCCGCCTTCCAAGATCGAATGGCATCACGCCATCTCGGTCGGCCTGCCGTACGGAGGCAGCTTGATCGACGGCACCCAGCTCCCCGTCGACGGGCCGAACTGGGTCACCTGGGACCCGGTCACCGACAGCGTCCCGAATGCGCCGAAGCGGCTGTACGGCAACGAGCGCACGATCCGCGCGATCGTCGCGGTGACCGACGCCTACCGCGCCGCGAACCCGGAGGCGCCGCGCGTCGTCGTCGGTGATATCAGCCGCGAAGGCGGCGGGCCCATGACGGACGAGCACGTCTCCCACCAGAACGGGCTCGACGTCGACATCTACTTCCCGCGGGTCGACGGGACGCTGCGCGCCCCGCGCGCGCCCGACGAGATCGACCACCGGCTCGCGCAGGATCTCCTCGACCGCTTCGTCGCCGCCGGAGCAGAGATGGTCTTCGTCGGCTACTCGACCGGACTCCAAGGCCCGGCTGGGGTCGTGATTCCGTACCCGAGCCACGAGAACCACATGCACGTCCGCTTCCCGCCACCCGGCGGATAGATCTCTCCGCTCTCCACGGTGGCAGGCGATCCGCGCCCGGTGGACTATCCTTCCGCGACTCGGGTTCGAGCCCGTCGGCAACGAGGTACTCGGGTGGACCGTGATCGCTCTCGCAGGGATGCCCGAAGCGAGCTGCCTCCGGATCCGACGCGGCGCCGGTTGTTCGAGATCACGGACCGTGAGATCCTGGAGTCAGGGTCACGCTCGACACCGCACCGGGTTTTTCCGAACCCAGGTTCAGTACTTGCTCTGACGGCAAGCAGCGATGCTCGCGCGACCATGGCGCTATGAACACGCGTGCACGCATCTCCCTTGCCGGCATCGCCGCTGTCGCTCTCGTCGTATCCGTAGTGGCCTTCGCGGCTCCCGCAACAGCGGAGCGGCTCAGCTCTGGTGGGCGTTGACACGCGACCCGATCTTGCGGCGGTCCGCGACCGCGTCGAGAACTGGCTCTCGGCTCAGGGCTTCGCAGGCTTCAAGGTCAGCGAAGTGATGGCCTTCAGCAACAACGACTACGTCGCGGTGAACGACAAGAGCGGCAAGCCCGCGTTCGAGCTTCTCTACTACCCGCGGACGAAGTGGCTGTTGGAAGAGCACGTCAGCATGATGTGGAACACCCGCTACGGAATGATGCGCGGCTATCCCGGCGGCTCCGGTTCGGCGTCGCCCTGGGGGATGATGGGCGGCGGGATGATGGGCGGCGGCGGGATGATGGGCGGCTGGAGCGGCTGGTACGGCAACGGCTCGGGCAAGGTGACCTCGCTCAACCAGGCCGTCCGGGTTGCTGACGCGTGGCTCGCAAGCTCCCGGCCCGGCGAGCGTGCCGAGGAGGACGGCGTGGCGTACCCCGGCTACTACACGCTCGACACGATCGCGAACGGCAAGACCGCCGGCATGCTCTCGGTCAACGCGAGGACCGGGGCGGTCTGGTACCACGGCTGGCACGGCACCTTCCTCAGCGAGCGCCAATTCACCTCCTGAGCACGCGTCAGGCTCGATCTACACACCGTCTGTCTTGATCGAGCGACGGATGAGCAGCGGCGCCGTGACGTACGGCTTTCGCTCCGGTAGCTGCCCAGAAACGGTTCGGGCCCCGCGATCGGGGCCCGAACCAGTTCACCGAGAATCGCGTTCCGACTACTTGCCGGCCGCCCTCAGCACCGCGCGCACGCGGGCCGGCGTCAGCGGCGTCTCGCGGATGCGAACACCCGTTGCGTCGAAGAACGCATTGGCGATCGCCGCCGGGATCGCAGCGTCCGGTGGCTCGCCGGCGCCACTCGACGGCAGGTCGAGCCGCTGGGTCACCGTGTACGTGATGTTCGGGTGATCCTTGAACCGCAGGATCGGGTAGGTCACCCAGTCGAGGCCGGTCACGCGCTTCGTGTTGGACGCGACCGTCTCGAACAGCGTGCGGCTCGTGCCCATCATCATGCTGCCCATCATCTGGCTCTCGAGCCCCTCGATGGACACGCCGAGGCCGGAGACCTGGGTCACGTAGGCGTGCATGACCGTGATCTTGCCGGTCTTCTTGTTCACCTCGATGTCGGCGACGACGCCAGCCTGGGAGCCGGCGTAGCTGCCGAGGCCGAGCCCGCGCCCGTGAACGACGTTGTCGCTCGACAGGTTCGAGGCGGCGACCTTCGCCTTCCAGTTCGCGAGCTTGCCCACGCCCACCAACACGTCGCGCCAGCGGTTCTGGTCGGTCGTGCTGATGTTCTTGAGGCGGAACTCGTACGGGTCCATCTTCGCCGCGTAGGCGAGCTCGTCGATCAACTGCTCCGACGCGAACACCGTCTGCGGAGCCTGCGGCGCCCGCATCGTCGACGTCTTGAAGTAGTTGTTGAGCAGCGGCACCGTCTTGCCGATCACGCGGCGGTTCGCGATGTCGTACTGCGTGCCCGAGTTGGTCGTGTCGAGCGCGCCGGCACCACCCGCCACGGGAACGCCCGCACCGACATGCTGCGTCGTCGGGTCGAAGCCGATCGCGGCCATGCCGAAGCCGGTGAACTCGTACGCGACGATCTTGCCGCTCGCGTCGGCAGCGGCACGGATGTCCGCCATGATCGCCGGGCCGTAGTTGTCCCAACCGTGCTCGTCCCAACGCATGAACTGGAGCCGCACCGGGGCTCCGGCGAGCTGGGACATGACCGCCGCCGCCTGGCCGGCGTCGTGCCGGGCCGGGGCGTTGCCGAACGAGCCGGAGCCCTCCCAGTACTGGATCCGGACCTTGTTCTGCGGCAGGTTGAGCAGACCCGCGATGCGCGTGCGCATCGTGTAGGCGTCCTGGGTGTTCGCCATGACCAGCGCACCCTCCGACGTCACGTGGGCGACGGCGGCACTCGGGCCGATCGGCATGTGGCCGTTGTACTGATGGCGGTAGCTCCCCGACGCCTTCACGGGTGCAGCTGCGAAGGTGGTGTCGAAGTTGCCCGTGTTCACGGCGATGCGCGCCGGAGCCTGGCCTGCACTGTCGAAATCGCGCATCTGCTTCCAGAGGTTGCCGGTGCTCGCGATCGTCGGCGGATCCGCGAACTCCACCTTCAGCTGAGCGGCTGCCTGGATCGCGGCGTACTCGCTCTCGGCGACGACGCCGAGGAAGTCGTTCCGGCGGACGATGCGCACGCCCTTGATGTGCTTGATCGAGCTCTCGTCGATCGGAGACGATGCGGGGCATCGTCCCGTCGCCGTAGGCGCCCTGGCCGCGCGGCCGCACAAGCCGGCCGTGGAGCATTCCGGGGATGCGGATGTTCTGCACGTACACGTGCTTGCCGGTGACCTTGTCGGGGATGTCGACGCGCGGCACGCGCACCTTCGTCGCCAGCGTGTACTCACTCACGGGCTTCGACGGCGCCTGGCCGGGGTTGATGCTCGCCGCGGCCATCCGCACGTTGAACACCTTGTCGCCGAGCAGCCCGCCGTAGGTGATCGACTTGCCGCCGCCGGAGACGACGCCCTTGCTCACGCTCAGGCTCGCGACGGGAACGCCGAGCTGGGTCGCCGCGAGGCCGAGGAGCGCCTGCTTGGCAGTCGCGGCCGCACTGCGGACCCGCGGGCCCGCGCTCGCGATCGAGCTCGAGCCGAACGTGCCGCCCGTGTTCGGCGTGATGTTCGTGTCGTGCGTGACGAACTTCATCTGGCCGATGTCCATGTTCAGCTCTTCGGCCGCGATCATCATCAGGCCGACATTCGAGCCCTGCCCGAGCTCGACGCGACCCGTCTTCACCGAAACAGTGTTGTCGGCGTGAACCGCGATGAAGCTGTCGACGTCCTGGAGGTCGGGCGGGCCGTTGCTCGCAAACGGGCTGTCTGCAGCCTGAGCCTTGCCGGCAAGGCCGGCACCGGCCACGGTGAGGCCGACGAACATCACGCCGCCGCCCTTGACGAACGTCTTGCGTGAGAACTCCTTCTTGAGCATTTCGGTCATGGTTACTTCCCACCCTTCGCCATCACAGCGGCGGCCTTCTGGATCGCCGTCAGGATCCGCGGATACGTGCCGCAACGGCAGAGATGGCCGTTCATCGCGGTCCGGATCTGCGCCTCGGTCGGACGCTTCGTGGTCGCCAGCAGGTCGGCGGCCTGGATCATCATCCCGTTCTGGCAGTAGCCGCAGTGCGGCACCTGCACATCGATCCACGCCTGCTGCAACGGATGCAAAGCAGCCGGTGTCGCAGCAGTCGTGCCACGCGCCGCCGCCCACATCGCAGGCATACCCTCGAGCGTCGTGATCGCCTTCCCGCTCACAGCGGCAACAGGCGTCACGCACGAGCGGATCTCCTTGCCGTCCAGCAGCACCGAGCAGGCGCCGCACTGCGCGAGACCGCAGCCGAAGCGCGGGCCGTGCAGGTGCAGCTCGTTGTGCAGGACGTACAAGAGTGGTGTGTCGAGGCTGGCGGTCACGTTGTGCACGAGACCGTTCACCTTGATCTTCAACTTGCTCGCCATTCGTCCTCCAGTTGTCGGAAGAGCTGTGCTTTGCATCAGGGCGATTCCCGGACGCAAGAGCCGAGTGACGCAAGGATACGTGGCAAGTTGGTGAGCCTCAAGCTCCCCTCAGAAAGCTTGAGCAGCGCGGCAAGGTGGCCGATCCCGTTGGGACCGAGCCGTCCTCAGGTGGTGACGACGAAGTAGCTCTTCTTGCCCTTTGAGGAAAGGAACCACCACTGGCCGGCGTCGAGCGTCACCGTCAACGAGCGCTTTCCGACGAATGCCAGCCCGCTCACCGTGACCGGCTGCTTCTTGATCTTCTGCACCTTGAACGCGCCCTTCGAGGTCTTGTCGTCGACGGCGATCTTGTAGCGCCCGGACTTGAGAGAGGCCACGCTCTTCCCCTTGAAGACGAGGCTGAGCTTCCCGGTCGAGCTGACCGCGCCGATAAGCGTGCCGCGGAAGGGCTTGATCTCCGAGCCCACCGGGTCGTTCGACGTCGGCTTGCCCGACGACTTCGTCCCCGACGTCGAGCCCCCGGACGACGTTCCTCCCGACGAGGGGCTCGGCGATGCCTCGCTGCCGCCCGCAGCCGTCGCGACGAAGACGCGGCGCCCGATCGTCGGGTGGAGGTCGTCCTGGAGCGTGTAGCTGCCGTTTGTCTGGAAGGTGACGTTGAAGGTCCGCTGAACCACGTCCGGTGCGGGGGCGAAGTCGATACCCGGGCCGAAGAGGTGGAACGCGTGGTCATCCGCCACGTCGTCGGCGCCAAAGTTGTCGTAGATCACCTGGTAGGTGCCGGGCGGGATCGTGCCCGCGACCTGCGACCCGTCGAGGTAGCTGAACTTCAGGTTGCCCTCGGCGTCGAAGAAGGCGTGGATCGTCTGGGAAACGGCGGCTGGGGAGCTCTGGACGCCGAGGCCGAGCGCGAGCACGAGCGCTACGACCAGAGCGCCGCCGATGGTGGTGATCAGGTGGGTTCGATGGGACACGGGCGATCGTCGGGACGGCCGCGGCTGCGGCAGCGCCACTCTAACCCCGGCGCCGTACCCCTGCAATCGAATCAGGCTGACTACTCGAGCGCCGCCGCCAGACGTTGGATACCCGCGTCGATCTCGTCCGGCGAAGCGAAGCTGTAGGACAGGCGCAGAGAGCTCGACATCGCCCCGAAGGCCGTCCCCGGCATCGCCGTCACGCCCTGTGCGCGCTCGAGGACGGCCCGTCCGTCCGGCGACCCCGGAAGCTCGAGCCAGATGAAGAACCCGCCTTCGGGCCGCGACCACTTTCCTGTCTGGCATGTGCTGCTCGAGCGCCGCCAGCATCGCGTCGCGGCGCAGCTTGAGCTCGGCTCTCAGGCGAGCGAGGTGAGGCTCGAAGCTCCCGCGGCTGATGAACTCGTAGACCGTCGCCTGGCTGAGCAGCGAGGGTGTGATGTACGTCCCACTCGCGGCCTCGCTCAGCTCGTTCGAGATCGCCGCCGGCAGGACGAGCCAGCCGACACGCAGGCCAGGAGCGATCGTGGGCGAAAACGACGAGCTGTACAGGCTGCGCTGCCGTGAGAGGTCGAAGAGCGCCGGCTCGCGCTCGCCCTCGAAGCGGGTCAGCGCGTACGCGTCGTCTTCGAAGAGCAGCATGTCCTGTAGCTGAACCATGCCCTGCCCTTCCACCAGCTCGACTGCGCGCCGCCGCCGAGCGAGCGACATCGTCCAGCCTGTCGGGTTGTGGAAGCTCGGGATCGTGTAGACGAGGGCCGGCATCGAGTACTGGCTGAGCATGTTGTGGAGCTCCTCGACGACCATCCCCTCCTCGTCTATCGGCGCGCCGAGAAGAGCCGCCTCCGCCGCGAGCAGCACCTTCTCGGCCCGGTCGTAGATCGGGTACTCCGCCACGACGTTGCGGCTGCGCGCAACGCGCTGCGCAAGGAGGGCCAGGCCTTGGAGCGAGCCGTTCGTGAGCACCACCTGGGAGGGATGAACGCCGAACCACTCGCCGATCAGCTCGCGCAGCGGTGTGTAACCGGCGGCGGCCCCGTACGAGAGAATCGTCTTGCCGTCCCGCCGGAGCACCGTGGAAGCGCAGTCGGCGAGCTCCTCGCTCGGCACGAGGTCAGGTCCGAGCGAGTCGGCCGCGAGCGAGATCGACTCCATCATTCCGAGTCTAGAAAAGACCGGAGGGATCGGACACAGCGGCCCGATCCCTCCGGGTGGTGGCTACTAGGCGACGCCCGCGGCCTTGAGCTCCGCGCGGACGATGGCCGGCGTCATCGGCGCCTGGTGCAGGCGCACGCCGGTCGCGTCGAAGAACGCGTTCGCGATCGCAGCCGCGGCGGCGGCAGTCGGAGGCTCACCCGAGCCCGTCGCCTGCAGGTCGAGCCGCTGTACCGGGACAGTCGTCACGAGCGGGGAGTCCTTCATCCGCAACAGCGGATAGGTCACCCAGTCGAGGCTCGTCACGCGCCCCTTGTCGAACACGACCGCCTCGTGCAGCGCACGACTCACGCCCATGATCAGCGCGCCCGACATCTGGTTCTCGACCAGAGACGGAGCAACGGTAAGACCGGCGACCTGCGAGGCGTACATGTGCTTCGCCGTGATCTTGCCGCTCTTCATGTTCACCTCGATCTCAGCCACGATGCCGGACTGCGAGCCGGCGAAGCCGCCGAGCGCGATGCCGCGACCCGTGCGGATCTCGCCGGTCTGCTTGACCGAGTTCGCGACCCGTGGCGTCCACTTGGCAGCCTGCGCGACCGCCACGAGCGAGTCGCGCCACTGCCACTGCCCGGTGGCGATGACCGCATCGGTCGTGTTGTCGAGGCGGAACTGGTAGGCGTCCTTGCCCGCCAGGTACGCGAGCTGATCGATCACCTGCTCGCTGGCGAAGCACGTCTGCATCGCGTTCGGGGCACGCAGCGTGGACACCTTGAACTGGTTCTCCAGCGTCACCACGGTCTTGCCGATGATCCGCCGGTTCGGGATGATGTACTGCGTCCCGGAGTAGGTCGTGTCGGCGGGTCCGTTTCCGGGGGTCGTCATCGGCTGACCGACCATCGACTCGGTCGGCGTCTTGGCGTACGACGACGGGCCGAAGCTCGTGGCGTCGAGCGCGACCAGCTTGCCGTTCGCGTCCACACCACCGGCGATGTCCCACATCGTGGCCGGGCCGTAGTTGTCCCAGCCGTGCTCGTCCCAGCGCATGAACTGGAGGCGCACCGGCTTGCCGGCGCCCATCGACAGCACCGCCGCCGTCTCGCCGACGTCGACGTGCTGCGCACCGCCGCCGAACGAGCTCGAGCCCTCGGCGTAGATCACGCGGACGCGGGCCGGGTCGTACGTGCGTCCCGACGCGCTGCTGAGTGCCGCCGCGATCTGCGGGCGGGTGTTCCCGTAGCCGTTCTTGACGTGGCTGTAGATGATCGCGCTGTCCTTCGTCACGTCCGCGACCACGACGTTCGGGCCGATCGGAGCGTGCATCTGGTAGTGGTAGGTGAACGTTCCGGAGTACGTCTTCGCGGCGGTCTTCATGGCGGCGTCGACGTTCCCGGTCTGGGCGGCGATGCGGGCCGGCGCCTTGCCGGCGCTGTCAAGCTCGCGCCACGACTTCCAGAGATTGCCGCTGCCGGCGATCGGCGGCGGATCGGACCACTGGACCTTCAGCTGCGCCGCGGCCTGAATCGCGTCGTACTCCCTCTGCGCGACGACGCCCAGGACGTTTCCGACGTGCACGATCTGCACGTTCGGAATGTTCTTGATCGAGCTCGCGTCGATCTTCACCGGCACCGGATTCGTGCCCGTTCCGTACGCGCCCTGACCGCGAGGCCGGATGGCGCGTGCGTGGTACATGCCGGGGATCTTCACGTTCACCGCGTAGGGGTGCACGCCGCTGACGATCTGCGGGATGTCATCGCGAGCAACGCGTGCGATGCCGACCTGCTTGTAGGCGCTGATCGGCTTCGCAGGCGCAACGCCTGCGTTGAGCGTCGTCGTCGTGAAGGTGACGTTGAACAGCTTGCCGCCGACGAGCTGGCCGTAGGTGACCGTCTTGCCGCCGCCCGAGACGACGCCCTTGTCCACCGTGAGGCCCGAGACGGGCACGCCGAGGTTGGTCGAGGCGAGCGCGAGCAGCGCGATCTTCGCCTCTGCGGCGGCCCTGCGGATGAGCGGGCCACCCTGCGAGATCGAGGTGCTGCCGCCCGTGTTGCCCGTATTCGGCGCCGGCGTCGCTCCGCCGGTGTCGAAGGAGATGTGCCTGAGCTGATTCGTGTCCATGTCGAGCTCTTCGGCCGCGATCGTCCGAAGCGCTGTGGTCGATCCCTGGCCGAGCTCGATGCGACCCGACTTGAGCGACACCGTGTTGTCGGCGTGGACGATCAGGAACGAGTCGACGGCGTTCGGATTGGCCGGACCCGGGCTCGCGTACGGGTCGATCGCGCCCTGGGCCTTGCCGGCAACGCCGGCGCCGGCGACCGAGAGGCCGACGATCATCGCGCCGCCGCCCTTGACGAACGTCTTGCGTGAGAACTCCTTCTTGAGCATTTCGGTCATGGTTACTTCCCACCCTTCGCCATCACAGCAGCGGCCTTCTGGATCGCCGTCAGAATCCGCGGATACGTCCCGCAACGGCAGAGATGGCCGTTCATCGCGGTCCGGATCTGCGCCTCGGTCGGACGCTTCGTGGTCGCCAGCAGGTCGGCGGCCTGGATCATCATCCCGTTCTGGCAGTAGCCGCAGTGCGGCACCTGCACGTCGATCCACGCCTGCTGCAACGGATGCAAAGCAGCCGGAGTCGCAGCAGTCGTGCCACGCGCCGCCGCCCACATCGCGGGCATACCCTCGAGCGTGGTGATCGCCTTGCCGCTGACGGCGGCAACAGGCGTCACACACGAGCGGATCTCCTTGCCGTCCAACAGCACCGAGCAGGCGCCGCACTGCGCGAGACCGCAGCCGAAGCGCGGGCCGTGCAGGTGAAGCTCGTTGTGCAGGACGTACGAGCAGTGGTGTGTCGAGGCTCGCGGTCACGTTGTGCACGAGACCGTTCACCTTGATCTTGAGCTTGCTCGCCATTCGTCCCTCCTAGTCCGAATGTCGCGATTGCAATCGCACGCTGCGGAGACGCGACGTCCCGCGCAGAACGGAGAGCGTATAAGTCGCCCCGGAGGGTTGCAATAGTCGCAAGAGGTCTACTGGCGGGGTCGGCAGGCCCAGCCGCTTTGCTCTCAGCCGTCCGAGTACTTGGCGACGATCTTGTGGTGGCGCGTCGCGTACTGGACGAACCACGAGACGTCCTTGACCTGTTTCCAGGTCATCTTGCGGACGACCTTCTCGTGGCCGCCAAACAGCATGGTGACCGACGCGAGGCACATCGCGTAGGAGACCTTCAGGGGGTCGAGGCTCGGCCCCCCGTCCTCGCCCACGCCCTGATGCTTCGCCGAGCCGAACCCGACCGCGCGCGCCTCCTTGAGCGCGTGGCACTGGCCGCAGAATTGGCGATAGATCTTCTTGCCGGACTCGATCACCGCCGGTTTCGGAGCGGCCGCGTGGACACGGCCGCCTTTCGAGGCGTCCGCGACCGGTGCGCCAAGCGCGAGGACGAGCGGAACGAACGCGAAAAGTCGGAGCCGGGACAACGCCGACCACGATAGCCGCCAGGCTCGGCGGCCTCAACCGGCTGGCTGGCCGATCACCCCACCGGCTGCTGGTGACGGACGTACCAGGCCGCGAGCTCGACCCGCGACTCGAAGCCGAGCTTCGCGAGGATGTGATGGAGGTGCGTCTTCACCGTCTCGTAGGAGATGACGAGGTTCGCGGCCACCTCGCGATTCGTGGCGCCTGCTGCGACGAGATGGACGACCTCCAGCTCCCGCGGCGTGAGCAGCGAGAACTCGCCGGTGCTGTCGACAAGGATGCTCGTCGTCTCCTCGCCGAGAGCGAGTGCCAGCGTCTCGTCGAGTCGGAGCGCTCCACCCTGCTCGTAGAGCGCGACGAAGCGCTCGTCGCCGAGCTCTGTGCGCACTGCCTGCTCGCACGCGTGACGATGCGCCGTGAGTAGCGGCGGCTCGTCGATCTGAAGCGCCTCCCAGAGGGTGTCGGCGGCGCCGAGCAGACCGGCCGAGCGCTCGCTCTGGCCGGCACCGGCGCCGACCCACGCGAGCGCCTCGAGATTCGCGGCCATCCCCCAACGATGGCCGATCTCGCGCTGGAGGCGAAGGGCAGCCCTGATGTGCTCCTCTGCGTTGGTCGAGTCGCCGAGCATCCACTCGACGACGCCGAGCCGACCGTGCACGACCGACCGGACACACACCTCCCCGCGGGCGTCGCTCACAGCGAGGCTCTCCTCGATGAGTGCGTGCGCTCGCTCGAGGTCGGTCTCCGAGTGGGTCTCCGCGAGGAAGAAGAGGGCGAGGGCCTCGAAGACGGCCGCGTCCACGGTCGTAAACAGAGCTATGGCCTCTTCGAGGTGTTCGCGCGCCGACTCGAGCTCGCCGCGCGCGGACTCCGCGAGCCCGAGTCCGTAGAGGGCGAGACCGCGCTCGAGCTCGTAGCCACGCCGGCCACTCGCGATCCGGCGGCCTTCGTCGATGAAGCCTTCGGCCGCGTCGAGGTCGCCCTGCGACCTCGCGGCGGAACCGGCGGCGAACAGCGCCCTCGCCCGCTCGGGGGAGGCGACCGAGGACTTGAGCAGCAAGCCCTCGAGGTAACGCCGGAGCTCGTGGTACCAGCCGTTGATGGCCCACGGCAGCCAGAGGTCGGCGGCGAGCTGGAGGCCGGCCTGGACGACCTCTTCGTTGCCGTCGCCAAGGGAGAAGTCCAAAGCAGCGCGCAGGTTTGGCTGCTCGTCGGTTACCTGCCGCAACCAGACGAGCTGGTTGTGGCCCGTCCACCAGGGGCTGCCCGAGCCGGCGGCGAGGTCGGAGCACCAGTCGCGGTGCCGGTTCAGGAGCTCGCACTCCTCGCCGGCCGCGCGCAGGCGCCGGCGCCCGTACAAGCGAACCGGCTCGAGGAGGCGGTGACGGCCGGATTGCTCACGGTCGGAAAGCACGATCGACTTCTCGCTCAGGCCCGTTATCGCGTCGAAGACCGCCTCGGTCGGTAGCACCTCGCCGGCGCACACGGCTTCCGCCGTGGCGAGCGTAAAGCCACCCGAGAAGACCGACAGGCGCCGCCAGAGAGTGCGCTCTTCCTCGCTCATCAGGTCGTGGCTCCAGTCGAGTGTCGCCTCGAGTGTGCGGTGCCGTGCCGGCGAGGTCCGCGAGCTCAGGTTCGTCAGCGAGAGCTGGTCGTCGAGCCGGCGCACGAGCTCCTCGAGCGTGAGCGTCCGCACGCGAACGGCCGCCAGCTCGAGCCCGAGGGGGATCCCGTCGAGCTGCCGGCAGACCTCCGTCACGAGCGCCGCGTTCTCGTCGGTGAGGGCGAAGGCGGGATCGGCGTCGGTCGCGCGGTCGACGAAGAGTTGCACTCCGGCGAAGCCGATCGTCCCCTCGGCGCTCGGCGTATCCACCTCGCCGGGAACGTCGAGCGGCGGCACGGACAGCGTCACCTCTCCCCCGAGCCCGAGCGGCTCGCGGCTCGTTGCGAGGATGCGCAGGCTCGCGCAGGCCTGGAGCAGGTCGAGCGCCACTTCCGCGGCGGCCTCGAGCACCTGCTCGCAGTTGTCGAGCACGAGCAGCGCGCCGGGCCCGTCGAGGCGGTCGACGACCGTGTCGCGGAGCGGCCGCCCGGACTGCTCGTGAACGGCCAGCGCCTGCGCGACCGCGCCGGTGACGAGCGTTCCGTCCCTGACGTCTGCGAGCTCGACGAGCCACACGCCCCCGGGAAACGCCCGCGCAGTGCGGGCAGCGACCCGAGTCGCGAGTCTCGTCTTGCCCACCCCTCCGGCTCCGACCAGCGTCAGTAGCCGCGTGCGCGACAGAAGCTCCTTGACCTGGCCCAACTCGCGACCGCGGCCGACGAAGCTCGTCAATTCGCTCGGGAGGTTCCCCTCAGGGCGGCTAACGCTCTCCACCTGGTTCTCCCAGATCGCTACGAGTCATCGCTTCCTCGGCGCGATACCGGGCGAGGACGGAACGAGGCCGGGCTCCTTGCGGGACCCGGCCTCGTCATTCTCCGCCAACGGTTGCGTCTCAGCCCTTGTAGAGCCGTCCTGCGGCTTCGAGCGCGTTCCGCACCTTGGCCGGCGTCAGCGGGATCTGCCGCATCCGCACGCCGGTCGCGTCGAAGACCGCGTTGCCGATCGCGGCCGGGACCGGGGCTTCGATCGACTCCCCGACTCCCCGATAGCGCGGGCCGGGGATGGTCGTCTGCGACGCCGCCAGGTTCATGACCTCGTCCGTGTGCGAGATCACGATCGGCGTCGCGTGCGGGTGGTCCTTGAAGCGCAGGATCGGGTACGAGACCCAGTCGAGCCCGGTCACGCGCTTCTTCGAGAACGTCACTTCCTCGAAGAGCGTGCGGCTCGCCCCGCGGGTGAGCATCCCGACGATCTGGTTCTCGGCCGAGGCCGGATTGACGACGATGCCCGAGTCCTGGGCCCCGTAGAGGTGCTTGACGACGATCTTGCCCGTCTTGCGATCGACCTCGACCTGGGCCACGACCCCCGCTTGCACGTCGTCGTTCGCGTGGTTCTCGCCGGCGATCGCGATGCCACGGCCGGTGACGAAGCGCTCGTTCGACAGCTTCGAGGCCGACACTCTGGTCTCCCAGTTCGACGCCTTCGCCGCTGCGTCGAGCACTGCGCGCCACGACGAATGCGTGGCGTGCAGCCGCCGGAACTGGTACGCGTCCATCTTGGCCGCGTACGCGAGCTCGTCCATCATCGACTCGAACGCCCACGCCGGCTGGATGCACGACGGCGCCCGCAGCGGGCAGAGCTTGAGGATGCTCGGCACCGTCTTGCCCACGATCCGCCGGTTTGCAAGGGACGGGAAGTACTGATCGCCCGCGCTGAACGACTCGACCCGCGCCCCGCCGCTCGTCGCGTTGTTCGAGGTGATCCCCGGCAAGCGCTCCGGAGCGCCTCTCACGGACGAGGTCCTGCTGGTTGGATCCGCGACCGTGGCGACCCCGGTCTGAACCGCCGAGTCATTCGGATTGTTCGAGAACACGCCGAGCCAGGAGGTGTAGTCGATGCCGACGATCTTCCCGTTGGCGTCGATCCCGGCGCGGATATCAGCCACGTTCGGCTGGCCGTGTGGCGACCAGCCGTGGGAGTCCCAACGCATGTACTGCACGCGGACCGGCTTGCCGGCGAGCTGCGACATGAGCGCCGCGTCCGGCGGAATCGACGCCGTCGGGCCACTGTTGAACGTGCTCGCACCCTCGAAGTAGACGACGCGGATGCTCGTCGCCGGCAGACCCGTGACCGTGGCGACGCCGTTGCGGGCGCCCCATCCGTCTTGCCCCTGGACGAAGATCGTTCCGCCGTCCTGACGAATGTCGGCGATCGCAGCCACCGGCCCGATCGGGCCGTGCATCTGGAACGGGAACTCGTACGTCGCGGTCAGTACCTTTGCGGCCGACTTGAGGGCCGTGTCGACATTTCCGTCCTCGAGAATGACCGCGTCGATCGAGGGGCCGTTCCGCATGAACCCGTAGAGGTTCCCACTCGCCGGCAGCGTGTCCGTCTCGGACCACTTGACCTTGAGCTGCGCCGCCGCCTGGATCGCCGCGTACTCCGTCGGAGCGACGACGCCGACGAAGTTCCCCTTCCGCACGACCTGCGCGCCGGGGATGCTCTTGATCGAGCTCTCGTCGACGCTGAGCACGGTGTAGCTCGCCGGGCCGCCTTCCGGCCCCTTCGCGAGCAGGTTGGCCTGGCCGCGCGGCCGCACCGGCCGGCCGTGCAGCATCCCCGGTATCCGGACGTTCTGGACGTACGTGAACTTGCCGCTCGCCTTGTCCGGGATGTCGAACCGAGGCACCCGCGTACCCACGACCTTGTACTGACTGGGGGACTTCAGCGGCGCGAAGTTGTTACCGGTGCCGATCGTCGCGTTGAAGAGCTTGCCGCCGAGCAGCGCGGCGTAGGTGAGGCTCCGGCCGCCGCCGGAGACGACGCCGTCCGTCACGGTCAAGCTCGCCACCGGCACGCCGAGCTGCTGCGAGGCGAGGTTCAGGAGAACCCGCCGGGCCTCCGCGGCAGCCTGCCGGATCGCGGGTCCGCCCTGCGCGGTGCCGTTGCTCGCGACCGTCGAACTGGTCGGAGTGTTCGGGAACGGGTTCGCCGAGCCGGTATCCCACTGCGGAATCGAGATGGTCGTCACCTTCACGTCCAGCTCGTCGGCGACGATCTGGCGGAAGCCGGTCCACGTGCCCTGACCGAACTCCATCTTCGGCGGGTACATCGTGACGCTGTTGTCCGCGTTGATCGCCAGCCACGAGTCGACCTGCGTCGCATCGGGCGGCAGGTTCGGAGCCTTGGCGCTGCTCGCCCTGCCGGCTGCACCTGCCCCGAGCATGCTGAAGCCGACGACGAGCGCGCCGCCGCCCTTCAGGAACGTCTTGCGTGAGAACTCCTTCTTGAGCATTTCGGTCATGGTTACTTCCCACCCTTCGCCATCACAGCGGCAGCCTTCTGGATCGCCGTCAGAATCCGCGGATACGTCCCGCAACGGCAGAGATGGCCGTTCATCGCGGTCCGGATCTGCGCCTCGGTCGGACGCTTCGTGGTCGCCAACAGGTCGGCGGCCTGGATCATCATCCCGTTCTGGCAGTAGCCGCAGTGCGGCACCTGCACATCGATCCACGCCTGCTGCAACGGATGCAAAGCAGCCGGTGTCGCAGCAGTCGTGCCACGCGCCGCCGCCCACATCGCAGGCATACCCTCGAGCGTCGTGATCGCCTTCCCGCTCACAGCGGCAACAGGCGTCACACACGAGCGGATCTCCTTGCCGTCCAAGAGCACCGAGCAGGCGCCGCACTGCGCGAGACCGCAGCCGAAGCGCGGGCCGTGCAGGTGCAGCTCGTTGTGCAGGACGTACAAGAGTGGTGTGTCGAGGCTGGCGGTCACGTTGTGCACGAGACCGTTCACCTTGATCTTGAGCTTGCTCGCCATTCGTCCCTCCTAGTCCGAATGTCGCGATTGCAAAGTCAGAGCTCGCGGCGGGTAGTCCGAACGCGACCGCCACGACAGCGCCGAGCCTAACCGGCGGCTCGGCTAGCTGCAATAGTCGCAAGCTTTCCTACTGGAGAAGGATCGGGCCCGTCGCCCGGGCCCGATCCCTTCCGTTGTTGACGAGCTCCGACTACTTGCCGGCAGCCTTCAGCACTGCGCGAACGCGGGCCGGCGTCATCGGCGCCTCACGGATGCGCACACCCGTGGCGTCGAAGAACGCGTTCGCGATCGCGGCCGCCTGCGGGGCGAGACCAGGCTCACCGGCACCGGTCGACCGCGACCCGCTCGCCGCGACCGTGCTCGTCGCGGTCTGCGGGATGTCCGTCCGCGTGAGCGGATGGACAGTGACCTTCGGTGCGTCCTTGAACCGCAGCGACGGATAGGACACCCAGTCGAGGGTCGTCACCTGGCTCTTGTTGAACCCGACCTCCTCGACGATCGCGCGGCTGACGCCCTGCATCGCCGCACCCTCCTCGTTGTTGTGGAGACCGTCCGGATAGACGACGTAGCCGGCATCGGTCGCGAGGTCGACGTTCTTGACCACGATCTTGCCGGTCGTCTTGTTGACCTCGATGTCGACGACTGCTGCCGCCATCGTGTTCGCGAATGCCCCGAAGGCGATCCCGCGACCCGTGACCACGTTCGCGTTCGACAGCTTTGAGGCTGCCACTCTCGGCTGCCACTTCGCGAACTTCGCGATGCCCTCGAGCACGTTCCGCCACCGGAGCGATGCATCGGTGGCTGTCGTGGCCACGTTCTGGAGCCGGAAGGCGACCGGGTCCATCTTGGCCGCGTACGCCAGCTCGTCGATTGCCTGCTCCGCGGCGAACGCAGACTGCGGCGCCAGCGGGGCCCGCAGGAACGTCACCTTGAAGTAGTTGTTCTGGAGCGGCAGGCTCTTGCCGACCACCCTGCGGTTCACGACGCTGTACTGCGAGCCGCTGATCGTCGTGTCCGGCCCCTGGGTCGGCGAGTACACGGCCGTTCCGGTCACCTGCTGCTGCGGAGGCTGGGTCGAGAAGTACGGCACCTGGAAGCCCGTGTACTCGAACGCGACCAGGTTGCCACTCGCGTCGATGCCGGCGCGGATGTCCGCCATCTGGGCCGGGCCGTAGTGGCCCCAGCCGTGGGTGTCCCAGCGCATGAACTGCAGGCGCACCGGCTTGCCGGTGAGCGCCGACATGATCGCCGCCCCCTGCGTGGTGTCGTCGTACGGCGCCGCAGGGCCGTACACGCTCGAGCCCTCGTAGTAGCTGACACGAATCCGGTTCGCCGGGTAGTCCGTGCCCAACACCTTGTCGAGGACGTTCTTCACCAGCGTGCGCGTCCCATAGGCGTTCTGGGTGTTCGAGAAGATCCGCGACCCGCTCGGCGTCACATCGGCGATCGCGCACTCGGGCCCGATCGCCATGCTCCCGGTGTAGTGGTACTGGTAGCTCTCCGAGAGCTTGATCGCAGCCGACTCGTACGCGCTGTCGAAGTTGCCCGTCACCACGACGTTCCGGGCCGGTGCGAGACCCGCGGTGTCGTGGTCGCGCATTCCCTTGAACAGGTTGCCGCTGCTCGGCAGTGTCGGCATCTCGGCCCACTTCACCTTCAGCTGCGCGGCCGCCTGGATTGCGCTGTACTCCTTGTCGGCGACGACGCCGAGGAAGTCGCCGTAGCGAACGACCTTCGCGCCCTGGATGTGCTTGATCGATCCCTCGTCCACCGAGACGATCTTCGGCGACGTCCCGTCACCGTAGGCGCCCTGTCCGCGCGGGCGGACGATACGGCCGTGGAGCATCCCCGGCACCCGGATGCTGTGCACGTAGGTGAACGAGCCGTTCACCTTCGCCGGGATGTCGACGCGCGGGATCCCGCTCGTCCCGACGATCTTGTACTCGGCGATCGCCTTCGTGCCCGGCGCACCGGACGCGAGGTTGAACGCCACCGCGCTGCGGACGCTGAACAGCTTGTCGCCGAGCAGCGCGCCGTAGGTGACGGTCTTGCCGGCGCCGGAGACGACGCCGTCCTTCACCGTCAGGCTGGCCTTCGCGACGCCGAGGTTCACCGCGGCGAGGTCGAGCAGCGCCTGCTTCGCCGCGGCCGCGGCTGCGCGCACCTGCGGGCCACCGTTCTGGATGCTCTGGCTGCCGACGGTCGCGCCCTGGTTCGCCGTCACGTTCGTGTCGTGCGGGGCGAACCGCATCTGCGCCATCGACATCTCGAGCTCCTCGGCCGCGATCATCAGGAAGCCGGTGAGGCTGCCCTGGCCGAGCTCGACCTTGCCCGGCTTCAACGTGACCGTGTTGTCGGCGTTGATCGCCAGCCACGAGTCGATCTGCTGGAGGTCGTACGGTCCGTTCGAGGCGTACGGGTCATCGGCTGCATGCGCGGCCTTAGCGCCAAGCCCGGCGCCGAGCAGCGAGAAGCCGACGATCATCGCGCCGCCGCCCTTGACGAACGACTTGCGCGAGAACTCCTTCTTCAACATCTCGGTCATCACTTCCCGCCTTTCGCCATCACTGCGGCGGCCTTCTGGATCGCCGTCAGGATTCTGGGATAGGTGCCGCAACGGCAGAGATGGCCGTTCATCGCGGTCCGGATCTGCGCCTCGGTCGGACGCTTCGTGGTCGCCAGCAGATCGGCGGCCTGGATCATCATCCCGTTCTGGCAGTAACCGCAATGCGGCACCTGCACATCGATCCACGCCTGCTGCAACGGATGCAAAGCAGCCGGAGTCGCGGCAGTCGTGCCACGCGCCGCCGCCCACATCGCAGGCATACCCTCGAGCGTCGTGATCGCCTTCCCGCTCACAGCAGCAACAGGCGTCACACACGAGCGGATCTCCTTGCCGTCCAGCAGCACCGAGCAGGCACCGCACTGCGCGAGACCGCAGCCGAAGCGCGGGCCGTGCAGGTGCAGCTCGTTGTGCAGGACGTACGAGCAGCGGTGTGTCGAGGCTGGCGGTCACGTTGTGCACGAGACCGTTCACCTTGATCTTCAACTTGCTCGCCATTCCATCCTCCTATGAACGTTCATTACGCAGCGCCGCCGAGGCCCCGGGACGAGCGGGGAGCGGAGCGGCGACAGCCACGGTACGCCCGCCGTCCTACCGGACGCAATAGTCAGCCGCGATTCACTCCTGCGGCCGCAAATTGCAGCCGGAACAGCACCACCGAGGGCCCGTCTCTTACCACGGAAATCAAGAGGCCGGGCCCGTTTCCGGGCCCGGCCTCTTCGATTCAGTGCTGAGGTATCGCTACTTGCTGGCGGTCCCCAGGAAGCCGCGGACGCGCGCCGGCGTCAGCGGGGCCTGGTACATGCGGACGCCCGTTGCGTCGAAGACCGCGTTCGGGATCGCGGCGCTGGCCGAGAGCAGCGGCGGCTCGCCCGAGCCCGACGCTTCGCGGTCAGGCCGGTGAACGATCACGGTCGTCACCTTCGGCGTGTCCTTGAAGCGGAGGATCGGGTACGAGACCCAGTCACTGCTCGTGACCCGCTTCTTGTCGAACATGAGCTCCTCGTGGAGGACCCGGCTGGCCGACTGGACCAGGCTGCCCGACATCTGGTTCATGATCAGGTCCGGGTTGATGATGAAGCCCGAGTCCTGACCTGCCCAGAGGTGGTTGACGGTGATCTTGCCTGTCTTCTTGTTCACCGTCACGTGCGCGACGGTCGATGCGTACGAGTCGTTATGCGTACCGACCGCCATGCCCCAGCCGGACACGATGTTGCCGCTCTCGAGCTGCGAGCCGGAGACGTGCGGCTTGTAGCCGGACGCCTCGACCGCTGCCTTGAGCACACCCGTGTACCGCTGCCACTCACCACGAGGCCCGGCCGGGCCCGTCGCCATGTTCTGCACACGGAACGTGTACGGATCCATGTTGGCCTCGATCGCGAGCATGTCGATGATCTGCTCGGCCGCGAACGCCGTCTGCGGGCCCGACGGCGCGCGCAGCGTGCCGTTCTGGAACATGCCCATCGGCTGCGTCTGCGTCTTCGAGATCAGGCGGTAGCCGTTTGCCGCCACCTTGTACATCGGCGCGAGGTTCTCGGTGTTGGTGCCACCGGAACCCGGCGCACCCGGCACTTCGCCGAGGAAGACCCGCGTTGCCGACAGCGACGTACTCGCCTGGGCGAACGCAGTGGCCTCGAACGCCGTGATGTTTCCGCTGGCGTCGACACCCGCACGGATGTCGTGCATGATCGCCGGCCCGTAGCGAGTCCAGCCCTGCTCGTCCCACCGCATCTGCTGGAGACGCACCGGCGCACCGGCAGCCCGCGACAGCACGGCGGCGGCCGCCGAGATGTCGTTGTAGTGGTAGCCGTTGCCGAACGAGCTCGAGCCTTCGTAGAAGACCATGCGAACCTGGTCCGGCCGTGCCAGCTTCAACGCCGCCTGGACGTCGGTAGTCGTGCTGGCGACGTTCTGGGTGTTGTGGAAAACGGTGACCATGTCCTTGTCGAGGCCACCGAGTGCCTTGTAGTCGCCGAGAGCAACGCCTGGACCGATCGGAGTATGACCGTGGTAGGGGTACATGAACGTCCCCGACACGGTCTTCGCGGCCGCCTTGAAGTTGCGCGTCGAAGTTGCCCGCGTTCGCCGTGATCCGAGCCGGCATCGACCCGGCCGAGTCGGCCTTCCGGAAGCTGCCCCAGAGGTTGGCGTGACCCGGGAGGATCGGCGACTCCGCCCACTTGACCTTCAGCTGAGCCGCAGCCTGCACGACTTCGTACTCGACCGGACCGACCACTCCGAGGAAGTCGCCGTCGCGCACGATCTTCACGTTCGGAAGATGCTTGATCGAGCTCGCATCGACCGACAGCGGCTTTGCGAAACCGTCCGTCAGCCACGGACCCTGACCCGGCCGCACCCAACGTGCGTGCAGCATGCCCGGGATCTTGATCGAGGACACGTACGTGTGATGCCCGGTCACCTTCTGCGGGATGTCCACGCGCGGCGCCATCGTCCCGACCAGCTTGTAGTCCTTGACGGCCTTCGCCGGCGCAACCCCGTGCTGGAGCGTGGTCGTCGTCAGCGTGACGTTGAAGAGCTTCCCGCCGACGAGCTCGCCGTACGTGGTCGACTTGCCGCCGCCCGAGACGACGCCCTTCGCGACCGACAGGTTCGCAACCGGCGTACCGAGGCTCGTCGAAGCGAGCTTCAGCAGCTCCGTCCGGGCCGCGACCGCGGCCGCGCGGATGCGATGGCCGGTGCTCGACATCGAGTTCGAGCCGCCGATGCCGCCCGTCAGACCGACGACATACGTGTCGTTGACCGAGCTCAGCGCCTCGCCCTGCGCGTTGCGGACCGAGTTGCCGTAGATCATCTGGCCGAGGTCCATGTCGAGCTCCTCGGCGGCAACCATCAGGAAGCCCGTCGAGATGCCCTGACCGACCTCACCCTGGCTCGTCAGCAGCGTGACGGTGTTGTCAGCGTTCACCCGCAGCCACGAATCGAGCTTGGTCAGCGAGGGGTTGTATCCGGCCGGAGACGGCGCCGGGAACGCTGCACTGGCTTTGCCCGCAAGCGCGGAGCCGGCGAGGCTGAAGCCGACGATCATCGCGCCGCCGCCCTTGACGAACGTCTTGCGTGAGAACTCCTTCTTGAGCATTTCGGTCATGGTTACTTCCCACCCTTCGCCATCACAGCAGCAGCCTTCTGGATCGCCGTCAGAATCCGCGGATACGTCCCGCAACGGCAGAGATGGCCGTTCATCGCGGTCCGGATCTGCGCCTCGGTCGGACGCTTCGTGGTCGCCAACAGATCGGCGGCCTGGATCATCATCCCGTTCTGGCAGTAACCGCAATGCGGCACCTGCACATCGATCCACGCCTGCTGCAACGGATGCAAAGCAGCCGGAGTCGCAGCAGTCGTGCCACGCGCCGCCGCCCACATCGCAGGCATACCCTCGAGCGTGGTGATCGCCTTGCCGCTGACGGCGGCAACAGGCGTCACGCATGAGCGGATCTCCTTGCCGTCCAAGAGCACCGAGCAGGCGCCGCACTGCGCGAGACCGCAGCCGAAGCGCGGGCCGTGCAGATGCAGCTCGTTGTGCAGGACGTACAAGAGTGGTGTGTCGAGGCTGGCGGTCACGTTGTGCACGAGACCGTTCACCTTGATCTTCAACTTGCTCGCCATTCTCCCCTCCATTCGGGAGTCGAACACGGACAGGACCGCGGTGCGGGAAGCATCGTGTCGTTCGCTGCCGCGGCTAGGACAAGGGTGAGGGTACGCGCCCGCGAGGACGGACGCAATAGTCATCCGCGAACCACCCCATCCCCCTCAACGGTATGAAATGGGCGTCGGACTTAGCGACGAGGAACCCCACGGCAAGCGGGTTTCCCGAGGACTCGAGAAAGCGGCGATGGGGCTCGAACCCACGACCCTCAGCTTGGGGAACCCGGCCCACAGCCGCATGGTTGAGCCAAATCCGGCAGCCCCAAAAAGCTGCCGCTGGGAGCCGCTCCAGCCCGCTCCGGCCCGGTGCTCACTGGCGCGCAACTGGCGCGCACTCGGCCGCGAATTCGGACCGCCTTGGTTCGTCCTCACAGGGGGTCGGTCGGGCCGCTGGTGGTCGAGAGTGGACACTCTCGAGGAAGCTCGAAAACGACCCTGGTTCCCGCCGGCGCACCCGTCATCCCGGCAAGGTCAGCGTCTACGTCGGCGACCTTGACACGGATGCCGCCGCGCGGCGGCACCGCGGACGGCTCAGCGGGGCGCCGTGATTGATCGGAGCAGTGCCCGGCGCTTGGCCGGCCCGAGGCGCTATCCAGCGACGGTGACCGCCGCATCCGTTGTAACCGGCCTGCTGGCAGTCGCCTTCGTCGTGCTCGTGGCGAGTGCGGCTGTCGCCTGGCCCTTGGCATTTGTCGCCAGCGTCTTTTCCGCGCACGCCACCTTGGCGCCGGTAACCGGATCGCCAGCGTCGCTCACCGAGAAGGCGACGCTGGCTGCACCTTTCTTAGCGCGCACGCGACGTCGACGGGCACGGCCGTTGACCGGGTGGTTTCCGGTAGACCTCGGTCGTGCGCGCGGGCGTGGTCGACACGGTGCTCCGCTTCGGCGACGACGACGACGCTGCGGTGTTCGAGCGCGCGCGGCGGAGCGGCTTTGCGGGCGTTGAGGTCGAGGTCGACCGCGGCGGCCTCACCACGCGCCGACTGGCCAGCCTGCGACGTGCGATGGAGGCGACCGGCCTCGAGATTCCGTCGCTGATCCTGGGCAGTCACAACATCGAAGGAGGGATTGCCGACGAGGACGCGTCGGTCGCGCGGCGCGCCGCGGAGGATGTTCGCGCGGCGATCGCAGGCGCAGCTGAGCTGGGCGCGGACATCGTCCTCGTCCCCTTCTTCCTTCGTGCCGAGTTGCGAAGCGAGCAGGACCTCGCTCGCTGCGCGGACGCCTTTCGGTCGCTGTGTCCCGCGGCGGAGGCCGCTCGCGTGGCGCTCTGCTTGGAGGGGACACTCCCTGCGAGCGACGTGCTGCTCCTGGCGGATCGCATCGCATCTCCCGGCTTCGGCTGCTACTTCGACCTCGCGAACCCGCTCGTGTCCGGCCTCGATCCGCCGACCGAGGCGCGGGCGCTCGGTCGCCTGATCCGTCGAGTTCAGTTCAAGGACTCGCGTGCGCGCCGCGGCGACTGTCGCCCCGGCCTCGGCCGCGTCGACTACGCCGCCTGCGCGCACGCGCTAGCCGATGCGGGCTACGACGGGTGGCTCGTCTTCGAGACGCCGGCCGCCCCGCCGGAGGTCGTCGCGCGTGATCTCGCCTTCGCGCGGCAGTTCTTCCCGTCGCTCGAACCGGCTCTGGCGTGGCCGCGTTTCGGCGCCTTCACGCACGACCTCGACGTCCCAACCGACCGCCTCGCCGATACGTGCCGCGAGCTGGGCATCGACACGGTACAGCTGTCGCGCAGCCACCTGGAGGAGTGGCTCGAAGCGCCGCGGCCACTCGACGTCCCGGTCGCCGGCATCGGTGCCTACAAGAACCTGATCGCACCGGCCGAGCGCGAGCGGCGTCGCAACCTCGCCTTCGTGGCCCGCTGCCTCGAGCTCGCCCCTCCGCTCGGGACGTCGGTCGTGTCGACGCACGCTGGCACGCGGCACCCGACGGAGGCGTGGGCCGACGTGTCGGAGAACCGCAGCCATGAGGCGTGGGCACTGTTGGTCGACGCGGTCGAGGAGCTGCTGCCGGCCGCCGAGCGTGCCGGCTCCGTGCTCGCGCTCGAAGGCTCGGTCAAGAGCGCACTCCGCACCGTCGCCCAGGTCGTCGAGCTGCTCGACCGTTTCCCGTCGCCGCATCTCCAGCTCGTCTGCGATCCCTACAACTTCGTGTCCCGTCACCTGCTCCCGGCGCAGGAGCGGGTGACGAGCGAGTTCCTCGACCGCTTCGAGCATCGGTTCGTCCTCGCGCACGTGAAGGACGTGGGGCCGGACGGCGCGGAAGTGTCCACCCCACGCGTCGGCGCCGGGGTCTTCTCCCAGCAGCCGTATTTCGAGTTCCTCCGCGAGCGCCGGTCGGACCTACCGCTCGTCCTCGAGCACCTCACAGCGGCGGAGATTCCGCGCGCGCGAGAGCTCGTTACAAGAACCTGACCGCGGCACCGTCCTCCTCGGCCGAGCGGACCGCCGCGAGCGTCAGCTCGAGGGTGAGCAGGTTGTGACGGGCCGAGTTGTACGGCTCTCGTCCTTCGGCGATCGCCGACGCGAGCTCACCGAGCGTTCCGGCAAAACCGTCGAGGTACCACGCACCCTCGAGCGGGAACTGCTCCACGCGTCCGTCGCGGTCGAGCTCGACGCGGTCCGTGCCGAGGAGGATGCTGCCGCGAATCGTCCCCTCCGCGCCGTGGACCCAGAACGGGCAGCCGGGCTGCGCAGCGCGGGAGCCGCCGACGCTGCGGATCGATGCGCTCGAGCCGTCGCGGTACTGGGCGTGGATCCACGCGCCCCACGGCTGCTTCGTCTCCGGCGGCTGGCCGGGTGAGCGGTACTCCAGCGCGCGCACGCTCTTCGGCTCGCTTGCTGCGAGCCAGCAGCGGCTGATGTCGACCCAGTGGATGCAGTGGTCGTACAGCAGCAGGTGCTCGATCTCGTCGAAGTGCGGGAACTCGAGCACGAACGCGAAGTCGCGGTCCAGCAGGTGCGTGACCGAGTGCACCTGCGCCGATCGCGCCCTGCTCGACGAGCAACGTCGCGATACGCCACGGCGGCGCCCAGCGTGCGTTCTGGTTGACGGCCAGCTTGAGGCCGAGCCGCTCGGCCTCATCGACAACGGCGCGCGCAGTCGCCAGGTCGGGCGCGAGCGGCTTCTGTGCGAGCACGTGCTTGCCTGCGGCGAGCGCCTGCCGGATCAGCTCGACACGCACGTCGGGATGGGTGGCGATGTCGACGATGTCGATGTCGGGATGGGCGAGCAGTTCGTCGAGCGAGTCGAAGACGCGCTGCGCGAGCCCGTGCGTCGCCTCCGGCCGCACGTCGTAGACGCCGACGACCTTGATGCCGTACTCCGCATACGCGGGAAGATGTGCGTTTCGGGTGATCTGCCCGCAGCCGACGACCCCGATTCCCGGTCGGTAGTCGCGCGGAAAGGACGGCCGGTAGTCGATCACGTGAAGTCGAGCACGACCTGCACGGCCTCTTCCGGGCGCTCGTCGAGGAGACGAAATGCGTCTGCGGCCCGCTCGGCCGGGAGCACGTGCGAGACGAGCGGCTCGAGCTGGAGCCGCCCCTCTGCGGCGAGTCCGACCACTGTGCGCTCGAGTCGCGACACGGACCAGCGGTGCGCGAGTCGCGGTGCCACGTTCGAGATCTGCGACGACACGAGCTCGATCCGGTTGTGGTGGAACTCCTCGCCCAGCCGGAGCGCGTCGCCGCCACCCTGCAGGAAGCCGGCCACAACGACGCGCGAGGCGTACGCCGTCGCGCGGATCGCCTCGTGCAGCGCGGCGTAATGCCCGCTGAGCTCGATCGAGACGTCTGCGCCGCGTCCCTCCGTCAGTTCCTTGATCGCCTCCGCCGGCCGTGCGTCCGCAGCGAGTGCGTGCACGGCGCCGAGGCTGGACGCGAGTTCGAGCCGGCGCGGAATGGCGTCGACGGCGACGACCGTGCTGCCGTTGAGCGTCGCGAGCTGCGTCGCGATCAGCCCCGCGACGCCCTGGCCGAACACCGCCACGACCTCACCCACGTGGACGTCGGCGTCGAGGACGGCGTTGAGCGCGACCGCGCCGATGCGCGCGAAGACGCCGAGGCGCGGCTCGACTCCGTGCGCGAGCACGCGCCCTGCCACGGCGCTCTCGACGACGACGGCGGCGCTGCGATGGCCCCAGACACCCCAGACGAGATCGCCGGGGCGGACCCGCTCGACGCCCCGGCCCACGGCGACGACCTCGCCGACCTGCTCGTAGCCCCAATCCTGGAGCGGGTACGACCAGCGTGGTGCGCCCTCGGCGAACTGACGTGTCGACGCGTCCCATTGCTTGGCGAGGTAGGGGTTCGAGCCGCGGTAGGTGGTCAGCTCGGTGCCCGCCGAGATGCCCGAGTAGTGCGTCGCGACGCGCACCTCGCCGTCCCCCGGCGGCCGGCCCTCCTGCTCGACGACGGCGACGTCGCGCGGTCCGCGCAGGACGACGACGTGCTCGGTCAGGGCGCCCGCGACAGCACCTCGGCCGGCTCCGGAGACAGCTCGTCGCGCGCCGGATCGAAGGCCTGGCCGCTCACCGGATGCATCCAGCGGATTCGCTCCGGCTCGATGCGTAGCCAGATGTCGCTGTCCGGCGTCGGGAGGACGTCGGGCGGCGCCGACACCTTCAGCGTGTCGTCGCCGGTGCGAACCGTCAGCAGGTTGTGCGACCCGAGAGGCTCGACGACGACGACCGTCGCGCGGATCGCGCCATCGCCGGCCTCGGTCTGAACGCGCACCGACTCCGCGCGGATGCCGAGCGTCAGTCTGCGCCCCGAGAGCCTCTCGAAGCCGGCGCCGAGCCCAACGTCGCCCCCGCTTAGCCGCGCGACCTGACCGGTCCCGTCCGCCGACGATCTCCGTGGCCA
Organism: uncultured Actinomycetes bacterium; assembly: GCA_963781435.1. Classification (GTDB taxonomy): domain Bacteria; phylum Actinomycetota; class Thermoleophilia; order Gaiellales; family Gaiellaceae; genus PALSA-600. The sequence continues at coordinate 37,984 of CAWAGR010000025.1, read as the reverse complement.
GGAAGTTCATCGGCGGCGTGCCGATGAAGCCGCCGACGAAGGTGTCCGCGGGGCGGTCGTACACCACGAGCGGGTTGTCGACCTGAACGAGGCGGCCGGCGTTCATGACGGCGATCCGGTCGCCCATGCTGAGCGCCTCGACCTGGTCGTGCGTGACGTAGATCGTCGTCGCTTCGAGCTTCCGGAGCAGAGTCTTCAACTCGGCGCGCATCTCCATGCGCAGGAGCGCGTCGAGGTTCGAGAGCGGCTCGTCCATCAGCAGCACGTCGGCCTTCGTGGCGATCGCACGGGCGACGGCGACGCGCTGGCGCTGGCCGCCCGACAGCTGTGACGGGTAGCGGTCGAGGAACTGCTCGATATGCAGCAGCCGGGCGGCGGAGTCGACTCGTTCCTTGATCAGCGACTTGCTCTGCCGCTGCATCTTCAGTCCGAAGGCGACGTTGTCGTAGACCCGCATGTGCGGGAATACCGCGTAGCTCTGGAACACCATCGCGATCCGCCGCCTGCGGGGCGGGAAGTCCGTCGCGTCCCGGCCGCCGATCGTGACGCGTCCGGCGTCCACCTTCTCCAGTCCGGCGAGGCAGCGCAGCAGCGTCGTCTTGCCACAGCCCGAGGGACCGAGGAGCACCACGAACTCGCCGTCCGCGACCTCCAGGTTGACGTCATCGACGGCCTGCACCTTGCCGAAGGACTTGTGGACGCCCTCGAAGCGCACGTCGGCCACTACTTCACCACCCTGCCCCACATGTTGAAGAGGTACTTGCGGATGACGAAGATCACGATCAGCGACGGCGCGAGCAGGAAGAACCCGCCGGCGAACTTGAACGGGAGCGGCGACGCGTTCAGCACGGAGAGGATCTGCGCCGGCAGCGTCCGCTCGCGCAGCGTCAGGATCGCCGCCGCGAACACCTCGTTCCACGAGATGATGAAGACGAAGATCGCAGCAGCTGCGAGTCCCGGCAGCGCAAGCGGGAGCACGACCTTGACGATCGCCGAGGCGCGACTGCAGCCGAGCGTCATCGCGGCCTCCTCGTACTCGACGGAGATGCCGGCGAACACGCTCGACGTCACGAGCACGGCGAACGGCAAGGCGAGCGCGGCATGGGCGATGGCGACGCCGTAGACGGTGTCGTCGATGCCCCAGCGCAGGAAGATCACCGCGAGCGGGATCGAGAGGATCACGATCGGGAACGCACGCGTCGCGACCACGCCGAGCCGGAACGCGTCGGCGCCTCGGAACGCGAAGCGGGCGAGCGCATACCCGGCGGGGATGCCGATGCCGAGCGCGATCACGAGCGTGAGCGCCGCGACCTCGATGCTGCGCCGGAGCGACGGAAGGATTCCCTCCGAGTGGAGGAAGAAATCCATCGTCGCGGTCGACACGTCGCGCGGCCAGAGCTGCTTCGGGTACTCGTAGACCGCGGCCTCGGTCGAGAACGCCGCGAGCGTGATGAAGTAGATCGGTAGGAGTACCCAGAGCGCGAGCACGATCGCGGCCAGGTGCAGCAGGGTCTGCGAGACGGCGTTCCTCATGCGCCGAACGACGACGTCATCGCAGGAGCTGCTCCTTGCGTGTGCGCAGGGAACGGAGTACGAACAGCGCCGACACGACCGACAAGACGAGGATCAGCGTGGCGTATGCGGCCGCGACGTTCTCGTTCTGGATCGTGTTCTCCCAGCGGTATGCCTCGGCGGAGAGCACCGTCGTCCCCTCGCCCGCGATGGCGATCACGGTCGCGAAGACCTCGAACGCGAGGATGACGCGAAGCAGCAACGCGACCTGGATCGACGGCTTCAGCATCGGGAGCGTCACGTGCCACAGGCGCTGCCAGAAGTCTGCACCGAAGACGCTTGCGGCCTCGTTGAACTCCTTCGGAATGCTCTGGAGCCCGGCGACGAGAATGATCATGATCAGCGCCGTCGAGCGCCAGATCTCGGCGACGACGATCGTTCCGAGCAGGGTCGTCTTGTCGGTCGGGTCGAGCCAGATGTGCGGCCGCTCCGGGTCGGAGAGCCCCAGGTGGAGGAGCACCGTGTTCAGGTAGCCGCGCTCGGTGAAGATCGACGACCAGACGATGCCCGCGGCGAGATCGGAAATCGCGAGCGGCAGCAGGAAGATGTAGAGGAACAGGCCGCGCGCGAACAGTCGCGCGTTCACGATCAGCGCCATCGCGAGGGCGAGCGCGAACTGGAGCGGCACGATGACGGCGATCAGGATCAGCGTGGTCTTCAAGGCCTCGTCGAACCGCAGGTCGTTGACCATGGTTCGGAACGCGTCGAGCGTCCACTGATCGTTCTCGCGGAAGGCGAGCTCGAACGCCTCGACCATCGGCCAGGCGAAGAACAACACGAGGTACGCGAGCGCCGGGAGGACGAGCCAGTACGGCAGGCCCTCCCAGCGCCTAACGCGCTGCGCAGCGGACGCCCGTTGCGCGACCGCGCTCATTCCGTCATGCGACCTTGCACGGCCCGTTGCTCGGCGGATCGGGACGCCAGCAGGGCGCGCCGGTCTTGTCCATGATCGCCTGGAGCTTCGCGCCCTCCTCGCTGAGGACGGTGTTCACGTTCTCGTTGTTGATCACGTTGCGCGTGAACGTGTTGCGGAAGATCGTGCTGAAGTTGCCGCCTTCTGCTCCGAGCCCGATCGGCAGGAGCGCCGGGAGCGCCTTCGGCGAGGTCTGCATGATCTTGACGGCATTCGACTGCGCCAGCAGCCCGGGCGGGAGCCGCTTCGAGAGGCGGCCGCCGACGACAGGGAAGAAACCGACCGTGGAGAGTGTCTGCGCCTGAGTGCTCACGCTGAGCAGGTGGCGGATCAGCGCCTTCGCGCCGTTCGGGTTCGGCGCCGACCGCGGGATCGCGAGTCCCGCGAGCACCGGCATGAACGCGAGCCCCTTCGGGCCGATCGGCGCCGGGAAGACCACGAAGTCGTCGGGCCGGGAGATGAGCGCGCTCCGGAGGCGCGCGACGTGCTCCCATGCGAGCAGCACCTCCTCCGACAGGAGCGGGTCCTGCATGAAGCCGTAGGTCAGCGACTGCGGGTGTGTGTGCTTCCAGATCGCCTTCATCCAGAGCCAGCTCGCAGCGGCGAGCGGCTGCTTGAAGGTGGTCACGACGCCGCCGCTGTACGCGGGCACGGAGTAGCCCTGGAAGAAGCGGTGGATCAGGCCGTTCGAGGCAGCCGGGAAGCCCATCCTCGCGCCGTGCTTGGCCTCGATTGCCTTCGCCCACTGGTTGACCTGGCCGTACGTGAGACGGTTGATCTGCGCGCCGCTGGGCAGAAGCGGCAGCACCTTCTTGTTGGCGATCATCACGTAGGTCGCCTGGATCCACGGGATGTAGTACTGCTTTCCGGTGCCCAGCTTCCCGAGCGTCATGAACTCCTTGCCGATCGCGGTCTTGCCGGTCGAGAACTCCTTCACGAGGTCGGACAGGTCCATGAGGATGTTCTTGTCCTCGAGCGTCGAGAAGCTCCCGTGGAGGGCGCCGAGGAGGTCGACCGTCCCCTTGCCCGCCGCCGCCTCCGCCTTGACTCGGTTGTCGAACTCGGCGTCGGAGGCCGCGAAGATCGCCGTGCAGTTGCCCTCGAACCCCTTCACGAGCGTGTTGCGGAAGGCCTCCGACTCGGCCACCTGCGCGAGCTGCGTCGAGTAGAACGTGACGTTGCCGGCGTCGGCCATGAGCGCCGCGAGCGCCCGGTCCGGAGAGGATGCCCGCTCCGGCGAGCGCGCCACCGGCGAGCGCCGCCTTCTTGAGCAGGTCGCGCCGGTCGAGGGTTGCGTCCCAACCGTCACCCGGCTGGTCGTGATCCGTCATCTCAGCTCCTCCTCTTTAGCGATTGGTCGTACAGTGCGTCGAGCATCAGCGCGGCCGTCCACGAGAAGTCCTCGCCCCCGTGGCCCTCTCCGTTGCCGGGGCTGTAGTGCTCCCAGAAGCCGAACTGCCGCGGTAGCTCGATGAGCGCGGTGCGGACGCGCCCGGCAAGCTCGTCGTAGCCGTAGCGAACGAGCCCGCGGTACAGGAACCAGTTCATCACCGGCCAGATCGGGCCGCGCCAGTAGAGCGTCGGCTCGAAGCGGGGATCGTCGGGCCGCAGACTCGTCAGGGCCCACGCCCCGTTCGCGAGCGGAACGCCGGCGGCCTCGAGGCCCGCCACCATGCGCTCGGCACGCTCGGGGCTCGGGACGCCCGCGTAGAGCGGGGTGTAGCCGCTCGCGGCGCGCGTCCGGATGAGCTCGCCGGCCCGCACGTCGTAGTCGAGGTAGATCGCCCGCTCGTCGTCCCAGAGCTGCTCGTTCATCGCCGCGGCCGTCAGCTCCGCCCAGGCGTCGTACGGATCGGGGTCCTCGCCGACGACACGGGCGATCTCGGCGAGATCGCGATTCGACTGCACGAGCAGCGAGTTGAACGTGACCGCTTGGACAACGAAGGGCGACGCCTCCCGGATGCGGTCCGCGCGGTAGCCGTGCTCACGGAACAACCCGACGAGGTACGCGTAGCGGTCGTAGTCGTGGTCCGTCGGCCGCTCCGAGGCCTCCGTGAGCTCCGTGTCGACCCGCCGGTACTCGGGGACGTCCTCCGGCGCCGGCGAGATGCGCGCCAGGGCGTCGTCCCACAGGGGCGAGTTGTCCATGCCGGACTCCCACGGGTGCCAGACCTCCGCCAAACCGTCCCCGTCGCGCGTGCGGTCGCGGTAGATGTACTCGTGCCACCGGCGCAGCTTCGGGAGCATCTCGCGGAGGAACGCCGCGCCCTCGTCGCGGTTCTCAGCGTGCCTGTAGACATGCAACGCCGCCGTCGCGTGGAGCGGCGGCTGGACGATTCCCGATGTCCGTGGCCGTACGGGTGCGTCCGAAGAACGCTCCGTCTGCCAGAACTCAGGCCCGGGGAAATACGACGCACCCTCGGTGAACACGATGTGCGGTAGAAGCCCGTTGCGCCACTGACCGGCGAAGAGCGACCGCAGCTCGCGCTCGGCGCGCGCCTGGTCGAACCGCGCGTAGCCGATCGCGTGGCAGGCCGAGTCCCAGCTCCATTGGTGCGGGTAGAGACGCGGCGAAGGCTTCGTCGCCTGACCAGTCCAGTTCGCCTCGAGCACCGCGCGCGCGCGCTGTGCGAGCTGCTCGTCCGTGTCGTCGACCGGCGCCGCCCTCGACGGTTGACCGTCGTCGGTCACTGTCCTCCGTTCGCCCGAACGTGATTTGTGGCGCGTCTGTAACAAATGACGCGGCGGTCCGTCAAGCGAGGCATACCTTAGCGGCGAGTCCGGAGCGGGCGACCGCCTGCCGACCGAGCACAAGCTCTGCGAGCGGCACGGCCTCAGCCGCACGCCGGTCACGAGGGCGCTCTCAGTCGCCGAGGGACAGGCGCCCCACGTCGCCGTGCTCGACTCGGTCTGGCTCCGGTTCGCCGCGACGAGCGGGCTCAGGAAATCCAGACGGCGAGTCGCGATTCGGTGCGCCACGACTTGCGGGGCTCACGTGTTGCTGGATTCAGCCCAGAGGTTGATGTCGCTGTCGGTGGCGTGGCGGTCGATCGCGGTCAGCTCGTCGGGCGTGAAGTCGAGCCGGTCGAGCGCCTCCAGGTTCGTCTCGAGCTGTTCGACGCTGCTCGTGCCGATGACACTCGAGGTCATGCGCGCATCGCGGAGTGTCCAGGCCAGGGCCATCTGCGCCAGCGTCTGACCCCGCGTTTCCGCAATCTCGCGGAGTGCCCGAATCTTCTCGAGCCTCTGCTCGGTCAGGAGGTCGGGCGAAAGCGATGCCGGACGACTTGCCCTCGAGCCTTCCGGAATACCGTTCAGGTAACGGTCGGTCAGAAGGCCCTGGGCCAAGGGGGAGAAGCCGATGCAGCCGACTCCGAGCTCACCCAATGTGTCGAGCAGCTCCGGCTCGATCCAGCGATTCAGCATCGAGTACGACGGTTGGTGGATGAGGAGCGGTGTGCCCAGCTCGCGCAGGATCGCGGCAGCCTCGGCCGTGCGCTCCGCGGAGTAGGAGGAGACTCCGGCGTAGAGTGCCTTGCCCTGGCGGACAGCCGCGTCGAGGGCTCCCATCGTCTCCTCGAGCGGGGTCTCGGGGTCGAACCGGTGGGAGTAGAAGATGTCGACGTACTCGAGGCCCAGGCGTGCGAGGCTCTGGTCGAGGCTTGCGCGGAGGTACTTGCGTGAGCCCCACTCGCCGTATGGGCCTGGCCACATGTCGTAGCCGGCTTTCGTCGCGATCACGAGCTCGTCGCGGAACGGCTTCAGGTCGTGCCGCAGGAGCCGGCCGAAGTTCTCCTCCGCCGAGCCGTACGGCGGGCCGTAGTTGTTCGCGAGATCGAAGTGCGTGATGCCGAGATCGAAGGCGCGCCGGACGATCGTACGACTCGTCTCGAGCGGACGGTCGTGCCCGAAGTTCCACCAGAGTCCGAGCGAGATAGCGGGAAGCTGAAGGCCACTGCGCCCACAGCGCCGGTAGAGCATCCGGTCGTAGCGGTCAGCGGCCGGCTGATAGCTCATGGGGAGCTCCTTTTCCTCGATGTGATTCCGCTCAGCCTGGACTGAGGGCGAGCGCCTGGATCCTTTCGTAAGAGCGGGCGATGGGGCTCGAACCCACGACCCTCAGCTTGGGAAACACGGCCACAGCCGCATAGTTGAGCCAAATCTATATAGCTGAGCGAAAATCGTGCCGTTGGGAGCCGCTCCAGCCCGCTCGGGCCCGGTGCTCACCGGCGCGCAACTGGCGCGCACTCGAGACCGATGTGAGACGGCGCAGTCACCGATCAGAGCGCGGCTCAACCACGAGGGCGATTCGCGACGCTCACGCCCCACGACGCTCTTCGTGAGACCCGACGAGGTCCTGACGGGCGTCGAGTCGAAAGACGGCGGAGTAGGCCGTGTACGGTGACCTTCGCGAGCATGCTTACGCCTGAGGTCGTGACGCCGCGCGGCTAGCGCAACGGCTCGGGGTCAGGTGCCGGCGAAGGAGTACTCGTCGAGCATGGCCGCGTAGCGTGTCCTGAGCTCGACCGGATCGATCACGGCGCTGGCCGGGGCAAGCGCCGCCGCCGTGGTGGCCTCAGGGGCGCGGTAGATCAGGCCGGCGGGCAGCCGCCCCTCGACGGCCAGCTGGGTCGTCGCGGCGAAGGCGCCCACGCGGTCCGAAGGGTCGTACTCGGGGTCGGCGTCGACGTCGTGGAGCGCCTGCTCCCACTTCGGGTAGGTGTCCCAGTAGGTGACGCACGGGGAGATCACCTCGAGGAAGGCGAAGCCCTGCCTGGCGCGCGACGTGCTCGAGCGCCTGGCGCGTGAGCCGGAGGAGCTGCTCGGACCAGCCGCTGTAGCCGCGCGCCACGAACGTCGTCGTCGAGATCGAGAGCCCCAGCAGCACCGCGTCCAGCCGGCCGTCCATGTGGCCTGCGTCGGCGGGCCGCGTCGGAGAGCGCTGACCCTTCGTCAGGCCGTACGTCTCGTTGCTCATCACGATGTACGCGACGTTCGCGTTGCGGCGGAAGGCATGGACGAGGTGGCCGGCGCCGATTGCGTATCCGTCGCCGTCGCCGCCGGCTGCGATCACGGTGAGGTCGGGGTTCGCGAGCACGACGCCGGTCGCGGTTGGCAGGACGCGGCCGTGGAGGGCGTGGTAGCCGTACGTCCCGAGGTAGTTCTGGATCGTTCCCGAGCAGCCGATCCCGGCGAGTGTCACCAGCTCGTGCGGCGGGATCTCGAGCTCGCCGATCGCCGCTCGTAGCGCGTTCAGCACGCCGAAGTGGCCGCAGCCCGCGCACCAGATGGGCGTCGCGGGCGCGTAGGTGAGCGGCATCGTCGTCATGCCTGCTCCCTCTCGCGGATCCGCGCGGTCAGCTCCGCCGGTCGGAACGGCACGCCGTCGTAGCGGAGGATGCTCTCGAGGCGCTCGAGCGGGATGCCGGCGCCGGCGAGCACGTGTGCGTACTGGCCGGTCGCGTTGTGCTCGATCACGTAGACCTGCCTGCAGGCCGACACGAAGCTCGAAGACGTCCTCGAGCACGGGCCAGAGCGTGCGCGGCAGCGAGCACCTGGACGGGGAACCCCGCGGCCGCGAGCTGCTCCGCTGCCTCGGCCACCACTCCCGCCTGCATGCCGAACCCGATCAGCCCGACCTTCGCCGACGGGTCGCCCGAGCGACGCGCCGCGCGGCAAGTCGGGGCGGATCGTCTCGAGCTTCCGCGCCCGCTTCTCGACCATCTGGATCCGCGTGGCCGGCTGCGCTGAGACGAGCCCCCACTCGTCGTGCTCGTTTCCCGTGACGAGGTGCTGGCCGCCGGCCATGCCCACGGGCGCCCACGGCGAGAGCCCGTCGTCGGTGATGCGGTAGCGCGCGTACTCCTCCAGCTCCGCGAGGTGTACCTCGTCGAGCAGCTTGCCGCGATCGATGTGGACGTCGCCGAGGTCGAACCGGTCGACGGTCGACGCGTCCTGGGCGACCGCCTGGTCGAGCGCGAGGTAGACGGGGCCCTGGTAGCGCTCGGCGAGATTGGTGGCGAGGACCGTCAGCTCGAATGCGTCGTACGGGTCACTCGGGGCGAGCACGACCCGGGGGAAGTCGCCGCTCGCGCCGTGGACGAGCATGTCGAGGTCGGACTGCTCCGGCTTGGTCGGCATCCCGGTCGAGGGACCGGCCCGCTGGCAGTCGACGACGACGAGGCCGATCTCGGCCGAGCCGAGATGGCCGACGCTCTCCTGCATGAGCGCGATGCCGGGCCCGGACGACGCGGTCATCGCCCTCGTCCCCGTCATCGCGGCGCCGAGAGCCATGTTGATCGCGGCGAGCTCGTCCTCGGCCTGGACGGCCACGCCGCCGAACTCCGGCAGCCGGGCCGAGAGCCACTCGAGGATCTCCGTCGCGGGCGTGATCGGGTAGCCGGCGAAGAAGCGCCCGCCTGCGACGAGAAAGCCGAAGGCGACCGCCTCGTTGCCGGTCATGAGCAGCCGGTCGCCGGGCGTCCCGGCGGCGAGCCTCCAGGGCGCGTTCCCGTTGCCGACACCCATCTCCTCGGCGTAGTCGAAGCCCTGCCGCAGCGCCTGCACGTTGGACTCGACGACCTGGGCCGGGAACCGGCCGAGGCTTCGGCGCAGCGTCTGCTCGACCTCGTCGTCGGACGCGCCGAGGAGCCGCGCAGCCACGCCGAACGCCGAGCCGTTCTTGAAGAGGTCGCGCCGGAGGTCGCGCACGGCGAGCCGTCCGAACGGGACCTCGAGCACGAGTGCGCCGCTCGGGGAGAAGCTCGCGGGTGACCGGCCCGTCGGAGGCGTCGTAGATGACGACGCCGTGCTCGGCGAGCCAGGGGCCGCCCTGCTCGACCGCCTCTTCGTCGAAGGCGACCAGCAGGTCGAAGCGGTCGCCGAGGCCGCCGCGCGGCACCGTCGAGGCGCGCAGGCAGGCCGCGGCGCTCCCTCCCTTGACACGAGAGCCGACGGTTCGCGCCTCGAAGAGGTGGAAGCCGCTGCTTCCGCAGCAGGTCGCCGAGGAGGCTGACGAGCGTGACCGAGCCGTCTCCGCCCTGGCCGGAGACCATCACGTTGAGGTCGCCGATCAGGCGCGGCGTCATGACGGCGCCGTTCTCCTCGGCCGCCGCAGGCGGCGTCCCCGGCCCGCTCGTGTAGAAGGTCTTCGGGTCGAGGTTGCCGAGCTCCGTCCGCTCCTCGAGCGTCGGCATCAGCGCCGGGTGCGGGCGGTTCCGCCTTCTTCTCGCGCCGAGAGCTGCTCGAGCAGGACCTCGCCCCGCGGCTCGTCGGCGAGCGGCCGCGTCTCGATCCACCCGGCGTCGATCGCGGCCTGCAGGAAGCGGTGTCCGGTCTCGGTGCGGACGAGCGTGTACGTCCACCCGTCGAGGCCGATCCCGCCCATGCCGATGTCCGCGTGCTCGGCGGAGTAGTCGCGGCAGTAGAGGCAGGCCGGTCGCGCGAACTCGCGGTACTGCTTCAGCGACGCGTTGCACGACGGTGCCGTCGTCGAGGCGCACGACGACCTTGCCCTTGATGTTGACGTGCGCGATCCGCTCGGGCGCGACGTCGATCATCCGGGCGAGCTTCTGGATGCTCTCGTGCGTGAAGCTCTCGGAGCAGAAGAGGCCGATCGTGAGCGCCACGTTCGCGCGGTACCAGCTGCTCATCGCCGAGCGGATGCCGAGTTCTGCTCGAGGCGCACGACCCTCGACCTGACACGGCACGCCGACGACGGCGACCGGCTTGACGTCCCGCCGCATCGCCTCGCGAAACGCGAGGGTGTTGGGCGAGTACGTGTAGCGGGAGGCGGCGCAGGAGAGGACGTCCTCCTCGGTGAGCGCGAGCTTGTGCCGGCCGACCAGCCTGTTGTCCGGCATCACGTCGCCGAGGATCGCGCCGTTGATCGCTCCGGTCTCGAGCGCGTGGAGGAGGAGCGCCGAGACGACGCCGCCGTCCTGGGCGCGCTCGACGGATGTCGGGCCGGGTGGCGCGCGCGTAGGAGGCGTAGCTGTACGGGCCGTAGCCCTCGTCCGTGCGCCGGCTCGCGGTACTCGACGAGGCTCGCCAGGTCCTTGTCCTGAGGGCGGAGGACCGGGCAGACCTCGGCGCACAGCACGCAGCGCACGCAGGCGTCGGTCCGCGTGTCGACCGGCCGCTCGTCGACGTAGTCGAAGACGTCGACCGGGCAGATCGTCACGCACGAGGCGCAGCCGATGCACTTGCCCGAGTCGACGACCTCGTCCATGAGGAAGTCGACCGCCCGGAAGCCGCCGCGGTTGACTCTCGGTGCGCCAGGCGTAGGCCCACTCGTGCGAATCGAGCGCCTCCTCGAGCAGGCGGTGATAGCGCTTCGAGACTCGCCTGACCTCCGGGTCCGTGCGGCGCTGCACCTCTCCACTCACCGCGCTCGTTGCGGTTTCATCGGTGTTGGAGACGCCCATGATCTCGCCTGATTGTCGGCACCGGTCACGGGTCTGAAATCGGTGCCCGCCACACGCCGGCTGCGGAAAGTCCGCAGCGCGACTCTGCGGCTTCGTGGGGGAGAAAGAGCGTGTGGCCGGCGGGCCGCGCTAACTCTGTCGCGAAGCAGCCTCTGAGGGCGCTTCCATCGGAACGACGCTGAACGCCTCCAGTCCGTTGCGTCCCTCATGCACCTCGAACTCGACTCTCCTGCCCTCGGTCAGCGTCTTGAAGCCGCCCTCAGCGATGCTCGTGGTCTGGACAAACAGGTCGTCATCGCCTTCGTCGGGACTGATGAGCCCGTAACCCTTCTCGGCGCTGAACGACTTGACTATTCCGGTCGCCATGACTCTCTCTGCCATGAGCCTCTCTGCGGTGAGCGCCTCTTCCATGAGCCTCTGTGTCATGACTCCTCCGCTCTTCGTGCCTCTGCTTCGCTCGAAACGCAATCGTCCGCGCGGGCAGGCGAGTCGTCATCAGGGAGGTTGCTGATCGGCCCTGCGGGGAGCTACGCAAAGCGGCGGTTACCGGGACGATCGAACGGCACTTGAGAACGGATCGAGAGTGGACCTCAAAGGAGGTCTTTCAAACAGTGAAGTCTTGAAGACCTTCTCGTCGGCCCAACTCCAGGATCTCACCGCTCTTGATTCCAGGCAGGGGCTCGCACGGGAGGTCGGCATCGACCTTAGCCTCGTCACCAACGCAACCGGACCCGATGTGCGCATCCAGAAGATCGACACGAAGCGGGTGCTCGCAGAGATGTCCCTACCCACTCGGCCGATCACCGCGTCTACCCCGGCGCAGCACCAGCCGGGTTCATGCAGACCATCCCGACGTACATCGAACAGCCAACAGGGGGGCCTGAGCTGGCCTTTCGTAAGAGCGGGCGATGGGGCTCGAACCCACGACCCTCAGCTTGGGAAACCTGCCCAGCCTCGCATGGTTGAGCCAAATCTGCGCAGCAAAGCGAAAACGCTGCCGCTGGGAGCCGCTCCAGCCCGCTCCGGCCCGGTGCTCACTGGCGCGCAACTGGCGCGCAACCGGGGCGTCGTCGCCTAAACCGAGACCTCGAGCGACTCGGGCGCGAACAGCTCCTCCGGAGCGACTGCGCGTGCCGAGAGGCCCTGCTCGTACGAGTAGCGGGTCATCGCCTCGAGGATCGCGCGGTTCGCCTCGAAGCCGTACGGATACGGGTCGCCGCCGAAGAGGCGATCGAGCTCCTCGAGCTCGGCGTGCCACCACGGATGCCCCACGGGCGGTGTGTCCGGGTCGTGCATCTGCTCGTAGGCGAGGCGGCGCGACTCGGCCATCCCGCGCAAGAGGCTGACGGGCACCCAGCGGTTCGCCTCATAGACGTCGCGGCGGACGGCGACCATGTGCATGATCGGGTAGAAGCCGGTGCGCTCGTAGTAGTCGCGCTCGACCTCGCGGTAGTTCTCGAACAGGCGCCGGATTCTCGGCGACCCCTCGCGAAACGCGCGCGGAGGCTGGCTTGCGGCGACGGCGTCCAACTCGCCCGCCTCGAGCAGCTCGTTCAGGGTGCGATAGGTCGGGATCGGTTCCAGGCGCACGCCCGGTGGGCTGTCGTGGCGGAGTCGCTCGGCGTAGTCGGCCGAGTTGAGCCCGCCGTAGTGCCAGTGCACGTCTCCGGGCGCGACGCCGTAGTCGTGCTCGAGGAACGCCCTGATCCAGAGCGCGGCCGTCATTTGGTACTCCGGCACACCGACCCGCTTGGCGGCGAGATCCTGCGGCCGCTCGATCCCCGCATCGACGTTGACGTAGACCTGGCGGTGGCGGAAGTGGCGCGACGGGAACACCGGGACGCCGACGAAGGTGTCGATCCCGCGGCTGATCAACATCGTCATCGTCGAGACCGACATCTCCGAGCTCTCGAACTCGGCGAACTGGGCTTGCCGGCGAAACAGCTCTCGCACGCCGACGACGACGTAGTTCAGGTCGATCCCCAGCGCCGAAACCTGCCCCGTTTGCAGCGCCTTCATCCGGTCGAAATGATCCTCGCCCGCGTAGGTGAGCTTCAGCCGGGCCACGCCGAAGACCCTAACCGACCCGGCTATAGTCGGCTCGTGCCGTCTCAGGTGGAGGCCCGTCTCGCCGAGCTCGGTCTCGAGCTGCCGCCCCCGCTGCCCACGCCGCGCTCGCGGATGCGGCGCACGGCCCGCGCCGGCAACCTCCTCTACCTCTCGGGAAACGGCCCCTTCCGCGGCGCCGAACTCGTCTACGCAGGAAAGGTCGGCGCCGACCTGACGCTCGCCGAGGGCTACGAGGCGGCCCGGCTGACGGCGCTGAACATGGTCGTCGTCCTGCTCGAGGAGGGCGTCGACCTCGACCGCCTGCGCTGGGTGAAGGCGCTCGGGATGGTGAACAGCGATCCGTCGTTCACCGAGCAGCACACGGTCGTGAACGGCTTCTCGGAGACGATCGTCGAGCTCTTCGGCGAGCAGCGCGGCCTCCACGCCCGCTCGGCCTGCGGCATGGCGTCGATGCCGTGGAACATGGCGGTCGAGATCGAGGCGATCTGCGAGCTCGCCTCATGAGCTCGCGCCGCTCGGCCGTCCTCCGCGATCGCGCCTCGACCGTCCTCTACCCGGTGATCGCCTTCGTGCTCTTCATGACGGTCTGGGAGGTCTGGGTGCGCGTCGGCGACGTCTCGCCGTACATCCTGCCGCCCCCGTCCGCGATCGCCGAGCAGCTCACGATCTTCGACCAGCTGTGGCCCGACCTCTGGGCAACGCTCGAGCGGGTGATCTACGGCTTCCTGCTCGCCGTCGTGGTCGGCTTCCTGATCGCCGTCGGGATCGTCACCTTCAAGCCGTTCGCACGCGCGTTCTTCCCGCTGGTCGTGGGGACGCAGGTGATCCCGAAGCTCGCGATCGCGCCGCTCCTGCTCGTGTGGTTCGGCTACGGCGGCTGGTCGACGATCCTGATCGTCTTCCTGCTCGCGTTCTTCCCGATCGTGATCAACACGACGCTCGGTCTGCGCTCGGTCGAGATCGAGAAGCTCTACCTGGCGCAGTCGATGGGTGCGAGCTGGGTCGCCACGTTCTTCAGGATCCGCTTCCCGAACGCTCTGCCGAGCATCTTCGGCGGCCTGAAGCTGGCGGCGCTCCTGGCGGTGAACGGCGCGGTCGTGGCCGAGTTCATCAGCGCCACGTCGGGCATCGGGCGCGTGCTGCAGGCCGCCGCGGGCGACGTCGACCTCGTGCGCCTGTTCGTCGCGATCGGCTACCTGAGCCTGTTCGGGCTGCTCTTCTTCCTGCTGATGGAGCTGCTGGAGCGGATCTCGATCCCGTGGCACGTCTCGCGGCGCGACTACATGGTTGCGCCCGCGAACGAGGCGACGCTCTAGCTGCTCGCCACCCGGGTCTGCCGGCGCGAGATGTGCCACGGCATCGCGACGCGCTCGGCGAGCTCGACGGCGCCGAAGAGCACGATGCCCGTGACGCTGAGGTAGATCACGCCGACCATCATCTGCTTCGTGTCGAGGTTGCCGTTCGCGATCAGCACGTAGTAGCCGAGGCCCTCGCTCGCGCTCACGTACTCGGCGACGACGGCGCCGATCAGCGCGAGCGTCGAGGCGATCTTGAGGCCGACGAAGAGCTGCGGCAGGGAGTTCGGCAGGCGCAGCCGCAGGAACGTCTGCACCCTGCCGGCGCCCGCCGAGCGGAACAGGTTCACCTCGGTCGGCTGCGTCGAGCGGAGGCCGATGAGCATGTTCAGCATCACCGGGAAGAAGGTGAAGTTCGCGACGATCAGCACCCGCGTGAGGGTGCCGAAGCCGAACCAGATCGACAAGAGCGGCGCGAGCGCGATTGTCGGGATCACGTGGTAGAGGACGATCAGCGGGAGGAGGCTCTTCGAGACGATGCGCACGCCAGCGATCACGAGGGCGAGCAGGATTCCGATTGCGGTTCCGAGGGCAAACCCGTAGAGGCTCTCCTTCGCCGTCGCGAGCGTGTGGTGGATCAGCGTGCTCCAGTTCTCGAAGCAGGCCCGGAGGACGTCGGTGAACGGCACCATGATGTATGGCGGCTGGTTCGTGATCCGCACCCACAGCTCCCAGGCGAGCAGGAGGAGCGCGACCGCTGCCGCCGGGTACGCGACGTCGAGCACACGGTCGAGCGACGGCCGTCGCCGCGGCTTCGATGCGACGGGCTGGTCGCGATCGAGCGACGTCACTTCAGGGACGCTACCGTTTCCTCCAGGCAGTACCCGTCATCCCGAAGGGAGTCATATGGACCACCCCCGTCACGAGCCTCGGCAGGTTGGACAGGCGTCCGTTGCTCGTCTCGTTCTCGTAGCAGCACTCGCAGCTCTGCTCGCGGTGGGCGTCTCGGCAAGCGCCTCCGCGAAGTCACACGAGCTCAAGAAGGTCACGCTTCGGCTCGACTTCTTGATCCGCGGCCACCACTCCGGCTTCTACGTCGCCCTCGAAAAGGGCTGGTACAAGGACGCCGGCCTCGACGTCTCGATCGCTGAGGGCACTGGCTCGGCTGCAACGGCGCAGTCGGTCGCGGCCGGGAACGACACGTTCGGATTTGTCGATGCGACGACGATGATCTCCTCGAACGCACAGGGGGCCGGTCTGAAGATGGTCGCAAACATGCGCGCCCGAAACGGCACAGCGATCATGGTGCGGAAGGACTCGGGTATCAACACCGTCGCCGACCTGGCCGGAAAGAAGATGGCGATCACTCCGCCCGGCACCTTCTTCTACAACGTCTGGCCGCTGTATGCGAACGCCGCGGGCATCGACCCCTCGAAGGTGAACCTGATCCCGATGTCCAACTTCATCTTCCTGCAGCAGTTCCAGGCGGGGAACGTCGACGCCATGATCGGGCTGATGGACGGTGAGCTGACCCAGCTCCAGCTCGCGAAGACGCCGACGCGCGTCTTCCCGTTCGTCGACAAGGGTCTCGACACGATCTCGCACGGGATCGTCGCCAAGGCATCGACGATCGAGTCGGATCCGGCGATGGTGAAGGCGTTCGTCCAGGCCTCGATGCGCGGCTGGACGTACATGCTCGACAACCCGAACCTGGCGGTCGGAATCCTCCAGCAGTACTACCCGAACATCAACCCCGCGCAGTACGTCGCCCGCATCAAGGGCGTCAAGACGGTGATCTCGACGGCGAACAACGCCGGCCATCCTCTCGGCTGGATGTCGGCGAAGGACTGGGGCAAGACGACGTTCCTGCTCTCCAAGTACGGCGGCGTGACGACGATTCCGGGCGGTCTCTCGAATCTGTACACGAACGAGTTCATCGCGCCCTGCAAGCACAAGGCGCGGAACCCGAAGAGCTTCTGCAGGTAGGCAAGACGCGCGTCCCCGCGCCTGCGCGCGGGGACGCGCACTACCCCGGGACGACGAGGGGCTCGGAGAGCCTCCGCAGCGTCGCGACAACGCTGTGGGCGACGATCGCGGACGTCCGCGGGCTGGCCGAGGCGACGTTGTCCAGGCGGAGGAAGAGCTCGCCGAACGTGCCGCGTGCGGTGAGCAGGACCTGGTTTCCCGAGCGGGTGGGGTCCGCTACGACGCGGGCCAGCGTGGCCTCGAAGCCGAGCCCAGCGAGGGCGACCGCGGCGGCGACGTTGGTCGTCTGCGGGTAGAGCTTCACGACCTCCGCGACGCTCCCCTCGAAGAGGACGCGAGGCGAGACGACGGCGGCCGCCTCGGCCTCGGGGAGGAGTGTTCCCGGCGGCTTGCGCTGCTCGATCACGACTTCGTCGAGCCCTGCTTCGGCCGCCGCGCGCAGCAGGTCGAGCCCGCCGACGGCGCCGCTCGGGACGATCAGGCGCGACCGCGAGCGGGCAGCCGCCGCGAGGAGGCGCTCGCGCAGCGCCACGTCGGCGAGCGCGCCCACCGAGCAGCAGACGAGATCGACGCCTCCCGCAAGCACCGACTCCGCGTGCTGCGCGACCGCGTCGCGTCCGGCCGCCTCGACGACCACCGTGGCAGGGAGGAGCTCGCCCAGGGTCTCGAGCTGCCGCCCGGGAAGGTCGTCGCCCGGTGTGCGTGCGTAGAAGCCGAGCAGGGTGAGGCCCGGCACCGCCCCGGCGGCGATCCGCTCTCCGACGGCTCGCGCGATCGTGCCGGCGCCGATGATCCCGAGCGTTCGGTCAATGGGCTCGCCGGCCATCTAGCGCTTGAGGACGAGGAAGGCGGCGACTGCGAGTAGCGGTAGGCCGATCAACCGGTGCAAGGTCAGCGGCACCTTTTCGAGGCCGAACCAGCCGAACGTGTCTGCGCAGACGAGGATGCTGAGCTGCCCGGCGATAAGCAGCCCTCCCGTGGCCAGACCGCCGATCCGCGGGCCGGAAAACGTGACCGAGAGCACGAGCACAGCGCTGCCAAGACCGCCGATCCACATCCACGCCGGCTGGCTCAGACCGTCCGCGACACCACCGAGCCCGTGGCGGGTGACCAGGGTCGCGCTCGTGAGCGCGAGCACGGTGACGATGCTTGCGAAACACGCCGCCTCGAGGAATCCGATCTGCCGCCCGAAGGCGCTGTTGACGACGATCTGGAGCCCGCCAGCGAGACCGGCGACGAGCGCCGCCGTGATCGCGAGTGGCTGTGCCGGCACGAAACCAACGCTAGTAAATTGGGCGGATGGACGGGCCCATCGTCGAGCGAGACGTGCGTGTGCCGATGCGCGACGGGGTCCAGCTCGCCGCCGACGTCTACCGCCCGCACGGCGAGGGGCCGTGGCCTGCGCTGCTCGCGCTCTCCCCGTACGGCAAGGGCAAGCAGGCGCTCGGCATGGCCCCGCAGCCACCGGCAAGCCCGCTCTGGGACGGCGGCGTCGAGGCCTGTGACCCGTACTTCCTGACCGCGAACGGTTACGTGCACGTGATCGCGGACTGCCGCGGCGTGAACAAGTCGGAGGGCGTCGTACCGCGGCTGGATGTCGAAGCAGGAGGCAGAGGACGGCTACGACCTCGTCGAATGGCTCGCCGCACAGCCGTGGTGCGACGGCAACGTCGGCATGGTCGGCATCTCCTACTTCGGAACGATCCAGCTCCATGTCGCCGCCGAGCAGCCGCCCCACCTGAAGGCGATCATGCCGTGGAACGCTGTCGCGGACTTCTACCGCGAGGCGACGCACCACGGCGGGATCGTGCAGACGTTCTTCTTCGAGCTCTACACGCGCTCGACGCGCGGCAACCCGGTCGCCGTCACGCTGGCCGAGCACGGCGCCGAAGAGCTCGCGCGCCTGATCGAGGAGCGGAAGGCCGACCCGGACCTGCGGATGTACACGACGCTCTGGAACGTCGTCGACAACCCAGTCACGAACCCGCCGTTCTTCGACGTGCTCATGCACCAGCTCGACGGGCCCTTCTACTGGGAGCGCTCGGCGTACACGCTGTACGACCGGATCCAGATCCCGTTCTACACGCGCTCGGCCTGGTGGGCCTATGCGCACATGCACCTCGTCGGGGCCTTCCGCCACTTCAATGGCATCGAGGCGCCGCGGAAGCTCGAGATCGGGCTGCCGGTCGACGAGGAGCGGCCGCTTCCCCGAGCTACGACGAGGAGGTCGTGCGCTGGTACGACCACTGGCTCAAGGGCGTCGACACCGGGATCATGGACGAGCCGCCGGTACGGCTCTGGCTGATGGGCGCGAACGAGTGGCGGACCGAGCACGAATGGCCGCTTGCGCGCACCCGGTGGACGAGGCTCTTCCTGCGCTCGTCGGGCCGGCTGGCCCCCGAGCCGGAGCCCGCCGACGACGCGAGCGGCTCGTTCGTGCAGGCTCCGCCCTCGCAGACGGCGGAGGTGGCAGAGCTCGCCTATGCCACGGAGGCCTTCCCGCACGACACCGAGGTGATCGGCCCGCTCTCGTTGACCCTCTACGCGGCGATCGACCAGCCGGACACGAACTGGATCGTCGCGCTCGAGGACGAGATCCGGACGGCTCCGTGCGCGAGTTGACGCGCGGCTTCCTCAAGGCCTCCCACCGCGAGCTCGATCCCGAGCGCTCGACGCCGTGGGAGCCGTACCACCCGCACCTGCGCGCCGAGCCGGTGCCGGCAGGCGTCGTGGTCGAGTACTCGATCGCACTCTCACCGACGGCGAACCTCTTCCGGCGGGGCCACCGTCTCCGTCTGCGGATCACGGCTCTCGACTACCGCGGCAACCCGCGGCCCGCGCCCGGCGTCTCGCAGGTGCACTATCCCTGGCATGTCTGCTCATCGAGGACCACGGCGCACACCGTCCACCACGACCGCGAGCGCCCGTCATCGCTGCTCGTGCCCGTGATCCCGGCGTGAGCGACGGCGTCCACGCCGAGGACGCGAGAGCGGCGGCGGCCGCGCTCGGCAACGGTGGCTTCGTCGTGCTGGCGGAGTCGCGCGAGCCGGAGGCCGAGGGAAACCTGACACTCGCTGCCCAGTTCGCGACGCCCGACGCCGTCGGCTTCCTGTCCGCTCAGGCCCACGGCGTGATCCGCCTCTGCCTGACCGACGAGCGCTGCGGCGAGCTCGGGCTCGGGCCGCTCGCAAGCGAGGAGGCGCAGTGGCAGCCGACCGCTGCGATCTCGTTCCGTGGGGTCGCCGGCACGGGCGCCTCCGAAGCCGACCGGGCACGCACGATCCAGGCCGCGATCGATCCGTCGTTCGGCGCCGCGGACTTCGCGCGCGGTGGCGGCTACGTCTTCCCGCTCCGGGCGCGACCGGGAGGCGTGTTACGCCGCGCAGGTCGAACGGAGGCGGCCGTAGACCTGGCGCGCGCCGCAGGCTGCTTGCCGGCCGCAGCGATGTCCCTCGTGATGAACGAGGACGGCAGCGTCGCGCGCGGGCCCGACCTCGCGCGGTACGCCAGGAGCCGCGGTCTGCCGCTCGTCGGCGTCGCTGACGTGATCGCGCTGCGCCGGCTTTCCGAGAAGCTCGTTGAGCGGGTCATCTCGGTACGCCTTCCGACCCGCTACGGAGAGTTCTCCGTGATCGCGTTTCGCGAAGCTCTCACCGGCGCCTCTCACGTCGCGCTTGTACGAGGCAATGTCGCCGGCGCCGAGAACGTCCTCGTCCGTGTGCACGCCGAATGCATCGCCGGCGACATCTTCCACTCGTCGAGCTGCCCCTGCGGCCATGACCTGCGCGGGTCGCTCGAGCAGATCGCTGCCGAAGAGCGCGGCGTGCTGCTTTACCTCATCGCCCGCAGAACGGCGCCTCTCGCGGCATGACGACGCGGACGACGACGCTCGCCCGCAACCGATGGACGAGTACGGCATCGGTGCTCAGATCCTGGCCGAGCTCGGCCTGACGACGATCAAGATCCTCACCAACCACCCACGGGCGATTGTGGGCCTCGAAGGATTCGGGCTCGAGATAGTCGAGCACGTGCTGATCACGGGTGCTCGCGGCTGATGAATACGCACGATTACCGGCAGGTGATGAGCCACTGGGCGACGGGCGTCAGCGTGATCACGGCGCAGGGCAGCGAGGGGCCGGCCGGCGCGACCGCTAACGCGCTCACCTCGCTGTCGCTCGAGCCGCCGCTCGCGCTCGTCTGCTTCGACGTCAGCTCGCGGACGCTGCACGCGGTGCGCGAGTCGGAGCACTTCTGCATCAACGTCCTCGCGGCCGGCCAGGAGGCGGTGTCGCGCCTCTTCGCGACCAAGGCGAGCCAGGAGGAGAAGTTCGCCCGCGTCACCCTCCGCTCGGAGCACGGCGCGCCGGTGATCGTGGGCAGCCTGGCGTGGCTCGTCTGCGCCCTCGACTCCGAGCTCCAGCGCGGCGATCACGTCGTCGCCTTCGGTCGCGTGCAGAGCGGCGGCGTCGAGCCCGGCGCCGAGCCGCTCCTTTACTACCGCAGTCGCTACCTCGTCCTGCAAGACTCGGCGCCCTAGATGGCCGACGAGCATCCCTACAGCCTCGCGTTCGAGAAGGACGGGATCGTCTACGTCTCGGGCGCGGCCGCGATCGACGCCGACCACAACCCGATCCTCGGCGACCGCGAGTGCATCGAGGCGGCGATCGAGGCCGTGCGGAAGCGGCTCGAGCCGTTCGGGCTCGGCCTCGAGCACGTCGTCAAGACGAGCTTCTTCGTCACCGACGTCGCGCTGCGCGACGAGGTGAACCGGCAGTACGTCGAGCGCTTCGCCGAGCCGCGCCCGGCGCGCACTTTCGTCGAGGTCTCGGCGATCCCGTACGGCGCGCGCGTCGCGCTCGAGGCGATCGCACACCGCTGATGGACACGTTCCTCGCGATCGCGAGCAGGCGCGAGGTCCGGGACTACCGGCCGGATCCTGTGCCCGACGACGTCGTGCGCCGGATCCTCCAGGCGGGTCAAGTGAGCGGCAGCTCGAAGAACCACCAGCCGTGGCGCTTCGTCGTCGTCCGCTCGCGCGAGGTGCTCGATCGCCTCGCGGTGACGGTGCGAACCCCGGCGAACGTCGCCGGCTCGCCGCTCTTCGTCGCGCTGCTCGTCGACGATCACCCACGCGCGTCGTTCGATGGCGGCAGGGCCGCGCAGAGCATCATGCTCGCGGCGTGGAACCAGGGCGTCGGCTCGTGCCCGAACGGCTTTGCCGACGAGGCCGCGGCACGCGAGCTGCTCGGCGTCGGGCCCGAGCAGCACCTCCTCGTCGGGCTCACCCTCGGCTACCCGGCGAGGCGCCGCCGCCCGGACAGGCGCCCGCCGGAGGAATGGCTCGAGCGGGCGAACCGCCTGCCGCTGGACGAGCTCGTCCAGAGATGGCTCTGACCGGCAAGGTCGCGATCGTCACCGGCGGCGGTAGCGGCCTCGGCCGCGAGATCGCGCTCGAGTACGCCGCCCGTGGCGCCGCCGTCGTTGTCGCCTCGAACGTTCCCGAGCAGAACGAAGCGGTCGTCGCGCAGGCAGGCGTCGGGGCGCTCGCGGTCACGGTCGACGTGCGCAGCGAGCCGGAGGTGCGAGCCCTCGTCGCGCGCACGGTCGAAGAGCTCGGCGGCGTCGACATCCTCGTCGCGGCCGCCGGCCTCGACGTGCGCGATTCACCGGCGCGCGAGGATCGCCACCTGCGTCACGTGACGCTCGAGCAGTGGCGCACGGTGATTGCCGTGAACCTGACCGGCACGTTCCTGTGCGCCCGCGAGGTCCTGCCGCACATGATCGAGCGCCGCTCCGGCTCGATCGTCACCTTCACCTCCGGCACGGTGCGGGCCCCGCTGCCGGGTCTCGCCGCCTACGTCGGCTCGAAGGCGGCGATCGAGGGCCTGACGCGCGTGCTCGCGCTCGAGGTCGCCGGCGACGGCATCCGCGTCAACGCGCTCCAGCCGGGCGGTCCGACCGACACCCCCTTCTTCGGCTCCTCGGTGAGCCCCGAAGAGCGCGCGCGGATGCACCAGCCCGCGGTGATCCGCGCCTGCGCCGTCTACCTCGCCTCGGACGAGTCGCGCGAGGTCACCGGCCGGTCGTTCGTCGCGACCGAGTGGAACCGCGAGCACGGTGTGCGGCTCTGCTCCTGCCCGACCTGCGCCGCCGGGCTCTAGACAGACGCGGGCGCTGACGCAGGCTCGGCCGCGAACGCCGGCAGCACGTGCTTGCCGAGCATCTCGATCGCGTTCATGTTCGCCTCGTGCGTCATTCCCTCGATCCCGAGCAGCATCTCCGTGTAGCCGAGCGATTCGAGCCGCCGGAACTTCTCGATCAGGAAGTCGGGCGTGCCGAAGAGGACGTACGGCGTCTTCTCCATGATGTAGTCGAGGTCGTCCATATGGGCCTGCATCTCCTGGATCGCGCCGAGGTACGAGTAGTCGGGAGAGGTCGGTGCCAGCTGCTCGTAGCGGCCGCCCGGGCCGATGTTGATGTCCACGAACAGGAGCGCCGTCTTCTCGATCGCCGCCTTCGCCTCCTCCGCCGTCTCGGCGCAGTTGACGCGCGTGGCGAAGAAGCCGAGCGAGTGATTCACCGCCGAGCCCGGTAGCGGCTCGGCCGTCGGGATCGCCTCGCAGTAGGCGGCCGCCGCCTCCTCGACGTACTGCCAGCCGACGATGCTGCCGCCGGTCATGGCGCCGAGGCCGAGCTCGCCCGCGCCGCGGTGGGTCGAGACGCTCGAGGCCGAGACGAAGATCGGCGGGTGCGGCTTCTGCACCGGCTTCGGCGTCAGAGTCCGCGGCTCCGGGAACGACCACCACTTGCCCTCGTGCGTGAACGGGTCCTCGGTGAACGCCTTCACGATCATCTCGAGCGACTCGCGCCAGATCTCCTTCGTCTGCGCGGGGTCGACGCCGAATGCCTTGATCGTGGCGAAGTTGTTCGAGCGCGCGGTGCCGAGCTCGACCCGGCCGTCGGTGAGCACGTCGAGCGTCGCGATCCACTCGGCGATGCGCGCCGGGTGGTTGAACGGCAGGAGCACGACGGAGGTGGGGCGCAGGCGGATCCGTTCGGTGTGTGCGGCGACGTAGGCGAGAAACGTCTCGGGCGCGGAGACGGTGCCGCTCGTCTGGGCGTGGTGCTTGTCGGCGCGCGTGACGAGGTACGACTCCGAGAAGCCGAAGTGCTGCTCGGAGGTGCAGTAGAACTCGAAGCCCCACTTCTCGGCCTGGACGGCCTCCGCGACCATGTCCCGGTAGCGCTGCTGCAGCGTCATCCCGGGCGGGAAGTACGCCTCCTGCACGATCCCGAACCTCATCTCTCCGCGACCTCCCTCCGAAACGACGGACTCCACACTAGGCTTGGGCCTAAGTATGCAGGGAGTCGTCGTCACGGTCATCATCCAGGCGGACGCCGAGCTCGCCCGCCGGGTCGAGGCGGAGCATGCTGAGGCCCATCGCGCTGTGCTCGAGACGGCGCGCCGGCACGGGCTACGCACGCACCGCCGACTCTACGGCGACGGCGAGTTCCTCGACATCGACGAGTGGGACAGCCTCGAGGGCCGACAGGCGTTTATCGAAGAGGCGGCGCCCTACCTGCGCGAGCTGAGCGAGGCGCGTGGCTCTCCGCCGCCGGTCTCGAAGGTCTGGCATGAAGCACCCGAAGAAGGAGGTAGCGAATGACGGTCGTGCGCAAGGCGGACAAGCCGGAGGCGAGCTGGCGGCCCGGGAAGCGCGGCATCATGCACGCCGCCGCCTCGGTCGGCGGGACTGAGAAGCTGATCGTCAACGAGTCGTGGAACGACCCCGGCGTCGGCGCGCCGACGCACATGCACCCTGACGGCCTCGAGGAGATCCTGATGGTGCTCGAGGGCACTGCCGACATGTGGGTCGACGGCGAGCACTCGACCCTCGAGGCCGGCGACTCGATCATCCTGCGCCCGTACACCCATCACGGCTTCAAGAACATCGGCGAGGACACGCTGCACGTGCTCGGCATCTTCTCGTCCGCGATCGCCCCGACGATCTTCGACCACGAGCCCGACAAGGTGGTCGAGATCGGCGGCGTGAGCGGCGACCGCCTCGACAGCCAGCGGACGGTGCACGAGATCCCGCGGTAGCGTCGCAAGCTCGTGGCGCCGCAGGGCCGTTAGCGCCAAACCTCGCCGAACAACCGGACGAAGTTGCCGCCCAGGATCTTCAGCACGTCGTCGTCGCCGTAGCCGCGCTCGACGAGGGTCTCCGTGATCAGCCGCATGCTCGCCATCGACTGGAGCCCGAAGACGTAGTAGTGCTCGTACGGGAAGTCGCCGCCCAGGCGCAGCTCCGGGAAGTCGGTCAGGAAGCCCTTGCGGCGCTGCTCGAAGAGCTCCGGCGTCAGGCCCTCGCTGATGTCGAGGCCGAGGCCGACGTGGTCGACGCCCACGAGCTCGACGAGGTAGTCGATCTGGTCGACGAACTGCGCGATCGTCGCTCCCTCCTGGCCGCCCGTCGGGGAGAGGAGGCGGGCGATCGCGTTCATGCCGAACACGCCGCCGCGCGCGGCGAGCGCCTTGATCTCCTCGTCGCTCTTGTTGCGCGGCACCGGGTTGAACCGCTGGAGGCACGCGTGCGTGACGGCGACCGGCGCCTCCGAGAGCTCGATCGTCTCGAGCGTGCTCCGCGAGCCCGTGTGCGAGAGATCGATCAGCACGCCGTTTCGGTTCAGCGCGGCGACCAGCTCGCGGCCGAAGAGCGACAGGCCCGCGTTGGCCGGCTCGCCGGCGCCGTCGGCGGCGAGGTTGCGGCGCTGGTAGGTGAGCTGGCAGATCCGCAGGCCGAGCCGCGCCAGCACGTCGACCAGGGCGAGGTTGCCCTCGAACGGGTCCGAGTTCTGGAAGCCGATGATGATCCCGGCGCCTTCTTCTTCCTTGGCGGCAAACGATGTCGGCGGCCGTGCGCACGAGCCGGACGCCCTCCTGCGCCTCGATCGCCCGGAGCAGGTGCGCGATCGTCGTGCAGGTCGTCTGAAAGCCGTCGGAGAGCGTGATCGTCAGGTTCGCGGCCGTGACGCCGCCGGCGCGCATCGCCTGCGGCAGCGTGAACTCGGCGGTGGCCGTTGCGCGGCACGCGACATCGAGCCGACGAGGCCGTTGACGATCGTCGCGCGGCGGTGCAGCTCGTCGGCGCGCGCGGTCACCGGGCCACCTCGTCCGGGGCGACCTCGTCCGGGGCGACCTCGTCCGCCGCCGGCTCGTCGCGCAGGATGCCGAGCGAGGTGAACACGCGCCGGATCTCGCCCGCGTAGCGCCCGAACTCCGGCGTCTCGCGGACCGACAGGCGCCGCGGCCGCGGCAGGTCGATGTCGAGCACCTCGACCACGCGGCCCGGCCGGTTCGAGAAGACGACGACCCGATCCGACAGGAAGACCGCCTCGGTGATCGAGTGGGTGACGAACATCACCGTCTTCTGCGACTTGAGCCAGATGCTCTGGAGGTCGAGGTTGAGCTGGTCGCGCGTGAGCGCGTCGAGCGCGCCGAACGGCTCGTCCATCAGCAGGAGCGGCGGGTCGTGCAGGAGCGCGCGGCAGATCGCGACGCGCTGGCGCATTCCGCCCGAGAGCTCGTACGGGTAGCGGTCCTCGAAGCCGGTCAGGCCGACGAGGTCGATCAGCTCGTGGGCGCGGGCCGTGTAGTCGCGCTTGTCGAGGCCGCGGCGCAGCTCGACCTGGAGCAGGACGTTTCCCAGCACCTTGCGCCAGTCGAGCAGCACCGGCTCCTGGAAGACGATCCCGAGATCGGTGTACGGGCCCGTCACCTGCGTCTCGCCGATCGTGATCGTCCCCGAGGTGGCCGGGATCAGGCCGGCGATCATCAGCATCAGCGTGCTCTTGCCGCAGCCGGACGGCCCGACGACCGAGACGAGCTCGCCCGGCCGGAAGTCGAGCGTGCACTCCTCGAGCGCGAGGATCGGCTCGCCGCGGGTCTGGTAGACCTTTTTCACCCGATCGACGGTGACCCCGACTTGGTGCTCGTGCCACGCGCTCATCAGCGCCCGATGCTAGCCGCGACGTGGTCGGCGGACCGCCAGGCGAGCGCCTGGATGGTCGCGGTCGGGCCGTAGCCGCCGGAGGTCGGGAAGCTGGAGGAGCCGACGATCGCCAGGTTCGGCACGTCGTGCGCGACGCAGAAGCGGTCGACCACGCTCGTCCCAGGGTCGTTGCCCATCCGGGTCGCGCCGAAGCAGGCTCTGGAACGGCGCCGCGGGCAGCTTCGGGAACGACGTCCACGTCTCGCTCGCGCCCGCCTCTCGCAGCAGCTCGCCCATCCGCTACATGCAGGAAGTCGTAACGCCGCTGCTCCTGCTCGTGCAGCCGGTAGGTGATGCGGATCACCGGCACGCCGTGGGGGTCCGTGACGGCCGGGTCGAGGTCGAGGAACGAGTCCTCGTACGGAAGGCTCTCGGCCGCGGCGACGAGACGGCCGACCGAGTTGCCGTTGGCGGCGAGCCACGCCTTCCAGGCGGGTCCCCAGCGCGGCACCGACGGCGGCGTCGAGAGCGCGGTCGCGATCGGCTTCGCCTCGGCGAGCGCGCTGATGCAGCCGCCGCCGACGAAGCCGAGGCCCGTGTGGTCGAAGTTGTCGGCGTTGAAGTCGTCGAGCGAGGTGCACTGCGGCCAGGTGCCGCCGAAGCGGTTCAGCCGGCGGCCGGGAAAGACGCCGTCGACGCCGACGTAGAGGTGGCTCATCGCGTTGCGGCCCGACCTGACCGCGGTTGTTCGCGAGGCCGTCCGGGTGGGCGCGGCGAGCGCGAGAGGAGGAGCAGCCGCACGTTCTCGAACGAGTGGGCGGAGAGAACGACGAACCGCGCGGGCTGGACGCAGCGCGCGCCCGTCGCGCACGTAGCGCGACGCCGGCCGCGAGACCGTCGCGGTCGACCGTCGATCCCGGTCACGCGCGCGCCGGGCACGACCTCGAGGTTGCCGGTCGCCTCGGCCCGCGGGATCGCGTTCAGGAACGTCGAGCCCTTGGCGTCGACGTGGCAGCCGTTCCAGTTGCAGAAGCCGCAGTACGTGCAGGCCGGCTGGCCGCGGTAGGGCTCGGAGAGGATCGCGGCCGGGCCGGGAAACGGATGCAGGCCGCGCCGGCGCGCCGCGTCCGCGACGAGCTCCGTCCAGCCGGTGCGCCGGAGAGGCGGGAGCGGATAGTCGCGGCTGCGCGGCCCCTCGAACGGATTCGACGCCGCCGGCGCCGGAAATGCCGAGCTCGCGGTCGACGGCGTCGTAGTAGGGCTCGAGCTCGTCGTAGCCGAGCGGCCAGTCGGTCGCGGTGCAGTCCGGCGGCAGGGCGCCGTGCGCCCACCGAGCTGCGGAGCCGGAAGTGCCACGGCGCGAGCCGGAAGTGCTGGCCGGCGTAGTGGATCGTCCCGCCGCCGACGCCGTTCGCCATCAGCCTGACGAGGCGCCCGTCGCGGCTCGTCGTCGCCTCGACGCCGGCCGTCGGCCGCCAGGTCGGCACCTCGCCGTTCGCCTTCGCGCCGAGCCGGTTTCCGAAGTCGTTCGCGAGCTCGTCGAAGACGAAGTCGCGCCGGTCGACGCGCGGGCCCGCCTCGAGGCCGACGACCCTCAGGCCCGCCTCGGCGAACCGGAGCGCAGCGATGCCGCCGGCGGCGCCGAGCCCGACCACGACGACGTCGGCGGGCGCTCGGCTTCACCGGGCCCGCGGGACGTCGACGTCGAGCGCCTGGTCGGCCGCCGTGAACGTCACCTTCACGCCCGGGAAGCCGAGCAGGTCCCAGCCGGCGAAGCCGGCGTTGCCGCCGTGGGAGCGGGTCGGCGAACATGCCCTGGATCGCGTGCAGGCGGACGAGCTCGAAGAACGCGCTCCCCTCGATCGCCGCGAGGCGCACGTCCAGCTGCGCCGGCTCGAGCGACGCGAAGCCGTCGAGGGCGGCGAGACCCTCGGCGTACACGTCGCGGTGCTCCTCGAGCGCGCGCTCGACGTACCGGATCACCTGCGCTTCGGCCGCTCCCGGGATCAGCCGCTCGAGCACGGCCGCGAGCGTCGCCCTCTCGGCGGCGGACAGCATCAGCGCTCCAGGCAGAAGCCGGTCACGGCGCGCTCGAACGCCTCGCGGCCGCTCGCGGAAGCAGTAGTGACCGGCGCGCCCGAGCACGTGCAGGTCGGCCTCCCGCGTCCGCGCCGCGATCCGCTCGTGGAGCGCGAGCGCGAGCGGCAGCGGCGCCGACGGGTCGTTCGCGCCCCACACGACCAGCGTCGGCAGCGGCAGGCCGTGCGCGTCGATCTCCTCGAGGGTGCGGGCGCGCGCCGGCAGGATCGACGGCATCCACGTCGTCTCGTCGGAGCTCGCGGATCCGCCGCGACGCGTGCTCGAACTCCGGCCGCCGCGCGATCTCGAGCAGCCGCTCGAGGAAGTCGTCGGTGACGTGCTCGGTCGAGAACGACTGCAGGTCGGGCTCGATCCGCACCGTCTCGCGCGTCGGCGGCCCGGGCGGGATCTTCGCGTCGAGCTCGGCGTAGAACCTCGTCCAGGGGAAGCGCGGGTCGTCGGGCGCGACGGTGTTGCTGTCGACGATCACGAGCGTGCGCGCGAGCTCGGGCCGCTCGAGCGCGATCCGCGCCGCGAGCAGCGCGCCCATCGAGTGTCCGACGAGGTGGGCCGGCCCGAGCTCGAGCCGCTCCAGCAGCGCGACCGCGTGCGCGAGCAGCCGCCCGAACGTGTAGCGCGAATCGTCCTCGGGGTTGCCGGTGTGACCCTGCCCGAGCTTGTCGAAGGCGATCACCCGGAAGCGCGCGGCGAGGCGGCGCAGGTTCAGGCTCCAGCCGTCGAGCGAGTAGAGCGACCCGAACCCGCCGCCATGGATGAGCACGAGCGACTCACCCTCGCCGGCCTCGTAGACGCGCGTCGCGATCCCGCCGGCCTCGACGAAGCGGAGCCGCCCGCGGTCGAGGCCGTCCTCCATCGCGCCCATCCTATGAGTTGCCCGCTCGTTACGATCGCGGCGATGCCGCACGCAGACAACGCGAACTGGATCTCGGCGCTCGCAGGCCGCGCGGTCGAGCCGCCGCGGCGCGAGACGCTCCAGGATCTGATCGACTCGCGCGAGTTCTGGCTCTCGCTCGCCGACCTGAGCGACCTTCCGGAGACCGTCGCCTTGCACGAGGACGTGCTGCTCTGGGACCGCGGCGAGACGAGGCTGACCGCAGAGGTCTATGTGCCCGAGGGCGCCGGGCCGTTCCCGCTGCTGCTGCACGTCCACGGCGGCGGCTACTGCACCGGCAGCGTGCTCAACGATCGCAAGGCCGGGATGCGCCTGGCCGAGCGCGGCTTCACGGTGATCAGCCCGGAGTACAGCCTCGCGCCCGAGCATCCGTTCCCGCGGGCGGTCGAGGACTGCCTCTACACCGCACGCTGGCTCGCGGCACATGCCGCCGAGTACCGCGGCGACCCGTCGCGCTTCGTCTTCGAGGGCGGCTCGGCTGGCGCCGGCCTCTGCGCGGCCGCAATCCTCGCGCTCGGCGGCGAGACGGCCGAGCTCGAGGAGGGCGACCTCGCCGGTGTCGAGGTCAATCCGGCGGCGGTCGTGCTCTTCTACGGCCTGTTCAGCTTTCCGCTGCTCCTGCTCGAGCCCGGCTCGAACGTCGGCCCGGCCGAGCTCTGGACGCGCGCCTACCTCGGCCCGCACTTCACCGCCCGCCTCCGGCACCCGCTCGCGAGCCCGCTCTTCGCCGAGGGCCTCTCGCGCTTCCCGGCCACTTACCTTTCGTGCGGAATCGAGGACTCGCTGCTCGGTCACACGCTCGAGCTCGTGAAGGCGTTCGCCCAGGCCGGCGTGCCGGCGACGCTGTCGGTCGTCGAGGGGCTCGACCACGGCTTCGTCAAGCTCACCGACTCCACACCGGCCGCCGCGCGCGAGCTCGAGCACGCCCACGAGTGGCTGGCCGGACGCGTGCGCCCCTCGCAGCCTTCCTAGCCGGCGGTGGGGGTCTCGACCGGCGGGGGGCGCGGCGGAACGCTGTCGCTGCTCCGCGACCGGAACTTCGCGCCCTACCTCGTCGGGAACATGCTCTCGACGACGGGCGTCTGGTTCCAGACGCTCGCGCAGGCGATCCTGATCTACCGCCTCACGGGCTCGATCTTTCTGCTCGGCGTGATCAGCTTCTCGCAGTACGCCGCCGTCTTCCTGCTCGCGTCGGTGACCGGCAGCGTCACCGACCGCTACGACCGGCGCCTCGTGCTGATGACCGCGCAGATCGCGGCCTGCGTGATCACGGCCTTGCTGACGGTGCTCACGGCGCTCGGGCTCGTGACGCCGGCGGCTCTGATCGTCTTTGCCTTCCTGCTCGGGATCGCGAACGCCTTCACGACGCCGGCGATGATGGCATTCGTCCCGTCGCTCGTCGACCAGAGCCACCTCTCGGCGGCGCTCGCGCTCAACTCCGTCACGTTCAACATCGGCCGGGCGGTCGGGCCGGTCCTGGCGGCCGTCGTGATCGACGCCGCCGGGCCGGCGTGGGCGTTCGGGATCAACTCACTCTCCTACCTCGCGCTCGTCCTCGCGCTCACCATTGTCCGGCCGCTCGTGCCGCAAGTGCGACCGGCGACGCGACCGCGGCTGCGTGATTCGATCGCGCTAGTCGTTCACGACCGCCGCCTCGCAGCGCTGCTCTACACGATCGCGGCGATGAACATCGCGACCGACGCGCCGGTCACGCTCGGACCGCCGTTCATGATCGAGCTGAACCAGCCCGACTCGCTCGCAGGCCTCCTGATCGGCGCGTTCGGCGCCGGCGCCGTCGTCGTTGCCTTCACCGTGGCGCACTCCCTGCAGAGGACACGCAAGACGATTGCGACGACCCTGCTCGTGACCGCCGCGGGCGCGGTCGGCTTCGCCGTGTCGCCGACACTCGCGGTCGCCATGATCTTCCTGTTCGTGATGGGCCTCGGCTACCTGGCCACGAACACCGTCGCGACCTCGCGGCTCCAGCTCGGGGTCGAGGACTCCCAGCGGGGCCGCATCATGACGCTCTGGAGCATCGCCTTCCTCGGCGCTCGCCCCATTGCAAGCATCCTCGACGGAGCGATCGCGTCGGTCGCCGGCGTGCGCGTCGCGTCGTTCTGCATGGCCTTACCCGCGCTCGCCGGGGCAGCGGTCTTCTTCCTCGCCGGCCGACGACGGAACTGACGGTTCCGAGGTACGACCACTCCGTCGGGTTGCTTCTTCACCCCTCCCTCCCGATCCCACCCGCCCAGTGTTATCGAGCGGCTTGGTTCCGGAGGCTGGATCTGACCAACCTACGTCGGTCCCGAGGCTTCGTAAGAGCGGGCGATGGGGCTCGAACCCACGACCCTCAGCTTGGGAAGCTGATGCTCTACCAACTGAGCTACGCCCGCGTGGGCGCGCATTCTACCGCTAGCCGAAGAACGTCTTGGCGGTCTCGTACCACTCGTCCGTGACGAGCTTGAGCTCGGCTGTCGCCTCTGTCAGCGGGACCGAGAGCACGTCGTCGCCGTGGAGGGCGGCCATCTGTCCCCAGCGCCCGGCCTGGACGAGGTCGGCCGCCTTGAGGCCGAAGCGCAGGCCTAGGATGCGGTCGCGTGAGGTCGGTGTGCCGCCCCGCTGGATGTAGCCGAGCACCGTCGCGCGCGCCTGCATGCCGGTGCGCTTCTCGACCTCCTGCGCCACGGTGTCGCCCACTGCGCGATTCTCGACCCGGACGTGGCCGAATTCGTCGATCTCGCCCTCGTCGGAGACGCCCGGCAGCTCCGAGCCCTCGCTCGCGACGATCACGGAGAAGTTCTTGCCGCGGGCTTTCCGTCGCTCGACTGCGGCCGCGACGGCGTCGTAGTCGACCGGCTGCTCCGGGATCAGGATGTAGTCGGCGCCGCCGGCGATGCCGGAAAAGAGCGCAATCCAGCCGGCGTGGCGGCCCATCGTCTCGACCACGATGATCCGGTTGTGGGACTCGGCTGTGGAGTGGCAGCGGTCGATCGCCTCGGTGGCGACGGTCACGGCCGTGTCGAAGCCGAAGGTGTAGTCGGTGCCGTTCAGATCGTTGTCGATCGTCTTCGGCACCCCGACGACCGGCAGCCCTTCCTCGGCGAAGAGCCTGGCCGCGACACCGAGCGTGTCCTCGCCGCCGATCGCCACGAGCGCGTCGATCGCCTCGAAGGTGCGCTTCACGCCCTCGACGCCGCCCTCTGACTTGAAAGGGTTCGTGCGGGAGGTGCCGATGATCGTGCCGCCCCGGTGCAGGATCCCCGAGGTCTCGGCATAGCCGAGCGGCGTGAGGTTGCCGTCGATCATGCCGCGCCAGCCGTTCAGCACGCCGAACGTCTCGTGGCCGTGCTCCCAGAGGCGGCGGCAGACCGCGCGGATGACGGGATTCAGGCCGGGGCAGTCGCCTCCCCCGGTGAGCATGCCGACCCGCATCGCGGCGGAGTGTAGTCGGACGTTGCGAGGGCCCCCGGGGGAACCGTCGAGGAGCCCTGGCTACATACGTTGGGGCGCCTCGACCCCGATCAGGTCGAGGCAGCGGGCGATCACCCGTTGCGTCGCACGGCACAGGCTGAGCCGAAACGCCTCCGCCTCGGAGCCGAGCACGCGGACGTCGTGGTAGAAGCGGTGAAAATCGTCGGCGACGCGGATCGCGTACGAGGGGATCATCTGCGGGCCGCGCCGCTCGGTCGCCTCGCGGACGAGCGCCGGAAAGTCCGCGAGCCGCTTGACGAGCTCGCGCTCCTGCGGCTCCAACGCCGCACCCGCAAGTGGCAACTTGCCACCTGGCTCGGTTGACGCGCCGCGCAGGATGCCGGCGATGCGCGCATGCGCGTACTGGACGTAGTAGACCGGGTTCTTCTGCGTCTTCTCGGCGGCGAGGTCGATGTCGATCTCGATCGTCTGGTCGGGGCCGCGGTTGACGAGGTACCAGCGCGCGGCGTCGACGCCGATCTCGTCCATGAACTCGTCGAGGAAGACGACGTCGCCGCGGCGCTTCGACATCTTCGTCTGCTCGCCGCCTCGCGTCAGGTGCACCAACTGATACAGAAGCACCTCCACCCGTTCCGGGTCGTAGCCGAGCATCGCCGCCGCCGCCTTCAGGCGGGCCACGTAGCCGTGGTGGTCGGCGCCGAGCACGTAGATGGCGCGGTCGAAGCCGCGCTCGAACTTGTCGAGCGCGTACGCCACGTCGGAGGCGTAGTAGAGGGAGCTGCCGTCGGCTGAGCGGAGGAGCGGGCGGTCCTTCTCGTCGCCGTACGCGCTCGTCCGCGCCCAGAGCGTCCCGTCGGCTTCGTACGTGTCGATCCGCTCGAGTGCGAGCGGAACCTTGGCGGCCAGGTCGAGCTCGTTCTGCCACGTGTCGAAGTCGATCCGGAAGCGCTCGAGGCTCGCCCGGATCCGCTCGAGCATCCGCGGCACGGGATCGCCCTCGTCGCGTGCGAGATCGGCGATGTAGTCGCCGTGGTAGCCGTCCGCGGGCGGCTCCTCCCCGAGTCTGACCGCCAAGACGGACTGGCGGAAGCGCTCCATCTGCGCCCCGGCGTCGTTGAAGTAGTACTCGCGCTCGACCGTGTGGCCCGCGAACTCGAGCAGGCGCGCGACGCTGTCGCCGTAGGCGCCGTTGCGGCCGGAGGCGACGGTGATCGGTCCGGTCGGGTTCGCGGAAACCAGCTCGACCTGAACGCGTTCGGGGGCCGCCGCCGAGCCGCCGCCGTAGTCCTCGCCGATCTCCCCGAGCGCCTCGACGAAGAACGAGTCGGGGAGCCAGACGTTGACGAAGCCCGGGCCGGCGACCTCGGCGCGCTCGACCCCGGGCAGCTCGACGACCTTCGCGGCCAGCTCCTCGGCGAGCTCGCGCGGCGGTCGGCGCAGCGTCTTCGCGCTCTGGAGCGCGACGTTCGTCGCGTAGTCGCCGTGGCCGGTGTCCTTCGGGCGCTCGAGCTCGACCTCGTGGCCCGCGACCTCGCCGACCGCCTGGGCAAGGCGGTCGACGGCGTTACGCGCCAACGCCGTCTCGCGGCGCGAAGAGGTCCTCGAGCGCGTGCAGCTCGGGTTCGGTGCCGATCGCGATCAACACATCTCCCACGTCGAGCGGGACGTCTGGGTTCGGCGTCGTGTCGAAGCTTCCGTCCCGCTTGCGCAGCGCGACGATCACCGCGCCCGTCGTGCTGCGGATGCGCAGCTCACGGATCGTCCGGCCCGCCTGCGCATACCCGGGCGTGATCTCGATCTCCTCGAAGCGCAGGTCGGGGCCGCCGTGCGACGTGACGATCTCGAGGAACGCCGCCACCTGCGGCTTCAGCGCGAGCTTGGCCATCTCGACGCCGGCGCTCGAGTACGGCCGGACGACGCGGTCGGCGCCGGCAAGCCGCAGCTTCCGCTCGGCCTCGGCATCGGAGGCACGGGCCACGATCATCAGATCCGGCCGCCGGGAACGCGCGGAGAGCGTGATGTAGACGTTCTCGGCATCCGAGTCGGCGGACGCGATCAGGCCGCGCGCGACGTCGATCCCGGCCAGGCCGAGATCACCATCCTCGGTGCCGCTGCCTTCGAGATAGAGGACGCCGCGCTCGCGTGCCACATCGAGCGCCTCCTGATTGACGTCGAGGACGACGAGCGGCTGACCGGATGCGGCCATCTCCTCGGCGACGCGGCGGCCGACGCGGCCGTAGCCGCAGATGATGAAGTGGTGTTCGAGCTGGTCGATCATGCGGCGCTGTCGCTTCTCCCTTCGGGCGTGGCCCGTTACCTCGTGCGCGATCGCCTCGACGGCCTGCGTCGCCAGGTAGCCAAAGATAGCCACCCCCGTGAGAGCCATCGCGATCGTCAGCAGTTCTGCGCTGGCGCCGCGGGGCTGCGAGTCGAGGCCCGTGAGGGTGGCCGTGATGACCGTCCGGTAGAAGGAGGCATGCCACGACTCGTCGAGGAGCTGGTGGAAGCCGATCGTGCCGACGGCGAAGACGGCGACGACCGCAACGGCCGTCGCAACGATCCGGCGTCTGAAGCCATTCATCGCCCAAGTATCGGCAATGGGCCGTGACGGCACCCGATCCCAACGGCGGCGCGGCCGGCTTCAGGTCAGCGTCGCGGGGCGCGGCGCCGCATCACGGGGATTCATCTGCCTGGTCGAACCTCTGCGCCATGGCGATGCGCTGCATCAGCGTCGGGTGGGTCTCGAGCCAGAGGTAGGCCCACACGGGCGGGTTCGGCTCCTGCAGGCTCGTCCGCTGGAAGCCCCGGAACAGTTTCGTCATCGCTTCCGGATCGCGGGTCGCCTGGAGCGCCCGCCAGTCGGCCTCGGCCTCGTAGCGGCGGGAAACGGCGTTCTGGAGCGGCGCCGCGGCGAGCGAGAACAACGTGATCACGAGCACGGCCAGCGGAAGGTTCGCCGGATCGCGAAGGCCGCCACGCCGCCGCGTCGCCTCGGCGACCACGAAGAGGGCGGGAAACGCGAACAGGCTGAACCACGCGAGGCCCTTCAGGATGTGATCGCTCTTGACGTGCGCCAGCTCGTGGGCGACGACCACGTTGATCTCGCCGCGCGAGAAGCGGCCGTCGAGCAGCGTGTCCCAGAGCACGACCCGTGTCGAGGGCCCGAAGCCCGCCGCGAACGCGTTCGCCTGACTCGTCCAGTCGCTCACGTTCTGCACCCGCACGGGCGGGCTCACGCCCTCCGTGCGCGCGATCTGGGCGACGTCCGCGCGGAGGGATGGGCTGCGGATCGGGTGCGTCCCGGCGGCGCCAAGCCAGCCCGAGGTGAACGTGAGGAGGCTGGCCAGGGCGACGAATGCGGCGGCGCCGGGGACCCACCAGCTGCGGGGGAAGCGCGCGGCGAGCGCCACGAGCACGACGATCGTCGCCATCGCGAAGACCGCGCTCGCGCCGAGCGTGAAGCGCTGCGCGATGATCCAGCTCGCGATGTCGAACGGGCCGAGATCCCAGTGATGCTGCCACCAGAGCTCGGCGATCCCGAACGGAAGCGCGACCACCCAGAGCGTGGTCAGCACGACCATGCCGACGATGATCGCGGTGCTGATCCGACCGAGCCCGATCCCGCGCACCGACCGCGGCAGGACACGCACGAGCACGACGAGCGCGACGATCGTGGCGAGCTGCCCGGCGAGCCAGAGAGCGCGCAAGCCCTGTTCGTAGTCGTGCGCCCGCCCGAGCGCGCGGGCCGAGAAGAAGCGATGCTCGTCGAAGCCGTCGAGGTGGAGTGGCGGCACGGTCGTCCGCCAAAGGAAGACGGCCGCAACGGTCCACCCAACCACGCAGCACACGACGGTCATCCCCCGCCCGAGCCGCCCGCTGAGAGTTGCTCTCGTCTCAGGCATCCCTGCGAACTATCACGGCTTGCCAGCAATCACGGCGCCCGTTCGTCGCGCAGCGCACCGCGACTCGCCTCACCGGATGTCTCTCCCTCTAGGTCGTCAGCACGGCGTCGGCGGCGGTGGCCGAGTCGCCGAAGGTGATCCCCTCGCGCGCGAGCGCGAGCTGGACCTCTTCTCGCGCCTTGAAGATGCGCCACTTGACGGTCGCGAGCGTGATCTCGAGTGCATCCGCGATCTCGTTGTACGGAAGCCCGACGACGTCGCGCAGGAGGAGGGCCATCTTGAGATCGGGGTTCAGCTCATGCAGGGCGCGCCAGACCGCGTCGATCGTCTCGCCCTCCTCGACGGGTCTGTCGAGCACCTCGAGGTTCGGGACGTCGTCGAGATTGACGCTCGCGCGCGGCCGGCGATCCCGCGCCCGCAGCTCGTCGAGCACGCGGTTCTTCGTCACCTGGAAGAGCCACGTGGTGAACTTGCACCGGAGCGAGAACCGAGGCAGCCCCTGGAAGACGCGCATGAAGACCTCCTGCGTCATGTCCTCGGCGAGGCTGCGGTCGCCGGTCAGGCGAAGGACGTAGTTGAAGATCGGCGTCTCGTACTCGCGAACGATCAGCGCGAATGCCCGCTCGTCTCCGCGCTGCGCCCTGCGCAGGATCTCCGGATCGGGCTGTTCGAGCGGCACCGACCGACACACTAACGGGCCTGCTTCGTGCCAAGTGCCCCCAAACCGGGGACTAACCAAAGATTTACCGCTCGCTGAACGGATGACTCACCGTTTTCTTAGCCGGCGTTCAGCCAGAGGCCCTTTTCTTAGCCCTCGTTCATCAACGGGGCTGTCCTGAAATTCGGCCGCTGCCGGGGGCCCTGCAGACCAGGCCCGGCATCGAAGGCGAGCGCGCTGACCCGGCGCCGTGTCTGGTGCGTCAACCGGCCCGGCGCGTCAGGCCCTCAGAGTGCGGCCGGTCATGGCCGCAGGCTGCTCGATCCCCAGCAGGTCGAGGCAGGTCGGGGCGAGGTCGGCGAACTCGCCGCCGCTCCGGAGCTCTGCGCCCGGAGCCGTGAGCAGCACCGGAACCGGATTCGTCGTGTGCGCCGTGAACGGCGAGACGCCGTCCGCCTCGAGCAATTGCTCCGCGTTGCCGTGGTCGGCCGTGACGAGGCAGACGCCGCCGAGGGCGCTCACGCGGTCGACGATCCTGCCAAGGCAGCGGTCGGTTGTCTCGACAGCACGCACGACCGCGGGGATCACGCCCGTGTGGCCGACCATGTCCGGGTTCGCGAAGTCGACGACCGCGAAGCGGTAGCCGTCGCCGATCTCCGAGCAGAAGCGCTCGGCGACTTCGTCGGCCGCCATCTCCGGCTCGAGGTCGTAGCTCGCAACGTCGCGCGGGCTCGGGGCGAGGATGC
>CAWAGR010000024.1:0-39203 GCA_963781435.1 uncultured Actinomycetes bacterium | reverse complement strand
CTTGGGAAGCTGATGCTCTACCAACTGAGCTACGCCCGCGTGGGCGCGCATTCTACCGCTAGCCGAAGAACGTCTTGGCGGTCTCGTACCACTCGTCCGTGACGAGCTTGAGCTCGGCTGTCGCCTCTGTCAGCGGGACCGAGAGCACGTCGTCCCCGTGGAGGGCCGCCATCTGTCCCCAGCTCCCGGCCTGGACGAGGTCGGCCGCCTTGAGGCCGAAGCGCAGGCCGAGGATGCGGTCGCGTGAGGTCGGTGTGCCGCCCCGCTGGATGTAGCCGAGCACCGTCGCGCGCGCCTGCATGCCGGTGCGCTTCTCGACCTCCTGCGCCACGGTGTCGCCCACTGCGCGGTTCTCGACCCGGACGTGGCCGAATTCGTCGATCTCGCCCTCGTCGGAGACGCCCGGCAGCTCCGAGCCCTCGCTCGCGACGATCACGGAGAAGTTCTTGCCGCGGGCTTTCCGGCGCTCGACTGCGGCCGCGACGGCGTCGTAGTCGACCGGCTGCTCCGGGATCAGGATGTAGTCGGCGCCGCCGGCGATGCCGGAAAAGAGCGCAATCCAGCCGGCATGGCGGCCCATCGTCTCGACCACGATGATCCGGTTATGGGACTCGGCCGTGGAGTGGCAGCGGTCGATCGCCTCGGTGGCGACGGTCACGGCCGTGTCGAAGCCGAAGGTGTAGTCGGTGCCGTTCAGATCGTTGTCGATCGTCTTCGGCACCCCGACGACCGGCAGCCCTTCCTCGGCGAAGAGCCTGGCCGCGACACCGAGCGTGTCCTCGCCGCCGATCGCCACGAGCGCGTCGATCGCCTCGAAGGTGCGCTTCACGCCCTCGACGCCGCCCTCGGACTTGAAGGGGTTCGTGCGGGAGGTGCCGATGATCGTGCCGCCCCGGTGCAGGATCCCCGAGGTCTCGGCATAGCCGAGCGGCGTGAGGTTGCCGTCGATCATGCCGCGCCAGCCGTTCAGCACGCCGAACGTCTCGTGGCCGTGCTCCCAGAGGCGGCGGCAGACCGCGCGGATGACGGGATTCAGGCCGGGGCAGTCGCCTCCCCCGGTGAGCATGCCGACCCGCATCGCGGCGGAGTGTAGTCGGACGTTGCGAGGGCCCCCGGGGGAACCGTCGAGGAGCCCTGGCTACATACGTTGGGGCGCCTCGACCCCGATCAGGTCGAGGCAGCGGGCGATCACCCGTTGCGTCGCACGGCACAGGCCGAGCCGAAACGCCTCCGCCTCGGAGCCGAGCACGCGGACGTCGTGGTAGAAGCGGTGAAAATCGTCGGCGACGCGGATCGCGTAGGAGGGGATCATCTGCGGGCCGCGCCGCTCGGTCGCCTCGCGGACGAGCGCCGGGAAGTCCGCGAGCCGCTTGACGAGCTCGCGCTCCTGCGGCTCCAACGCCGCACCCGCAAGTGGCAAGTTGCCACCTGGCTCGGCTGACGCGCCGCGCAGGATGCCGGCGATACGCGCATGCGCGTACTGGACGTAGTAGACCGGGTTCTTCTGCGTCTTCTCGGCGGCGAGGTCGATGTCGATCTCGATCGTCTGGTCGGGGCCGCGGTTGACGAGGTACCAACGCGCGGCGTCGACGCCGATCTCGTCCATGAACTCGTCGAGGAAGACGACGTCGCCGCGGCGCTTCGACATCTTTGTCTGCTCGCCGCCTCGCGTCAGGTGCACCAACTGATACAGCAGCACCTCCACCCGTTCCGGGTCGTAGCCGAGCATCGCCGCCGCCGCCTTCAGGCGGGCCACGTAGCCGTGGTGGTCGGCGCCGAGCACGTAGATGGCGCGCTCGAAGCCGCGCTCGAACTTGTCGAGCGCGTACGCCACGTCGGAGGCGTAGTAGAGGACGCTGCCGTCGGCTGAGCGGAGGAGCGGGCGGTCCTTCTCGTCGCCGTACGCGCTCGTCCGCGCCCAGAGCGTCCCGTCGGCTTCGTACGTGTCGATCCGCTCGAGTGCGAGCGGAACCTTGGCGGCCAGGTCGAGCTCGTTCTGCCACGTGTCGAAGTGGATCCGGAAGCGCTCGAGGCTCGCCCGGATTCGCTCGAGCATCCGCGGCACGGGATCGCCCTCGTCGCGTGCGAGATCGGCGATGTAGTCGCCGTGGTAGCCGTCCGCGGGCGGCTCCTCCCCGAGTCTGACCGCCAAGACCGACTGGCGGAAGCGCTCCATCTGCGCCCCGGCGTCGTTGAAGTAGTACTCGCGCTCGACCGTGTGGCCCGCGAACTCGAGCAGGCGCGCGACGCTGTCGCCGTAGGCGCCGTTGCGGCCGGAGGCGACGGTGATCGGTCCGGTCGGGTTCGCGGAAACCAGCTCGACCTGCACGCGTTCGGGGGCCGCCGCCGAGCCGCCGCCGTAGTCGTCGCCGATCTCCCCGAGCGCCTCGACGAAGAACGAGTCGGGGAGCCAGAGGTTGACGAAGCCCGGGCCGGCGACCTCGGCGCGCTCGACCCCGGGCAACTCGACGACCTTCGCGGCCAGCTCCTCGGCGAGCTCGCGCGGCGGTCGGCGCAGCGTCTTCGCGCTCTGGAGAGCGACGTTCGTCGCGTAGTCGCCGTGGCCGGAGTCCTTCGGACGTTCGAGCTCGACCTCGTGGCCCGCGACCTCGCCGACCGCCTCGGCGAGGCGGTCGACGGCGTTACGCACCAACGCCGTCTCGCGGCGCGAAGAGGTCCTCGAGCGCGTGCAGCTCGGGTTCGGTGCCGATCGCGATCAACACATCTCCCACCTCGAGCGGGACGTCGGGGTTTGGCGTCGTATCGAAGCTCCCATCGCGCTTGCGCAGCGCAACGATCACCGCGCCGGTCGTGCTACGGACTCGCAGCTCGCGGATCGTCCGCCCTGCCTGCGCGTACCCTCGCGTGATCTCGATCTCCTCGAAGCGCAGGTCGGGGCCGCCGTGCGACGTGACGATCTCGAGGAACGCCGCCACCTGCGGCTTCAGCGCGAGCTTGGCCATCTCGACGCCGGCGCTCGAGTACGGCCGGACGACGCGGTCGGCGCCGGCAAGCCGCAGCTTCCGCTCGGCCTCGGCATCGGAGGCGCGGGCCA
The DNA here is from genome assembly GCA_963781435.1 of uncultured Actinomycetes bacterium. Taxonomy (GTDB): domain Bacteria; phylum Actinomycetota; class Thermoleophilia; order Gaiellales; family Gaiellaceae; genus PALSA-600. The sequence continues at coordinate 36,148 of CAWAGR010000024.1, read as the reverse complement.
CGATCATCAGATCCGGTCGCCGGGAACGCGCGGAGAGCGTGATGTAGACGTTCTCGGCATCCGAGTCGGCGGACGCGATCAGGCCGCGCGCGACGTCGATCCCGGCCAGGCCGAGATCACCATCCTCGGTGCCGCTGCCTTCGAGATAGAGGACGCCGCGCTCGCGTGCCACATCGAGCGCCTCCTGGTTGACGTCGAGGACGACGAGCGGCTGACCGGATGCGGCCATCTCCTCGGCGACGCGGCGGCCGACGCGGCCGTAGCCGCAGATGATGAAGTGGTGTTCGAGCTGGTCGATCATGCGGCGCTGTCGCTTCTCCCTCCGGGCGTGGCCCGTCACCTCGTGCGCGATCGCCTCGACGGCCTGCGTCGCCAGGTAGCCAAAGATAGCCACCCCCGTAAGAGCCATCGCGATCGTCAGCAGTTCTGCGCTGGCGCCGCGGGGCTGCGAGTCGAGGCCCGTGAGGGTGGCCGTGATGACCGTCCGGTAGAAGGAGGCATGCCACGACTCGTCGAGGAGCTGGTGGAAGCCGATCGTGCCGACGGCGAAGACGGCGACGACCGCAACCGCCGTCGTAACGATCCGGCGTCGGAATCCATTCATCGCCCAAGTATCGGCAATGGGCCGTGACGGCACCCGATCCCACCGGCGGCGCGGCTGGCGTCAGGTCAAAGTCGCGGGGCGCGGCGCCGCTTCACGGTGATTCCTCCGCCTGGTCGAACCTCTGCGCCATCGCGATGCGCTGCATCAGCGTCGGGTGGGTCTCGAGCCAGAGGTAGGCCCACAGGGGCGGGTTCGGCTCCTGCAGGCTCGTCCGCTGGAAGCCCCGGAACAGTTTCGTCATCGCTTCCGGATCGCGGGTCGTCTGGAGCGCCCGCCAGTCGGCCTCGGCCTCGTAGCGGCGGGAAACGGCGTTCTGGAGCGGCGCCGCGGCGAGCGAGAACAACGTGATCACGAGCACGGCCAGCGGGAGGTTCGCCGGATCGCGAAGGCCGCCGCGCCGCCGCGTCGCCTCGGCGACCACGAAGAGGGCGGGAAACGCGAACAGGCTGAACCACGCGAGGCCCTTCAGGATGTGATCGCTCTTGACGTGCGCCAGCTCGTGGGCGACGACCACGTTGATCTCGCCGCGCGAGAAGCGGCCGTCGAGCAGCGTGTCCCAGAGCACGACCCGTGTCGAGGGCCCGAAGCCCGCCGCGAACGCGTTCGCCTGACTCGTCCAGTCGCTCACGTTCTGCACCCGCACGGGCGGGCTCACGCCCTCTGTGCGCGCGATGCGGGCGACGTCCGCGCGGAGGGATGGGCTGCGGATCGGGTGCGTCCCGGCGGCGCCAAGCCAGCCCGAGGTGAACGTGAGGAGGCTGGCCAGGGCGACGAAGGCGGCGGCGCCGGGGACCCACCAGCCGCGGGGGAAGCGCGCGGCGAGCGCCACGAGCACGACGATCGTCGCCATCGCGAAGACCGCGCTCGCGCCGAGCGTGAAGCGCTGCGCGATGATCCAGCTCGCGATGTCGAACGGGCCGAGATCCCAGTGATGCTGCCACCAGAGCTCGGCGATCCCGAACGGAAGCGCGACCACCCACAGCGTGGTCAGCACGACCATGCCGACGATGATCGCGGTGCTGATCCGACCGAGCCCGATCCCGCGCACCGACCGCGGCAGGACACGCACGAGCACGACGAGTGCGACGATCGTGGCGAGCTGCCCGGCGAGCCAGAGAGCGCGCAAGCCCTGTTCGTAGTCGTGCGCCCGCCCGAGCGCGCGGGCCGAGAAGAAGCGATGCTCGTCGAAGCCGTCGAGGTGGAGTGACGGCACGGTCGTCCGCCACAGGAAGACGGCCGCAACGGTCCACCCAACCACGCAGCACACGACGGTCATCCCCCGCCCGAGCCGCCTGCTGAGAGTTGCTCTCGTCTCAGGCATCCCTGCGAACTATCACGGCTTGCCAGCAATCACGGCGCCCGTTCGTCGCGCAGCGCACCGCGACTCGCCTCACCGGATGTCTCTTCCTCTAGGTCGTCAGCATGGCGTCGGCGGCGGTGGCCGAGTCGCCGAAGGTGATCCCCTCGCGCGCGAGCGCGAGCTGGACCTCTTCTCGCGCCTTGAAGATGCGCCACTTGACGGTCGCGAGCGTGATCTCGAGTGCATCCGCGATCTCGTTGTACGGAAGCCCGACGACGTCGCGCAGGAGGAGGGCCATCTTGAGATCGGGGTTCAACTCATGCAGGGCGCGCCAGACCGCGTCGATCGTCTCGCCCTCCTCGACGGGTCTGTCGAGCACCTCGAGGTTCGGGACGTCGTCGAGATTGATGCTCGCGCGCGGCCGGCGATCCCGTGCCCGCAGCTCGTCGAGCACGCGGTTCTTCGTCACCTGGAAGAGCCACGTGGTGAACTTGCACCGGAGCGAGAACCGAGGCAGCCCCTGGAAGACGCGCATGAAGACCTCCTGCGTCATGTCCTCGGCGAGGCTGCGGTCGCCGGTCAGGCGAAGGACGTAGTTGAAGATCGGCGTCTCGTACTCGCGAACGATCAGCGCAAATGCCCGCTCGTCGCCGCGCTGCGCCCTGCGCAGGATCTCCGGATCGGGCTGTTCGAGCGGCACCGAGCGACAGACTAACGGGCTTGCTTCGTGCCAAGTGCCCCCAAACGGGGGACTAACCAAAGATTTACCGCTCGCTGAACGGATGACTCACCGTTTTCTTAGCCGGCGTTCAGCCAGAGGCCCTTTTCTTAGCCCTCGTTCATCAAAGGGGCTGTCGTGAAATTCGGCCGCTGCCGGGGGCCCTCCAGACCAGGCCCGGCATCGAGGGCGAGCGTGCTGACCCGGCGCCGTGTCTGGTGCGCCATCCGGCCCGGCGTGTCAGGCCCTCAGAGTGCGGCCGGTCATGGCCGCAGGCTGCTCGATCCCCAGCAGGTCGAGGCAGGTCGGGGCGAGGTCGGCGAGCTCGCCGCCGCTCCGGAGCTCTGCGCCCGGAGCCGTGAGCAGCACCGGAACCGGATTCGTCGTGTGCGCCGTGAACGGCGAGACGCCGTCCGCCTCGAGCAATTGCTCCGCGTTGCCGTGGTCGGCCGTGACGAGGCAGACGCCGCCGAGGGCGCTCACGCGGTCGACGATCCTGCCAAGGCAGCGGTCGGTTGTCTCGACAGCACGCACGACCGCGGGGATCACGCCCGTGTGGCCGACCATGTCCGGGTTCGCGAAGTTGACGACCGCGAAGCGGTAGCCGTCGCCGATCTCCGAGCAGAAGCGCTCGGCGACTTCGTCGGCCGCCATCTCGGGCTCGAGGTCGTAGCTCGCAACGTCGCGCGGGCTCGGGGCGAGGATGCGCGTCTCACCTTCCCATTCGCGCTCGATACCGCCGTTGAAGAAGTAGGTCACGTGCGCGTACTTCTCCGTCTCGGCGACGTGCAGCTGCCGCGCGCCGTGTCGCGACAACACTTCGGCAAGCGCCTCCGAGACCGTTTGCTCGGAGAACGCGACCGGACAGTCGAGCTCCTCGCTGTAGCGCGTCATCGTGGTCAGGTCATGGCCCGCGTCGAGCAGCAGCCTGGTCAGCTGCCGTCCGCGGTCGGGCCGGAAGTTGAAGAAGATCGCGCTGTCGCCCGGCTCGAGGCGCGGCGTCCCGTCGATGACGATCGGCTCGATGAACTCGTCTGTGACGCCTGCCTCGTAACTTGCTTGTACGGCGTCCAACACGCTATGTGCATGTGTACCCATGCCCACTGTGATCGCGTCGTAGGCGCGCTGCGTGCGCTCCCAGCGGCTGTCGCGGTCCATCGCGTAGTAGCGGCCGACCACGGTTGCGATCCGGTCCTGCGGCAGCGTGGCCAGATCCTGGATCGCCGCGTGCGGCGAGACGTCGCGGCCGTCGGTGAACGCGTGGATCCACGTCTTCTCGGGGGCGAAGGAGAGCAGCGCCCGCAGGTGATCGAGGTGCGAGTGGACGCCCCCCTCCGAGACGAGCCCAAGCAGGTGTACGCGGCGTCCCCGTTCGAAGGCGCCGCGAAGCGCGGCGTTCTCGAAGAACGAACGGTCGGCGATCGCGCGGTTGACGCGCATCAGGTCCTGGTAGAGCCGCCGACCGGCGCCGATCGTCAGGTGGCCGACCTCGGAGTTCCCCATCTGGCCGGGCGGCAGGCCGGCCGCCTCGCCGGAGGCGTCGATCGTCGTGTGCGGCGAGACTTCCCAGAGGCGGTCGAAGACCGGCGTCTTCGCGAGCGCCACCGCGTTGCCCGGGCCGGGCGGCGCACATCCCCAGCCGTCGAGGATGACGAGCGCTACGAGGGGGAAGCTGCGCGACAAATCGCGGCGAACGATTCCACGTCGAGGGAGGCGCCGCCGACGAGCGCGCCGTCGACGGCCGGCTGCGCGGCGAGCTCGCCGGCGTTGCCCGGCTTCACCGAGCCGCCGTAGAGCACGGGCACGTCGAGGATCGTCTTGATGAACGCCTGCGCCTCCTGGGCGAGCTCCGGCGTCGCCGTCTTGCCCGTCCCGATCGCCCATACGGGTTCGTAGGCGAGCACGCACGCGTCGGTCTCGGGGAGCACCGCGGCGATCGCCTCGACCTGCCGAAGGAGAACGGCCTCGGTTTCGCCCGCCTCGCGCTCGGCCTCGAGCTCGCCCACGCAGGCAATCACGTGCAGACCGTGCTCGAGTGCGGCCACGACGCGACGGGCCACGCTCTCGTCGGTTTCGCCGAAGAACTGCCGCCGCTCGGAGTGGCCGACGATCGTCCCGTAGACGCCGAGCTCGCGCAACATCGGTGCGGACACCTCGCCGGTGAACGCGCCCTCTGCGGCCCAGTGGACGTTCTGCGCGGCGACCGCGATGTCCGTCCCGGCCAGAGCCTGAACGGCCGCGTCGAGCGAGACGTACGGCGGGCAGACGACCACGTCCACGTCGCCCAGATCCGCCTCGCGGAGCGCGTTGCAGAACGACACCGCCTCGGCCGGGCCCTTGAACATCTTCCAGTTGCCGGCGATCAGCACGCGCTCACTCCACCGCCGCAGCCGGAGCCGCCGGAATCGCGGCCACGCCCGGAAGCTCCTTGCCCTCGAGTAGCTCGAGCGATGCGCCGCCGCCGGTGGAGATCCACGAGATGCGGTCGGCGACGCCGGCGTCGTAGATCGCGCGTACGGAGTCGCCGCCGCCGACGACCGTGAACCCGTCGCACGCGGCCACGGCACGAGCGACCGCGAATGTGCCCTCGGCGAACCGGGGCCACTCGAACACGCCCATCGGGCCGTTCCAGAACACCGTCTTCGCGACGGCGATCACAGCTGCGAACTCCATGCGTGTCGCCGGCCCGATGTCGAGGCCGAGCCACCCTTCTGGAGGGTGGTCGTAGGGCACGATCCTCGTCTCCGCGTCCGCGTCGAACGACGCCGCCGCGACGATGTCGCGCGGCAGCATGACGTCGAACGGAAACGGGTTCTCGGCGCGAACGTCCTCGGCCATCTTGCCGCCGATCAGCACGCGGTCAGCCCGTGAGCCCAGGTTGCGGAGCACGCCGACCTTGTCTGCCACCTTCGCCCCGCCGGCGACGATCACGAAAGGCCGCTCGACCTCGCCAAGCAGCGTGCCGAGGTGCTCGAGCTCGGCGAGCAGGAGCAGGCCGGCGTATGCCGGCAGCAGGTGGGCGACGCCTTCGGTCGAGGAGTGGGCACGGTGAGCGGAGCCGAACGCGTCATTGACATAGAGATCGCAGCCGTCCGCCAGCTCGCGCGCGAACGCCGGGTCGTTGGCCGTCTCGGCCGGATTGAAGCGCGTGTTCTCGAGCACCTGCACGCGGTCGTCGCTCAGCAACTCGGCCAAGCGCGCGCGCACCGGGTCGATCGCGTACTTCGCGCGATCCTCATCGGTCTTCGGACGTCCGAGGTGTGAGCACACGCGTACTTCCGCGGCACCCTCCTCGAGGAGAAGCTGGAGCGTCGGCAGCGAGGCCCGGATGCGGGCGTCGTCGGCCACACGTCCGTCTTCGAGCGGCACGTTCAAGTCGGCCCGGACGAGGACGACCTTTCCGCTGACGTCGGCGTCGCGGACGGAGCGCGGCAGCCTCACGGCGTAGAGGCTCTCACAGAACGAAGCCGTAAGTCGCCCGGCCGCGCTGGACGGCGCGATCCTTCGTCCTCAGTCGCTCGGGTAGCGCTGCTACCCGAGACTCCCTGCGTCCTTGACTCGCACCGTCCATCGCACCCGTTCGACGAAGCGTCATTCTGTGAGAGCCTCCTAGAGCGAGCGGCTGACGATGTTCACGAGGTCGACCAGCCGGCACGAGTAGCCCCACTCGTTGTCGTACCAGCCGAAGACCTTCGCCATGTTCCCGTTCGCCATCGTCAGGTCGCTGTCGTAGATGCACGAGTACTGCGACTCGTTGATGTCGGTCGAGACGAGCGGCGCGGTCGAGTACTCGAGGTACGGCGCAAGCGGCCCGTCGGTAGCAGCCGCCTTGAAGGCGCTCTTCACCTCGTCGGCCGTGACGTCCTGGCCGAGCTGGACCGTGAGATCGGTGATCGAGCCGGTCGCGATCGGCGCGCGCACCGCGACGCCGTCGATCTTTCCCTTCAGGTCAGGAAGCACGAGCCCGATCGCACGGGCGGCGCCGGTCGAGGTCGGGATCAGGTTGATGGCTGCGGCCCGAGCCCGTCGTAGATCACTGTGCGGGAGGTCGAGAATCTGCTGGTCGTTCGTGTACGCGTGGATCGTCGTCATGAAGCCGCGCTCGATCGTGAACGCGTCGTTCAGCACCTTCGCCAGCGGGGCGACGCAGTTCGTCGTGCACGAGGCGTTGGAGATGATGTTGTGCTGGGCCGGGTCGTACCTGTCGCCGTTCACGCCGAGCACGACGGTCAGGTCCGGATCGGTCGCCGGCGCCGAGATGACGACCTTCTTCGCGCCGGCGTCGATGTGCTTCTGCGCGCCTTCCCGGTTGGTGAAGAACCCGGTGGACTCGATCACGACGTCGATGTTCAGATCTCCCCAGGGCAACCGGGCGGGATCGCGCTCGGCGAGCACCTGGAGCTCACACCCGGCGGCCTTGACGAGCCCGTCCTCGACCGCGACGCCCCCGTCGAGGGGGCCGAGGATCGAGTCGTAGGCGAGCAGGTGCGCCATCGTCCCGGCATTGCCCAGATCGTTGAAGGCGACGAGCTCGAAGTCGAGGTCGCGCTCGAGCGACGCTCGGAAGAAGTTGCGGCCGATACGGCCGAATCCGTTGATGCCCACGCGTGTTTTCGCCATGGCGAGGACTCTAGCCAGACTCAGGGAAAGGGGCCGATCGAACCGCCGCCGGCCCCGGTCGGAGGCCACCGGACCGGCTCGAAGCCTACTCGGCGCCGACCGGGAGGCCGTAGATCTCGCTCACCTTGCCGCGCAGGTAGTGCACGTACGGCTCGGGGTCGATCTTGCCGATGCCGGCCGCCCGCTCCAGCGTCTCCGCAGGCGTGAACTTCCGCCCGTGGCGGTGCAGGCTCTCGCGCAGCCACTCGCGGAGAGCGCCGAACTCGCCCCGCTCGAAGTCCTCGTACAGGTCGGGCAGGTCGGCGAGCACCCGCTCCCAGAGCTGCGCCGAGATCAGGTTGCCGAGCGCGTAGGTCGGGAAGTAGCCGAGCGACCCGGTCGCCCAGTGCGTGTCCTGGAGCACGCCGTGAGTGTCGTCCGGCACCTCGACGCCGAGGTACTCCCACATTCGCCTGTTCCACTCCTCGGGCAGCTGCTCGAGCGGGAACGACTCCGCCAGCATCTCCTGCTCGAGCTCGAAGCGCAGGATGATGTGCAGGTTGTACGTCGTCTCGTCGGCGTCGACGCGGATCAGCGACGGCTGCACGGCGTTCACCTCGCGGTACCAGGACTCGGCGTCGGAGCCTGCGAGCGCCTCCGGAAAGAGCTCCTGGAGGCGCGGGAAGAAGAAGCGCCAGAACGGCCGTGAGCGGCCGACGAGGTTCTCCCACATCCTGCTCTGCGACTCGTGGAGTCCGAGGGAGACGCCTTGGGCCAGCGGCGTACGCTCCAGCGAGGCATCGACCTGGTGCTCGTAGAGCCCATGCCCGCACTCGTGCATGGTCGCGAAGAGCCCGTCGAGGTTGTCCCCGAAGTACCGGGTCGTGATCCGGATGTCCTGCGTGCCGGCCCCGGTCGCAAACGGGTGCACGGTCGGGTCGAGGCGCCAGGCGTGGTCGTCGAACCCGAATCGCCGCACGACCTCGAGCTCGAACGTCTTCTGGCCCTCGAGCGGGAACGTCCGCGGCTGTGCGTCCGGAAGCGGCTCGGCCTGTGCGACCTCCTGCACGATCGGTGCCTGGTGCTCCTTCAGGTACGCGAAGAGCGTCCGCACCTCGGCCGTCGTCATCCCGCGCTCGTAGTCGTCCAGGGCCGCGTCGTACGGCTCGGCGTAGTCGCCGTCGAAACACTCGATGTAGCGCCGGCGCAGGTCGAGGTTCTTGCGCAGCGCCGGCAGGAAGGCGCCGAAGTCGTTCTCTGCCCGTGCCGCGACCCAGACCGGCAGCGCGAGCGACGAGGAGCGGGCCATCTCCGCCCGCAGCTCGGACGGCACCTTGCGCGCCTTTTCCCAGTCGCGGCGCACAACACGGATGAGGCTCGCCTCGAACGAGTCGTACGGCTGCTCCTGCTCGAACCCGGCCAGGTCGTCGAGCAGGCGGCCGATCTCGGGCGAGGTGAACTTCTCGTGCCTGACGCGGCCGAGCGTCGCGAGCTGCTCGGCGCGGACGGGGGCGCCTCGCGGCGGCATCATCGTCTGCTGATCCCATCCGAGGAGGGAGCCCGCACGCGACAGGTCGTTGATCTCGGCAAGGCGGTCGCGGAGCTCGTCGAACTTCCCCTTCACCCCAGAAACGTATCGCACCTCGAACTCCACGAATACCGGCGTACTACTTGCAAATCCCCTGGAATCTGCGGCGGGAGGTCGGAGATACTCAGCCCGGCGGATCCATGCTCGTCCGGCGCGGATTCAGACCCCGTCCGTCGCCAACGGTTCAGAGCGTGGTTCAGCCGGAGGGGAAGGTCGTCCTCGGAGCTTCCCCTCCGGCCCGCCCTCCCCGCACGAAATGCCCCTCCTCGCTGCGCTCGGAGGTATTTCGTGCGGGTTTGGTGGCTACGCCTTTCGCACTGGTCGATGCCGGAGTGAATCCGGCATCTCCGCGCGCTGCTTCAGCACGGTCATTCGGTGATGGGCTGCTGCTTTCGTGATCGGCGGGCGGCACTTCGAGGCCAGCTCGGTCAGCGAGAGCGATGGATGCTTCTTGCGAAGCGTGGCGATCTCGCGCAGCTTCGTCGGCAGTCTTTCGAGCTCGAGCTGCTCGATCGCCGCAAGTTGCTCCCTCGCGGCCTGGACTGTTCGCTTCACGTTCGCCTCGTCGGCGTTCGCCAGGCGGTTGGCCTCGGCTCGCGTGCCGGCGAGGACCGCGTGCTCGTCCAGGCGCAGGGCGGTTTCGCTCGCGCCGGCGACGGCGAGTAGGTCGGCGATCGTCTCACTCGCCTTCGCGTAGGCGACGGCATGGGTTCGGCGCTGGAGCGTGCGTAGTGGGATGCCCTCGTGCGCCGCGACCGCGGCGAGGAGGTTCGCGCCGTCCGCCCCAGCGGCACGCAACTCGAGGTGGGCGGCCCGCGGCCCGGAGAGCGAGCTCGCGCCGAGCAGAGCGCCTCGCAGATACGCGCCGCGACAGCACGCGCGGCCGACAACGCGCTTTGGAGGTCTCTCGAGCGGTGCCCCACGCGCAGAAAGGACGCCCGCCTCACGGAGAACCTCCGCCGCGGCGGGATCGACGTCGACGTGCAGCTGGTAGCGCGTCGCGCGGTCGAATGCCTGTCGGCGGTACGTGCGGATCTCGGAATCGACGCCGAACCCGCGCAGCAGCGTGTAGGCGCGCCGCGCCGCGGCCGCGCTCGCCAGGTCGAGGTGGACCGCCAGCTCGCCGTGGCCGCGCAGGTGCCAGGTGCCGGCCGAGTGGAAGAGCGCCGAGAGCTCGGCGAGGGAGCAGCAGCGCCGCCGGGGCGCGATTGCGGCGAGCTCGTCTCGGAGGTCGTCAGAGAGCGACATGTTCGAGCGCGAGGAGCCGGCGCTTGTACTCGACGCCCAGCGAGCCGAACGAGCCGATGCCGCCCGCCGCGACGACGCGGTGGCAGGGGACGAACGGCGCGAGCCGGTTGCGAGCGCAGAAGGTGCCGGCCGCACGCGCTGCCCCCGGGTGGCCCGCGAGCGCTGCGAGCTCGCCGTAGGTGACGACCTCGCCGCGCGGCACGACGCGCAGAGCACGAGCGCACTCGCCGTAGAAGCCGTCGTCCAGGTCGAGCTCGACATCGGCGAAGTCGTCCGCGCCGCCGGCGAAGAACGCTGCCAACCGTCGCGAAAGGTCGTGTCCTGAAGCTGTCCCCGCACGTGTCCGCAACGAAGACGCCGCCGAAGGAGGTGTCGGCGACAGGCGCGGCAGCTCGGACCAGACGACCCGCTCGCCCTCGAGCCACAGCTCGCCGACGCCCCAACCGGCCGCCTCGTAGCGCACGAGCTTCGGCATCGCCACGCGAATGTTGTACCGTCGCGCCCCATGCAGCGCCGCGCCTTGATGCGGACGTACGCGCCGATCCTCGGCTACGTCTACGTCCCCTGCGGAGTGCTCGCGCTCGCGCTGGGCGGCGACCACGAGCAGGCGGCGTCCGCTCTCTTCGTCGCGGCGGCGTTCTCGCTCCTGTGGTTCCTCGCCAGCCTTCACGCCCGGATCATCCGCTACGACCCGGACGGGTTCTTCGGGAGCATCGTCGTGCTCGGCGGCGCCTCGCTGCTCGCGCTCCAGGCGGCCGCACTCGCCTCGCGCTCGCCCGAGGTGGCCGCACCAAGTGCAGCCTGCGCCTCGAGCGTGATCATCGGCTCGTCGCTCGCAGCGCTGGATGCACGCAAGGTGCCGCGCTGGTTCGGCCGGCTCGGGATCGCCGGCGGTGTCGCGGTGCTGCTGCTCGGCGTGTGCGAGGCGGCCGCCGATTGGACGTTCGTCGGCTCCACGTTCTGGGCCTCGTCGCTCGGCTTCATGATCTGGGTGCTCGTCGCGGCGACGTGGCTCGTGAAGCAACGGTGAGCACACACGCCCACTTCCGCCCGCCGCCGGCGCGCAACGAGCCCGTTCACGACTTCGCCCCCGGCAGTCCCGAGCGCGCGGCCCTCGAGCTGCGCCTCGGGCAGATGGCCGGCGAGCGGATCGAGATCCCGCTCGTGATCGGCGGCAAGGACGTGACCACCGGCGACACGCGTCCGGCCGTGATGCCGCACGACACCGCACACGTCCTGGCTGACGTCCACCAGGCGAGCGCCGAGCACGTCCGGCAGGCGATCGACGCCGCCGCCCGGGCATGGCAGGAGTGGTCGCGCTGGCCGTGGGAAGAGCGCGCCGCCGTCTTCCTGCGCGCCGCCGAGCTCCTCGCGGGCCCCTGGCGCGACACGCTGAACGCGGCGACGATGCTCGGCCAGTCGAAGACGGCGCACCAGTCGGAGATCGACGCCGCCTGCGAGACGTGCGACTTCCTCCGCTTCAACGTCGAGTTCATGACGCGCATCTACGCCGAGCAGCCCGTCTCCTCGCCCGGCGTGTGGAACCGCATGGAGTACCGCCCGCTCGAGGGCTTCGTGCTCGCGGTCTCGCCGTTCAACTTCACCGCGATCGGCGGCAACCTGACGAGCTCGCCCGCGCTGATGGGGAACGTCGTGCTCTGGAAGCCCGCCTCGACGGCGATGCTCTCCGCCTACTACGTGATGCGGCTCTTCCAGGAGGCGGGCCTCCCCGACGGCGTCATCAACCTCCTGCCGGGCTCCGGTGCCACGATCGGCGGCATCGCGCTCGAGAGCCGCGATCTCGCGGGGATCCACTTCACCGGCTCGACCGGCGTCTTCAACGGCATGTGGCAGACGGTGGGCTCGGACGTGGGCCGCTACCGCAACTACCCGCGCATCGTCGGCGAGACCGGCGGCAAGGACTTCATCGTCGCCCACCCGTCCGCCGACCTCGACGCGCTGACCGCGGCGATCGTGCGCGGCTCGTTCGAGTACCAGGGCCAGAAGTGCTCGGCCGCCTCGCGCGTGTACGCGCCGTCGAACCTGTGGCCGGCGCTGCGTCATCGGCTCGAGCAGGAGGTTGCTTCGATCCGCATGGGCGACGTCGCCGACTTCTCGAACTTCATGGGCGCGGTCATCGACGGCGCCGCGTTCGAGACGCAGCGCACGTGCGATCGAGGAGGCGCGCGCCCATGCCGACACGGAGGTCGTCGTCGGCGGCGGCACCGACGACTCGCGCGGCTTCTTCGTCGAGCCGACGGTGATCGAGACGCGCGACCCCAACTTCCGGCTTCTGCGCGACGAGCTCTTCGGCCCGGTCGTGACGGCGTACGTCTACGACGAGTCCGAGTGGGGCGAGACGCTCGACCTGGTCGACCGCTCGTCCCCGTACGGGCTGACGGGAGCCGTGTTCTCCGAGGATCGGGCCGCGATCCAGGAAGCGAAGAGCCGCCTGCGCTATGCCGCCGGCAACTTCTACGTGAACGACAAGCCGACGGGCGCAGTCGTCGGCCAGCAGCCGTTCGGCGGCTCGCGCGCCTCGGGCACGAACGACAAGGCGGGCTCGATGTGGAACCTGATCCGCTGGGTAACGCCGCGCACGGTCAAGGAGACGTTCATCCCGGCGCGCGACTACCGCTACCCGTTCCTCGGAGACTGAGCCCGAAACGGGCGCATCGCCCGGAGCCGATGAGGCCGCCGGGCGACGCGCCACTACCCTGCGCAAACGGGACGTCTAGCTCTTCGGGGCCGCAGGCTCGCGATCGCCCAGGCGGGCGGCCGGCGTCGCCTCGACCTGCGCAAGCGTCGATCCCCTGTCGGCGCGGACACGGACGACGAAGCGGTCACCGACCTTGAGCTGCGCCGGCGAGATCACCGTCGGCACCTTGCCTTGCCAGAGCAGAACGATCGTCTCCGAATCGAAGGCGAAGGACTGCTCCGCCGGCTGGCCGATCATCAGCCGCAGCGCGTGCCGGTTGCCGCCCGCGACGTTCACCGTCACCGAGCTCGAGCCGACGGCTGTGAGCTTGCCGCGGAAGAGGAAGAGCGGCTTGGAGGGCGGCTGCGGCTCCGTGACGTGGTCGCCGACGATTCCGGGCGGAGTTGCCTCGATGTCGGCGAGCGACGCATCGTGCGCCGCGCGCACGTTGATGCGCACCCAGTCGCCTGCATGGAGCGCAGAGGACTGGACCACGCTCGGGATCCCGTGCGACCAGAGCAGGAACTCGGTGCTCGAGTCGTACGTGAACGTCTGCTGAGCGCTCTGCCCGATCAGCGACTTGAGCGCGGGCCGGTTGCCCGTCTCGATGTCGAGCGTCAGCGTGGTCGATGTCGGCGCCGCCGCAAGGGCGCCGACGTACGTGTAGAGGATCCCGCGGTGCGGGCGGTTCGGCTGCGCCGCGAGGCTGGTTGCGGGCAGCAGACATGCCAGCAATGCCGCGATCACGAGCTTCGTCTTCATGGTCGTACCCCCCTGTCCTGGAACCCCGTCTGGCGGGATCCGCGAGGTGGAAATCGGATTCACCTGCTCAGGGTGGACCCACCGCGTCATGCGACGGTACGGCGAACGTCATCCGCGCGTAAAACGCGGGACCTGCGAGCGTCAAGCGCGGCCGGCCCGGTGCAGCTGCGCGTAGATCCGTCGCGCGGTCTTCGCCGGAACGCCCGGAACGCCCTCGAGCTCCTCGGCGCTCGCCGCGAGCAGGCGCTCCGCGGAGCCGAAGTGCTGGAGCAGCGCCCGCCTCCGCACCGGGCCGACGCCCTCGAGCTGGTCGAACATCGACTCGCGCGCCGCAGCGCCGCGGCGCTGGCGGTGGAACGTGACCGCGAAGCGATGCGCCTCGTCGCGGATTCGGCGTAGGAGCTGCAGCCCGGCCGAGTGCTCCGGCAGCACGATCGGCTCCGGGCGCCCGGGGACGAACACCTCCTCGACCCGCTTCGCGAGCGCGATCACGGCGACGCGCGGGAGGTCGTAGCGCTGCATTGCCGCGAGCGCGGCGGAGAGCTGGCCCTTGCCGCCGTCGATCACGACCAGGTTCGGGGTGGCCGCGAACGACTCGTCCCACTGCTCGGTCGTCGCGCCCCAAGCGGCGCCGAAGGCGGCGCGGTCTTCCGGCCGGGCGTCGGCGGCTTCGCCGCCGACGTTTCCAGCCTTCGCGAGGCGGCCGAAGCGGCGCGAGACGACGTCCGCCATCGCAGCGAAGTCGTCCTGGCCGTCCTGGCCGCTGACGGCGAACTTGCGATAGTGGCCCTTCTTCGCGAGGCCGTCCTCGAATACGACCAGCGAGCCGACGATCTCCTGGCCCTGGATGTTCGAGATGTCGAAGCACTCGATCCTGATCGGCAGCGCCTCCAGGTTGAGCGCCTCGCGCAGCTCCTCGAGCGCCTCGACGCGGCGCAGCCGCTTCGACTCTGCGACGAATGTCTCGGACGAGAGCGCCAGCTCGGCGTTCTGCTGGGCGAGCGCCTGGAGTCGCCGCTTCTCGCCGCGCTCGGGCGCCCGCACCTCGACACGCGAGCCTCGCAGCTCCGAGAGGAATGCCGCCAGGGCAACCGTGTCGCCGAGCCCGCGGGGGACGAGGATCTGCGGCGGGATCGACGGCGCCGAGCCGTAGTACTCGAGGCAGAACTGCTCCAGCACCTCGCCCACATCCTCACCGGCCGCGTTCTCGAGGTGGAACGAGTAGCGATCGACCATCCGGCCCTCGCGTAGCGGAAACACCTGCACGGCCGCCCGCTCGGCGCCGACCGAGACGCCGATCACGTCGATCGTGCCCATCGATCGCCGCTCGACCGCCTGCCGCTCGGCCAGCCGCTCGACCGCACGCAGCCGGTTCCGGTAGCGCGCAGCGTCTTCGAACCGCTCCGCCGCCGCCGCCTCGCGCATCTGCCGCTCGAGCTCGCGCTTGATCGGCCTGTCCTCGCCCGAGAGGAACTCGACTACTCCATCAATGATCTGACCATACGCCTCCTTCGAGATGTAACCCACGCAGGGCGCGAAGCAGCGCTCGATGTGGAAGTCGAGACACGGGATGCCGCTGTGCCGTCCCGGACGGGGCCCCTCACACGGCCGGTAGCGGAAGACGCGGTTCAACACGTCGAGCGTCTCGCGCACCTTCTTGGCGTTCGCGTACGGGCCGAAGTAGACGACGCCGCGGCGGTGCCGCTCGCGCGTGAACATGACGCGCGGGTAGTCGTCCTCGACGGTGACGGCGATGTACGGGAACGACTTGTCGTCGCGCAGGCGCACGTTGAAAGGCGGCCGGTGGCGCTTGACGAGGTTCTGCTCCAGGTGCAGCGCCTCGACCTCGGAGCCGGTGACGATGGTCTCGATATCGGCGACGCGTGCGACGAGCTGGTCGATGCCGGCGCGCGTGTCGCCGCTTCCGGCTTGGAAATACTGGCGGACGCGCGGGCGCAGCGATTTCGCCTTGCCGACGTAGAGCACCTCGTCGCGGTCGCCCCGGAAGAGGTAGACGCCGGGGCTCGTCGGCAGGCGCTTCAGCTGCGCAACGACGTGCTCGATCGCCACCGTCTTTCCGGACACCCGGGCCAGGGTATCCTCGGCCCCATGAGCGAACTCTCGTCGGGCCAGTACCTCGCCTACACGTTCTTCCGCGTCCAGCCCGAGTGGCGGCGGCTGCCCGAGGACGAGCGCGAAGCGGCAAAGGACGCCTTCGCCGAGGTGATCGACGAGTTCGCGCCGCGCTTCGAGACGCTGAACGCCTACTCGACCACAGGCGTGCGGCCCGAGACCGACTTCTTCCTCTGGAAGATCACGCAGCGTTACGAGGATCTCGGCGAGCTCGGCGCGGCGCTGAACGCGACGCCGCTGGCCGGCTACCTCGAGACGCCGTACTCCTACCTCGCGACCACGAAGGCCTCGCAGTACACGAGCGCGCGGAAGCCTCGCAAGATCATTCCGAAAGGCTCGCCGTACCTCGTCGTCTACCCGTTCGTGAAGGTGCGCCCTTGGTACGCGCTGCCCGAGGAGGATCGCCAGCGCGCGATGGAGGAGCACATGCGCATCGGCCATGAGCACACGACGATCCACAACTACACGACGTATTCGTTCGGCATCGACGACCAGGAGTTCATGACGGTCTTCGAGTGCGACGAGCCGGCCGACTTCATGCACCTGATGCTCACGCTGCGCCATACCGAGGCATCCCGCTACACCGAGCGCGACACGCCGATCTTCGTGGGGCAGCTGATGAACGTCCGCGCGGCACTCGATCGCCTCGACGGCGTGAGCGCGGGGGTAAACCTCCGGTTTCCCCCCGCGAGCCCCCCTTCCGACATCTTCTCGCGGCGGTGAGCGAGCGCCGGCGCAGCCGGCACTCGCGTCCGGCGCCGCGGCTCGCGCCTCGGGAAGTGATCAGCTGTAGCGGTGCGCGTTGCGCCACGTGCGGAACGCGGCGTAGCCGCAGCCGGCTGCGACGAGGAAGAACGCGAGCGCGTCGAGGCCGCTGAGCGAGGCGAGGAAGAACCAACCCAAGTCGACCACGAGCAGGGCGACTGCGCCGTAGAACACCCACTGGGCGCGACGGGGCCAGAGCTCGATCTCGCGGCGGCCGAAGTCGCGCCAGAGCATGTAGGCGACGAATGCAAGCGCGAGGAAGAACGCGATCCGCAGCAGGATCGAGGCGGTCACGAGCGACGTCTCGAGGTTCAGCACCATGATCACGAGCGCGATCAGCGCCAGGATCCCGAGGTTGCGGGCGAACGGCGGGATCGACCTCATACCCGCTCCGGCGCCGGCAAAGCCGGCACCTCCGCTCTTTGTGAGCCTCCGTCCAGCCTACGGGCTGATACCCGCTTCGGCGCCGGCAAAGCCGGCGCCTCCGCTCTTTGTGAGCCTCCGTCCAGCCTACGGCTCATGACGCGGTCATGTATGCGCGGCCGGCGAGGGCGGCGGCGACGAGCGCCGCGCCCCCGAACCAGGCGAGGCGTTTGCGCGGCTCGGAGGGTGCGTAGAGAAAGGGCGCGAGCATCGCCAGCAAGGCGAACACACCGTACGCGTAGTGGAGCTGCTCCTCAGCTCGCTTGTCGTCGGCGAGCAGCAGCAGGCCGATCCCGATCTGGGCCGCGAGCAGCGTCTGCGTGAGCGCGATCAGGTTCGCGACGAGCCCCCCGCGCACGCTGCGCCGTCGCGCCACGAACGCCATCCCGCCGGCGGCGAGGGATACCGCGATCACCAGGACGCCGTTCCAGTGGTGGACGGTTAGCATCGGCGTCTCACCCTACCGAGAGGAACCAGTGGTCGAAGCAGGTCAGCCAGCCCCCGATTTCGAGCTCGAGAGCGACAGCGGAGAGACGGTCAAGCTGTCTTCGCTCCGCGGCAAGCCTGTCGTTCTCTACTTCTATCCCAAGGACGACACGTCGGGCTGCACGACGCAGGCTTGCGGCATCCGCGACGTCTACGGCGAGTTCGAGCGCGCCGGCGCGGTCGTGCTCGGCGTCTCACCCGACAAGGCCGCCTCGCACGTGAAGTTCAAGGCCAAGTACGAGCTTCCGTTCACGCTCCTCGCCGACCCGGAGCACGAGGTCGCAGAGCTCTACGGCGTCTGGGGCGAGAAGCGCAACTACGGCAAGACGTACATGGGGATCGTCCGCTCGACCTTCGTGATCGACGCCGAGGGCAGGATCACCAAGGTGATGCGGAACGTGAAGCCGGCGACCCACGCCGACGACGTGCTCGCGGCGCTGGCGGCCTGAACGCCGCGAGGGCGGGCTTTGCCCGACCTCGCCCGACTCGGTTCACGGCAGAACGCCGGGACCGGCAAGGAATCGAGCGCCGGCGAAGCCGGCGCGAAATTCTGTGCCGCGACTAAACGAGCGCGATCGTGCGCTCGTTGCGGCGTTCCCAGTACTCGTCGCCGAGCTTCGAAACAAGCGTCTCCTCGAGCTCGCCCGAGCGCTCCATCTCCTCGACGATGTCGGCGCCGCCCACGAGCTCACCCTTGACGAAGACCTGCGGGATCGTCGGCCAGCCGTACATCTCTGCGAGGTCCTCGCGGATCTGCATGTCCACGAGCACGTCGACCGCGGTGATCGGCGCGCCGACCCGCCGCAGCGCGCCGAGAGCCCGTTCCGAGTTGCCGCACATGATCGCGTCGGGCGTGCCCTTCATGAACAACGCGACCTCGGACTCCTCGATGATTTCCTTGATCTTCTCGTTGTAGCTCACGTCTCAGCCGTTCCTCTCGTCTTGATCCGAAGTTCGTGGATGGAGCCGTCGGCGAGCGGCTCGGCGAGCGCCTCGTACACGCGCTTGTGCTGGTCGATGCGGGACAGGCCGTCGAGCGACGGCGCCGTCACCTGCACCTCGAGATGGTCTCCGCCGCCCCGGTCGATCACCCGCAGATCCAGCGCATCCGGAAACGCGGCTTCCAGCAGGACTCGAAGAGGCTCGGTGCTCACGGCCCAATCCTAGCGAGCAGCAGGCGATCGCCTGGCTCGACCTCGGCCGCGGCGCCGGCGGCGAGCTCGATCACGACCTTTGCGCCGCGACGACGCGCCGTCCGCCACGGCCGGAGGCCACGCTCGACGCCGAGGACGCGCAGCTCTCCGTCGCAAAAGATCGCGTCGATCGGGAAGCGCATGAAGAACATGTGGATCGAGCCGGCGGGCCGGAACAGCATCCCTTCGTCGGGCGCGAGCGATCCCCGTCCGAGGAGTCCGCGCATTCTCTCGACAGCTCGATCCGCGACCTCGCAGTGCGCGCAAACGACGTCGCCGTTGTCCTTCTTCAACGCGGCGATCTTCACGGCGCCGTCATCGAGATGACCAGTTCACTCGTTCGGGCGAACGCGCCGAAGGCTCGGAGACCGATAACGGGGTCACAGCCTGCGGAGAGAGAAACGCAAGTTGCCAAATCCAACCCTCGGCGGGCGGCAAGCCGACAGACCTTCGGAGGACATTCCGATGCGTGCCACACCTGAACTGAACCCTACGTTCCGCCACGAATCTCCTGTCGAAGGGAGGTGTGACCACATGAACCTCAACCTCAGCACCTGGTTCTCGATGCTCCGCGCGTACGCGCCTCGCCAGGAGGGGCAGACGATGGCCGAGTACGGCGTCGTCCTCGCCGTCATCACGCTCGGCGTCATCATCGCCTTGGGCGCCCTCGCGCTTGCCATCTCGGGGAACCTCACAAGCGTCACAGGCCTCCTCTAGCCCTGACCGCGAGCACGTCGTTCCGGACACAGCGGGCCCTCCCCTCTTCGCGGAGGGCCCGCTACCACTCGTCACCTCACGGGAGATCCGCTGTCATGACCGATCGCACGTCCACACCCCATCACCGAGCTCCTCAGCAGGCGCGAAGAGGGGCAGACAATGGCCGAGTACGGCGTCGTTCTGGGCGTGATCGTGATCGGCATCATCGTTGCGATCGGCCTGTTGGCCGCCGCCGTGGAAGGCAGTCTCCTCGACGTCGCCTCGAGGCTCTGAGGCCTCGTCCCGTGGCGCACCCGACCGCTCCGCAGCTGCATTCCGAACGCGGCCAGACGGCCGTGGAGTTCGCGCTCGTCCTTCCGCTCCTCTGCGTCCTCCTGCTCGGAATCGTGCAGCTCGGGATCGTCTTCAACCACTCCCAGACGCTCACCGACGCAACGCGCGTCGGCGCTCGTAAGGCGATCGCGATCCGGCTTGGCGGTGCGACGGTCAACGACTCGAAGCTCGCTGTCACGAATGCGGCCGGCGGTCTCGACTCCAGCAAGCTCGAGGTGACCGTCACCTCCCCGAGCTGGACACAACCCGGCAGCGAGGTCGTCGTCACCGCCAAATACCCGTACGAGGTCAACCTCCTCGGCTGGGTCGTCGCCTCCGGGAAGCTCACGAGCACGATGAAGGAGCGGCTCGAATGATCGAGCGCCTCCGAGTGATCAGGCGCCTCCGCACCGAAGGCGGCCAGGCCATCGTCCTGACCACACTTTGCATGACCGTCCTGCTGGGCGCGGTCGCCATGGCCGTCGACGTCGGCTCCTGGTACGTCGAGCAGCGGCGCGCCCAGGGCGCGGCCGACGCGGCCGCGCTGGCGGGCGCCCAAGCACTGCCCCAGAACGGCTCGCAAGCAGTCGCGCTCGCGCAGACGTACGCGGACTCGAACGGCGGCGGGGTCGATTCCAGCGGCGGGATCGCGTTGAACACCGGGCTCGCGAGCAACGACACGATCACCGTGAAGATCTCCCGGACGGCTCCCGGCTTCTTCTCGAGGATCTTCGCCGTCGACTCGGTGACCGTGCACGCCAGGGCCTCTGCACGGGCCGGGATTCCCGACGAGGCCCGCTGGGCCGCGCCGATCGTCGTCAACAAGCTGCACCCGCAGCTGGCCGGCCCCGGCTGCCCGTGCTTTGGCGTGCCCACGACGCTTCCGCTCGGCAAGACCGGTGCACCCGGCGCCTTCGCCCTCGTGAACCTCGACCGGGACGACAACGGCGCCGTCGGCGCGAGCACCGTGGCCGAGTGGATCCTGCACGGGTTCAACGGCTACCTCCCGCTCGACTTCTACTACTCCGATCCCGGCGCGAAGTGGAACAACAGCTCGATCCAGGGCGCGCTCAACACGCGACTCGGAAGCGAGCTGCTCTTCCCCGTGTACGACACCCTTACCGGCAGCGGCTCGAACGCGCAGTACCACGTAATCGGCTGGGTCGGCTACCGGCTCACGGGAGTGACCGCGAACGGCAGCTCCGGCTCGATCTCCGGCTCGTTCACGCGCGTCGTCTGGGACGGCATCCAGAACTCGACCGGCGCGAGCGGCGTCGACTTCGGCGTCCGCACGATCAACCTCGTTGCCTGACCTCCGACCCGAAGGGCCTCCATGACCTACCGCATCAGAAACATCGTCGTCGCCGTCGGGCTCGCGCTCATGGCGATGATGCTCACCCTCTTCTACGTCACGAACTACAAGCGCTCGGTCGAGAGCGGCGTGTCGAGCGTCAAGGTCTACGTGGCCGCGCGCGACGTGCCGGCTGGAGTCACGGGTGCCGATCTCGTCGGGAAGCACGACCTCGAGCTTGCGGACGTGCCGAAGAAGAGCGTCGTCCCCGGGGCGATCACAAGGCCCGAACAGATCCGCGACCTCGTCCTCTCCGAGCCGCTGTACGCGGGCGAGCAGGTGACGACGCGTCGCTTCAGCGACGTCGCCGCCGAGGGCATTCGCGCCCAGCTCAAGGGGACGATGCGGGCAGTCCAGGTCGCCGGCGACCAGAACCAGCTGCTCTCCGGGACGCTCCAAGCCGGCGACCGCGTCGATCTCGTCGCGAGCCTGCGCGTGGATCCTGAAAAGGACGCGCGGGCCACGCGGATCGTCTTGCGCGACCTCCAGGTGCTCGGGATCCCGTCAGAGACGGTGTCGGCGAGCGTGGGGAGCGACGCAGAGGCCGCCGTCATCCTCGCCGTCTCGGACACTCAGGTTCAGCGGCTCTTCTACGTCCTGAAGAACGCCGACTGGACGCTTCAGCTTCGGCCGGTCATCGACCCCTCCGACAGTTCCGAGCGGCTCGAGACGGTGGACTCCGTCCTGACAAGGGGGCTCCAGTGAGCGACGCGGTTCGCATCTACTTCACCGGCGATTGCGACGGTTTCGATGCGCTCCGCAAGGGACTCGCGGAGCACGCCGAGCTCGAGGTCGTCGGCGAGAGCGAGCAGGTCGCACAGGCGACGAACGCGCTCGCGGGCGGTCATCTCGACTGTGTGGTGCACGCCACGCGCGAAGGGTCGTTCCCGGCCGCCGAGATCGCAGCGATCCGTGAACATTCGCGCGCGCCGCTCGTCCTCGTCGCGTCCGGCGGGCAGGCGGCCGGGATGCTCGAGCAGGCGCTCGACAACGACGTCAACGACGTCCTCCTGCTGCCGCAGCTCACGCACAACGTCGTCTTCGCGATCCGCAAGGCCGCCCACGTGCGCCGGCAGGTGCAAGCCGCGAGCGGCCACTCCGGTCGCGTCGTCACCGTCTTCTCGCCGAAGGGCGGCACCGGGAAGACCGTCCTCGCGACGAATCTGGCAACCGCGATCGCGAAGCGCGAGGGCAAGCGCACGCTGCTCCTCGACCTCGATCTCCAGTTCGGCGACGCCGCGATCGTGCTCGGCATCGAGCCGGAGAAGACGATCTACGACCTCGTCGTCGCCCCGGGTGAGCTCGACTCGGAGAAGCTCGCCTGCTACGTGACCAAGCATCCGTGCGGACTCGACCTGCTCCCTGCGCCGCTGCGTCCGGAGGATGCCGAGCTGGTCGTCGAGAGCAAGGTCACGAGTCTGCTGGAGGTCGTGCGGACGGCGTATGACGTGATCGTCGTCGACACGTCGCCGTTCTTCCACGGGCCGATGCTGGCCACGCTCGACCGCACCGACGAGTTGCTCGTCCTCTGCGGACTCGACGTGCCGACGCTGAAGAACATCCGGCTCGCGCTCCAGACGCTCGAGCTGCTCTCGTTCCCGACCAGCCGCATCCGCTACGTCATGAACCGGGCCAACTCGAACGTCGGGTTGAACCCGCGAGAGGTCGAGGAGGCGTTGAAGGTGAAGATGGGATGCGAGCTCCCGTCCTCGCGCAGCGTTCCGCTGTGCGTCAACCGCGGCAACCCGGTCGTGCTGGCCGAGCCGCGGTCGGAGTTCTCGAAGGCGATCGGCGGTCTCGCGAAGGAGATCGCCGCACAGGCCCGGACCTCGACGACGCCGGCGAAGCGCGCGCGGCGCCGGCTGCTCACGAGGAGCTGAGATGGGTCTCCACGATCGCATCTCCCGAAACGGCGACGGTGGGCCGGCACTCGCCGAGGTGCCGGGCCCGCAGCTCGCCGTCGACCCGTACGCCGAGGTGAAGGCGAAGGTCCACCACGCGTGCATCGCCAAGCTCGGGCCGGAGCTCTTCAAGCAGGATCCGGATGACCTCACCGACCGGGTCTACAAAGCGGTGAGCGAGGAGTTGGCGCTCGCCGGTACGCCTCTGACCCGCGAGGAGCGGCGTGAGCTCGTTCTCCAGCTGACCGACGACATCCTCGGTTACGGCCCGCTCGAGCGCCTGCTCGCCGACGACTCCGTCACCGAGGTGATGGTCAACGGCCACGACCATGTCTACGTCGAGCGCTCCGGAAAGATCGAGCGCACGGGCGCGCGCTTCGTCGACGAGGCGCACGTGATGCGAATCATCGACAAGATCGTCTCGCAGGTCGGACGCCGAATCGACGAGTCCTCGCCCATGGTCGACGCCCGCCTCCCCGACGGCAGCCGCGTCAACGCGATCGTGCCGCCGCTCTCCCTGAACGGGCCGACGCTGACGATCCGCAAGTTCTCGCGCGATCCGTACACGATCAACGACCTGATCTCGTTCGGGACGGTGTCTGCGCGGGCGGCGCAGTTCCTCGGCGCCTGCGTACGAGGGAAGCTGAACATGCTCATCTCCGGCGGGACGGGCACGGGCAAGACGACGATGCTCAACGCGATCTCCGCCAGCATCCCTTCCGACGAGCGGATCGTGACGATCGAGGACGCTGCCGAGCTCCAGCTCCAGCAGGAGCACGTGATCACGCTCGAGTCGCGTCCGGCCAACATCGAGGGCAAGGGCGAGATCAAGATCCGCGAGCTCGTGCGCAACACCCTGAGGATGCGTCCCGACCGGATCATCGTCGGCGAGGTTCGCGGCCCGGAGACCCTCGACATGCTCCAGGCGATGAACACCGGTCACGAAGGCTCGCTCACGACGATCCACGCGAATACTCCGCGCGACGCCCTCTCGCGACTCGAAACGCTCGTGATGACCGCCGGCATCGAGTTGCCGCACCGTGCGATCCGCGAGCAGATCGCGAGCGCATTCGACGTCCTCGTGCAGATCCAGCGCCTGGTCGACGGCACCCGCCGTGTCACGCACATCTGCGAGGTGCTCGGCATGGAATCCGACGTGATCACACTCCAGGACATCTTCGCCGCGTCGCCTCCGACCGAGGAGAACGCCGTCCACGAGCGCAGACTGCTGTCGCCGCTCCGCGCGACCGGACTGAAGCCGCACTTCCTCGACAGGCTGGCCGCGAACAACGTCGTACTCGCGCCGGCGTTCTTCGGCGCCGACGACACCGACGTTCGCGCGGCGTTCGCGGTCGCGGGCTCCGGGGTGACGGGGTGAGGAGGATCCGCAGGCCCTGGCTGCGCATTCCCCCGCTCGCGCTCGCCGCCCTCGCGCTCGCCGCTCCGGCTGCCGCCGCGGTTCGGATCGGCGGGGTCGACGAGAGCAGCTACCCCGAGCTCCGCGTCACGGTCGTAGCGCCCGAGGGCTCCGCTGCGCCGCGCTTGACCGAGAACGGCCTGCCGGCCGTCGGCGTCACCGCCGCAAACCTCGGTCGTGCGAAGAGCGTCGTCCTCGCCGTCGATCGCTCGCGTTCGATGTCGGGTCGGTCGCTCGCGGATGCGGTCGCGGCCGCGCGCGTCTTCGTCGCGACCAAGCGGGAGGCGGATCGCGTCCAGATCGTCGCCTTTGGTCGCAGTGCCGTCGGCCTGACGCGCTTCTCGGCTGCGGCGAGCGACGCGGACGCGGCACTGCGCGACCTGCGCCGGGACGGTCGAACCGGCACCGCGTTGTGGGACGCGGTCGTTCTCGCCGCAGACCAGCTCGCAGCAGAGGATCAGCAGGGACACGTGATCGTCGTCCTGACCGACGGTGACGACGTGTCGAGCACCGCGACACTCGAGAGTGCCGTCGAAGCCGCGCACCGTGCGCGTGCGTCCGTCTACGCGATCGGGATCGAGGGTAGGTACTTCGTGCCGGATTCGTTGCGCGAGCTCGCCGCGAAGACCGGCGGTGCCTACCTCCACGCTTCGTCCACAGCCGAGCTCGCGGCGCTGTACTCGCGGCTCTCGAGCGTGCTTGCGCGGACGTGGGAGCTCCGCTATCCGACGTCCGCCCGGCCGGGCGACGAGCTGCGGCTAGCCGCAGTCGTTCCGGGAGCAGGCCGAGGGACACGGACCGTGACGCTGGCGTCGGAGGCCGCCGTGCGCACGTCCACTGGGCCCTCGGGCCTGCTCCCGGCGTCAGCCTGGCACTCGCCCCTTGCCACGGCCGTCCTCTGCCTGGCGGTCGGCTTGCTGGTCCTGCTCGCGTGCTGTTTCTGGTTCTCGGCGCGCGCGGGCACGTGGCTGCGGTCGCGGCTCGACCCACATCTCGGCCCTACGCAGCGTGTCGGGAAGCGGCAGCGTCGCGCAACGCAGAGCCTGAGGCGAACGATCGTCGTCGCGACCGAGCACGCGTTCGAGAACCTGAAGCACTTCCGAGCCATCGAACGGTTGCTCGTCAGAGCCGACCTGCCCCTACGCGCTGCGGAGCTCCTCTACGTGTGCCTCGGCAGCGGCATCGTGCTCGGAGTCCTCTCGGCCGCGTTCGGCGCACCGACATTCCTGGTCGTGGTGATGCTCGGGCTCGGGGCGGCGCTGCCGATTCTGTTCGTGAGGTTCAAGGCCGGCGCGCGGGTGAAGGCGTTCGACAACCAGCTGCCGGACCTGCTGATCACGATCGCCGCGACGCTCAAGGCCGGCCACTCCTTTCGGCAAGCCATCCAGTCGGTGGTCGACGAAGGGGCCGAGCCGGCTGCGAAGGAGTTCAACCGCGTCCTCACCGAGACTCGGCTTGGGCGCCCGATGGACGAGGCGCTCGCGGAGACGGCAAAGCGGGTCGGCTCGAAGAACTTCATGTTCGTGATCACGGCCGTCACGATCCAGCGCCAGATCGGCGGCTCGCTTTCGGGACTGTTCGACATGGTCGCCGAGACGGTGCGCCAGCGTCAGCAGTTCGCGCGCAAGATCCGCGGTCTCACGGCGCAGGGTCGCATGTCCGCGTACGTGCTGGTGGGGCTGCCGTTCTTCATCGCGCTCGCTGTGACTGCGCTGAACCCGACGTACATGGCGCCGCTCTACAACACCTCGGCGGGCCAGCAGCTGGTCGCGGTCGGCCTCGTGATGATTGCGATCGGGACGGTCATCCTGAGAAAAATCGCGTCGTTCACGGGGTAGTGATGGTGCTTCTGCTCCTCGCCATGCTCATGTTCGGCGTCGCCGTCTATCTCGCAGGACAGGTGGCAACGTTCTCCACGCGCCAGCAGCAAGTCTCGGTCAAGCGGGCAGCCGGGTACGGTCGCGCTCGCGTCAGCCGGGCCGCGCTCGAACGCGTGAACTTCCGCGAGCGCGTGGTCACCCCAAGCGTCAAGCACCTCGCCTCGATCACCCTCAGGCTGAATCGGAAGGTCACCGTCGACGGGTGCGCGGTGCGCCTGCTCGCCGCCGGCCTGTCGACGCGCATCTCGCCCGTGCAATACCTCGCACTGAAAGCGGGCCTGGCAATCGGCGGCGTGGTCCTCGCCCTCGTGGTCGGCTTCGGCACGGCACCCGTGGCTGCGATCCTGCTCGTCCCGATGTTCGCGGCGCTCGGCTTCCTCGGCCCGGATGCGCTCCTCACCGTTGCGACACGTACTCGCCGCGAGCGCGTCCGTTCCGAGCTACCGGACGCTCTCGACCTCCTCGCTGTCTCGGTCGAGGCCGGTCTCGGGTTCGACGGAGCAGTGACGAAGTTGACCGAGCACATGCAGGGCTCCCTGGTGGACGAGTTCGGCCTCACACTCGGCGAGATCCGAATCGGCGAGGCCCGGCACGAAGCCCTCAGGAAGATGGCCGAGCGCGTGCCGGCACCCGAGGTGGCCGCGTTCGTGCGGTCGGTCACCCAGGCCGACCAGCTCGGCATCTCGCTCGGGCGGATCCTCCGGGTCCAGGCCGCGGACTCCCGCCTCCGCAGGCAGGCGGCAGCGGAGGAGAAGGCGATGAAGGCGCCGATCAAGATGCTGTTCCCGACGGTGATCTTCATCTTCCCCGCGATGTTCATCGTCATCCTCGGCCCAGCGATGCTCAACCTGATGAAGCAGCTCTCATGAGCATGAACCACGAGACCGAGAAGGGCTTCGGCAGCGGGCTGCGCGCGCAGCTCAGGGCCAAGCAGGCGGTCGAGGTCGACGAGCTTGCAGACGCCCCGATCGCGGTCGAGGATCGGATCGAAGAGCCGGCGCCGCTGGTCGCCGCGTTCGAAGAGGAGTCGGATGGCTTCTTCCATTCGCCCGATCCGGAGCTCCCCAAGGTCAGGGCCGAGCTCGAGGCGTCGCAGCAACGTGAGCTCGAGCTCCGCGAGGCGCTCCAGCACCAGGTCGAGGCACATGAGCGCGAGCTGGCCGCCGGGCGCGACCTCGCGCTCCGCGAAGCCGAGTCGGCGCAGCTCTCCGCAAGGCTCGAGGCCGCGCAGGCCGAGCTCGCGGAGCGGACGGAGGCGCTCCAGGGGCGTGACGAGTCGGTCGAGTCCGAACGTGGACAGCTTGCCGCGAGGCGCGCGGAACTGGTCGCCGAAGAGGCGCGACTCACGGAGCTCGCGAGGCATGTCGACGCCCGGGCCACCGAGCTCGAGCTCGCCCACGGTGAAGGGGCTCAGGCGGCCGCGGAGCTGGCGAAACAGCTCGCGAGCATCGCGGAGCGTGAGCGAGAGCTGAAACGCGAGACGGCGGCGGTCGAGGCCCGGCGCCAGGAAGCCGAGGCACGCCTGGTCGCCCGCGAGCAGACTGTGAGGCAGCAGGACGAGTCGGCGAGGCAGCGCGAGCTGATGGCGGCGAGGCGCGAGCAGGCCGGCGAGCTGGCTGTCGCGGATGCGAACCGCGAGCGGGCGCGTCTCCGCGAGCGCTCGGAGGCGATCGCCGCGCGGGAGGCTGCGCTGGAGAAGCGTCTCGGAGAGCGCGAGCTCGCACTCGCAGAGGCCGAGCGTGGCCTCGACGGGCGCGAGCGACGCTTGCGTGCGGAGGCCGAGCGCCTCGAGCGCGAGCGCGCCGGCCACGGGCACGCGTCGCAGGAGGCGTTCGCGCTCCTCGCGGAGCTCGAACAGCGCGAGGAGGACTTGAAGGAACGCGAGGACGCGCTCGCGCGCCTTCAGCAACGCGTCCACGCTGAGGACGACCGCGTACGGGAGCTCGAGTCACGCGAGGAGGCGCTGGCCGCCCGCGAAGGGGTACTGCGAGAAGAGGAACACGTCGTTCGAGCGCTCGACGACCGCGCACGCCGGCTCGAGGCGTTCGAGCAGACGCTCGCTGCCCGGGAGGAGGCAGTCGTTCGACGCGAGCAAGTGGCCGGCGAGGAGCGGGAACGGGATCTCGAGATGCGCGAGCAGTCGCTCGCCGCCCGCGAGGCGTCACTGCTCCGTCGGCAGACGCTGTTCGAGACGAGCGTCAAGGAGACTGCGACTGCCGCGGAGGAACAACGACTGAACGAGGCTCGCTCGCAGGCGGAGCACGAGCTCCGTGAGGACAGGCTCGAAGGGCTCGTCAAGAACCTGGCCGAGCGCGAGGCGCGGATCGCCGAGCGCGAGCGTGACCTTGCCGGCTACGTCGGGGAGCTCCAGGAGCGCTTCCATAACGGCGGGGCGAACTGGGTCGCGCACGTCGGCGCCGCGTAGCGGTCTGACCGGCAACGTCTCCCGGGTCTCCGACCCACGATCACGCCTCGCCAGAGCCGCCCTGGGACTGCTCGGACTCGGGCTACACTCTCCGCACGCGGATGTGGCGGAATTGGTAGACGCGCACGGTTCAGGTCCGTGTGCCCTTAGGGGCGTGGAGGTTCAAGTCCTCTCATCCGCACTCTGACACGGGCTCTCCTTCTCACCGTCGCGGCGCTCGCCGCCGTCTGTCTCTCCGGCGAGGTTCTCGCGGCGAAACAGGTCCCGACCACCGAGGTCGTCCTGACGCTGAAGGCGCCGCCGCTGGCGGCGTTCGGCGGCAGCTTGGCTGCGGCGAAGCGAAGCTCCTACGCGCGCCAGCTCGATGCGGCGCAGGCCCAGGCCGAGCGGAACGTGCTCGCGGCGATCCCGGAGGCGCGCATTCGCTGGCGCTACCGGCTGGTCGCGAACGGCTTCGCAGTCGTCGTGCCGGTGGCCAAGGTGCGCCTGCTTGCGCGCGTGCCGGGCATCGCAAGGGCGTGGCCGAACGTGACCTACAGCGGCGAGCGCATCCAGGCGGAGGGCGCGCCCAGGCCGCCCGGGCCACCCAGGCCCTTGACATGATCGGCGCCGAGAAGCTCTGGGGCCCGGCGCTCGAGACGGCAGGCAACGGGATCAAGATCGGGATCATCGACGACGGCCTCGACGCGGTCCACCAGTACTTCGGCAGGGGCAGCCTCGCCTACCCGCCGGGGTTCCCAATGGGGCAGAAACGGTTCACGACACCGAAGGTGATCGTGCAGCGCACCTTTTCGCCGGCGACGCCGGCGTGGAAGTACGCGCGCACGCCGTTCGACCCGTCCGAGTCGTTCCACGCCACGCACGTGGGCGGGATCGTGGCCGGCGACCACGACACGCGGGCGGGCAACGTCCTCCTCTCGGGTGTGGCGCCGAACGCGTACCTCGGCAACTACAAGGCGCTGACGATTCCCACGCCGAGCTTCGGCCTCGACGGCAACGCCGCCGAGATCGCGGCCGCGATCGAGGCGGCGGTCGCCGACGGGATGGACGTGATCAACCTCTCGCTCGGCGAGCCCGAGGTCGAGCCCTCGCGCGACATCGTCGTCGCGGCGCTCGAGGGCGCCGCGAAGGCAGGCGTCGTGCCGGTGATCGCCGCCGGCAACGACTTCTCCGACTTCGGCTACGGCTCGGTCAGCTCTCCGGGGAATGCCCCCTCGGCGATCACCGTCGCGGCGGTGACGAACTCCAACGTGATCGCGAACTTCTCGTCCGCCGGCCCGACGCCGGTCTCGCTTCAGCTGAAGCCCGACGTCAGCGCGCCCGGCGTCGCGATCACGTCGTCGCTGCCGAACAGACAGGGCGGGCCGTGGGGGCCGCTCGAGGGAACGAGCATGGCGAGCCCGCACGTCGCGGGCGGCGTCGCCCTGCTCAAGCAGCAGCGCCCGAGCTGGACGGTGGCGCAGATCAAGTCGGCGCTCGTCCAGACCGCCGACCCCGTCCACGACGTCGGTGGCCGCGAGGTCTCGGTGCTGCGCGAGGGCGGCGGCCTGATCAACCTGCCGCGCGCGCTGAACCCACTGCTCTTCGCCTCGCCGACCGGCATCTCGTTCCCGGTCAACGGCGGCGCGCGCACGGTCGCCCTCACCGACGCGACCGGCGGGGCGGGCGTCTGGACCGTCGCCACGATGCGCCAGGGCGCACCTCGCGGGGTCACGATCGAGGCGCCGACCACAGCCACCGTGCCCGGGCAGCTGCAGGTGACCGCGACGGTCTCGCCGACCGCGGGCTCGGCCGCCGTGACCGGCTTCGTGGTCCTCACCCGCGGCGCGGACACGCGCCGGATCCCGTTCCTCGTCGTCGTCGACCATCCGGTGCTCGCGACGGAGCCCCACAGGCTCCTCACGCGCCCGGGCGTCTACGAGGGGACGACGAAGGGCGGCGCAGAGCAAGGTCGACCGCTACCGCTACCCGACCGGCGGGGACTCGACCTATCCCGGCCCCGAGGTCGTCTACCGCGTCAGGATCACGCGGCTCGTGGCGAACTTCGGCGCAGTCGCCCTCTCCGGGAAGGCGGTGCCGCACGTGGTCTTCGCCGGCGACGAGAACCACCTCACCGGCTACGCCGGGCTGCCGATCATGCTGAACCCGTACTTCGAGACGTTCGGCGAGGCACGGTCGGTGGCCGGCGCGATCTTGCCGGGCAAGGGCACCTACGACATCGTCTTCGACACCCGCGCCAAGTCGCTCGCGGGCCCGTTCCGCTTCCGCTTCTGGGTGAACGACACGAAGCCGCCGCAGTTGCGGATCGTCTCGTCTGCGCCGCGCACGATCGCGGTCGCGATCACCGACGACGGCTCGGGCGTCGACCCGCGCTCGCTCAGCGCCACCGTCGACGGCCGCGACGTGCGCGTGCGCTACCGGGACGGAAAGGCGGTGGTTCGCGCCGCCCCGGGCAAGCGCGCGCTCGTCATCCAGGTCTCCGACTTCCAGGAGGCGAAGAACATGGAGGACGTCGTGAAGATCAAGCCCAACACCGCCACGCTCTCACGCACGGTCACCGTTCGCTGAGGCGACGGCCTGCCACCAGCGCCGCTTGGCCGCGCTACCAGCGCCGTTTGGCGTCGTGCTCGTCGATCGTCGGCAGCGAGGCGAGGTCCCGTTCGACGGAGCGCGCGAACTCTTCCGAGTCCGGCGTGACGACCTTCAGCTTCGCCTTGCGCCGGGCACGCTCGCGTCCGCGCCTGGCGTCCTTGCCGAGGCGGCTCGAGACCCGCGACCACTCGGCACCCACGACGAGCGCCGTAGCCGCGAGCAAGAGGACGACGGCAAACGGACTCACGCCCGAAGGATAGCCGTGAACGCGCGGGACGTTTCCTCGCCGCTCCGCCTGGCAGACTCGCCGGGATGACGATGCGACTGTCGATCCTTGCCGCGGCGGCCATCGCGCTCGCCGGCTGCGGCGGCGGGGAGCCCACGCCGACGACGGCGGGGACGACGCCCTCCACCGCCGCCACGACTGCCGTGCGGACGTTCTTCTATCGCGACGCGGCGCTCGTGCCGGTCACGGCGCGCGTGCCGGAGACGCGAGCGGTCGCCCAGGCCGCGCTCGAGCAGCTGCTCGCCGGGCCGCCGAGCGGCTACGACACGACGTTGCCCGAGGGCGTGAAGCTCGACGGCGTGAAGGTGGAGAACGGCCTCGCCACGGCGAGCTTCTCGAGCGAGCTCGGCGAGCCGCTCCGGACGGCGCAGGCGCAGATCGTGGCGACGCTGATGCAGTTCCCGACGGTGCAAGGCGTCGCGATCCAAGTCGACGGAGCGCAGGTTCCACTCGAGGACGGCTCGGGCCAGGAGCTCGCCGGTCCGGCGACCGACGCCGACTACGTCGACCTGACCGCGGACGCACCGATCTTCGTCCGCACGCCCGCCCGCGACTCCACGGTCTCCGGCCCGGTGCACGCCGCCGGCACCGCCAACGTCTTCGAGGCCACGTTCCAGGTCGAGACCTGGAGCGACGGCAAGCTGGTCGCAACAAAAACGATCACCGCCACCGCCGGCTCGGGAACGCGCGGCACCTGGGCCGCAACGCTCCCGGTCCCGCACGGCGACGTGAAGCTCGTCTTCTACGAGCCGTCGGCGAAGGACGGCTCGCACCTCCACGAGACCGAGGTGCTGCTGCACGTCCGCTGAGCCCCGGGTCGGCATGGTGCCGCAACCTCCCGGCTACAATGCCCCGCCGAGCGATCCCCGGTAGCTCAATTGGCAGAGCATCCGGCTGTTAACCGGAGGGTTGTTGGTTCGAGTCCAACCCGGGGAGTTGGACGCGGGGGAGCACCTTCGGTTCTCCCCCGCGGGCCCCCTCTCCGACACTTGACCACTGCTTGCGGGCGAGCGCCGGCGAAGCCGGCACTCGCGGCGGCTCTCTGCTCGCAGCGGTTCGCACGAGGGACGGGCGTGCTGCTGCGGGCTCCGAGTTCCCGCTACGTGAGCGGCTCGAACCGGGCCGTGAAGTGGCGGAGCGTCGACGGCTCGGCTGTGATGACGTAACCGCGCAGGTCCGGCGCGCGCCGGACGACGTGCGCGCAGACCTCGATCACGTAGTCGATGTGGCTTTGCGTGTACGTCCGCCGCGGGATCGCGAGTCGGACGAGGTCCATCGCCGCCGGTGACTCTGTGCCGTCGGACGCCCGCCCGAACATGACGGTCCCGATCTCCACGGCGCGGATGCCTCCCGCCGCGTAGAGCTCGACCGCGACAGCCTGCCCGGGGTACTGCAGCGGCGGGACGTGGGGAAGCAGTGCCCGCGCGTCGATGTAGACCGCGTGGCCCCCGAACGGCTGGACGACGGGCATCCCCGCCCGCAGCAGGCCCTCGCCGAGGTACGCGGTCGAGCGGATGCGGTAGCGGAGGTAGTCGTGGTCGACCGCCTCCTCGAGGCCTTGGGCGATCGCCTCGAGATCGCGGCCGGCGAGGCCGCCGTAGGTTGGAAACCCTTCGGTCAGGATCCCGAGGTTGCGGCAGCGCTCGGCGAGGTCGTCGTCGTTTGTGGCGAGCCAGCCGCCGATGTTCGCGAGCGCGTCCTTCTTCGCGCTCATCGTCATCCCGTCGGCGAGCGAGGCGACCTCGCGCACGATCTCGGCCACGGTGCGATCGCCCTGCCCCGGCTCGCGCTCCCGGATGAGCCACGCGTTCTCGGCGAACCGGCATGCGTCGAGGAATAGCGGGACGCCGTGGCGGTCGCACAGCGCGCGGACGCCGCGTAGGTTCTCGAGCGACACCGGCTGGCCGCCGCCCGAGTTGTTCGTGATCGTCACGAACACCGCCGGGACGTCGCCCGCCCGCGCAGCCAGGAAGGCGTCGAGCGCGCCGAGGTCCATGTTCCCCTTGAACGGGTGCAAAGACGACGGATCGCGTGCCTCGGCGATCACCAGGTCGACGGCCTCGGCACCCGTGAACTCGATGTTCGCGCGTGTCGTGTCGAAGTGCGTGTTGTTCGGGATCGACTTCCCGGCCCCGCCGATCACGCTGAAGAGGATCTTTTCGGCCGCGCGTCCCTGGTGGGTCGGGATCACGTGTCGAAACGGGAACAACTCGCGCACGGCGCCGAGGAACGTGAACCACGACGGCGACCCCGCGTAGCTCTCGTCGCCGTGCTGCAGAGCCGCCCACTGGTCGCGCGACATAGCGCCGGTGCCCGAGTCGGTCAGGAGGTCGATGAGGACGTCGCTCGCCCGCAGGCCGAAGAGGTTGTAGTGCGCGTCGGCGAGCGCCGCACGCCGCTCCTCCTCCGTCGTCGTCCTCAGCGGCTCGACTGAGTGGATACGGAAAGGCTCGATGATCGTCTCGAAGCTCACGGCACCCCCCGGCTGCGCATCACGTGGCCCGGGACCGTACGCCTTCCAGCACCCGTCGACGTGCATAGCTGCTTTGGGGAAGGCGACAGCTCGGGCTGAGCGGGAGCCCCAAGGAGTTGGACGCGGGGGAGCACCTTCGGTTCTCCCCCGCGGGCCCCCTCTCCGACACGTGGACACTGCGTGTGGGCGAGCGCCGGCGAAGCCGGCACTCGCGGCGGGCTCGTCGGGCATCGGCGATCCGCGAGGACTCGAGACGTGGTCGTTGACGGCTACCTCTCAGAGCCGGAAGCGCGGACGACATGCCGCGGCTGTGACTTGGTAACAAGGGTTGCGTGAGGCTCACGGCGCCGGGCGCCGCGGGTGCTCGTCCCGGGCGAGCCTGCCGGATGCTCGGGACGAGCGACGCCGCGCCGCTCGAAGCGGCCTTCTACGGGATCCACGCCGGGAGACCGGGGTTGTGGAGCAGCCTGGCCGCCCGCGTGGAGGCGTGCGTGCGGGCCTTGACGCGGTGCGTCGCGACCGGCTGCCTGCCGCTCGACTGCGGGACGCGCAGGAGCGCCGCGCCCGGACCGGTGTTCCCGCCGTCGGCGGGAATCGCGGCGCCGGCGTGAGCCGCGGCGCCGGCAAGCGCGAGCGCCGCGCCTGCCGTGAGGATGGCCATGCGAGTCTTCATCGGATTTCTCTCCTTGTCTCGTCTGCGGTCGCCCTGTGCGACCGTCCGGCGCAAATGAGACGGCACGGCGGTAACGATCCGCCTACCTACCCGGTAAATGATGGGTAGGTCCTCAAACGCAGGTGCCTCTCACGCGCGCACGCGCGAGGCTCTCCTCGAGGCTGAGAGGGAGACGTGCCGGCGGCTGTGACTTAACCGGTAGGTCTGCGCCGATGCGCCGGGGCCACTTCGCTCTCTCCGACGCCCTCGATCATCGCGTCGTATTCGAAATCCGTCATCAGGTGCCAACCCGGCTGGAGCTCGGCCTCTGACGACACGGTGCGCATCACGAGGCCGTCGTTGCGCATCGCGATGTACTCGCCGCTCGAGTTCTTCACGAAGTCTTCATCGGCCCACTCGTCGGGCCAGCCCTCGCGTCGCTCCCAGTCGGCGCTGCTGAGCGGCTCGTCGCCGAGGTCGGTCACACCCGCGGCCCGAGCCTTCTCGACCAGGATCACGTCGCCGCGGAGTGTCCAGTGCTTCCCCTCGCCGTCCTCGCACAACATGACCCCGTACTCCGGCTCATCCGGCGTCGGCCAGAAGTCGTACTCCTTGATCGTCAACTCCTCGGACATTCCTCTACACGCCCCCGGTTCTTTGCAGGTGATCTCGTGGTCACCCTTCCTTGATCGGCAATGGCAGGTCGCCCGAAGGTACCTCGCCGATTCCGAATCAGGCGGCTGCCAGCACCGCCCGCAGCGCTTCGGCGACGCGCTCCTGGTCTTCGCGCGCCAGGCGGGCGTGGAACGGGATTGCCATCGTGCGCGCGCTGGCGTCCTCGCTCACCGGGCAGAGCCCCTCCGAGAATCCGAATCGCTCCCGCATGTACGCCTGGAGGTGGATCGAGGGCAGGTACGGCGCGCACGCGATTCCCTCCGCGCCCAGGCGCGCGATCACGCCGTCGCGATCGACGCCGCTCGGCAGCTTGACGACGTAGACGAACCACGACCGCTCGTGATCGGCGTCGTCTCCGAGCGGCGTCTCGACCTCGAGCCCCGCGAGCAGCTCGTCGTAGCGCGCCGCCACCTCGCGGCGGCCGGCCAGGATCCGATCGAGCTTCTCGAGCTGGCCGATCCCGAGCGCCGCCGACAGGTCGTCGAGCCGGTAGTTGAAGCCGAACCGCCCGTGCTGGAGCCAGCTCGACGTCTCGAGCCGGCCCTGGTTGCGCAACGAGAGAAGCAACTCGTGCTCCTCCGGAGAGCCCGTCGTGACCGCGCCGCCCTCGCCGGTCGTCATCTGCTTGTTCGGGTAGAAGGCGAACACAGCCGGATGGCCGTGCGAGCCGAGCAGCCGCCCCTTGTAGCGGGCGCCGAGCGCCTCGCAGGCGTCCTCGACGAGCGCGAGCCCGTGCCGGTCGCAGATCGCTCGCAGCTCGTCCAGCTCGCACGGATAGCCGTAGATGTCGACCGCGACGATCGCCTTCGTCCGCGGCGTCACGGCCGCCTCGACCGCCTGCGGGTCGAGGTTGAGCGTGCGCGGGTCGATGTCCGCGAAGACCGGCGTCGCACCTTCGTAGATCGCGCAGTTCGCCGAGGCCACGAACGAGTACGGCGACGTGATCACCT
>CAWAGR010000023.1:0-35157 GCA_963781435.1 uncultured Actinomycetes bacterium | reverse complement strand
CCCTACTGAAAGGAGATCCCGTCCATGAGCCACGACCAGCAGACGGTTCGTCCCTACTCGACCGCCGAGGTGCGGAGGCTTCGCGGGTCGGTGGTGGTAGAGCACACGTTGGCGCGGCTCGGGGCCGAGCGGCTGCGGCGGCTGCTCGCTGAGGAAGAGGTGGTTGCAGCGCTCGGCGCGATGACCGGGGGTCAGGCTGTGCAGATGGTGCGCGCGGGGCTGAAGGCGATCTACCTGTCTGGCTGGCAGGTCGCTGCCGACGCGAATCTCTCCGGGCACACCTATCCGGACCAGAGCCTCTATCCGGCGACGAGCGCGCCTGCGCTCGTGAAGCGCCTGAACAACGCACTGCTCCGCGCCGACCAGATCGCGCACGCCGACGGAGACGACTCGACGTACTGGCTCGCACCGATCGTGGCGGACGCCGAGGCTGGTTTCGGCGGGCCGCTCAACGCGTTCGAGTTGATGAAGGGCTTCATCGAGGCCGGCGCGGCCGCCGTTCACTTCGAGGATCAGCTTTCGTCTGAGAAGAAGTGCGGGCATCTCGGCGGCAAGGTCCTGGTGCCGACCTCCCAGTTCGTGCGGACACTGGTCGCGGCGCGGCTTGCGGCGGACGTGCTCGACGTGCCGACGCTGCTCGTCGCGCGGACGGACGCGCTGTCGGCGTCGCTCCTGACGAGTGATGTGGACGATGGCGATCGCGAGTTCTGCACGGGCGAGCGGACGCCCGAAGGGTTCTTCCGCGTCCGCGACGGGATCGAGGCGGCGATCAGTCGCGGGCTCGCGTACGCGCCGTACGCGGATCTCGTCTGGTTCGAGACCTCGACGCCCGACATGACGGAAGCCGAGCGGTTCGCAGGGGCGATGCACGCGCGCCACCCCGGCAAGCTGCTCGCCTACAACTGTTCGCCGTCGTTCAACTGGCGGCGGTATCTCTCGGACGCGCAGATCGCGACGTTCCAGCGCGACCTCGCGGGCCTGGGCTACCGGTTCCAGTTCATCACGCTCGCGGGCTTCCACTCGCTGAACGCGGGCATGTTCGAGCTCGCGCGGGGCTTCCACGAAGAGGCGATGAGCGCGTATGTCCGGCTGCAGCAGCGCGAGTTCGAGCTCGAGGAGGAGGGGTA
This sequence comes from uncultured Actinomycetes bacterium, assembly GCA_963781435.1. Classification (GTDB taxonomy): domain Bacteria; phylum Actinomycetota; class Thermoleophilia; order Gaiellales; family Gaiellaceae; genus PALSA-600. Next base: position 34,030 of record CAWAGR010000023.1, on the reverse strand, counting down.
CACCGCGGCACGCCACCAGCAGGAGGTCGGCGCCGGGTACTTCGACCACGTTCTCGAGACGATCACCGGCGGCTCGGCGAGCACCTTGGCCCTCGCCGGCTCGACCGAGGAGGCGCAGTTCGAGCCCGACGAAGCCGACGCGGTGACCATGGCGTGAGCTTTCGCGAGGCCTTGTCAGGCGTCGCTCGGCGCCGCGCGGTTCCCCGTCGCCGTGTGCACTCGGCGGTCCCGATCGAGTCCTCGGACGTCCTGACCGAGGGCGTGGTCGACTTTCTGACGGACCTCGAGCGGATGTTTGGCCAGCGGCGCCGTGAGCTGCTCACGCTGCGGGCGGAACGGCTGGTGCGGCTGCGAGCGGGCGAGCTGCCGGACTTCCTCGCGGGGACGCAGGCCGTGCGGGACGCGGAGTGGCGTGTTGCGCCGTTTCCCGACGAGATTGCCGATCGGCGCGTGGAGATCACCGGCCCGGTCGATCGCAAGATGGTGATCAACGGCCTGAACTCGGGCGCGAAGGTCTTCATGGCCGACTTCGAGGATGCGAACTCGCCCACGTGGGAGAACTGCATCGCGGGTCAGCGCAACCTCACCGACGCGCTCGAGCGCACGATCGAACTCGACACGGGCGAGAAGCGCTACAGCCTTAACGCCGAAGTGGCCGTCCTCTTCGTCCGGCCGCGCGGCTGGCACCTCGTCGAGCGGCACTTCACGGTCGACGGCCGGCCGATGTCCGCGGCGCTGTTCGACTTCGGCACCTACTTCTTCCGAAACCACGCGCACAACGGGCGCTACTTCTACCTCCCGAAGCTCGAGTCGCACCTCGAAGCGCGCCTCTGGAACGATGTCTTCTGCTTCGCACAAGACCAACTCGGGGTACCGCGCGGAACGATCAAGGCAACAGTGCTGATCGAGACGATTCTCGCGGCGTTCGAGATGGACGAGATCCTGTACGAGTTGCGCGAGCACTCCCTGGGCCTCAACGCCGGTCGCTGGGACTACATCTTCAGCGTGATCAAGAAGCTCGGCCACCGACCCGAGTTCGTCCTCCCCGATCGCAGCGACGTGACGATGACCGTCCCGTTCATGCGCTCCTACTGCGAGCTGCTCGTGCAGACCTGCCACCGCCGCCGCACGTTCGCGATCGGCGGCATGGCCGCCTTCATCCCCTCTCGCCGCGACCCGCTTGTGAACGAGGTCGCGCTCGAGAAGGTGCGCGAGGACAAGGAGCGCGAGGCGATGCAGGGCTTCGACGGCACCTGGGTCGCCCATCCCGACCTGGTCCCCGTCGCCGAATCCGAGTTCGAGAAGGTGCTCGGCGAACGACCGAACCAGATCGACCGCCGGCGCGACGACGTCTCGGTCAGCGCGGCCGAGCTGCTCGACGTTGCCTCCACGCCAGGGAAGGTCACGAGTGAGGGGCTGCACACCAACGTTTCCGTCGGGATCCAGTACCTCGCCGCCTGGCTCCTGGGGTCAGGAGCGGTCGCGATCCAGAATCTGATGGAAGACACCGCCACCGCCGAAATCAGCCGTTCACAGATTTGGCAGTGGCTCCACCACGGAAGGATCACGGGCGCCGATCTTCGTCGCACCATCGATGAAGTGATGGCTGAGCTTGGCGCCGGGTGCGACGACGCCCGGGAACTCTTCGAGCAGGTCGCAACCGTGGACCCCTGCCTCGAATTCCTGACCATCCCGGCGTACGACTATCTGACTGCCCGCTAGTAAGAATGAGAGAGGCGACTGCCGAGGCCGGTATGGGCCTCGCGACCTAGACAGGCGCCCCGCTCGAATCAGCCCCTGGCCGGCACCGAATCCTGGTCGCCATGATCCTCCCATCAGCCAGAGGCTGGGCAAGCCCGCCGAGGAGTATGTTCACAATCGTGGCGAGGCTGCGAGAGCATGTCCGTGGGCTGGGCATGCGAACACGACGCGCTCTCCTCGCAGCGCTCGAGCTCGTCGTCGCTGGGCGTGCCGCCTCACACTCGTCAGAGCGGGTCGTCGGACGGCAGATGCGTGCCGTTCGATCGTGGCATGTGGTGCTCATCGCCGCGGTGGCAGCGGGAATCGCCCTGCTCGGGCATGCGGCTCCGCTGACCTACGACGAAGCCTTTAACCGGCTGCATTACGGCGAGCTCGGCGTTCCCGAGATCTTGCGGACATACGACTCCCCGAACAACCACATCCCCTTCACCGTCCTACAGTCCTTCATCCCTGATCGACTGCTCGCCTGGGACCCGTGGACGATCAGGATCCTTGGCGTCGCGAGCGGCATCGTCATGGTCGCCGTGCTGATCGGCGTGGCGGCGGCGCGACACACTACCCCGCTCCTCGGACTGTTTGTGGTGGTCGGTTCGCCGATCCTCGTGACGTACCTCTTCGTGTCGCGCGGCTACACGTTCTCCGCGGTACTCCTCGTTGTGGCGGTTGCGCTCCCTGTCGGCCTAGGACGTCGTGACCCGGTGCTGGGTGTGTGTCTCGGGGCGTCGGCCCTCGCCCTCGCGACGTGGACCATTCCAACCAACGCCTTCATGGCGCCTGGTTGGGTCATGGCGGTGCTGGCCATCTGGGGTCTGCGCGCGGCCATAGCGGGTGCGACCGTGTACACCGGCGCGGTCACGCTGATCTTCGCTCCCATCGCCGGCCAGGTATACGCTCAGTCGAAGGTCCCATGGACCGGGAACCAGCGGTTGTGGCCATGGTTCGGCGACCTTCTCGCCACGGTGAGCTTGGTACCCGTCTGCCTGGTGCTTGTTGGAGCCGTTGCGGCCGGGGCTTTCGTTTGGGAGCACCACCACATCCGCTCAGTGGCGAGTCTCCGCGCGCTCGGTGCGGCCGCTCAACTCGGCGTCCTCGCATCCGCGATGAGCGTGTGCTGGTTCGGGCTCACGGCCCTCGCCTATGCGGTCGGCGTCGAGCTCCCATTCGTCCGCACCGCCGTTCCCGCGATGTGGATCGGCGTCGTGGCTGTCGTCGCTGCCTTCCCGAGAGGAAGGCTCGAGTACATCGCTCTTGTTCTGCTCGTGCCCGGGCTCGTCTCGGGCGCGATCATGTGGTCGGCTGCAGTGCGTACTGGCGAGTGGGAGCACGTCACACACAGGAGTCGCAACGATGTGCTCTACGGCACGACGCCGGCGACCATTCGGGATCTGCCGTCGATCGGCGCCGATCGCGTCGTGTGCTCGGAGTGGGACCAAAATGTGTGCCAGCTCGTCGCGCCCAGCCTCGCCGGTTCTGGTGTCACCGTCGACATTGCCGATCTCCCGTACGACTCGAGCTTAGATTGCGTGCTCGGGTCTCGTCGACCGCTTCCGCCGTGGCAGGTGTCGGTCTACCGCCAGGGCGCGCTGTTGGGTGTCCTATGTCATTGACGAACGAGGTGGCCAGCGTGCCGCTTGCACAACGGGACACATGAACATCGCGATCCATCGGAAACATGACTTGCGAGCCGCTCCCGCCCGCAGCTGATCGAGGGACCTTCGTGCACGCTGGCGCAAGCGAGGGACTGCGCTCCTGACGGCCTTCGCGCGCCAGGCACGTGGGCCCGCAAGGACGTCGTCGTCGGCGGGAAATCGGCGACGGTCTCTCGACCCCATGCGCTATTTACGTACGCTCGCAGCGCGGATTGAATTAGGCCTTCACGGCCCATCAGAATCCCTGCGGAGTTGCGGCGCTTCTGGCGCTGAGGGAGGATTCGTCAAGCTCGGCTGGCGATGCGGCGGTCCTCGGCGGCCCGAGATCGATCAAAGTCTCCAGATCCACAGGTACAACGACACCGTCTTGGACATCTTCATCGCGGGAACCGGCAGCTTCGCTGCCGAGATCGTCGACTGGGCGCATTCGGCCGGACACCGCGTCGTGGGTCTCGTCGAGTTGCTCGACGACTCGAACATAGGAACGATCCGGCACGGCCTCGAAGTGTCCGGACCGCAGGTTGTGGCTGCCGGCGCGCGCGTCGTCTTGGGATTCGGCGGGAGTCGCCGTGCCGGCTGGGAACGACTGGCCGCCGCCGGCTGGTCTCCCTGTGAGCTCGTTCACCCGAACGCCGCGCTCGCTGACGACGTGCGTGTCGAGGAGGGCGCGACGATAGGCCCTCTCGCAGTCGTCGGGGCGGCAGGCGTGATCGGCGCCAACGCTCTCATCTCTCGCGGCGCGCTCGTCGGACACCACGTCGACATCGGCGCCTTCTCAGTTCTGAACCCCGGCACAAACATCGGCGGCAACACGACAATCGGGGAAGACGTCTTCGTCGGTATCGGGGCCACCGTGGTCAATGGGCGCTCGATCGGGGCTCGTGCCGTCATTGCCGCGGGGGCAGTTGTTCTTCACGACGTCGATCCGGGCACCCGCGTCCAAGGTGTCCCCGCGCGGCCTGTCGCACCCGGCCTGGCGTGAGCCTTCTCCGTCGCCTGGTTGCTGCCGTCAGACGTCGCATCCACGGACCGTACCTGGCTCTCGAGCGACTCGACAGCCGCCTCGACGATGTGCAGTTACGGATGACGAATCTGGAGCAGGTCATGGTCGCTGCTAGCGAGCCGTCGGTGCTCGCCAGGGAGACGCATGCGCTGCTGAACGGCGAAGTGCGCGCCATTCTGCGCGCACTTGTCGCCGAGGAGTCCGCTAACCGTCGACGGCTGTACCGCCTGCGCGAAACCCCGGACTTCGACGCAGCCTGGACAACGCCGACGCCGCTGGTGACCGTCACGGTCGCGACGAGGGCGCGGGCGAAGCTGCTTGCCGAGCGCTCGCTGCCGTCGATCCTGGGCCAGACATACAGCAACCTCGAGGTGATCGTCGTCGGAGACGACGCCGACGAGGCCACTGCGGAGGCAGTGAGCGCGGTTGGCGATCGACGAATCACGTACTGCAATCTCACTCAGCGCCTGGAATTCACCGCCGACCCGAACAGCCACTGGTTGGTCGCATCGACCTTGGCGCGAAACGAGGCCATGCGACTCGCGACCGGAAGCTGGGTGGTGTGTTTCGACGACGACGACGCGATGGCGCCAAACTGCGTCGAACGCCTACTCGCCCGGGCGCGTGAGGAACGCTTCGAGGTGGTCTACGGCCGTACGACCGTCCACATGAACGGCCGACCGGACGTGGTCATCGGTGCGTTCCCGCCCCGTCTGGGCGAGTTCACCTGGGCAAGCGCCATGTACCACGCCGGCTTACGTTTCTTCGCCCGCGAGCTCCATGCCGCCGACCTGGGATTACCCGGCGACTGGTATCTGGCTCAGCGCATGCTCCGTGCCGGTGTTCGTTTTGGGTGTGTCCGCGAGATCCTCGTCGACTACTACCCCTCTCGCTTCAACGAACCCGAGCCGGCCGACTGAAGCCCTCCGTGGTGCAGATGACGTATGCAATGGCGAGGAGGCTGCGGCCTTGCTCGTCTGGCGGCAGGATCGTGAAAGAGAACGTGGAGGGCCGATGACCGTCCTGCCGCCGCTCGTGATCAACGCGGCGCTCACCGGCATGGTCCCGCGCAAGAAGGACAATCCTCACGTGCCCGAGACACCGCGCGAGATCGCCGAGGACGTGGAGCGCTGCCTGCGAGCCGGCGCGTCGATCGTGCACCTCCACGCGCGAGACGGCAGGGGCAATCCGACCTACCGCCGCGACGTATACGCCGAGATCGTGTCCGCGGTTCGAAGCCGGTCCCCCGACGTGATCGTCTGCGTCTCGACCAGCGGTCGCACGTTCAAGACGTTCGAAGAGCGCTCGCAGGTGCTCGCGCTCGACGACGACCTGCGGCCGGACATGGCGTCGCTGACGCTAGGCTCGATGAACTTCCCGCGGGAGGCCTCCGTCAACGAGCCGGAGATGATCCGTCGCCTGGCCGAGACGATGCAGGAGCGAGGAATCGTGCCGGAGCTCGAGATCTTCGACCTCGGGATGCTCGACTATGCGCGCCACCTCATCGAGCGCGGCGTTCTTCGGCCTCCCTACTACTTCAACCTGATCCTCGGCTCCCTTGGCACGCTTGCGGCGAGTCCGCTGAATCTCGCGACCCTTGCCGATCGAATGCCCCCTGGATCCGCCTGGGCCGGTGGCGGCATCGGCCGCTACCAACGCTTGGTGACCTCGATGGCTGTCACCATGGGCGGCCATGTCCGCATCGGGCTTGAGGACAACCTCTGGCTCGACGACGAACGGGGGAGACTCGCGACAAACGAGCAGCTCGTGGGGTGGATCGCGGGTGTCGCACACGCGATTGGACGCGACATCGCCGACCCGCCGACGGCGCGCAAGCTCGTCGGGCTCGACTGACCCTCAGGTTCTGCGGGGGCGAGGCTCGCGTGCGTGGCCGACGTTGTGCTTCTGGGCTCTCGCGAACTGGTGACGTGTGGGGTGCGTTGACCCGGTTCCGCGTCTGGGGCACTGAGAACTCGTGTCAACAGGGCCGGCGGTAGATTCACGGCTCGCTCTTTCCCAGATGCCCGGGCGAGGAGGTACGTGTGACGACCGACAAATCGGGGCGCACGAGTGCCGGGATCCTGCTCTGGCGCAGGCGTGAGGGTCGCTTGGAGGTGCTCCTGGCCCATCAGGGCGGACCGTTCTGGGTCAAGAAGGACGTCGGCCACTGGACGATCCCCAAGGGCGAGGGGGAGCCGGGTGAGGAGTTCGTGGCGGTGGCTCGGCGAGAGTTCGCGGAAGAAACTGGACTGGAAGCCCCCGACCACCCGCTGATCGATCTTGGCCAGATCACACAGAAGTCGGGCAAGCTCGTGCTGGGGTGGGCAGTCGAGGGAGACCTCGATCCCTCGACGGCCGTGAGTAACACCTACGAGATGGAATGGCCGCCGCATTCAGGCGTCGTCCAGACATTCCCCGAGATCGACCGCGTCGAATGGTTCGATCTAGATGAGGCACGCCGAAGGCTGAAGGCAGCGCAAGTCCCCTTCCTCGATCGGCTTCAGGCGGCCCTTGCCTCCACCCGTGAGCGGTCCTCGGCGCAGGATTGTTGAGAAGTCGCGTCCCGGGATCAGCAGGGACGGTGAGGCCTGAGACGGCCGACTCGATGACCATTCGCTGTTTGGCCAGGCGTCGATCCCTGCGTACAACATCTTCCCGGGGCCACACCATTAGCTCGACCCGCCCGAAAACAGCAAGTCACACCGGTCCCACGTCAACCCAACTGCGCGACAGACTCGCGAGCCTCGCACGCCCGAGGTTTGAGATCCCGAACTGCAACTAAGGCGGGGCCCTCGATGAGCATCGACCATCTGGCCGAAGCGGTACAGAAGCCCGCGAGCCGCTTCACACTCGGTTCGACAAGAGGTGCCGACGTCAGGCGGGTGGGCGCACGACGGAGAACCTTGCGCAGGCGAGGTCGCCGTTCCGTCCCAGCTCGTCCAGACGCAGCTCGATCCGCCGGGGCAGCAGAGGCGCACCCCCACCCAGCGTGACCGGCGCGATCGACACGATGACCTCGTCGAGCAGCCCGACGTCGGCGAACTGACCGGCCAGGTCGCCTCCGCCGACGATCCAGACGTTCCGGTCCCCAGCGGCGCCGACCATCTCCTTGTGCACAGTTGCGATGTCTGCGCTGGTGAACTCGATTCCCGAGTCGCGTACGACCGGCAGCTTCCGGTGCGTGAAGACCCAGCACGGGATGTCGTACGGCCACTTCCACTCCGCCGGATCCTTGTCCGCGAACTCGTGGTTGAGGATCCATTCGTATGTAGTCGACCCCATCGCCATCGCACCGACGTCGGCGATGAACTCGCCGTAGTTCAGCGGCCCGTCGTCCTCGCGCTTGCGGGTGAACAGCCAGTCCAGCGAGTTGTCGGGGTCGGCGATGAAGCCGTCGAGGGTGGTCGCCGTGTAGTACTGCGTGAGGGTCACGATGCACTTCCCTTCTTGATTGACCACCGGCGCCGGCTCTTCAGCCCCACTCAAGTCAACGCGCTCCCCAGGACACCGCACTTCCGCTGACCCGATGAGCTGACAATCGTCTACGACCACGGCAGCGGCAAATCGAGATCCGTGCGCAGCCTAAGTGGTAGACCGATGCCAATGCGACGCCAGCCCCCCGCGGTGACTGATCGGGCGATTGACGCGTCAGCCGATCGCGGGGCGGAGGTAGATCACGCCGTCGTGCTTGATCGGCACGAACGGATCCCCCAAAGCCAGCACTCAGATCCCGGCATGCTCGGCGAGCCAGCGGCGGTTCCGCAACTGCGCCTCGAACTGCGGCGCCGGATCGTCGTCCGGGCCGGGGACCCAATCCTGCTCGACCACGAGCCAACCCGCGTAGCCGTCGAGCTCGGCGAGGAACCCGTCGAGGTCGGCATCGCCGGTGCCGAGTTCGCAGAACGCGCCCGTACGCCAGGCCTCGGGCCAGTTGCGCGCACTGCGCATGACGTCGAGCCGCACGTCCTTCAGATGGACGTGCTGCACGCGGTCGCGCCAGTCGCGCAGCGCCTGGACCGGATCGCCGCCCGCCGCGGTCAGGTGCCCGCTGTCGACGAGGAGCGCGACGTCGGTGCCGTCGAGCAGCCGCTCGATCTCGGCCGGCGTTTGCACGCGCGTGCCCATGTGGTGGTGGAAGACCGGATCGAGCCCGCGTCCGCGCGAGCGCTCGACCGCCCGCGCGACCGCGCCGAGGTCGACGTCGCCGTCACGTGGGCCCTTGTCGCAGAGCACCGGCCGCGCGCCGAAGGATGCGACCAGGTCGAGTGTCGTGTCGAGGACGTCGAGCTCGTCCTCGCCGAACCGCAGCTCGACAAACGCGGCGACGAGCTCGAGCCGCCTCGAGTCGAGGCGCCCGCGCAGGGTCTTCACGTCGCCGAGGTAGCCGAGCGGCCCGAGCTCCGTGCCCGCATAGCCGGCGGCGGCGATCGCGTCCAGTACCTGCTCGGGCCCCGGCACGTTCGGCAGCACGCCCACGCTGAGCTCGAACGCGCCGTAGCTCACGGGCGCGTTCGCGACGCGGATCAAACGAGCGCCGCCTCGATCACACGTGGCTCCGCTCGTCGCGGCGCGCGGTCTCGTAAGCCTCGCGCGCGACGCTGACCGATGCGAGCTCCGAGACCTCCGCGACGGCGACGTCCCACCAGCTCTCGTAGCCCGGCACCGCCTCGTCCCGGTCGACCTCGACGGTGATCACCGTCGTCCGCGTCTCGTCGCGCGCGGCGGCGAGGGCGGCGCGGAGGTCGTCGAGCGTCCGCGCGCGGATGACGTGCGCGCCGAGCGACTCGGCGTTCGCGGCGAGATCGAGGGCGAGTTCACGCTGCGTACCGAACCCCTCGGTTCCGAGCGAGCGGGAGAGGCTGCCGATCGACTTGTAACCGTGGCTGTCGACGAGCACGATCGTCAGCTTGATTCCGAGCTCGACCGCGGTCACGAGCTCGGCCGAGAGCATCAGGTACGAGCCGTCGCCGACGAGCACGTAGACCTCGCGCTCGGGCGCCGCGAGCTTCACGCCGAGGCCGCCCGCGATCTCGTAGCCCATGCACGAGTAGCCGTACTCGACGTGGTAGCCCTTCGGGTCGCGCGTGCGCCAGAGCTTGTGCAGGTCGCCGGGCATAGACCCTGCGGCGCAGACGACGACGTCCCGTGGCCCGGCGGCGTCGTTGACCGCGCCGATCACGGCGCTCTGGGCGGGCGGGTCGCGCTCGAGCGAGTAGAGCCGCGTCACCTCGTCGTCCCACTCGCGCGCGAGCTCCGCGGCCCGGCTGCGGTACGCGTCGTCCACCGACCAGCCGGCGAGCAACTCGCCGAGTCGCTCGAGCGTCGTGCGGGCGTCGCCGACGACCGCGACACCCGCGTGCTTCGCAGCGTCGAAGTCGGCGACGTTGACGTTGACGAAGCGCACATGCGGGTCCCGGAACGCGGTCTTCGACGCGGTCGTGAAGTCCGACCAGCGCGTGCCGACGCCGATCACGAGATCCGCCTCGGCGGCGACGCGGTTCGCGGCGAAGGTCCCCGTGACGCCGATCGCGCCGAGCGCGGAGGAGTGGTCGTACGGCAGCGATCCCTTGCCGGCCTGCGTCTCGCCGACCGGGATCCCCGTCGCGTCGCAGAGTGCGCGCAACGCGTCAGCCGCCTCCGAGTAGACGACGCCGCCGCCGGCGACGAGCAGCGGCCGCCGCGAGCGCCGGATCAGCTCCACCGCGCGTGCGAGCGCCGCCTCGTCGGGCACCGGCCTCGGAATCGACCAGACGCGCTTGCGGAGGAAGCCCGCCGGCACCTCGAACGCCTCCGCCTGCACGTCCTGCGGCAGCGCGAGCGTGACGGCGCCGGTCTCGGCCTGGTTCACGAGCACGCGCATCGCCTGCAGCGCCGCCGGCACGATCTGCTCGGGCCGCCAGATTCGGTCGAAGTAGCGCGAGACCGGGCGGAAGCAGTCGTTTACCGAGACGTCGCCCGCCCACGGAACCTCGAGCTGCTGCAGCACCGGGTCGGGCCGCCGCGACGCGAACACGTCGCCGGGCAGCAGCAGCACCGGCAGACGGTTCACGGTCGCGAGCGCCGCGCCGGTGATCATGTTCGTTGCGCCCGGGCCGATCGAGGTCGTGCAGGCGAGCGTGCCCAGCCGGTTGCGCATCCGGGCGTAGCCGGCAGCCGTGTGCACCATGCCCTGCTCGTTGTGCGCCTGGTGGAACGAGAGCAGCTCCGGGCTCTCGTAGAGCGCCTCGCCGATCCCGGCGACGTTGCCGTGGCCGAAGATCCCGAGAACGCCGCCGAAGAAGGGCTGCTCCACGCCGTCGCGCTCGACGTGCTGCGCCGCAAGGAAACGGACGAGCGCCTGCGCCGCCGTCAGCCGCACTGCGCCCACTCAGACCTCGGCCCCGAGCGCGCGAAGCTCGTGCTCGAGCTCGGCGAGCTCGCGGCCCCCGGCCATCAGCCGCACGAGCTCCTGCCCGTCGATCTCGGACTTCTCGAACGCACCGAGGCTCTGGCCGCGGTTCAGGATCACAAAGCGGTCGCCGACGGGGTATGCGTGGTGCGGGTTGTGGGTGATGAAGATCACGGCGATCCCGCGGTCTCGCGCCTGCAGGATGTACCTGAGCACGACGCCCGCCTGCTTCACGCCGAGGGCCGAGGTGGGCTCGTCGAGGATCAGCACGCGCGCACCGAAGTAGACGGCCCGTGCGATCGCGACCGACTGCCGCTCGCCCCCCGAAAGCGTCCCGACCGGCTGGTCGGGGTCGCGGATGTCGATGCCCATCTCGTGCAGCTCGGTGCGCACGATCCTTCTCGCCGAGGCCGCGTCGAGCCACTTGAAGGGCCCGAGCTTCTTGCACGGCTCGGCGCCGAGGAAGAAGTTCCGCCAGATCGACATCAGCGGCACCAGCGCCAGATCCTGGTAGACGGTCGCGATCCCGGCCGCGCGCGCGTCGCGCGGCGACGCGAACTCGACCGCCTCGCCCTCGATTCGGAGCTGACCTTCGTCGGGGCCGTGGACGCCGGAGAGGATCTTGATCAACGTCGACTTGCCGGCGCCGTTGTCGCCGAGGATGCACGTCACCTCGCCGGCGTTCACGTACGTCGTGATGTCCTTGAGCGCGACGACGTTGCCGTAGTACTTGCAGATCCCGTCGACCTCGAGCAGGTGCGGCTTCGTGTTCATCGGGCTCTCTGCGCGCGGTTGCGGATCACCGTGTTCAGCAGCACGGCGGCGAAGAGGATCGCGCCCTGGAACGTGTACGTCCAGTTGCTGTCCCACTGCGAGTAGATGATCCCGAGCTGCACCATCCCGAGGATGCACGCACCGAAGAAGGTGCCGATCACCGAGCCGTAGCCCCCCGTCAGCAGGCAGCCGCCGACCACGGCGCAGATGATGAAGATGAACTCGAGTCCGATGCCCTCCTTCGACTGCATGGAGCGCAGCTCGAGCGCCTCGATGATGCCCATGAGCGACGCCGTGCACGACGTCATCACGAACAGCAGGACCTTCGTCCGTGCGACGGGCACGCCGACGTTGCGGGCCGCGGTCGGCTCGCCGCCGGCGCTGTAGATCCAGTTGCCGAAGCGCGTCTTGGCGAGCAGCCAGGCGCCGAGGATCGTGATCACGATCCACCACAGCACCTTCGTCTTGAACGCGTAGTGGGTCAGGTCGGAGGCGAAGAAGCGGTGTGCCGAGTCGAATCCGCCGGCCAGGTCGATGTTCTCGATTGCGGTCGTCCCTGTCAGCTTCAGCGTGAGTGCCGCGTTCACGCCCTGCAGCACGAAGAACGTCGCCAGCGTGACGATGAAGCTCGGCAGTCTCGTCTTCACGACGGTGAACCCGTTGAGCAAGCCGACCGCGACGCCGAAGAGCAGCACGAGCGCGATCGACGGCCAGATGTTCATGTCCACCTCGGTCGCGAGGTAGCCGAGCAGGAGGCCCGAGCTGCCGATCATCACGCCGGCGGAGAGGTCGAACTCACCCCCGATCATCAGCAGCGCGACCGGCACCGCCACGATCCCGTACTGCGCCGCCTGGTCGGTCCACCCGGATGCGATTCCCGGGTCGCTGATCCAGTCGACGGCGCGTGCGTAGTAGCCGAACACGAGCCAGACAACGACGGCGCCGATCATCGCGCCGATGTCGGGCCGCGCGAGCAGCTTCGAGAGCGGGCTGACGCGAGTCACCCGCTCGTCCTGCTGGGCGGGCGGTGCAGTGGCTGCTGCCGGCTCGGCGATGGTGGCCTCCTCTCAGGCCGGGGCGGGTGGTACCGCCCGCCCCGGCGCTCCTTCGTCCCTAGCGGGTGCCCTCGGAGGCGAGCTTCGCCACCTGGGCCGCGTTTGCCTTGTTGATGATCCCGGGCCCGGTCAGCACAGGCTGACCGTTCCCGACCGTGTTCAGGTTCGTCACGTAGAGCACTGCGAAGACGACCGGCAGGTAACCCTGGAGGTACTGCTGCTGGTCGATCGCGAACAGCATCCGGCCGGCCTCGATCTCCTTGATCGCACCGCCGACGTCGAAGGTGCCCGCCTTGGTGCCCTTCGGCAGCACGTCGAGGCACGGGATCGTCACGTCCGGGTCGAGGCCCAGAAAGCCGTCGAGCGACTTGTTGGCTTTCATCGCCGCCTGCACCTTCGCCTTCGTGCCCGGGATGTCGGACTTGGCGTTCGGGATCGTCAGGACCTGGACGCCCCCCGAGCCGAGGATCTTCTTCACGCCGTCCGCCCGTTGCTGCAGTCCCGAGTTCGAGGCCTCGTGGATGACGACCAGCACCTTCTTCGCGCCGGCGGACTTGAACTGCTTCCCGGCGCCCTGGCCCGCGACGTCCTCGGTCTGTCCGACGTGAACCATGTAGTGCGGAAACGCGTCGAAGGCACCCAGGCCGGAATTGACGGTGATGATCTCGATGTTCTTCTGCGACGCCCGCTGAAGCGATCCCTTCAGCGCGCTCGCGTTCGGCACCGAGGTCGCGATCACGTGCGCGTTCGCCGCGATCGCCGCGTTGAGGCCTGCGACCTGCTTCGCGACGTCGTTGTTCGCGTAGACCTGCGTGGTCGTGATGCCGCGGGCCTTGAGGTCGTTCGTCGCCTGGTCGACGCCCTTCTTGAACACCGACCAGAACGAGCCGGTGTCGCCGTGGGTGACGACCGCGAGCCTGATCGGGTCGGCCCGCATCGCTCCGAACGCGGCGGTCGCGGGCGAGCCGAGCGCCGTCAGGCCGGCGGCGGTGAGGCCGCCCTTGACGAGCAGGCCCCGGCGCGAGAAGCGCGTTTCCTCGGTCTTCTCGAGCACGTCGTCGTTCATATCTCCCTCTCCTTTTCGTCGAGATCGATGAGTGCCCGCGATTCTCAACCCATCAGAGCCTGCGCGCCAGTCACCTCGGCGGTGGAGACCGGCCGGCGCTCGACGCGCGAGCGATCGGCGGCGACCGCGACTGCGAGGGCTGCCCGCGCCTCGTCGAGCGTGCACGCGCTCTCGCGGCCGCTGCGGACGGTGTCCACGAACGTGGCAAGCTCGGCCCGGTAGGCGGGCTCGAAGCGGTCCAGGAAGTTCGCGTACCCGGCGCCGGCGGGCGGTCCGCCTGGCTCGACCGACCGGAGAGCGTTGCGGTCGCCGACGGCCACGCTGTCGGCCGTGCCGAAGAGCTCGAGCCGGACGTCGTACCCGCGCGGATCGTGGCGTGTCCCCGAGATGATGCCGAGTGCGCCGTCTCCGAGCCGCAGCGTGGCCACGGCCGTGTCGACGTCGCCGTGGCGCGCGAACCACGGCGTCTCGCGCACCGCGCCGTCGGCGTACACCTCCTCGATCTCCTCCCCGGTGACGAAGCGGATCGCGTCGAAGTCGTGGATTTGGAGGTCGCGGAAGATCCCGCCCGAGTTCGCGATGTAGTCCTCCGGGGGCGGCGCCGGGTCGTGGGTCGCGGCCCGGACGACGAGCAGCCGGCCGAGCGCCCCGGTCGCGATCGCGTCGCGCGCCGCCCGGTACCCCGCGTCGAACCGGCGCTGGAAGCCGACCTGGACAAGGATTCCCGCGCGCGCGACATGGGCGATCGCGTCGTCGATCGCCGCGAGCTCGAGCGCAACGGGCTTTTCGCAGAACGTGGGCAGGCCGGCCGCGGCCGCAAGGCGGAGGAGCGGGACGTGCGCGGGGGTTCCGGTCGCGATCACGAGCGCATCGAGCGGCAGCTCGACGAGCACCTCGGGCGTCTCGGCGACCCCGGCGCCGAGATCGCGGGCGACCCGGGCGGCGCGATCCGGGTCGGCGTCCGTCAGCGTGAGCGCCGAGACGCCGTCGAGGCCCCGCAGGGTCTCTGCGTGGAACGCGCCGATCCTGCCGACGCCGATCACGCCGACGTGGAGGCCTCCCGTCATCCGAGCGACGATCGTAACGCGCTGACGAGCGGGACACGCGGGTCCTTGGGCGTCTGCGGCCAGGTCGAGCGGATCCACGCGAGGCCGGGATCATCGGTATTCGCCATCGAGTGGTGCTCGCCCGCGAGTGCGTTCAGGTAGTAGAAGTCGTAGCCGGGTGCGGCCGAGAACGCGTGGTAGCCGTATGGGACGAGGACCAGGTCGCGGTCGCGCACGGCCCAGCTCTCGTCGAGTCCGCGCGCGGGGCTGTAGAGCCGCTGCAAGCCGAAGGCCTCCGGCGCCGGCGCGCGGTAGTAGTAGACCTCCTCGAGCGCGACCTCGTCGGGCGGCCGGTCCTCGTCGTGCTTGTGCGGTGGATAGCTCGACCAGTTCCCGGCCGGCGTCAGCACCTCGACCACGAGGATCCGCTCGGCCGGAAAGCCGGGCTGGATCATGTTGTTGATCTGCCGCGTCGCGTTGCCGGCGCCGCGCACCTCGACGACGACCTCCTCCGGCCGCTGCAGCACCGCCTCGCGCCGCGCCTCGCACGGGCAGCTCGCGACGGCGAGCTCGGCTTGCCCCTCGACGCGGTAGGCGGTGTCGCGCGGCAGGTACAGGGTCCACGGAAGCTGCTCGAACACGCCGGCCCGCGGCCCGAGCTCGAACCGCGCGCCGTCCGCCTCCACCACACAGGCGCCCTCGAGCAGGATGAGCGCCGTCTCCTCGCCACCGGTCGCACGCTCCACGACCCCCGCAAGCCGCGCGACGTGGAACGAGAGGTACCGCCAGCCGGCACTGGCAGGCGTCACGCGGTCCCAGCGGCCGGCGCGGAGCAAGAGGCCCACGTCGGCGATTATCGCTCGCGACCGCCGCCGCGGGTCACGAGCTCGTCGCTGGATCGCGGACGCGAGGCGCTAGTCATGGCAGTCTTCGGCTGCGTCTCCGTGCCTTTGCTCGTGCTCCTGGTCGGACATCGTTCGCTCGGATCGCCGCTCAAACGCCGATGGGAGCTTCGGTGTGGGGTTGTTGGCGGAGGAACTCCAGGTCGGCCCTCTACGCCGCGGCGCGGGCTCAAGCCCTGCTGCCAGGAGCAGCCGCCGCAGCCTCGCCCGTCGGTTCAGGCAGCCGACCGGCCTTCCTTACCTGCGCTCGTTTCAGCCGCGATGATGCGGGCATGGCTACGAGAGCTCAAGCCCGCGACCTTGCAAGTCGCCGAGCTCGGGACCGGAATCGGCCGCCTCGTGTCGGTCGCGAGCGGTTCGTCGTCGTGCTGGCGGTTGTGCTTGCGGTCATCAGCGCCTCCGGCGCGTCGGCGGGAACGGCCTCGACCGTCGATGTGTACTTCCTCCAGGGCGAGCAGGCGGTTGCGGTCACGCGCGACGGTGCCGACGCCGAGGCGGCCGTGAACGCGCTCCTCGCCGGGCCATCTCCCGAGGAGAGGAAGCAGGGCATCCGCTCGCAGGTGCCCGCCGGCGTCCCCGTCCGGAGCGTGACCGTGGTGCGCGGTGTCGCCACTGTCGATCTCGGCGAGAGGTTCGCCTCCGGGACGAAGGCCGACAGCCTCTCGGCGCGCCTCGCGCAGCTCGTGCTCACCGTCACCGCCGCGCCCGGCGTCAAATCGGCCAAGGTGCTCGTGAAAGGCGGCGTACCCCTCGGCCTCTTCCCCGGGGTCGACCTCACGAAGCCGGCCACGTTGGAGTCGATCGCCGCGCCCCAGAGCCCGACCCCGGTGGCCCCGCCGTCGTCGACGGGTCCACCGACGGCCTCGACGGCCGAGGTCGAGCACAAGCTTGCCGAGCTGGGCTACCTCGACCCGTCCGAGGACGACGGACGGGAGGACGATGCGACGTTCAACGCGGTGATGGCCTTCCAGAAATGGGAGGGGCTCGCGCGTGACGGCGACGTCGGCCCTCAGACGACGGCGGCGCTCGCGTCGGCGACGAGGCCCACGCCGCGCACGAGCGGGCCGGGCGGCACCCGCGTCGAAGTGCTGCTCGACCGGCAGCTCACGCTCTTCATCGTCGACAGCAAGGTCGTGCGCGTCCTCCATGTCTCGTCGGGCAAGCCCGGGTACGAGACGCCGACCGGCTCCTACCGGATCGAGCGTAAGTACACGAGGGACTGGTCGGTGCCGTACGAGGTGTGGCTCCCCTGGGCGAGCTACTTCATCGGCGGCGTGGCGTTCCACGAGTATCCCGACGTCCCGCCGATCGCAGCCTCACACGGCTGCGTGCGCGTTCCTCCGGGCGACATGAAGTGGCTCTACGACCGGATCCCCGTGGGCACGCCGGTGACCGTGCTGGGGTCGTCGCAATGAGGGCGTTCGCCCTCGCCGCGGTCGTCGTGGGCCTCGCGCTCGCCGGCTCGTCCTTCGCCGCGGCGCCGCCGACGAAGGTGCCGGGCGAGCTCACCGTCGCGCTGAGCCTCCCGAGCCCGGGCCTGCAGGCCGGCTCGGTACAGGGCACGAAGGTCGTCTTCAGCAAGGGCCTCGAGCCCGAGCTCGCACGAGCGATCGCGGCGCGGCTCGGCGTGAAGACCGTGCACTTCGTCAATGAGCCGCTGTTCTCCAACCTCGTCTCGACCGGGCCGAAGCCGTGGGATTTCGCGATTGCCGCCGTCACGATCACGCCGGCGCGAAGCGCTCACGTCTCGTTCACCGCTCCGTACATGGTCGCTGACCAGGGCGTGCTGCTGCGCAAGGGCGTTGAGCCCGTGCCCACCTCGCTCGGAAGCCTCGCGAAGCTACAGCTCTGCAGCGAGCGAGCCACCACGGGAGCGCAGTACATCGTCGACCGGATCAAGCCGGCGAAGAAGCCGCGGCTCGTGAAGACGCCGACCGTGCTCTTCGACCTGCTTCGCTCGGGACGTTGCGACGCCGCGGTCTACGACGCGCCGATCCTGGGCGCCGAGCAGCAGGCGGCGCCCGACCGCTACGGCTCGTTCGCGGGCAGGATCGCAACGGGCGAGCGATACGGGATCGTCGTGGGGAAGGGGAGCAAGCTGCTCGGCCCACTGAACGGCGCACTCGATGCCCTGACCGCGGACGGCACCGTCGGGCGGCTCATGACCCGCTGGCTCTCGGGCGACCCCGCCAAGCTGCGTGTACTCGGCTGAGTTCTCGGTGTCGAGCGCTCGCTTGTCGAGCGCGCTTTTTCCGGAAGCGATCGGCGGCGCCGCCGATGTCGGCGCGTCGGCGACGAGCGACGATGCGGTCATGAACACGAACCCGTCGATGCCGTGCGTAGCGAGATACGCTCGCTCCTCATCCTGCAGCGCGCCTCGGACTGGCGGTGGGCGAGCTCTTCGACTTCACTGCTGAACGGCCGGATACATCGAGCTGGCCACGCGCAGCGATCAGACGAGCGCCTTACTCGCGATGGCTGAGAACCGAATACGAAGCTTCACTCGACCCGTGCTGCGCGAGAGTGAAGTGACTGTCAAGGTCTCTTCACCGGCCGCTTAGACAAGCCATCCAACTCCTCGCTCGGCCTTCGCACGCGAGTAATGAGAACGCCGAGATCCCGCTCAACGACGCGGGACTCGGCACGGTGAGCGGAGGGGGAGGGATTTGAACCCTCGTCGGACGGAACCGCCCGAAACGGTTTTCGAGACCGCCGCATTCGACCGCTCTGCCACCCCTCCGCGGATTGACAGGGTACCGCCGTCCCTAACTGCCCGATTCCTGGGCCGACGCGGCTTTGCCATCGGGGCTGTACCACCTGCTTGAAGGCGTTGACCAGCCGCACCTTCTGAGCAGGGCTCGCCGTCGTCCCGATGTCGCGCAGGACTCTGCACGCCCGCGCTCACGAGCCGTCAGCAAAGGGCGAGGCCGTCGTTGATGAGCGGTCCGCGGCTGATCTTCCGACCCGCGACGTTCGGGTCGGGGGCCGAGATCAGGTCGATGTCACTCCAGGCGAGATTGTTCGTTCGAGACCACGCCACCGCTGTGCCGTTGACCGCGTAGACGATGCCCTCGTCGCTCATGAACGAGACGGCTCCGGGCCCCTCGCAGCGGAGTATCCCGCCGGGAACCGTGAGCGGCCATGCGTCCCCGAGATCGGCCTGCGAGATGTAACGCTCACTCGGGGCGCTCGAAACGCTCGTCGTCTCGGACACCGCTCCACCCGAAGCGTCTCGGTCAGACCCGGACTCACCGGAACACCCGGCCGCCATGACCAGAAGGAGCAAGCCCAGAACCGTCAGAGGCCGCACGAGAGCAATCCTCGTCAGGGACGGCCGAACACGTCAAGCGACAAGGGCCGCCGACCGTCAACGCACACGCTTACGCTGCAATCGCGCGACTCGAACGGGGGGACTCCTGCGGCGAGGATGGCGCCCGCCAACCCGCGGAAGACCCGCAGCGCCGGGCGGTGATCTGGCGATGCGACGGCGCCTTGATCGGCGGCGATGCGTGGAACCGCGACTCCGAGGGCGGTCTCGACCTTACTGGCTTCCGCTGAGAGGTCCGGCGCTCGGCCCGGCCGACTGGTTGGCCGTGGAAGCGGCGAGCATCAGGACAGCACCGGGATGGGCGGTGCTGGGCTCGAACCAAGCGACCCCCAGCTTGTCGAGCCAGAGCGCCCGCGGGTGGCGCTCTGGCTAACCCGCTTCGCTACTAGGATCTGGCATCTCCACGCAGTTGGTCGACGGCGTCCGAATACCAGCCGATCCGGGGCGAGTCCTGGAGGTTTGGCACAAGATCGCTGTTTGTGCCCAAACGGAAAGTAACGAACAAGAGAGTCTCGGGCTCGCGAAGCAAGCGCCCGTCGTCTTGTGATCAGCGTTGCGGGGTAACGCCGGTTTGGAGGACGCCGAGGCACATCTCGTCCGTCGTACCCTCGCCCCAAAGGACGTAGCGCGGCGCGAGCGGCCTGCCGCCGATCACCGGCTGCTTCGAAAGCGAGTTGTCGTACGTGCAGGTGACGCGCACGATGCTGCCCGCGGCAGCACGAATCGGCTCCTTCAGGGTGTAGAAGTCTTGCCAGTGGAAGTTCCAGGCGGGGATGTGCAGGAGCGTCGCTCCCCCTGGACGCCCCGGGTTCAGCTCCACCCGGATGTCGACTCCACGGACGTGCATGTGACCCGCGACCGCGTAGATCGTCGTCGCGCCGTCGAGTTGGCGGTCGCAGGTCGTCGTCGAGCCTGCCGCGGACGGCAGGGACTTGCCGCAGAACAGCAGCAAGCCATCGGGCGTGGACGCTGCGTCTGCCCCGTATGCCTTCCGGAGCTCTCTGATCGCGGCCGCACGGTTGCAGAGCGGGCCCTTCGCGCCAGCCGGACACGGGACCTCGATCGGGGCGAAGTATTGCTTCGTCTCGAGCGCCTTCACCTTCGCACCGGCCGGCGCAAACTCGAGCGACACGCGTGTCCGATCGGGGCGAGCGCGGTGGCTCAGGTTGTAGTGGATCTGGACGACGATCGCGGCACCCTTGGGGAAATTCATCCCGGTACCGGGCGGGAAAGCATCGTTCGTCTTGCCGGGCACCCAGACACCGAGCCAGCGCCCGTGGTCGATCGAGTCCTCGCCGACCCCCGGCCCTCCGAAGCACGTCCAGCCCTTCCCGCCGGTTGCCTTGTCCATGGCGCGCGCCGCCGGAACGGCCGTCCCGTTCATCTCGTACAGGATCACGTGGTGCACGATGTCGGGCCGGCCGGGCAGAACGTGCGCGGCCGTGACCATCCGTCCCTGCGTGAGCCGCGGGTCGAGCAGGGTGCAGTGGTAGTCGTCGAGCCCGACCGCCGGGTGCGGCATGTACGCGGTGCGCGGTTCAAAGACGAGTCCCTTCGGGGCAGGCGCTGCCGGCGGCAGGGCCACGCGCGGCCCGATGCGCGCGCCGCCCGCGACCCAGCGCGCAAGGAGATTCTTCTCCGGGGCGGTCAACTGCCGGTTGCTCTGGCCGACGAACGGCGACGAGTCGCGCGCGGGTGGCCAGGGTGGCATTGCGGCGGTCTGCGTCATGACCTTGATCAACTGCGCGTGTGTCCGCGCCTCATTCGGGCTCGTGAGCGAGAAGGGCGCGATCCCACCCTTCATATGGCAGCCGGTGCACTTGCGGTTGAAAATCGGAGCAACGTCCGCGAACGTCGGCGAAGCGACGTCCTTGCCGTAGAGCGGCGTGAGAGACGCAAGTCCAGCTGCAACTACTGCGAGGGAGACGAGAAGCCAGCGCATCCACGGGCGACTATCTCACCTGTCGCTCGCAGCGCATAGCGCCGACCCTGGTGGGCCACGTGCGGCGACCCCGCCGTGACCTCGTCAAGTCTTCCGCGGCGTTCGAGGGCCTGCCCGAGGTTGATGTGGCCGAGCTCGCGGGTGCTCTCGGCGACGACTCGGCTCGCTGGACACTCGCGGACGAGCGCCTCGCAGAGTACGGGGTTCCTGCGCTCTCGACTGAGGTCACGAGATGGGCGATCGATCGAGGACGCTGCGGTATGTGGTCGTCCGAGGGGAGGACTGGACATGCCGAGCCGCACCGTCGAGCGGCCTGTCTCATGGCGGCCACCAAGCAAGCAGAACTCCGCTGAGCCGGCCCACCGACTCTTCATGCCGGCGGCATCCAGGAACGTTCAGGCCCCGTGCTTCTCTAGGTCGGATCGCCCCCGGCCTACCAGCCGCGGAGGGCACCACAAGTCGGTCTTCAACGGCTCAGGGCTCACGAGCTGACGTTCACCGACGCGTGTGAGGATCGCTCGCTGAGCGCGCGTCTGTTAGAAACAGCCATGAGGATTGGTGTGCGATGTCGGGGCTAGGGCGCGACGGCACCGCCTACGATGACGCGGCGAGGTCGAGGCTGTGGGCACATCGGCTGCACGAGGACATCGTCCTCACCGAGCGCCAGAACTTCTACCTGCTTGCCCAGTCACTCCTTTTCGTCGCCGAGGCAGAGCTGCTCGCGGCCGATGAGAGGTTGGCGGCGGCAGTTCTCGCGGTAGCTGGATTGCTACTGACCGCTACATGGGTTTATGTCGTTCGTCGCCAACGGAGGATCGTCGCGTATCTGCAGGAGCGCGCGCGGCAGTTCCTGCCCGAATTCGATGCCACCTACGAGGGCCGACCGGCAGGCGTGAGTTCGACGGCTGTGTATGTGACGGTGGTTCCGGCTGTCCTCGGAGCGGTCTGGGTCCTGTTCCTCGTCATGGCGCTCGTCTAGCCTGCCCGGCGTGCCTGCGGGAGTCGATCAGCCGGTAGCGCTTCACGTCTCCCCGCATCCTGATGACGAGTTGATCGGCGCCCCAGCGACGCTCATGGCCCTTCGAGACCAGGCTGGCTTTCGCATCGTCAACCTCGCGATTAGCCTAGGCCGCGAGGAGCAGACGAAGCGACGCCGCGCGGAGCTTGTCGATGCTTCCAGGCAAGCCGGTTTTGTACTTGACACAGCAAAACCTTCGATCGGAATATCGCGCACCGACGATCTCACCCTGGCTGAGAGGCGTATCCGGGCGGAGGTTGAGCGCGCCCTTGAGGAGCACCAACCAAGCCTCGTGGTCTCGCCGTGGTTCGGCGACCGCCATCACGGCCATGAGGTTGTTGCCCGCGGCGTTCACGAAGCGCTGCGGAATCGGCCGAACCCTCCGATCTGGTGGATGTGGGGCCTATGGGCCGCTCTGCCTTGCCCATCCCTATTCGTCCCCTTCGACGAGAACCGCCTGGATGAGATCACGAAGGCGTTGGAGGCCCACGCCGGCGAGGTGTCGCGCAACGACTACCGCAACCTGATCAAGGGACGAGCAATGGCAAACGCGGTGCTCGGAGCCGAGCTCGTGTTCGGCTTCGGTGAGCCGAACCGTGGCCATCTCTACGCAGAGCTACTCACCGAACTTCTTTGGCGCAACGATTCCTGGTGGCTCGGGCGCCCGCGTGAACTCGTGCCGCAGAGTCCCCTCGAAACCGAGCCCACCGCTCCGGCGGATGAATGGATCAACGCTCGATCGACCGGCAATTGTCCGACGGCCGATCCCGCAAGGTGAACGAGGTGCGTGCCGCGGAGGTCTGAAGGCTCGTCCTCACGGCTGAGCCGGAGGCAGGCATGTCGCGAGCAGGCCGAAGGAGAGAAGCTCGCCGTCGCACGGGAGGGGCTCCCCGTCGAGGCGGTCGCCCACGGTCACGAGCGGTTGCGACCCGGGTGGCGCCTCCATCTCTCCCGTGACGAGGAAGTCGAGCACCGGCTCCTCGGCGACGCGAAGCCCGCGCTCGCGCACGACCCGGGCGAGCGCGGCCTTGTCCCGGTACACGACCCCGTAATCGCCTGCCGCCCCGCCCCGCTTTTCGAGGAAGCGGTGGAACGAGAGCGTGAATGCGACATATGCCGCCACCACAGCCGCCAGCGCGGCGACGGCTCCGACCGTGGCGACGCGGCGGAGCCCGCCCCGCGCGGCCGCGACGACGTCCGCGAGACCCACCGCCTGCACGGCGAAGGAAACCGGGTAGGTGACGATCAGGTAATGGGGGAAGACGCGGTCGGTCGCGGACGTCGCGTACGAGAGCCAGACGCCAGCGAGCCACACGAGCAGGAGGGCGCGCCGTCCGCCGTCGGCGTCGAGCTCGACCCACGGCCAGCGTCGGCGCCGGCGGGCGCCCCGGACGATGCGCACCGTGGAGGTGACGAGGCCGACGCCGAGGAGACCTATCGCGAGCAGGCTCGCCGCTTTCCCAAGCGTCCACGCTGCACCGGCATCGGTGACAAAGAGCGCACGGCTGGTGCCGACGACGTAGTCCCAGTTCGTGGCGCCGATGAGGCGCGTGGTCTCGCGGACGGCCTCGATCGACCCCGCCCCTGGAACCGCCGAGCCGCCGTCTCCCCGTCCTTCCGTCACGAGCGTGACGACATCCCCGAACCCGTGCCTCGCCTCGTAGGAAAGCCACGGCGCCAGCAGCAGGACCGATACCCCGATGCCGGCGGCGAACGCGCGCCAGTGCACCTCGCGTGTCCGGTATGCCAGCACGGCGACGGCGGGAACGACGAGGGCGATCGCCGAGAAATTGAGCTGGAACGTGAGGCAGAGGAGGACAGGGACGAATAGCACGACGCGGCTGCGTGGCCGTTCGAGCACGAGGAACAGGCTCCAGAGGAGCGACACCGTGAACACGGGGAGGAGGTCCTGGGCCCAGATCTTGCGCCCGTAGAGGACCGCCCAGGGCGCGGTCGCAAAGAGCGCCGCCGCGGCGAGCGCCGCGAGCGCTCCGAACCGGGATCGCAGGACGACGTACGTGAGGGCGACGGCGACGACGGCAAGCACGCCTACGAATGCCGTGGCGGCAAGCGGGTCGTCCCGCAAGGCCAGGGGAATCGCCGTCAGGTAGACGAAGAGGGGAGGGTTGCGGGCCCCGACGCTCGATGTCAGCCCGACCGTCTGCAGATGGCCGTCGATGAGCAGTCGCGCGAGGTTGACGGCGTCCGCCTCGTCCTGTTTGAACTCGACGAGGTCGAGCTCGCGCAAGCGCAGCCAGGCAGCAAGCACGAGGATCCCCATCAGGACGACGAGCTCCCACGGCCGGCGCGTCCCCTCGTTCGACTCCTGCCCGCCGTCCGCGGCTGCGCTGGAGCTCGCTGTCGTCAACTCGCCACCCGGTGTCTCACGAGACTGCGCTGCTGGGGATGATCACGGCCTCGGCTCGGGTCTCGGTCGTGCCGCCATCAGGCGGCGCCTCTGCGGCGACGGAAGAACTGCTCAGACGCACCCATTCGGGTGCGTCGTGAAGCGGAGAAGGAGGGATTCGAACCCTCGATGGAGGTTTAGACCCCCATAACGCCTTAGCAGGGCGCCGCCTTCAGCCACTCGGCCACTTCTCCGGGGCTCGTTGATGGTATCGAAGCCCTCCGCGCCCGACGGGCGAGTCAGCCCTGCGTCGAGACGTGGACGAACGCGACGACGTCTGCGATCTGCTTGTCGGTCAGCTGGCCCTTGAACGCCGGCATCGCGCCCTTGCCGTTGACGACGCGGTCGATGATCAGCGTCTCGTCCGGCTTCTTCTCGTCGAGGTTCGGGCCTACCGTGCCGGTCGAGCCCGCAGCTTCCAGGACGTGGCAGACGCCGCACGAGTTCACGAACACGACCTTGCCTGCTGTCGCGTCGCCGTTGTCGTACGGGCCCGGCGCCCGTTTCGTCTCAGTCGTGGTCGTGGTCGTTTCGCCAGGCACCGTCTCGGTCGACGAGGTCTCGCCAGGGTGAGCTGCCGCGGTCTCCTCTGCGTGGGCCTCCTCGTCCTCCTTGCCGAAGACCATGACGGTGGACATCATCGCGAGAAAGAGGCCGATGCAGAGGACGACGTAGGCGTTGCGCCACTTCCGTCCGGGGAAGTCCGGGTTCTTCCGCGGCAGCACGAACGAGGACACGAGCGAGAAGACGATGAAGATCGCTCCCATGACGGCGAGCGCAATCTCGGACTCCGTCGAGAGAGCGAACAGCATCGCGCGAGGAACCTAGCGCAAGCGCTAGTCGAGTGCGGCAGTTCCGGCGGCGGGCTCGTCCACGGCCGTCTCGGCCGGTTCGTCCGGCTCCGAGGCCGCAGGTACAGCACCTCGTACACCACAGCGGCGATCACGCCTCCCGCGAAGGGCCCGACGTACCACACCCAGAAGTCCGTCCAGTCATTGCTGACGAGCTCCGGCCCGAACGCGCGTGCAGGGTTCATCGCGGCGCCGGTGAGGCCGGCCGCCATCAGCGTGCCGAACGTGATCGTGAGGCCGATCGCAAGCCCGGCGATCTGCTTGAACGTCCCGCGCTCGTCGGCCATGGTCGCGAAGACGACCCAGACGAGGAAGAACGTCAGCACGGCTTCGATCGTCACGCCCTTGCCGGCGTCGACCGCGCTGTTCAGGCTGGGCGCGCCGAGGTTGGTCGCCGCGCCCGTCGGCAGCACCCACTTCAAGCAGCAGCGCCGCGAGCGCCGCTCCACCGAACTGCACGATCCAGTAGAGGACGGCGTGGGGCGGTGAGATGCGGCGTGTGACGAGGAAGCCGAGCGTCACCGCGGGGTTGAAGTGGCCGCCCGAGATGTGGCCGACCGAGGAGACCATCACGGCGATCACGAGTCCGCTGGCGAGCGCGAGACCGACGAGGTCGCCGTAGATCGTGGCGCCGGCGGCGATGAAGATCAGTGCGAACGTGCCGACGAACTCGGCGACGCCGCGACGGAGAAAGTCAAGGCCCATCAACAGAGCATAGAAGTCGCAGTGGACGGACGCTGCGGGAGCCGCCCGCGACCGCCGCCACCACGCGCACGGCCGCAGTCGCGGCGAGCGGCAAGTCGAGCTCGTCGCGCGCGTCACGGCCGTCCACGTAGACGTTGACGAGCCGCCGCAGCTCGCCGCCCTCGTCGAAGAGGAGGCTCACGATCGGCAGCTCGTGCAGCGCGTCCCGCAGCGTTGCCGCCTGCGTCTCGAACTCGGAGCGGCCGCCTGCCTCGCGCGCGAGGATCGCCGGCAGGCGGATCGTCGCCATCGGTTCAGACGGTGGCGAGCTCGACCGAGAGGACCGGCGGCAGGTCGTGTGCGACCTCCGCCCAGCGGCCGTCCTCGAGCGCCCACACCGAGCCGGCCTGCGTTCCGAGCACCGGCCCGCGCTCGTCCCAGGTCATCCCCTCGCGCAGCACCACGCTCCATGCCTGCTCTGGGAGGCCGTCGGCGTGGAGCTGCCACGAGGCTCCGCCGTCGGTCGTCCGGTAGACGCCGAGCCGGCCGCCGACGGTGACGCGGTTCTCGCCGCTCTCCTCGGGCACGACGTAGGCCACGTCCGGGTCGGCCGGGTCGAGTGCGATCCCGAAGCCGAACGCGCTCGGCAGGCCGTTGCCGTCGAGGCGTTCCCAGGTCTCTCCGCGGTCGTCGGAGCGATAGACGCCGCAGTGGTTCTGCTGCCACAGCCGGTCCGGGCGCGCGGGGTGGAGGAGCAGCTTGTGCACGCACTGCCCGACCTCCGGGTAGGGGTCGGGGAGGAAGTCTGCCGCCACGCCGGCGTTGATCGGCCGCCAGCTCTCGCCGGCGTCGTCGGAGCGGAACGCGCCGGCGGCCGAGATCGCGGCGTACAGCCGGGCCGGCGAGGACGGATCGACCTGGATCGAGTGGCAGCACATGCCGCCCGCGCCCGGCATCCAGCGCTCGCGGGTCGGGTGCGCGTTGAGTCCGGCGACGGACTCCCAGGTGCTCCCGGAGTCGCCGGAGCGGAAGAGCACGCCCGGAGCGCCGCCGAGGTAGAGCGTCTCCGGCTCCGAGCTGTGGCCGGGCTCGACGTGCCAGAGCGCCTCGAGCTCGAGGCCCGGCGCCTCCGGCGCCTCGAGGCGGTCCCAGCTCTCGCCGCCGTCGGTCGAGCGGTGGACGGTCGCTCCGTAGACCGGGTTGTTGGAGGCGGCGTAGAGCGTGCCGTCGCGCGGATCGCGCATCGCATGGTTGATCGACCAGCCGGTGAGCTGCGGCCCGCCCAACTCGCCGTCGCGGAGCTGGAAGAGGCCCTTGCGCGTTCCCACCAGGACGAGGCGCATCGCTGCAGAGGCTAATCGCGAGCAGGCAGGATTGGCAACTCCGTGGCAGACACGACGCTGACCGAGGCACAACGTGCGTTCCTCCGCGAGCCGTATCCCGGCACGGCGACGACGCTGCGCCGCGACGGGTCGCCACACTCGACCGTCGTCTGGGTCGACGAGGACGACGGCGACCTCCTGTTCAACACCACGATCGGCCGTGCGAAGGAGCGCCACCTGCGGCGCGACCCGCGGGCCGCGCTGCTCGTGATCGACCCGGCGAACCAGTACCGGTGGCTTGCGGTCAGCGGCACGGCGACGCTCTCGACGCTCGGCGCAGTCGAGCACATGGACAAGCTCTGGCGCCGCTACGAGGGCGAGCCCTTCCCGCGAGGCCGGCCCGGCGAGCGCGTGATCGTCCGCGTCCGGCCCGGGCGGATCGACGCCGCTGGTGTCTGAGTCGTGTTCCCGGTCAGGCGGGATCGACCGGCGGGGCGGCGTTCGTAGCCGGCTGCACTAAGCCGCTCTCGTAGCCGAAGATCACGGCTTGGACGCGGTCGCGGAGGCCGAGCTTGCGGAGGACGCGCCGCACGTGCGTCTTGATCGTGGACTCCTCGACCGTGAGCGCCTCGGCGATCTCGCCGTTCGAGAGTCCGCGCGCGATCAGCCCAAAGACCTCCTTCTCGCGTGGGGTCAACTCATCCAGGTCGCGTCCTAGGCCGAGCTCGGGTGTCGGCTGGCGCGCCATCCGGTCGATCACGCGCCGAGTAACCGACGGCGAGAGCAGCGAGTCGCCGGACGCGATCGTGTGGATCGCCTCCAGCAGCTCCTCCGGTCGCGTACGTTTGAGCAGGAACCCGGACGCTCCTGCGCGAAGGCCGCCGAAGACATAGTCGTCGTCCTCGAACGTGGTCAGGATCACCACCCGGACACTTGGCGAGAGAGCGAGCAGCTCGCGGGTAGCCGAGATCCCGTCGAGCCCCGGCATGCGGACGTCCATCAGGACGACGTCGGGAGCGAGCCTGCCGGCTTCCTTCACGGCAGTCGCACCATCGGAAGCCTCACCGACGACCTCGATCGCGGTGTCGCTCGAGAGCACGGCGCGCAATCCAGCCCGCATTAGGTCGTCGTCGTCCGCGATCAGGACCCGCACGGGCTCCGCTCCGGCACCGGCCAAGCCGGTACCTCCGCTCTCGGGCAGCTCCGTCGAGCCTACGCTGCTCTCCGTCATTCCGACCCTCGCGTGGGCAGCCGCGCGTGAACGCGGAAAAGCTCGCCGGCCTGCTCGGCCTCGAGCGTGCCGCCGGCGAGCGTCGCCCGCTCCCGCATGCCCGTCAGCCCGTGCCCTGCCGGCGTCACCGTCACGCCGGGCGCTACCCGGTTCGTGACGGTCACGTCGAGCGAGCCGTCGCCGAACGCCAGCTCGACGCGCGCCGAGCCCTTCCCGTGCCTGGTCGCGTTCGTGAGCGACTCCTGGACGATCCGGTACGCGGCCTGATCGGCGGTTACGCCGAGCGGACGGCTCACGCCGCGCGACTCGACCGTGACAGTGAGGCCGGCCGTGCGATGGCGCTCGACGAGCGTGTTGAGTGCGGCGAGGCCGGGCGCGTCGAGCACCTCGCCGTTGGAGCCCGAGTCGTCGCGCAGCGTGCGCACGAGCTGGTCGATCTCGTTGATCGTGTCCCGAGCCACCTCCTCAATCGTCTCCAGCGCGGCCCGCGAGCGCTCCGGGTCGCTCTCCTGGAGCAGCCGAGCGGCGCCGGCCTGGACGAGGATCACGTTGATCGCCTGGCCGGCCGAGTCGTGTAGGTCGCGGGCGATCCGCGTCCGCTCCTCGACGGTCGCGAGCCGCCTTTCTCGCTCACGGTCGCGCTCGGCGTGCTGGACACGCTCCTCGAGCGAGGCGATGCGCTCGCGACGCAGCCGTGTGCGATCGCCTGCGAACCACGCGGTCGTCCCCACCAGGACCGCGAAGAGGAGCGGTATGGCAGGAATCTCGTCCTGCCCGATCCCGACTGCGCCGATGTGCAAGGCGAAGAGACCGGCTGTCACCGCGGTCGTACGTCGGGTCCACGGGTGTTCGTCATCGCGACTCGCGGCGAGGAGGAAGAGCGCGGCGATCGGGCCGAACGGCGGGCCCGGCGAATAGCCGACGGCGTTCATGACGATGCTCGCGCACGTCGTCAGCGCGAAGACCCCCAGCGGAGAGCGGCGCCAGACGGCGATCGGGAGCGTCGCGAGCGCCGCGAGCACAACACCGCCCACGTCGAGCGAGCGCGCGTCGGGCGCCCACGTGTCGTGCGAGATGACCGCGATTGTTCCCGCGAATGCTGCCGCGGCGATCGCTCCGTCCATGACGAAGAGGCGTCGATCCCTCTTCGCGGCTGCGGTCGTGAACGGCACCATCACGGCGAGCGTAGCGCTGCGCCTGAGCGCAGTCGTCGCCCCGGGGGAGGATCGGCATCCTCCCTGAGGGGGACGCCGAAGTTCCTCCCTACGGGCGTTGTAGGACTCGACCCGGGTCCGTAGCGTGGCCGGCATGACTGCTGTCGACAACAGCGCCAGAGGCGCCGGAGGTTCCGACAAGGCCCGCCCCGCCGCCGTGGCCACCGACGGCCTGACCAAGCGCTACGGCAGCCGAGTCGTTGTCGACGCGCTGAGCCTGCAGGTTCCGACCGGGGTCGTCGCCGGGTTCATCGGCCCGAACGGCGCCGGCAAGACGACGACAATGGCGATGTTGCTCGGGCTCGTGGCCCCAACTGCGGGCGGCGGAACCGTCTTCGGCGCGAGCCTGGACGACCCGGCCTCCTACCTCGGCCGCGTCGGCGCGTCGATCGAGGCTCCAGCTTTCTGGCCGGGCCTGAGCGGGGTCCAGAACCTGCGGGTGCTGGCGACCCTCGGCGGGCACGATCGGAGGCGCATCCCTGAGGTGCTCGCCCTCGTCGGCCTGGACGCCCGAGGCTCCGACCGCTTCGGCCAGTACTCGTTCGGGATGAAGCAGCGCCTTGGCATTGCCGCCGCGTTGCTAGGCGACCCGGAGCTGCTTGTACTGGACGAGCCCACCATCGGGCTCGACCCGGCGGGCATCAACGAGATGCGCCAGTTCATCCGTGAGGTCGCGGACGGGGACCGGACCGTGCTCGTCTCGTCGCACCTCCTGAGCGAGCTCGAGCATGTCTGCGACTGGCTGATCGTGATCGACGAAGGCTCGCTGATCTACCAGGGGCCGGCTGAGGCATTCCTCGGCCGGGTCAGCCCCGTGATCGTGCTCTCCCCCGAGCACCTCGGCGACCTCGATCGGCTGGCCGCTCTGGCTCGGATCAACGGGCGTGAGCCGCGCCTGCACGGCACAGAAGTGACGCTCCCGGTCGAGGACGGCGACCCGAGAGCGGTGGCCGTGGCTTTGAGCAAAGCCGCCGTTGCGCAGGGGATCGTCCTCGCCGAGCTCCACCTGCGCTGGCCGAGCCTCGAGTCTCAGTACCTTGCCGCCGTCGAGCATCGCGAGCGATGATCGCCGCGCTGCGAGCCGAGCTCGTCAAGGTGCTCCGCCGACGCGTGCTCGTCGTGACGGCGGCCGCGATGATCGTGTTCACCGTCGGCGCGACCGCGATCATCCTCGCGTCCGCAGAACCGTCCGGGAACCCGGAGCAGGGAAGGGGCGTCACGAGCGAGTCCCTGTCGCAGGCCGGCGGCGGGACCGAGGTCTTCACGACCGCGGTGTCCTTCGCCGGCACGTTCCTCTTCGTCGTCTTCGTCGGCGTCGTCGCGATCGAGTTCACACGCGGCACGTTCCGGACGATGCTCCTCCACCAACCCCGCCGGATTCGCCTCCTTGCCGGGAAGATGGCCGCGCTGCTCGTCTTCGCTGCCGGCGTCCTCGCCGTCGCGGAGGCGATTACCTGGGCGGCAGCCAGGCTTCTTGCACCCTCCCAGGACGTCGCGACCGGCGATTGGATCAGCGTCGCAGCGCTTGGCCAGGGACTCGCCGACTACGCGTCGGTCCTCGTTCTGGGTCACTGGCTATGCGCTGCTCGGCATGGCACTGGCGGTCGTCGCGCGCTCCGTGCCGGTCGCGCTGGCTATTGGGCTCGCGTGGGCAGGGCCCGTTCGAGCACCTCCTGCAGGACGCCTGGGCGCCTGCGCAACGCATCTTCCCGGGACTCCTGCTCGAGGCCTTCGTCGCCGGCGGCACGACAGGAAGTCAGCGCCTCCAGAGCGTCGCTCACAGTTGCCGCATACGTCCTCGTTGCCGCCGCCATCGCAGGAACGATCTTCGCTCGGCGCGACGTCACGGCATAACGCGGCCGGAACCAGGTACCGCACTTCGTGCTCGTCCCAATCGGGTACCGGCTTCGCCTAATCTCCGCCCCGTGGCGAACCGCCTGGCGAACGAGACGAGCCCGTACCTCCTCCAGCACGCGGAGAACCCGGTCGACTGGTACCCGTGGGGCGAGGAGGCGTTCGCCGAGCGCGCGCCGACGACAAGCCGATCCTGCTCTCGGTCGGCTACTCCGCCTGCCACTGGTGCCACGTGATGGAGCGCGAGTCGTTCGAGAACGCCGAGACCGCGAAGCTGATGAACGAGCACTTCGTGAGCGTCAAGGTCGATCGCGAGGAGCGGCCGGACGTGGACGCGATCTACATGGAGGCGGTTGTCGCGATCAGCGGGAGCGGCGGCTGGCCGCTTACCGTCTTCCTCAAGCCCGACGGGGAGCCCTTCTTCGGCGGCACGTACTTCCCGCCGACGCCGCGGCACGGTCTGCGCGCCTTCCGCGAGCTGCTCCAGACGATCGCCGGGGTGTGGCGTGACAAGCGCGAGGAGACCGAGAAGTCGTCCAAGACGCTCGTGGAACACCTGCGTCGGTCGGCGGAGGTGAAGCCGCCGGAGGGCGGTGGCGAGCTCGCCGAGGGGCTGATCTACGGCGCGCTCGAGAACCTGATGGGCGGCTTCGACTTCGAGTGGGGAGGCTGGGGCGGGGCGCCGAAGTTCCCGCCGGCGTCGGCGCTCGAGTTCCTGATGCGTCTCGATGCGCGCGACCTCGTCGAGAAGACGCTCGACAGCATGGCGCTCGGCGGCATGTACGACCTCGTCGGCGGCGGCTTCCACCGCTACTCGGTGGACGAACGCTGGCTCGTGCCGCACTTCGAGAAGATGCTCTACGACAACGCGTTGCTCGCCGTCAGCTACCTCCACGGCTGGCAGACGCTAGGCAAGGAGCGCTACCGGCAGGTCGCCGAGCAGACCGTCGAGTACATGCTCCGCGAGCTCTCGCTGGACGGCGGGGGTCTTGCCTCGGCGCAGGACGCCGACACAGACGGCGAAGAAGGGCTCACGTTCACGTGGAAGCGCGACGGCGAGGTGCCCGACCAGTTTCTGCACATCTTCGAGCGCGACCGCTTCATCGTTCGCGGCGAGCTCGACGAGGAGTTGCGGGCGAGACTGCTCGCGACGCGCGACGAGCGCCCGCAGCCGGGTCGCGACGACAAGGCGATCGCCTCCTGGAACGGCCTCGCGCTGGCGGCGCTCGCCGAGTGCGGCCGCGTCCTCGAACGGCCCGAGTGGATCGACGCAGGGCGTCGGCTGGCGACTTCTGCTCAAGGAGCTCTCGACGGAGTACGGCCGCCTCTACCGCACGTGGCGCGACGGCGTTGCCAAGGGCACCGGCTATCTCGAGGACTACGCCGATGTCGCGAACGGTCTCTACGAGCTGCACGTCGCGACGGGCGACATCCGCTTCCTCGAGGAGTCGAATCGGCTCGCGCGGCTCGCCGTCGAGCTCTTCGGCGATCCCGAGAACGGCGGCTTCTTCCAGACCCCGGTCGACGGCGAGCAGCTCGTCGTCCGCAAGAAGACTTCGACGACCATCCGGCGCCCAGCGGCAACTCGATGCTCGCCTACGTGCTGATTCGGCTGGCGCGCATCTACGGCGACGACGAGCTGGCGGAGCGAGCGGCGTCGTTCTTCCGCCTGATCCCGTACGCGCTGATGCAGGCGCCGTCCTCGTTCGGCTGGGCGCTCGTCGCGCTCGACCTGTATCTCTCGCCACCACGGGAGCACGCGATCGTCGGCCCGGCGGACTCCGACGTCGCGCGCGCCGCGCTTGCGAAGTGGGACCCGAAGGCGGTGGTCGCCTTCGGCCCCGGCCGACGACGTGCCGCTGCTCGAAGGGAAGACGCTCGTCGACGGCAGGGCCCGCCGCTCTACGTCTGCGAGCGCTTCGCCTGCCAGGCGCCGGTGACCGACCCGGCGAAGCTGTGAGCACGACCGGACCTGCCGGTGAGTCCAGCAGTGCACGTCGTCCGACGGGGACTGCCGCTTCGCCGCGGGCGCTGGCGAGACGGAACGCGCATCTCAACGCCGAGGAGCGCGTCGCGCGAGGGACGGCTGCTCGCAACGAGGCGCCACGATCGAGCCACGCGAAATGGAACCCGGGAGCCGACCGGCCCGACCCGGTCGCGCTCCTCGAGGAGCAGGCCGAGAGCCGCGTCCCCGAGCTCGTCCCCATCCGCCACGGGCGGATGCTCGTCTCCCCGTTTGCGTTCTTCCGCGGCGGCGTGGCGCTGATCATGGCATCCGACCTCGCAGAGACGCCGCGATCCGGCATCAACGTGCAGCTTTGCGGCGACGCCCACCTGTCGAACTTCGGCGTGTTCGGCTCGCCCGAGCGAGCGCTGATGTTCGACATCAACGACTTCGACGAAACGATCCCGGGCCCGTGGAGGTGGA
Source organism: uncultured Actinomycetes bacterium (assembly GCA_963781435.1). Classification (GTDB taxonomy): domain Bacteria; phylum Actinomycetota; class Thermoleophilia; order Gaiellales; family Gaiellaceae; genus PALSA-600. The sequence continues at coordinate 107 of CAWAGR010000023.1, read as the reverse complement.
TTTGAAGCGCCTCGCTGCGAGCCTGGAGATCTTGGGTCGCGACCGCGGATTCGCCGGGGCCGATCGGCGCGCGATCGTCAGGGCCAGCGTTCGCGAATACCGCGGGC
>CAWAGR010000022.1:0-401169 GCA_963781435.1 uncultured Actinomycetes bacterium | reverse complement strand
TTGATCGCGCAGCGGTCGGTGCCGACCAACGCTCGCGGTTACGCCGAGGCCGTCCGCTTCGCTGAGAGGCACGCGCCGGGCGCACGTGTGTGGGCGGTCGAAGGCGCCATTCGTGAACACTCGCGCAGGCCAGGGCCATGCACCCGGATACGCGTACGCCGCTCTATCATCCGGCCATGGTTCCGGAGGCCACGCTCGAGAAGACCGAGGCTGGGCTCGCGCCCGTCGGCGGAGGATGGTTCGTCCTGAACGCCCGTGAGGCGCGCTGGCGGCACCGCGAGGGACGAGGGGACAGCCTTCCTTTCACGGGTTCGACGAGCTTCGAGGCCGAGACGTACTTTCCGCAACTCGGTGTCCAGCTGGTCGCCCTCGGGCCGGGTGAGCCGATCGGGATGTACCACTGGGAAGCCGATCAGGAGGGCTTCCTCGTCCTCTCCGGCGAGGCACTGCTCATCGTCGAGGGCCAGGAGCGACCCCTGCGGCAGTGGGACTTCGTGCACTGCCCGCCCGGGACGAGGCACATGATCGTCGGAGCCGGAGAAGGCGTCTGCACCGTGCTGGCGGTCGGCGCGCGCGAGCACATGGCCGGCGCGGACTGGGGCGCGTACACCGTGGACGCGGTCGCGCTTCGCCGCGGGGCCGGCGTCGAAGCGGAGACGAGCGACGCGGAGGTGGCGTACGCCCGGTTTCCGAAGGCGGAGCCGACGCCATACCGCGACGGCTGGCTTCCGGGTGCCTGAACGTACGACCGAACGACGGCCCCGCTCAGACCTCGCCCGTGACGAACCAGGCGCGGGCGCTCAGCGAGAACGGCCCCTCCGGCGACCCGAGCCGGCGGAAGCACGCCGCCCGTAGAGCCTCGCGCTGCTCGTCGTTCAGCGAGGCGCAGTAGGCGCCCGACGGTGCGAGCCCGGTCGGGAACGGCGACCAGTAGTCGGCGAAATCGGCGTAGTCCGCGCCCACGACCAACTCACCCGTCGTGACGTCGGTCAGCCCGGCCTCTTCCCAGAGCGTGCGCAGCTCGCCCGGCTGGCAGAACGGCATCGTCCGGCCCTCGTCGGGCGCGTCCGGGTCGAGCTCGAGCGCGGCGTCCCAGAAGACGCGCAGCATCGTCATCTCGCCCGCGTAGTCCCAGACGCAGGCGGCGACGGTCCGCCGCGCGACGCGCCGCATCTCGCCGACGCCTCGATGGGCGTCGGGGATGAAGTTGACGACGAGCTGGCTGAGCACGACGTCGAACGCGCAGTCGTCGAACGGCAGGCTCTCGGCGCCCGCGTGACGAAGGTCGGCGCCCGGCAAGGCCGAGCGGGCTGCCTGGAGGAACGGCTCCGACGGCTCGACGCCGGCGACTCGCTCCGGGCCGAGCCGGCGCGCCAGCTCCGCGACGAGCGCGCCGGGCCCGCAGCCGACGTCGAGCGCCGTCCCGCCGGCGCGGACGCCGACGGCGTCGCAGAGCGCCGACCCCAGCGCCGCGGAGTAGCGCCCGACGCCACGGGAGTAGGCATCGGTGCCCGTCTCGAAGGTGCCCGTCTCGAAGCTCACCGCGCGATTCTCCCACCCGCGCCCGGCGCCCGGCCAGTCGCGCCACCGCGCTCGAGCTCCCACTCACCACGCCCCGCTGTCACCCCGCATGATCGCCCGGCTGCGGGTCCTTCGCCGTGCCGGTCGGTGTGTAGTAGCGCTTGAGCCAGCTGGCGATGCCGTCGAGGCCCGGGAACAGCACACGCTCGCTGATGTTGCTCTGGTCGAGCTTGTCCCGGATCTCCCATTTGAGCTCTGCCGGGAACACGATCTTGGTCCACAGCTCGGGGCGGGCGTTCAGCCAGTCGTCGAGCAACAAGTCGGGCCGCGAGGCCATCGAGAAGTAGGCGAACTGGTTGAACAGCCGTGCATTGATCGAGGGCGGCTCGAAGAACACGATGAAATCGCCGTCCTTGCCGAGTGCGTCGAGCTGGGGCAGGCCTGTGACGGCGTTGTCGAGCAGCTCCGTGGTCAAGATCCACGTCGTGCTTTCCTTGGCGGGCGCCTGGATCTTCTCGGGTAGGTATTCGTGCGCCGTCTTGTAGTTGACCTTCCACACCGCGCCGTCGAGATCGAATCGCTCGATGTTTGCGGTGGCGAAGTGCAGCGCCACCTGTGGCGAGTAGGTCCAGTCGAGCAGCCGCGTCGGCAGGCCGTAGTGCTGGGCCACCGACAACCAGTACCACTCCGAATCCCGGGCCGTGACCTGCTCATAGGCGTACTTCTTGAACTGCCGGAGCAGATGCGGCTCGACCTTCGCGTACTCGCCGCCGAGCCGCATCAGGCTGGTCCGCATGTCGTAGTCCGCCGACGAGACGCCGCGGTAGGCGTAGCGGGACTTGTAGCGGCTGGTGCGCGGATTGAACGTGTCGGCGAACAGCTCCTCGTGCAGCTCGCCCCAGCTCGACACCCTGATCGTGTTCATCTCATCCCCCGCCCGTTCGGGACGAAACAACCTGCCCGGTGTGTTTGCTCTGCTCCTGCCTCACCCAGGCTTTTCGGGTCGTGTGCGTCAAGCATGTACCAGATCCGCGACCACGGCGGCATGGTCGCTCGCCAGCACGCCGCTTCCGGCATCGGGCTCGGTCAGCGCCAGGAACCGTGTCGCGATCCTGAGCGAAGGGACCCCGTCAGGGTGATAGACGGCGATGTGGTCGATTGCGCGGCCCGTGGCGTGCGATGTCTTGTGCAGCCCGCCGAGATACGTCGTGGGCAGGGCGCCGAGCGGTTCGGGCCCGAAATCGAACCGCGCGTCGTCGGCCATGTAATCGAAGGCCATGTCCCCGGGGGCGGTGTTGAAGTCGCCGGCGATGATGGCGGTACGCGCGGGCGCTCCCGCTTCCACCTGCGCCATCGTCAGCCTGATCTGCTCGAGCCGCAGCCGTTCCGCGTCGTTGCCGGGCAGGAACGTGAGATGAACATTGACGAGCAGCAACGGCCCGACCTCGCTGTCGAACTCGACGATCTGGCTGAGGCGCTCGCCGTCCTCCGGCACGCTCGGCAGCACGATTGCGGTCGAGGACCGCGCCGGACGACGGGTGAGCACCGTCAGCCCCGAGGTCGAGGACACGCTCTTGCCGTAGAGCCGGCGGGGTTTGAGACGCTGCCGCTCGTGGGCGTGGCTCATGCCGAGGCGGCGGGCGAGCTCGAGCGAGGTGTCGATGCCCTCATCGGGAACCGACAGCACCTCCTGAAGAAACACGATGTCGGCGCCGAGCGCGCCGAGACCGCTCGCCATGGCGTCGACCCGACCGAAGAAGTCGCTCTCGTTGCGGCCGGTGTTCAGGGATACCACGCGCATGTCTCGATCCGACCTTCCGCGGTTGTCGAACCCCAATCCTGGGCTCGGCGGGGGAGAACGATAGACCGGCTGACGATCGGCCGCGGTGGTTCGAGGCGTGCCTATCGGTTGTCACCCACACCCACGGATGATGCGTCGTCGCGGCTCGGCGATGCCCGCCGCATCGCAGAGTGTCGAAGCGAGCGCGGCGGAGTAGCGGCCGACGCCTCAGCCTGGATCCACCGATCTGCGCGGGCGGTGCGCCCGTCTGGACTCGCCAGGCCGCTCCCCGTCCGGGCTCCGGCCCCTATCGGGGCCTCCACCCGGGCGGTGCGCTGCGAGCCACGGCGGCGACGGTCGGGCCTCGGCCCGCCCGTCCCCACCGCGACCCGTCCTGACGGCCCAGCCGAACGCCCCGCGGTCACGCATTACGGTGGATCCAGGCTCGGGCGTAGGCATCGGTGCCGGTCTCGAAGCTCGCGGCGCGATTGTCTCACCGCCCGCGAGGCCCAAGCCGGCCGGGCACTACACTCGCCCGCGTGAGAGTGCTGCTGGTCGGGTCGGGCGCACGCGAGCACGCCCTTGCCTGGCGGCTCGTGCGAGGCCCGTCGCCCACCGAGCTGCACGCGGCGCCCGGCAATCCGGGGATCGCGGCGTTCGGCGCCTGCCACCCCGTACGCGCCGACGACGGCGAGGGCCTGCTCGACCTGGCGCGGACGGTCGCCGCCGATCTCATCGTGATCGGCCCCGAGGCCCCGCTCGTCGCGGGCGTTGCGGACAGCCTCCGCCACGCAGGCTTCGCCGTGTTCGGGCCGGGTGCGGAGGCGGCGCGTATCGAAGGCTCGAAGGCGTTCGCGAAGGACATCCTCGAAGCTGCGGGCGTGCCGGCCGCCGCGACGCTCGCGATCGCGCGACCGCCGTGCGTCGTCAAGGCAGACGGCCTCGCGGCCGGGAAGGGCGTCTTCATCTGCCGGACGCAGGACGAGCTCGACGCCGGCCTGCGCGCGGCGGCGGCGCTCGGCGAGACAGTCGTCGTCGAGGAGCTGCTCGAGGGCCCCGAGGTCTCGCTCTTCGCGCTCTGCGACGGCCGCCGCGCCGTGCCGCTCGGCGCCGCTCAGGACTTCAAGCGCGCGTTCGACGGCGACGCCGGCCCCAACACCGGCGGCATGGGCGCCTGCTCGCCGGTGCCGTGGCTCGCGGATGCTCACGTCGATGTGGACACGCTCGTCTGGCAGATCCACCAGCCGGTGCTCGACGAGCTCGCCCGTCGAGGGACTCCGTTCGTCGGCTGCCTGTTCGCCGGTCTGATGCTCACCGCCGACGGGCCGCGTGTGCTCGAGTTCAACGCGCGCTTCGGCGACCCGGAGACGCAGGCGCTCCTGCCGCGTCTGGAGGGAGACCTACTGGAGGCGCTGACGGCGGCCGCGCACGGCGACGCGGCAGGGATCGAGCTCGGCGAGGGCGCGGACGCGGCTGTGACCGTCGTTCTCACCGGCCCCGACTACCCGGCCCGCAGCGACTACGCCGGAGCCGCAATCGAGGGCATCGCCGACGCCGAGGCGTCGGGCGCGCTCGTCTTCCACGGCGGCACGGCGCTCCACGACGGCAGTCTCGTCACGAACGGCGGGCGCATCCTCTCGGTGACGGGGCTCGGGGCGACCGTGCCCGAGGCGCGGGCGCGCGCCTACGACGCTGTCGGCAAGGTGAGCTTCGAGGGCGCACGGTTCCGGCGCGACATCGCCGCGGCTGCCGGTTAGACCCGCTCGACGAGACGGAAGTGACGCAGGTCGCCTAACCGGGCCGGAATGGATCCACCAGCGAGCGGCCGCATGAACGCAAGACCTGTCGCTCCTCCACGTGATCTCGAGGAATCCTGGAACGAGGGCGTTACACTGCCTCGCCCCGTCATCCTGTGAGCCTCCAATCCCTTTACCCGTGAGCAGCCCTGTCGTCGGCATCCTCGTCGGCTCAGCCTCGGACCGCGAACGGATGCAGGACGCCCTCGACGAGCTCGACGCGCGTGGGATCGCCTGGGAATTCGAAGTCCGCTCGGCCCACCGCGACCCGGACGCGGTCTCGGAGTACGCGCGCTCGGCGGCCGGGCGCGGCCTGAAGGTGCTGATCTGCGGCGCCGGGCTCGCGGCGGCGCTGCCGGGCGTGGTGGCGGCGCAGACGGAGCTGCCGGTGATCGGCGTGCCGCTCCGCTCGTCGAAGAGCGTGCTCGACGGGCTCGACGCGCTGCTCTCGATCGTGCAGATGCCACCGGGCGTGCCGGTCGCGACGGTCGGTGTCGACAACGCGAAGAACGCCGCGCTGCTCGCGGCTCGCATCCTCGGCAGCTAGAGATTCCGCGTGTCGCCGAGCGACGCAGCGAGATAGGCTCGCGCACATGCGCGACCGCATCCCGCTTCTCGTCGGCCTGGTCGTGCTCGCGCCTCGCGATCGTGCTCGGCTCGGCTCTTCATCGCGGACGGGATCCGCGACCGGGGCAAGAACGACGTGATCACGGTCACCGGGTCGGCCAAGAAGCAGATCGTCTCCGACTACGTGATCTGGAACGGCTCCGTGACGAGCCAGCGCGAGACGGCCGCAGCTGCGGCCGACGAGCTCGCGCTCTGGACCCGGCAGATCCAGACGTTCCTGCGCGAGAACGGAGTGCGAGGACGGCGAGTTGAGCATCCAGCCGATCTCGACCGAGACGATCACGGGCAGCGACTCGGGCGGAGACTCGGCCCAGATCGTCGGCTACCGGCTGACACGCAACTTCGAGGTGCGCTCCCCGCGGGTCGAGGGCATCGGGGCGGTCGCCGACAGCAGCTCGGAGCTGATCGCGAAAGGCATCCCGTTCGCCGCGCAGCCGCCGCAGTACGTCTACACGAAGCTCGCCGACATCCGGCCGGAGCTCCTCGCCGCAGCGACCAAGGATGCGCTCAACCGCGGCAAGGTGCTCGTCGAGACGACAGGCGGCAAGCTCGGCTCGCTCCGCGGCGTCAACGTCGGCGTCTTCCAGGTCACCTCGCCGAACTCGGTCGAGGTCAGCGACTACGGCGTGTACGACACGGCGACGGTCAAGAAAGAGGTCACCGCCGTGGTCAACGTGACGTTCGCGCTCAACTCGTAGCGGCGATTCGCTCGGAAGGAGCCCGTCGGGCAGGCTGTCTAGACTGGCCCGCGTGATCCCCCGCTACTCGCGACCGGCCATGTCCGCCATCTGGTCCGAGGAGCGCAAGTTCGAGCACTGGCTCGAGGTCGAGCTTGCGGCGCTCGACGGATGGGCCGAGGTCGGCGCGATTCCGGTCGAGGACGTCGCGGCGATCCGCGCGCACGCGACCGTGCCGACACCCGAGCGCGTGGCCGAGATCGAGCGCGTGACGGACCACGACACGGCGGCGTTCGTCGACGCCGTGACGGAGCAGCTCGGGCCGGAAGGGCGCTGGTTCCACTACGGCCTGACCTCGTCGGACGTCGTCGACACCGCGCTCTCGCTACAGATCCGGAAGGCGGGGAGCCTCGTCGTCGCCGAGATCGAGCGGGCGCTCACGGCGGTCGTGCGACAGGCGCAGGTGCACCGGCACACGATTTGCATCGGCCGCTCGCACGGGATTCACGCCGAGCCGACGACCTTCGGCTGGAAGCTGGCGGGCTGGGCGTTCGAGCTCGACCGCGACCGAACGCGCCTGCTTCGCGCGCTCGAGGTCAATCGCGTGGGTCAGCTCTCGGGCACGGTCGGCACGTATGCCGGCGTCGAGCCCGAGGTCGAGCGGGCGGCGTGCGAGCGCCTCGGCCTCGAGCCTGACCCGGTGTCGACCCAGGTGATCGCGCGAGACCGGCACGCGGAGCTGCTCTCGACGCTCGCGCTCGTGGCGACGTCGCTCGACCGCTTCGCGACGGAGATCCGGCACCTCGCGCGCACCGAGGTGCGGGAGGTCGAGGAGCCGTTCGCAAGCGGGATGAAGGGTTCGTCGGCGATGCCGCACAAGCGCAATCCGAAGGTCGCGGAGCGGATCTCCGGCCTGGCGAGGGTGGTGCGCGCGTCGGCGCTCGTCGGCTTCGAGAACGTGCCGCTCTGGCACGAGCGCGACATCTCGCACTCCTCGGCCGAGCGGGTCGTGATCCCCGATGCGTTCCTGGCGCTCGACTACATGCTCGACCGCTTCACGTGGATCGTCGAGGGCCTGGTCGTCTATCCCGAGCGGATGCTGCGGAACCTCGAGTCCTCGCACGGACTCGTGTTCTCGCACCGGCTGCTGCTCGCCCTCGTCGAGGTCGGGCTCGGCCGCGGCGAGGCGTACCGGCTCGTGCAGCGAAACGCGATGCAGGCCTGGGACGAGGAGCGCGACTTCCGCGCGCTCGTTGCCGCCGACCCGGAGATCGCGGCGCATCTGGACGACGCCGCGCTCGCCGGCGTGTTCGACCTCGAGGCGACCGTTCGCCACGTGGACACCGTTCTCGAGCGTCTCGATGCGCTCATGCGCAAGGAGGAGGCCGTTCATGTCTGACACTGCAGTCCACGTCGCCAGCGGAAAGGTTCGCGAGCTGTACGCGCTCGACGAGAACCGCCTGCTGCTCGTCGCGAGCGACCGCATCTCGACGTTCGACGTCGTGCTGCCAACCGAGATTCCCGACAAGGGGCGCGTCCTCACCGGGCTCTCGGCCTTCTGGTTTGCGCAGACTCGGGACCTGGTTCCGAACCACTTGCTCGCGTTGCGATCCGACGGCCGCTCGACGGAGTGCCGGCGCCTGGAGATGCTGCCGATCGAGTGTGTCGTCCGCGGCTACCTCTCCGGCTCCGGCTGGAAGGACTACCTCGCGACGGGCGCCGTCTGCGGGCACCGGCTTCCGGCGGGGCTCGTCGAGTCGGCAGCAGCTTCCCGAGCCGATCTTCACACCGGCGACGAAGGCCCAGACGGGCCACGACGAGAACATCGACCGCGCCGCGGCAGTCGAGCTCGTCGGCGAGGAGCGGTTCGACGAGGTCGAGCGGATCTCGCTCGAGCTCTACCGGTACGCGTCGGAGCGAGCGTCCGCCCGCGGGATCATCCTCGCCGACACGAAACTCGAGTTCGGTGTCGGCGACGGCGGGCAGCTCGTCCTCGGCGACGAGGCGTTCACCCCCGACTCGTCACGGTTCTGGCCGGCCGACGAGTACGAGCCCGGCGGTCCGCAGCCGTCGTTCGACAAGCAGTTCGTCCGCGACTACTGCGAGTCCCTCGGCTGGGACAAGACCTACCCCGGCCCGGCGCTGCCCGAGGATCTCGTCACCGGCACCCGGGGGCGGTACGTCGAGGCGTTCGAGCGGCTGACCGAGATCCCGTTCGACGACTACGTCGCACACCCCGAGGTCGTGCTCGGATGAGGGCGACGGTGCTCGTCCGCCCGAAGCCCGGGATCCTCGACCCGCAGGGCCAGGCGGTCGAGAGCTCGCTCCGCCACCTCGACTTCGCTGTGAGCGAAGTTCGCGTCGGACGGGTCGTCGACCTCGAGGTCGAGACGAACGACGCCGACGAGGCGCGCGCCCAGATCGAGCGGATGTGCGAGCAACTCCTGGCCAACGCTCTGATCGAGAGCTACGAGATCGAGTTGGAGGACGGTGCCGAGTGGAAGGACGGTGCCGAGTTGAAGGACGGTGCCGAGTCGGAGGTCGATGCATGACGCCGGCGAAGCCACGGTCAGAGCCGCGGCCGGTGATCGCGGTCGCCGTCTTTCCGGGCTCGAACGACGACCGGGACACGCAGCTCGCGCTCGGGCGGCTGGGCGCCGAGGCCACACGCGTCTGGCACGCGGAAGCGGAGCTCCCCGACGGGACTGCGGCTGTCGTCCTTCCGGGCGGGTTCTCGTACGGCGACTATCTCCGCTGCGGCGCAATCGCCCGCTTCTCGCCGATCATGGCGGCCGTCGCCCGCTTCGCGGCTGACGGTGGCCTCGTGCTGGGCATCTGCAACGGCTTCCAGATCCTGACCGAGGCCGGCCTCCTGCCGGGAACGCTGCGGCCAAACGAGTCGCTCGCCTTCACCTGTCGCGACATTCGGCTCACGGTCGAGCGGGCGGACACATCCTTGACCTCGAAGTGCAAAGCGGGGGAGATGCTCACGATCCCTGTCAAGAACGGCGAGGGCTGCTGGTTCGCCGGCCCGGACCTGCTCGCGGAGGTCGAGGCGAACCGGCAGGTGCTGTTCCGCTACGCACCGGGCGAGAACCCGAACGGATCCGTCGCCGACGTCGCCGGCGTCTCCAACGAGGCCGGGAACGTGTTCGGCTTGATGCCGCACCCGGAGCACGCCGCCGACCCTCTGCTCGGCTCCACCGACGGGGCGTTGCTCCTCGGCTCGCTCGTCGACGCTGCTCGGTTGTCGAGCGCCGCGCTCGTCTAGGCACCGCCTCCCGACCAGCCGAGCGCCGCGTTGAGCTCGGGTCGACCGTCGAGCGATGCTCGCAGTCGCTCGACGTCCTTCAGCCGTAGCGTGACGGGACCTCGCCGGGCCACGCCGTCGGTCGTGTAGGCGATGCGGATGAGCGACTCGCCGCGGTCGCTCCGAAGGAGCTGGACGACGGAGGCGAAGCGCTTGTCGCCCGCGCGCTGGGCGACTTTGACCTCCTCGACCACCGTTGCGGGGCCCCACGGCGTTGCCGCCTTGCTCGTTCCGGCCTTGCTCGTTCCCACCTTGCCCGCCATGTAGACGACGCTAGCCGGGAACCTGTGACAGGTGGTGAACGCCTCTGTGACGAAAGTGAGACTTCTTTCGCGGTGCACTCAGGCCGCGCAACCGGGCGCTACCGCGTCCGCGCGCGCGACCGGCCCGCTCAGGCGTCGATCGGAACGTGCCCCGGCTCGGCCGCAACCCGCTCGAGCCAAGCGCGGATCGCCGGGTACGGGGCCAGGTCGAAGCCGCCCTCGGGGGCGACGTGCGTGTACGCGAAGAGCACGATGTCCGCGAGCGTGATCGCGTCACCGACCAGAAACGCGCGGCCAGCGAGGTGCCCCTCCATCGCCGCCAGTGCGCGGTGGCCCGCCGCCATCCGCTCGTCGAGGCGGTCCGCGAATGCCTCAGGCCGTCCCGAGTAGACGACCCAGAACCGAACGACCGCGATCGCCGGCTCGTGGTCGTACTGCTCGAAGAACATCCACTGGAGCACCTGGGCCCGCTCGTACGGGTCCGTCGGGACGAACCGCGTTCCCTCGCCGAAGTACCAGAGGATCGCCCCGGACTCGGCCAGCGGGCGACCGTCGTCGAGCACGAGCGTCGGCACGCGCAGCGCCGGGTTCAGGCCGCCGAGCAGCTCGGGCCTGTCCGAGCGGTCGGCCACGTCGACGGTGCGCCGCTCGAACGGAACTCCGAGGTGCGCGAGCAGGAGCCGCACCTTGTAGCAGTTGCCCGAGACCGGACTGTCGTACAGGAGCAAGCCGGCGCCGACCTATGCCGCCCGCTCGATCAACTCGATGCGGTACCCATCGGGATCCCGAACGAAGCACAGCCGCGAGCCGCCTTCGCGTACCTGGTACGGCGGTCTCTCCGGCTCGATGCCCTGAGTCGCGAGGCGGCCGAGTGTCCCGTCGAGGTCCTCGACGCCGATCGCGATGTGGCCGTACGCGGTGCCGTGCTCGTACGTTCTGCCGTCGTGGTTGAACGTCAGCTCGAGCTCCTCCTCCTGATCCGGCATGCCGAAGAAGAAGTTCGTCGCCTCGAGCTCGCCGTCGCGGACGATCGGCATCTCGCGCCGGAACTCGAAGCCGAGTGCCTCGTAGAAGGTGCGACTGCGCGCCGGATCCGTGATCCGGTACATGGTGTGCAGATAGCTGGCCATGTCCCAATCCTACGATTCGCGGCCTCCACCGGGTCGAGGCGCTCGTCGAGACGTCTGTGCCCTCTAGCTGCGCTCGCGGGCGGCCCGGACCCGTGTGAGCATCGTCCCCGGCGAGCGAGTACCCAGGGCCACTCCGCCGAGGATCAGCGCCAGCCCAGCGAGAGCCGCTGCGCCGATCTGCTCGTCGAGCAAGAGCGCCCCGTACGCGAGGGCGACCGGGGGGACCAGATAGGTGACGAGCGAGGCGTACGCAGCGCCGGCGCTCGCGATGAGCGTGAAGAAGAGCAGGTACGCAAGCGCGGTGCCGACCACGCCGAGGACCGCGACCGACGCGACGGCCTTCCAGCCGGGCAGCTGGCCTGGCGCTTGCGCGACGCCGGCGGGGAGGGTCACGAGCAGCGCCGCGACGGTCGTTCCCAGCGCGACGACTTGCGGTCGCGCTTCGGAGAGATGTCGCCGCGTGAGTAGCCCGCCCGTCGCGTAGCAAACAGCCATGCCTACGACAGCGACTGCGCCGAGGATCTTCCCTTCCGGCTGTGCCTCGACGAGCAGCGTGACCCCGACGAACCCCACCGCGACGCCCACGAGCCGCGACCCGGTCACGCGCTGCTCGTGGAAGAAGCCGAACGCGAGCAGTACGACGAAGATCGGCACCGACGCCTGGATGATCGACGCGAGCCCCGAGTCGATCCTGGTCTCGCCCCACGACAGCAGCCAGAACGGAATTGCGGTGTTGATGAGCCCGACCACCACGAGCGCCCGCCAGTGCACGCGCAGTTCTGCGAGCACGACCCGCGAACCGAGCGCGAGGGTCACCACCAGACCGAGCGCCAGAGCTGCGAAGCCGAGCCGCCCGAGGACGAGCGTGGCCGGCTCGAGGTCGCGCACAGCCACCTTGATGAACATGAACGAGCTCCCCCAGATGAGGGCGAGCACCGCGAGCACGAGGAGGTTGCGGCCACCAACGCTCTGCGCGGCCGCCCGTCGGCGGAGGCGATCAGTGAGGCTCACCGCGTTCGCCGGGCCAGGTCGGGATTGCCGGTTCCAAGGAGGACGAGCTTCGAACCGAACGACGCCCCCCGGATCGGGGCCAGGGCGACGAGCATCGAGACGTGGCGGCGGCTCACTCTGCTGTAACCGTAGGTGAGCCGTTCGCGTGAGAGCCGAACGATCGCGAGCCTGGCGCCATCAGGAGTGGGGGTTGGTGTTCGGGGAGGGTTGGTGTCCGCGTTGGCGTGGGTGTCGAGGGCGGGCTCAGCAGGGCATCGAGTAGTCGTCGACGGTCAGGCCGTCGATGCAGAGTTCGTCGTTCGAGGAGTCGGTCGCGGGGGTGTCGAGGACGGGCTGGTCACTGGTCTGACTTCGACCTGGGCCGGGGTCTCGATCGGGTCGGCGGCGGGCCCTCGCCGGCGAAGATCCATGCCGCCTTCGCCGTCGGACCGCCCGGCTAGACTGGCCGTCTGACGGCCGTCGCGGATCAGCCTCTCCACGAGCAACCGCTGCACCGGGCGCTCGGACTCACCGACTGGGAGTTCGACCACATCCGGGAGCTGCTCGGCCGGTCGCCGAACGACTTCGAGCTCGCCGTCTTCTCGGTGCTCTGGTCGGAGCACTGCGGCTACAAGCACTCGGCGCTGCTGCTGCGGCGGCTGCCGTCGCAGGGCGAGCGCGTCCTGCAGGGGCCGGGCGAGAACGCCGGCGTGATCGACCTCGGCGACGGCGTCGCGGTCGCGTTCAAGGTCGAGTCGCACAACCATCCGACGCGCGGTCGAGCCGTTCCAGGGCGCCGCGACCGGGGTCGGCGGGATCATCCGCGACGTCGTCGCGATGGGCGCGCGGCCGATCGCGCTGCTCGACGGCCTGCGCTTCGGCGCGCCCGACTGGCACTTCCGTCGCGCGGTCGCCGGCATCGGCCACTACGGCAACTGCACCGGGATCGCGAACGTCGGCGGCGAGACCGTCTTCGACGAGGCCTACGCCGCGAACCCGCTCGTGAACGCGATGTGCGTCGGCCTGCTGCCCACCGAGCGCGTGCTCCAGGCGAAGGCGACCGGCACCGGCAACCTGCTCGTCCTCTACGGCGCGCTCACCGGCCGCGACGGGATCGGCGGCGCCTCCGTGCTCGCGAGCCAGGACCTCGCAGGGCTCCGACGAGAAGCGCCCGTCGGTGCAGATCGGCGACCCGTTCCGCGGCAAGGCGCTGATCGAGGTCTCGCTCGACCTCGTCGAGCGCGACCTCGTGCTCGGCCTCCAGGACTGCGGCGCCGCCGGGCTCGCCTCGTCGCTCGCCGAGATGGCGCGCGGCGACGCGGGCGTCGACGTCCACCTCGACCGCGTGCCGCTGCGCGAGCCCGACCTCGAGGCCTGGGAGATCATGATCTCCGAGTCGCAGGAGCGGATGGTCGCGGTCGTCGCGCCGGAGCGGCTCGCCGAGGTCGAGGCGGCGTGCGAGCGCTGGGAGCTGCCGTGCACCGTGATCGGCGAGGTGACCGGCCACGGCGAGCTGCGCGCCTACTTCCACGGCGAGGTCGTCGGCTCGATCCCCGCCGACCTGCTCACCGACCGGACTGCCCGCGCTACGAGATCGAGCAGGCGCCCGGCCAGCCCGAGCGACGGCGCGGCCGCAAACGCCGTCCACCCGGCGAGCCACGAGCCGAAGACGTGGGTGTTCGAGCAGTACGACCAGCTCGTCGGCTCGCGCACCGTCCGCCGGCCCGGGCTCGACGCGGCCGTGCTGCGGATCGACGGCGTGCGCGGGATCGCAGTCTCGCTCGACGGGCCGCCGCTCGGCGAGCGCGACCCGTTCCGCGCCGGCTGGGCCGCCGTGATGGACGCGGCGCTCAACGTCGCGTGCGCCGGCGGCGAGCCGCTCGCGCTCACCGACTGCCTCAACTTCGGCAACCCCGAGCGCACCGAGATCGCCTGGGAGCTCGGCCAGGCGATCGAGGGAATCTCGCAGGCGGCCGAGGAGCTCGGCATCCCGGTCGTCTCCGGCAACGTCTCGCTCTACAACGAGACCGGCGGCAGGCCGATCCCGCCCACGCCGGTCGTCGGCTGCGTCGGGCTCGTCCGCGACGTCACCCGCATCCCGACGCGCTGGCGCGAGGGCGATCGCTTGCTGCTCCTGCGCGGCGAAGGTGCCGGGCTCGTCCGCTTCGTCTGGGAGAACGCGCATCGTTTCTCGCTCGCGCACGACGTCTCCGACGGCGGGCTCGAGCTTGCGCTGCGCGAGGCGGCCGACTGGAGCGGGACCGCAGCGTGCCGACGATCGAGCGCCGCCGATGGCCCGGGCGTGATCGTCGCGCTCGCGCCCGGCGCAAGGCCAGGAGATCATGCCGGGCTCGACTGGGACGACGTCGCCGAGCTCGGGAGCCGTCTAGTCATGTGCGGCGTCTTCGGCATCCACGCCCCGGGCCGCGACGTCGCGCGGCTCACCTACTTCGGGCTGCACGCGCTCCAGCACCGCGGCCAGGAGTCGGCCGGGATCGCCGTCTCCGACCACGGCCGCCTCACCGCGCTTCGCGACCTCGGGCCTGGTCACGCAGGTGTTCGACGAGAAGAACCTCTCGGGCCTGCACGGCGAGCTCGCGATCGGCCACACGCGCTACTCGACGACCGGCTCGAACGCCTGGGCGAACGCGCAGCCGCTGCTCCACCACGGCAGCGCGCGCACCGTCGCGCTCGGCCACAACGGCAACCTGATCAACGCGGGCGAGCTGCGCGCCGAGCTCGCGGGGCGCTTGCGTCGACCTCCGACAGCGAGATGGTCGCGGCGCTGATCGCGAACGACGAGCGCCCGCTCCCGGAGGCGATCGCCGCGACGATGGAGAAGCTCGAGGGCGCCGCCTCGATCGTCGGCCTCGCCGACGGCCGCCTGTTCGCGTTCCGCGACCGGCACGGCTTCCGGCCGCTCGTGCTCGGGCGGCTCGGCGACGATCCCGTCGTCGCCTCCGAGACGTGCGCGCTCGACCTGATCGGCGCGGCCTTCGAGCGCGAGATCCGGCCGGGCGAGCTCTTCCTCGCCGGCGAGGACGGCGAGCAGGTCGAGCAGGTGCTCCCGCCGACCGAGCGCGGCGCGCTCTGCATCTTCGAGTTCTTCTACCTCGCCCGGCCCGACTCGCGCCTCGCGGGCGTCGAGGTGCACGGCGCACGCGTGCGCATGGGCGAGCGGCTCGCCGAGGAGTCGCCGGTCGAGGCCGACCTCGTGCTGCCGATCCCCGACTCGGGCACGCCCGCCGCGATCGGCTTCTCGCGCGCGACCGGGATCCCGTTCAGCGAGGGGCTGATCAAGAACCGCTACGTCCACCGCACGTTCATCCAGCCCGACCAGAGCCTGCGCGACCAGGGCGTGCGGATGAAGTTCAACCCGCTCGCCGAGGTCGCGGGCAAGCGGCTCGTCGTCGTCGACGACTCGATCGTGCGCGGCTCGACGACCCGCCAGATCGTGCAGATGCTGTTCGACTCGGGCGCCGCCGAGGTGCACGTGCGCGTCTCGTCGCCGCCGGTCGTCTCGCCGTGCTTCTACGGCATCGACCTCGCGACGCGAGGCCGAGATGATCGCCGCGCACGCGACCGTCGAGGGCGTGCGCGAGGCGATCGGCGCGACCTCGCTCGCCTACCTCTCGCTCGAGGGCCTCCAGGCCGCGACGCGCCGGCCGGAGTCGGCGCTCTGCCGCGCCTGCCTGACGCGCGACTACCCGACGCGGCTGCCGACCGACACCGCGAAGCTGCGCTTCGAGCCCGCGCCGGCCGCTCCGCTCACGTAACCCGCAGCGTCTTCGTGTCGACGACGTGGCGCGCGCCCTGGCCCGCCGTGCCGAGGATCGTCAGGCGGCGGCCGCCGTTTCCGAGGCGCATGGTCGCCGTCTCGATCGCCCGCATGTCGGTCGTCGCGGGCAGGTCGATGCAGAACGCGACGCGTGCCACCGTGTCGAGCGAGGTGGACGAACGGATGCTCCTGGCTCGACGTACAGCGTGAACACCTTGCGGCCGTCGACTGTCGAGACGCGCGCCGACGGCATGCCGCTCATCGGCTCGTCGGGCTCGCGCTTGTCGACGATCACCTGCGGCAGCAGGCGACCCGTCTTCAGGTCGTAGGCGCGGACGCGGTAGCGCAGGACGTCGGCGGTCGAGAAGTGCTCGATCAGGTAGAGCGTGCGCCCGTTCGGCGAGAGCGCGTCGAAGGCGAAGTCGCCGCGGAGCTTGATCGTGCGGATGACCTCGAGCTTGCGCGTGTCGACGGTGACGAAGCCGCTGGCGGCGCGGAGCGGCCGGCCGAGGCCCGTCGCCATCGAGAGCACGAGCAAGCGGCCGTCGTGGCTGAGGCCGCCTGCCTCGCCGTTGAAGGTCACGAGCGGGATGCCCCACTTGCCCGGGATCGAGGTCTGCCGCGCCTTGCCGCCGGCGGACGGGCGCACGGCGAGCGTCGTCGTCGAGCCCGACGCCGCCGTCGTGTACGTCCACCTGGCCGTGTTGAGGGCGCCGACCGTGCCGAGGTCGGGGCCGGCGGCGAGGGCGGCCGGCGCGAGCGGCAGCCAGCGCGAGGATGGCGAGGGCGGGAACGAGACGGTGGCGCATGATCGGCTCCTTTCGAGCTGAGGGACAATGCGTGTACGCCTGTCGCGCCCGACGAGGTTCCCTCATCCGCCGAGCTCGCGCGCAAGCTCGAGCGCGCGCTCCTTCGTCAGCGTTCGGCCCTCGAGGCGGTACGTGACGCCGTCGCGCTCCCAGAGGAGCACGTTGCCGGCGAGGCGCGGCGGTGCGGCCAGCCAGTAGACGACGTGCTGCTCACCGGCGATCCACAGTCCCTCGGTCTCGGCGTCGATCCGCGCCTGCTCGACACCCGTCGAGATCCCGGCCACCTTCTTCAGCAGCGACGCGCCGTCGCCGGGCGAAGCTCGCTCAACAGCACGGGCTCGGGCGTCGCGAGCACCGCCGAGACGACGCCGTCGCGCTCGTAGAGCTGCGGCTCGCCATTCACGCGCGGCAGCGCGACCGGGCCGCCGAGCACGGCCTCCGCCTCGGCCCGGCTCACGGGCGCCCGAGGCCGGCGGCGAGCGGGCGCTCCTCCGCCGCCGGCAGCGTCGAGACCCGCTCGACCGTGACGCCGCCGAGGTGGAAGAAGCGCAGGATCGCGCTCCGCGCCTGCGGCACGGCGAAGCGCGAGCGCCGACCGCGACGAGCGCGAGGGCGACCGCGAGCACGAGCCGCGCGCCGCGCGCGGCGCGGCGCCGGCTCGAGCCGCAGCTCGAGCGCCGGCGTCGCCGGCCACTCGACCTCCGGCCGCCAGGGCGATCAGTGCGCGCTCGAGCTCACTCATACGACTCCCTCAGCCGCTCGAGCGCACGCGACGTGCGCGACTTGACGGTGCCGCGGCGCAGCCCGAGCGCTGCCGCCGTCTCCTGCCTCGGAGAGCTCCAGCAGGTAGCGGCATGCGAGCACGGTCCGCGCCTCCTCGGGCAGCGCATCGAGCGCCGCGAGCAGGCGCCGGCGCTCGTCCGCGGCGAGCGCGGTCGCCTCCGGCGAAGAGGTCCCGGGGAACGGGGCCGCGTCCCCCGAGGCTTGGTCGCGCTCGGCCCGCAGGGCGAGCTGCGCGCGCCGGCCGGCCGAGCGGCGGCGGTTGCGGGCCTCGTTCGCGACGATGCGCGAGCAGCCACGGCCGCCACGGCTCGCCGCTGCGGAAGCGCCCGAGCGCGCGCCAGGCCTTGACGCAGCCGTCCTGGACGGCGTCCTCGGCCTCGGGCGGGCTGCCGGTGATGAGGTAGGCGACTCGGAATGCGATCTCCTGGTGCGCGCGAACGAGCTCCGCGAAGGCGCCCTCGTCCCCGTCGCTGCGCACGCAGCACGAGCTCGCGCTCTTCGAGTGGACGGCCCTCCACCATCAGCCTCTACACCGCCGCCGGCGAGCCGGTTCCCACCGGGGTTACCCGGCTCGTGCGAGGAGAGGGAGCGCGCGGGGATCGCTCCCCCACGATCCCTCTCCCGCATGTCGTCTAGTGCTCGAGCACGCGCGAGGCCTTCGCGATCCCGCGCGAGATCAGGTAGGCGAAGGTGACGATTGCGGTCACGAGCACGAAGGTGCTCGCGTCGACCGCGTCGCTCGAGGCCCAGATGATCGCGAACAGGATCTCGACGCAGAACCACAGCGCCCACTCGGCGTTGCCCGGAACGGTCATCCGTGCGCCGGTCGGCAGGTTCAGCAGCCCCGCCGGAATCGTGTAGCCACTCGGGGGCGGGCCCGGCGGCTGGCCCGGCGGCTGGGCCGGCGGCTGCGCGGTCGGCTGCCCGGACTGCCCGCTCGACTGGGGCGGGGGCGGAGGCATGTGGTGCTCCGGGTCGCCCGAACCCGGAGTGTGGGGGCCTTGACCTTCCATCAGGACGTCTCCTCTCTCACGCAGCTTGGTCAGGGATGTGGACGATCTCCAGCTTGATGCCGTCCGGGTCGTAGAAGAAGACCGCGTAGTAGCCGGGCTGGTAGGCGTACTCCTCCGGCCCGCTCTCGATCTCGGCGCCGCGCTCGACCAGCCAGTCCGCACGCTCGTCGACCGCCGCTCCGCGACCACGCCTCGAACGCGATGTGGTGGACACCCACGCGATAGCGGTCGTGCGTTCCCTCCGACTGGGCCTCGCGGAGCCCGATCGCGACGTCGGGGCCCGAGAGGTACCAGATCGTCTCGCCGCGCTCGCCCTCGACCTCGGAGATGCGGTGGTAGCCGAGCGGCGCGAGCAGCTCGCGGTAGAACGGCAGGCTGCGCTCGATCGAGGACACGACCAGGTCGATGTGCTGGACGCCGGCGGACGAGACCATGTGCTGTTCGCTACGGGTTCAGCGGCCCGGCGGAAGTTCCTCCGCCGCCGGCGGCGCTCGCTCGAGCGCGTGCGCGCGGCCGTAGCGCACCGCGCGTTTGACCTGCACCGGGTCGAGCCCCTCCTCGATCAGCTCCTGGCGCAGCTCGCCCTCGGCGGCGAGCCGCAGGAAGAGCCACGCGAGCAGGCCGAGCGTGACGAGCCCGCCCTCGACCATCATCACCACCCCGGCGAGGTTCTGGTCGTGCAGGGCCGTGATCCCCCACTTCGGCACGGCGTGCTCGTACCACGGGTAGAACGGCGAGCTCGACCAGATGAAGACGTTGCCGAGCACCGTCTCGATCAGCCGGACGAGCACGACGTAGCCGAGCTTCCAGCCGGTGCCGAACCAGGCCGGCCCCGGCAGCGTCTCGAGCACGGGCGACCACATCAGCGCGCCGCAGGTGAAGAAGAGCGACGTGCTCGAGCGCGTGCACCGCGCTCGAGCGGAGCGCCGCCTCGTAGAAGAACGGCAGGTGCCAGAGGTAGAGGTTGACCGCCCACACCGGCAGTGCGACGAACGGGTGCGTGAGGATCCGCAGCTTGTCGAAGGGCCGGATCGCGAGCACCGGGCGCAGCACCGGCCCGGTGAGACCGGCGACGAAGCAGAGCGGCGCCAGGTCGCCGAGCAGCATGTGCTGCGACATGTGGACGAAGAAGAAGTCGTCCTCGCCGAGCGCGTCGATCGGCGAGTTGATCGCGAGCACGACGAGCGCGATCCCGAGCCAGAAGAAGAACTGCCGCCACCCGTTGACGGGCTGTCCGCGCCGGGCCAGCGTGCGCGTGCGGCGGTAGTAGAGCAGCGAGACGACGATCGTGGGCAGGAGCTGGAGCGGCTGCAGGTTCCAGTTCGCGAGGTCGGAGGCGGCAAGCACGCGGCCAAGTGTGGCGGCGCGGGCGTGCGCCGCGACGGGACAATGCGGCGTGCACCCGGCTCCACCACCACCTGGTCGCGAAGCCAGGTTCGTGCCGTCGAGGGGCGCTCTATCTGGGCAAGCGCGGCTTCGACCTGATGGCGCTACGGCCGCGTGGGCGGATCAATCTGCTGCTTCCTGGACGACGTTCGGCCCGTGCTTGTCGTCGAAGCGGTCGAGCACGCCCGACTCCAACAGGCGGCGCCGCGCTTCGTTCGCATCGTCGACGGAAGCGAACTCGAGGAAGATGAAGACGTGGTTCGGGTCGTCGACGCCACGGAAGATGCGCTGCACCACCGCCTTCTCTCGCGCACGCGGGCGATCCTGGTCGAACATCTGCCGCCAGGTTTCGTAGTGCCCAACCTGGATGCGGGTAATGACGAACGCGGACATCGGCCTCTCCTCTCGCTGTGGCTGCGGCGACCGTAACAAGGGCTCAGCCCGACAGTTCGGCATTGGATGGTCGAGCGAGAGAGTTGCGACTGAGACGAGGACACTCGACCGCGGCGATCCGCCTCTACGCCGGCTCGAGCAGGTTCGCGACGATCGCCGCCGCTGCGCGCCGTAGACTCGTCCTCTGACCACCACGCCTCACAGCTACGCAGCCGCGGGCGTCTCGCTCTCCGTCGCGGACGCGGTCGTGGAGCGGCTCCGGGCCGCGGTCGAGTCGACGGGCGCGACCGGGTTCGGCGCCTTCGCCGGGCTGCACCCGCTCGACGACCGGCGGCTGCTCGCGGCCTCGACCGACGGCGTCGGCACGAAGCTGATGCTGGCCCGCGCGCGCGGGCGGCTGCGCGCGTGCGGCGCCGACCTGGCCGCGCACTGCATCAACGACGTGCTCACGACCGGCGCGACGCCGCTGATGCTGCTCGACTACGTCGCGGCGGGCGCGCATCGAGCTCGAGGAGGTGGCCGAGCTCGTCGAAGGCGCGGCCGAGGTCTGCCGGGAGGCAGGCGTCGCGCTCGTCGGCGGCGAGACCGCCGAGCTGCCCGGGATCTACCGCGAGGGCGAGCTCGACTTCGCCGGCACCTGCGTCGGCGTCGTCGACCGCGACGAGCTCGTCGACGGCTCCACGGTCGAGCGCGGCGACGCGGTGATCGGCTTCGCGTCGGCCGGCGTGCACGCGAACGGGTTCACGCTCGTGCGGCGCGTGCTCGCCGACGAGGACTACGACGGCGACGACCTGCTCGCGCCGACGCGGCTCTACCTCGCCGAGACGCGCGCGCTTGCGCGGCCGCGCGAAGGCACTCGCGCACGTGACCGGCGGCGGGATCCTCGGCAACCTCGGCCGGGTGATTCCGGACGGCCTGCACGCGGAGCTCGACTGGGACGCGTGGAAGCGCCCGCCCGTCTTCGGCTGGCTCGCGCGGCACGTCGCCGAGGACGAGCTGCGGCGCGTGTTCAACCTCGGCATCGGCTGGTGCGCGGTCGTCGCCGAGCCCGCGCCCGGAGAGACCGTGATCGGGCGGATCGCGTGATCGGGGTTCTTGTCTCCGGCAACGGCACGAACCTGCAGGCGCTGCTCGACGCGGGCCTGCCGGTGGTCGCGGTCGCCTCGAACCGGCGCGACGCCTACGCGCTCGAGCGCGCGCGCGCCGGCGGACATCCCGACGGCGATGTTCAGCCTCGACTGCCACGCCGACCGCACGAGCGCGACCTCGTGCTGGCGACCTGGCTCGAGGAGCACGGCGTCGAGCTCGTGGTGCTCGCCGGGTACATGCACCTGCTGACGAAGCCGTTCCTCGACCGCTTCCCGGGCGCGGTCGTCAACGTCCACCCGTCGCTGCTTGCCGCAGTTCCCGGGCACGAACGCGATCGAGGACGCACTCGCGGCCGGCGTCGAGACGACCGGCGTCACCGTCCACTTCGTCGACGAGGGCGTCGACACCGGGCCCGTGATCCGGCAGGAGAGCCGTGCCCGTCGAGCCGCGCGCCACGCTCGAAGAGCGCATCCACGAGGTCGAGCACCGCCTGCTGCCGGCCGTCGTCTCCGAGCTGATCGTGACCAGAGCGGTGGTCCGATGAGGGCGCTGATCTCGGTCTTCGACAAGACCGGCGTCGACGTCTTCGCGCGCGGGCTCGCCGACCTCGGCTTCGAGCTCGTCTCCTCGGGCGGGACGGCGACGTTCCTCGAGGAGCACGGCCTCGCGGTGACGCGCGTCGAGGAGGTGACCTCGGCGCCGGAGATGCTGGAGCGGGCGCGTGAAGACGCTGCACCCGCGAATCCACGCCGGCATCCTGGCGCGGCGCGACCTGCCCGAGGACATGGAGACCCTCGCCGAGCACGGGATCGAGCCGTTCGACCTCGTGTGCGTCAACCTCTATCCGTTCGCGTCTGTCGCCGGGCGCCGCGGCGTGACCGAGGAGGAGGCGATCGAGATGATCGACGTCGGCGGGCCGTCGATGCTGCGCGCCGCCGCGAAGAACTTCGCGCTACGTGGTGCCCGTCTGCCGGCCCGAGCAGTACAAGCTCGTCCTGGACGAGCTGCGCGTGGACGGCGACCTCTCGACCCGGACGCGCCACATGCTCGCGACGGAGGCGTTCGCGACGACGGCGGCCTACGACGCCACGATCGCGGCCTGGTTCGGCGAGACGGAGCTCTTCCCCGAGCGGCTGACCCTCAGCTTCCAGAAGATCGCCGACCTCGCGTACGGCGAGAACCCGCACCAGCGCTCCGCCTACTACGCCGAGGAGGGCTCGCGGCGGCACCTGCTCTCGCGCGTCGAGCAGCTCGGCGGCAAGGAGCTCTCGTACAACAACCTCGCCGACCTCGGAGGGCGCCCGCCGCGTCGTGCGCGAGTTCGCGCTGCCGGCCGCGGTGATCGTCAAGCACGGGAACCCGTGCGGCGTCGCCGTCGCCGGGTCGATCGAGGAGGCGTACGAGCGCGCGCTCGCGGCCGACCCCGTCTCGGCGTTCGGCTGCGCGCTCGTGCTCAACCGCACGGTCTCCGGCGCGCTCGGCCGGCGGATCGCGGAGCACTTCGTCGAGGTGCTGCTGGCGCCCGCTTTCGACGACGAGGCGCTCGAGGCGCTGCGCGCGAAGCCGGCGCTTCGGCTCCTCTGGGATCGCGAGCGGCGCATGGAGACGCCGGGCGAGCGCGACTACAAGCGCGTGCTCGGCGGCCTCCTCGTGCAGGAGCGCGACGTCGACGTGGACGACCGGCAGCTGATGCAGGTCGTCGTGGGCACCGTGTCGGAGGAGCAGTGGGGCGACCTGCTCTTCGCCTGGCGCGTCTGCAAGCACGTCAGCTCGAACGCGATCGTGCTCGCGAAGGGTCTCCAGACGATCGGGATCGGCGCCGGACAGATGAGTCGCGTGGACGCGGTCCGGATCGCCTTCGAGAAGGCGCGCGAGCTGGGCCACGACCCGGCCGGCGCGGTGCTCGCGAGCGACGCGTTCTTCCCGTTCGCGGACGGGCCCGCAGCTCGCGCTCGACGCGGGCATCGCGGCGCTGATCCAGCCGGGCGGCTCGAAGCGCGACGACGAGGTGATCGCGGCGGTGACGGCCGCCGGCGCGGCGATGATCCTCACCGGCCGACGCCACTTCCGCCACTGAAATCGCGGGGGAGCACCTTCGGTTCTCCCCCGCGGTCCCCCTCTCCGACACTTGGCATCTGTCGGTGGGCGAGCACGGGCAAAGCCCGCACTCGCGGCGGGCCCTTCGTGCATTCGCGTAGCCGCGGAAAGAGCCACGAAGCCGGGTTGCTCGCCCGCTGCCGCGGCCTTGGGTCATCTGTCCCCGCGCCGCCTGGCGCGTGAATATCCAAGCGTCCGCGATCTCGACGTGCCACGGCGGCTTCTTGGCCAGGTCAAGCCCCGAGAGGGAGGAGCCGGGGGCGGGCCCCCGGCTCCGGTGAACGTAGGACGTGACGCGAGGCCCGAGTGGGCCCCGGAACTCCTCTTCCTACCCCTTCGCCGTCATGGGGAACGAGACGAGGCGCCGGTTGGAGACGCCGGCGAGGTCCTCGTCGCCGGCCTTTCTGGCCCGGACGAAGATCACGAGCAGCTGTTGCTTCGTCGAGACCGGGAAGCCTATTTGCCGGTTCAGCGTCAGGTTGACCGTGCCGTCGGCCGCGGTCGCGGCCTCCTGGCCGAGGAACTGATTATACGGAACCACCGTCGCAAGCACGAGGGCGCCCTGGACGGGTCGGGCGCCGCACGCGGTGACGCGGAAGTGGACGATGAGCTGGCTCGTCGAGCCGGTGATGAGGCTCGGCGTGGTCGTCTGCTCGTCGATCATCAGCCGTGCGGGCGGCGAGACATCGGCGATCGCGATGGCCCCCGTGCCGGCCGGGCAACCGGTGGCGGCGACCGTCCCGATCACCGGGGTCGGCACCGAAGTCGACACCGCCGGCCCGTCGATGTTCAAGGCCTGGACGGTGACGCGCAGCGTGTTTCCGGCGTCGGGCTGCTTCAACGTATACGTGCTGGCGATCGCGCCGGTGATGGCAGAGCAGAAGGCGCCGGTCTCGTCGCAGCGTTGCCACTGGTAGGTGAAGGTGATTGGTGCGGTACCGGTCCAGGTGCCGTTCGTCGTGGTCAGCGTGCTGCCGACCTGGTACGTGCCGGAAATCACGGGTGGTGCCGTGGCCGACGGCAGAACGGCACTAGCCGCCTGCCCGTTGTGGGCCACTCCGAACACGGATCCGATCGCGATCGCGGCGATCGCGAGTAGCAACGCCGATGGCCAGCGTCGCCCGAAGGTAATGATGCGCTTCATTCGCCCTCCCCTTTGTCGTTTGCGCCGCAGGTGGTGGTCTTCATTCGCCCCCCTCTTGCCGCCGCAAGTCCTACCCTCGCGCTTACGTCATGAGGTAAGAGAGATGTCAGCGTGCGGTTAAGTCGCTTGCGAGCCTAACGTGTCGGCCGCACGCCGATCGTCACAACTGGCGAGAGGCCGGGGCGGAGCCACCGGAGCAGCGCGACCAACCGGGCCGGCGGCAGGCTCACGCAGCCGCTCGTCGGGAGACCGATGTCGGCGTGGATGAAGATCGCCGAGCCCTCACCCGGAACGGCCGGGTGGCTGTTGTACTGGATCACGGCGAAGTGGCGGTAGGCGCGCGGCGATCGCCAGAGCGGGTCGCTGCCGCCGCCGAAGGCCGGCGTCCGGCCGCAGCCGACGTGGCGGAACGTGTTGTAGGTCGGCGACGCCGGGTCCTCGTCCCACCAGTCGCCGCAGGCGAGGCGCCGGTAGCGGTAGCGCACGCCGGGGCTCGGCGCGGTGCCGTACATCGTCGGCTCGATCTGGAACGAGCCCGCCGGCGTCGTGCCGTCACCCTCGCGATGCCGCGCCGACAAGCCGTTGCGGCCGACGTGCGCCCGCCACGGGCCGGCGACGACGACCCAGCAGTCCTCGCGCCGCTCCCAGAGCCGGACAGCCGCCGTGGTGGCCGTCGGCGTCGCGGTCTCGACCGTGACGAGCTGCGCTGCCCCGTCGGGCGTGCGCCTGCATGCAGCCGCTCCCGCAGGAAGCAGGAGCGTGGCGAGTAAGGCGATGAGGAGTGCTCTGACCACCCTCGGCACGATAGGGCTCGCCGGCTCTTGGCGGCTCTCACCGACAACCGGCCGACAGTGGGCGAAGCGGTCTCACCGACTGCCGGCACGTCTTCGGCGAGGGCGGCTGACCGTCCGTTCAGTCCAGCCGGGGGCTCTCTCCGCGCCGCTTGCCGGTCTTCGGGTCGCGGTAGTGATCCGAGTGCTTCGCGAAGGGAGTCAGTTCGAAGAACGCGTACGCCGTGATCGAGAGCACGAAGACGACGAAGGCGATGACGACGATTGTGAACAGGGCGGTCATTTCCTCCTCCTTTTCCTTCTCCGCACCCTTACAGCAGCGCGGAGGTGCGCCATCGGGGTTCGGCCACGAACTCGTTGCGGTTATCCCGCAACGGCGGATTCCGTCAGCCGGGCTGTCCTCGATCCGCCGCCGGATAGTTCGCGGCCGCCTCGACATGGCTCCAGAGGAGCAGTGCGGCGGCCGTCGCGAGCGTCGCGATCTGCTCGGCCATCATCAGGAGCCCGGCGCGGGCCTGATCCTCCGCGGCGGTCAGGCCGAGCGGCCGATCGGCGATCGCGGCGTAGTGCGGATAGAGGGGTGCAGTCGCGATCAGGATCTCGCTCAGCGGCATCCCGGCGACGAGGACCGCTGCGGCGAACGCGGCGCGGCGGCCGGCGCTTCGCACGGGATCGAGAATCACGGTCCAGACGAGCAGGCCCGAGGCGATGAGGCTTGCGTGCTCGACCGTGTGCAGCGCCGGGTTCGCGACCGCGGCGTCGTAGAGCGCCGGCACGTGCCACGCATACATCGTCCCCGCCCAGATCGAAAGCGCGACGGCCGGCCTGAGGACGGCTTGGACGAGCAGGCGCACGGGCGACCTCGCCGCGGTCCGCAGCATCGCCGGCGGCACGACGAAGAGCGCCAGCGGCCCTCGTAGGCCGACGACGAGAAGGAGCGCGGAGACATCGGCGAGCAGCAGATGCTGAGCCATGTGCGCCGTCAGGAGCTCCGTCTCGGCGAGGTGGTCGAGCGGCGAGAGAAGGGCGGCGAGCGCCACGAGAACGCCGGCGCAGAACGACACCGCCTTCGTTGCCTTTGCGAGGTCGGGCCGGCGCCGGCGCAGCCGGAGGAAGCCCTTCGCGTAGAGGACAAGGGCCGCTGCCGCCGTCGCAAGCGCCAACCGCTCGAGAGTCATTCCCGTGTGCGGCTCATCCCGCCGCCTGGGAGACGTAGGCGGCGAGGTCGGCGATCTCCGCCTCGCTCAGGGTCGTCTTGTACGACGGCATCGCGCCCTTGCCGTTCGTCACGGCCGCCGAGACGACGGACGCCGAGGGCTTCAGCTCGTCGAGGTTCGGCCCGACGCTGCCGACGGTACCGGCGTCGGCGAGGGTGTGGCAGCCGCCGCAGCCGGTGCTGGCGAACGTGGCCTTGCCGGCGGCGTTCGGTGTGGTCTCGGTCGGAGTCGTCGTGACCGCAGCCGGCGTCGAGTCGTTCGTTGCCCGCACGGCCGCCCAGCCGCCGAGGCCTGCCACGGTCAGCGCGACGATCCCGACGATGATCGCCTTGGCCGATCCCTGCCACGCGGCCTCTTTCCGTTGCTTGCCGCGGATCGTCTGCACGATGTTCCAGGCGAAGAGCAGCTGAGCGGCCGCGAGCACGACCGTGATCGGCACGCTCAGCTCGGACGCGGCGTCGTAGCGTTCCGGCAGCACGGGGAAGCGCCGCGGGGCGCCGAGGAGCCCCTGCCAGATCCAGGCCGCGGAGTGCGCCGTCGCGAAGACGAACGTGAGCCAGACGTGCCACCTTGCAAGCGCCTCGCTGTAGAGCGGCTTGCCGACGAGGTCCGGGAGCCAGGCGTAGGTGGCGCCGATGATCCCCAGGCCGATGGCGAGGAACGCCATCTGGTGGAAGTGGCCGACGATCCAGAGCGTGTTGTGGACGATCTGGTCGAAGGCGATCGTCGCGTTGACCACGCCTGAGAGCCCGGCAAGCAGCCAGCTGACGAGGCCGAGGAACAGAGCCGTCGAGGCAGCGTTCCACACGAATCGCGAGCGGTAGATCGTGAAGAAGAGGCTGTACAGGGAGAGCGCCGAGACGATCGTCACCGAGAA
This sequence comes from uncultured Actinomycetes bacterium, assembly GCA_963781435.1. Taxonomy (GTDB): domain Bacteria; phylum Actinomycetota; class Thermoleophilia; order Gaiellales; family Gaiellaceae; genus PALSA-600. Next base: position 373,698 of record CAWAGR010000022.1, on the reverse strand, counting down.
GGTGAGCGGCTGCATCACGGTGTTCAGCGCCGCCTGCGGTGAGCCGGACGGGTAGTCGATGTAGATGTGGTGGGCCCACACGATCACGTTCGCCGTGACCGCGATCGCCCAGCCGATCGTGATGATGTTGCCGGCGACGAGCGCGCGACCCGCGTAGCGCGGGATGAGCAGGTAGTAGACGGCGACGGTCGGGAAGAGCAGCAGGTAGACGACCGGGTGCCCGAAGAACCAGAGCACGTTCTTCGCGAGCAGCGGGTCGACCGTGACGCTCGGGGTGAGCGACTGCACCATCATCTCGACGAGCAGCGCCGCCAGCGGCAGGGTGGCGATGATCATGTCGATCGCGATCACCGTCAGCGGGATCACCGCGTACGGGACGGGGCGGGGGTTGGTGGCGAATCGGGTCGGCGAGACGTAGCCGAAGCCGAGCGCAACGCCGAGCCGGTTGGGGAGGCTCGTCTTCACCGCATGCAAGGCAGGTCCCAGGACGGTGTGCAGGATCGCGAGGCACCAGGTCACGATCGAGAGCCCGACGAGCAGCACCGAGAAGCTGAAGAAGAACGACGTCCAGCGTCCCCACTCGCCCGCGCTGTGGAACGACATCGGGTAGAGGAAGACCCACGAGCCTCCGAACTTGAAGCCGAGCGTCGTGACGACGACGCCGGCCACGCCGACCACCATCAGCCACCACGTCGCGACGGCGAGCACATACCCGAAGCGGCGGAGCGGGAAGCCCACCTGTGCGAGCACCCACAGGGAGAGCCCCATCAGCGCGAAGCCGGCCCAGCCGAGGAACGTCCCCAGGCCGTGCGCCGTCATCAGGGCATACCACCAGCCGTCGTCGATGCGCCCGAGACCTGCCTGGCTGTTGCGGAGCACCACCCCGAGGATCCCGGCTGCGCCGAGGATCGCGGTCGAGGCGAGCAGATAGCGGAGCGCGAGCGAGCGCGAGCGGTCGAGCTCGGGCCCGGGCGGAAGCGGCGCGCTCAGGTGCGTGTCCTCGCCGACGTTCACGCGATCACCCGCAGGTCGGCCTGCATCGCGGCGTGGTCGACGCCGCAGTACTCGAGGCAGACCACGCGATAGGCGCCCGGCCTCTTGAAGGTGTAGACGTATTTCTGCGTCTGGCCGGGCATGACCTGGACCTGGAAGAGGAGCTCGCCGGAGGCCTTGTAGACCGCGAAGCTGTGATTCACGTCCGCGGAGGTGAGGCGGAACTCGACTTGCTTCCCTGCCTTGATCGGCGTGCTCGGGATCACCCAGCCGAACTGGAGCGCCTTCACGTCCATCACCTGTGCGTCGGCGCCCGCGCTCTTGCCGTACGGCGTCAAGAAGATCGTCGAGAAGAGAAGCGCAGCGAGCAGCACGATCACGATCGCGAACCAGGTCTTCTCGGTCTCGCGCAGCCGGTGGAGATCGGTTGCCCGCTCGGGGCCGCGTCCGCCGGTCGAGCGTGCGACGACCACCATGAAGCCGATCGCCAGCACGCTGACTGCGGTGTATGCCACCGCGATGGTGGTTGCGATGTTGCCCAACTCAGGCGTCGAGGGGAGTGCGGACGGGCTCAGTACCGACGATCGCGGTCGGTGTGCGCAGCCAGATGCGCTGCTCGCGGGGGACGACGAAGGCTGCATCGGTCGCCGAGACGAGCAGCACACGCCGCCCGAGCCGCCCTGCGCGGACCACGAGGACCGATTGGCGTGGATGCTCGACGCCTACGCGTACCTCCTCGACGAAGCCGATGCGACCTTCGCGTCCGTCAACCCGGTACCCCTCGCAATGGGCGAGCCAGTAGTTGCGATCCCCCCCGGCTACTGCCGGGCGCGACTGCCGTGCGTCGACCGGCGGCTTCGGCCGCTGTCGCAGAGATTCGCTGTGACGAGCTCGTGAGACGCTGATCGCCATGTCCATCGCTCCTTGCCAAGGGGTGAGGTGACAGCGCCGATGCTGAGGTCGCCGCGCGACCGGCGCATCCGTTGAATCCAGCAGAGTTGGCTGCGGTTTTACCGCAGTTGCGGCTCAAGGCCTCAGAGCCCATTCCGTTCAGATGGTTCTTACGCGGGCTGCGCTTGCCGCTCGCGGTCGAGCTCGCCGGAGGAGAGCGCGTAGCGGACGATCTCGGCCCTCGTCTTCAAGCCGAGCTTCTCCATGATCCGCGCCCGGTGTGTCTCGGCGGTGCGGATCGAGATGAAGAGGATCTTCGCGATCTCCTGGTTCGTGTGGCCCAGCGCGAGCAGGTGCAGGACCTCGTGCTCCCGCTCGGACAGCCGGTCGGTCGGCGCCGACTGCGTGACCACCTCGGCCGCGGCGAGGCGCGCGCCGAGCAACGGATGCACGTACCGCCGCCCCTCGGCCACGTCGCGGATCGCCTGCATCAGCTCGGCGTCGGCCGCCTCCTTGAGCAGGTAGCCGCTCGCACCCGCCGAGAACGCCTGGCGCACGTAGCTCGGGTCGTCCTGCATCGAGAGCACGAGCACCCGCGTGGCGGGAGCGGCGGCAAGCAGATCGGGCAGAGCCTCGATCCCGCTTCGTCCCGGCATCACGACGTCGAGCAGCAGCACGTCGGGTGGCTGGGCGCCCACCTGCTCGAGGGCGTCCTCGGCGTCGGCCGCCTCACCGATGACCTCGATCCCTTCCTCGGTCTCGAGCAGCCTGCGCAGACCGGAGCGGACAAGGGCATGGTCGTCGCAGATGAGAACGCGGATCCGGTCGGCCATGAGAGGAAGGATTGCGCGAGCGGCGCCGCCTCGCGCCAGGGGTCGGCCGCACGGCTGCTGCGGTTTTGTACTGATCTTGAGCGGTCAGAGAAGTCGCCGTTCGCGTGCCCGCGCGACCGCCTGGAGCTGCGAGTGGCACTCGAGCCTGCGCAGGACGCCGCGAATGTGGTTGCGGACGGTCGCCTCGGACAGGCCGAGCTTGACGCCTATGTCCCGTGCGCGCATCCCGTCGGCGAGCAGCTCGAGGACCTCGCGCTGGCGAGGGCTCAGCTGCTCGGCGGAGGGAGTCATCTCAGAGCGTCGACAGGGCAACGCCCGCCAGCAGGGCTGCCAGGTAGGCGCCCGAAAACCGGTAGGCGCGTGACGCCGCGGCGGCGTTGGGTCGGTGGCGAAGGAGAAATGTCGTCGCGAGAAAGCAAGCTCCGGCCGGGACGACGACCGCTGCGTAGGGCCACGCGAGTTGTGGTGCGAGCACGAGCGACGCGACGACGAGCCCGATCGTGCTCGCGAAAACGGCGGCTGCGGTCTGCTCGACGCCTGCGACCGCCGCGAGCGTGGCCCGCCCCGAAGCCCGGGAGTCGCGTCCCGCCGCGAGCGACAACGACCAGACGTGACCCGGCGTCCAGAGGAAGAGCGCCGCTGCGACCAGGAGGGGTGTCGGCCGCAGCGTGCTCGCCGCCGTCTGCCAACCCGCCAGTGCGACGCTACCGAGCGAGACGCCGGCGACGACGACGGCGAACGGTGTTCGCGGCTCGAGTCGCCGCGCGTAGAACACGTACGTCGCGGCGCCGGCGAGCAGGTAGAGCGACGGTCGCAGGCCGAGGAGGGGGGTGGCGGCCTGCGACGCCGCGACCAGCGCCACGCTGACCAGGGCAACACGGGGCGCAGGTCGCTGTCGGCGGCCGAGCAGGAATGCGCCGGCGGCGGCGGCCAGAGTCGCCAGGCCGAGAAAGGCGAGCCGCTCGGGATCGCGTTGGCCCGCCGCCAGCGCCGCGGCGAGCGCGGCGGCGACGGGGAAGGCCACGAGCAGCAGCGCGGGTGAACCACGCAAGATTCGCGCGCGGGCCGGAACCGTTGCGGCGACTGCCAGCGGCCAGCCCCCGGCCGAGGACGAGGACGAGGTCATCCTGGGCATGCGTGGAAGTGTCCGGCGGACCCGCCGGCACGGCGTGATCAATCTTGATCAGGCCCTGAAGCCGGTGCCGGGCGTTGAATGGGTCCATGGCGCGCCCTGCGCTCGTCGTTGCCTGGGAGACGACCCGCGGGATCCGTAGTTCTCCGCTGTCGTCCTGCGGCCTGTCCCCGACTGCGAGGCCGGCCCCGTGCGGGAAAATCCACTTCGTGACCGAGCCCACGTCACCCGGATTTGCGTCGACCGCGGCGCTCTTCGTCTTCGACGACGACCTTCGCATCGTGTGCTGGAACGAGGGCGCCGAACGTCTGACCGGCATTGCGGCCGGGGAGGCCGTCGGCAGGCCGTGCTGGGAGGTGATAGCCGGGCACGACGACCGTGGCGACCTCGTCTGTCACAAGAGCTGCTCGAGGGCTCGACTCATGCGGGAGGGCAGGTGCTTGCCGGCGGCCGCGCTGCACGCGCGCACCCGTGATGGGCGCCGCCGCCTCTCGGTCGAGTCGATCACCGCGCAGAGCGAGAGCGGGCCGTACTTCCTGCACGTAATGCGCGACGCGCCTGCTCCAGTGCGAGACCCCGCGGCCGTCCCGCCGGGCCCGCCTCCGCAGCTCACGCCGCGGCAGCGCGAGATCCTCCACCTGCTCGCAGAGGGGCAGCCCGTAAAGACCATCGCCCGGCGGCTCAGCCTGATGGAGACGACGGTGCGCAACCACGTCCGGCTGCTCTTCATCGCGCTCGGCGCCCACTCGCAGCTCGAGGCGGTCGCCCGGGCGCGCGCCCACGGACTGATCCAGGGCTAGAAACCCCTTGGCGGGCGGTGCGCTCGCCGGCGCCGGCTACCGGAGCGCCTTCTCGATCGCGGCCGACACCGCCTGTTCGTCCGTGGGCGAGGCAAGGGTGACCCGCTGCGGCGTCTGGCCGCTCCTGCCGACGAGGATGGTCGGCGTCGAGTTGACGTTGCCCGACTTGGCCAGGGCGTCGAAGGCGGCGGCCTGCTCGGCGACGGAACCGGACTCCGCGTCGGCGAGCAGCCGGGGCACGTCGACGCCGGGGATGCTCGCCGCGGCCGCGGCGACGAGGTCGTCGCTCAGCCAGCCGGTGTTCTCGGCGCCCTGGTTGAAGTAGAGGAGCTCGGTCAGGTTGAACAGCTTGCCCTGCTGCCCGGCCGCGATCACTGCCAGGCGGCCGCGCTGGGAGTCGGGCCCGATGAAGGCGATCACGCGCTGTTCGAGCTTGACCTTGCCGGTGCGGACGTAGCGCGAGACCAGGCCGGGCATCGCCGCGGCCGCGAAGTCCCGGCAGTAAGGGCACTGGAGATCGACGTACTCGATCATCGTCACGGGAGCCTTGGGGGAGCCGAGCACGTGCCCGCTCTGGGGGATGCCGCGGAAGAAGCTCTCGACGCGGGCGGCGCCCGGCAGCGCGCCCGTCAGGGAGCCGCGCTCGGGGACGCTCGTTGTGGTGGACGAGCCACCGGTCAGCGCGAGGCCCAGGCCCACCGCGAGGCCGATCGCGCACATCAGGACGAGGGCGCCGATCAGTACCTTCGGCGACGCCCGCCGGCTCCCGCCGTTTCGGCGCACCGGCGGCGGGGTGGCGCTCTGCTCTTGCCGCCGGCGCTTGCTCTGCTTGCCGCTGGCCATCGCCGTTACGCCTGCTCCGCTCGACGAGAGTCGGGCTGCTCGGCGGCCGCGAGAAGCAGGAAGGCCGTCAAGAGCACGAAGCACGTGAGCGCCAGCGTCGGGATGGTCACGTAGCCGAACTCGTCGATCCACTTCGTCGCACAGCCGCCGGGAGCCGAGACGAGACAGGCCTGGGTCTGGCTGATGACCCCGTTCTCGATCAGGAGCTGGTAGATCGCGAGGCCGGCGCCGACGATCGGTAGGGGCAGCAGGTAACGGCTCATGCGGTAGTCGTTGGCCAGGGCCGCGAGCAGCGCCAGGATCGAGAGAGGGTACAGGCAGATGCGCTGGTACCAGCAGAGCTCGCAGGGGAGGTAGCCCGCCACCTCCGACAGGTAGAGGCTGCCCGCCGTGCCGAGCGCCGCGACGGCGAAGACGAGCCACAGCTCGTAGCCCCAGAGCAGCTCGCGCACGAGGCGGAGTGGGGTGCGCACGCCGAGCAGGGCCAGCAGCCCGACGAGGATGAGCGCGGCGGCGAGCGCCTGCCCGGCGACACCCAGCACTGCGAGAACGACGACGACATCGTGCGTCACGCGCTCACTCGTAGCAGTTGCACCCGGCGTCGCGCTCCGGTCAGCAGGGCTTCTCGGCGCCGCGTCGCACGTAGTACCACCAGTTGATGCCGATGTTGATCACGTAGAACACGGCCGCGCCGATGAAGAAGGGCACGGGGTCGCCTGTCTGGTCGATCACGAAGGCGATCAGCACTGCGAAGACGAACGGGCCATACGCGGCGATCGCCGCCGTCCAGCCGAGCACTCCGCCCGCCTGCCTCGGCGGGAAGATCGACGGCATCTGCTTGAAGGTGGAGGCGTTGCCGATGCCGGAGAAGAGCGAACAGCCCGAGCATGAAGGCGACGAAGCCCGGGAAGTCGGCGGTCGAGTTCGGCGTGACGAAGAAGCAGACGCCGATCGAGCAGCCGAGCAATCCGATCCCGGAGATCATCGTCAGGCGGCCGCCGCCGAAGCGGTCCGAGAGCGGGCCGGCGACGACGCGCGCAACGGAGCCGACGAGCGGCCCCAGGAACGCGTAGCTGAGCGGCGCCGGTGCGCCGTCGAAGCCGCCGTACAGCTTCTTGATCATCAGCGGGAACGTCGCCGAGAAGCCGGCGAACGAGCCGAAGGTCATGAAGTAGAGCGACGTCATCAGCCAGGTGTGCTTCTCGCGGAAGATGTCGGACTGCTCGCGGACGTTGGCCCGCACCGGCACGCTCCTCAGGCGAACCCAGGCCAGGATGGCGAAGACCGCGACGAACGGCATCCAGATCGAGTGCGGCGTTCTGGAGCCACAGCTCGCCGCCCTTCTTCGAGACCTGCGCGCTGCCGACGAGCGCGAAGCCGATCACCCACGGGGTCACGAACTGGACGAGGCTGACGCCGAAGTTGCCGATCCCCGCCTGGAGCCCGAGCGCCGTCCCCTGAAGCCGCTTCGGGAAGAAGAGGCTCGTCGACGGCATGAAGGAAGAGAAGTTCCCGCCGCCGAGTCCGCAGAGGAAGGCGAGGGCGAGCAGCACCCAGTACGGGGTATCGGGGTCCTGGACGGCGAAGAACCAGCCGACGAGCGGGATCAGCAGCAACGCGGTCGACACCGCCACGACGATGCGGGTGCCCGCGATCGGCACCAGGAACGTGTGGATGATCCGGAGCGTCCCACCGGCGAGGCCGGGCATCGCCGTCAGCCAGAAGAGCTGCGTGGTCGAGAGGCCGAAGCCGACGTCGTTCAGCTTGACGGCGAGCACGCTGACCAGGAACCAGACGGAGAACGCCACCGTCAGGTTGGCGGTGGTGATCTGCAGCGTGCGCCACGCCCTCTGCTTGCCCTCGCGCTCCCAGAAGCTCTCGTTCTCCGGCTCCCAGTTCTCGAGCCAGGTCGAGGACCGCGCCCGGACGGCGCTCATGCGGTCGCTCCGATGCCGGCAAAGCCGGCACCTGCACTCTCATTGAGCCTCCGTCGAGCAGCGGCGCATGAGGCCGCGCTCCGTCTGGGACGCGAAAGGCTGCCGATCCATGCGCCGACTCGAACACGAGCGGCGCGCTCGCACACTGATCAAATTTGATCAATCGCGACCGCCCGAGGCGGCGTAGCGTCGCCCCGATGAGCCGCAGGCGTTCCTTCGTCGAGTCGCCCGGGTGGAACCTCGCAGTCGCCACGCTCGCGTTCATGGCGTGCTTCTCGGTGTGGGGCCTGATCGCGCCCCTCGCGAAGAAGTTCCAGGACGCGCTCGGCCTCTCGAGCATGTCCACGCTCTTCCTGGTCGCCGTCCCGGTCATCCTCGGCTCGCTGCTCCGGATTCCGGTGGGCATGCTGACCGACCGCTACGGCGGGCGGCGGATGTTCACGATCATCCTCGCCTTCTCGGCGGTTCCCGCCGTGCTCTTCGGCTACGCCGACGGGTACTGGCAACTCGTCGCCGTCGCGTTCCTCCTCGGAGTCGCCGGCTCGTCCTTCGCGGTCGGGGTTCCGTTCGTCGCCGGGTGGTACTCAAGCGCACGCCAGGGATTCGCGCTCGGCGTGTATGGGATGGGCAACGTCGGCACGGCGATCGCGGCGCTCTCGGCCCCGGCGATCGTGCACAACTGGGGCCGGGTCACCCTCGGCTGGATCGTGGGCGGCGTTCTCGTCGGCGCCGCGTGCCTCGTCGCCCTCGGCGCCCGGAACGCCCCTGCACGCGGTAAGCCCGCGCGTTACGCCGAGGTGCTGAAGGCCGGCTGGCGCCTGTACCGGCTCGCGTTCTTCTACGTGATCACGTTCGGCGGGTTCGTGGCCATGGCGCTGCTGCTGCCGAAGTTGCTCAAGGACTGGTTCGGTTACTCGCTGTTCCAGGCGGGACTCAGGGCGGCCGGCTTCTCGATCGCCGCGACGCTCGCCCGTCCGGTGGGCGGCTGGCTGTCCGACCGCGTCGGCGCCTACCCGATCCTGACGCTCGCCTTCGCGGGGATCGCCGTCGACGCGGGCATTCTCGCCGCCCTCTCGCCGTCGCCGCGGATCGTCCCGATCACCATCACTTGCCTCACCCTGGCGGCGTTCCTCGGGGTGGGGAACGGCGCCGTCTTCAAGCTCGTCCCGACCGAGTTCCCGAACGACACCGGCGCCGCCGCGGGCATCGTCGGCGCGGCGGGCGGCCTCGGCGGCTTCTTCCCGCCGGTCGCCATGGGGATCATCAATGACCAGACGGGCACCTACACCCTGGGCTTCGTGGGCCTGCTCGCTGCCACCGCGATCTGCCTGGCGCTCGCGGTCTGGCTGATCAGATCGGCCCCGCCGATCGAGTTGCGCGGCGTCCACACGACGGTGGGGGCGTAGGGATGGGAACCCGGCTCGTGGCCGCCGCCGCCACGCTGGTCGCTCTGCTCTCGATCGCCGGGCCGGCCGCCGCGGATCAGATTCAGGACGGAAAGGCCCTCTTCACGCAGCAGTGCGGCAGTTGCCACACCGTGGGCGGGGGCGACACGGCGGGGCCCGACCTGGAGGGCGTCGTCGAGCGCTCCGGCGAAGCCGGGACGCGCGACTTCATCGCCGATCCCGCCAAGGTGATCGCCTCCGGCGACGCGAAGGTCGCGGCGCTGGTCACGAAGTTCAAGGGCCTGCAGATGCCCGACCTCGGGCTGACCGACGTGCAGGTCGACTCGATCGTCGCCTACCTCGCGGCGCAGGGCGGCTCGACCGGCGGCACCACGACCACGAAGCCGCCCGCGGCAGCGCCCGCCGGCGACCCGGCGGCCGGGAAGGAGCTCTTCACGGGCGAGACACAGTTCGCAAACGGCGGCGCGGCGTGCATGTCCTGCCATCGCATGGAGGACCTCGGCTCGCTCGGCGGGGGCCTCGTCGGGCCCGACCTGACGAACGCTGCCACGAAGTTCGGCGGCGCAGGCGGCCCTGGCGGCCGTGCTCGCGACGCTGCCGTTCCCGACCATGGCGCCGGTCTACGACGGGCACGCCCTGACGAAGACCGAGCAGGCCGACCTCGCCGCGTACATGCAGTCCGTGGCGGATGACCCGGTTGCCGGCGACTCGACGCTCGCCGTCGTCGCGATCGGCGTTGCGGTCGCGCTCGCCCTGCTCGCGCTTGCCTTTGCGATCTGGCCGCGCCGCCGCCTCGTCGTCCGGCGCCGGATCGCGCCCATCCCGACCCTGACCCGGAGGCGGTAACCCATGGCCTGGATCAAGGACCTCGTCGACCCGAAGACCCGCGGCGGCGAGCAGTTCTACCGCAACCGCTGGCAGCACGACACCGCCGTCGCGCTCCACCCACGGCGTCAACTGCACCGGCGGCTGCTCGTGGATGGTCTACGTCAAGGACGGGATCGTCACCTGGGAGATGCAGGCGCTCGACTACCCGCTGCTCGAGAGCGAGCGTGCCGCCCTACGAGCCGCGCGGCTGCCAGCGCGGGATCTCGGCCTCCTGGTACGTCTACAGCCCGATCCGGGTCAAGTACCCGTACGTCCGCGGCGCGCTGCTCGACATCTGGCGCGAGGCCAGGGCGGCGCACGAGAGCCCGGTCGACGCGTGGGACTCGATCGTCGCCGACGAGTCGAAGCGGTCGCGCTTCCAGCGCGCCCGCGGCAAGGGCGGCTTCCGGCGCGCGACCTGGGAGGAGGCGCTCGAGATCGCGGCGGCCGCGAGCCTCTCGACGGCGCGCCAGTTCGGCCCCGACCGGGTCTTCGGCTTCTCGCCGATCCCGGCGATGTCGTACCTCTCCTACGCCGGCGGCTCGCGCTTCCTCCAGCTCTTCGGCGGCGTGAACATGAGCTTCTACGACTGGTACGCCGACCTCCCGAACGCGTTCCCGGAGGTCTGGGGCGATCAGACCGACGTCTGCGAAAGCGCCGATTGGTACAAGTCGAAGTACATCGTCGCGATGGGCGCCAACCTGAGCATGACCCGGACGCCCGACGTGCACTTCATCTCCGAGGCGCGCCACGAGGGCACGAAGCTCGTGGTGCTCTCGCCCGACTTCAGCCAGGTCGCGAAGTACGCCGACTGGTGGCTCCCGGTCAAGGCCGGCCAGGACACCGCGCTCTGGATGGCCGTCAACCACGTGATCCTCACCGAGTTCCACGCCGAGCGGCAAGTGCCGTACTTCGTCGACTACCTGAAGCGCTACTCGGACTCGCCGTTCCTCGTTCGGCTCGACGAGAAGGACGGCGCCCTCGAGGCCGGGCGGTTCCTCCGCGCCAACCTGGTCTCGCGCTACGCGGACGGGGAGAACGGCGACTGGAAGCTCCTCGTCTGGGACGAGGCGACAGCGGCGCGCCGCGTATGCCGAAGGGGCAGGTCGGCCACCGCTGGACCGAGGACAAGGGCAAGTGGAACCTGCTGATGGAGGACGCGGTCGACGGCTCGCCGATCGAGCCGGAGCTCACGTTCCTCGAGCGGCACGACGACGGTCGCCGACGTCCGCTTCTACGAGTTCGCCACCGGCACGAGCCACACCCGCGGCGTTCCTGTGCGCTACGTCGAGACCCCGGAGGGGCGCGTGCCGGTGGCGACGGTCTACGACCTGCTGATGGCCCGCTTCGGCGTCGGCCGCGGGCTCGCCCGGCGAGTACCCACAGAGCTACGACGACGACGACGCCCCGTACACCCCGGCCTGGCAGGAGCGCTACTCGGGCGATCGGGCGCGACACCGTGCTTCGCCTCGCCCGCGAGTTCGCCGCGAACGCCGAGAAGACCAACGGCAAGTCGATGGTGATCATCGGGGCCGGGATCAACCACTGGTACAACAACAACCTCGCCTACCGGGCGCCGATCACCGCCCTCGTTCTCTGCGGCTGCTGTGGCGTCAACGGCGGCGGCATGAACCACTACGTCGGCCAGGAGAAGCTGACGCTGATGGCGCCGTGGTCGTCACTGGCGTTCGCCCGCGACTGGTACCCGTCGCCGCGTCTTCAGCAGACCCCGACGTGGCATTACGTCCACAGCGACCAGTGGCGCTACGACCCCGAGTTCACCGACTACGACGCCGTCCCGCCGGGAGCGAAGTGGGCGAAGGGCCACGCGGTCGACCTCGCGGCGAAGGCCGTCCGCATGGGCTGGATGCCGTTCTTCCCGCAGTTCGACGAGAGTCCGCTCGAGGTCGGCCGCGACGCGGAGGGCGAGGCCGACGTCGCGGCGCGGGTCGCCTCGGGCGAGGTGAAGCTGGCCGTCGACGATCCCGATGCGCCAGCAGAACTGGCCGCGCGTCTGGTTCATCTGGCGCGGCAACGCGATCCTCTCGAGCGCCAAGGGCCACGAGTTCTTCCTGCGCCACTACCTCGGCACGCACGACAAGAGCGTCGCCGACGAGGCGGGCAAGGGGAAGGTCAAGACCGTCACGTGGCGCGAGCCGGCGCCGCGCGGGAAGATGGACCTCGTCGTCGACATCAACTTCCGGATGGACACGTCCGCGCTCTACTCGGACATCGTCCTCCCGGCGGCGAGCTGGTACGAGAAGAACGACCTCAACACGACCGACCTGCACTCGTTCGTGCACCCGCTCTCGGCGGCCGTGCCGCCGGTCTGGGAGACGAAGTCCGACTGGGACATCTTCAAGGCCCTCGCGCAGAAGGTCAGCGAGCTCGCGCCGTCGGTGTTCCCGGAGCCGGTGCGCGACGTCGTGATGCGGCCGCTCATGCACGACACGCCCGACGAGCTGGCCCAGACGGAGGTGCTCGACTGGCGCCCGGGTGAGGATGGCATGCCGAGTGCGAGCCGGTGCCCGGCAAGACGATGCCGCACTTCGCGGTCGTCGAGCGCGACTACTCGCAGCTCTACGACAAGTTCGTCTCGCTCGGCCCGCTTCTGCGCGAGCAGGGGATCGGGGCGAACGGCGTCCACATCCCGATCGCCCGCTTCTACGACGAGCTGCTCGAGAACCCGGTCGGCGACTCTGCCGACCCGAGCAAGATCCGCTGCGTGGAGTGGGGCGGCAAGCGGTACCCCTCACTCGAGGACGCCTACGACGCTGCGAACGTGATCCTGGCGCTCGCGCCCGAGTCGAACGGCGAGATCGCGCACGCGGCGTTCGCCGCGGAGGAGGAGCAGATCGGGCTGCCGCTCACCGACCTCGCCGAGGAGAACCGCGGCGTGCGGATGACGTTCGCCGAGCTGAAGATCCAGCCGCGCCGGACGCTGACGAGCCCGGTCTGGACCGGAATCGTGAACGACGGTCGCCCCTACGCGGCGTGGACGCTGAACGTCGAGCGGCTCGTCCCGTGGCGCACGCTGACCGGCCGCCAGCACCTCTACGTCGACCATCCCGCTCTACATCGACTTCGGGCAGAACCTGCCCGGCTACAAGCCGAAGCTCGGCGAGCAGCTCCGCGACCTCGCGGTCAGCTCGTTCGAGAAGAGCGAGAGCCTCGTCCTCAACTACCTGACGCCGCACGGCAAGTGGCACATCCACTCGACCTACGGCGACACGCTGCGCATGTCGACGCTCTCGCGCGGGATCGAGCCGTGCTGGCTGAACGACAAGGACGCGGCCTCGATCGGCGTGCAGGACAACGACTGGGTCGAGGTCTACAACGACAACGGCGTGATGGTGACGCGCGCGGCCGTCAGCTCGCGCGTCCAGCAGGGCACTTGCATGATCTACCACGCGCCCGAGCGCACGATCGGGGTGCCCAAGTCGCAGGTGCGAGGCGGCCGCCGCGCCGGCGGTCACAACAGCCTCACGCGCGTCCGGCATCAACCCGGTCCTGCTCGCCGGCGGCTAGGCGCAGTTCACGTACGGCTTCAACTACTGGGGGCCGACCGGCTTCAACCGCGACACGTTCTGCGTCGTGAAGAAGCTCGAGCGGCTCGAATGGTGAGGGCGGAAGGAGCCCCATGAACGTTCGCTGCGCAGGTCTCGATGGTGTTCCACCTCGACAAGTGCATCGGCTGCCACACCTGCAGCATCGCCTGCAAGAACGTCTGGACCGACCGCAAGGGCACCGAGTACATGTGGTGGAACAACGTCGAGACGAAGCCGGGCACCGGCTACCCGACGCTGTGGGAGGACCAGGAGCGCTACCGCGGCGGCTGGCAGCGGAACGGCAAGGGCCTGAAGCTGAAGCTCCAGGGACGCGGCCGCACGCTCGTCAACATGTTCGCCAACCCCAACCTGCCGACGATGGACGACTACTACGAGCCGTGGACGTACCGCTACGACGACCTCTTCAACGCGCCCGAGGGCGACGACCAGCCGACCGCCCGCCCGATCTCGCTGATCACCGGCGAGCCGATCGACATCGAGGCCGGGCCGAACTGGGACGACGACCTCGGCGGCTCGCCGGTCTACGCCGCGAACGACCCCAACCTCGAGCGGCTTGACGAGGTCAGGAGCGGGCCGACCTGAACGAGCTCGAGCGGCTCGTCTTCTTCTACCTGCCCCGGATCTGCAACCACTGCGTCAACCCGAGCTGCGTCGCCGCCTGCCCGGCGGGCGCGATCTACAAGCGCGGCGAGGACGGCGTCGTCCTGCTCAGCCAGGAGCAAGTGCCGGGCCTGGCGCATGTGCGTCTCCGGCTGCCCGTACAAGAAGACCTTCTTCAACTGGACGACCGGGAAGTCCGAGAAGTGCATCCTCTGCTACCCGCGGATCGAGACCGGCCAGGCGCCGGCCTGCTTCCACTCCTGCGTCGGGCGGATCCGCTACATGGGCCTGCTGCTCTACGACGCCGACAGGATCACCGAGGCGGCGCTCGTCGACGAGCACGACCTCGTCGATGCGCACCGCGAGATGATCTGCGACCCGCTCGATCCGGCCGTGATCGAGGCCGCGAAGGCGAACGGGATCACGGACGACCAGATCGACGCGGCGCAGAACTCGCCCGTCTACAAGTTCGTGAAGGAGTGGGGGCTCGCGCTGCCGCTGCACCCCGAGTTCCGCACCCTGCCGATGCTCTTCTACGTGCCGCCGATGCTGCCGGTGCTCGCGGCGATGGAGAAGGAAGGCTACGACGTCGAGGGCTCCACCGAGGACGGCGAGATGCCTCAGTTCTCGACGCAGGAGCGCGCCCGGATCCCGATCCGGTACATGTCCCGGCTCTTCTCAGCGGGCAACGACGAGATCGTCGCCGAGGTCTACCGCAAGCTCTTCGCGGTGCGCGTCCACATGCGCTCGAAGAAGGTCGGCGACGTCCCGGAGGCCAAGCACGCGGAGGCGCTGACCCTCGGCGGCACGACGCCCGACGAGGCCGAGGCGATCTTCCGGCTGACTGCGCTCCCGACGGCCGAGCAGCGGTACGTGCTGCCGCACGATGACCCGCGAGGTCGCCGTAGAGGAGCTCGTCGACCCGTACACGCGCAGGTCGGAGGTCGGCTTCGGATTCAACCAGGCTCCGGAGCGGAGGTATTGAGCATGGCCGTCTGCGACACGCGCACGCAGGTGCTCTCGCTGCTCGCGGATCTCCTCGAGTACCCGGGCCCGGAGCTGCCGGCGAAAGCGGCCGAGTGCCGCGAGCTCGTGCGCCGACGCCTCGCCTCGGGCCGCCGAGCTGCTCGGCGCGTTCCTCGACGAGCTGGAGCGCACCCCGTCGGGCCGGCTCGAGGAGCTCTACGCCGGCGCCTTCGACTTCGACACGCCGACCGACGTCGGCGTGAGCTGTTACCCGTACATCGGCCACCACCTGCTCGGCGAGAGCTACCGCCGCAGCCGCTTCATGGTCGGCCTCCAGGAGCGCTACCGCGAGCACGGCTTCGAGGTCCCGCCCGAGGAGCTGCCCGATCACGTGCTCGTCGTCCTCCGCTTCCTCGCGCACGCGCCGGACTCCGACCTCGCCGAGGAGATCGTCGGGGAGGCGCTGCTTCCCGCGCTGGCCCGGATGACCCACGAGGGCGACGGGAGCGAGCTCGGGGGCGACAGCGGACGCGGGCTCTACCTGGGCGTGCTCGAGGCGATCCGGCTCGTGCTCGCCGAGCAGCTCTGGCCGCACACGGCCGTCTGCTCGTACCCGCTGGCGCTCGAGCACGGGCCCGCGACCGAGGACGTCGGAGCAGGGATGGGGTGCGGCGGGTAATGGATGAGTTCCTCTTCATCGGCATTCCGTACCTCGCGGTCGCCGTCGCCGTGCTCGGCTCGATCGTCCGCTACCGCACCGACCAGTTCTCGTACTCGACCCACTCGTCGCAGTTCCTCGAGAACCGTGTGCTCTTCTGGGGCTCGAACGCCTGGCACTACGGCATCCTCCTCATCCTCGCGGCGCACCTGGCGCCCCTGATCGCGCCCGGCTGGTGGCAGAGCCTGCTCGGTGAGACCACCCGTCTCTACGTCCTCGAGGTGACCGGCTACGGGCTCGCGTTCCTTTCCATCTTCGGCCTGCTGCTGCTGATCGGCCGGCGCCTCGTCAACAGGAAGATCTTCAGGGTGACCTCGAGGGCCGACTGGCTGCTCCTCGCCGTCCTCCTCTTCCAGGTCGCGACCGGGATCTGGGTGGCGGTCGCCTACCGGTGGGGCGGCGCCTGGTATCCCGACGCGGTGGTGCCGTGGCTGCGGTCGCTGATCACGCTGCACCCGGACATCTCGACGATCGCCGCGATGCCGTGGCCGGTGCAGCTGCACGCCGTCTCCGGCTTCGCGCTGCTCGTGCTGTTCCCGTACACGCGCCTCGTCCACGCGGTCACGTATCCCCTGGCCTACCTGTGGCGGCCCTACCAGCTCGTGCTCTGGAACCGGAAGGCGACGCGGTCATGAGAGGACGTGTCGGCGCCGAGCCGAACGGGGTCAGCTTCTCGCCCCGCGGCGCCGGCGAAGCCCCGCGCGAGATCGTGCGGCTGCCGCTTCCCGCGATGGAGGGCATGGGGTAACAGCGTTGGGCACGACCGTAAACCGAAACCGCTCCGACCTCTCCGGCTGCTCGATCGCCGAGGCGATCACGGCGCGAGGCAAGGAGCTCTCGACGCGCGATACCGTCGCGACCGCGCGCCGGCTCTTCGCGAACCGGTCCGTGCGGGTGCTGCCCGTGCTCGACGGGACGACGTACGTCGGCGCGGTCGACCATGGCTCGATCGCCGGCCACGTGCGCGCGGACGCGGCCGTCGTCTCCTTCGCTTCGGCCCTGGTTCCGACAGTTGTCGCCACGACCCCGGCGGCCCAGGCTCTCGCCGCCCTCGATCGCCACGGCGCGAACCGCCTCGTGGTCCTCGACTCGGACGGCGCGACGTACGTCGGGCTCGTCTGCCTGCGCAGCGACCGCGAGCGCCTCTGCGTCGATGCCGAATGTCAAGCCGACCCCCTGACCCTCGAACCGGAAGGACCGCCTGCGATGAGCGCCATCTCCACCGAGACCGACGTTTCCGCCCTCGTGCTGGAGCAGCCGGCCAGAGCACGCGTCTTCGAGCGCTTCGGGATCAACTACTGCTGTGGCGGCAAGACGCCGCTCTCGGCCCTCACGCGGCTGCGGGCGCTGACGAACGCCGGGCTGGTCAGGTCCCGTGCGGCAGCTCGACGACGATCGTCGTGCCGCTGCCCGGTACCGACTGCACGTCGAACCGGCCGTCGAGCAGGCTCACGCGCTCCCGCATCCCGACGAGACCCAGGGCTCCCTCGCGAACCCGTTCGATGCGGAAGCCGACGCCGTCGTCCTCGATCACGGTGCGGACGGAGCCCGCGCCGACCGCGACGACGACGCTCACGGAGCGAGCCTCGGCGTGCTTGACGATGTTCGTCAGCGCCTCCTGCACGATCCGGTAGACGGCGGTCTCGTGTTCGGGCGGGAGCTTCGAGCCGGCGGCGACGTCGAGCTGCACGTTCAGCCCGCTGCGCCCGGCCACGACCGAGGTCAGCCGCTCGAGCGCGGCCTCGAGCCCGAAGTCGTCGAGTGCCGGCGGGCGCAGCTCGACCGTCAGCCGGCGCACGTCGTCGAGTGCGGAGCCGACGAGCGCACGGATCTGCGCCACGGGCTCCTCGCCGACCTGCCGCTCGAGGGGCTTCAGGCCGAGCAGGATCGAGGTGAGCGCCTGGCCCGTCTCGTCGTGCAGCTCGCGCGCGAGCCGCCGCCGCTCGAGCTCCTGCCCTTCGAGCAGGGCCCGCACCGCCTCGCGGCCGACCCGCTCGGAGAGATCGAGCGCGAGCGCGGCTCGGTTCGCGAAGGCCTGTGCGACGCGCATGTCTGCGTCGGAGAAGCGCGGGTCGACGCCCTGCTTGTCGTAGACGACCACGACGCCGACCCCCCTGTCGCGGACGATCAGCGGTACGTAGAGGGCAGCGGTCGCGTCGATCATCCGCGGGACGGTCTGGTCGACCTCCGGGTCGTCGATCAGCGAGTCGATCCGCTCGCTGCGCCTGCGCGCGAGCGTGCGCCCGGCTTTCGAGCGCTCCCGCTCGAAGCTGAGGCCGAGCAGGCCGTTCGCCTGCTCACCTTGCGCCGCCTCGACGGTAAGGCTGTTGCCGTCGGTCGTCGGCAGCTCGATCAGCACCACCCTCGCCTCGAGCAGCTCCCGGAGATGCGTCGCTGCGAGCTCGAGGAGCTGAGAGAGCTCAGCCTCGGTGACGAGCGCCTCCGAAACCTCGTTCAGCGACTCGAGCTGCCGCGACCATTGCCGCGCCGACTCGTACAGGCGCGCGTTCTCGATCGCGACGGCGGCCTGCGCCGCGAGCAGGCGGACGATCTCCTCGTCCTCGTCCGTGAACTCGCCGCCGCCGTCCTTCTCGGTGAGGTAGAGGTTGCCGAAGGCCGTGCCGCGGAGCAGGATCGGCACCCCGAGGAACGAGGCCATCGGCGGGTGGCCGGGCGGGAAGCCCACCGCGCGGGGATCCAGCGAGAGCTCGCGAAGGCGGAGCGTCTCGCGCTCGCGGATCAGGACGCCGAGGATGCCGCGCCCGTGCGGCAGGTCTCCGATCGTCGAAGCGAGCTCCGGCTCGATCCCGACGGTGATGAACTGCTCGAGCCCCGTGCCCGCACGGTCGATCACACCGAGTGCGCCATACCGGGCCCCGGTCAGCGCCACGGCCGTGTCGATCAGCTTGCGGAGCAGTGCCTCCAGCGAGAGCTCCGAGCTCAGCGCGATCCCGGCCTCGACGAGCGCGCGGATGCGCTCGGGAGCGGTGGTGGGGAGGTTCGGCACGGTGCTGGCCAACTCGACAACCTCTGCGGGCTTTTTCTTTGCAGCGGGTCCGGGCCAGGTTACTCGCTCCGCGGCACGATCACGAGCGAGCAAGGCGCGCGGTGTGGGCACCGCTTGCTGACCGAGCCGAGCCGCAGCCCGAGCGCGCTCGGAGCGGATAAGCGATCCTTCGAGGTCGTGTGGAAGGCGAATCCGACGCAGCTGGGCGCGGCTGACCTCGGTGCGCGCCTGAGGGCCCCGGCGTGACCGTTCGTCTGCTGAGGGCGACGCTGATCGCGGTCCTTGCCGGGGCGCTCGCGGCCGTCGCCCACGGCGGCCAGGCGGCGGTGAAGGTCACGCTCGCCGCGCCGACGCACAGTCCGCGGATCGGCGTCAAGTGGTCGTACACCGTCCACGCGACCGCGGGCGGAAAGCCCGCCGCGGCGCGGATCACGGCGCAGATCGTCGACCCACTCGGCGGCGTCCACCCGGTCGAGTTCGGGGACACGAAGAAGCTGATCGCCAACCGGCCGTTCACTGGCGCGTTCCGCGACTTCGTGCGCTGGCCGGCCGAGTCCCGCGGCATCCCGCTGACGTTTCGCGTGACCGTGGTCGCCGGAGGCGTGCGGAAAGTGATCGCCTACCGCGTCACGCCTCGCCCGTGAGGCTCGGGTGCTCGTGAGGCGCGGCGCGGCGGTCGTCGCCGAGGGCGTCCGCAAGTCGTTCGAGGGCGGCCGGGTGCAGGCGCTCGAGGACGTCTCGTTCAGCATCGAGCCGGGGGAGCTGGTCGCGCTCACCGGTCCTTCCGGATCGGGCAAGAGCACGCTGCTGAACCTCGTCGGTGCGCTCGACACCCCGGACGCCGGGAGGCTCGTGGTCGACGGTCAGGACCTCGGCCGCCTGGCCGATCCGCCGCGCTACCGGGCCGAGGTCGTCGGGTTCGTCTTCCAGGCGCACAACCTGATCCCGACGCTGACCGCGACCGAGAACGTCGAGATCGCGATGTTCGGCCAACTGTCGCGCCGGGAGCGCACTGCCCGCGCGCATGAGCTCTTGGACGAGGTCGGCCTCTCGGGCCGCGCGGAGGCCCGGCCGACGGTGCTCTCCGGCGGCGAGCGGCAGCGCGTCGCGATTGCGCGCGCGCTCGCGAACGATCCACGTCTGCTCCTCGCCGACGAGCCGACGGGTGCGCTCGACTCCGCAACGGGCGCTCAGGTGCTCGAGCTGCTCGAGCTCCTGCGCGAGCAGCGCGGGATGACGATCCTGCTCGTCACGAACGACGTGGCCGTCGCCGAGCGCGCCGAACGAACGCTGCGCCTTCGCGACGGCGTCATTGGCGACGGCGTCATGCGTGAGGGTGTCACTCACGGCGAAGCGCCTCGATCGGCGCCAGACTGACCGCGCGCCAGGTCGGGTAGACGGCGCCGATGAGACCGACCCCGAGGGCGAAGGCGAGCCCCCAGGCGAAGGTGCCGGCGGTGTAGACGGGGCTGATCAACCCGTCCAGCTGGCTTCGCGCGACGAACAGCTGCGCCGCGACGATTCCAAGTCCACAGCCGATCGCGAGCGCGAACAGGCAGATACCGGTCGCCTCCGAGACGACCATCGCTGCGATCCGCCACGTCCGCCAGCCGACCGCGCGCAGGATGCCGATCTCCCTGGTCCGCTCGGAGACCGACATCGCCATCGTGTTCGTGACCCCGATGCCGCCCACGATCAGCGCGAGCAGCGAGACGATCCAGCCGGTCGAGATCAGCAGGCGGCTCGCAGTGTCCACCTTCACCGCCTGACCCGGCTCGGTGATCGCCGCGAGACCGGGGTACCGGCGCTCGAGGCGGCGCGCGACGACCGACGGCGTCTCGCCCGTCTTGACGGTGACGCCGATCGAGGTCACCTCGCCGGGCCGGGCCGCGAGCCTCTCGACGGTGTGCAGCGGCAGCACGATGCCGAGGTCCTCGAAGCGGTTGCCCGAGTGATAGAGGCCGGAGATCGTGAACGTCTGCCGGCCGAAGCGCGCCGTCTCCCCGACATGGAGGCCCGAGCGGTCGCCGGCCATCGCCGTGCCGCGGTGCCGGCCACGACGACGAAGCGCCGGTAGGCGAACTCGTGCGGGTCGAGGCCGAAGACGAGGGTGCCGTCGTCGACGAGGAGCTTGACCTTCGCCACCTCCGCGACGCCCGGGTCTCGCGCGATCCGCCCGGCGAGCGACTCCGGCAGAAACGAGCGCGTGAAGTCCGAGACGCCCGACTGGAACAGCCCGAAGTCGGAGCGGCCGACATGGGTCAGGTCCGCCGCTGTTTGCTGCACACCGTTCGTGATCGCGAGCAGTCCCACGATCAGGCCGACGCCGAGGCCGACGCCGACGGCGGTGAAGGCCGTGCGTGACGGGCGGCGAAGCAGGTTCTTCCAGATCAGCCCGGCCCACGTCACGGAAACACGGAGGAGCACCTTCGGTTCTCCCCCGTGGGCCCCCTCTCCGACACGTGTCGTCTCGTTGTGGGCGAGCGCCGGCGGAGCCGGCACTCACGGCGGCTCGCGGTGCATCTGCCATCCGCGCACGAACCGGGCTGTATGCGGGGAAGCCGCCCTGGAGATCTGCAGGAACGCACGCTGAAAGTCGGCTCGCACCTGGAGACACTCACGGTGACAACTGTATGTCTCAGGGTCGGGCAAACCGTGCTGTGCGGCCAAGCTCCGCTACGAGTTCTCCGCAACGGGATCAGGGTCGCCCCGGACGCACTCTGTGGCGCTCGTGTCCATGCTGCTCGTAGAGAGGAGGTGAATCGTGATGAAAGTCGCACACAGCGAGCTTCACTACACCTCGCAAGTCAGCCGCACACCGCTCACCGCGGTCGAGGCGCCGGTCCGCACGAGGGCGGCGATCGGCACGGCCGTCGGCGTTGCCGGCGGGATTGCGATGGCGGTTCCAGTCGTGATCTACGACTGGGTGAGCAGCAGCCATAGCGTGTGGGAGCTGCCGATGGCAGCTACCTCGTGGGTGTTCGGGATGAGCCACTTCACCCAGAACGGGTTCCAGGGGTGGTCGGTGGTGGTCGGGATCCTGCTCCTCGCCGCATACGCAATCGCGAGCGGCGAGATCTTCGAGGTCGTCTCGGATCGCTTCCTGCATCTGACGACGACGGCGGAGACGCTCGGTACGGGCCTCGCCTGGGGCTTCGTCAGCTGGCTGTTCTTCTGGTACACGATGCTGCCGATCGCCCACGGCGGCGAGCCCTTCTATGCCACCGCGACGAGCTTCATCCTTCCGCTCGGCACGGTCACGACGGTGTCGGTCGCGCCGATCTGGGCCTTCGTCGCAGGTTTCGCGCTGCTCGGCATCGCAACCGGCTTCACCTACCGATTCGCTGCGTCGCACGTAGGAGCGAGGGGTCGGCGCCCGCGCCAAGAGCGCGGGCGCCACCCGAGTCGAGGCCTTGCGCTTCCGCGCGGCTGGTCGACGCACCACGAGCCGCCGCGAGTGCGGGCTCTGCCCGTGCTCGCTCACTGGCAGAGGTCAGGTGTCGGAGAGGGGGCCCGTGGGGGAGAACCGGAGGTTCTCCCCCACGCAAAAATCGTCGAGCCGGTGTCGCTTTCGTCCACCTCGCTGGCTGACGTTCCTGGCTTTCGCCTCTTGCGCCGGTCGGTGGGGCTTCGTCCTACTTGCGATCCGTGCTCGACGTTGAGGCCATGGTCGCATCGCCGACGCTCGCGCCCATCGGGGGAATCGCTGACCGAGCCTGCGGGTTCTCCGCGGTTCTAGGCTGAGCTCGTGCACCGTTCAGGGTTCGGCGTTCGGGAGGTGCGGATCCGGGGCTTCCGGTCTGCGCGGGCGGTCGGCTTTACGCCGGGGCCGGTCTGCGCGCTCGTCGGCGGGCCGAGCGTCGGCAAGTCGAACGTGCTCGCCGCCGTCTGGATGCTGCTCCAGCATGGCGCGCCGTCGCCGGCGGCCGGTGACGTCAGCGTCGGCGGGAACGACGCGATCCGTCTGAACGCGACCCTGGCGGACGGGGGCGAGATCGCGCTCGAGGCAAGCCCTCCCGGCCCGGCGGCGCGGCGCGGGCCGGCGCTGCCCGTCCTCTTCCTGCCGGCGTCGGAGCGATCCGGCGGGCTTGTCGCCGAGCCTGCGGGCACGATGTTCGCCGTCGCGGCCGCGAGCTCGTCCTCGGCCGCGCCCGCCGCGGCGCTCGTCGCCGCCGTCGAGGAGCTCTGCGAGCGGGGTGAGAGCGGCCTCGTGCTGCTGATCGAAGAGCCCGAGCTCTTCCTGCGACCGCAGGCGCAGCGCTACCTGCACCGGTTGCTGCGCAGATTCGCAGCGGCCGGCAACCAGGTGCTCTACTCGACGCACTCACCCGCGTTCCTCGACGTCGGCCGGCTGGAGGAGCTGGCACTGGTGGAATGGGGGCCGGAGCGCGGCACGACGATCGTCCACCCGGAGCCGCTCCCGGCCGACGAGAGCTTCCGCGCCCTCAGCGAGCTCGACGCCGAGCGGAGCGAGCTCCTGCTTGCGCGGGCGGTGCTGCTCGTCGAGGGGCGCACCGAGAAGATGACGTTCCCGTTCGTCTTCCGCGCGCTCGGCCACGACGCCGACCGCCTGGGGATCTCGATCGTCGAGTGCGGCGGCAAGCCGAACATCCCGCTCTTCGTCCGCATCTGCGAGGCCGCGCATGTCCCCTATGTGGCCGTCCACGACCGCGACGCCGCGCCCGGCAAGAAGCCGATCGCCGGCGAGCGAGTCCTGAACGCACAGATCGCCGAGCTGGCGGGCCCGGAGGGCGTCGTCGTTCTCGCGCCCGACTTCGAGGCGATCGCCGGCCTGCGCGGGCACAGCCACAAGCCGGCCCGGGCGTGGGAGCGGTTCTCGGGAATGGCACCGGAGCAGGTGCCGCGCACGCTCAAGGTTGCGGTCGAGCGGGTCGTCGAGCTCGCGCGCCGCTAGGTGTACTGACCACAGACGTGTGAGACGCGGCTGATCGGGGCAGCCACTCAGGTCACTTCCCTCGTTCACGGGACTCGAAGTTGCGGATCTCCCGTGAGAGGGTCCGTAGATGTGCTGATTCGCCGGGTCGTCCGGAGGGTCAGCCTCGAGCGTGGCAGATCGTGGTGGCCAACTCCTCAGCCGCACCTCCAACCACCCCGCCGTCGAGCGAGCGAGTTCTCGTCTGCCGGGCCCTGGCAAAGCGCTTCGGAGCCGTCCAGGCCGTCCGTGACGTCGGTTTCGCGATCGCGTCCGGAGAGACCTATGGCCTCCTCGGCCCGAACGGCGCGGGCAAGACGACGACGATCTCGATCGTCTGCGGGCTGCTGGAGCCAGACGCCGGCGAGGTGCTCCTCGAAGGCGCACGCCTGACGACGCACAGCGTCGCCACGAAGGCGGGCATCGGCTACGTGCCGCAGGAGCTGGCCATCTATCCAGACCTCAGCGCGCGGGAGAACCTTCGTTTCTTCGGCCGGCTGTACGGGCTCAGGGGCCGCGCGCTGGCCCAGCGGACTGACGAGGTGCTGGAGCTGATCGGCCTCACCGAGCGGGCCGGCGACCGCACGGGCGACTACTCGGGCGGCATGAAGCGCCGGCTCAACATCGGTCTCGGTCTGCTGCACCGGCCGCGGCTGCTCGTCCTCGACGAGCCGACGGTCGGCGTCGATCCGCAGAGCCGAAACGCGATTCTCGAGAGCGTCGAGCGGCTCGGCTCCGAGGGGCTGGCCGTCCTCTACACGACGCACTACATGGAGGAGGCCGAGCGCCTGTGCGACCGGATCGGGATCATGGATCTCGGCGAGCTGAAGGCCGAGGGCACGAGGGAGGAGCTCGTCGCCCTCGTCGGCGCGCACGACCGGGTCCGGCTACAGGGAACGGGTGACCTCGGCGCGGCCGCCCGCGTGTGCGTCGAGCTCCCGGGGGTGCTGACGGCGACCGCGGCGGACGGCGGCATCGAGCTGCTCGTCGACGAAGCCCGGAGCCTCTTGCCCGAGCTGCTCCGGCTGGCGGCGACGACGGGCGCCACGGTCACGAGCGTCGAGGTGGACGAGCCCGACCTCGAGGCCGTCTTCCTGCACCTGACCGGCAAGGCGCTCCGCGACTGAGTGATGCGAGCGGCGCTCGTCATCGCCGGCAAGGACCTGCGGCAGCGTCTCCGCGATCGCTCGGCGATCGCCGTGGCCTTCGTCGCGCCGCTCGTGCTCGCGTCGTCATTCGGGCTTGTCCTCCACGATGTCGGTAGCGGCAAGCTCCAGTTCCGATACGCGCTTGCCGACCAGGATCGCGGGGCGGTCGCCCAGCAGTTCGAAAAGCACGTCCTCGGCTCTGTCGAGCGCAGCGGGATCGCGACCGTCGAGCGCACGAAGACCGCAGCCGAAGCCCGCCGGCTTGTCGAGGACGAGAAGGTCGCCGCCGCCTTCGTCATCCCGCGCGGATTCTCCGACGCAGTCCTGACCGGCCGGCCCGCCACGCTCGAGGTCGTCGGCAACGCCCAGGCGCCGATCGGCACCCTCGTAGCGCAGTCGATCGCGCGCGGGTTCACGAACCGCGTCGATGCCGTTCGCGTGGCGGCGGCCGCCACCCGGGCGCCGGACCCGGAGGCGCTCGTGGAGAAGGTTCCCGAGCCTCTCCGCCTGGTCGACGTGACCGCCGAGACGAAGCAGCTCGACGCCACGACCTTCTACGCAGCCGGGATGGCCGTCTTCTTCCTCTTCTTCGCCGTCCAGTTCGGCGTGCTGAGCCTCCTCGAGGAGCGGCGCGACGGCACGCTCGCGCGCGTGCTCGTCTCGCCGGTGCGGGATGCCTCCGTGCTCGGCGGCAAGCTCCTGACCAGCCTCGTGATCGGGACGGTGAGCATGGCGGTGCTCGCCGTCGCGACCCATTTCGCGCTCGGTGCTCGCTGGGGGAACCCGCTCGGCGTGGCGATGCTGATCGTCGCCGGCGTCGTCGCGGCGACGGCGGTGAGCGCGCTCGTCTGCACCTTCGCGCGAACGCCCGATCAGGCCGGTCCCTGGCTCTCGATGGTGGCCGTCGTGATGGGCATGCTCGGCGGGTCGTTCTTTCCGATCGCCCA
Organism: uncultured Actinomycetes bacterium; assembly: GCA_963781435.1. Lineage (GTDB taxonomy): Bacteria > Actinomycetota > Thermoleophilia > Gaiellales > Gaiellaceae > PALSA-600. The sequence continues at coordinate 348,108 of CAWAGR010000022.1, read as the reverse complement.
GGTCGGCGGCCTGCTCGAGAAGCTCAGCCTCGCCACTCCGCACGCGTGGTTCCTCCGCGGCCTCGAGAACCTTTCCGGCGGCGCCGGGCCGGCAGCTGCTCTCGGCCCAACCGGCGCGATCCTCGCCTTCGCCGCCGTGGTGGGCTCGCTCGCCTGGCTCCGGAGCGGGAGGCTTCTCGGGCGATGAAGGCGCTCACGATTGCCGCCAACGAGCTGCGCCGGCTCGTCCGCTGGCGCGCGAACCTGTTCTTCCTCTTCATCCTCCCGATGCTGATCATCCTGCTCCTCGGGGCGGCCTTCGGCGGCGCCTCGGCGCGCATCGGGGTCGTCGCCGGCGACTCGGCCCTCGCCCGCGACCTCGTCCGCACCGTGGATGCCCAGAAGGGCGTCGGCGTCTCGCACTACGAGAACGCCGCCGCGCTCGAGGACGCCGTCGCCCGCGGGCGCGTGGACGCCGGCTTCGTCGTTCCCGCGGGAGCGGACGCAGCCATCCGGGCGGGCGACGACGTAACGATTCGCTACCTCGGGCGACCCGACTCCTCGGCAACCGACCTGCGAGCGACCGTCGAAGGCGCCGCCCTCGGGCGCGAGAACATCGTCCTCGGCACGGCTCAGCTCCTGCACGAGCAGGGCCTCGGCTTCGAGAGCGCACTCGCCAGGGCGGAGGCGACTGCGAACGCCGTGCCGCGGTTGACCACAAGCCTCGTCAAGCCGAACGGCGAGCCCTACCCGGAGCAGGCAGGGCAGTTCGACGAGGGGGCCAGCACGCAGCTCCTGCTCTTCATCTTCCTCTCCTCGCTGAACGGGGCGGTCTGGCTCGTGGAGACGCGGCGCCTCGGGGTCGTGCGACGGATGCTCGCCACGCCGACGGCTCCCCGAACGATCCTGGCCGGGACGCTCCTCGGCCGGTTCGCAATCGCGCTCCTGCAGGCGCTGATCATCGTCGTCGGCTCGACGCTCTTCTTCGGCGTCGGCTGGGGCGACCCCGCCGGCGCCACTGCCGTCATCTTCGCCTTCTGCCTCGTCGGGACCGGCGTCGGCATGCTCCTCGGGAGCCTCGCCTCGACCGAGCAGCAGGCAGGGTCGATCGCGTTCATCCTCGGGCTCGGTCTGGCCGCGCTCGGCGGTTCCATGGTGCCGCTCGAGGTCTTCCCGCCCGTGGCGCGCACGATCGCCGATTTCACGCCGCATTCCTGGGGCAACGACGCCTTCTCGCAGCTCAGGGAAGAGGGCGGCGGGATCAGCGACGTGCTGCCCCAGCTCGGCGTGCTGGTCCTCTTCGCAGCCGTCACGATCTCCGCGGCCACGTACCGGCTGCGCCGCGTGCTCACGCGCCAGTAGATCGCTGTCACGTGGGTCCGGTGACACGCCTCGCGACTGTGGAGCGGGGAATTGATCTCCCCGCTCCACCGCCGCTCAAACGTCTATGTGTTGAGGAGTGTCTTGATGGACTTGGGCAGGAATGGGATCCGCCTTGGCTGCTTCCCGGTGGCGTCGAAGACCGCGGACGCAATCGCGGCCATGACGAACCCGTTCGGACCCTCTCCGGCGCCGCCGTAGGCGCCGACGCTCGGGTTGTTCAGGATCACGACCTTGACCTTCGGCGCGTCGACGAGCCTCAGGATCGGGTAGGTCACCCAGTCGCGGTCGGTGATTCCGCCCTTGTCGAACCTGATCTGCTCGAGGAGCGTCTCGCTCACACCCTGGATCGCACCGGCTTCGGCATTGCGCCGGAGCAGGGTCGGGTTGATGACGATGCCCGGATCGAGCGCGGTCGTGACGTCGAGCACCCGGACCTTCCCGGTGCTCGGGAGAACCGACACCTTGACGGCGCAAGCCCAGTAGCAGTTCGACCGGAGCATGACGCTGAAGCCCTGGCCGATGATCGGCGTGGACCCGGTCGTAGCGGCCTTCGGGCTCGGCGACGGACGCGTCTCCCAGCCTGAGGCCGCTTTGGTTGCGTTCATCACCGCGATCAGCCGGGAAGCGCTCGTGTTGTTGATCCGGAACTGGATCGGGTCGATCCCGGCCGCCGCTGCGAGCTCGTTGAACATCGACTCCTGCGCGAAGTTCTGCTGCCGCTGTGCGGGCGTGCGCTGGCTGTGGTCGCGCAGCCCGACCTGCAACGGCGACTCCTTCTGTGCCGACCTGGAACGTCCCGAGACCTCGCTGCTGGGCGTTCGGCACGACGTCGTAGACCCACGGGTCGGAGATGCCATTGACTGTGCTCCCGAACGTGCCCGGGAATGCCATCGTCGTCGGCGCCGGGATCGTCGGAAGCCCCGCGAGCAAGGCTCCGAGCATGCGGTCGTCCTGCATCGCCGGCATGTAGTGATCGACCTGGAACGCAACCAGCTTGCCGGTGGCGTCCAGACCGGCCCGGACGTCCGCGAACGCCGCCGGATGCTGCGTCGACCACTGCATGTCGTCCGCTCGCATCCACTGGAGCCGGACCGGCTTGCCCACAGCCTGCGAGATGATCACAGCCTCGTCCTCGGCGCCCGTGCTACCTCCGTTCGAGCGGCCGTAATGCCCCGAGCCGTCGTAGTTGCGGACGACGATCTTGTCGGTCGAGGTGTTGAGCATCATGGCGAGCTCCCACCGCATCGCCTGCGGATTCGCGCTGTGGACGTGTACGTACACCGTCCCGTCCTTGCGGACATCGGCGACGGCGGCCGTCGGCCCGATCGGAGCATGCTTTTCAACGGGAACTCGTACGTCGCGGAGAGCTTCTTCGACGCGGTCGCAAGCGCTGCTTCCGGCTGCCCGACGTTCCTGCCGAAGGTCACCGGTGTTGTCGTCCAGTCAGCCTCGCGAAGCGCCCCGAAAAGGTTGCCGCTCGCCGGCAGCCCCGACCACTCGGTCCACTTCGTCTTGCGCGGCGAGTTCCTCGCGCAGCCTGGATCGCGATGTACTCCGCCGGGTCGACGACGGCGACCAGGTTCCCCTTGACGACGATCTGCGTGTTCGGGAACGCCTTCGTGTTCAGCTTGCCGACCGAGACGAGCGTCGAGCCGAGCGTGGCCGGGTGCACGACACGGGCATGCAGCATTCCAGGCAACCTGACGTCGCCGACAAAGGTCGCCGTGCCGGCGACGATGGGCGGAATCGTCCGCATCGGGATCGACTGGCCGACCACCTGGTACTCGCTGATCGGCTTGGTCGGCGGGTTGCCGCTGACCGTGAGGCCGAAGAGGCCCTGCAGGTTGCCCGTGACCGGAATCGTGAGGTTGAGCTGTTGGCCGGCGACGAGTTGCCCGTAGGTGACGCTCTTGCCACCGCCCGAGACGACGCCGTTCTTGACCGTCAGATTCGAACCGGCACCCCCAGCTGCGTCGAGGAGAGGCTGAGCAGCGCCTGGTAGACGTACGCTGCCACCTTGCGGACGTTCGGGTTTCCGCCGCCCATGTACCCCGCCGAGAAGCCGCCATCCGGTGTCCGGTCGGTGTCACCCATCACGACCTGCGTGATCGCCGAGTAAGGGACGTTCAACTCCTCGGCCGTGATCTGGGCGTAGGCGGTGCTTGCCGAGCCCTGACCAAGCTCAACCTTGCCTGTCCGCAGCAGGATCGTGTTGTCGGCGTGGATCTCGAGCCACGAACTGGACAGCGCCGGGTCGAGCGTGTTGGGCGCGGCGGCCGCCTTTGCCGCCTTGGCGCCGAGGCCGGCGCCAACGAGGCTGAAACCGACGACCAGGGCGCCGCTGCCCTGGACGAACTTCCGCCGCGTGAGCGTCGCTCCGAGCACCTCGGTGGTGATCTCTTCGGTCGCGCTCATCTCATGCTCCCTTCTTGGCCATCACTGCGGCCGCCCGCTGAACCGCTTCGATGATTGCGGGGTAGGTGCCGCAGCGGCACAAATGCCCGTTCAGCGCCTGCCTGATGTGTTTCTCACTCGGGCGCTTCGTGGTTGCCAACAGGTCCGCAGCCTGGATCAGCATTCCGTTCTGGCAGTAGCCGCACTGCGGCACCTGCACTTCGATCCACGCCTGCTGCAACGGATGCAACGCCGGAACAGCAGAAGTCGTGCCGCGCTCCGCCGCCCACATCGCAGGCATGCCCTCGAGCGTCGTGATCGCCTTGCCGCTTACGGCGGCCACCGGCGTCACGCACGAGCGGATCTCCTTGCCGTCCAGAAGCACCGAGCAGGCACCACACTGCGCAAGACCGCAACCGAAGCGCGGACCGTGCAGATGGAGTTCGTTGTGCAAGACGTAGAGCAGCGGTGTGTCGAGGCTCGCGGTCACGTTGTGGACGAGACCGTTCACCTTGATCTTGAGCTTGCTCGCCATTCGTCCCTCCAATCAGCGTTCACGTCAGAAGACGTCGCGTCGAAAGGCAGAGGCCTTCGGTCATAGCCGCGACGATCGGCGGAGTGTACGGGGAGTGTGATAGAAAAGCAAAGTTCACTCGATTATGAATTGCACTTTGTATCGATTTGACATCACCTCTCGCGATCTCGCTAGGATCGTGTGAACTGTGGCGCGCTCGGGATCGGAACTGACTGGGCTGCGCGAGCGCAAGAGGTTACGCACCCGAGCAACGATCGTTCGCGCGGCGCTCGAGCTCTTCGCCGAGCGCGGCTACGAGGCGACCACGCTGGTCGAGATCGCCGAAGCGGCAGAGATCGCGCCGAGTACCCTCTACGCCTACTTCCCCTCGAAGGATGCGATCCTCTTCAGTGTCTTGGACGCAATTCGCGCGAGCGCGAGGACGCGAATCCTCGAGCGGCCTGAGGCCGAAACGCTGATCGACGCGATGAAAGCGTGGCTCTCGGAAGAGATCCCACCTCTGGTCGGGACCGACAGCCAAATCGTCCGTCTACGCCGGTCGATCATCGAAGCTGACGAGGCACTGCAGACTCAGGAGCGGATGCGACTCGCTCTCCTCGAGGACGTCTTCGCGGAAGCTTTCGCCCGCGACCTGCGCGAGTCGCCGGACGATCTACGCTCCCGGCTGATGGCTTCCGTCGCGGTGAATGGCTTCCGGTTCATCTGGACCTGGTGGTACGAGCAAGTGAGGGACGAGAAGTTCGACCCAGGCGAGCCCTTCAGGCTCGACGCCACCTACCTCACAAGCCTGGTCAAGGCTGCGGAGACCGCCCTCGAGGGGATCCCCAGCCCACCCCGGCACTTCCACGCGACTCTTGCGGCGGGTGAAGCTGGATGACTTCAACGTCGCGTCGTAGGAGGTCGATGAATCAGGCTGCTTGCGGCACCATGCCGGCAGCGCTGCACACAAGGAGGATGGGCCGGTTACCGGCTGTGATCGCCGTCTCCGTGTTCGCCCTCGGTCTCGCGGGCGTTGCACACGCGGGTGTCGTACGTCAGGCGAGCGCAGCCAAGGTGACGGTGACGTTCACGGATAGGACGCTCCGCGTCGCCCCCGCCAATCCCGGATCCGGGACGACGACGTTCGTGGTCGTGAACAAGGGCAAGAAGCGCCACGTCTTGGCGATCACGGGGCCGGGACTCAATGACGTGCGGACAGGGAAGGTCGCGGCCGGTCGCAGCGCGACGCTGATCGTGAAGCTCCGTCCTGGCACGTACGTGCTCTCGGATCCGGTCGGCCTCGGCACGTATACCTCGGCGTTCATCAATGTGATTCGGGCGACAGTGCTGAGCGCCCGCGGCAACGGCAGCGAGGTTCAACCCGACGTTGAGCCCCCTCCGATGTGCGGCATGTACTTCACTCCGTGAGCCCCTGACTCCGGCAGCCCTGGCCGGCCAGCTCGTCTCGAGCCCTCCCTCGGACGAGCTTTGGATCAGGAGCCGGGTCAGGCCGGGAGGCTCACCAGTTCTCCATGAGGCCCGGGACCCGTGCCAGGCGAGACGCCGTAGTTTGAGATGTAGATGGAGCCGTTGCCGACGGCGAGACCGGTCGGAGCGACGAGCCCTTTGCTTGCAATGACCGTCCGCGTTCCATCCGGAGCAAGCCGGACTAGGGCGCCAGGGGATCCCCGGTTCAGCAGTCCGTCGGCGGCCATCTCGAGGACGAGGAGGTCGTCCCCGTCAAAGGCGAGGTCGGAGATGTTCGTGAACCCGGAGGCATAAAGCGCCATCTTCTTGCCGGGCGCGATCCGCCAGATGCGCGCCGTTCCCGGCTCGAACGGAAACCCGGTCAGTTCGCCGACATAGAGCGCTCCGTCGGGGCCGACAGCCACGCTGCTGGGCACAGCCTGGACCGAGATCGAAGTCAGGGTGGGCGGAACACCGATCCTCTTGGCAAGCGCCTTGGTGAGCCTCGCGGTCCGGGTGGGGAAGACCGCCAGTACCGAGACCGCTCCTTTTGGGCTGATCCACAGCAGGTCGTTGCCCCCGGCGTCGACGACGGCGAAGCCGCCGCGATAGGCGGTGAATGCGTACGGGTTGCTGTCGATGGGGGGGTTACCGAACCTCGCGCCCGGCCCGGCGCCGCGATCGGGGTTGCGGGCTGCTTCGAAAGCGGCGAGGTTGACGATCACCGCAGGCGCTGCTTTGCCTGCCGGAGTCGAGATCAAGTCACTGGCGGTTACTGCGTCAGGACCAAGGGCGTTGACGCCTCTCGAGTTGATGGAGGCGCCTTGCAGCAACACGTGGTAGATGCCACGCCGGACCAGAACATCAGCGGGACCCTGGGCCTGCTGCCCGTTGGGGCGAGCACCGGACCACAAACCCGTCACCACGCGTTCGGAAGCGCCGTTCGCAATCGTCGTGATCGAACCGGTCAGACCGACGCAGGTCCTGGTGGAACCCGTTCCCAGGCACTTGTGCCCTCCGGTCCCTGCCTCCACGACGTACACCGCGCCACCTGATCCGACGAAGATCTTGCGCGGGTTGTTCAGGTGCGTGGCCACCAGCTTCAACTTGACCGACCGATCCCCCGAGGGCACAGCGAGCGCCGCGGCGGACGCTACGAGAGCGGCAGCCACCGTCGCGGAAACGACAAGACGAAGCAGAGCCCGCACCCTCCCCGGTATCAAAGAACGCGTCCTCCGGCGTGCGTCCTCTGTCGTACCGCCTGCATTCTCCTCGACAACCAGCTCGGCCGGCCCGGCGGGCACTCGCCGACGACATCGCCCGAGTCCGTGGAATAGACCACCCTAGCCGTCGGTCGGCAGCGAGGGAATCGGGTTGCGGCGGGTCTCTCTAGCGATGAACGTCGCGACGGTGTGGAGCTGCTTCAACGTGATCTTCGTCTTGACCACCTCGTGTCCCCCGGTGGGCTGTGTGACATGTCTGACGTTGATTGCGTACGGGATGCGCAGCTCGTTGAAACTCGGCCCGCCCAATTTGCCGAGGCCGTTCTTGCGCTTGCTGCTCCCGAAACCGACAGCACGTGCCGCCTTGAATGCGTGGCACTGGCCGCAGAACTTCCGGTAGAGCTCCCTGCCAGTGACGGGCTGGCCAGTTACGGGCTTGTTCGTCGTCGTCGAGGTGCTCTGACTCGCTGCGGCAAACGAACGTGTGGACACAACGACCGAGACCGCCAAGACAGCCGAAACAACAAGGCATAAGGTCTGCTGCGACGTCAAGGACCGTCACACGATAGCGCGGTGCACCTCGAGCTACGGGCCACCCGACGTCTCGAAGCGGGGCTAGCGCCTGGTCATGGCATCGCCCGCCCGGCGCGGCGAGGCAGCCGGAGCGGTCGGCTCGGTTGCGGGAATCGCGCAAGGCGATCAGGCCCGGCCACGATGCCGCGCCGGCGCCGTCGGGCCGACGATGCTCGTGATGGCCACCACGACGCCTGAGCCGGAGCCGCTCGCGAACCCGCGCGAGCCCGTCGAGTTGCTGTTCCGCCAGCTACGGGCGCGGCCGGACGGCCTCTCGGGCCGCGAGGCCGAGCGCCGGTTGATCGCGTACGGCCGAAACGAGATCGTCCGGCAGGGCGGGCGACTGTGGCCGCGCGACCTGCTGAAGCAGGTCACGCACCCGCTCGCGCTGCTCCTGTGGGTCGCCGCGGGTCTCGCATTCCTCGCCGGGGCACCGGTGCTCGGCGCCGCGATCGTGGCCGTGATCGTGCTCAACGCGGTCTTCGCGTTCGCGCAGGAGCGTCAGGCCGAGCGCGCCATCGAAGCGCTGCGCCGGTACCTGCCACAGCAGGCGCTCGTGCTGCGCGACGGCCGACGGCAGACGGTCGAGGCGGCCGTGCTCGTCCCGGGAGACGTGCTCCTGCTCGCCGAGGGCGACCGGATCTCTGCCGACGCGCGTCTGCTCGAAGGCTCGGTCGAGGTCGACCTCTCGACCCTGACGGGCGAGTCGCAGCCCGTCCTGCGCTCCGCGGGCGCGACCAACGGGGCCGGGCCGCTGCTCGAGGCGCGCGACCTCGTCTTCAGCGGCACGACGTGCGTCGGTGGTGACGCGAAGGCCGTCGTCGTCTCGACCGGCATGCACACCGAGCTCGGGCGCATCGCGGCGCTGACCGAGCGGGTAGAGACGGAGGCGAGCCCGCTCGAGCGCCAGGTGCGGCGGGTGGCGTGGCTGATCGCTCTCGTCGCGCTGCTCGCCGGGCTTGTGTTTCTCCCGATCGGCTGGCTCGTCGCCGGGCTGCCGCCCAAGGACGCGGCCAATTTCGCGATCGGCCTCATCGTCGCGAACGTCCCCGAGGGTCTGCTGCCGACGATCACGCTCGCGCTCGCAGTCGGCGTGTCCAGGCTCGCGCGGGGCGGCGCGCTCGTGAAGCGGCTGAGCGCGGTCGAGACCCTCGGCTCGGCCGCTGTGATCTGCACCGACAAGACGGGGACGCTGACCGAGAACCGCATGCGCGCGACCCGGATCTGGACGACAGCCGGCGAGATCGACGTCGAGGGCGACGGCGACGCGTCCGTGGCCGGCGGCTCCAACGAGGCGCTCCGGCTTCTGGGCCGTGCCACGGCCGCCTGTACGAGCGCCGAGCTCGGGCCGTCGCGAACGAAGTCGCGTGGGGAGGCGACGGAGATCGGCCTGCTCGAGGCTGCGAGGGCGCTCGGCGCCGACCCGAGCGTCGCCCGCCGGGAGCGCAACCGCCGCGCGCTCTTCCACTTCGATCCCAAGCTCCGGCTGATGACGACGGTCGACGAGGACGACGGAGAGCTCGTCGTCAACACGAAGGGCGCGCCCGAGGCCGTGCTCGCTCGCTGCGAGCGGCTGGTGGGCGATGAAGCGCTCGAGGCGAGCGCCCGCGCGGCAATCCTCGCCCAGGTCGAGAGCTACGCCGGCCAGGGCCTGCGCGTGCTCGCCGTCGCCCGCAAGACGCTGCCCGCGCGGGCTGTGCCCGAACGCCGCGAGGACGCCGAAGCCGGGCTGTGCTTCCTCGGCCTCGTCGCGCTGTTCGACCCGCCCCGTCCCGAGGTGGCGGCGGCGGTCGAGCGCTGCCATGCCGCCGGGATCCGGATCATCGTCATCACCGGTGACTACGGGCCGACCGCGGCCGAGATCTCGCGTCGCGTCGGGATCGCGCGGGACGGCACGACGATCGTCACCGGCGAGGAGCTCGAGCAGATGTCCGAGCGCGAGCTCGACCTGCTGCTCACCGAGGGCAAAGAGCTGATCTTCGCGCGCAGCTCGCCCGAGGCGAAGCTGCGCATCGCCGATGCGCTTCGCACGCACGGGCAAGTCGTGGCGATGACCGGCGACGGCGTGAACGACGCCCCGGCGCTCCGGCGCGCCGACATCGGCATCGCGATGGGCCTGACCGGCACGGACGTCGCCCGCGAGGCGGCGACGATGGTGCTCACCGACGACAACTTCGCGACGATCGTCGCCGCGATCGAGGCGGGTCGTCAGGTCTTCGACAACATCCGCAAGTTCATCCTCTACATCTTCGCCCACGCCACGCCGGAGGTCGTGCCGTTCCTCGTCTTCGCGCTCTCGGGTGGCGCGATTCCGCTGCCGCTGACCGTGCTCCAGATCCTCGCGATCGACCTCGGAACGGAGATCCTGCCCGCGCTCGCCCTCGGTCGCGAGCCGGCCGAGCCGGGGCTGATGGAACGGCCGCCCCGTCCGCCCTCGGAGGGCGTGATCCGCCGCTCGCTCCTCTTCCGCGCCTGGGTCTTCCTCGGGCTGATCGAGGCGGCGCTCGTCCTCGGAGGGTTCTTCTACGTCCTCCGCCGCGCCGGCTGGAGCCCGGGCGACCCGGTGGCGGCCGGCGACCCGCTCCATTCGGCGTACCTGCAGGCGACGACGATGACGTTCGCCGGGATCGTCGCCTGCCAGATCGGCACCGCGGTCGCCGCCCGCACCGAGCATGCGTCGCTGCGGTCGGTCGGCCTGTTCACCAACCGGCTGCTGCTCTGGGGCATCGCCTCGGAGATCGTGTTCGCGGCCGCGGTCGTCTACCTGCCGACGCTCCAGCACGTGTTCGGGACGGCCGCCGCTCGGCGCCGCCGAGCTCGCGATCCTGCTCACGTTCCCGCCGATCGTCTGGGGCGCCGACGAGCTGCGGCGCTTCATGCACCGCAGGGCTACACCACCAGCCGCCGTGCGCCCAGACGCGCGAGCAGTCCGAACGCCGTCGTGAGCGAAACGAGCCACGCGGCGCCGCGCGCGAGCGCCGGCAGCGGTCTCGCGTCGTAGAGGACGGCCGAGAAGAGGTCGGCCGTGTGACCGAACGGGAACAGCTCTCCCAGCCAGCCCGCGATCCCGGCCTCGCCGGGGACGATGCCGAGCAAGGCGAGCGGCAGCGCCACGAGGAACGCGAGCAGCATCGCGGTGCCGGGGTCGCGGCCGAGTGTCCCGAGGAGCACGCCGAACGCCGCAAATGCCGCCGCCGCCAGCAGCAGGCACGGCGCGAGCAGCGGCAGACGCGACCACGGCTCGTCCGCGTCGCCGGCCGCGACGATCACGCCGAAGACGAGCGCCAGCACGGCGCTTACGATTCCCGCGACAATCGTCGCGAAGGCGATCTTCTCGGTGACGAGGCGCCCGAGCGGGACGAGGCCGCGCGCCAGCCTCCCGATCACGCCGTCCTCCCGCTCGGCCGTGATCGCCGCTGCGCCCAGGAGCGTGGTCACGAACGCGAGCGTGAGGGCGAGCGCGTAGACCTGGATCTGCGCCGAGAAGAGCCAGGCGCGGCCTCCCTGCGTCGCCGTCGTGAGCACGACCGGGTTCGCGGTCGCGCGCAGGAACGTCCCCACCTGGTCGACCGCGCCGCGGAGCTGGCGCACGAACTCGAGCAGCTCGCGCGCCTTCGCGGCGGTTTCGGGATCGCGCGAGCGAGCGAGCACCGTGAGGCGCTGCTCGGCGTTCCCGAGGCCGAGGAGCGTGAACCGGGTCTGGCCGATCGCGCCGCTCCCACCCTCGAGCAGCAGGTCGACCGCGGCGAGGTTGGCCGTGATGTAGGCCTGCTGGAGCTCGAGGTTGAGCGAGTAGACGAGTGACCGCACCTTCTCGACCACGCGGTTCGAGAGTCCGCTTCGCGTCGTCAGGAGGACGACCTTCGGGCTCGCGCGCATCGTGGTGAGCCGCTCGGCGAAGTCCGGCGGGATCACGAGTGTGGCCAGTGCGCGGCCGCTCTCGAGCTCGCGTGCCGCCTCGGCCGGCGTGCGGCTGACGAGCTTCACCTCCGGCGCGTCGGCGAGCACCTTGCGGAAGTCGAAGCTCTTGTCGCCGACGTGGACGATGCTGGGCAGCCCGGCCTCGCCCACGAGGGAGACCTCGGGCCGCTCGCCCGCGTAGCGCACGAGAAGGCCCACACAGAGCGCGATCAGCAGCGGGTAGAGGACGAGGCCGGCGGCGAGCAAACGGGAACGCGCCAGCACGCGACCGTCCTTTGCAAGCAGCAGTCCGATCGCGCTCAGTGCGGCTCGCCTTCCCGGTACTCGGCAGGCGTGCCCGAGAAGACGATGCGGCCGTCGCGCAGGGCCAGCACGCGGTCGGCCTGGAGCGCCTCGTCCAGGACGTGCGTCGCGACGACCGCTCCTGCACCGCCGGCGCGCGCACGGCGGATGCGCTCCCATAGCGCCCGCGCCTGCGGCGGGTCGAGCGAAGCCGTCGGCTCGTCGAGCAGCAGCAGCTTCGGCCGTCCGAGGAAGGCGATGGCAAGGTTGAGCCGCTGCTGGTTGCCGACCGAGAGGTTGGCCGACGGCCGGTCGTCGGGTGGCAGCTCGAACTCGGCGAGCATCGCCTCGGAGGTGCCGGCCGGGTCGTCGAGCCGCTGGAGTCGGGCGAACAGCGCGAGGTTCTCGCGCGCCGAGAGGCGCCGGTACTGCGCCGGACGCTGCGGCGCCCAGCCGATCTCCACTGCCGGCAGCTCGGTGGCAACCTTGCCGGCCGTGGCGGAAAGCGCTCCGGCGAGCACGGCGAGCAGCGTCGACTTGCCGGCGCCGTTCGGGCCGAGGAGGACGACGACCTCCCCCGCGCATACCTCGAGATCGGTCGGTTCGAGCGCCACGCGGGGGCCGTAGCGCCTGGTGACGCCGCGGGCGGTCAGAACAGCCGGGGTGGTCAAGGCCGTCACGCTGCCTCTAAGACGACACTGGCGCGGAGATCTGCACCGGCTCGTCGAACGCCGACAGCTCGACCGTGCGGACGGCGTCCTCTCCCTCGTCCGGAGAGATCGGCCCGCTCAGGCGCACGCGGCGCAGAAGCATGTCCTCCTTGCCGATCCACACCTCCATCGCCAGGAGCTGCGTGCCCTCTGCGGTGTTGAGGAGCGGCTTGAGGTCCTCGGCCCGAACCTTGCCTGTCAGCCGGTACGACGGCACGCCGCCGACGTCCTCGGAGCCGTCGCGGGTGAGGTCGGTCGCGCCCTCGATCACGGCGAGGATGCCCTGCTCCGGATCGAAGAAGGCAGACGGCAGCGTGTCCACGTCGATCTTGCGCCACTCGCCGGTGAACGGGATCTTCAGGAAGTACTCGTCGCCGACGACGACCAGGTCGGAGCTGAGCGGGATCCCGAGGAAGGTGCCGCCGACGCGGCCGCGCAGCCGGTCCGGCACCACGACGTCGCCGTCGACGAACGTGAGGCCGAGCCCCGAGCTCGGCGCCGGCACGTGCTCGACATCGACCACCAGGTGGAACGTCTTCACGGCGGAGGTCTTGGCGACGCTCTCCGCCACGAGCTCCTGTGCAGACGGCCCGGACGAGCCGCCGCACCCGGCGGCGAGCGCGACGAGGAGCAGCGCGGCGAGCGCGCGCCCGCGAGGGTGCAGGATGCGATGGCCGTTCACCGGGGTCTTCACGGAGGCATCACCGAGGCATATACCAGGGCATTCACCGGGGCAGCATGACCGCAAACCACCGTTCCCTGCCGGATCCACGTCCGCGGGATCTCCGATCCGGTCTGCGGGGGACTACCGATGCCCCTCGCGCGGCGGCAGGGCAAGGTCGCAGTATGAACTCTCTCCAGATCGCCGTCTTCGTGAGCCTCAACGCGACGATCGCGCTCCTGATGGTCGTCTCAGGGCTGGAGAAGCGGATGCTGAACTGGAAGGCGGGCAGGCGATGCCCGGTCTGCGGCCGCACCGGCCGCCACGTCTGCGCCGGCCGGCGCTGACGCTCCGGAGCGATACGTATTTCCCGCGCCCGGTATCGGCGTCTGCCCCGATGCGCCCGGCGGGGGCGCGAGCCACACTGGCGACGAACGACGACAAGGGAGGTGAAACATGTCGATGATCGTCAGGACGCCGTCGTTTCTGGAGTTCGAGGGGATGGAGCGCCGGCTTCGTCGCATGCTCGAAGGCGTCGGCTTCGGCCCGGTGATGATGCCGGCCGCGGATGTCTACGAGACCGAAGGCGAGTGGGTCATCGAGCTCGAGGTCCCCGGCTACGAGGAGAAGGACCTCGACCTCGAGATCACCGATCACACGTTGACCGTCAAGGGCGTCCGTGAGGAGACGAAGGAGGAGAAGGAGAAGGCCTTCCGCCTCCACGAGCGGCTCGAGTGCGAGTTCGAGCGCACGTTCCCGCTGCCGCAGGAAGCCGACACCGAGCACATGACGGCGCGGTTCGAGAAGGGCGTGCTCGAAGTGCACACCCCGAAGCTCTCGATCACGCAGCCGCGCAAGGTCGCGATCACCAACTGATCGCGTTTCACGGGCGGCGCTTTTTCCCCTCGAGGCGCCGCCCTTTTTGGCGCCCGCCGGCGATTTCGGAGACGTCTCAGACTGGATCGCCGGCGCTTGTGCCGGGCGGCGCGCTGTTCCATTCCGCTTGCCTCCATTCCGCTTGCCGTGCGCCGACGATGTGGAATAGCCCGCGCGGGCATCGGGGTTCCTACCGATGCCACGCCGCGCTGGACCGGCGATCGTGCTTGCAGGAGAACAGGTCATGGAACGTGGAGGGAACCAGACGCGGACTCTCGTCGTCGGAGCCGGCGTAGCCGGTGTCGAGGTTCTGCTCTCGCTCGCAGAGCTTGCGGCGGACCGGACCACTCTCGCGCTCGTATCGCCAGAACACGCGTTCAGGTACCGGCCGTTCGCGGTGGCCGAGACGTTCGACGCTGGGCCCGGATACCAACTCGAGATCGAGCGGATCGCCTCCGACGTCGGCGCGACCTGGCGCCGCGATCGCGTCGTCGGCGTCGAGCCCGCGCGCCACGTCGTCGTCACTGCGTCGGGCGCGCAGCTCGCCTACGACCTCCTCGTCGTTGCGTCCGGCGCCCGGCCGGGGAAGGGCCTGCCCGGCGCGCTGACGTTTCGCGGTCAGGAGGACAAGGCAGCCTTCCGGGCGTTGACCGACGAGCTCGAGGCAGGAAGCGTGACCTCGGTCGCCTTCGTGGTTCCGCCGGAAGCGACCTGGCCGCTTCCGCTCTACGAGCTTGCGCTGATGACCGCGCGACAGCTCGATCAGCGCGGCCGCACCGGCTGCCGGCTCATCCTGGTCACGCCGGAGGCGACCCCGCTTGGACAGTTCGGCGGCAGGGCAAGCGACACGGTCGCCGGCCTGCTCGAGGCGGCGGGAATCGAGGTCAGATGCGGGCACCGGGCCGTTGAGGTCGTCGATGGGGAGCTCCGCGTGGTTCCGGACGGGCGCCTGCCGGTCGAGCGGGTGGTTACGCTGCCGCGCCTGCGTGGACCGGAGCTCGCCGGCCTCACCAGCGACCCGGACGGCTTCGTCCTCACCGATCCACATGGTCTCGTCCTCGGACTCGACGACGTCTACGCCGCGGGCGATGCCACCGCCTTCCCGATCAAGCAGGGAGGGATCGCCGTCCAGCAGGCGGAGGCCGTCGCCGAGGCGCTAGCCGCTCGGCTCGGAGCCTCGGTCAGGCCGCGGCCGTTCCGGCCGGTGCTGCGCGGGCTGCTGCTGACTGGAGAGGCGCCGCGCTTCCTCCTCGCGAGGCTCGGCGGCGGCCACGGCGAGAGCTCGACGGTAGCGGTCCATCCACTCTGGTGGCCGCCCGGCAAGATCGCCGGCGGCCGCCTCGGCCGCTACCTGCGCGAGGCGGGTCTGCCGGTGCCACCCCCACCTGCCGGCCCGGCGACGATGCCGGTCGAGCACGTGCCGCCGCGCTGAGCCAGCGACCTCTGAGGCCGACCTCTGAGACTGCGACGAAGTCGAGCGCAGAGCCGGAAAGACCCGAGGACGCGACGAGTGCGGGCTTCGCCCGTACTCGTCCACAACGGCTGAAGATGTCGGAAGGGGGCTCGCGGGCGGAAACCGAAGGTGTCCCCCCGCGCTGTAGCGGAAAAGCCGCAACCGAGTTCGGTGCGAGCGCTGATGGCGTGGCCGCCGGCCCCAGCCACACTCGGTTCACGGAAAGACATCGAGCGGACTGAAAGGACCGGGCGATCACCATGAAGGCTCTCGTCCACGCGCCGGGCCAGCGGAAATGGGAGTTCGTGCCCGCGTCTGCCCGGTCGAGACCCTGTGCGAGGGCGCCTTCGTGCTACACGCCGAAGGGCGCCGGCCGATCCGGATCGGCGCCTGAAGAACTGCTCACACGTTGCCATGAAGGAGGCACACCATGACCATCACCGAGGCCCCCACGAGCACCGTCGACATCAGATCGATCGAAGCGCTCTCGCGGGCCGACGTCCCGTTCGCCGGCGGCAAGGGCGCGAACCTTGGCGAGCTGACGGCGGCCGGGCTGCCGGTTCCACCTGCGTTCGTCGTCGGTGCGCCCGTGTATGCCGCATTCGTCTCGGGAACCGGGCTGCGCGAGCGGCTCGAGGCGCGGCTCGCCGGGCTCGACGTGGACGACTCGGCCGCGCTCGAGGCTGCCGCGCGCGACGCCCGGGCAATGGTCGACGCAGAGCCGGTGCCGGACGAGATCGCGGAGGCGATCCGCGGCGCGTACGAGGAGCTCGCGGGGCCCGACGAGCCGGTTGCCGTGCGGTCGTCGGCGACCGCCGAGGACACCGAAGCGGCGTCGTTCGCGGGCATGAACGAGACGTTCCTGAACACGCGCGGCGCCGACGCCGTGCTCGAGGCGGTACGCCACTGCTGGTCGTCGCTCTTCGGCGCGCGCACGATCTTCTACCGCGCCAAGCGCGGCTTCGGCCAGGCCGACATGGACATCGCCGTCGTCGTCCAGCGGCAAATCCAGTCCGAGCGCTCAGGCGTCATGTTCACGGTCGACCCGTCCAGCGGCGCGACCGATCGCCTTGTGATCGAGGGTTCGTTCGGCCTCGGCGAGGCGGTGGTCAGCGGCAGCGTCTCTCCCGACCGCTACGTCGTCGAGAAGGAATCGCTCTCGATCCTCGTGCGCGACATCCACGCGAAGGAAGTGGTGATCGTCTCGCGCGAGGAAGGAGGGACTGTCCAGCGGCTGCTCTCCGACGAGGAAGGCGCTCGGCCGGCGCTGACCGACGACGAGGTGCTCGCGATCGCGGAGCTCGGCCGTGCGATCGAGCGCCACTACGGCTCGCCGCAGGACACCGAGTGGGCGATCGACGTCGACGGAAAGATCTGGATGCTCCAGTCGCGGCCGGTCACGTCGTCCGGCGGAACCGCGGCCGTCTCAGAGGAGCATCACGGCGAGGTGCTGCTACGCGGCCTCGGCGCCGCGCCGGGCGCTGCGAGTGGGCCCGCCCGCGTCCTCGGCTCGCTGGCCGAGGTGGACAAGTTCCACGACGGGGACGTACTCGTCACGCGCATGACCGCACCCGACTGGGTGCCGCTGATGCGCCGCGCGGCGGCGATCGCGACCGACTCCGGCGGCATGACCTGTCACGCGGCGATCGTCTCGCGCGAGCTCGGCATCCCCTGCATCGTCGGCACCCGGACCGCGACCGAGACGCTCCACGACGGCGAGATCGTCACGGTCGACGCCACTCGCGGGATCGTCGTCGAAGGCGCGCTGATCGCCAAGCCGAAGGCGCCGGTCATCGCCCAGCCGGCGGCGCCCTCGGCGACCGCGACCAGTTTGCTGCTGAACCTCTCCGAGCCGTCGCAGGTCGAGCGGGTCGCCGAGCTCGACGTCGACGGCGTCGGCCTGCTGCGGGCAGAGCTGATGCTGATCGAGGCGCTCGAGGGACGGCACCCGAGGCTGCTGCTCGCGCAGGGCCGCGGCGCCGAGCTCTCCGAGCGGATGGCGGCGGGGCTGACCACGTTCGCGGCGGGTTTCTACCCTCGTCCGGTGACCTACCGGACGATCGACTTCCGCACGAACGAGTTCCGCAACCTCGAGGGCGGCGAGCGCTTCGAGCCCGAGGAGGCGAACCCGATGATCGGCGTGCGCGGAGCGATGCGCTACACGCGCGAGCCTGACCTGTTCGCGGTCGAGCTCGCCGCGATCCGCCAGGTCTGGGACGAGGGGCTCACCAACCTGCACGTCATGCTGCCCTTCGTCCGCACCGAGCGCGAGCTCGTCCGTTGCAGGGCGCTCGTCGCCGAGTCGGGCCTGCTCGACCGGCCCGACTTCGAGCTCTGGATCATGGCCGAGGTGCCGTCGGTGCTGTTCAACCTGGAGCGGTACGCGGCGCTCGGGATCGCCGGTATCTCGATCGGCTCGAACGACCTCACGCAGCTCCTGCTGGGCGCGGACCGCGACTCCGAGCAGCTTGCCGAGCTGTTCGACGAGCGCGACCCGGCGGTCGTCGCCTACCTCGAGCAGCTGATCCCGAGGGCACGCAGCCTCGGGATGAAGACCTCGATCTGCGGCCAGGCGCCGTCGGTGCACCCGGAGTATGCGGAGCTGCTCGTCCGCGCGGGCATCGACGCGATCTCGGTCAACATCGACGTCGTCGATCGCACACGTCGCCTGATCGACCGCGCGGAGCGCCGGCTGCTGCTCGACGCGGCGCGGCGTGTCGAAAGGGGGTCGGCCGGGCAGTAGACTCGCCGCGCAATGCGCAGGCTGGCCGGGCTCACGTCCGTGACGGTCGGTCCTTCTCGCCGTGTCGGCGGTGGCGCTCGGCGGCGGGTCGGACCAGTTCGTCGAGCGGGGCCCGAAGCTGCTGGGCGACCCCGGAGACGGCGCCGGTGAGTTCGGCTACGACGTGGCGCAGTCCGCGGCGGGCAACACCGCCCTGATCGGCACCGGCGAGGGAGTGTGGGTGCTCAGCCGTTCGGGCTCGGCCTGGACGCGGCAGGGGAAGAGGCTGACCGGCAGCGGCGCCGCCGCCGGCGGCGAGTTCGGCCTCAGCGTTGCGCTGTCTGCCGCCGGCAACACCTCCCTCGTCGGCGGCCCGATCGACCCCGTCGCGGGGGCCGCGTGGGTGTTCCACCGGTAGACGCATGTCCTATCCGGGCCGGTTGAGCGAGATCCACACCGACGGTTGCCGAGCGGCGCTCCGGATCGCTAACCAAACGGGGCGCGCCAACGTCTCTACAGCCGAAAACTCACTTGTGTAAGGTGCACCTTACAACTATTGTACGGGTCACCTGAAGAGGGGATTGCCGGTGTTGCCGACGTTCGTGATCGGACTGCGTGAAGGCCTGGAGGCGGCGCTGATCGTCGGGATCGTTGCGGCCTTCCTGCGGCAGGAGGGGCGCCGAGATGCCCTTCGCTGGGTCTGGGCGGGTGTCGGCATCGCGGTCGGGATCTGCGTCGCCGTCGGAGTCGGGCTCGAGCTGCTCAGCCGGCAGCTGCCGTACCGCCAGCAGGAAGGGCTCGAGACGGTGGTCGCTCTGGTGGCCGTGGCTGCGGTGACGTTCATGATCTTCTGGATGCGCCGCAACGCGCGGGGCCTCAAGCGCGAGCTGGAGCACGGCGCCGCGGCGGCGCTGGCGCGCGGCTCGGTCGCGGCGCTCGTCGGGATGGCGTTCTTCGCGGTCATCCGGGAGGGATTCGAGACGGCAGTGTTCCTGCTCGCCGCGTTCGACGCATCGACCCGGCCGCTTGCTGCGGGAACCGGTGCGGTGCTCGGCCTGGTCGTCGCTGTCGGCGTCGGCTGGGGGATCTACCGCGGCGGCGTGCGGATCAACCTCGCGCGGTTCTTCCGGCTCACGAGCGTCGTGCTCGTGCTCGTCGCGGCCGGCCTCGTGGCGAGCGCATTCCACACGGCGCACGAAGCAGGCTGGATCACGAGCCTGCAGGCGCAGGTACTCGACCTCGAATGGCTCGTCGGTCCCGGGAGCATCCGCTCGGCGCTCCTGACCGGGATGTTGGGATTGCAGCCACGCCCGACGGTGGTCGAGGTTGCGGGCTACCTGCTCTACGCGATTCCGATGCTGCTGGTCGTCTTGTGGCCACGCGGCCTGCGTCTCCGGCTCCGCCGGCAAGACACCTCGGCGGCGTTCGAGCAGGCGACGTGAGTCACCCGCTTCGGTTCGCTGCGGTGGCTCTCGCGCTGCCACTGCTGGTGGCCGCCTGTGGCGGCTCGAGTAGCGAGAGCGGCGGCTCGGGCTCTGCCAAGCACCAGACAGTCGACGTGAAGATCACGGTAGCCGGCTGCGAGCCCGCAGCCTTGAAGCTGCCGGCGGGACCGACGACCTTCCGGGTCCAGAACGACGGCGCCACGAAGGTCACCGAGTTCGAGGTGCTCGACGGGGACCGCATTCTCGGCGAGGCCGAGAACATCGCCTCGGGCCTCAGCGGCGAGTTCTCGCTCACGCTCGAGCCCGGCCCCTACACGACCTATTGCCCCGGTGGTACGACCGCGGAGCGGGGCACGCTGACGGTGACCGGCGCCGCCTCTGCAGGACCGAGCGCCGACGCGACCGCCGCGGTGAGCGACTACCGCCGGTTTGTCGAGGGACAGACCGCGCAGCTCGTGGAAGCCACAGCGGCGTTCGTTGCGGCGGTCAAGGCTGGTGACGTCGAGAAGGCGAAGTCGCT
Source organism: uncultured Actinomycetes bacterium (assembly GCA_963781435.1). GTDB lineage: Bacteria > Actinomycetota > Thermoleophilia > Gaiellales > Gaiellaceae > PALSA-600. The sequence goes on along the minus strand of CAWAGR010000022.1, from coordinate 327,985 downwards.
CTACGGCCCCGCGCGCGCACCGTACGAGCGGATCGAGCCGGTCGCCGAGAGCTTCGGCGGCCTCGACCCGGCGATCGACGCCCGCGAGGGCGACGTCCCGAAGGCCGGCTGGACCGGCTTCCACCCCCTCGAGAAGGCCCTCTGGGTTCGCGGCAGCCTCGCGGGCACCGGCGCGCTCGCGGATGGGCTCCTCCGCGACGTACGGCGGCTGCAGACACGCGCACGGACAGTCGAGCTCGAGGCGTCGCAGATCGCCAACGGCGCCGTCGAGCTTCTCGGCGAGGTCTCCAAGTCGAAGATCACCGGCGAGGAGGAGCGCTACTCGCATATCGACCTGCTCGACTTCGAGGCGAACGTGGAAGGCTCACGGGCCGCCTTCGACGCGGTCCGCCCGATCGTCGCCGACAGCGACCCGGAGCTCGCGACGACGATCGACGAGCGGTTCGACAGCGTCATGACGGCCCTTTCGGAGTATCGCCGCGGAGACGGCTTCGTCTCCTACACCGAGCTGACCCCCGACGACACGCGCAAGCTCTCCCAGGCAATCGACGCCCTGGCCGAGCCGCTCTCGAGCGTTGGAGCGATCGTCGTCTCCTCACAATGACCGAGCCGCCGAAGCTGACCCGCCGGAAGCTCCTCGTCACAGCAGGAGTCGGAGGAGCGTCCCTTGCGCTCGGCGGCCTGGCGGTGGAGCGCTTGAGAGACGAGACGGCCGGGGCCGCCACCCTCGTACCGTTCTACGGTCCCCATCAGGCAGGGATCGCGACTCCGGCACAGGACCGCCTGCACTTCGCCGCGTTCGACCTCGTGACCGACTCGGTCGACGACGTCCGCGAGCTGATGAGAACGTGGACCGCGGCCGCGGCACGCATGTGCTCGGGGGAGCCGGCCGGGCCCGTCAACGAGCTTCAGAGCGCGCCTCCCGACGACACCGGCGAGGCGGTTGGCCTCGCCACCGCGCGTCTCACGGTCACCTTCGGGCTCGGGCGCTCACTGTTCCTGCGAGACGGAGACGACCGCTTCGGGCTCGCCGGGAAGCGCCCGGAGGCGCTCGTGGAGCTGCCGACGTTCGCCGGCGACTCGCTCGACCCGGATCGTTGCGGCGGCGACCTCTGCGTCCAGGCGTGCGCCGACGACCCGCAGGTCGCCTTCCACGCGGTCCGCAACCTCGCCCGCCTCGGCCGCGGCATCGTCGTCATGCGCTGGTCGCAGCTCGGCTTCGGGCGCACCTCCTCGACGAGCCGGGCCCAGGACACCCCCCGCAACCTGATGGGGTTCAAGGACGGCACGAACAACATCAAGCTCGAGGACACCGACGCACTCGACCGCCACGTCTGGGTCCGATCCTCCGAAGAACCGGAATGGCTGCGCGGCGGTACCTATCTCGTCGCCCGGCGGATCCGCATGCTGATCGAGGTTTGGGACCGGGCAAGCCTCCAGGACCAGGAGCTGACGATCGGGCGCACGAAGCTCACCGGCGCGCCGCTCGGCGCAACTCGCGAGTTCGACGAGGTCGATCTGACCGCGCTCCACGACGACCGCACGCCGGTCGTGCCGATCGACGCGCACGTCCGCCTCGCAAGTCCGATCGTCAACGACGACACACGGATCCTTCGTCGCGGCTATTCGTTCACCGACGGCATGGACGAACGCCTCGGTCAGCTCGACGCGGGCCTCTTCTTCATCAGCTTCCAGCGCGAACCGCGGGCTTTCGTCGTCCTCCAGGAACGCCTCGGCCGGCAGGACGCGCTCAACGAGTACATCGCGCACACCGGCAGCGCCGTCTTTGCCTGCCCGCCGGGCGTGGCCGAGCAGGGATACATCGGAGACCGGCTCTTCGCCTGAGGCCCGGCCCGTCAATGAAAGCCGGTGGGCCGAGCGCTCTCGCGGCTCGCGACTCCTGGGCGGGCACGAGGTGCTCGACGCGGCCCGGGACGGCGGCCGCTAGCGTTGCGGAGCGTGGACATCGATGAGAAGACTTGGGAGACCGAGGTGATCCGGCGCTCGACGGAGACGCCGGTGGTCGTGGACTTCTGGGCCGAGTGGTGCAAGCCGTGCAAGCAGCTGACGCCGGTTCTCGAGCAGGCCGTCGAGGGCCGCGAGGTCGTGCTCGCGACCGTGGACGTTGACGCGAACAAGAGCCTCGCCCGCGAATACGACATCTCCGGCATTCCGGCGGTGAAGGCGTTCAAGAACGGTCGCGTCGTGGCCGAGTTCGTCGGCGCCAAGTCGCGAGTGGCCGTCGACGCGTTCCTCGACGAACTGACGAAGCCGCCGGTAGCCGAGGAGCTGGACGACGAGGAGGTGGGCCAGGCGCTCGCCGCCGGGGACTATGAGCGTGCGTTCCAGATCCTGCTCGAGCGCGCCGCCGATCCGGCGCAGCGCGAGGAGGCCAGGCGCGTGATGGTTGCCCTCTTCGGCGAGCTGGGGCAGGACCACCCGCTCTCGATGCAGTACCGCAAGCAGCTCGCGAGGCTGATGTTCTGAGCCGATCGTCGGCCGGCTCGCTCTGCCGGTCGCGGCTGGTGCAGGAACGCCGTGTGGTCGTCGGCGCTCGCCGAACCCGTAGCCGTGCGCCGGTGCCCCGAATACGCCGCCGACGCAACCGCGGACACATCAGAACCTGACGCCAACAGCCCCCAAGGGGGCGCGAGCCCCCTGCCAGTGACGCTACCGGGCAAGGTGTGACATGTGTGTGTCGCCCGTGCGCCGGAAGCGAGACTTCTGCCATGCGCCTGAACGCATGGCTCGCTCGTGCCGGTGTGGCCTCGCGGCGCGGGGCCGACGAGCTGATCAAGGCCGGCCGCGTCACGGTCAACGGCGAGCTCGGACAGCTGAACACCTTCGTCGCTTCTCGTGACCGGGTCGAGCTCGACGGGCGGCCGCTGGCGAAGCAGCGGCTCGCATACGTCCTGCTCCACAAGCCGGCCGGCGTCGTCACGACCGCGCACGACCCGCAGGGTCGGCCGACCGTCGTCGACCTCGTCGGCCACGAGGCGCGCGTCGTGCCCGTCGGCCGCCTCGACTCCGACACGACCGGCGTGCTGCTACTGACGAACGACGGGGAGCTCGCCCATCGGCTCGGCCACCCACGCTACGAGGTCGACAAGGTTTACGTCGCCGAGGTCGACGGCGATCCTTCGGACGCTGCGCTGCGCACCCTGGAGCAAGGCGTCGAGCTGGACGACGGCTTCGACGGCGCCGGCCGCGGCGCGTCGTCTCGCAGCCGGCCGCGTGGAGTTGACCGTTCACGAGGGCCGCACCCACCAGGTAAAGCGGATGCTCGCCGCTGTCGGCCACCCGGTGAAGAGCCTGCATCGGTCGCGCTACGGTCCGCTCGACGCAGACGGTCTCGGTTCCGGCGAATGGCGCGAGCTCACAGTCGGCGAGGTGGCGGCGCTTCGTCGTGCGGCGGCGCTGTGAGCCGGACGGGCGTGAGCATCGTGGCCTGCCAGCGAGTCTCACAGTTCCCCGACCGTTCTGGCCCTTCTACCTCGGCACTCGGGGCAGAGGAGAGGTTCTCAGCCCGCGTACAGGACGAGAACGGCGGCTGTCGCCGGGATGATCACGGCGATTGAACGCGATTCTCACTTGTGGGCCGCGAAGGCCGCTCGATACGGATCTCTGGCGGCCACGTTCGTGGCGCGTAAGTACGCCTAGGGTTGGGTTCCGCGTGCTGATTCATTCTCGAGCTTGCGGCTCATCTCCTCGGTGATCACTTCGCCGCCGGCGAGGATCGCGATGTCCTCGAGCCTCGGCTTGCGGCGGTCGCTGACGTACGGCGGCCGCGCCGGCCGGTTTCGCACGCACGAAGGCCCCTGAGGGGGTCTTCGTGCTGGGGAAACCGGTCTTGTGCGGCCGTGTCTCCGCTTCGGGTTAGACGAGCGCCTTCAGGAAGACGTCGACCTTCTCGGCCGGGAACGTCTCGGTCTTCACGACATCGAGCTTCGCGATCTTCGCGAGGACGCGGAAGGCGGTCTCGTTGTCGGGGTACTTCGCGATCGAGAGGAAGTCCCAGGGGCCCATGATCGCGTAGACGTCATCGAGCTGGCCGCCCTCTTCCTCGATGATGTGGCGGATCTTGTCGAGATACTCGGGGGTCTTCGCGAGGTTCTCGCGACCCTCGGTGGTGAGCTCGATCAGTCCGACGTATGTGAACAGCATCAGTTGCCTCTTCTCTTTTGGTATTAGTAGCATCATAGTAGCAGGTATCATGGTAGTTCGCATGCTATTGGCAAATTCACACAAGCGTCGACATGATCAGGAGGGCGCATGACGAATGACTCGGAGTTGGCCGCACGGGCACTCGCCCGCTGGCTCGCACCCTATGTGGCAGAGGAGCTCGGCCTCCTGCGGGGGCCGCAGTCGAAGCCGTCCCCTTTTGCGGGCTACGACGACGCGACCTGCGCGGTCTACGTGGCGTCGCTTGGCGATGTGGTGCTCCACAACGCGGAGATCTTCTTCGCCCGGCTCGGGCAGGAGGGAGAGATCGGCTCACTCGCACTCGCCGATGCGATCGGCGTCGCCGCCCCCGGACATCGCCGCTGTCCTCACCACACCATTGAAGAAGCGAGCCAAGGCGCTCTCGCTGCCGTTGCCGTGGGCGGAGGGTGCTCATGGCCAGCGGACCGTTTGGCGAGACCGCGACGACATCGCGGAGCGGATGCTTCGCGCCGTGCACGAGGAGAAAGCGCAGCGGGAGCGGAGACGAGCAGCGTGACGGCGCATGCCGCATTGATGAGGTAATCGGGCGTAGGCCATGCCATGATCGGACGAGCGGCGCGCCCGATGAGTCACACGCGGCACGAAGACGTCAGGCTGGCGACGGCCTCAGACGGACCGACCCGCCGAGTCTCACAGTCACCTGACGAGGTTGGCTCGGAGAGCGAGACTCTCGTCCGTCCTCGAGCACCTGCTTGAGTCTTGCGCAGTGGCCGGCAAACTGGCGCTTCAGGGTGCGACGCAGGAGAGGTTCGGCTGGTGGCGTGGCAACGTGCGGAGGTTGCCGCTCGCAAGTCGTTCGCGCAGTTCGACCGGGCGGCGCTCTCGTCATTCGTTCAGACGGTGTGGCCGCATGGCGCATCGCCACACTCCGCTATGCAGCAGACCTAGGCGTTCAGCCGCCCGAATGGGTGGACGACCTGATCACTGCGTTAGGCAGCACTGCCTGGGATCAAGACGCTCTGCTGCGCCAGTTCACAAATGTCACCCGAAGCATGAGGTCGTGATCACTTACGCGGCCAGTCAGTCGTATCCGGATAGGCGGCCCCCGACGGCTGGTCGCCAGCTGCGACCGATGCATGTCGGTGCCCCTTCTGGCAAGAACACATGGGCTACCGCACGCGCTCCCTACACCTCGTCAAGCCACTCGCCTGAGCGGGTCCGCCGCTCACCCGGGAGGGACGAACCCCATGCGGTCGTACATCGCTGCGAGCGTCGGTGCAGAGGCCTCGCGTGCCTTGCTCGCGCCGAGCGCGAGCAAACGCGCCAGCTCGCCGGGGTCACTTCGCAGTTCCGTGTATCGCGACTGGATCGGCTCGAGCAACGTGATCACCGCTTCGGCGACGTCGCTCTTTCAACTTGCCCTAGCCGCTCGCCTATCGGATACCGAGCCTGCGATTCTCGGCCAGCGATTCCCCGGTCGCGACGCTCAGAATGTCGATGAGATTCGTGACGCCTGGCCTTGTCCTCGCCGCGCCGAACCACATTCTCCAAGTCAGTGACCGCCTTCCGCACCTTCTTGCGGATCACCTCCGGCGGGTCGAGCATCAGCAGCGTGCCCTGGGGCGTGCCGCCCGTCGTGGACATCTTGTTGGCCGGCTCCTGCAGGTCCATGATGCGCGCGCCGACCGTCGGGTACACGCCGTCCGGCACCGTGAACGTCTGCCCGAAGCGGGCGTTGAAGCGCTCGGCGATGTCGCGGGCGAGCTCGAGGTGCTGGCGCTGGTCGTCGCCGATCGGGACGCGGTCGGTCTGGTAGAGGAGGATGTCGCCCGCCATCAGAACCGGGTAGGTGAAGAGGCCGGCGGTGAGGAACTCCTGCCGGTCGCCCTTCTCCTTGAACTGCGTCATCCGGCCGAGCTGGCCGTAGCTCGTCACCGCCGAGAGCAGCCAGGCCGCCTCGGCGTGCGCCGTCACGTGGCTCTGTGCGAACACCGTCGAGCGCTCAGGGTCGAGGCCCGTGGCGAAGAGCAGCGCTGCCAGGTCGAGCGAGCGCTCGCGCAGGTCGGCCGGGTCGTAGTCGACCGTGATCGAGTGCAGGTCGACGATGCAGAAAAAGGCATCGCCCTCCTCCTGCGTCGCCGCGTACTGTCGGAAGCCGCCGGAGTAGTTGCCGAAGTGCTTGGCGCCCGTGGGTTGGATGCCCGAGAAGATCCGCATGCCGTTCGAGCTTAGTCTTGGCGGCGGGTCGTCGCGCCTACACTGACGACGTGGCCGTGCTCGATTCGACCTGGTCCCCGTCGTCGTGGCGGGACTTCGAGGCGCTCCAGCAGCCGGAGTGGCCCGACGCTGCGCTCGCGGGCGCTGCGATCGAGCGCCTGAAGTCGCTGCCGCCACTCGTCTTCGCCGGCGAGGCGCGTCAGCTCCAGGCCTCGCTCGGCGAGGTTGCCGCCGGCCGCGCGTTCCTGCTCCAGGCCGGCGACTGCGTCGAGTCGTTCCGCGACTTCACCGCGCCGAGCATCCGCGAGCGGCTGAAGATCCTCCTGCAAATGGCCGCAGTCCTCACCTACGGCGCGGCGCTGCCGGTGCTGAAGGTCGGGCGCGTCGCCGGGCAGTTCGTAAAGCCGCGCTCCTCGCCGTTCGAACGCGTCGGCGACCTCGAGCTCCCGTCCTTCCGCGGCCACATGATTCACGACGACGCGCCCACCGCGGCCGCGCGCGTGCCCGACCCGGAGCGGATGGTGAACGGCTACCAGCAGTCCGCCGCGACGTTGAACCTTCTTCGCGCGTTCACGAAGGGTGGTTTCGCCGACCTGAACCAGGTGCACGCCTGGAACCAGCAGTTCGTCGCCGACTCACCGCAGGGCCTTCGCTACGAGGCGCTCGCGTCTGAGATCGAACGAGCCCTAGCGTTCATGGCCGCCTGCGGGATCGACCTCGCGGCGACGCCGCAGCTGCACCAGGTCGACGTCTACACGAGCCACGAAGGGTTGCTGCTCGACTACGAGGAAGGGCTGACGCGACGCGACTCGCTCACCGGGGACTGGTTCGACTGCTCGGCGCACATGCTCTGGATCGGCGAGCGGACGCGCCGCCCAGACGGCGCGCACGCCGAGTTCTTCTCCGGCGTCCACAACCCGCTGGGCGTCAAGCTCGGGCCGGCCACGGCCGGGGAGGAGGTCGTCGAGCTCTGCGAGCGGCTGAACCCCGGACGGATCCCCGGTCGTCTGACGCTCGTCACGCGGCTCGGCGCCGAGCGTGTCGAGGAGCTGCTGCCGCCGCTCCTGCGCGCAGCCCGCGAGGCCAAGCACCCTGTCGTCTGGGCCTGCGACCCGATGCACGCGAACGTCTTCGTGGCCGGTGGAGGCCGCAAGACGCGCCACTTCGACGCGATCATGCGCGAGATCGAAGGCTTCTTCGCCGCCTGCCGCGCCGAGGGCGTGTGGCCCGGCGGCATCCATCTCGAGTACACCGGCGAGGACGTGACCGAGTGTCTCGGCGGCTCCGAGGACCTGGGCGAGGAGCAGCTCGACCACCGGTACGAGACGCTCTGCGACCCGCGCCTGAACGCGCGGCAGTCGCTCGATCTCGCGTTCCGGCTCGCCGAGCTGATGCGACGCCCGAGCTGATGCGGCGGTAGCGCTGCATGGTCACACGGCTCACGGTCATCGGCACCGGCTTGATCGGCGCCTCGGTCGGCCTGGCCGCGAAGGAGCGCGGGGCGCTCGTCGCGGGCTGGGATCCCGACCCGGACGCGCTCGCGGCTGCGGTCGCGCGGGGCGCCGTCGACGAGGCCGCCGGCTCGCTCGAGCAGGCGCTCGCAGGCGCCGAGCTCGCGGTCGTGGCCGCGCCGATCGCGGCGCTGCCCGTCGAGGTCGCGGCCGTCCTCGCGGCGGCGGCCGAGCAAACCACCGTTACCGACGTCGGCTCGACGAAGGCGAGCGTCGTCGCCGCCGCGGCCGGCTCATCGCGCTTCGTCGGCGGGCACCCGATCTGCGGCTCCGAGGCGCGCGGCGCCGAGCACGCCTCGGCGGGCATCTTCGCAGGGGCAACGTGGTTTCTGACACCGACCCCGCAGACCGACCCCGAGCGGCACCGCCTCGTGCACGGCTTCGTCGCCGACCTCGGCGCCGTTCCCGTCGCCATCGACCCGGTCGCGCATGATCGGCTGGTCGCGATGACGAGCCATGTGCCGCACGTGCTCGCGAACGTGGTCGTGAACCAGGCCGGCGCGGCGCGCATCGAGGGTCACGAGCCGCTCGCGAACGCCGGCGGCTCGCTGCGTGACATGACCCGCGTCGCGGGCGCGAACCCGCGCATCTGGGTCGACATCTTCCTCGACAACGCCGCCGCCGTTCGCGAGTCGCTGGCCGAGCACCGGCGCCGGATCGAGCAGGTCGAGGCGGCGCTCGACGCCGGCGACGCGGGCTTTCTCGCCCGCTGGATCGGTGAGGCGGCACAGAACCGTCGGCGGATGCTCGACAGCGCCTACGCGGACGCCGGCGCGCTGCACCAGGTGCGGGTGCACGTGTCCGACCGGCCGGGCGTGCTGGCGGCGATCACGCAGGCGCTCGGCGCGGAACGAATCAACATCGAGGACTTCGAGCTCCAGCACATCTCGCCCGAGCGCGGCGGCACGGTGACGCTGCTCGTCACGGGCGAGGGCGAAGCCCGGCGCGCCGCCGAGCTGCTCGAGCGGCAAGGCTACGGCGTCGTCGTCTCGGCGGTCATCGATGAGGGTTGAGCCCGCCGCATCCGTCCACGGCGCGATGGCCGTTCCGGGCGTCAAGGGCATCTCGCAGCGCGCGGTCCTGCTCGGTGCGCTCGCCGACGGCGAAAGCAGGATCACGGGCTTCGGCCGCGCAGCCGACACGGAGTCGGCGATCGTCGTCGCGCGCGCGATCGGAGCGGAGGTGATCGAGGACGGCGTCGAGGAGCTCCGCGTGCGCGGCGTCGGTCTGCGCGGCGCACGCGCCCCGGTCGGGCCGATCGACTGCGGCAACGCGGGCACGGTGATGCGGCTCGCCTGCGGCCTCCTCGCCGGCCAGGAGGGAGTGTTCGAGCTGGTCGGGGACGAGTCGCTCAGCGGCCGCCCGCAGGAGCGCGTCGCCGTCCCGCTGCGACTGATGGGAGCGAACGTCGAGACGACGGACGGACACGCACCCGTGCGTATCGAGGGCTCGAGGCTCCAGCCGGTCACCTACGAGCTGCCGGTCGCGAGCGCGCAGGTGAAGTCGGCGGTGTTGATCGCCGGCCTGCTCGCCGACGACGGGCCGACGACGGTGATCGAGAAGTACCCGACCCGCGACCACACCGAGCGAATGTTCGAGGCGCTCGGCGTGCGCATTCAGCGTGACCGGCACTCGGTATCGGTCTGGCCGGCCGAGCGCTTGGCGCCGCTCGAGCTCGAGATCCCGGGCGAGTTCTCATCCGCGGCGCCGTTCATCACGGCGGCGGTGCTGCTCTCGGGCTCGGAGCTCGTGATCCAGGGCGTCAACGTCAATCCGCTCCGCGCGGGCCTCCTCGACGTGCTCGAGCGGATGGGCGCCCGTGTCGGCGTCTACAACCGGCGCAAGGTCGGAGGCGAGAGCGTCGCCGACCTCGAGATCCGGTCGACGGAGCTCGTTGCGACGAAGGTCGAGGCCGAGGAGGTGCCGCGCCTGGTCGACGAACTGCCGCTCGTCGCGCTCCTCGGGGCGTTCGCCCACGGGACGACCGAGGTGACGGGCGCCGAGGAGCTTCGGGCGAAGGAGACCGACCGGATCGAGACCGTGACCGAGGCGCTGCGCGCGATCGGCGTGCGCATCCAGGCGCGGCCCGACGGATTCTCCGTGCGAGGCGTACCGACACGGCCGCGAGGCGGCGCGATCGACGCTGCCGGCGACCACCGGATCGCGATGCTCGCGGCGATCGCGGGCATCGTCTCCCGCAAGGGTGTGCGGATCGAGGGCCCGGAATGCGTGGCGGTAAGCTTCCCCGGCTTCTTCGACCTCCTGGGCTCGGTGATCCAACGTTGATAGTCGCCATCGACGGCCCCGCCGGGGCCGGCAAGAGCACGGTCGCCCGCACCCTCGCGGCTCGGCTCGGCTTCCGCTACCTCGACACCGGCGCGATGTACCGGGCGCTGACGTGGCTCGCGCTCCAGCGCGGCCTTCCGCTCGGCGAGGAGGACGCGCTCGGCGCGCTCGCGCGCGAGAATCCGATCACGTTCGACCCGGCCGGCAGGGTGTTCGTCGCGGGCACAGATGTCACGGCGGCGATCCGGAAGGCGCGGGTCGACCGGATGGTGCCGGTGGTGGCGCGGAATCCGCAGGTGCGCGACGTGATGCGCGATCGCCAGCGAGAGCTCGGCAGCGAGGGCGACGTCGTGATCGAGGGCCGCGACATCGGCACGGTCGTCGCGCCGGACGCCGCGGTGAAGGTCTACCTCGTCGCCGATCCCGAGGTGCGCGCACGACGGCGTGAGGCGGAGCGGCCCGACATCGGCGCCGACGCGCTCGCGACCGACCTCAAGCTCCGCGACGAGTCCGACCGCGTGCGCATGCAGCCGGCCGACGACGCGGAGCAGATCGACACGACGCTCCTCGAGGTCGACGACGTGGTGGCCCGGATCGAGGACCTCGTCCGCGCGCGCTCGCTCGCGTAGTTTCGACCCGTGGCGTACGGCGACCTCGCTTGGAAGACCTCGCGGCTCTACATGTCGCCGGCCACGCTGTTCTTCACGAAGGGGCGCGGCTACGGCCTCGACCGCATGCCGCGTGAGGGCGGCTGCGTGGTTGCGATCAACCACCTCGCGTGGATCGACGTGCCGCTCGTCGGCGCGCTCTCGCCGCGGAACCTCAACTACGTGGCGAAGGTCGAGGCGCACCGTGCGTTCGGCCTCGGCCCGCTGATCCGCTGGCACGGCACGCTCTCGGTGCGGCGCGGCGAGTCGGACCGGGACGCCGTGCGGCTCATGCGCCAGGCGGTGCGGGACGGCCGCGCGCTCGGGCTCTTCGTCGAGGGGACGCGCCAGCGGAGCGGCGTGCCGGGCGAGGCGCAGCCCGGAGCGGCGATGGTGGCGATCCAGGAGAGCGTGCCGGTGGTGCCGGTCGGCGTCTACGGGACCCAGTTCTGGAAGCTCGGCAACTTCGCGCCGTGCTCGATCGCGGTCGGCGAGCCGTTTCTGCTCGAAGGGCTGCCGAAGGGCGGCCGCGGCTACAAGGAGGGCTCGCACGAGATCGAGCGGCGCCTCCGCAGTCTGTTCGACTGGCTCGCCGACGTGCATGCCCGCGGCCGGCCACGCGGCGAGGTGCCGCCGTCGGGCGCGCCGGTCGCCGACGCCGTGTTCGAGGGACCGGTCGCGTGAGCGGCGACGACGACGGCTTGCTCGAAGGCCCCACCGCAGCCGTGGACGACGACCTCCTGCTCGGCACGGTCGCGATCGTCGGCTTCCCGAACGTCGGCAAGTCGACGCTCATCAACCGGTTGACCTCGACCCGCGCGGCCGTCGTTCACGAGACGCAGGGGACGACGCGCGACCGCAAGGAGCTCGTCTGCGAGTGGGCCGGCAAGCGGTTTCTGCTCGTGGACACGGGCGGCGTCGACGTGACCGCGAAGGATGCGATCGCGCGCTCGATCGTCGAGCATGCGCGCGCGGCGGTGGCCGAGGCCGATCTCGTGCTGTTCGTCGTCGACGCGCGCGCGGGCGTGACGCCGGGCGACGAGGAGCTCGCGACGATCATCCGCAACGCGCACAAGCCGGTGCTCGTGATCGCGAACAAGATCGACGACCCGTCGCAGGAGACGCTTGCGCTCGAGTTCCACCGCCTCGGGCTCGGCGACCCGCTGCCGCTCTCCGGGATGCACGGCCACAACACCGGCGACCTGCTCGACGACGTGGTCGAGCGGCTCGAGGAGAACGAGACGGTCCGCCGCCACGTCACGGGCGACGAGGCGATCCGTGTGGCGATTCTCGGCCGCCCGAATGTCGGCAAGTCGTCGCTCTTCAACGCGCTGCTCGGCGCCGAGCGCACGCTCGTCTCGGAGGTGCCGGGCACGACGCGGGACGCGATCGACACGGTGCTCGAGCACGACGGCCGGACGTACCTGCTGATCGACACCGCCGGCCTGCGCCGGAAGCGCAAGCAGCGCCAGGGGATCGAGTACTACTCGGAGCTTCGCGCGCTCCAGGCCGCCGAGCGCGCCGACGTCGCGCTCGTCCTGATCGACGCGGGCGAAGGGATCGTGGAAGGGGACCTCGCGGCAGCGGACGTCGCGCGGAAGGCGCAGTGCTCGACGCTTGTCGTGCTCGCGAAATGGGACATTTCGCAGGTGACGATCGAGGACGTCCGGCCCGAGCTTCAGAGGCGGTTGCGGCAGCGCCCGCCGTTCATCACCACGTCGGCATCGACCGGCCGCGGGATCACGCGCGTCCTCGGCAAGGTGGCCGAGCTGTACGACAAGCACGCCGGGCGGATCCCGACGGCCGAGCTGAACCGCTTTCTCGGCGAGCTGAAAGAGGCGCGCCAGCCGCCGTCGCGCGGCCGCAAGAGCCTGAACCTGCTCTACGGCGCGCAGGTCACCTCGCGGCCGCCGCGCTTCCGCTTCACCGTCAACGACACGAGCCTCGTCACCCGCGACTACGCCTACTGGGTCGAGAACGAGCTGCGCGCGCGTTTCGAGCTCGAGGGCGTGCCGGTGGCGATCGACTTCCGGCGGCGGACGTGAGGGCAGTCGTCGTTGGCGGGGGGACGTGGGGGACAGGCTTCTCCCGGCTGCTCGCCGACCGTGGTCACTCGGTGGTGCTTGCGACCCACTGTGCCGACGACGTGCGGGCGATCCGCGAGACCGGGCGTAACCCGCGCTACCTGACGGAGGTCGACCTGGCAGGGGTCGATGCGACCACCGTCGAGGACGCGCCGATCGCAGAGGCGGAGCTTGTCGTGGTCGCTGTGCCGAGCCGCGCGTTCCGCTCGGTCGTCGAGGTGCTCCCGGGTGACGCGCCGGTACTGGGCCTCACCAAGGGCCTCGACCCGGAGACCGGCGAGCGGCTCTCGACTCTCGTTCGCGACCGGCCGGTGGCGGTGCTCTCGGGCCCGAACATGGCCGAGGAGGTGGCCGAGGGCCTTCCCGGCGCCACCGTGATCGCGAGCGAGGACGGCGAGCTCGCGCGGCGCCTCCAGGAGGCGATCAACTCGAGCATCTTCCGTGTGTATGTGAACGACGACGTGATCGGCGTCGAGCTCTGCGCGGCGGCGAAGAACGTGATCGCGCTCGCAGCGGGCGCCGTCGACGGGCTCGGGCTCGGCGACAACGCGAAGGCGGCGCTCGTCACGCGCGGGCTGGTCGAGATGGCGCGGCTCGGCGAGGCGCTCGGCGCCGACCCCGAGACGTTCTCGGGGCTGGCAGGCATGGGCGACCTGATGGTCACATGCTGGCACCCGAGCGGCCGCAACCGCCGGGCCGGCGAGCTGATCGCGCGCGGCGCCACGCCCGAGGAGGCGGCTCGGGAGATCGCGCAGGTGATCGAAGGGCTGACGACGGCGCCGGTCCTTCGTGACGTCTCGCGCCGGCTCGGGATCGAGCTGCCGATCACCGAAGGCGTGTGCGCCGTCCTCGACGGGCGGCCGCTGCTCGAGCTCGCAGGCGACCTGATGGGTCGCCGCCCGACCGACGAGAGCCGTCCGGGCCGGGTCGCCCGCTGAGAGATCATCTAGGGTTTGCGCATCGCTGCGAGAAGCTTCATCTTCACCTCGGAGTCCGTCACCGAGGGCCACCCGGACAAGGTCGCCGACCAGGTCTCGGATTCCGTCCTCGACGCCGTCCTCGCCGACGATCCCGAGGGGCGCGTCGCCTGCGAGACGCTGATCACGACCGGACTCGTCGTCGTCGCGGGCGAGATCACGACCTCGACGTACGTCGACATCCCGCGCCTCGTCCGCCAGCGGATCGCGCACATCGGCTACACGCGCGCCAAGTACGGCTTCGACGCCGAGACGTGCGGCGTGGTCGTCGCGATCGACGAGCAGTCGCCGGACATCGCGCAGGGCGTGGACACGGCTTTCGAGGTGCAGCACGACCCGGGCGACGACGATCCGCTCGACAAGGTCGGAGCCGGCGACCAGGGGATGATGTTCGGCTACGCGACCGACGAGACGCCGGAGCTGATGCCGCTGCCGATCATGCTCGCGCACAAGCTCGCGAAGCGGCTCTCGGAGGTGCGCAAGGCGGACGTGCTCCCGTACCTGCGCCCGGACGGGAAGGTGCAGGTCTCGATCCGGTACGAGGTCGACGAGCGCGGCCACCAGCGGCCGGTCGAGATCGAGCGCGTGCTCGTCTCGTCACAGCACCGCGAGGGCCTCGACCCGGAGACGATGATCAAGCCGGACATCGTCGAGCACGTCCTGCATCCGATCCTGCCGCGCGAGCTCTACGACGAGAAGCGGCTCGCCGACAAGGAGTTCGTCTACGTGAACCCGACCGGCAAGTTCGTGATCGGCGGGCCAATGGGCGACACCGGGCTCACCGGGCGGAAGATCATCGTGGACACCTACGGCGGCGCGGCGCCCCACGGCGGCGGCGCCTTCTCGGGCAAGGACCCGACGAAGGTCGACCGGTCGGGCGCATACGCCGCGCGCTACGTCGCGAAGAACGTGGTCGCCGCCGGCCTCGCCGACCGCTGCCAGATCCAGGTCGCGTATGCCATCGGTGTGGCCCACCCGTTCTCGATCCTGGTCGACTGCTTCGGCACCGAGCACGTCCCGGTCGAGCGCATCGAGGAGCTCGTGAAGGAGCACTTCGACCTGCGCCCGGCCGCGATCCTGCGCGACCTCGACTTGCGCAGGCCGATCTACGCGAAGACGGCCGCGTACGGCCACTTCGGCCGCGACGACCACGACTTCACGTGGGAGCGGGTCGACAAGGCCGCCGCGCTTGCGCGAGGCCGCAGGCCTCGAAGCACCGGCGAACGCGTAGGGCGGCACCCGCTGCCTATCCGAAGCGTCCGTGTCACGTCTCAGAGAACGTGTCAGAGACGACAGCGCGGGCGTTACGCCGCGGGCCGAACGAACAGGCCGGCGGCGGCCTTCTCGCCGATCGTCTTCTCGTCGCCGTTCAGGCTGACGCGGAACTGCCCCGCGGCGGGCTCGGCCGCCTCGAGCTGGATGCTCGCGCCGGGAACGAAGCCCTCGTCGTAGAACCAGTGCAGGAGGTCGCCGTCGTGCTCTGCGAGCCGGACGATCGTCGCCCCGGAGCCGGGCTCGAGCGCCGAGAGCGGCGCGAGCTCGAGGTTCTCCGTCTGCTCGAACACGGTGTCGACCGGCCAGCCGTGGGGGCAGCGTTCAGGATGACCGAGCCGCTCGTCGATTCGCTCGACCATGTCGTCGGTGAACGTGTCGCCGAGCTCGTCCGCGTGCACGTGCGCCTCGGCCGCCGTGTACCCCATGAAGTCGGTAAGCAGCCTCTCGATGATCCGGTGCTTGCGCACGACGCGCTCCGCACGCACGCGGCCTGCCGCTGTGAGGATCGCCTCCTTGTGCTCGCCGCGCTCGACGAGCCCCTCCGCCTCGAGCCGCTTCAGCATCTCGCCGGCCGAGGCGCGCGAGACGCCGAGCATCTCGGCGACGCGCGCCGACAGCGTCGGCAGGCCCGTCGCCTGAGGCCGGTACTCGCCGATCGGGAACGCGAGGAAGTAGATGGTCTCCAGGTACTCGTCGACCGAATGTCCCTGTGCCATCGCAAAGGCATCGTATCTCCGCTACCCTGCTCTTCCTGTAAGGCGGACCTTACGGACAAGAGGGCGTGACCCACTAGATGAGCCAGACCCAGACCCTCCTGCTCGGCGCCATCGCCGGCGCCACGATCTTCCTGGGGCTGCCGCTCGCGCGGGTGCGCAGCCCGCGAATCGGGATCCGCGCTGGAATGACGGCGCTCGCGACGGGCATCCTCGTGTTCCTCCTCTGGGACGTGCTTGCCCACGGCGTCGAGCCTGTCGAGACCGCGCTCGACGATCGCGACTGGGCGACGTTCGTGCCGTACGTCGCCCTGCTCGCAGGCGGGTTCGCGGCCGGCCTGATGAGCCTCGTCTACTACGACTGGTGGCTCAAGTGCCGCCGCGTCTCGCCGCTCGTCGGCCCGGGCGCGGCAGCAGTGGACGAGTTCGAGGCGAACGTGGTGGCAACGGACTCGACGTGGACGCCGGCGCGCCGGCTCGCGCTGCTGATCGCGACGGGTATCGGCATCCACAACTTCGCCGAGGGCCTCGCGATCGGCCAATCCTCCGCTGCCGACGAGGTCGCGCTTGCGCTCGTCCTGGTGATCGGGTTCGCCCTCCACAACGCGACCGAGGGCTTCGGCATCGTCGGGCCTCTGTCGGCCGAGGTCGAGCCGCCGAGCTGGCGCTTCCTCGCGCTGCTCGGCCTCATCGGCGGCGGCCCCACGTTCCTCGGCACGGTGATCGGCTACCAGTGGGTGAGCGAGGCGCTCCAGGTGCTGTTCTTCGCGCTCGCGGGCGGCTCGATCCTCTACGTCGTGTTCGAGCTGAGCGCCGTCTGCCGCCGCTACCGAACGCCGGTACTCGTCGGCTGGATGATGTTTCTCGGGATCGCACTCGGCTTCGGCACCGACTTCGTGCTCGAAGCCGTCGGCGGCTGAGCCGAACAGTGGCCTAGCCGAGCGTCCGTCTAAGCGCCTCGCTCAGCTCGTCGAGCATCCGCTCGTAATCGGCGAGCGGGCGCGGGAGGCGTGCCTCGAGCGCGAGGTAGGCCTGGAGCAGCGCGGGGTCGGCCGCACGGGTCATGGCCTCGCCGGCAGGCGTGAGCTCGAGCAGGTAGGAGCGGGTGCGCCGCGGCTCTGCTCCCGCGCTTGTCGCCGCGGGCCTCTACCGGGCCGGCGGCCGCACGATCGGCGTCGTGGACGACCCCTACGGGCCGCCGAGATCGACGCACGGATTCTCCGGGCGGGGCGCAGCGGGGTCGATCCGGCGCCGTGGCTCCGAAAGCTGCGCATCCCCTCGCTGTGGCTGTACGGCGGTCGCGACCGGCACATCCCGCCACGTCTCTCGGTCCAGCGGCTCGAGGCGAGCCGCGGCCGCGGGATCGAGGTCGCCGTCTTCCCGAACGCGAACCACGCGCTCGTCGAGACGCAGACGGGCCTCACCGCCGAGATGCTCCGCTCCGACACCTTCGCGCCACGTCTCGTCGCCCGCGTCGGCGCGTGGCTGCGGGCGCACGGTTTGGTCCGCGGCTGGCGAAGCCCGCCCGTAGCGCCTCGTAGGCTGTAGCGGTGGGCGAGTTCCTCCATGCGTTCCGGGTCTTCGGCGACCATCTCGCGGCGGTCAAGTGGCAGTACCTCGCGATTGCGCTCGGACTCCACCTGCTGAAGCTCGTGTTCCGCGCGATCGCCTGGCGGACGATCCTGAGCGCGGCCTATCCGGGCAAGCGAGTCGGTTTCTGGAGCGCGTTCGGCGCCTACGTCGCGGGCGTGGGCGTCAACTCGATAGCACCCGCGCGTGGCGGAGACCTGGTCAAGCTCTACCTGATCAAGCACCGCATCCCGGAGTCCTCGTACGCGACGCTTGCGCCGACGCTCCTCGTCGAGACGATCGCCGACGGTGTGATCGCCGGCGCCCTGATCGCGTGGGCACTCTCGATCGGCGTGCTACCCGCGCACGAGGTCTACTCGCGGCTGCCGACGGTGGACTGGGGGTTCCTCATCAGCCATCGGGAGTGGACGGGGGCAGCGGTGCTCATCCTGGCGTCGCTCGGCCTGGTCGCCTTCTTCCACTTCGCAGAGCATGGTGGCGAGCTGCGCGCCCGCGTCGGCCGCGGCTTCGCGGTCCTTCGCGAGCCGAGGCGATTCGCGTTCGGCGTGATCGCACCGCAGCTCGTCTCGTGGGCGCTGCGGATCGCGTCGATGTACTACTTCCTGCTGGCGTTCGGCGTCAACGCGACCATCCACAACGCGTTCCTCGCGCAGGTCGTCGACTCGCTCGCGACGCTGTTCCCGGCGACCCCGGGCGGCGCCGGCACCAAGCAGGGGTTGATCGTCTTCCTGTTCGCGGACGAGGCGGTCTCGAAGTCGCTCCTGCTCGCGTTCAGCGTCGGGATGAACGTCGCGCTCGTTGTCTTCAACCTCGTGCTTGGCGGGGTCGCGCTGTTCCTGATGGCCCGTACGCTGAGCTGGAAGCGCATCCGGCACGCGCAGGCCCGGGACGAGAAGATCTAGATGCCGTTCGCGTCGGTCTACCCGCTCGTCACGGCGCGCGCAGTCGCCCGTGCGTTCACCTACGAGGTCGAGGATGGCGTCGGCAAGGGAGCGATCGTGTCGGTGCCGTTCGGAGGGCGGCGCGTGCGCGGGATCGTCGTCGCGGTCGAGGACACCGCGCCCGAGGGGATCGAGCCGGTCGCGATCGACGCGGTCGTCGGCGACGTGCCGCCGTCGCTCGTCGACCTGGCGCTCTGGCTTGCCGACTACTACGGCTCGACGCCGGCCCGCGCGCTGGCGCTCGTCGCGCCGAGTGCGCCGAAGCGGCGAAAGGTTCAGGCGCCGCCCGCCGAGCGGCAGGGGCTCGCCGGGGAGGACGAGCCGCTCGAGCTCTCGGCCGAGCAGCGCGCGGCGGTCGTGCGCATCGTCGAAGGGGTCGATGCGGGCGCCGGGACATTCCTGCTCTGGGGCGCGACCGGCTCGGGGAAGACCGAGGTCTACCTCCAGGCCTGCGCGGCGACCCTCGAGCGCGGGCTCGGCGCGATCATGCTTGTGCCGGAGATCGCGCTCGCCCCGCAGACGGTCGGCCGCGTGCGGGCGCGCTTCGGAGAGCGTGTTGCGATCCTCCACTCGGGGCTGACCGAGGCCGAGCGACGGGACGAGCGCGAGCGGATCGCGACGGGGGAGGCGCGGATCGTCGTCGGCGCCCGCTCGGCGGTGTTCGCGCCCGTGCGCGGGCTCGGCCTGATCGTGGTCGACGAGGAGCAGGACTCCTCGTACAAACAGGACTCGGATCCGCGCTACGACGCGCGCACGCTGGCCGCGAAGCGCGCTGCACTCGAGGGTGCGGTCGCGGTCTTCGGCTCGGCCACGCCGCGCCCCGAGAGCTGGGCGACGCTGGAGCGGCTCGAGCTCGGGGGTCGCGTCACCGGCTCGCTGCCGCCGGTTCAGATCGTCGATCTGCGCCGCGAGGCGGGCTACCCGCTCTCGGCGCCGCTGCTGCGCGAGTTGCGCGGCGTCGCCGATCGACGGGGCAAGGCGATTCTGCTCCTCAACCGCCGCGGCGTGGCGCCGGCGCTGCACTGCCGCGCCTGCGGCACGACCATCCGCTGCCCGAACTGCGACGTCGCACTCGTCCTCCACTCAGACGGTGGGCTCCGCTGTCACCACTGCGGGCATGCCGAGCCGTCGCCGTCCGCCTGCCCGGCCTGCAGCTCGACCGAGCTCGCGCGCCTCGGCGCGGGCACCCAGAAGCTGGAACGCGAGCTCGCGCGCGAGTTCCCGGAGCTGGAGCTGATCCGCCTGGATGCCGACACCTCGGCGAAGCCGGAAGTACTGACGGCAGCGCTGCGGCGCTTTGCCGACGCCGACGGCGTCGTCTTGCTCGGTACGCAGATGGTCGCCAAGGGCCATCACTTCGCCGGGGTCGAGCTGGCGGCCGTGATTGACGCCGACACCTCGCTCGGGCTGCCGGACTTCCGCGCCGAGGAGCGCACGTTCCAGTTGATCACGCAGCTCGCCGGCCGCAGTGGCCGCGACGCCCAGCGCAACGAAACACCGGGCCGTGTGCTCGTGCAGACCTTCCAGCCCGACGCGCGCCCCATCGCCTACGCGGCGCGCCACGACGTCGTCCGCTTCCTCACCGAGGAGGTCGAGCGCCGGCGCGAGCTCGGCTACCCGCCCTTCCGCCATCTCGTCCGGATCGTCGTCTCGGGCCCCGACCCCCGTCCGGTGCAGCGTGCGCTCGAGGAGCTGCGTGCGGGCTTGCCCGAGGCGGAGCTGCTCGGTCCGGCGCCGCTCCTACGCCTCCGCGGCCGCCACCGTGCGCAGCTCGTCGCGAAGACGCAGCGGCCGCGCGCGGTCGCGACACACGCGGCGCGGCTGCTCGCCTCCGCCGCGCCTGCGATGCGGCGCGCAGGGCTGACCGCGGTGGTGGACGTCGATCCCCAGTCGCTCTGAGCTGTGTCTCGGGCCCAGTGTGCATGTGTACACATGCACACTGGGGCGGGGGTGCGGATGCGGCAAACTGGCCCTCGTGAGACGAACGCCTGCCGAAGAGATCCTCGGCGAGTGGGGCATCCGCGACGTGACGCCGGACTCCGGTCGCGAGCGCGACTTGCTCGTGAAGGACGGCGAGCTGAATCCGCTCGTCGGCCGCCCGCTCCGCCGGCGCATCCGCAACTTCCGACCCGAGGCCGACAACTACATCGCCTCGCTCGGTGGGCCACGTCCGTACATGCAGCGGCTGCGGCAGATCGAGCACGACACCGAGCGGCACCTCGAACGACTCGCGGAGGCCTACGCCGAGACGCGCAGCAACGCAGTCGCCTGGCGCCGGATCGCGGAGAGGTGGAACTTCTCGGAGGTCAACGACCTGATCGAGAGGCACAACCGCTGGTATCCGCTGGAGGCCCGGCTCGCGATGGATCCACGGTCGCGGGACTTCGTCACGATCGGTGGGCGGCCCTACCGGCGCGAGCCGCTCGACGCAGCCTGGATCCTGAAGCGCTTCCCCGCGTAGACTTCGCCGGCTGTGAATGACGAGCACACCCACGAGCACGACGACGAGCACGACCACGGCGAGCACGATGACGCCGTCGAGGACGGGCACGACGAGGGCGAGTCCTCGCTCGACGCCGAGGCCCAGAAGGAGTTCGAGGAGGCGCAGGCCGATGCGATTCGCCGGCGCGCGCTCTCCCAGATCAGGCAGTACCCCGATGTCGCGCTGCGCATGAAGGCGCACGAGGTGAGCGACTTCGACTCGGAGCTCGTCCAGCTCGTGGAGCGGATGCAGATCCTGATGCACGACGCCCAGGGTGTAGGCCTGGCGGCGACGCAGCTCGGCATGCTGCGCCGCGTGTTCGTCTTCGAGCCCGACGAGAGCGGCGCCAAGGCGGTCGTCAATCCGCGACTGGTCGACCCGTCGGAGGAGAAGGAGACCGACGAGGAAGGCTGCCTCTCGCTCAGGGAGGTTCGCGTGCCGGTCGAGCGGTCGTTGCGTGTCACGCTCGAGGGCAAGGATCCGTCGGGGCAGGACGTGCGGTACGAGCTCGAAGGGCTCGACGCGCGGGTCGTGCAGCACGAGGTCGACCACCTCGACGGCGTGCTGATCATCGACCGCACCGACGCCGAGCACCGCAAGCAGGCGCTGGGCACGCTCCGGCCGCAGCCCGTCTTGCGCTAAGAACTCGTTTCATCTTGAAACGAGTTCTTCGCCCGTGATGCGCCTCGCCGTCGCCGCGACGGCTCCCTTCGGCGCGGACGTCCTTGAGCGGCTTGCGGCTCGGTACGAGATCGCCTACCTGCTGACCCGACCGGACGCGCCGCGCGGGCGGGGCAGGAAGCTCGCGCCGCCGCCGGCCAAGGAGGTCGCCGAGCGCCTCGGGATCGCCGTGCACCAGCCGGCGCGGCCAGAGCTTCCCGCTGAGCGGGTCGAGACGATCGTGATCTGCGCGTACGGCCTGCTGATCCCGGCGTGGCTGCTCGAGCAGGCGCTGTGGCTGAACGTCCACCCGTCGCTGCTCCCCCGCTGGCGCGGCGCGGCGCCTGTGGAGCGGGCGATTCTCGCCGGCGACGAGCAGACCGGCGTCACGATCCACGAGACGGTCGAGGCGCTCGACGCGGGGCCGATCGCGGCACGGCGGCGTTTCCGATCGCGCCCGAGGACGACGCCGGCGCGATCTTCGCACGGGCGGCCGAGCTCGCGGTCTCGCTGCTCGACGACGTGCTGCCGGCGCCGTCGTTCGAGCCGCAGAGCGAGGACGGGGTGACCTACGCGGAGAAGGTCGGCCCGGCCGACCGTCGTCTCGATCTGTCCGACCCGGTTGATGCTTGGCGACGGGTGCGAGCGCTCTCGCCGCACATCGGTGCCTGGACGACGCTGTTCGGCCGCCGTGTGACGGTGTGGCGGGCGCGGCTCGAGGACGGAGCGTTCGTCCCCGAGGAGGTGCAGCCGGAAGGGCGGCGGCGCATGGGCTACGACGAGTTCCTCCGCGGCCTGCAACCGTGATCGCCCCGGCGCGTCGCGTCGCGTTCGAGGTCGTGCGGCGCGTCTTCGAGGACGACGCGTACGCCGACCGCGCGTTCGCAGCGGCGGCCGGCGAGCTCGACGCGCGCGACCGCGCCCTTGCGCAACGAATTGCATACGGCACCGTCCAACGAGTGCGCACGATCGACCACGGGATCGACGAGCTCGGCCGGCGGCCGGTGAGGAAGCTCGACCCGGCGGTACGCGCTGCGCTGCGGATCGCCGGCTACGAGCTCGCGTGGAGCAGCGCGCCGGCGCACGCAGTCGCCGACGACGCGGTCGAGCTCGTTCGCGAGGCGGGCTTCGACCGGGCGGTCGGGTTCACGAACGCCGTTGCGCGGCGGCTCGCGGAAGGCCTTCCGGCTTTCGTCGCGGCGCTCCCCGAAGGCCCGCTGAAGCACTCCTATCCGGACTGGATCTTCGAGACGTGGGTGCGCGACTGGGGCGAGGACGAGGCGCTAGCCCTCATGCGCGCGCAGAACGAGCCGGGCGAGCTCGTCGTCCGCTCCGCTGAGCCCGCGGGCGAGCAGACCGACATCCCCGGCGCCTATCGGGTCGACCGGATCGACTCCGTGGCGCTCGCCGCCGGTCGCATCTGGCCGCAGAGCCGCGGGGCGCAGCTAGCGGGGCTCGTCGTCGGCTCGCAGGACGGCGAGCGTGTCCTCGACGCCTGCGCCGCGCCGGGCGGCAAGGCGGCGATGATGCGCGGCGAGGTGACTGCGGTCGAGCTGCATCCCGGTCGCGCCCGCGAGCTCGAGGAGAACCTGCGCCGCCTCGGCACGACGCACGTGCACGTCGTGAACGCCGACGTGCGCGAGCTGGGCGACAGCGGCTTCGACCGCGCGCTCGTCGACGCGCCGTGCTCGGGCCTCGGCGTGCTCGCGCGCCGGCCGGACCTTCGCTGGCGTGCGCGCCCGCTGCCGGAGCTCCAGCTCGAGTTGCTCCGGGCCGCCGCCGAACGGACGAGGGCGGGAGGCACGGTCGTCTACTCGGTCTGCACGCTCAACGCGGACGAGAACGAGGCGGTCGTCGACGCGTCCGGGCTCGAGGTCGAGCCGCTCGCCGTCGAGTGGCCACAGTTCGCCCATCCGAAGCGCCCGGAGTTCCTGCTCACGACCCCGCACCGGCACGGCACGTCGGGCTTCTTCATCGCACGGCTCCGCGTTCCGGGCTAAGAGGCCCTCACAGAATGAAGCGTTGAGTCGCCCGGCCGCGCTGGACGGAGCGATCCTTCGTCCTCAGTCGTCCCGATAGCACTGCTATCGGGACTCCCTGCGTCCTTGACTCGCACCGCCCATCGCACTCGGTCGACGAAGCGTCATTCTGTGAGAGCCTCTAACCGGGCTCGTCGTCGTAGCCTTCGCCCGCCTCAACGGCAACGAGCGGACGCTCCGACTCCGGACGCCGGGACGGGTCGTCCCACGGTACGAACGACACCTCCGCGCCCTGGATCTCGGGCGCGAGAAACACCGCGTCGTCGTCGGGCCTGCTCCACCAGAGATTGCAGCGCCAGCCGTCGTCGACGCACGAGAGCCAGCCGTCACCGCCGGCTTCGGCGAGCGTCAGCAGTGCCTCGACGGGGTCACCGAGGGGCTCGACCGAGACGTCGAGCTCGTAGTGGTAGGGATCCGACCAGTGGCGCTCGGCCTCGATCGAGATCCGGCAGTGCCCCACGAGGTCGCGAAGCGCCAGCTCGATCGACTCCGCCACCTGCGCAGCCAGACTGCTGTCGGTCAGCGGCGTCACCACCCTCAGCTCCAGCGCGGTTCGGCGCTCGGCTGCAGGGGGCACGGTGTTGACCGGAACCCGCATGCCGTTCCGCCCTTCCGCGAACCCGGTGGGCTCGAGCTCGTCCTCGGCGACGACCCACACCGAGCGCCCGCCGCGGCCAGGCCGCTCGACCCGCACAGATACCGCCCAGCCGCCGCCCGCGTCGTCGGGGCCGACGATGTCGTCGACGACACCTTCCGTCGGGTCGTCGGCCGGTCCACCGGCGATGCGGACGATCTCCCCTTCTCTGAAGCGCGGCTTGATGGCATGGAGCGTAACGCGGCAACGGAGCCGAGTTCGAGATCCGCGCTCCGACCGCGGCTGGTACAAGGCGTCGCATGAGCGGCAGGCTCGACGGAGGTTCCCAGGAGCGGAGGCGGCGGCCTTGCTTGCGGCGGGAGCGGGGATGAGTCTCGAGCGTGCTCTGGAGCTCGCGGCCGGGGAGCCGGGCCGCGCCTATCCGAAGCCGACCGTCGGCGCGGTCGTCGTGCGCGACGGCGAGATCGTCGGCGAGGGCGTGACCGAGCCGGGCGGCCGGCACGGCGAGGTGGTCGCACTGGACGCGGCCGGCGAGCGGGCTCGGGGTGCGACGCTCTACGTGACCATGGAGCCGTGTACGCACTGGGGCACGACTCCGCCGTGCACCGAGCGCGTGCTTGCGGCCGGCGTCGCACGCGTCGTCGCCGGTTCGCGCGACCCGAATCCCGAGGCGGCGGGGGGGCTCGAGCGGCTCCGCGAGAACGGCGTCGAGACGGAGCTCGACGACCGCTTCGAGGCGAGGGCCCAGAACGAGGCGTGGCGCACGTGGGTCTCGCGCGGGCGGCCGTTCGTCATCTACAAGGCCGCGGTGACCCTCGATGGCCTCATGACAATGCCGGGCCGGCGGTGGGTGACGGGCGAGGAGAGCCGGCGGCTCGTGCACGAGCTGCGCGCCGCCTCGGACGCGGTCGCGGTCGGGATGGGCACCGTGCGCGCGGACGCGCCGCGCCTCGACGCACGCGACGTGGCGACGCCGCGCGGCCAGCCGCGGCGCCTCGCATTCGGCCGCGGGCCGCTGCCTGCGGGATCGGAGCTCGAGCTGCGCTCGGGCGCGCTCGAGGACGAGCTGGCTTCGCTCGCAGAGGAGGGCGTGCAGTCGCTCCTGCTCGAGGGCGGCCCGACGCTTGCGGCTGCGTTCCTCGAGGCCGACCTGGTGGACAAGCTCTGCGTGTTCATCGCGCCGGTCCTGGCCGGAGGCCCAGGCCCGACGTTCCTGCCGCGGCTAGGATCGCCGCAGCCGCTGTCCCACCTGACCGCCCAGTCCGTCGGCGGGGACGTGCTGCTTCAGGCCTACATCCATGAACCGTGAGTCTCAGCGCCCCGACGACGAGATCGTCTCCCTGCTCTCCCAATGGCTGATGCGGACACTGGGGAACGTCGAGTTGCGCAAGCGCATCGAGGAGATCGGCACCGACGAGCTCGCCCCTGGCCAGCGGACGGCGGTCGAGGAGCTGCTCGGCGCGCTCGGCAACGCCTACCCTGGCGAGACGGGGGGGCTCGAGATGATCGTCCGCGAGACGATCGAGGCGCTCGCTTACGGCGAGTGACGCGCGCGGGCTCCGGCTCGGCGCGCGGGCGCGTGGCGACCGCTCGTCGAAAGTCACTGAATCGGCACACGGGCATCACAGACTTGTGACAGGTCTGGCGATAGTGTCGATCGTGGGTGGAAAACCCCGGGTGGGTGGGGTGCGGACCGTGGTGCGGGCGCCGCCCGTCGACCGGGCGGCGCTAGCCTAGGCGCGTGTTCACGGGGATCGTGCGCGAGGTCGGGCGCGTCGTCTCGCTCGGCGGCGGCCCCAGCGCTCGAGGTGCAGGGCGGCGGCTCGAGGTCGAGGCGCCCGAGACGGCTCGCGCGGTCGCGATCGGCGACTCCGTTTCTGTGAGCGGGGTCTGCCTCACCGCCGTCGCGGTCGCGAATGGCCAGATCGCGTTCGACGTCGTGCCCGAGACGCTCGCGCGCACCTCGCTCGGGCGCCTTGCGTCCGGGTCGCGCGTCAACGTCGAGCCCGCGCTGCGTGCGGGAGAGCCGCTCGGCGGCCACTACGTCCAGGGCCACGTCGACGCCGTTGGGACGGTGCGCCGCGTCGAGGCCGACGACGGCGACGGGACGCGGGTCTGGTTCGACGCGCCGCCCGAGCTCCTCCGCTACGTGGTCGAAAAGGGCTCGATCACCGTCGACGGCACGAGCCTCACCGTCGCCGACCTCGACGCCACGGGCTTCGCGGTCGCGCTCGTTCCGCACACGCTCGCGGCCACGACACTCGGCGAGCTCGCGGCCGGCGAGCCTGTGAACCTCGAGCCCGACGTGCTTGCGAAATACGTCGAGCGCCTGCTGCCAGGCGATGGTTAGGAGCCCGGGCGCGGGGACGCACGGCCGCGCGGCGCCGGTCGTCTAGCCTGTGCCCATGGCCGTCACCACACCGTTCGCCACCATCGAGGAGGCGATCGAGGACATCCGCGAGGGGCGGTTCGTGGTCGTCGTCGACGATCCCGACCGCGAGAACGAGGGCGATCTCGTGATCGCGGCCCAGTTCGCCACCCCCGAGACGGTCAACTTCATGGCCACCCACGGCCGTGGTCTGATCTGCCTGTGCTTGACCGAGGAACGCGCGGATAGGGTCGGCCTCCGGCCGATGACCGAACGAAACGAGGCGCCGCTCGGCACCGCGTTCACGATCACGTTCGAGGCACGTCTGGGCGTGACGACCGGGATTTCCGCCGCCGATCGAAGCCGCACGATTCAGGTTGCGGTCGCTCCTGACACGACGCCGTCCGACCTCGTCTCGCCGGGCCACATGCACGGGCTGCGCGCCAAGCCGGGCGGTGTGCTCGAGCGGATCGGCCAGACCGAGGCCGCCGTCGACCTCGCGCGGCTCGCGGGCCTCAACCCTTCCGGCGTCGTCTGCGAGATCATGAACGAGGACGGGACGATGGCTCGAGTTCCGGATCTCATCCCGTACTCCGAGCGGCACGGGCTGAAGATGATCACCGTCGCCGACCTCGTCGAGCACCGCCGCCGGCGCGAGAAGCTCGTCGAGCGCAAGGTCTCCGTCCGGCTCCCGACCGAGTACGGCGAGTTCACCGCGATCGCCTTCCGCGAGAAGCTGACCGGCAAGGTGCACATCGCGCTCGTCGCCGGCGAGGTCGACGGCGCCGAAAACGTCCTCGTGCGCGTCCACTCCGAGTGCCTCACCGGCGACGTCTTCCATTCGCTCCTCTGCGACTGCGGCGAGCAGCGCGAGCAGGCGCTCGCCCAGATAGCGCGCGAGGGACGCGGTGTGTTCCTCTACATGGCGCAGGAGGGGCGCGGGATCGGCCTGCTGAACAAGCTGTTCGCCTACGAGCTGCAG
The DNA here is from genome assembly GCA_963781435.1 of uncultured Actinomycetes bacterium. Taxonomy (GTDB): domain Bacteria; phylum Actinomycetota; class Thermoleophilia; order Gaiellales; family Gaiellaceae; genus PALSA-600. The sequence continues at coordinate 300,454 of CAWAGR010000022.1, read as the reverse complement.
GCCAAGGGTCTCGACACGGTCGAGGCGAACGCCGAGCTCGGCTTCCCGGCCGACGCGCGCGACTACGCGATCGGCAACCAGATCCTCGCCGACCTCGGCCTCTCGACGATCCGCATCGTCACGAACAACCCGAAAAAGCTCACCGGCATCGACGGCTTCGGCCTGACGGTGGTCGAGCAGGTGCCGATCGAGATCACACCCAACGTCGAGAACCGGCGCTACCTCGCCGCCAAGCGGGATAAGCTCGGGCACGTCCTGCACCACCAGGACCTGAGGAACCTCGACGAGGAGAGCCCGAGCACTTGACCGGAAACGAGTACGACGAGTTCGCAGTCGTCGAGCGCAGCAGCCAGCCCGACCAGGCCGCTGACGGCGCCGCCGACGAGCCCGAGGTCGCCGCCGCGCCGGCCGTCGACGCCCCGTCTGCGCCGGGGTCCGGTGACTGGCCGCGCCGCGATGCCGTCCCCGTCGAGCACGTCGAGCCCGTCGACACCAGCCGTCCAGCCCGAGGGCGAGGCGCCTGTCGACCCGCAGGAGACGCAACTGCACAGCGGAATTGCGGCTCCGGAGGAAGACGAGGCGGCGCCTGCCGAAGACGAGGTGGAGCCTGCCGACCACGAAGGGGACGCCGCGGAGGACGATCCATTCGCCGGCTGGCCGCAGCCGCAGTCGGGCGCAGTGATCGAGGACACGCCCGAGGAGGGCACGAGTGTGGAGCACGTCGACGGCGAGATCGACGTGCCCGACGGCTACACGGTGTTCGAGGGGATGCCGCTCGGCCGTCGCCGCTCGGTCGCGGTCGTCGTCTCGCGCTTCAACGGCGGCCTCACGAACCGGATGCTTGCCCGGGCGCTCGACGAGCTCGAGGACGCCGAGGTGTCGCCGGACGCGGTCACGGTCGTGCCGGTGCCGGGCGCATTCGAGCTGCCGCTCGCGGCGATGGCGCTCGCCAAGACGCGCCGCTACGCGTGCGTGATCGCGCTCGGAGCGATCGTGCGGGGCGAGACGCCGCACTTCGACTACATCGCGAGCGAGGCCGCCTCCGGCCTGCAACTCGCGGCGATCGAGACGGGCGTGCCTGTCGCCTTCGGCGTGCTCACGGTCGAGACGGTGGAGCAGGGCGAGGCGCGGATCGACCGCGCAGCCGACGCCGTACGCAGCGCGCTCGAGATGGCCGACCTGTTCGCCCGTCTGCGCGCCAGCGCCCACTGATTCCCCCGCGGCTGCCACGCCTGTCGGGGAACCTCCCGGTTCCCACGAACCCCTCCGCCGGTGCGCTTGCGCACACGGGCGGCTTCGCCGCCGCTACACTGGCGCGCCGATGTCCAAGGTCTGCTCAGTGTGTGGCAAGAAGCCCGGCTTCGGGAACAACCGCTCCCACTCGATGGTGGCGACGAAGCGTCGCTTCAACCCGAACCTCCAGCGCGTCCGCCTGCTCGTGAACGGCGTCAAGAAGCGCGCGTACGTCTGCACCCGCTGCCTCAAGGGCGGCGGCAACTCGTCCCAGAAGGTCGTGAAGGCCGTGCGGGGCGCGAAGACCGACTCGCCCGCCTGACGGGGCGGCCTTCGGCTGCTCCTGCACGGTAGCCGTGCCGATTTGCGCGCTGTAGGGCCGGCCTCCGTAACATCGCGTGGGTGGACTTGTCCATCGGATCGGGGCGAAAGCTCTTGTTGATCCTTCGCCCGCTCCTGGCGACGGTTCTCGCCTCGCTTGCGGTTGGGCTGACGGCAGTAGCTCCGTATGCGGCCGGCGACGCCGAGCCCAGCCAGCACGTGACGTTGATCGGCGACTCGGTGGCCACGGCGCTCGCGTGGGTGCCGGCCGGGGACATCGTCCGGCAGGGAGCCGACGTCGGTCTCGAGCTCGCCGCGTGCCGTCGTACCGAGGAGGACAGTTGCGACGTAGGCGGCGGCCGCCCTACGACCGTCGTCCAGCTGGCGAAGAGCATGGGCGCCGGCCTCGGACCGATCGTGCTCGTCGCGGTCGGCTACAACGACTACGAGGACGACTTTGCGAGGAACGTCGAGGACGCGCTCGACGCCTTCAAGAAGGCCGGCGTGAAACGGGTCGTGTGGCTGAACCTCCGCGAGGCGCATCACCCGTACATCACGATGAACGACGACCTCATGGCCGCCGCCGGCCGGCACCCCGAGCTGACGATCCTCGACTGGAACCAGTACTCGCGAAGCCATGAGGACTGGTTCCAAGCGGACGGTCTCCACCTCGTTCCGGACGGAGCGATCGCCTATGCGACGTTCATCCACTCCGCCCTGGTGACCCTCGGGGCCGTCGTCACGCCGACCACCACGACCGCTCCGACCACGGGCTCGCAGCCGCCGGCCGCGCGAGCGAGTTCCGTCAAGATCGTCACGTCCAAGCTGCCGAAGGCGCTGCGCGCCAAGCCCTACAGGGCGCACTTGCTGGCAACCGGTGGCCGTCCGCCCTATCGCTGGCGTCACGTCACCGTTCTGCCCAAGGGGATCGTGTTCGCGACAGACGGCCTGATCGCCGGAATTCCCAGAAACCTGGGAACCTTCGTCCTGTCGGTCGCAGTGACGGATGCGTCGGGCCGGCACGCAATGCGGCGCGTGACCCTTCGCGTCGGCTCCTAGATGCACGCGAGATCATGGAATCGACCATCTAGCGACGAGCAGGCCGCCCGGTGCTCTTCCCGACGGTCACCTTCGCGGCGTTCCTCGCGATCGTGCTGCCGCTCTCGTGGGCGTTGATGCCGAGGCAGAGCGCGTGGCGTCTCTTCATGCTCCTCGCGAGCTACGTCTTCTACGGCTGGTGGAACTGGCGCTTCATCTTCCTGCTCGCCGGCTCGACCCTCGTGAACCACGCGTTCGCGCTCGCCATCCATCGCGAGCGGCGGGTGCGCGTCCGGAAGAGCTACCTCGCGGCCGCTGTCGCGTTCAACCTCGGCCTGCTCGGGTACTTCAAGTACGCCGGCTTCCTCGTCACCTCGACCGAGAACGCGCTGACGCGATTCGGCGGCAGCACGTTCTCCGCGGTGCTCGTGGTCACGCTGCCGGTGGGCATCTCCTTCTTCACCTTCATGGCGATCTCGTACGTCGTCGACGTCTACCGCGGCGAGCTCGAGCCGCCGTCGCTTGCACGCTTTGCCGTCTTCCTCTCGTTCTTCCCGCACCTCGTCGCCGGGCCGATCGTCCGGGGAAGCGAGTTGCTGCCGCAGCTCGAGCGCCCGCGCGACCCGCGCGTGGTCGACACCTCACGCGCCTTCTACTTCATCCTCAGCGGGCTCTTCTTCAAGGTCGTGATCGCCAACTACCTGGCGACGCACATCGTCGACGAGGTCTTCGCGGCCCCGAACCGGCATTCGTCACTCGAGGTGCTGATCGGCGTCTACGCCTACGCGGTCCAGATCTTCGCCGACTTCTTCGGCTACACGAACATCGCGATCGGCATCGCGCTGCTGCTCGGGTTCAAGTTCCCCCAGAACTTCGACTCGCCGTACGCGGCCGTTTCGCTCCAGGATTTCTGGCGCCGCTGGCACATGACGCTGTCGCGGTGGCTCCGCGACTACCTCTACATCCCGCTCGGCGGGAACCGGAAAGGCCCGCTCGTCACGTACCGCAACCTCATGCTGACGATGCTGCTCGGCGGGCTGTGGCACGGCGCCTCCTGGACGTTCGTCGCGTGGGGTGGGCTGCACGGGCTCGGTCTCACCGCCGAGCGCTACCGCCAAGACCTCCGTGCGAGACGGGGTCTGCCCCCACCGCCGGACACCGTCAGGCGGCGCGTGGTCGGGCGGCTGCTGACGTTCAACTTCGTCTGCTTCGCGTGGATCTTCTTCCGGGCCGACTCGTTCTCCCGTGCCGCCGAAGTGATCGCCCGGCTGTTCGACGCCTGGGGAGAGCCTTCACCGCTCGTCACCGGCTCGGTCGTGCTCGCGATCGCCGTCGGCATCGCCTGGCAGTACGTTCCCGCCGGCGCGATCGGGAGCCTGCTCGCGCGTTTCGGGCGCCTCAGCGTCCCCGCTCAGGCGGCCTGGGTCGCCGGCTGCCTGATGGTGATCGACACGCTGGGCCCCGCCGGCGTCGCCCCCTTCATCTACTACCGCTTCTGAGCTTGGAATGAGCCTTCGCCCAATGACTGCCGCCACCCGAGGGATCGTTGTGCTGCTGCTCGCGTTCGTGCTTGCGTCGTTGCTGGACGCGCGGGGGCTTCGCAAGACGGCCGAGATCCAGCCGGACGGATTCCGGCGGGATGTCGCTCTGGCAGTCACCCGCCCGCTCGCCGGCGTCAGCCACGCGCTCTACCTCGATCGGCCACGGCAGGAGCTGAAGGCGGCGCTCGGCCGGAGCGGCGACGATCGCATCGATGCGACGGTCGCGCTTCCCACGCCGGTGGCGACCACGGTCCCGCGAGCGGTGAGGACGAAGCCGGGAGCGAGCAAGAAGGCGCCCGCGCCCCGCAACCAGCCGACGCGACGGACTGCGCCGCCGCGCCCGGTCTTCACGCCCGCTCACCCGCTCCGAATCTGGGTCGCAGGCGACTCGCTTGTCGTCGTGCCGGGCCAGGCGCTGGAGCGCGCGGTCGGCTCCGGCGGTGCGATCGAAGTGATCACGGTCGAGAGCCGCGTCGCCACCGGGCTCGGGCGACCCGACGTCTACAACTGGTACACGCGCTTCCAGGAGGCGATCCGCGAGCTCCGGCCGCGCGTCGCGGTGCTGTCGTTCGGAGCGGACGACGGCCACGACTACATGGCCGGAGTGCCCGCGGGCCACTCGCTCGGGCCGCTCGGCAGCCCGAGCTGGAACGAGGAGTACCGGCGCCGGCTCGAAGGCGTGACCACCGAGCTGAACGCCGCGGGGATCTACGTCGTCTGGCTCGGCCTGCCCATCATCCGCGGCCCGACCCAGAATCACAGCTTCCAGACGATCAACAAGCTGCTCCGAGCCGTCGCGGCGAGGCATCCGCGCACGACGGCCTTCATCGACACCTACGGGATGTTCGCGAGCCGTCACGGCCGTTACACGGACTACCTCCGGAACGCCCACGGGCAGCTCGTGCTGATGCGTGCCGCCGACGGCGTGCCACTACCAGGCGCCCGCGGGCGACGTGATCGCGCGCGCGGTGCTCACGCGCCTGAACGCGACGTTCGACCTCACGAGCTGGAAGCACGGTTCTCGTCCAACGCTCAAGAAGGCCGGCTAGCACCATGCCACTCTTCGGGGCGTAACCGCGTCCGCGCGACGGGCGTCTAAGCCTGCGCCGTGCCTGCGCTCGTCATCTCCTCGCCTCGCGGCGCGATCAGCATCTCGCGGGACGTCGTCGCCGAGATCGTGGCCGAGACGGCGGCTCGCTGTTACGGCGTCGTCGCGCTGGCGCCAGGCTCGCGGCTGGGGAAGATCCTGCGGCGTGACGGGGTCACCGTCGGCGGTGACGCGCGCGCGGTCCAGATCGGGCTGCACGTCGTCGTCGAGTCCGGCCTCAACCTCGCCGAGGTGGCCGCGACCGTGCGCTCGCAGGTCGCCTACGAGGTCGAGCGGCTTACCGGCCTCCGCGTGGGAGCCGTCGAGGTCGTCGTCCAGGACGTGAGGCAGAGCGCATGAGCGGCGTAGGCTCGACGGAGCCGCCAAGGAGCGGAGGTGCCGGCTTTGCCGGTGCCGGAGCGGGGGAGAGCGGCGTAGGCTCGACGGAGCCGCCAAGGAGCGGAGGTGCCGGCTTTGCCGGTGCCGGAGCGGGGGAGGGCGGCGTAGGCTCGACGGAGCCGCCAAGGAGCGGAGGTGCCGGCTTTGCCGGTGCCGGAGCGGGGCAGGGCGGCGTGTTGCTGGCGAGCGCATGAGGGCGCGGGTGCTCGAGCTCGCGCGCGGCGCGCTGGCGGCGATCGAGGCGGCTCGCGAGCGCGTCGACGACCTGAACGTCTACCCGGTGCCGGACGGTGACACGGGCACGAATCTGACGCTGACGGTGCGGGCAGTGGTCGAGGCGCTCGAGGCATCCCACGCCGAGGACCGGGTCGCGCTCGCGAGCGAGGTCTCGCGCGCCGCGCTGATGGGTGCGCGCGGGAACTCCGGCGTGATCCTCTCGCAGATCGTGCGCGGCGCGGCCGAGTTGCTTCGCGAGTCCGACGACCTCGCCCGCGCGCTCCGCTCCGCGAGCGACGCCGCCTACCGCGCCGTCCGGACGCCTGTCGAGGGGACGATGCTCACCGCGATCCGCGAGCTGGCCGAGGAGGCCGAGCGCGGCGGCTCGATCGCCGACGTGGTTGCGCGCGGCGACGACTGCGTCGTGCGGACGCAGGCGATGCTGCCCGTGCTCACCGAGGCCGGCGTCGTCGACGCAGGCGCGGCCGGGCTCGTCGAGATCCTGCGCGGGATCGCGGCCGCCCTGACGGGCGAGCCGCTGCCCGCGCAGCCGACCGAGGTCGCCTCGCGCCTCGACGAGGATGCGATCCACCAGGAGCTCTCGCGCTACCGCTACTGCACCGTCTTCGTCGTCGAGGGCGAGGGCCTCGACGCAGATGCGCTCGAGGCCGAGCTCGACCCGCTCGGCGACTCGCTGTTCGTCGTCGGCGACCCGAGCGCGCTCAAGGTGCACGTTCACACCGACGACCCGGGCCGGGCGCTCTCGCTCGGGATCGCGCGCGGGACGGTGGCGGGCGTCGAGATCGCGAACATGCACGAGCAGATGCGCGAGCGCGAGGAGCGCCTGCTCCGCGCCGTTCCTACCGGCGCATCCCGCGCCACCGCCGCGATTGCGGTCGCCGGCGGCGCCGGCAACCGGCGCCTGTTCGAGAGCCTCGGCGCGCGCGTCGTGGACGGCGGCCGGACGATGAACCCCTCGACGGCGGAGCTGCTCGCAGCCGTGGAGGACGATCCGGCGCCGGAGGCGGTCATCCTGCCGAACGACCGCAACGTGCTCATGGCCGCCGAGCACGCGGCCGAGAACGCGTCGAAGCCGGTGCGCGTGGTGGCGACGCTCTCACTCCAGGCGGGCCTGGCGGCGATGGTCGCCTTCGACGCGGCGGTGCCGGCCGCGGAGAACGCGCCGGCGATGCAGGACGCAGCAGACGAGGTCATGACGGGAGCGGTCACGATCGCCTCGCGCGACGTCGAGACGGACGGCCTGGCCGTCCGCAAGGGCGCCTGGCTCGGGCTCGCCGGCGGGCGCCCGGTGGCGGGCGGCGGCTCCTTCGATGAGGTGGCGCGCGCGGTGCTCGACCGCCTGCTGGCGGAGCCGCGCAGCGTGCTCACGCTGCTCACGGGCGAGGACCCGCCGGCGCTGGACGCCCTGCTCGCAGCCCTGGAGGCGAGCCACCCGGACCTCGAGTTCGAGGTCCACCAGGGCGGCCAGGCGCACTATGCGCTTCTGATCTCGGCCGAATAGGAGCGTAAGCTCCGGCGGGTGGGGGTAAGCGTGACGATCGTCCTCGTCGAGGACAACCAGATCTTCCGCGAGACGCTCGAGCTGCTGCTCGGCCTGCGAGGAGACCTCGACGTCGTCGCGTCCGTCGCGACCGGCCAAGCGGCGGTCGACGTCTGCGCCGACCTGCGGCCGGACGTCGTGCTCGTCGACTACCGCATGCCGGGGTTGAGCGGCGCGCAGACGACGGAGGCGGTGCTGCGGGCCTCGCCGGCGACCCGGGTCGTCTGCCTGACCGCATCCGTCTCGGAAGCCGAGATCGAAGAGCTCTACAAGGCCGGCGTGGTCGCCTGCGTGGCGAAGGACGAGGAGCTGGAGCAGATCGTGGCGGCGATCCACGTCGCCGCCAACCTCTCGCCCGCGCAATGGAGCTGACCGCCGAGAACACGGCGATCGTCCTCGACTCGACCGCCGACTATCCGGATGGTCCGGCCGAGCACCCGAACTGGCGCGTCGTGCCGCTCTACGTCCTCTTCGGCGGCGAGAGCCACCGCGACTACGTCGACCTCGGCCCCGACGAGTTCTACGCGCGGCTGGAGGGAGCGGCCGAGCTGCCGTCGACGTCGCAGCCGTCGCCGGGCGACTTCGCCGCGGTCTACGAGGAGCTCGCGCCGCGCTACGACCGGATCCTCTCGCTCCAGCTCTCGGAGACGCTCTCCGGCACGTTCGGAAGCGCGAAGGCGGCCGCGGCGACGGTGGGCGGCGCGGTGCGGGTGATCGACACGCGGACCGTGTCGGCTGCCATCGCAATGCTTGGCTTCGCCGTCCAGCGGCGCCTCGAGCGCGGGACGACCGACGAGGAGGTCGACGCGCTCGTCGAGCGCTTCCAGCGCGAGCACCAGCTGCTCTTCACGCTCGACACGCTCGACTACCTCGCCCGCGGCGGCAGGATCGGCCGCGCGTCGGCGTTCGCCGGCAGCCTGCTCAACGTCAAGCCGATCCTGACCATCCGCGACGGCGAGGTGGTGCCGCTGAAGCGCGTGCGAGGAAGCCAGAAGGCCTTCGCCGAGTTCGGCGCGCTGCTCGCGGCCGGCTCGACAGACGCGCCGTCGCTGCGGGTCGGCGTCGTGCACGCGGCGGCTCCCGAGCGGCTGGCGTGCGCTGAAGGAGCTCGTCGCCCGGGTACGCCCGAACGCGCAGATCGAGGTGGCCACGTCGCTCGGCGCGGTCGTCGGGACCCATGCGGGCCCGGGCACCGTCGGCCTGATCTGGTTCGACGACCCCGACTGATGCGTCCTGCCGCGTCCGCCGGTCCGGGTCCTATACTCGGTTCCCGGTGGCGACGATGACCCGCGTGCAGACGGGCCTCGGCGAGAGCGCCCGGTCCGGCGGCCGCGCCGCGTGGCTGGGCCCAGCCGGAGCGGCTCGCATCGCCGCTCGGCACGCTCCCCGGTGTCGGTGCGTCGCTCGCGAAGAAGCTCCGCCCGCTCGGCCTCGAGACGGTGGGCGACCTGCTCTTCCGCCGGCCACGGCGGTACGAGGCGGCGGCGGACGAGGTGGCGATCGCGCAGCTCTGGGGCGACGAGGAGACGGTGATCGCAGGCGTCGTCCAGAGCGTGCGGCTGCGGCGGCTTGGTGGGCGCCGGTCGCTCGTGAGCGCGACGATCGCCGACGCGAGCGGGTCGATCTCGGCCACGTGGTTCAACCAGCCGTGGGTCGCGGAGCGGCTCCAGGCGGGCACGGCGGTGCGGCTGCGAGGGCGGCTCGGCCGGTACGGCTTCGACGTCAAGTCGTACGACACGGGCGAGGCGCGGGCGACGGCTGACTTCGCGCCGGTCTACGGGGCGAGCGAGCAGGTGCCGTCGTGGCGGCTCCGAGAGCTCGCGCGGGTCGCGCTGGACGCGCACGCGCACGACGTGCTCGACCCGCTGCCGGCCGAGCTCGAGCTGCCGCTCCGGCGCGACGCGCTCTGGGCGCTCCACTTTCCAGAGGACGCGCGCGAGGCCGAGGAGGCGCGGAAGCGGCTCGCGCTCGGCGAGCTGCTCACGCTCCAGCTCGCGGTGCTGCGCTCGCGCGACGAGGACGCCGTCGCGACCCCGCTCGGCGAGCCCGGCGAGCTCATCGCGCGCTACCGCGAGGCGCTGCCGTTCGAGCTGACCGAGCACCAGGAGCAGGCGATCGGAGAAATCGACCGAGATCTCGCCCGTGACGTGCCGATGCAACGGCTGCTCCAGGGCGACGTCGGCTCGGGGAAGACGGTCGTCGCGCTGTACGCGCTGCTGCGGGCGGTCGAGGCGGGGCGGCAGGGAGCGCTGATGGCGCCGACCGAGACGCTGGCCGAACAGCACTTCCTCACGGTGGAGACGCTCTGCTCGGAGCTCGGGGTGCGGGTCGTCCTGCTGACGGGCACGGCGGGGTCGAAGCGCACACGGGCCGCGATCGCGAGCGGCGAGGCGCAGCTCGCGGTCGGCACGCACGCGCTGATCCAGCGCGAGGTCGAGTTCGCCGACCTCGCCGTCGCGGTCGTCGACGAGCAGCATCGCTTCGGCGTCGAGCAGCGGCAGGCTCTCGCCGATCGACGGAGCCCCCACGTGCTCCACATGACGGCGACGCCGATCCCGCGCACGCTGGCGCTGACGGTGTACGGCGACCTCGCCGTGACGGAGATCGCGAAGCCGCCCGCGAGCCGGCGGCCGATCGTGACCGCGTGGGTCGGCGAGGAGCGGTCGAGCGCCGCCTACGAGCGGCTGCGCGCGCACCTCGACGCGGGGCGGCAGGCGTACGTCGTCTGCCCGCTGATCGAGGCGTCGGAGACGCGCCTGGCGCGGGCGGCGGAGGTCGAGGCCGAGCGCCTGCGCGCGCGCGGAGCTCGCGGGCTATCGCGTCGGGCTGATGCACGGGAAGCTGAAGGCGGCCGAGCGCCGAGAGGTGATGCGTGCGTTCGCCGGCGGCGAGCTCGACGTGCTGGTGGCCACGACGGTGATCGAGGTGGGCGTCGACGTGCCGAACGCGACGATCATGATCGTCCAGGAGGCCGACCGGTTCGGCCTCGCCCAGCTCCACCAGCTGCGCGGCCGGGTCGGGCGCGGGGCCGAGCAGTCGTATTGCCTGCTGATCTCACGCGCGAAGGACGAGCTGACGGACTCCGCCCAGGCACGCCTCCAGGCGCTCGTCGACACGACCGACGGCTTCGAGCTGGCCGAGCGCGACCTGGAGCTGCGCGGCGAGGGCGCCCTGCTCGGCACGAGGCAGTCGGGCCTCAGCGACCTGCGATTCACACGGTTGCGCACCGACCGGCCCCTTCTCGAGCGGGCGCGCGAGCTGGCGCGCGAGCTCGTGAGCGAGCCGGGCCCGTGGCACGACGAGGCCGATCGCCTGCTCGCGGGCGCCGACCCCGCGAGGCTCGCCTGACCCGGCGCCGACGCGCCGCGACACTGTGGACCGCCGTTCGACGAAAGTCGCAGAAGAGACCCGAAGGCGTTTCACATTCGTGCGCTCTTGGCCGGTAATGTCGGCCGTGAGGGCGGTGGGCCGGCTCCCCACCCAGGGCGGGGGTTTCGCGCCCAGGCGCCACGGCTCACCCTGCCCGCCGCCGGGGGGCCCGCGGCGCGGATTACGCTCCCGGCGTGCGGATCGTCGCGGGTAGCCGCAAAGGGCACCGGATCGAGGCGCCGAAGGGCGCGACCACACGGCCGACGTCCGACTTCGTGCGCGAGGCGGCGTTCAACCTGATCGGCCCGGTCGACGGCGCGGTGGTGATCGATCTCTTCGCCGGCTCGGGCGCGATGGGGCTCGAGGCGCTCTCCCGCGGCGCAGCGAGCTGCCTGTTCGTCGAGTCCGACCGCGCTGCCTGCCGCACGATCGGCGCGAACCTCGAGAAGCTGCGACTCGACGCGCGGGTGCTCTGCCAGGATGCCGCTCGCGCCCTGGCCGCCGAGCGGGGCGCCTACGACCTCGTCCTGCTCGACCCGCCCTACGACGACCTGGTGCACGATCGCCTCGCCCCGCATCTGCGGCGCATCCTCGCCCCCGACGGTCTACTCGTCTACGAGACTGCCGCGGGGATCGAGCCCGAGCTGGAGAGCCTCCGCGTCCGTACCTCGCGCAAGTACGGCTCTGCACGGCTTACGCTGTTCGAGCCGTGATCACCGCGATCTGCCCAGGCTCCTACGACCCGGTTACGAACGGGCACGTCGACGTGATCACGCGCGCAGCCCACATCTTCGACCGCGTCGTGGTCGGGGTGGTCGGCAACCCGCGGCACAAGGCCCCGATCTTCTCGCTCGGCGAGCGGGTCGAGCTCGTCAAGGGCGCCCTCGCCGGCGTGCCGAACGTCGAGGTCGACGTCTTCAAGGAGCTCGTCGTCGACTTCGCCCGGCGCTGGGAGGCGAAGGTGATCGTCAAGGGCCTGCGCGTGATCTCGGACTTCGAGTGGGAGTTCCAGATGAACCAGCTCAACCGCACGCTGGCGCCCGAGATCGAGACCGTCTACGTGATGGCGAGCGCCGAGGTCAGCTTCGTCTCCTCGAGCGGCGTGAAGGAAATCGCCTCCTTCGGCGGAAATGTCGAAGAACTCGTTCCGCCAGCCGTCGCGCGCCGCCTCAGGGAGCTCTTCCCGAACGGTCGCGGCGGGACCCCGCTCTCGGACCAGGAGTAAGATCGCCGCCATGGATGTCCTCGTTCTGATCGACAAGCTCGACGATCTGGTGCACAACGCGAAAGCCGTGCCGCTGACCGACCAGGTGCGGATCGACCGTGAGGAGATCTACGACATCCTCGACCAGATGCGCGCGACGATCCCGGAGGAGATAAAGCAGGCCCGCTGGATCGTCAAGGAGCGACAGGAGATGCTCGCCGAGGCGAAGCGTGAGCAGGACCGGCTGCTGCAAGAGGCACGCGAGCAGGCGGTGCGCGAGGCGTCGCAGACGGAGATCGTCAAGCTCGCCGAACGGCAGGCGCAGGACATCATCGACGAGGCACGGCGCCAGGCGCGCGAGATGCGGCTCGAGATGGAGGACTGGGCCGACGGGATGCTGGCCACGCTCGAGAGCAATCTCGACAAGTTCCTGACTGCGGTACGCCGTGGGCGTGAACGGCTGCACGAGCGCTCACAGGAGACGGTCGTGGCAGGGATCGGCCCGATCGACATCGGCGACGACGGTTCGTCGTCCTTCTGACGCCGCCCAGGCGCCCCTCGACGGCGTAACGTACGGCGATGACGAGCTTCGGCCTGTCGCAGGTGAGGCTCCGTCCGGGTGAGGAGCACCGGGAAGCGCTCGAGCTCGAGCTACCGGCATTCGAGTTCGGCGGCCAGCGCTACCTCCCCGTTCCGGAGCTCCTGACGGCGCTGCTCGTCGTCACGCGGGCGATGTCCGGCACCGTGCTCGGGCTCGACTTCACCGCGCGGCTCCACGGGCCCTGCTACCGCTGCCTCGGCGATGCCGTCCTCGAGGTGCCGATCCGGGCGCGCGAGTACCAGGCCGAGTCGACGGAGGACGACGAGCTCGAGACGCCGTACCTCACGGAGGGCAACCTCGACGTCTCCGCCTGGGCACGAGACGCGGTGGCGCTTGCGCTGCCGGAGAAGATCCTCTGCCGACCCGACTGCGCCGGCCTCTGCCCCGTCTGCGGCAAGAACCTGAACGAGGAGCCGCACTCCCACGAGGAGGCAACGGTCGACCCGCGCTGGGCGGCGCTCGAGACGCTGCGGGAGGATTTGTAGCCGCCTTCGGCTACAGTGTCCGCCGCCCATGGCAGTCCCGAAGAAGAAGACCTCCAAGTCGCGCCGAGACAAGCGGCGGGCCCAGCATGGGATCGAGGCGACGCGGGTGAACCTGTGCCCGCAGTGCAACTCGCCCAAGCGCCCTCACCACGTCTGCCCGACCTGCGGCACGTACAAGGGCCGCGAGGTCGAGCAGCTCCGCTTCCGCGCTCCCTAGTTCTTGAGCGCGCGGATCGCTGTCGACGCGCTCGGCGGGGACCATGCTCCCGGCGAGGTGGTCGCAGGCGCGCTCGAGGCTGCCGCCGACGGGATCGACATCGTGCTGTTCGGCCCGGCCGATCTCGACACCGGCGGGCTCGAGCTGGCCGTCGCCCGAGACCGGATCGAGATGGCGGACAAACCGGCCGAGGCCGTCCGCGCGAAGCCCGACTCCTCGCTCGTCGCGGCGGTGCGCGCGGTCGGCGATGGCGGCGCCGACGCGATCGTCTCGGCCGGGAACACGGGCGCTGTGCTCGCCGCCGGCCTGCTCCACCTGCGGCGCCTGCCGGGTGTGCTGCGGCCGGCGATCGCCGTGCCGCTGCCCGCGCGCGAGGGCGCGTCGGTGCTGATCGACGCCGGTGCGAACGCCGACAGCCGTCCCGAGCACCTGCTCCAGTTCGGCTACATGGGCGCCGTGTTCGCGCAGGAGATCCTCGGTGTCGAGCGGCCGCGCGTTTGCCTGCTCTCGATCGGCGAGGAGCCGGAGAAGGGGAACCAGCTGACGCTCGAGGCGCACGCGTTGCTCCGCGAGGCTCCCGGCCTCGACTTCGCCGGCAACGCCGAGGGCCGTGACCTGCTGCGCGGCACAGTGGACGTCTTCGTCACCGACGGCTTCACCGGGAACATGACGCTCAAGGTGCTCGAGGGCGCGGTTGGTGAGCTGCTCGGGGCGCTGCGGGAGGAGATCACCGCAACGACTCGCGGCAAGCTCGGCGGGCTCCTGATCCGGCCGGCCGCGCGGCGCCTGCGCACGCGTCTCGACCCGGACACCTACGGCGGCGCCTACCTGCTCGGCCTGCGGGGGCTCGCCGTGATCGCCCATGGAGACTCCGGGCGGCGTGCGATCGGTAACGCGATCCGGCTTGCGGCGCGCGGCGTCGACCACGGCCTGGTCGACCGCCTCGCGGAGCGCCTGCCGGAACGGGAGCCGCGGCCGCAGCCGAGTCCGGCCGCCTGAGGGCCTGGCCGCCCGGAATCGCAGGCTTTGCGAGCTGGGCTTGGCGAGCTATGCCGGGGGAACCTCCCGGTTCCCCCAGACCCCCTCCACCGGTCCGCTTCGCGGACGGGCGGCTAGCGCCGCCTGTATTATCGGCGCGCTTCTGAACCACCCCCAACGAACGAGGTGATATGGCAGCGTCGCGTGAAGAGGTCTTGGAGCGTGTGAAAGAAGTTCTCACCGAGCAGCTCGGGGTCGAAGAGAGCGAAATCAGCGAGGAGGCGTCCTTTCAGGAGGACCTCGACGCGGACTCACTGGATCTCGTCGAGTTGATCATGGAGCTGGAGGACCAGTTCGGTATCAAGATCTCCGACGATGACGCCCAGACAATCACGACGGTCGGGCAGGCAGTCGACTACGTCACCTCGCACCAGTAACAAGACCCTCGGCGAGCTGATCGACGCTCTGCCGCCGGAGGGCGCGTCGGCCGTCTTCACCCACGCGAGTTGGGCCGCCGAGCGCAGCGAGTCCTACGAGCGCCTGGAGTTCCTGGGTGACTCGGTGCTCGAGCTCGCGATCGCCCACACGCTCTACGATCGCTTTCCCGACTTCGACGAGGGGCAGATGGCGAAGCTCCGCTCGCACGTCGTCTCGCGGGCGAGCTGCGCCGTCGTGGCGCGGGAGTTGGGGCTCGGCGAACGCCTCCTCGAGCGGGCAGCCGGCCCGCCGGGGGAGGAGCTCGCGAGGCTCGCCACCAACCGGAACGTCCTTGCGGCGCTGCTCGAGGCCGCATTGGCCGCCCTCTACCTCGAGCACGGCTTCGAGCAGGTCGCCGGCCCGCTCGTTGAGGCCTTCGAGAGCCGGATCCAGTTCGCGCTGTTCAACCAGGTCGACCACAAGACCGAGCTCCAGGAGACGCTTGCGCGCAGCGGGCGGAGCGTCATCTATGCACTGATCGAGGCCGAGGGACCGCCGCACGAGCGTACGTTCACCGCGGCGGCGATGGTCGAGGGCGACGAGCTCGGCGTCGGCCGCGGCATGTCGAAGAAGGCCGCAGAGCAGGACGCGGCCCGTGAGGCGCTCGATCGCCTCGGTGAAGAAGCCGCCGGTCAAGCCCCGGCTCGAGGTCTCTGGGGTAGGTCGAGCGTCAGGCGTCGGCCGGACGGGCACGAACGCCGCTACAGCGCGCAGCGGCCTGACCGCCCGAAACTGCCGTGGCACTACGCGGCCACGCGCATGCTCGAGGCGCGCCCGAGCGCTACGAGCGAGGCGTCGGTGAAGGTGGCCGAGATCGCGGTGGCGGTCGGCGACCTCGACCGGGTCGCAGCGGCGTCCGCGGCGCGCGATAGCCTCACCCCGCGTGCACCTGAAGGGGATCAAGCTTCGCGGCTTCAAGTCGTTCGTGGACCCGGTCGAGGTGCGCCTCGAGCCCGGCGTGGCCGTGGTGATCGGGCCGAACGGCTCCGGGAAGTCGAACATCTCCGACTCGATCATCTGGGCGACCGGGTCGCTGAGCCCGCACGAGCTGCGCGCGGAGAAGCCCGACGACGTGCTCTTCTCAGGCTCCTCCACGCGCAGGCCGGTCGAGTTCTGCGAGGTGGAGTTGATCTTCGACAACGAGGACGGCGCATGGCCCGAGCTGCCGTTCTCGGAGGTCTCGGTCGCGCGGCGCCTGCATCGCGGCGGTGAGGGGCAGTACCTCGTCAACCGCGCGGCCGTGCGACGGATCGACCTGATCGAGCTGCTCTCGGACGTCGGCCTCGGCGGCGGCCTGCGCTCGGTGATCTCGCAGGGAAGCGTCGAGTCGGTACTGGGCGCGAAGCCGTCCGAGCGGCGCGAGCTCGTCGAGGAGGCCGCGGGCCTCGGCCGCTTCAAGCGGCGCCGCCACCGCGCCGAGCTGAAGCTTGCGCGAGTCGCAACGCAGGTCGAGCGCGCGCGCGACGTCGAGGCCGAGGTGCGCAAGCGCCTGCGGCCGCTCGCGCTCCAGGCGACCGCGGCCGAGCGCGCCGCGAAGCTCGGCGAGGAGCTTGCCCGGCTGCACGCCGCGATCGCGACCCTCGACCTCGGCCGGCTCGGCGAGCGCCGGGGCGAGCTGGAGGCGGGGCGCGCGCAGGCTCTGGCCGCCCGCGGCGCGGTCGAGGCGAAGCTCGAGTCGTCGCTAGCGGCCCGAACCCGCGCCGAGGAGGAGCTGACCGACGCCGCGGGCACGCGCGAGAACGCCACCGCGACGCTCTACCGCGTGCGCTCGGGCGGCGAGCGCCTCGAGTTGCGGCGCGAGGCGGCCCATGCCCTGGCCGCGCGTCTGCGAACCGAGCTGGACTCGCTCCCGTCCACGCCCGACAGGCCGGTGCGACAGAGCGCGCGCGCAGCTTGCGCGGGCGGTCGACACGGCCGAGCGGGAGCGGGACGACCTGAGCGCCCGTGCGCAACTCGCGCGGGAGCGGCTCGCGGTGCTGGAGCAGTCGCTCGCCGAGCGCGAGGGCCTGCCGCCGGCGGCGCGCTTGCTGGCCGAGGAGGGCGAGCGCCTCGTGCTCTCGCTGCTCGACGTGGACGAGGGAGACGAGCGCGCCGTCGCGGCGGCGTTGCGCCAGCGAGCCTCGGCCGTCGTGGTGGACGACGCGGCCCGCGGGCTCGAGCTGATCGAGCGCGCGTGGGCGGGCGGGCTCGGCCCGCTGTCGGTTCTGGTCCGTTGCGATCCCGCGCAGCTCCTGCGCGAGCTGCCCGTCGTTCCCCGAGAGGAGCTGCTCGCGTCGGAGGTGCCGGCGGTGACGAAGGAGGGGATCGGCTGGGATCCGCAGCGGGGCGAGCTCTGGTTCGCAGGCGAGACAGCCGAGGCTGTCCTGCTCGAGCTCGAGGCGCGGCGGCGGCAGCTTGCTGCCGAGGCCGACGAGCTCGCGCGCCGCGCCGAGGCGGCTGCCGGCGAGGCCGGGCGCGCACGCATCGCCGCCGAGGAGGCTCCTGCGCCGGCGACACCGCGTATCGACCGGCGCACGCTCGAGCGGCTCGTCGACGCCGCGGATCGCCTCGTCGCCGCACTCGGCGTGGACGTCGAGCGCTTCGAGGCGGCTCTGCGCGGCGAGGCCGATTCCGCGCGCACGGCCGAGCTGGGCGCGGAGCTGCGCCGCCTCGGCGCCGTCGAGGTCGAGCTGCGGCGTGCCGCCGGCGAGGCCGGCGACCGCGTCTGCCGCGGCGGATGTCGAGCTGGCGCGGATCGACGCCGAGCGCGCCGAGGCTGCGCGAAGGCTCGAGGCGACGGGGGCCGAGCCTGCCGAGGGTGACGACCGCGACGAGCTCGCGGCCCGAATCGAGCGGCTCGAGCGCCGCCGCGAGCAAGTCGGCCAGGTGAACCCGCTCGCGAAGGAGGAGTACGCCGCCGAAAAGGAACGCCTCGAGGAGCTCGCGACCCAGCGCGCCGACCTCGAGCGGAGCCTCGAGGAGCTCGATCAGCTCCGGCACGACCTGATCGAGACGGTCGACCGCCGCTTCGCCGAGACGTTCGCGGCCGTCGAGCGCCACTTCGCCGAGGTCGCCGGAACGCTCTTCCCCGGCGGCGAAGGACGGCTGCGTCTGACCGAGCCCGAGGACGAAGACGACGAGCCCGGAATCGAGGTCGAGCTGCGCCCGGCCGGCAAGCGCGTGACGCGCCTGTCGCTGCTCTCGGGCGGCGAGAAGGCGCTCGGCGCGATCGCGTTCCTCTTCAGCCTCTTCCTGGCCCAGCCGAGCCCGTTCTACCTCCTCGACGAGGTCGAGGCCGCGCTCGACGACACGAACATCGGCCGCTTCACCGGCCTGCTGCGGCAGTACGCCGACCGGGCGCAGTTCATCGTCGTCACCCACCAGAAGCGGACGATGGAGGCGGCCGACGTGCTCTACGGCGTGACGATGGGCGGCGACGGCGTCTCGCAGATCGTCTCCCGCCGCCTGCCGCACGACGAGGAAGTCGCCGCCACGGCCTGAGAGCGCAGCTACGGTTGCCGCGGTGGTGCGAAGCTCGAGGCGATCCCTCTTGGCTGTTGTCGTCATGCTGCTCGCGCTCGCAGGATGCGGCGGTTCGACCGGGCCGAGCGAGGCTGAGGTGAGCAGCCGGATCGAGCGGTTCATCGCCTCGGACATCCGCCAGATGGCAATCAAGGCCGGGATCGGCGACTCGCTCAAGATTCGCGGAGTGAAGTGCGCCAAGGTCGACCGTACGCACTTCACCTGCCAGATCCGCTCCTCGAGCGCCTACGGCAACGGCCATTCGGTAGCGGACGTGATCTACGACCCGAAGACCGAGGACGCGACCTACAACATCCGGCCGTAGACCGTCGGCGCGCCGCGCTCGCCGTGTCTCTCCGGCTGCGGCTGACCGCGGGCCAGCTACCGTTGGCCGCCGTGGCACGGAGCTGGACTCAACTGCTCGGCGACGCCGAGGGGCCGTACGAGACCGAGGTCGAGCGCTCGGGATTCTTCGGCCGCCTTCGCGACTCGCTGTCGCGCAGCCGTCGAGCGCTGACCGACCAGCTCGCGGTCGCGGCATTCGACCCCGACGACGCCGAGTCGTGGGAGCGGCTCGAGGAGGCGCTGCTCACGGCCGACGTCGGCGTCCGCGCCACCGCCGAGCTCGTGCGGCGGCTCGAGGCTCGCGGCGACCTGAGCGATCTGCCGGCGGCGCTCTCGGAGGAGGTCGCGGCGCTGTTCGGCGAGCCGCCGCGCCTCGACCTGGCCCACGCGCCCGTCGGTGATCCTCGTCGTCGGTGTCAACGGCACGGGCAAGACGACCACAATCGGCAAGCTCGCCCAGAAGCTCCGCGAGCACGGCCGCGAGGTGACGCTCGGCGCCGCGGACACGTTCCGGGCGGCGGCCGAGGAGCAGCTCGAGGTGTGGGCGAAGCGCTCGGGCGCGCGCTTCGTCGGCGGCGAGCGTGGCGGCGATCCGGCCTCGGTCGCCTACGACGCGATCGGTGCGGGCGGCGATGTCGTGATCGTCGACACGGCCGGCCGCCTGCACACGCAGACGAATCTCATGGACGAGCTGTCGAAGGTGCGCCGAGTGATCGCCGGGCGCCTCGAGGGTGCGCCGCACGAGACGTTGCTCGTGATCGATGCGACGACGGGCCAGAACGGCCTCGAGCAGGCGCGGCTCTTCACCGACGCAGTGGGCGTCACGGGTGTCGTCCTGACGAAGCTCGACGGCTCGGCCAAGGGCGGCATCGCGGTAGCGATCGCCTACGAGCTCGGCCTGCCGGTGAAGCTGATCGGAGTCGGCGAGGGGCTGGACGACCTCCGCCCGTTCGACCCGGCCGACTACGCACGCGCGCTTGTGGCGGAGTAGGAGCGACGATCGGTCTCTGAGCCCGCCGGCGCCTTCTCCGCTGTCGCATGCATGGACACGGCGGATCGACCGGCGCTTCGTGCCACAGGGACGGTTGCGGTCAGCAGAGCGGCACCTATACGACCATGAGCGTGATCACGAGGATGATCAGCGCCGCGATACCCCTCTGCCCGAGGGGGAGTCCGCTTCCCGCGATGAGTGCGAGTGCGGGGACGGAGAGAGCGAACGCGTGACGTTCGACGCCATGCCCCGGCGCCCGTGAGGAAGGAGCCGCGGCGATGTGTGAGGGCTGGTCTTCTGTCGGTGAACCGGGTACGTTGGCGGCTATCTCGTGTGGGCCCGTGTCGTGTTGGTCTTGGTTTTGGTTGCTGTTCCTGGGTGGTCGTTGTGGCGGCGGACGGCGTTTTTGGGTGGCGCCGAGGGCGTGTGGCGGCTGGGAGGAAGGTGTTCAGGGCCAGGTGTGGTTTCTCAATAGCACGACAGACGGATTACGCCTCGCCGAGGCCTCCACAAACGCCGCCACATCCCGTGGGTGTTGGCGGGTGGGTGTTGGTGTGTGTTGGTTTGTGTGGGTTGGGTGAGTTGGGGTGAGTTCGGTGGGTGGTGTGGTGGGGGGTTCGTCTGGGGCTGGGGCTGTTGTGCGTGGGCGTGGGCGGTTGCGGCGGCGGTGGTGGCGTGGTGTTGGTTTGGGGTTTGTGTGGGTGGTTGTGTTGGGGAATGTGGTGGTGATTTTTTGGTTGTGGGTGCATGGGGGGTTGCAGAGTGGTGATTTGAGGAGTACGGGTACGGGGAGTGTTGCGTTGAGTTTGTCGCGGATTACGGGGTTGTTGGGTGCGTATTTGGCGTTGGTTGAGGTGGTGTTGCTTGCGCGGTTGCCGTGGTTGGAGCGGCTTGTTGGGTTTGATCGGTTGACGGTTTGGCATCGTTGGAATGGGCATGCGTGTTTGTGGTTGATTTTGGCGCATACGTTTTTGAGTATTTGGGGGTATCAGCTGACTGATTTTGTGCCGGTTTCGTATTGGGGTGAGACGGCGAAGCTGGTTTGGGGTGATGTGCTTCCGGGGATGATCGCTGCGACTGTGGGTACGGGTTTGGTGGTGTTGGTTGTGGTGTCGTCGGTGGCGATTGCGAGGCGGCGGTTGTCGTATGAGCTTTGGTATGCGGTGCATTTCACGGCGTATGCGGGGATCGCGCTTGGTTGGTTTCATCAGATCCCGACGGGTAACGATTTGATCCATATCACGGCGGCGGAGAGGTATTGGCGGGGTTTGTATGTTGTGACGTTGGTGTTGGTTTTGTGGCGGGTTGCGGTGCCGTTTGTGAATGGGTTCCGGTTTCGGTTGCGGGTGTCGGAGGTGGTGGTGGAGGGGCCGGGTGTGGTCTCGTTGCGGGTTGTGGGGCGGCGGCTGGATCGGTTGCGGGTGGCTCCGGGGCAGTTCTTTATCTGGCGGTTTCTGGCGAAGGGGTTTTGGTGGGCGCCGTTGCCGTTTTCGCTTTCGGCTGCTCCGGATGGGCGTTCGTTGCGGATCACGGCGAAGGCGCTGGGGAACCATTCGGCGAGGATGGACCGGCTCAGGCCGGGGACGAGGGTGGTCGCGGAGGGGCCGTTCGGTGTGTTCACGGATGCTTTCCGTACCCGGGAGAAGGTGTTGCTGGTCGCGGGTGGGATCGGGATCACGCCGGTGCGTGCGCTTTTGGAGGAGATGGAAGGAGACGTGGTCGTGCTCTACCGGGTGGTGGCCGAGCGCGACCTCGTGTTCGCGGCTGAGCTGGAGCGGCTCGCTGCCGAGCGCGAGTTCTCGCTGCACTATGTGGTTGGTGATCACACGACCGCGGAGGGCCGGGAGCTGCTCTCGCCGGCTCATCTGAGGGAGTTGGTGCCCGACGTGGTCGAGCGCGAGGTATACCTGTGTGGGCCGATCGCGTTCATCGAGGTGCTGGAGAGCGAGCTCCGTCGCGCCGGGGTCCCGCGGCGGCACCTACACGTCGAACGGTTCGCCCTCTAACCGAAAGGAGAACGGTTGCCCAGAAAGACGATCACCACGCTCGCGGCCGCCTGGCTGCTCGCGTTCCCGCCGCTGAGCGCGTGGGCCGCCGTGCAATCCCCGAAAACAGCGACACCGAAGAAGAAAGTCGTGACCACCACCACCCAGAGCGTGACCGGCACCCTCGAGCCATGCAAACGCTGGGGGCCGCTCCAGGTACGGATCAAGGTCAAGAAGACCACAACCACGATCGGGACCGCCAAGAACGTCAAGATCAAGATCCTCGCGATCGACTTCCCCGTCGTCTCCGACGCGACCTTCAAAACCCGCTACATCAACCAGCAAGCGCTCCCGCTCCTGGTCGAAGACACCCTCGCACTCCAAAACGCATCCGTCGAAGTCGTCTCCGGCGCCACCGACACCACCATCTCCTTCAAAAAATCCCTCCAAGCCGCAATCCTCCAAGCCAAAAAATAACCACCCCCATGCCGGAACCACCCGGCACCCGCCGCCGCCCACCCAGGCCCCGGCCCTCCGGAAGCCGGTGCTTCTTTCTTGCGTCCGGCGCACGGCGCTGGCAGCTCGGCGAAAACCGAACACCGTCGAACCACGTATGACTCGGTACCCTCAGGTGAGAAGGCCGAGCGAGGAGAACGCACATCCTGTTGTCACAGATCTCGTCGATACAGCGCGCCAGGATCATCCCTGTCTCTCTCGCGATGGTCGTCTTGGGGGCGACGGTCGCGCTCAAGCTTGGTGTCGGGCCCTCACAAGCTGCGGTTTCGCCGACGATGCACGCCGTCGTGCACCCAAACAACGATATCGCGCTCACGTTCGATGACGGGTCGGCCGTCGGTACACAGGACCGGGTGCCGCCGACCATCCCGGCGGGCACCTACGTGATCCGCGTAGTCGACGACGCAAGCGAGCACAATTTCCACCTGGCCGGGCCGGGCGTCGACCAGGCCACGGGTGTCGGCGACGACAGCGCAACTCCCACCTGGACGGTCACATTCCAGGCTGGTGGCGCATACAGGTTCGTGTGCGACACACATGCCGACTTCATGGCCGGGTTCTTCCAGGTATCCGCCGCCGCGGGCGGTTCAGCTGGTTCCTCCGGGGGCTCGTCGGGCGGCTCTTCATCCGGCGGCTCCTCATCGGGCGGCTCGTCGTCTTCGGGGGGCTCCTCGGGCGGCTCGTCGTCCGGCGGATCCAAGTCGTCGGGCAGTAAGTCGTCTGCAGTGTCGTCGCTCCGTGGGTCGCTCGCCGGGACGGTCAGCTCGGATGGAAAGCTGAAGCTCGCCCTCAACGGTAAGGCGGTCTCCAAGCTCAAGTCGGGGCGCTACAAGATCACGGTGGTCGACAAGACGCCGGCCCGGAGCTTCGTCGTCCAGCAGAACAAGAACTCGGCGATCACGGTGAGCGGCGTCTCCTTCGTGGGCACGCACTCGGTGATCGTCAACCTCAAGGTCGGCCAGTGGACGTTCTACACGTCGCCCGGCAAGAAGTCGAAGAGCTCCTTCATCGTCGTGGCCTGAGGTTCAACCCGTGCGGCGCAGCTGCGATCGCGCGGCTGAGCGCGAAGCCGGGAGTGGCGTTCGGCGGTGTGTTTCTCAGGCGATGGTGCCCGCTTGCCCGCAGCCCTTATGGACTCGGCCGTTGCAGGTGCGGCCGTTCAGCATCGTGACCGTGTTCGACCCGGCGTTTGTGATGTAGATCGTGTTCGTCAGCTCGTCGACAGCGACACGACGAGGGCTGACGCCGACGGGCACCACCGCAGCCCGTTGGCTGCAGCCGGTTTGCACCGTCGCGTTGCAGGTGGCGCCGTTGATCACGCTCACCGTGTTCGCCACCGTATTCGCGACGTAGATCGTGTTTGTCACTTCGTTGACCGCGATCCCCCGAGCTCCGGCTCCTGCGAGCACATGGACCGGCTTCTGCCGGCACCCACTGGTCGCGGTGGCGTTGCACGTCGTCCCGTCGATGACCGAGACGTCATTCGAATACTCTCCGGTCACGTAGATCGTGTCCGTTCGCGTGTTGATCGCGATCCCGCCCGGCGTCTCGCCGACGTTGGCGGTGATCGGCCGGCGCCGGCAGCCGCTGACGTTCGTGGCGTTGCAGATCTTGCCGTTGATGATCGAGACGGTGCGCGCTCCGAGATTGGTGACGTAGATGGAGTTCGTACGGTCGTTCAAAGCCAGTGTGAACGGTCCAGGTCCGACAGGAATCGCCGCCCGAGGACGCCTGCAACCGGCCGTCGATGCCGCGTTGCACGTCCTGCCGTCGATCACAGAGACCGTGTTGGAGCCGACATTCGCAACGTAGATCGTGTGCGTCCTCTCGTCGACCGCGAGAAACTGCGGTCTCGTCCCGACGCGGACGGTCGCCGGTCGGACCTTGCAGCCCGAAGTGTTCGCAGCGTCACACTTGCGGCCGTTCACGACCGCCACCGTGCCCAAGGCGTTCACCACGTACACCGTGTTCGTCGACTTGTCGACGGCGATCCCGATTGGATCCGTGCCAGCCGTCACGGCCGTCACGTGCTGTCGGCAACCGCCAGCATCGCCGGCGTTGCAGGTCTTTGCGTTGATCAGGGAAAGCGTGCCTGTTGTGCCGTTTCCGACATAGATCGTGTGGGTCAACGGATTCAAGGCAATCCCGGTCGGAAAGCCACCGACCCGTATCTGCGGATGAGCTGAGGCGGCATCGGCTTTGGTGCCGGACGCCGTGCCAAGAGGGGTCGGGGCCCCAAGAACGACCGCCGCAACCCCCAGAAGACCGACCATCAAAGTCGGACCGGTTCTCACATCCCGCATGCGAACCGCACGATCCCCATCTCGCATCTCCTCGAATCCCGAAGCCCAGGCCCGCGGTGCGTCCCAGCCCGCCCGGGCTTCGCACCGCGGGCCAAGGCGTACTCGCCACCGCGGGACGAAGAGGCCGCGATCGCGTCAACGCCCCGACGTCGAGTTCTGCCGGCGCGTTGCCGGGCCGGCAGAACTCGACGTTCGGGCTTCCTTGACTACATGCCGCAGCCGGCGGCGTCGGGGTTGGCGCCGCAGTCCACCGACGTCCCCATGCTGCCGGAGCCTGTTCCCGAGCCGGTTCCCGTCCCCGAGCCTGAGCCGCCGCCGGAGCTCTTCGGGGTGGTCGCTTTCGGGGTGGTCGTCGAAGTAGTCGCAGCCTTCGTCACAACCGCGCCGGACGGCGCCGCGAGCGCATACCAGATCCGGTCGCTTCCCGTGCCCCTTCACGTCGCCTGCTTTCTTGTCGCCGGAGAAGAGATACAGAGCCAGCCCGCGGTAGGTGACCTGGAGCTTGCCGTCGGGCCGCTTGACCGTCCCGAGCAATGAGGCGGTTGCTCCCGGTCCGGCGATCGGTTTCACACCCGAGCCGATCAGCAGCGGCGGCCATTTCGCGGCACACGCTGCGGTGCACTTGACAACGTTCTTCTTCTCGGGCGAGTAGTGATAGAGCGTCCGCCCGCTCCCACTGACCAGAATCTTGCCGAGGGCGGTGGTTTGCTTGCTGCTGTACACCGTTACGGGCGCTGCGGTGGCTGAAGCTGCCGCCACCCCGAACCCGGTCACAACCGCGATCGCAACCAGGCGGGCCCGGAGAACTCGAAGCGCCATTCTCTCACGTCCTTTCTCGTTCTTTCGCCGGAAGGCAGTCTACGCCGGGGGTTACGGGGTGTAAAGACCGCGGGTTGGCTGCCAGGCCACGCCGCGGGCCCGACGAGGGACGCTTCCCGCCGCTGACGAGGAAGTGGGCCTTCTCAGGAGACTTCCGTCCAGCTCTTGCCTCCGTCATCGCTGCGCCAGACGGAGCGGTCGAAGCCGACGGCGTAGGCGACATCGGATTCGGTCGGCGCCCAGGCAACAGGCCCGAACATCACGTCCGACTTCAGCGTGACGTGCCAGGTCTTGCCGGCGTCCGTCGACATCTGGACACCGAGACTCGTCATGAGGACTCGCGTCAAGTCGGTCGGCTGGACCGCGTATTCCATCACATGGCGGGCGCCTTTCGAATCGGTGTAGGGGGTCTGATGCCAGGCTTTGCCAGTGGTGCTCAGATAATGGCCACTGTCCATGTTGCCGGCAACGAAATGCCCGCCCTGCGTGATCGCGAGCGCCCACGGGGGCACCCCGAGCTTCGGGGAGACGAGCCGGAACGACCGAGCGCCATCGGTCGAGCGGTAGAACTTGCCCGTGTTGAGCAGGGCATAGAGGGCTGTGGGGTTCGCCGGGTCGACCGCCAGCGCCTGTACCGAGACGTTCGGCAGACCCCGAGGGTGCAGCGTTCGCCAGGTCTTGCCGTCGTCTGTGGTCACTGCAAGCACTGCGGGACCGTCCGGGACAGTCCTGAAGGAGCCCTTCCGGATCACGGGGTTCGGGCTCGCCCCCGGGGCCACGTGAACGCCGCCCACGAAGATCGAGCTACCGGCCTGCACGAGACTCGTCGCGTTGAGGCGCTTGGGCCCCGTCGGTTGCCACGTCTTCCCGCCGTCGCTGGAGCGATAGAGGCCGTTGCTCGCCCCGAGCACGAGCACGTTCGGGTCCGAGGGCGACACCGCCATCGTCCAGTACCAAGGCGCGGACGGCGCCGTTTCGGCAACAGCCGGCGCAGCAACAGTTTGCGTAGGCCGCGACACCGCGCCGATCGCCAGAAACACTGCGACAAACGCTCCGACGAGGGCGGCGGCGACAATCCGCCGGCGGGTGAAAACCTTCATTCCGTTACAGCGCCCTCTTGAAACGATCCGGTGGCGCGACCATCGTCGTCCAGCTCATAACGGTGTATCGCTTCGAAACGGATCTTGGAATCCCCGAGCGCTTGCGCAACTTCCGGCTCGTTCTCCCAGACGAATGCGACCGCGACGCCGCAGTTCGGGCTGACCTCCCGTGGCCCTGGGACCAGCCGCGCCGGCACGCCAACCCGCTGCAAGACCCGCTCCGCCCGCATGGCGTGCTCCGAGGCGAAGAAGGAGACGACCCCTCCCCATTTCAAGCGAGGGTCCTCACCGGCTCGGCGCTGCGACCTCTCTCGGCGATGGTGCACAGCGCCTGGACCGCGATGTCGATATCGCGCTCGCTCGTATCGTTACCCCAGGAGAATCGGATCGTCCCCTCGGGGGCCGTGCCGAGGCTGCGATGCGCAGCCGGAGAGCAATGGAGTCCGGCGCGGGTCATGACCCTCCACTCATCATCGAGGAGGCGGGCGACGGTTGCACACGGTATGCCTGCAACGTTCAGCGAGACGATCCCGACACTGTCGGCCGAATCCGTTGGACCGTGCAATGTCACGCCGTCGACGTCGACAAGAGCATCTCGAAACCGCCGGCCGAGCTCGGTCAGGCGCGCATGAACCCGGTCGATGCCGGTCTCGCGAAGATGTTCCGCTGCGGCTCCGAGGCCGACGATTCCCATCGCGTTCAGCGTGCCGCTCTCGTAACGGTCAGGGGCGAAGTCGGGCTGGACTTCGAGCTCGGACTGGCTGCCGGTGCCGCCTCGGATCAGCGGCTCGACCTCCACCCCCGGGGCGAGATACAGGAGACCGGTTCCCGACGGGCCAAGCAAGCCCTTGTGGCCCGGCATCGCCACGGCGGATGCGCCCAAGCTCGAGAGGGTCAACGGGATGTGCCCGGCGCTCTGAGACGCGTCCACGATGAAGGGAGCAGCCGCCCCGTTCGCAATCTCCGCCATGGCGGCTATCGGCAGAAGAACACCGGTGACGTTCGATGCGTGCGTGGCGATCGCCAGGCACGGTGCTTGCCCCGCGAAGCCGAGCTTCCCACTCATCGAGGTCGATCTCCCCCGAGTTTCCGTCCACCCGCACAATCTCGACGGAACATCGTCCGCGCTGCTCCAGCTCTCGCAAAGGCCGCATCACCGAGTTGTGCTCGAGGGACGTCGTCACGACCCGCGCGCCCCTTACGGCCAACCCGCAGATGGCCAGGTTGAGCGCCTCCGTCGCGTTCTTCGTGAAGATCAGATTGTCCGGTGACTCCGCGCCAAGCAGGTCAGCCAACCGCTCCCGTGCAAGGCTGACAGCTCGCGAAGCGGCAATCGAGCGTCGGTGACCGGAACGCCCGGTATTGCCACCGGCGTTCGCGAAGAACTCCTGGATTGCTTCAAGGACAACCTCGGGCTTGGGCCACGAGGTAGCCGCGTGGTCGAGGTACACCTCTTCGCTCATAGCGTCCACGGCCCAAGAGTGGGCGAGAGCCAGCTTGTGTAGACCACCGCCGCGAGGT
This sequence comes from uncultured Actinomycetes bacterium, assembly GCA_963781435.1. Lineage (GTDB taxonomy): Bacteria > Actinomycetota > Thermoleophilia > Gaiellales > Gaiellaceae > PALSA-600. The sequence continues at coordinate 272,646 of CAWAGR010000022.1, read as the reverse complement.
AGAAGCCGGCAAGGAAGGCCCACGCCCCGACCCGTCCCTGGCCGGCGAGGACGTGCTGTCTCAGCGGGCACGCACCTGAAATGGTTGCAACGAAGCCCAGCACGAGACCGCCCAGGAGAAGCGCGACGCCGACGCTGAGACCCGAGGGCGTCGTTCCCGCGGCAATCAGACTGCGTCCCACGTCGCTGCCGTCGATCACTCGGATAGCACCGAACACAACCCAGGAGGCGACGAGCATCGCGCCGACGCCCCGCAGCAGCCCCGTGTCACGAACGAGCACGAAGTCGCGGAGCCCACCGATCGTGCACATGCGAGAGCGCTGACCCAGGTACCCGATGATCGTGCCGACTGCCAGCGAGGAAAGAGTCACGATCATCGCCGCGCCACCCATCGCATCGACAGGGTCGCGAGCACGACGCCAATCGCAACTCCACCGAGCGCCAGCACGGCCGCGAGATCACCGTAACCGGTCCGGATGATGAGCCGCGTCGGGCAACCGCTGACGAACAGAGCAGCACACATCACGACGCCACCGAAGACGAACTGGCGCGCGTTGCCGCCGAGATTGATCGATCCGAACTCCCCGTTGCGTCTCGACGCAAGGAACGAGCCCAACACGAGACCCACCACCGTGAAAAGCGGCCAACTGGCACCGGCGGCAGCCACGTAGAGTCCTGCGCCCTCCGTACGGTTGAGGACCCAGTTGGCGAGGTCGCGCCCGTGGCACGCCGAACAGACGCCATAGGCAGCCGGAGGCGACACCCCGAGCCACTGACCAGCGACACCGGCGAGGACGGCCACGACAATCCCGTACACAACCGCTGACCGGGCCCACCGGCCGAGCCGTACACCCAAGTTGGCCTCCGCGAGCTCGCGCTGTCGCGTCGCCGTGCCGACGGTCATGGAGCGGCGCAGGCGGTCGAGGCGGCGACCCCCTGGCCGGCCGCATCGGATCCGGTCGCGGCAGCCTCGCTCGTCGGGACGAGACGTAGCACGCCGCCGAGCAGGACGCCGACGATGATCGCGATGACGAAAGCGTGCGCCCGCAAGACTCGAGGGACCACCCTTCGTACCACCCTCAGCCGGTGACTTGGAAGTAGAAGGCCTTCCCGGGGCCGGAGGAGTACATCCACCGCCCGGCCTTGAGCGTGACGGTCTTAAAGCCCTTGCCGACGAACGTCGTTCCGGTCACCGTCACCGACGGCTTGCCAAGCTTCTGGATCGTGAAGCCCCTCTTCGATGTCTCGTCGAGCACCGTGATCTTGTAGCGGCCGGCCTTGAGGGTAGAGACGGTCTTTCCCTGGCGCTTCAGCGTGGGCTTGCCGACGGTGCTCACCCCTCCGTTCAGCGTCCCGGCGAGCTTGACCCCGAGCTTCTTCGGGATATTCGAGCCGATTAGGTCAAAGGACGTCTCACCCTTGCCCGTCGTCGCGCTGTAGGGGCTCTTCGGGGCGTCCGGCGTTCCCGAGGTCAGGACGGTGAGCGCGGTGCGCGTGACAGAGGGCTGGTTCAAGTCCTGCGCGGTGTAGGTCGCACCCTCCTTGAAGGTGTGGGGAGGAAGCAGCAAGTAGGCGTCGCAGCCGGTATCGAGCGTGGTGAAGAGGTCGACGCCTGGGCCGGTGAGCTGGAACTGGACCCAGCCCTTGCAGCCCGTGAAGTCGTTGGCCGCCGGGCGGTCGACCTCTTCGCCGCCAGGAACGACCAGCTTGAACATGACCGGCGTGCTGACCATGACCTGGTAGGTGCCGGGCGCGATCGACGTCAATTTCTTGCCGCTGTCGTCCTGGAACGTGAAAGTGCAGTTCATCGTGTACACCACGTACAGCGTCGGAAACGCGGACGGAGCGTCGGCCCGCAAGCCGGCAGTGCCCGCGGGCACGATGACAGCGGCCACTGCGAGCGCTGCGATCAGAATCGAAACGTGCCGTACGCGAGCCGCCATCATCACAACCTCCAAGATTGCGTCGTTACCAATTTGTACCTCAGGTCCCGCCGACCACCGCGAAGTAGTGGATCTTCCCGCGGTCGGTGTAGAACATCCACTGGCCGACCTTCAGATCGACCTTCGTCGTGCGCTTGCCGACGAACGCCACCCCGGTCAACGTGACCAGATTCTTCTGAACCTGTTGCACCCAAAAGCCGCCCTTCGGGTTCCGGTCGGTGATCGAGAACGTGTAGCGCCCCGACTTGAGAGTCGAGACGGTCTTGCCCTTGCTCGTCAGCGTGGGCTTTCCAGTCGCGCTCAACGTGCCGACGAGGGTACCTCGGAAGGGGACGGTCGTCGTCTTTGCCGTCTTCTTCGCCTTCGAGCCGACGATGTCCACGGACGGCGTTCCCTTGCCTGACGAGCCGCTCGACGTGGAGGGGCTGCTCGGCGCTGCCGGCGATCCCGACGCCGAGGTGCTGAACACTGCGCGGGCGACCAACGGCTGGTTCAAGTCCCGGGCGGTGTAGGTCGCGCTCGGCTGGAACGTCTGCGTAAAGACGTCATGGTTTTCGTCGCCGTCCTGGAGCGTGGTGGACAGGTTGACGCCCGGGCCGGTGAGCTCGAACTGGACAAAGCTCTTGCAGGCCGTGAAGTCGTTGATCCCCGTGAGGTCGACTGCCGAGAAGACGACCGGCGAGCTGACCTGGACCTGGTAGGTGCCGGGCGCGATCGAGCTCACCCTCCGACCGTCGTCGTCGGTGATCGTGAAGGTGCAGTTCATCGCGTATGCCACGTACAGCGTCGGCACGGCGGCGGCCCGCGAGACGGCGCTGCCCGCGGGCACAAGCGCCGCGGCCACCGCGAGCACCCCAATCAGGGTTGAAAAGCGCCGTACTTGAACAGTCATCGGGACAACCTCCATCGTTCCACGATCCGCTGAAAAGAGGGAAGGGCCTGTCGCCAGGCCCTTCCCCGAACTGCGGTTCAGTCAGCAGGACGTCGGGTTACGCAACCCCTGCGTCCTTCAGTACCTGACGAACGGTCGCCGGGTTCATCGGCGCCTGGCGGATGCGGACACCCGTGGCGTCGAAGAACGCGTTCGCGACCGCTCCGCCGATCCCGACGGTGGGCGGCTCGCCCGAACCGGTGGCGACCCAGCCGTTCGCGAGCGCGGCGATGTTGCCCTTGCTCAGGTCGACGGTCGTGTCGCCCGGGACGATGGTCGTGTACTTGCCCGGGTGGACGTTGACCAGGGTCACCTTCGGGCTGTCCTTGAAGCGGAGGATCGGGTACGTGACCCAGTCCAGGCTCGTGACCCGCTCCTTGTTCCAGGTGGGCGCCTCGTACAGCGCCCGCGAGAGGCCCTGAATCAATGAGCCGCTCATCTGGTTGGCAACGCCGTCAGGCATGACGGTGAGCCCGTTGTTCTGGGCGACCGCGCCGTGGATGACCACGATCTTGCCCGTCTTCTTGTCCACCTCGATCTCGGCGGTGACGCCGACCTGGCTGGACGCGAAGGTGCCGAAGGCGAAGCCGCGGCCCTTCACGACGTTCCCGGTCTGCTTGATCGAGTTCGCGACCCTCGGCGTCCAACCCACTGCCTGGGTCACCCCGTCGAGCACCGACAGCCAGCGCGAGCCGGCCGTGGTCGTCCCGTCGATGTTCAGCCGGCGGAACGCGATCGGGTCCATGTTCGCCGCGTACGCGAGCTCGTCGACGATCTGCTCGCTGGCGAAGTAGGACTGCGGTCCGTTCGGAGCCCGGAGCGCACTCGTCTTGAGCGAACCCTCGTACATGGGCTGCGTCTTCGCCAGCACCCGCCTCGCACCCAAGCTCGGCGAACCGGTGCTCGCGTGCTGGTACAGGGTGTCGGACGGCGTCGGGCCGCCGTTCCCCGGAGTAGCCGCCCACGTGACCGTACCGAGCTGCTCCCTCGTCGTGTCGAGCGTGGCGTTCGGCTGGCCGTAGCTCGTCCAGTCGGCGGCGACGATCTTGCCCGCCGCGTTGATGCCCATCTTGACGTCGTACATGTGGGACGGGCCGTAGCTGTCGTAGCCGTGCTGGTCCCAGCGCATCCACTGCAGGCGCACCGGCTTGCCGAGCTTCTGCGAGAGGATCGCCGCCTGCTCGGCCGCCTGTGCCTGATGGCCGCCGCCGTACGAGCTCGAGCCCTCGAACACGATCACGCGGATCCTGGCCGCCGGGATGCCCAGCAGCGTCTCGTGGCTCGGTGGGATGCCCTGCAGCGACTGGCCCTGGACCCACAGCGTCGCACTGCCGGTCGCACCGGTTCCTCGTACGTCGGCGATCGCGGCGTGCGGGCCGATCGGCACGAAGTTGTTGTAGTGGTACTTGTACGTCGCAGACACGACCTTCGCCGCCGAAGCGAGCGCTGAGGTCACGTTGCCTTGCTCAGCGATGTAGCGGGCGGGGCTCACTGTGTTCGTGTCTGCCGCCTTGCGCATCCACGACCAGTAGTTCCCGGAGCTCCCCGAGCCGAACTTCGGATCGCTCTTCCAAGTCGACCTTCAGCTGCGAGGCGGCCTGGATCGCTTCGTACTCCTTCGGCGCCACGACGGCGACGAAGTTGCCGATCCGAACGACCTCGAGCACCCGTGTTCTTGATCGAGTTCTCGTCGATGCTGATCGGCATGTGGTTCTGCGAGGTGTTGGCGCCGATCCCGCGCGGAGTCACCCACCGGGCATGCAACATCCCCGGGATCTTGACGTTGTGGATGTAGGTGTAGTTGCCGGACACCTTGCTCGGAATGTCGATCCGCGGGTAATGCTTCCCGACGATCGTGTACTGGTCGACCGGCTTCGCGATTCCCTGACCAGGCGTAAAGCCCGTCGTTCCGGCCGGGAACGTGAAGCCGAAGTTCTTGCCGCCGATCAACTCGCCGTATGTGACCTTGCCACTGCCGCCCGTGACGACGCCGTCCGTCACCGTCAGACTCGCGACGGGGACGCCGAGCTTCGTCGAGGCCATCTTGAGCAGCTCCTGCTTCGCATACGCAGCCGCGGCCCGAGTCGGCAACGAGCGGGACACGATGCCGCCGCTTCCGCCACCGCCACCGGTCGCGTTCAGCCAGGTCTCCGGCTGAGCGTAGGACATCTGAGCCATGCTCACGTTCAACTCTTCGGCGACCATCATCAGGATCCCGGTCGGCGTGCCGGCGAACTCCGGCTCACCGTGGGTGACGATGACCGTGTTGTCGGCCCTGATCGCGAGCCACGCGTCGACCGTGCTCAGGTTCGGCAGGAAGTCCTGCGGCCCACGCTGGGCGAACGGCGTGTTGCCGGTCGCAGCCTGAGCCTTGCCGACACCGAGAGCGCTGAAGCCGACGATCATCGCGCCGCCGCCCTTGACGAACGTCTTGCGCGAGAACTCCTTCTTGAGCATTTCGGTCATGGTTACTTCCCACCCTTCGCCATCACTGCGGCGGCCTTCTGGATCGCCGTCAGGATTCTGCGGATACGTGCCGCAACGGCAGAGATGGCCGTTCATCGCGGTCCGGATCTGCGCCTCGGTCGGACGCTTCGTGGTCGCCAACAGATCGGCGGCCTGGATCATCATCCCGTTCTGGCAGTAACCGCAGTGCGGCACCTGCACATCGATCCACGCCTGCTGCAACGGATGCAAAGCAGCCGGAGTCGCAGCAGTCGTGCCACGCGCCGCCGCCCACATCGCAGGCATACCCTCGAGCGTCGTGATCGCCTTCCCGCTCACAGCAGCAACAGGCGTCACACACGAACGGATCTCCTTGCCGTCCAGCAGCACCGAGCAGGCGCCGCACTGCGCGAGACCGCAGCCGAAGCGCGGGCCGTGCAGGTGCAGCTCGTTGTGCAGGACGTACAAGAGTGGTGTGTCGAGGCTGGCGGTCACGCTGTGCACCAGACCGTTCACCTTGATCTTCAACTTGCTCGCCATTCGTCCCTCCAGTTAGAGGTAGCCGCAACGCACCATGCACCACGGCATCGACGCTACGGAATCAGGCAACCGGCACCAGCCGCAGCGCACCGCGACTTTACAAGGGAAAGCGGCGGGTAGCAATAGTCGCGAACGGACTTCTCGGCGACCTTTTCACCCTCTCTCGGAGGGAATCGCCCGCACAGATGTGTGCTGGGGAGCCGTTTATCCTCGCCCGCACTGCGACGCGACTACCGGGCGCTCGGGCTGATCGCCGTCTGATTGCGACACGTCCTTCCCTTCGCATGCCGGATGTGGCACGCTGAGGGCTGTCCCGGAGGTAAACGTGCCCCGTCGCGTTCGGCTCGCCCCACTCTTGATCGGCCTTGTCGTCGCGCTGTTCGGCGCGCAGAGCGCCTATGCCGCCGACCCGACGCTCTACGTGCGCTATGCGATGAACTGCACGTTCGTGATCACGGGCGACAACGGTGGGGCGATCAGCGTGATTCCGCCAGGCAGGTATCAGATCCTGGTCACGTCGCCACAGGGGTTCGCAGAGCCCGACCTGTCGGGCGAGGCGGATCCCAACGTTGCTTGCGGCGGCGCACTCTCGTTCCGGCTCACGGGGCCGGGCGTGGTTCTGCACACGACGCTGGACGGTGGCGACGCCGCCTCCGACCACCTTGAAGCGACCTTCCAGGCCGGCACCTACATTGCGCAGGAAGATCGCCGGCCAACGGTCGCACGGCTGGTCTTCACGGTCTCGAGCGCGGCGGCGAGCACCGGCGGCGGTTCGTCGGGTGGAGGCTCGACCACCACGACCCCGCGCCCGGCGACCGTTCCAAAGTCGACCTCGAAGACCGCTGCGGTCCGCGGGACGCTGAGCGGCGGAGTGAGCACCGTCGGCAAGCTCACCTTGAGGTTCAAGGGCAAGACGGTCTCGTCGCTGAAATCGGGGCGCTACAAGATCACCGTGCTCGACGAGACGTCGAAGAAGGGCTTCACGATCCAAGCGCTCGGCAAGCCGTCGACGAAGGTGACCGGGGCGACGTTCGTCGGCAGGAACTCGGCGACCGTCACGCTCAAGGCCGGCCAGTGGTTCTACTACTCCCCGTCGGGGAAGAAGACCTACTTCATCGTCGTCGGCTGAGGCCCGGCCGCCCGCGCGCGGCTCAGCGGAAGAAGTCGGAAGGCAGTGTCGCCTTGTACTTGTGGTCCTTCGTCGCGGCCTGCACGTAGTCCGAGACGAGCCGAATGTCGGCGTGGGTCATCAGGGTCATCACCTTGCCGTGGCCGTCCCAGACGCCGGTGATGGCGAGCATGCACTGGTGCGCTGTCACCCGCAGCGGGTCGAAGCTCGGCCCGGCGAGATCGGTTTCGCCTTTCTCTTTCTTGCCGGTAGCGCCGATCCCGATGCCGACCGCCCGCGCCTCCTTCAGCGCGTGGCACTGGCCGCAGAACTTCCGGTAGAGCTTCTTGCCTCCCTCGAGCCTCGCCGGCGTCTTGGCCGTGGCAAGGCCGTAGGCCGCAGGCGCGATCAACACGACCGCGATCAGGACGAAGATGAAAACGCGCAGAGGAACGGACACCAAAGACAACATAGCCGACCTCGCTCTCAGCTTGGAAGGAAAGCTTCGAGCTCGCCTCACACGGGCGCCGGCGCCGGCCAGGCCTCCCGCAGGCGCCGCGCCGAGTCGGTCAGCGCCTCCGGCAGCACCCGAACGTCAGCCAGCACCGGCATGAAGTTCGTGTCGCCTGCCCAGCGCGGGACGACGTGCAGGTGCACGTGGTCGACGATCCCCGCGCCCGCGATCCGGCCGAGGTTCCAGCCCAGGTTGTGCCCTTGCGGGCGGTAGGCGGCGGCGAGCGCTTCGAGGGCCGACACGGCGAGGCGGTGGATCTCGAGCGCCTCGTCCTCGGTCAGCCCGCCGTAGTCGCCGACGTGGCGGAGTGGCGCGACCATCAGGTGCCCTGACGCGTACGGGAAGCGGTTGAGGAGCGCGAACGCAAGCCGGCCACGGTGGAGCACGAGTTCCTCGTCGGGCGCGCAAAAGATGCAGCCCGACAACTCGTCAGCCCGCTCGACGTACTTGCGCCGCCACGGCGCCCAGAGCCGCTTCGGCATTCCGTCTTACAGCCAGCGCTTGTAGCGGAAGAACCCGAGCAGCCCGACCAGCGTCGCCAGCATGCCCGCGAAGATGACCCAGAACGCCCACACGGTGTCGAAGCCCGGGAACTTCACGTTCATCCCGAAGATGCCGGTGATCAGCGTGAGCGGCAGCACGATCGAGGCGAACACCGTGAGGACGCGGAGGACGTCGTTCTGGCGGTGCGAGATGACCGACTCGTTCGTGTCCTCGAGCGCCTCGACGACCTCTTTGTAGTTGTCGAGGATGTCCCAGATGCGCTCGGCGGCATCGACGATGTCGTCGAAATAGAGGTCGAGCTCCTCGGGCAGGAACCGCTCGACGTGCCGCTCGAGCAGCCGCAGGGTCGAGCGCTCCGGCTTGATGATCTTCCGGTAGCTGATGATCTCCTGCTTCGCGTTCGAGATGTCGCGCACGACCTCGTCGGAGCGGCCCTCGAAGACGTCGTCCTCGAGCGAATCGAGCTTGTGCCCGATCTTGTCGAGGATCGGGAAGCAGTAGTCGAAGAGGTCGTCCAGGATCTCGTAGAGCAGGCGGCCGGATCCCTTCGAGAAGAGCTGCTCGCGAAAGAGGTCGTCCTCCTGGCAGCGGTGGAAGAGGCGCGTGACCGGCTTCAGCTCGGTGTCCGGCAGCGTGACGATGTAGTCGGGCCCGACGAAGACGTCGAGCTCGGCGGCGTTCAGGCGTTGGATCGCGCGGTCGTAGACCGGGAAGTGGAGGACGGCGAAGAGGTAGCCCTCGTCGGCGTAGTCGTCGACCTTCGGCCGCTGGCGCCTGGACATCACGTCCTCGACGTCGAGCGCATGCCAGCCGTAGGTCTCGGCCAGCGACTGTGCGCGCTCGAGCGGCGGCGCGTCGAGATGGATCCAGGTCAGGCCTGCGGCGCTGAGCTCAGCAGGCTCGGCGCGCGGCCGTGCGACGACCGTCGAGAGTTCGCCCGTGCGGGGACGCCGGATGCGAGGCAGGCTCGCCATCGGTACTGAGCGGGTCCTCGATCATGGCTGCCACGAGCATCCCGACATTCTACCTGCGTCCCCGGGGGAAAACCTGGGCGATTCCACGGCGCCGGCCAGCGGCGCCGGCGGCCACCGCTGCTGGCATGCTCGGCTGCAGGATGCCGTGCTAGCCCGCTTCCGCCGCGCTCCCGCATGGCTCGCCTTGGTCGCGCTCGTGCTCGTCTCGGTGGCGCTGCGCGCATGGGCGAGCCGCGGCGTGCCGACCCCGTGGATCGCGCCGGACGAGATGGTCTACGGGCTGCTCGGGCAGGGGCTCTACCGCGACGGGCACCTGGCGATCCTCGGGGGCCCGACGCCCTACTACAGCGCGATCGTTCCCGCGGTCGCCGGGCTGCCACTCAGCCTCGGCGATCTCGCGCTCGGCCACACGTTGCTGAAGGCGCTCCAGGCGCTCGTGATGTCGCTCGCGGCGGTCCCCGTCTACCTCTGGGGGAGGTCGCTGATGGCGCCACGCTGGGCGCTTGCCGCTGCGGCGCTGACGCTGGCGCTACCGGGCCTCGCGTACTCGGGGCTCGTGATGAGCGAAGTCGTCTTCTACCCGGTGTTCGTGCTCGCCGCGTGGGCGACCGCGGCGGCCGTCGCGTCGCCGACGCGGGCGCGGCAGGCACTCCTCGTGAGCGGCCTCTGCCTCGCGCTCGCGACCCGGCTTCAGGCGGTCGTGCTCGTGCCCGTGTTCCTCACCGCGCTCGGGCTGGACGCCGTGCTCGGCCGGACGCGGCCGCAGCTTCGGCGCTTCGCGCCGGCGCTCGGTGGGATGGCGCTCCTGGCCGCGCTCTGGGTCGCGTGGAGGCTCGCCGAGGGCGGCAGCCTCCTCGCCGGCTACCGCGACGCCGGGGGCTCCTACGCGGCCGGCGCCGCCGCGCGCTTCGTCGGCTACCACGCCGGCGACCTCGCCCTGCTCACCGGGGTGTTCCCGGCGTGTGCTCTCCTCGTTTTGCTCTGGCGTGCGCTCCGGGTCGGCGAGGCCGACCCGCGCGTCCGCGCGTACCTCGCGGTGACGTTCGCGGTCGCCGTCTGGCTCGTGCTCGAAGTGGGTGTGTTCGCCTCACGCGAGCTCGGCCTGCTCGCCGAGCGGAACCTGATCGCGGCCGCGCCGCTGCTCTTCCTCGGCTTCGCCCTCTGGCTCGATCGCGGCGGGCCGGGCGGCCACCGGGTGCGCTCGGTCGCGGCCGCGGCGCGTCGTGGCTCGCCGTGCTCCTGCTGCCGCTCGGAAAGCTGGTCGTCCCGGAAGCGCTGCCGCACGCGTTCACGCTGATCCCGCTCTCGCACCTGCGCGGCGTGTCCTCGGCGGACACCCTGCAACTCGTCGTTCGTGCTCGCCGTCGGCACGGCGGCCGTCGCTTTTCGCCGTCGTGCCACGCCGGGCGCTACCGGTGCTGCCGGCGATTCTCTTCCTCGCCCTCGCCGCCGGCTCGATCTCCGCGAGCCGCGAGGTGACCGATCAGGCGCGCGCGCAGCAAGTCCGGCTCCTCGGCCCCGAACGGCGCTGGGTCGACGCCGCAGCCAATGCACCCGTCGCGTACGTCTACGACGGTCAGGCGTACTGGAACGCGGTGTGGGAGAACCTGTTCTGGAACCGCCGCATCCGGTGGGTCTACGACCTGCCGGGCACATCCGTGCCCGGGCCGCTGCCACAGCAGGCGCTCGACGTCCGGCCGAACGGCGAGCTGCGGCCGGGCGGCGTCGCCTCGGCGGCGCGGTTCGCGGTCGCGCCTCTTCACATCGCGTTGCGCGGTGAGCTGGTTGCCGAGGCGCGGCAGGTCGGGACCGACCGGCCGGGGCTCGGCCTCTGGCGCCTCGAGCGGCCTCTTCGCATCTCGACGATCACCTCGGGCCTGTACGAGAACGGCGACGTGGTCGGCGAGGCGACGCTTACCGCCTACGACTGCCACGGAGGTGCCTTCGACGCGGTGCTGCTCGTGAAGGAGCCGCAGACCGTGAGCGTGTTCCTCGACGGGCGTCTCGTCCGCCGGCAGGCGTTCGCGACCGCGACTACCTGGCATCCGCGGGTCACAACCGGCGACACGGCAGGTGACCGGCTCTGCAAGCTGAAGGTCGTCTCGGACGGCCTGCTCGGCACGACGCGCTTCGCCTTCGATCGCTAGGTCAGCCGGTCCGCCTCAGCTCGACGGGCTGATCGCGGCGACGTCGGGCGGGCTACTGGACTTTGAAAACTATCTGGGAGGTGTAGACGAGGCCGCCGCTGGTACCGCGGATCGTCGGAGTGTGGGTGCCTCTGCTCGTCTTCTTACCCGTCTTGATCGTCAACGTGGCGGTCGTTCCGGACGACGGCACCGGATTCGTGCTGAACGACGCGCTCGATCCGGTGGGAAGGCCGATGACACTGAGCTGCAGCGACCCTGTGAAGCTGTCGAGCCGGTTGACCGTCACCGAGTAGCTTGCCGACCCGCCGCGACTCACGGTCCGGCTCGCGGGCGAGACGGCGAGGCTGAAGTCCGGGACCGTGACGGTGAAGATGTCGGTGCTTGTCGCGGAGCCGCCGGGTGTGGTGACCGTGATCGGGCCGGTGGTCGAGCCGGTTGGCACGGTCGCCCTGATCTCGGTGTCGGAGGTGACGATGAAGCTCGCGGTTGCTCCGTTGAAGGTGACGCGGGTTGCTCCGGTGAAGCCGTTGCCGCTGATCGTCACGCTGGCTCCTACCGACGCGACGCCTGGGCTGAACGCTGCGACCGTCGGCGTCGGAGTGGCAGCAGTAGTGGTCGTGGTCGTCGCGGTGGTCGAGCGGAGGATCAGACCGCTCGTTGGTTCGAGGGTGACGCTCGTGACAACGGCACCGGTCGAAGTGAGGTATTCGTCCCCGAGCTCGAAGGTCTGGGAGCTGGTGGGGCTCGGGTTGACGAGTGCGATGCCGTCGGTGTACCGGCGCATCCAGCCGGTTCCGATTTCTTGCTTTGCTGCTGCCGGCTGGCCGATGTCGGTTGTCCAGGAGCTGTCCCAGGGGTCGGAGTTGTCGGTGGGGTTGAAGATGAAGGCGCTCCCGCCGCCGTTCCATTCCTGGAGGAACGACGCTTTCCCGTAGGTCATGGTGCCGGTGTCGCCCGGGTCGCCGTAGGTGAGGCCTACGAAGTCCTTGTCCATCGCCTGTGCGGTGCCGATCAGGCGCTGCCAGCCGTCCCAGTTCTCCGTCCAGGAGTCGGTGCCCGAGGCGCGCACCGCGTTGCTTCCGTCGGAGATCTGCTGGAAGTGTTCGTTCATCAGTCCGTCGACCGACGGGCCGAGCTGCTGCCACCAGGAGATGGTGAGCGTGCCGTCGTTGCTGTCGCCGTCGCCGCCCGTGTAACCGTCCGCGTTGAGGAGGACGTAGTAGCCGTGCGAACGCAGGGCCGGGCCGACCGCCTCCACGAACGACAGCATCGCTGCCTCCCAGGCCGACTGGGTCGGGTACTTGGCCGGATACTCACCCGCGAGAAAGTCGATGTCACGGAGCACGTTGTCGATGAAGACGCCTTCCAGCCCCGGATTCGCTGACAGGTACGCGAGCGCGTTCGTGATGAACGCCTCCTGGTAGCCGCTGCTGCCGACGTCACCGATGTAGTAGCCGTAGTCCGTGTTCGTGATCAGGTCGCCGCTCGCGTTCTCCAGCAGCCAGCCGTTCGCCAACGCCTCGCTGTAGGGAACACCGTCGCTGTACTCGACCGGAACGTCGGTCCCGGACCGGTAGACGAGTGACCGGCCCGGCAGGGCAGCCGCAGCAGGCACGTCGTCCTCGCTGACCAGCACAAGCGAGTAGCTCAACTGATTCGTCGCATTCGGCAAGGAATCGCCGAGATGCCACAACCCAATTCCGCTTGGGGGCGTGCTAACCGCTGCGGGCGCCGAGCGAAGCGAGCTGTAACCGAATGCGCTCGAAAGTGCAATCGCCACGATTGCCGTTAGAACCGCTGGGACGAGCGTGTCCTTCCGAATCATGATGCGCCGCTTCCCGTATTCCCGCAATGTCTCGAAGCCGTCCCCCAAGAACCTCGGGACATGCCTTGCAAGAGGAAATTCTGAGGTGTGATCGTGGTGCGTCGCCGACACTAACACCAAGAGACGCGACGTAACAGGCCTTCGGTGATGCGCCCGGCAGGAATCGAACCTGCGACCTTTCGCTCCGGAGGCGAACGCTCTATCCCCTGAGCTACGGGCGCGCGGAGAGGCACTAGTGTAACCGCGGTGCAGCTCTCGGCCCGTGCCGTCACCCTGCCGCTCGCGGAGACTTTCGTCATCTCACGCGGGGCACAGGACGACGTGGAGCTTGTTCAGGTCGAGCTTGGCCACGAGGGCGTACGTGGCTTCGGCGAGGGCGCACCGATCGCACGCTACGACGAGTCGGTCGACTCGGCGCTCGCCTGGCTCGGGGCCGTCGAGCTGGGCGACGATCCGTGGGGACTCGACGAGGTTCTCGGCGGGCTGCCACCGCGCGAGCACGCGGCGCGCGCTGCTGTCGATGCTGCGCTCCACGACTTGCAAGGGAAACTCGCCGGCCTACCCGTCTACCGGCTGCTCGGGCTGCGGCGCGAGGGGCCGCCCACCTCCTGGACCCTCTGGCTCGGCGATCCCGACGACATGGCGCGCCGCGCCGAGAACGCCGCTGCGCGAGGCTTCAAGCGCCTGAAACTGAAGCTCGGCGGGCGCGACGGCCTCGATCTCGAGCGTGTGCTCGCCGTGCGGTCGGTCGCCGAGCTGCCGCTCCAGGTCGACGTGAACGAGGCCTGGACGCTCGAGGAAGCAGTCGAGCTGCTACCGCAGATGGACCTCCAGTACTGCGAGCAGCCGCTGCGGGCCGGCGACCCCGGCGGCGCCGAGCTGAAGCGACGCTCGCCGGTGCCGATCTACGTCGACGAGGACTGCCACACGCTGGCGGACGTCGCAGCCTGCGCGGAGCGGGCCCACGGGATCGTGATCAAGCTCGCCAAGTCGGGCGGGATCCGCGAGGCGGTGCGAATGGTGCACGCCGCGCGCGCGCTCGGCCTCGGTGTGATGCTGGGGTGCATGGTCGAGTCGGGTCTCGGGATCGCGGCGGGGGCGCAGATCGCGAGCCTCTGTGACCACGTCGATCTCGACGGGAACCTCCTGCTCGCCGACGACCCGTGGCCGGGTGTTGAATTCGCGGACGGTGTCCAGCGCCCCTCCGACAGGCCCGGCCTCGGTGTCTCGCGCTCGTCGGCTGCTGATCCTCGCTGAAGGCCACTCGGCCGACCCGCACTACGGCAAGACCGCCCGCGGCGTCCTGCGGTACCGGCCGGAGCAGGTGGCGGCGATCCTCGACTCGGAGCGGGCGGGGGAGACGCAGGACGGGTTCCCGGTCGTCGGCAGCGTCGACGACGCCCTCCGTTTCGGCCCGACGACGGCGCTCGTCGGCGTCGCCACGCAGGGCGGGCGCTTCCCGCCGGCCTGGCGCGAGTTGCTCGAGAGTTGCATTGCGAAGGGCCTCGACGTCGAGAACGGCCTGCACGAGTTCCTCTCGGACGACGGCGAGCTGGTGGAGCTGGCGGCCCGCTACCACGTGGAGCTGCGCGACCTGCGCAAGCCGCCGTCCGGCCTGAACGTGCCCACGGGCGAGAACCTGACCCACGGCTCGCGCGTCGTGCTCACGGTCGGCTCCGACTGCGCGATCGGGAAGATGAGCGTCGCGCTCGAGCTCGACGCCGAGGCCCGGCGGCGCGGCCTCGCGAGCGAGTTCGTTCCCACCGGCCAGACCGGGATCGCGATCGCCGGCTGGGGGATCTCGATCGACGCGGTCGTCGCCGACTTCGTCGCGGGCGCGTCCGAGCGGGTCGTGCTCGAAGGCGTGGCTCGCGGCGGCGAGATCCTGTGGGTCGAGGGCCAGGGGTCGCTCCTGCATCCGGCGTACTCCGGGGTCACGCTCGGCCTCATCCACGGCGCGGCGCCGCACGCGTTCGTCCTCTGCCACATGGCCGGCCAACGCATCATCGACGGCGACGAGCGGTTCCCGATGCCGCCGCTCGCCGAGCTCGTCGAGCTGCACCAGCGGATCTCGCTGCTCGCGCGGCCGGCAGGAGTGGTCGCGGTGGCCCTGAACACGCGAGCCCTCGACGACGACGCGGCCCGCGCTGCGATTGCTGCCGCCGAAGTGGAGACCGGGCTGCCAGTTGACGATCCGGTCAGGTTCGGGCCGGAGCGGCTCCTCGCCGGCGTCCTTGAAGCGATCCCAAGACCGCGTTAACCGCTTGCAAACTTTCGTCCCCTACGGTGCGTCGAATCTGAGAGAGCGACCACCGGGAGGGAACCGATGAGGAAGCTCGTGATAGCTCTGGCGTGCCTCTGCTCGACGCTGGCTCTTGCAGGCACCGCCGCCGCTGCACTAAGGGTCGGCGTCAACGACGATCTCGGCAAGTACGAATCCGGAAACCCGTGGTTCTTTCCGAACATGGCCGCAACCGGGCTCACCGTCAACGCCGTCACTCTCCGCTGGGACGAGACCGCGCCGACAGTGATCGCGGATCAGGCGCTACATTCAGCACGGCGATCGATCGGGCGACCGCGAGCGGCGTCACGATCGAGCTCAACATCTACCCGCTGCACTCGCAGGTCTTCACGAACGGCGCCAAGTGCGCGTCCGTCGGCGAATCCTGAATCGTGCGGGAACACCGCGCGCATCAAGCAGTTCGCCACGTGGGCCGCCTCCGTCGTGCGGACCTTCCCGCTCGTTCGCGAGTTCGTGGTCATGAACGAGTGCAACCAGCCGCTGTTCGTGAACCCGCAGTGGGACAGCTCGGGTCAGAACCAGTCCGCCGCGATCTGCGGGCGAGCGCTCGCCGCCGCCTACGACGCCCTGAAGGCCGTGGACAGCGGGATCCGGATCTGGGGCGTCGGGCTCTCTCCCCGCGGAAACGACAAGCCGACGGCCCGGAGCAACTCCTCGACGAAGCCGGTCACTTTCGTGGGCGCGCTCGGGAAGTGGTGGCGGGCGTTCGTCAAGAAGACCGGACGCAAGGCGCCGCTCATGGACGGGTTCGACTTCCATCCGTACCCCGTGCCGCAGTCGCAGCCGTTCGCGCAGGGGTACGCGGACGTGAAGTCGGCGAGCGTGTCCAACCTGCCGCGGATCTACCAGGCGTTCTACGACGCCTTCAAGGGGACGCCTCAACGGACGATCGGCCAGCAGAAGGGCGGCGGCCTGCCGGTCAGCCTCAACGAGACCGGCGTGCAGACGGCATCGCTCGGCAAGAGCGGGTACGCCGGTACCGAGGTCAGCGCGACCTCCGCGGGCGGCGTTCTCGGCTCGTCTGCGACCGAGGAGTTTCAGGCGAACTGGTACCTCCAGATGCTGAACCTCGTCGCCTGCGACCGGAACGTGAACGTCGTCAACATCTTCCACCTGCTCGACGAGCCGAATCTCGCGGGTTGGCAGAGCGGGCTCTTCTTCGCCGACCAGACGCCGAAGCGCTCGGCACAGGTCGTTCGCGACTGGATCGCCAAGACCCGGGGCAACTGCCAGACCAAGCTGAAGTCCTGGACGCCGGCCAAGCCGAAGCCCAAGAAGCCGAAGACGAAATAGCGGAGCACCCTTGACGGGCGAACATCTGTTCGTTATGGTGGCGAACAGATGTTCGCTAAAGTCTTGGTACTCGCTGGGCTCGCACTCGTCCTCTGGACCGCGGTTGCGCGGCCGTCCGGCGCCCACGGCCAGAAGTCCGTCTACCGCGTCCAGGCCTACGACACGCTCTGGACGATCGCGTCGTCGCACTACGACGGCGATGTGCGCAAGGCGATCTGGGAGATCCAGCAGGCAAACGACCTCTCGGACGCGACGATTCACCCGGGGGAGCGGCTCATCCTGCCCTGAACGTGGCCTTGACCGCGTCCGTCCCTGCGAGCCGGGCCGTGAGTACGATCGCCGACGGTGGACCTGGACATCGTGTTCCTCGGCACGTCGGGCAGTGCGCCGACCGCACAGCGCGCGCCAAGCGCCCTTCTCCTGCGGCGGGGCGGCGAGCGCCTGCTCTTCGACTGCGGTGAGGGCACGCAGCGCCAGCTCCTGCGCTCGACGGTCGGGCTCGTCGATCTGCGCGAGATCTTCCTGACGCACTTCCACGCCGACCACTACCTCGGCCTGCCGGGGATGTTGAAGACGTTCGCGCTCCGCGACCGCGTCGTGCCGCTCACCGTCTACGGGCCGCCGGGTTTGCGCGACCTCTTCGACGCGCTCAGGCGGGTCTTCGGCAGGCTCACCTACCCACTCGAGCTCGTCGAGGTGCGAGTGGGGGAGGCGCTCGAGCGGGACGGCTACAAGCTGCTCGTCTTCCCGGTCTCGCACGGCGTGTCCGCCGTGGGTTACGCGCTCGTCGAGGAGTCTCGCCCAGGCCGCTTCGACGTCGAGACCGCCGACGCGCTGGGCGTGCCTGCAGGCCGCGAGCGGGGCGTGCTCCAGCGCGGCGAGTCGATCACCCTGCCGGACGGACGGACGCTGACGCCCGATGCCGTGCTCGGACCGCCGCGACCGGGACGCACGATCGTCTACCCCGGGGACACGGCGCCAAGCGAGGTCGTCCGGGCGCTCGCGGAGGGGGCCGACGTCCTGGTGCACGAGGCGACGTTCGCGCAGGAAGAGAGCGAGCGCGCGGCCGAGACCATGCATTCGACGGCACGGCAGGCGGCCGAGCTCGCGCGGGACGCGGGGGTACGCCTGCTGGCCCTGACGCACGTGTCGCCTCGCTACTTGGGTGCGCAGATCGTGCGCGAGGCGCGCGAGGTGTTCCCGCAGACCGTGGTGCCGCGCGACTTCGACGTGATCGAGGTGCCGTTTGCCGAGCGTGGAGAGCCGACGCTGGTCAAGGGCGGCGCCGTCCCGGAGAGGTGGGGCGACGAGCCGAGCCCGCCTGTCGCGCCGGCCGAAGGCGCCGAGGAACTGGCGCTCGCGACTTCGCCTGATCCTGATGAGCGCTAGCGGTTTCGACCGCTGCGCCGCACGCTACGACGAGCTTCGCCCGGTCGACGAGAACTGGTGGGAGCTCTTCGAGACGATCGTCGAGCTCGGCGCTCTTCGCGGCGAGCGCGTGCTCGAGATCGGCTGCGGCACCGGCCGCCTGGCCCAGGCCCTGGAGGAGCGGGTGCTCGCGCGCGTGTGGGCGGTCGACGCTTCGAGCGAGATGGTCGCGCGCACGAAGAGCCTCGGCGTCAACGCCCGCGTTGCCCGAGCCGAGGCCTTGCCGTTCAAGCGCGGCTGGTTCGGCGCCGCGGTGCTGCGCATGGTCGTGCACCTGGTCGACCGCCCGCGGGCGCTCGCCGAAGCGGCGCGTGTGCTCTCGCCCGCCGGGCGACTCGTGATCGCGACCGAGGACCCGGCGAGCTTCGACGACGTGTGGTTCGCACGCTGGTTTCCGTCGGTGCCGGCGCTCGAGCGCCGCCGCTTCCCCGACGAGACCACCCTCCGTGCCGAGCTCGCCGAGGCGGGCCTCCCCGAGGTGCGAATCGAACGGCTCGCACAGGGGCGCACGATCTCGCGCGAGCAAGCGCTCGACATCATCCGCTCGAAGGCGTACTCCACTTTCGAGCTGCTTCCATCGGAGGAGTACGAGCACGGCCTCGCCCGCGCAGAGGCCGAGCACCCGGAGCAGCTCGAGTACCGCTTCCACTGGCTGATCGCGGTGGCGCAGAGGCCCGACTAGCCCGCCGGCGCCGTGCCGCCGTCTGCCGGGTCGGCTAGTCTGCCCTCGCACGCAGTTGCCTTTAACTCGGTCCAGTGAGGCCGGAAAGGAGAACGATGCCGCAGCCTGTCGAGCCGCAGCACGTAGAGTCCGCAGCACGTAGAGCCGCAGCCTGCCGATCTCGAGCGGGAGTCGACGCCGAACCGCCGGCCAGAGGGCCGGATCGTGCTGGACGGTGTCGCCATCGGCCGCACGCTCTCGCGGATCGCGCACGAGATCATCGAGCGGAACGAGGATCTCGAGGCCGTCGCGCTCGTCGGCATCCACTCGCGCGGTGTCCCGCTCGCCCACCGTCTGCGCCGCCTGATCGCTGAGCGCGCCGACCTCGAGCTCGACCTGGGCCAGCTCGACATCACCTTCCACCGCGACGACGTCCACGTCCGCAGCGGCCAGGCGCCGCGGCGCCCGCAGCCGGTCGTGCGCGACACGAAGCTCGACTTCGAGCTCGAGGGGCGGACGGTGATCCTGGTCGACGACGTCCTCTACACGGGGCGCACGATCCGCGCTGCGATCGACGCCTTGCTCGAGTACGGCCGCCCTGCGCGCGTACAGCTCGCCGTCCTCGCCGACCGCGGCCACCGCGAGCTGCCGATCCGGCCCGACTACGTCGGCAAGAACCTGCCCACCTCACGCGACGAGCGCATCCAGGTGCAGCTTGTCGAGGTGGATGAGATCGATCAGGTCGTGCTCGTCGGCGAGGCCGAGGAGATGGAGTCATGACGGACTTGCACGTCGTTCCCGGCGAGCTCCTGCCGCCGCGCGTCCCCGAGCGGCGTCACCTGCTGTCGATCGGCGATCTCGACTGCGACGACGTCGAGCGGCTGCTCGCGACGGCGCGCTCGTTCGCGCTCTCCCAGGCGCGCGAGTCGAAGAAGCTGCCGACGCTGCGAGGCCGCCTCGTGGTCAACCTGTTCTACGAGTCCTCGACCCGCACGCTGTCGTCCTTCGAGCTCGCCGCCAAGCGCCTCTCCGCCGACACGCTTGCCGTCAAAGCCAGCGGCTCCTCGGTCGAGAAGGGCGAGTCGCTCAAGGACACGGCGCTCACCCTCTCGGCCTACGAGCCGGACGTGATCGTGATCCGCCATCCGCAGATCGGCGCGCCGCACCTCGTCGCGCGCCTCACCGACGCACACGTCGTGAACGCGGGCGACGGCAAGCACCAGCACCCGACACAGGCGCTGCTCGACCTCTACACGATCCAGGATGCGCTCGGCAAGCTCGAGGGCGTCCACGTCGCGATCGTCGGCGACGTCCTCCACTCGCGCGTCGCCCGCTCGCTCGTCCAGGCGCTCCGCCTGGTCGGCGCGAAGGTCACCCTCGTCGGACCGCCGCCGCTCGTTCCTCCCGAGCTCGGCGAGACCTCCTACGAGATCGACGCGATCCGCGACGCCGACGTCGTCTACGTCCTGCGGATGCAGCGCGAGCGGATGGAGGAGGGCGCGAACTACGTGCCCTCGCTGCGCGAGTACAGCGCCCGCTGGTGCGTCACCCCGGAGCGGCTGCGGCCGGGGCAGAAGGTGATGCACCCCGGGCCGATGAACCGGGGCGTCGAGATCGACCCGCGCGTGGCCGATTCCCCCGACGCCCTTGTCGTCGATCAGGTGCGCGCCGGCCTGGTCGTGCGCATGGCTGTCCTCTACGACCTCCTGACGACCGGCCCGGTCGCGGTCGTGACGGCCGTGGAGGTCGCATGATTCTCGTCCAACCGGAGGTTGGCCGGTGATTCTTGTCGGCAAGCAGGGCGCCGAGAACCTCATTGTCCGCGGCGCACGCGTGCTCGATCCGGCCGCCGGCGTCGACGCCGTGCTCGACGTTCGAGTGGACGGCGGCACGATCGCGGAGCTCGGAGCGGCGCTCGACGCGAACGGCCACCGAGTGATCGACGGCGCTGGTCTCGTGCTCGCGCCGGCCTTCGTCGACCCGCACGTCCACCTCCGCACGCCCGGCCGCGAGGACGAGGAGACGATCGCCTCGGGCACCGCGGCGGCCGCGGCGGGCGGCTACTGCGCCATCCTGGCGATGCCGAACACCTCGCCGGTGGTCGACTCGACCGACCTGCTGCGCGGCCTGCGCGCCCGGGCGGCGGAGGAGGCCGAGGTGCCGGTCGGGTTCACCGCAGCGATCACCGTCGGCCAGCAGGGCATGCAGCTGACCGAGATGGGCGAGCTCGCCGACGCAGGCGCCGCCGCCTTCACCGACGACGGCCGTCCCGTCGCGAGCGCCGGACTCATGCGCCGCGCGCTCGAGTACAACGCGATCACGGGCCGCCCGCTCGCGCTCCACTGCGAGGAGCCGACGCTGACGCGCGGCGGCCACATGCACATGGGCACGGTCTCGGCCGAGCTGGGCCTCGGCGGCTGGCCCTCGCTCGGCGAGAGCCTCGGCGTCGCGCGCGAGCTCTCGCTCGCCGCGGACACGCGGCAGCCGCTGCACCTGATGCACCTCTCCGCGCGCGAGTCGATCGAGCTGCTGCGGCGCAGCCAGGCCTCGGGCGTAGGAGCGAGCGGCGAGGTGACGCCCCACCACCTCTGTCTCACCGACGAGGCGGTGCGCAGTCTCGACGCGAACCTGAAGATGAACCCGCCGCTGCGCTCGAGCGAGGACCGCAGCGCGCTCATCGAGGCGCTGAACGACGGCTCGATCGCAGCGATCGCAACCGACCACGCACCGCATTCCCGCGAGGAGAAGGACGTTCCATTCGAGGCGGCGCCGTTCGGAGTGACCGGGCTCGAGACGGCTTTCGCGGCCCTCTACACCTACCTCGTCGAGCCGGGCCTCGTGCGCCTCGAGACGCTGCTCGAGCGGATGTCGGCCGGGCCGGCGCGGATCTTCGGCCTCGAGCGGCCGGAGATCGCGGTCGGCGCACCTGCGAACTTCGTTCTGCTCGACACGCAAGGCGAGCTGGCGCGTGCGCGAGGACCGCTTCCGCTCCCGTTCGGCGAACTCGTGGCTCCTCGGCGAGCGGCTTCAGGGGAAGGTGACGCTGACCGTCGCCGCCGGGCGCGTGGCGTTCGAAGCATGAGCGGTTTTCTCGTTCTCGAGGACGAGACGGTCTTCCGCGGAGAGAGCGTGGGCGGACCGGGCCATGCCTTCGGCGAGGCGGTCTTCACGACCGCAATGACCGGCTACCAGGAGGTCGTCACCGACCCGAGCTACTGCGGGCAGATCGTCTGCTTCACCGCGCCGATGGTCGGCAACTACGGCGTTGCCGAGAGTCGGTGCGAGTCGTCGCGCCCGCACGCGCGCGCCGTCCTGATGCGAGAGGCGCGCGGGCCGGAGTGGACGGACTGGCTGCACGACCGCTGCATCCCTGCGCTCACCGGGCTCGACACGCGTGCGCTCGTCCTGCACCTGCGCGAGCGGGGCGCGATGCGCGGCGCGGTCGTCACCGGGTCGAACGACGTCGACGAGGCCCTGCGCGCTGTGCGCGAGCAGCCGTCCATGACCGGCGCCGCGCTGGCCGGACGCGTGTCGACCAGAGAGCCGTACGTCCACAGCGACGCGGGCGCCGTGCGCGTCGCGGTCGTCGACTTCGGGGCGAAGCGCTCGATCCTGCGCCGGCTCGCCGGCTCCGGTGCATCGGTCACGGTCTTCCCGCACGACGTCGACGCCGACACGCTCGCCCGGTTCGACGGCGTGCTGCTCTCGAACGGCCCAGGCGACCCGGAGCCGCTCGCCGACGAGGTGTCCGTCATTGCTGAGCTACTCGGCCGCGTGCCCGTGCTCGGCATCTGCCTCGGCCATCAGCTGCTCGCGCTTGCGAGCGGCCTGCGGACCTTCAAGCTCCCGTTCGGTCACCGCGGGGCGAACCACCCGGTGCTCGAGCGAGAAAGTGGCCGCGTCCTCGTCACGAGCCAGAACCACGGCTTCGCCGTCGAGGCGAGCGCCGACCGGGCCGTCACGCACGAGTCGCTGTACGACGGGACCGTCGAGGGCATCGCCTACCCGGAGCTGCGCGCTCGCTCGGTGCAGTTCCACCCCGAGGCGGGGCCGGGGCCCCACGACGCCTGGTCGATCCTCGCCGACTGGGTGGAGGAGGTGCGCCTTGCCGCGGCGTGACGACATCGAGTCGATCTGCCTGATCGGCTCAGGACCGATCGTGATCGGGCAGGCCTGCGAGTTCGACTACGCGGGCTGCCAGGCGCTGAAGGTGCTGCGCGAGGACGGCTACCGCACGATCGTCGTCAACTCGAACCCGGCGACGATCATGACCGACCCCGGCTTCGCCGACCGCACCTACCTCGAGCCGCTCGACTGCGAATCGGTGGCGGACGTCCTGCGGCGGGAGCGCCCCGATGCACTGCTGCCGACGATGGGCGGCCAGACGGCGCTCAACCTCGCCCGCGAGCTGCACGAGGCCGGCGTGCTGGACGAGTTCGGCGTCGAGCTGATCGGCGCGAACGTCGAGGCGATCGCGCGCGCCGAGGATCGCGAGCTCTTCAAGGAGGCCGTCGAGTCGTGCGGTCTGCGCGTGCCGACGTCGCGAATCGTGACCAACACGGCCGAGCTCGAAGGCGTCGTCCTGCCGGCAGTCGTTCGGCCTGCCTTCACACTCGGCGGCCACGGCGGCGGCTTCGTCTCTACGCCCGACGAGCTCCTCCGCCAGGTGGAGTTCGGCCTCGCCGAAAGCCCGATCGGCCAGGTGCTGGTCGAGGAGTCGGTGCGCGGCTGGGACGAGTTCGAGCTCGAGGTCGTGCGCGACCGTGCGGACAACGTCGTCGTCGTCTGCTCGATCGAGAACCTCGACCCGATGGGGGTCCACACCGGCGACTCGGTCACGGTCGCACCGCAGATGACGCTCTCCGACGAGGCCTACCAGGAGCTGCGCGACGCGGCCATCGCCGTGATCCGCGCGGTCGGCGTGGACACGGGCGGCTCGAACATCCAGTTCGCGCGCGACCGGCGCACGGGCGAGCTGCGGGTGATCGAGATGAACCCGCGCGTCTCGCGCTCATCCGCGCTCGCCTCGAAGGCGACCGGCTATCCGATCGCCAAGGTCGCGGCGAAGCTGGCGGTCGGCTACACACTCGACGAGATCCCGAACGACCTCACCGGCACGACACCTGCGAGCTTCGAGCCGACGCTCGACTACGTCGTCGTCAAGTTCCCGCGCTTCGCGTTCGAGAAGTTCCCGGGCGCCGACACGACACTCGGGACACAGATGAAGTCGGTGGGCGAGTCGATGGGCATCGGCCGCACCTTCGCCGAGGCGTTCACGAAGGCGCGACGCGGCCTGGAGAGCGACCAGCCATGGGAGCCGGAGAACCTGCACCCGTGGTTCGCCGCGGAGCTCGCCGAGGCTGCTCCCGCTCCGGCGCCGGCGAAGCCGGCACCTCCGCTCCTGGGCGGCTCCGTCGAGCCTACGCCGACTGTGGACAACCCCGAAACCCTCTGTTGAAGGCGACTCGCCCTGTGGAAGGATCGTCTACCGGCGCGTCGATTCGTGCGCCGGTGAGGTCGAGGCGCGCTCGAACTACTTCTACTCAACCCGTGGCGAGGCCGACGAGGGCGCGCCCGAGCCCGGCCGCTCGGTCGTAATCCTCGGCAGCGGCCCGAACCGGATCGGCCAGGGGATCGAGTTCGACTACTGCTGCGTCCACGCCGCCCGCAGCTTCCGCGCGCAGGGCTACGAGGCGGTGATGGTCAACTGCAACCCGGAGACCGTCTCGACCGACTACGACACGTCCGACCGCCTCTACTTCGAGCCGCTCGACGAGGAAGCCGTACTGGCGGTGCTCGAAAGGGAGCAGCCGGTCGGCGTCTGCATCCAGTTCGGCGGCCAGACGCCGCTCAAGCTCGCGCGCGCGATCGAGCGCGCCGGCTTCCGCATCCTGGGCACGCCCTACGACGCGATCGACCTCGCCGAGGACCGCGAGCGGTTCGCGCGGCTTGCGGCAGACGTCGGCGTCCGCTGCCCGGAGTGGGGGATCGCGACGTCGGCCGGCGAGGCCGTGGCGATCGCGGAGCGGATCGGCTACCCGGTGCTCGTCCGCCCGTCGTACGTGCTCGGCGGCCGCTCGATGCGCGTCTGCTACGACGGGAGCGACGTCGAGGAGGCGATGAGCGGCCTCCGGGGCGCCGTGCTGGTCGACCGGTTCCTCGAGAACGCGATCGAGCTCGACGTCGACGCGCTCTGCGACGGCAGCGAGACGTACGTCGCAGCCGTGATGGAGCACGTCGAGGAGGCCGGCATTCACAGCGGCGACTCCTCCTGTGTGCTGCCGGCGCCGTCCGACGACGAGCGGGTGCGCGAGCTCGTCCGCCGTCTCGGGCCCGCGCTCGGCGTCGTCGGCCTCTTGAACGTGCAGCTCGCCATCCTCGGCGGCGAGGTCTACGTGCTCGAGGTGAACCCGCGCGCGTCGAGGACGGTGCCGTTCGCCTCCAAGGCGATCGGCCTCAACCTCGTCGATGCTGCGTGTCGACTTGCCGTCGGAGCCTCGCTCGCCGACCTCGAGCTGCCCCCGGAGTCGGTCCCCGACGGCTACCACGTCAAGGCTGCCGTGCTGCCGTTCGCGCGCTTCCCCGGCGCCGACCCCGTGCTGGGTCCTGAAATGCGTTCGACGGGGGAGGTGATGGCGAGCGCCGGCGACTTCGCCTCGGCCTTCGCCAAGGCCGAGCGCGCGGCCGGCCGGCGGCTCCCGACCGGAGGCCGCGCGTTCCTCAGCGTGCGCGACCGCGACAAGTCGGCCGTCCTGGCCGTCGCGCGCTCGCTCCTCGCGCTCGGCTTCGACCTCGTCGCCACCGCCGGCACCGCGCAGGCGCTCGCCGGCGACGGCATCCCGGTCACCCTCGTCGAGAAGGGAACGCCCGTCGTCCACCTCGTCCGCAGGCGCGGCGTCGACCTCGTCGTCAACACGCCGGAGGGGCGCAACGCCCGCACCGACGGCTACGCGATTCGCGAGGCCGCCGTGATCGCGCGCGTCCCGTGCATCACCACGCTCGCCGTCGCGCGCGCCGCCGTCGAGGCGATCGAGAAGGCGCTGGCCGAGCCCGCGCGGACGCTCCAGGAGAGGCATGCCGAGGCACGAGCCTCGTAGCGTCGCCGGCGTCGAGGCGATCGGCCCGTACACGCTCGTGCGCGTCACCCGCGGCGGGCTCGACCCGGGCGTGCCAGGTCAGTTCTTCATGCTCGAAGCACCAGGGCGCGTCCTGCCGAGGCCGATGTCGCTCTGCCTCGCGCCGCGCGGCGAGCTCGCGTTTCTGATCGACCCGATCGGGCCCGGCACCCGGGCGCTCGCCGCGCTCGAGCCCGGCGACGAGATCGCCGTCTTCGGCCCGCTCGGCAACGGGTTCCGACTCGACGTGCCGCGGCCGCTGCTCGTCGGCGGCGGGATCGGGATCGCGCCGCTGCCGTACCTCTCCGAGGCGCTCGACCGCCCGCCCGCCGTGCTCGGCTTCCGCAGCGAGCACCACGCCGAGGCGGCGGCGCTCGTGCCGAACGCGGAGGTCGTGATCGACCCTGTGCTTGTCACGGACGTTCTGCCCGCCGGACCGAGACGTGCTCGCTTGCGGGCCCGAGCCGATGCTCGAGGCGGTGCGCGCGATCGCGCCGGCGGCCCAGCTCGCCTGGGAGGCGCCGATGGCCTGCGGCTACGGCGCCTGCTACGGCTGCGTGGTCGAGGTCGACGGGCGACTCGAGCGGCTCTGCGTGGAAGGGCCCGGTGTTCGCCGCTTCGCTTCCTCCTGAACGCGAGCGGCTGCCTCGACGCGCTGACCGCTCCGGAAACCGCGCGGCAGCTCGACGCCTTCGTGACGAAGACCGTCACGCCGGAGCCGCGCGAGGGGAACCCGCCGGTGCGGATCGCCGAGACAGGTCACGGGATGCTGAACGCGATCGGGCTCGCGAATCCCGGGCGCGAGCGGTTCCTCGCCGAGACGCTGCCCGCGCTGCGCGCGCTCGGCGTCCCGCTCTGGGTGTCGGTCGGCGGCTTCTCGGCCGAGCGACTACGCCGAGACGTGCGCGCGCCTCGAGGACGTCACGGTCGAGCTCAACCTCTCGTGCCCGAACGTCGACGAGGCGCCGGAGTCGGCGGCGGAGATCGTCGCCGCGTGTCGTGCGGCCACCGAGCTGCCGCTCTACGCGAAGCTCTCGCCGGCGGCCTGGGACATCGGCGAGGTCGCGCGCGCGGTCGAGGCGGCCGGCGCCGACGGGCTCTCGCTCGTCAACACGATTCGCGGCCTCGCCCTCGACGACCGGCTGCGGCCGAGCCTCGCCCGCGCGACGGGCGGCTACTCGGGTCCGGCGCTGAAGCCGATCGCGCTCGCCGCTGTCTACGCCTGCCGGCGCGTCACGACGTTGCCGATCGTCGGCATGGGCGGCGTCCAGACCGGCCGTGACGTGCTCGAGCTGGTGGCCTGCGGAGCGACGCATGTCGCGCTCGGAACGGTCCTCTTCGCGGACAGCGACGCGCCCGCTCGGGTGCGCGCCGAGCTCGTCGAGGCCGTATCGGCCGCCGGCTTCGCCCGGATCGAGGATGCGTTCTGCGCGGCTCTCGACGCCGTTCCTATGACTTGAAACCGGCAAAACGATGCCGGTTGCGCGCCGCCGAGAGGTTGTTAGATGCGGCGCTCATGGTGCCGCCCCAGTCGCAGGTTCAGGCCCCCGTTCGCTCGCTCGATCAGCGGATGGAAGCGCTCAAGAGGGCCAACGACATCCGGGTGAAGCGGGCCCAGCTGAAGAAGGATCTCAAGTCGGGCGAGGTCTCGATCGACGAGATCCTGCGCGACCCGCCCGAGTACGTCTCGACCGCGAAGGTGTTCGACATGCTGATGGCGGTGCCGAAGTTCGGTCGCGTGAAGGCGGCTCGCCTGCTCAACCAGTGCCGGATCAGCCAGTCGAAGACGGTCGGCGGGCTCTCCGACCGTCAGCGGCACGAGCTGATTGGCCTCTTCAACCGTTAGCGGCCCGTCCGTCGAGGACAGTGGCCCCTCACAGTCGTGAGTGGCCAAGCCGCTAGCCGCCGCGTCTTCGTCGTCACCGGCCCCTCGGGCGCGGGCAAGGGCACGATGGTGCAGGCGTTGCTCGAGCGCGTGCCGAACTCAAGCTCGCCGTCTCGGCCACGACGCGGCCGCGCCGGCCGGGCGAGGAGCGACGGGCGTGCACTACTGGTTTCTCTCCGACGAGGAGTTCGACCGCCGGCTCGCGGCCGGCGACTTCCTCGAGTTCGTCGAGTTCCCGTGGGGCCAGCGCTCGGGCACGCTCGTCTCGGAGCTCGACCGGATCGCGGGCGCCGGGCACGTGCCGCTGCTCGAGCTCGAGCTGCACGGCTCGCTCGCGGTCAAGGAAAAGGATGCCGGGCGCGGTCACGATCTTCGTCGACGCGCCGCTCGCCGAGCTCGAGCGCCGGCTTCGCGGGCGGGCGACCGAGAGCGCGGGCGAGATCGACGAGCGGATCGCGCTCGCGGCCGAGCAGAAGCAGCTGCGCCGACCGCTTCGACTACGTGGTCGAGAACGACGACCGCGAGCGCGCCGCGGACGAGTGCGTTGCGATCGTGGAACGAGAGCTCGCCGCGGCAGCTACCATGGCGCGTCGATGATCCATCCTCGTATCGACCAGCTGCTCGACCAAGTGGACTCGCGCTACGCGCTCGTGATCGTCGCGGCGAAGCGTGCGCGGCAGATCAACAACTACCACCACCAGCTCGGCGAGGGCACCTTCGACGAGTTCGCGCCGCCGCTCGTCGCAGTCGCGCTCGAAGAACTACCTGACGCATGTCCCTCGAAGAGATCGCCGAGGGCAAGATCAAGTACGAGTACAAGCGATAGCGCGGGTGGAAACCTCCGGTTTCCCCCCACGAGCCCCCCTTCCGACACCTGGCCTCGCGTAGCTGGCGAACGCCGGCAAAGCCGGCATTCGCGGCGGCTCGCGGTGCGTCCAGCGGCTCGCAAGGCACAATCTCGGGATGGCCGGATCCTGCTCGGCGTCACCGGCGGGATCGCGGCCTACAAGGCGTGCGAGCTGACGCGGCTGCTCGTGAAGAGCGGGCACGACGTGATGCCGCTCGTCACGCCCGGGGCCGAGCGGTTCGTTCGGGCCGAGACCTTTCTCGCGCTTGCCCGGCGGCCGGCGCAGCGAGGATCTCTACGCGCACCTGACTCGCGGCGACCTGCTCGTCGTCGCGCCGTGCACGGCGAACACGCTCGCCAAGCTCGCTCACGGGCTCGCCGACAACCTGCTCGACCGAGGCGGCGCTCGCCCATCGCGGGCCGGTGCTCGTCGCGCCGGCGATGAACCCGCGCATGTGGGCGCACCCCGCCACGCGCGCGAACGTCGAGCTGCTGCGGGCGCGCGGTGTCGAGCTCGTCGGGCCTGACGAGGGCGAGACGGCCGAGGGCGAGTGGGGGGTCGGCCGCATGGCCGAGCCCGAGGAGATCGCGGCGCGGATCGAGCAGCTCCTCGCGCCGCCGAGTCGCTCGCCGGCCGGCGCGTGCTCGTCACCGCCGGCGGCACGCGCGAGGCGGTCGACGCGGTGCGTTTCGTCGGCAACCGCTCGTCGGGCCGGATGGGCGTCGCGCTCGCCGAGGAGGCACGGCGGCGCGGGGCGGAGGTCGTCCTGCTCGCGGCAAACCTCTCCGTCGAGCGCGCCGGACGGGCGTCGAGATCGTCGCGACGCCGACGGCCGAGGCGATGCTCGACGCCGCCAGCGGCGGCCGAGTTCGACCTGGCGCTGCTCGCCGCCGCGGTCGCCGACTACCGGCCCGGCCGCGGCGCTCGCGAGCGAAGCGCGCGAAGGGCGCCGAGCCGTGGACGCTCGAGCTCGAGCCGACCACCGACATCGCGCGGCTCCTCGGCGAGCGGAAGCGGCCCGGACAGGTGCTCGTCACCTTCGGCGCCGAGCTCGGCGAGGAGGGCCTCGAGCGCAAGCGCCGCATGCTCGAGGAGAAGAACGCCGACCTCGTCGTCTACAACGACGTCTCGCGCACCGACATCGGCTTCGACGCCGCCGACAACGAGGTCGTGCTCGTCGCGCCGCGACGGCGAGCGGCTCGTGGCCAAGGCGTCGAAGCAGGCGATCGCCGCCGCGATCCTCGACGAGGCCGAGCGGCTGCTCGAGTCGGCGAGCTGAGCGACGCGTACGAGCACTTCCAGGAGGGCCGCCGCCGGCTGAAGAAGGGCATGCCGGCCCAGGCGACGGTCGCGCTCGAGAAGGCGAAGCGCCTCGAGCCGGCGAAGGCGTCGATCCGCGAGGCGCTCGGGATCGCCTACTTCCGGCTCTCCCGCTGGCAGGAGGCCGAGGCGGAGTTCCGCGCCGTGCTCGAGCTCTCGCCGACCGACGACTACGCCCACTACGCGCTCGGCCGCGCGCTCGAGAAGCAGGGCCGCCAGGCCGAGGCGAACGGCCACTACAAGCTCGCGAGCTCGATGGTCCCCGGCCAGCCGCCAGTACGCGGCGCGCATCCGCGAGCTCGAGTAGCGCGTTGCGGGCAGTCGTCCAGCGCGTGTCGCGGGCCCGCGTCACGGTGGGCGATGACGATCGGCGGCGAGATCGGCCCCGGCCTCTGCGTGCTGCTCGGCGTCGCCGCCACCGACGACGAGGCGGCCGCCGACCGCCTGGCGGGCAAGGTCGCGCGGCTGCGCATCTTCGAGGGCGAGGACGGCAACCTCGACCGCTCGCTGCTCGACACCGGCGGCGCGGCGCTCGTCGTCTCGCAGTTCACGCTGATCGCCGACACGCGCAAGGGCAACCGCCCGAGCTTCACGGACGCCGCCCGGCCCGAGCAGGCCGAGCCGCTCTACGAGCGCTTCTGCCGCCGCCCTCCGTGCGCTCGGCGTCCCGGTGGAGACGGGCGTCTTCGGCGCTCGGATGGAGCTCGAGCTGGTCAACGACGGCCCGGTCACGATCGTCCTCGACCAGGAGCCGGCCGCGTCCGGATAGGCCGATCGGCACGAGTCCCTTGCTATCCTCTTGAAACCACATTTCACCGGCTTTACGAAATGGGCGCGGCGCGCCCATTTTTTTTGGACGACGGCAATCGCATCGCGGGTAGAGGACAGATGGCAACGGGTGTTCACGACAAGGAGAGAACGCTGTACAGACAGGTGGCGCAGCAGGTCGAAGCGGGAATCCCGGGTGTCGAGGTGCTTGCACTCGAGCTGACGGGCCGCGAGCGCTTTCGCGTCTACGTCGACCACCCGGCAGGAGTCGACCACGCCCTCTGTGCGCAGGTGACGAGCATCCTGCGGCCCTACCTCGACGAGTACTCGGTCGAGGTCTCCTCGCCCGGCTTCGACCGGCCGCTGCGCACGCGCGCACACTTCGAGCGTGCCGTCGGCCGCCAGGTGAAGCTGCGGACCGCCGACCGGCGCCTTCGCGGCGAGGTCGTCTCGGCGGGCGAGCGCTCGCTGCGGCTCGAGCAGGGGACGGGCGAGCCGCTCGAGCTCGCCTACGACGAGATCGTGCGCGCGAATCTGATCGACGAAGGGTAAGGAGCAGCAAATGACTCAGGAGATTGTCGAGGCCGTTCGCGAGATCGAGCGCGAGAAGGGGATCGAGACGGGCACGCTGGTGGCCGCGCTCGAGGATGCGCTGCTCGCCGCCTACAAGAAGACGCCGGGCGCGTCGCGTCACGCGACCGTCGAGCTCGACGACCTCGGCGACTTTCGCGTCTTCGCGATCGAGCTGCCCGAGGAGCTCGAGCTGCGCCTGCTCGAGGATGCGCGCGAGCGTGCGATCGACGAGCTCGAGCGGATCGAGGAGGAGACGGGCGAGAAGAACCACACGCTGCTCACCGACGACGACCTCGACGTCGACTGGTCGCAGGTGCCCGAGGACCAGATCAAGCGCGAGGACGTGACGCCGGACAACTTCGGCCGCATCGCCGCGCAGACTGCGAAACAGGTCATCCTGCAGCGGATTCGCGAGGCCGAGCGCGAGATGATGTACGACGAGTACATCGACCGCGTGAGCGAGGTCGTCACCGGCATCGTCCAGCAGGCAGGCGACCGCAACAACGTGCTCGTCGACCTCGGCAAGGTCGAGGCGCTGCTGCCGCGCTCGGAGCAGGTCGACGGCGAGCGCTACGAGCAGGGCTCGCGGATCAAGGCCGTGATCACCGAGGTGCGGACCGGCACGAAGGGCCCGCAGGTGATCCTCTCGCGCCGCGACCCCGAGCTGATCAAGACGCTCTTCGAGCTCGAGGTGCCGGAGATCGCCGACGGCCTCGTCGAGATCCGCGGCGTCGCTCGCGAGCCCGGCTACCGCTCGAAGATCGCGGTCGAGTCGCACGCGCAGGGCGTCGATCCGGTCGGCGCGTGCGTCGGCCCGCGCGGCTCGCGCGTCCGCATGGTCGTCTCGGAGCTCCGCGGCGAGAAGATCGACATCATCCCGTGGAACCCGGAGCCGGCCCGCTTCGTCGCCAAGGCGCTGTCGCCGGCCCGCGTGCGCGAGGTCTACCTCGACGACGATGCGAAGGAGGCGACCGTCGTCGTCCCCGACGACCAGCTCGCGCTCGCGATCGGCAAGGAGGGCATGAACGCCCGCCTCGCGCACCGGCTCACCGGCTGGAAGATCGACATCGTCAGCGACACCGAGTTCGCCCAGCAGGAGGCCGCAGGCGGCCTACGGCGAGGCGGGCGAGGAGGGCGACACCTCCGGCCGCTGCGCGGCGATCCTCTCGAACGGCAAGCGCTGTCCGAACGCGTCCCTCCCGGGTTCCAAGTACTGCGGCGTGCCGGCGCACCAGGCGCTCGCGCTGCAGGAGCCGGAAGGCAACGACGCGAACCTGTTCGTCGCCGAGTCGGAGCCCGAGCTCGAGGCGCTGGCCGACGAGAGCGCGTCCGAGGCGGTCACGGTGGACGGGGCCGTGCTCGGTGAGCCGGAGCCGGGCGAGGTGTTCCCGGCCGGGCCGGGCGACGCGCCCGTTGCCGGCCCTGACGAGACGCTCGAGACGGGCGGGCAGCCGCTCCTTCGCGTCGAGGACGACCCGCTGCAGGGCATCCCGATCGAGTTCGTCCCGGCGGTCGAGGAAGAGGCCGAGGAAAACGAATAACCCGATCAGAACCTGTGCCGGGTGCGGCCGCAAGGCGCCGCAGGGGGAGCTCCAGCGGTTCCATGCGGCGGACGCGACGCTGGTAGCCAGCTCCCGCGCCGGCGCCTCCGCTCTCACTCCCGCTCCGGCCCCGGCGAAGCCGGCCCCTCCGCTCCTGACCGGCTCCGCCGAGTCTACGCCGGTGTCGCCTCCGTCGAGCCTACGGCTGAGCACCCGCTCCGGCGCCGGCAAAGCCGCGCCTCCGCTCTCTTGTCGCCTCCGTCGAGCCTACGGCTTGTGCCGGGCGCGGGCCCGGGGCGCGGCGTCTACACGTGCCGGCGCCTTGCCTGCTTCGAGCGAGCGAGCGCCCACCGCGCGTTCAACCGAACGCTGCGCCGGACCGTCGGCGTCGACCCCGGTCTCGCGCGGCTCTACACTTGAGGACTCATGCCAGGCGGTAGACCAATCAGACCGAGAGGGGGCGGCGGCCCGGGCAACCGGAAGCGTCGCGTCGTGATCGACGGCGGCGGCGGGCGCCCCGGCGCCGGCCAGCGCCAGCGTCCCGGCGACCGCCCGGTCGAGCGCGGGCCCCGGCAGCCGCGCGAGGTCGTCCCGCCCACCGGGCCGGTCACCGTCGAGTCCGGCGTCACCTTGCGCGACTTCTCGCAGGCGCTCGGGATCTCGATGCCGCAGATCATCAAGATGCTGATGACGCTCGGCCAGATGAAGACGGCGACGCAGTCGCTGTCCGACGACGAGGTCGAGCTGATCGCGACCGAGCTCGAGCGCGAGGTGACGATCAAGCACGCGGGCGAAGAGGAGACCGAGCCGGAGTCGTACGACGACGCGGAGGAGGCGCTCGAGGCGCGCCCGCCGGTCGTGACGATCATGGGCCACGTCGACCACGGCAAGACGACGCTGCTCGACGCGATCCGCGAGACGGCCGTCGTCGAGACCGAGGCCGGCGGCATCACACAGCACATCGGCGCCTACCAGACCGACATCGACGGTCGCAAGATCACCTTCCTCGACACGCCGGGCCACGAGGCGTTCACGGCGATGCGCGCCCGCGGCGCGAAGGTGACCGACATCGCGGTGCTCGTCGTCGCCGCCGACGACGGCGTGATGCCGCAGACCAGGGAGTCGATCTCGCACGCGCGCGCGGCCGACGTGCCGATCGTCGTCGCCGTGAACAAGATCGACCTGCCCGACGCGAACCCCGACCGCGTGCTCGCCGAGCTCGCGACCGAGGGGCTCCAGCCCGAGGAGTGGGGCGGCACGACGCAGGTCGCGCACGTCTCCGCGAAGCAGCGCGAAGGGCTCGACGACCTGCTCGAGCGGATTCTCCTCGTCGCCGACGCCGAGCTGACCCTGAAGGCGAACCCGAACGCCGAGGCCTCCGGGCCGATCATCGAGTCGCGGCTCGACGTCGGCCGCGGCCCGGTCGCGACGAT
Organism: uncultured Actinomycetes bacterium; assembly: GCA_963781435.1. Classification (GTDB taxonomy): domain Bacteria; phylum Actinomycetota; class Thermoleophilia; order Gaiellales; family Gaiellaceae; genus PALSA-600. The sequence goes on along the minus strand of CAWAGR010000022.1, from coordinate 238,549 downwards.
GCTCGTGCACCGCGGCACGCTCAAGGTCGGCGACGCGATCGTCGCCGGCGATGCGTGGGGCCGCGTGCGGGCGCTCCACGACTACCGCGGCGAGCGGCTCGACGACGCGCGCCCGGGCGACCCGGTCGAGATCCTCGGCTTCGACAAGCCGCCGCAGGCCGGCGAGGTGGCGCGCGTGGTCGAGAACGACCGCCGTGCCCGTGACCTGGCGCACCAGCGCGGCGAGCGGCTGCGGCGCGAGGCGCTCGCGAAGCAGTCGAGCCGCGGCGTCTCGCTCGACAAGCTCTTCGAGCAGATGCAGGCCGGCGCCGTGCAGGACCTCAACATCGTGATCAAGGCAGACGTGCAGGGCTCGATCGAGGCGATCGTCGGCGAGCTCCAGAAGATCCAGCACCCGGAGGTCCGCGTCAACGTGATCCACACCGGCGTCGGCGGGATCACCGAGAACGACGTCAACCTCGCCGCGGCGTCGAGCGCGATGGTGGTCGGCTTCAACGTGCGGCCGTCCTCCGAGGCCCGGCAGCTTGCGGAGCGTCAGGGAATCGAGATCCGGCAGTACCGCGTGATCTACGAGCTGACTCAGCAGATCGAGCAGGCGCTCGTCGGCATGCTCTCGCCGGTCGAGACCGAGGCGGTGATCGGCGAGGTCGAGGTGCGCGCGCTCTTCAAGGTTTCGCGGCTCGGCACGATCGCCGGCTGCATGGTCACGAGCGGCGTCGTCCGCCGGAACGCGAACGTCCGCCTCTTCCGCGAGGGCACGCGCATCCACGAGACGACGGTCGCGCAGCTCAAGCGGTTCAAGGACGACGCCCGCGAGGTCACCGAGGGCTTCGAGTGCGGGATCCTGCTCGAGGGCTTCAACGACCTGCGCGAAGGCGACATCTTCGAGATCTACGAGACGCGCGAGGTCGAGCGGACGTCGCTCGACGCCCCGAAGTCCGCGTCAGCGGCCACCGAGGCCTAGCGCCGCGGGTCCGAGGCACTGGCGTGCCCGGCTACGTCGCGATCCTGGTGGCCGAGCTCCACTTTCCCGAGGCGGGATCGCTGAAAGCCAAGCGGAAGTACGTGCTCTCCGCGAAGGCGCAGCTCCAGAACCGTTTTGGTGCGTCGGTGGCCGAGGTCGACCACCACGAGCTCTGGCAGCGCACAGCGCTGACGGCGGCGTTCGCAGCGCGCGAGGCGAGCCAGGCCGAAGATCTCGCCGCGCAGGCCGAGCGCTGGCTCGGCGGGCAGGAGTGGGAGCTCATCTCCGCCCGGCTCGAGCTCGTCTCGCCGGACGACTAATCACTAACGTAGACGCGCGATGAGCAACCGGATGCGACGGGTGAACGAGGCGGTACGGGCCGTCGTCGCGGAGGCGATCGGCGAGCTCAAGGACCCGCGGATCGGACTCGTCACGGTCACCGGCGTCTCGGTCTCGCGCGACCTGCGCGAAGGCAAGGTCTACGTCGCGGTTCTCGGCAGCGAGAAGAAGCAGCGCGCGACGCTGGCGGGCCTCGACTCGGCGCACGCGTTCCTGCAGGCGACGCTCGCGCGGGAGCTGAGGTTGAAGAGAACTCCTCACCTGTTCTTCGAATACGATCCTTCCGTCGAGCGGGGTATGCGCATGACGAAGCTGATCGACGAGCTGATGCCGGGGGGCGCTCAGATGCCGCACCAGGAAACGAAGGAGACGACGAAGGAGACCGACTTCGAGGCGGTCGTCGGCGCCCTGATGGCGAACGAGCGCTTCCTGGTCGTCACGCACGAGAACCCGGACGGCGACGCACTCGGGTCGATGCTCGCGATGACGCTCGGGCTGCGAGCGCTCGGCGCGGACGTCCTCATGTATCTCTCCGGCACGGCGCCGCTTCCCGCGGAGTTCGACTTCATGCCGCTCGACGAGCTGGCTCGCGAGCTTCCGGAGGACATCGGCGAGCGGGTTCTGGTGGCGGTCGACTGCGCGAACGCGCGTCGGATCGGGCAGGACCAGGGGATCCTCGACCGGGCAAAGGTCGTCGTCGACATCGACCATCATCACGACAACAGCCGCTTCGGCTCGGCCAACCTGATCGTCGCCGACGCATCGTCGACCGCTGAGATTGTCCGCGACCTCCTGTGGGAGCTCGGGGTGTCACTGACCCCGGAGATCGCCGAGGCGCTCTACGTCGGCCTCGTCACCGACACGGGGCGCTTCCAGTACTCGAACACGACGCCGAAGGCACTGCGACTCGCAGCCGAGCTGGTCGAGGCGGGCGCCGACGTCCACGGCATCTTCCGCAGCGTGTACGAGACGGTTCAGTTCGCGAAGCTGAAGCTGCTCGCGCGCGCGCTCGACCGCGCGCAGCTCTACGAGGGTGGGCGGCTCGTCGTTTCGTTCCTGCTGCAAGACGACTTCGACGAGGTCGGCGCAGAGGAGCCGTACTCGGAGGGGATCGTCGACTACCTGCGGCAGGCCGAGGGTGCGCAGATGGTCGCCCTGATCCGCGAGCCGCCTGGCAGCGGCGGCCCGACCAGGCGAATCTCGCTCCGCTCCAGCCAGGACGAGGTTGACGTCTCGGCCGTCGCGCGCAAGGCGGGAGGCGGCGGCCACCGACAGGCGGCGGGATTCTCGAGCGAGGATGCGATCGAGGAGATCGCCGAGTTCATCCGGCGCGAGTTCGTCGCCTCGACCGGTGGCCTGGACGATGATGCCGCCGCGGGCCATTAAGCCGGTCGGAATCGCGCTCCTCGACAAGCCGGCCGGCCCATCCTCGTTCGCGCTCGTGGCCGACCTGCGGCGGCGGACGGGTGCACGCACGGGACATACCGGCACGCTCGACCCGTTCGCCACCGGCCTTCTCGTGCTCATGTCGGGCGCGGCGACACGGCTCGCACCGTGCTTCGTCGGGCTGGACAAGCGCTACGTGACGGACGTTGATCTCACGGCGACGACGACGACCGGCGATCCGGAGGGCGAGGTCGTCGAGCGGCACGAGCCGCCCACCGCGGACGAGCTCGAGGCGCGACTCACCGGCCTGCGCGGCGAGGTCGAGCTGCCGATCCCGGCCGCCTCGGCCGTGAAGATCGGCGGCGAGCGCGCGTACAAGCTCGCGCGACAGGGCACCGTGGTCGAGATGCCGCTGCGGCGTTCGCGGTCTACGCGCTCGAGGTGCTCGCGCACGACCGAGAGATCGTCACGCTCGAGCTGCACGTGAGCTCGGGAACCTACGTGCGCTCGCTCGCCGAGGCTCTCGGCGGCCATTGCCGGACGCTGCGGCGGACGGCGGTCGGGCCGTTCTCGGTCGAGGAGGCGGACCCTGAGCGGCTGCTGCCGGTCGCCGAGGCGCTGGCGCGGCTCCCGCCCGAGGCCGTTGCCCGCGTGCCCGAGGCCGTCCGGAGGCGCGTGCTGGCGGTCGAGGTGGAGGGAGCTGTCGCGCACACGCAGGGGCCCCAGTGAAGGTCGCGCGCGCGCCCGGCGAGCTCGACCGGCGGCCGCGGGCGGTGGCGATCGGCACGTTCGACGGCGTCCACAGCGGTCATCGCTCGGTCGTGCGCGCGGCGGTCGAGGCCGGCCCGCTGCCGACGGTGGTGACGTTCCACCCGCACCCGAGGGAAGTTCTCGGCAACCAGGTGGCGCTGCTCGCGACGCTCGAGCGACGGCTGGAGCTGCTCGCCGACGCCGGCGTCGAGGAGACGCTCGTGGTCGAGTTCACGCCCGAGATCGCGGCCCTCGAGCCCGCAGGAGTTCGCGCGCTCGTACCTGGCCGCGATCGGTGCGGAGCTCGTCATCGCCGGCGAGACGTTTCGCTTCGGGCGCGCGCGGAGCGGCGATCTCCCCGTGCTCGAGCAGCTCGGGTTTCGGACGTATGTGGCCCCGCTCGTCGAGGGCGTTTCCTCGACGCGGATCCGCCAGCTCGTCGCCGCCGGCGACGTGCGCGACGCGGCGCCGCTGCTCGGCCGCCCGGTCGAGGTCGAGGGAACGGTCGTCTCGGGCGAGGCGCGCGGGGGCACGCTCGGGTTCCCGACCGCCAATCTCCGCACCGATCCGACGCTGCTCGTCCCCGGCTACGGCATCTACGCCGGCGCCGCCCTCGACCACCGCGCCGCCGTCTCGATCGGGGTCAACCCTCACTACGGAGGCGCCGAGCGGCGAGTCGAGGTCTTCCTGCTCGACTTTGAAGGGGATCTGTACGGCGCACGGCTCGTCGTCGAGCTGTGGGAGCGCCTACGAGACGAGGCCGCGTTCGCCAGCGAGAAGGAGCTGGTCGCCCAGATCGCACGCGATGTCGCGGCCACGCGAGCGGCAACCCGCCCCGCAACGTAAGAGCGCGGAAGCCGCGCCCTCTAGGCGCGAGGCGTGGCGAGCTCGTCGGTGATGCTGGAGATGAGCGTCTCGACCCTGTTTCTACCCTGCGACTTCGCCATGTAGAGCGCGCGGTCAGCCGCACGGAGGAGGAGAGCCGGCTCGGCCGCATCCTCGGGCATCGCCGCGACTCCGAAGCTCGCCGTGACGGGCCGCGCCACGCCGGGAATCTCGACGTTCGCGATCGCCTCGCGCAGCTTCTCGGCGGCGACGACTGCGCCGCCACGATCGGTGTCCGGGAGCAACGCGATGAACTCCTCGCCCCCGTAGCGGCCGGCGAAGTCGCCCTCGCGCCCCGCGGCGGCAATGGTCGCGCCTACGAGGGCCAGTACCTCGTCGCCCTTCTCGTGCCCGTAGAGGTCGTTGATCTGCTTGAAGTGGTCGAGATCGAAGAGGAGGACTCCGAGCGAGCTCGCGGCACGGCCACTTTGCGCGGCCATCCGCTTCAGTGTGTCCTCGATCGAACGCCGGTTGGGCAGGCCCGTCAGGCCGTCGGTGAGCGCGCGAGTCTGCGAGAGCGCCAGGTTGCGCAGGTTGGCGAGAACCGGCGAGGCCTGCGTCATCGACTCCTCCACCCGCCGCCTGCCCACATCGTCCAGAGGCGCCAGGTGCTGCACGAGCACCGAGCCGATGACCTCTCCGCCCACGAGGGACGGCACGCACGTCGAGTTCGCGCCGGTCACGCTGCAGAGCACGCATGTGAGCAGAGGCTCGTGGTCCAAGCGGCGCTCGTGCGTCTTCCCGAGCCGCACCGCAAGGCACGACTCCGGCTCGGCGTTCTTGAGCCGTTCGGCAAGCGGTGTCCCTTCCTGGAGCACCGTCATCGGCTGAAGTCGGTCGTGGCTGTTGTTGCGGTTCAGCACCAGCACGTCGCTGTCGGCGAGTGAGCGCTCGAGATGGCGCTTGAGCAGCCGGTAGGCCTCGTCCTCGTCGCGCGTGGTCTGCATGACCTCCGTGAACTCGCGCTGAGACTCGTGGTAGTGACGCTCGCCGACGGAGCGCTGCACCTCCGCCTCGCGGGCCAGCTCCGCCTCCTTGAACGCGCGGTGGGAGGTGCGGAAGCTGAACGCTGCCAGCGCCAGCAACGGCGCGGCACCGACTGCGGCGGCGCCCAGCCGACCTCGCCGAGCGGCGCGCCGGTGAGGAGCGAGCCGCGCACGAGCGTTGCGTCGCGCGCTTGAGGGCGACAGGAACCCATCAGGGCGAGTTCATGGGGATTCCGGCGACCGGGAAGCGCATCGACGTTCAGCTCATCGACATCATCCGCTTCGGCGACGACGGGCTGGCTCACGAGCACTGGGGCGTCTTCGACACGATGACGATGATGCAGCAGCTCGGCGTCGTGCCCGACGGCCCTCCGGCCTGACACGCCTGGCGCTCACCAAGTCACGAAGCGACAACCCTTACCCGATCCGGGACGGCTCGCGAGAGATTCGGGAACCGGCGCACGCGAGGGTCACCCGGCTCGCTCCTCGACGTGGCGACGACAATCACGTAGAGCGGACGGTTGCTACCCTAGGCGGCGACCTTCGTCCCGGCCGTGCGCGTCTTCCTTGCGCGGCGCTTGCTGGGACGTCGGTGACTCACGAGCGAGGAGGATGAATGGCCCTCACCAAGGAAGCCAAGCAGGAAGCGACGAAGCGGTTCGGCAAGAGCGACGCGGACACGGGCTCGCCCGAGGTCCAGATCGCGATGTTGACCGAGCGCATCAACGGCCTCACCGAGCACCTGAGGACGCACGCGAAGGATCACTACTCGCGCCGCGGCCTGCTGAAGCTCGTCGGCCGGCGCCGCCGGTTTCTGAACTACCTGCAACGCAAAGATGTCGAGGGCTATCGCGCCCTCATCAAGGAGCTCGGCCTACGCCGGTAGCTCCCTAACCCGGAGGGTGGAAGTTTGAGCGAGCCACGGTTCTGCGAGTACCGAGCCAGGTTCTGCAAGTACAGGTTCTGTGAGTACAGAGCCCGGGGCTGACTCAAACCTCCACCCTTCACAAGCACAGTGGAGGCAGAGAGAGAATGAGCATCATCGAAGGCGAGCCGCAGGCAACGCCGGTTTCCGTGACCCTCTCGGTCGGTGGCAAGGACGTCACCTTCGAGACGGGCAAGCTCGCCAAGCAGGCAGACGGCGCAGTCGTCGTCCGCTCCGGCGACACCATGGTTCTCGCAACAGCTCAAGGGCGGACAGAAGGTCGCGAAGGCGCCGACTTCTTCCCGCTCACGATCGACGTCGAGGAGCGGATGTACAGCGCGGGCAAGATCCCCGGCGGCTTCTTCAAGCGCGAAGGCCGTCCGACCGAACGGGCGATCCTGACCGCGCGCATGATCGACCGCCCGATCCGGCCGCTTTGGCCGAAGGGCTACCGCAACGAGGTGCAGTGCATCGCGCTGGTGCTCTCGGCGGACCTGATCACCCCGCACGACATCCTTGCGATCAACGGCGTCTCGGCCGCCCTGATGATCTCGCCGATGCCGTTCCTGGGGCCGATCGGGGCCGTACGGATCGGGCTCCTCGAAGGCGAGCTCGTGGTCAATCCCACGCTCTCGGAGTCGGCGGAGGGCGGCGGACTCGACCTGATCGTCGTCGGCACGAAGGAAGGGCTGACGATGGTCGAGGCGGGCGCCGACCAGGTGCCCGAGGCGACCCTGCTCGAGGCGCTCGACATCGCGCAGCGCGAGATCGTCAAGCTCTGCGAGGCGCAGGAGGAGCTCCGCTCGAAGGCGGGCAAGCCGAAGTGGCTCGACCACGCCGTGACCGAGGAGATCGACGCGAGGTACGGCGAGGAGATCGTCTCGCAGCTTCGCCAGCACGGCCTGCACGAGGGCGCCGCTGCCGTCGCCGACATCCTCGAGCGCGAGGCCGGCAGGCTCTCGATGGAGTCCACGGAGGAGCACGTCGTCCGCGAGCTCCAGGTGCGGATGTCGCTCGCACAGGTGCTCGAGAAGAAGCGCTCCGCGGTCGTCGAGGCCCCGGTACGCGAGCAGTTCGAGGCCGATCTGCGGGCGCTGACCGAGGCCGAGCAGGACTCGAAGGACCTGAAGTCGGCCAAGCAGCATCTCCTCTACGAGCGCATCATCGACACGGTCTCGCTGCCGTTCCCGATCGGCCCCGACACGGCCGGCGAGGCGGTCGTGAAGGACTCGCTGACGAAGCACTACGTCAGGAAGGCGGCCGAGGCGATCTACAAGGACCTCGTCCGCAAGAAGATCGCTGTCGAGAAGCGCCGCCCGGACGGCCGTTCCGAGCAGGAGATCCGCCAGATCGCCTGCGAGGTCTCGGTCAGCCCACGCACGCACGGCTCCGGCCTGTTCACGCGGGGCCAGACGCAGATCATGTCGCTGCTCACGCTCGGCACCGCCAAGGAAGGCCAGCGCATCGACGACCTGTCGCTCGAGAAGGATCGCCGCTTCATGCACCACTACAACTTCCCGCCGTTCTCGGTCGGGGAGACGGGGCGCATGACCGGCCCGCGGCGCCGCGACATCGGCCACGGCGCACTCGCACAGCGGGCGCTCGAGGCGATCATCCCGGACGCGGTCGACTTCCCGTACACGATCCGCATCGTCTCCGAGACGCTCGAGTCGAACGGCTCGTCGTCGATGGGCTCGGTCTGCGGCTCGACACTCGCGCTGATGGACGCCGGCGTGCCGATCAAGGCACCCGTCTCGGGCATCGCGATGGGTCTTGTCAAGGAGGGCGACGACTACGTCATCCTCACCGACATCCAGGGTGCGGAGGATCACCTCGGCGACATGGACTTCAAGGTCGCCGGCACACGGGAGGGCATCACCGCGCTCCAGATGGACATCAAGATCACGGGCGTCTCGCGCGAGATCATGGAGCGCGCGCTTGCCCAGGCGAAGGAGGCCCGCACGGCGATCCTCGATCGCATGCTCCAGGCGATCGGCGAGCCGCGCACCGAGCTCGCAGGCCACGCACCGCGGATCTCGACCGTCCAGATCAACCCCGAGTACATCGGCATGGTGATCGGCAAGGGCGGCGAGACGATCCGCTCGCTCGAAGCCGACTACGAGGTGCAGATCGACATCGAGGAGGACGGCACGATCCTCGTCTACGCGACCGAAGGCGACAAGGGCGACGCCGCGATCGCGGCGATCACGGCGCTCACCAAGGACCCGGAGGTCGGCGACGAGTTCACCGGCAAGGTCGTGAAGACGACCGACTTCGGCGCCTTCGTCGAGCTGAAGAAGGGCACCGACGGGCTGCTGCACGTCTCGAACGTCGGCCCCGGCCGCGTGAACCACATCGAGGACGTGATCCAGCGCGGCGACGTCCTCGACGTGATCGTGCAGGAGGTCGACAAGGCGCGCGGGCGGATCGGCCTCAAGCTGATCCAGAAGCACGAGGACGGCAAGCTCGTGTCTCCGGAGGAGCTCGTCGAGCGGGCGAAGGACGCCCCGCCGCGCGAGCGGAGCGAGCCGCGCCGCGACGGCGATCGCGGCCGCGGTGGCGGCCGTGGCGGCCCGCGCCGCGACCGCGAAGGCGCGAGCTCGAGCGGCTAGGCGGCACGAGAGAAACGCGTCCGATCGGGACGGGTTCGGTGAGGGGCGGCTGCGGCCGCCCTTCGTCGTTTCGGGGCCGGGCGCCGCGGGGAGGTGGCCGCGTCGCACCGAGACAAGCGCGACGTACGCCCGTTGGCCGCTCGATATCGGACCATGCGCTGCGGTGGTCCCATCCCAAACCCCCACCCACCCAAGGGGAAGAAGGAACGTGACCGAGCCAGCCTACGGCGCGACCCGTGACGCGGGTGTGACGGATCGGCGCCGATTGTGTGCCTGTTTCTCCACAGGCCGGCAAGCGCCGGCGGGCTCGCGCGGAGCACGGACGCGTACGATCCCCCCGTGCAGAACTGGGTGCTGACCGAGCTCGACTCCGGCGAGCGGGTGATCTCGGAGCGGCTCGAGCACGTGCGCTCCGTCGCCGTCGGCTACTGGATCGGGGCCGGGTCGCGCGACGAGACCGACGCGAAGGCCGGCGTCTCGCATTTCATCGAGCATCTCCTCTTCAAGGGCACGCCCAGGCACAGCGCGCTCGAGATCGCCGAGATCTTCGACGGGCTCGGCGGCGAGCTGAACGCCGCGACCTCGCGCGAGCACACGCTCGTCTACGCCCGCGTGCCCGACAATCACCTGGAGACGGCCCTCGATGTGATGGGCGGCATGGTCTTCTCGCCGCTCTTCCACGAGCTCGAGACCGAGCGCGAGGTCGTGCTCGCGGAGATCGCGATGTACGAGGACACGCCGCAGGAGCTCGTCCACGACCTGATCTCCGAGGCGGTCTTCGGCTCGCACCCGCTGGGCCGCCCGGTGATCGGCACGGCCGAGGTGATCTCCTCGCTCTCTCGCCGGGCGATCCAGGGCTACCACCGGTCGATGTACGTGCCCGCGAACATCGTCGTCGCAGCCGCCGGCAACCTCGATCACGACCGCCTCGTGGAGCTCGTCCAGCGCTCGGTCGATCGTCGCAGCGAGACCTCGGAAGGGAAGCTGAGGGTACGGCCGCCACTCGTGCGCACGCCGAAGCCGGGCCGGCGGTTCCAGCGCAAGGACACCGAGCAGTACCACGTGTGCCTCGGCGCTCCGGGCGTCTCGCGCTCCGACCGCCGCCGGTTCGCCGCCTCGATTCTCGACGCGATCCTCGGCGGCTCGGCATCGTCGCGCCTCTTTCAGGAGATCCGCGAGAAGCGCGGCATGGCGTACGCGGTCTACAGCTTCCTCTCGGAGTACGCCGACACCGGCCAGGTCGGGATCTACGTGGGCACGCGCGAGGACAACCTCGCCGGCGCGCTCGCGATCGCGGTCGAGCAGATCGCCGACATCGCGGGCGGCGGCCTCCGCGAGAGCGAGTTGCAGCGGGCGAAAGAGAACCTGAAGGGCCGTGTGCTGCTGTCGATGGAGTCGACCTCCACCCACATGCACCGCCTCGGCAAGTCGCTCGTCACCGACTCGGAGATCCTCTCGCTCGACCGGATCGTGGCCGAGGTCGACGCGGTCGAGGCCGAGGCGGTCTGCGAGCTGGCGGCGCTGCTCTTGGCGCCCGAGCGGCTCTCGGCTGCCGGGATCGGCCCGAGCGAGGAGCGGTTCCTCGAGGCGCTAGAGGGCGTCTCGCCGACGCTCGCCCGCGCCGCGTGAACGTCCTGCTGAACGGCCATTCGCCGCCGTCGCCGGCGATGGGCAAGGTCGGCGCGGTGCTCGGGCCCTACCTCGAGGGAATCGGCCACCGGCTCGTCGAGACCGAGGAGGCCGCGGACGCGATGGTCGACTTCACGACACCCGATGCCGTCGTGCCGAACATCCGGCGGGCGCTCGCCGCCGGCGTGCCGTGCGTCGTCGGGACGACCGGCTGGGACACGGCCGAGGTAGACGAGCTTGCCCGCGCGGCAGGCCTGCCCGTCTTCCATGCGCCGAACTTCGCGATCGGCGCGGTGCTGATGATGCGGTTCGCGAAGGAAGCGTCCGTCTACTTCGACGCCGCGGAGATCGTCGAGCTCCACCACGAGACGAAGTTGGACGCGCCCTCCGGGACGGCCAAGGCGACCGCGGCTGGAATGCGGGGCCCAATAGGGGGCGATGTGCCGATCCACTCGGTGCGCCTGCCGGGGCTCGTCGCCCACCAGGAGGTGATCCTCGGCGGGCCGGGACAGACGCTGACCATCCGGCACGACACGACCTCGCGCGAGGCGTTCGCACCCGGTGTCCGGCTCGCGCTCGAGAAGCTCCACGAGCTGCCCCCGGGCGTCACCATCGGGCTCGACGCACTTCTCTGAACGAGCTCTTCGAGGAGAGGCTCCGCGTGGGCGAGGTCGAGCTCTCGCTCCTCCGACCGCGCGAGCCCGAAGCGCTGCTCGACGAGGAGGCCTTCGCCGACGACGAGTTCATGCCGTACTGGGCCGAGCTGTGGCCGGCGGGTCTCGCGCTCGCGCAGGCCCTGCCTGAGCGGCTCGACGGCGTGCGCGTGGTGGAGCTCGGCTGCGGCCTCGGTGTGCCGTCACTCGTCGCGGCCGCACGCGGCGCCGAGACGACCGCGATCGACTGGGCCGTCGAGGCAGTAGAGCTCCTTCGCGAGAACGCCGCCCGGAATGGCATCGTCCTCACGGCGGCGGCTGCCGACTGGAGGACGTTCGGCGGCGCCTACGACCTCGCGCTCGCCGCGGACGTCCTCTACGAGGAGCGCAACGTCGAGCCCTTGCTCGAGCTGCTGCCACGGCTCGCACCGGAGGTCCTGCTGGCCGAGCCGGGCCGCCCGCACGCAGCCGCTTTCCTGACCCGCGCGGGCGCACGCTGGCTGGTCGAGGAGGCCGGCGACCGCGTCTACCGCCTCACGCGAGCAGCTCCAGGACGTCCGCGAGCTCGGCCGGGTGCCTGAGAGAAAGTGAGAGGCGTCCAGCGCCAGCTGTCGAGCCAGGCGCTGCGCTGGAGGAGAGGCGCCCGCGCGCGAGTATCCCCGGTCGATACGATCGGGCGGATGCTCGGCGGCGTGCTCACGGCGATCGTGACGCCCTTCGGTGAAAGCGGCGCGATCGACTTCGATGTCTTTCAGCGACTCGCGCAGCACCTCGTGGACACCGGCTCGGACGGGATCGTCGTCGCCGGCACGACCGGCGAGTGCCCGACCCTGACCGATCCCGAGCGGCTCGACCTCGTCCGCGCCGCGATCGAGGCCGTGGGCGAGCGCGCGACGGTGGTCGCCAACACCGGCACATACTCGACCGCCCACTCGGTCGACCTGACCGAGCAGGCCCACGAGCTCGGCGCCGACGGGTTCCTCGTCGTCACGCCGTACTACAACAAGCCGCCGCAACGCGGGATCGTTGCGCACTTCGAGGCTGTGGCGCGCGCGAGCGACCGCCCGGTCGTCGCCTACAACATCCCGAGCCGCGTGGTCGTCAACATCGAGCCCGAGACGATCTCTCGCCTGGCCGAGATCGAAAACGTGCGGGCGGTGAAGCAGGCCCTTAACGACCTCGCCCAGGCGCGGCACATCGTCGACGCCGGCCTCGACCTCTACGCGGGTGACGACAACCTCCTGCAGCCGTTCCTCGAGCTCGGCGCGGTGGGCGGGATCTGCGTCCACACGCACGTCGTGGGGTCTCAGGTCGCCGAACAGGTGCGTGCCGTCCGTGAGGGCGATCTCGACCGCGCCCGCGAGATCGACCGCGAGCTCGAACCGGTCTACGAGCTGCTGCGCGTGGCGACGAACCCGATCCCGATCAAGGCCGCGCTCAACCTGCTGGGTTACGACGCCGGCGGGTGCCGCCTGCCGCTCGTGCCGCCGACCGACACAGAGCTCGCGCAGGTGCGCACCTGCCTGGAGCGCCTGGGACTGCCGGTCGCCGCCTAAGCCGCCGCTGAAAGCTACGCCAGGAAGTGCACGTGGTGGAAGGCATTCCGCCTCACCACGTCCAGCCGCCGCGTTGCCCGTTCTGAGGTGTCCGCATACCCGTAGTTCTCGTTGCTCCGCGTTTGCCGTGCCACCCTCCAAAGGGTGAATTGTTCGCAATTCATAAAGAGATGCTTACAGCCCGTGGAGAATTCCGCCCGACGATTCCGATGATCGATGCCAATCATCTCGCCGTATGCTTGCTGCGATGACGGACTCGGTGTTGCGGGTGATCCCGCTCGGCGGCCTCGGCGAGGTCGGCAAGAACATGACGGTGTTCGAGATCGCCGGAGAGACGCTCGTCATCGACGCGGGGCTCGCGTTCCCACGTGACGAGCACCTCGGCGTCGACCTCGTCCTGCCGGACTTCGGCTACCTCGGCGACCGTGAGGTCCGTGCCGTCGTGCTCACGCACGCGCACGAGGATCACGTCGGCGCGCTGCCGTACCTCCTCCGTGAGGTTCGAGTCCAGGAGGTGTGGGCGACACGCCTGACGCTCGGCATGATCGGCTCGAAGCTCGACGAGCACGGCCTCCAACGCTCGACGGAGCTGCGCGAGATCGACCCGGAGGGACCTCCGCTCGACCTCGGCCCGTTTCGGCTCGAGTTCGTGCGCATGGCGCACTCGGTCCCCGACGCCGTCGGCGTCGCGATCGAGACCGCCGCCGGCCGCGTCTTCCACACCGGAGACTGGAAGCTCGACCACACGCCGGTCGACGGGCTGCGCACCGACGTCGGCAAGCTCGCCGAGCTCGGGAACCGCGGCGTCGATCTTCTGCTCGGCGACTCGACCAACGCCGAGCGGCCCGGGTTCACGCGCTCCGAGCGCGTCGTCGGCGAGGCGTTCCGTCAGATCATCCCGCAGCGCACCGGCCGCGTCCTGATCACCTCGTTCGCCTCGAACATCCACCGCATGCAGCAGGCGATCGACGTGGCGGCCGAGGTCAACCGCAAGGTCGCGGTGATCGGCCGCTCGATGAAGAAGAACCTGAACATCGCGCGCAACCTCGACTACGTTCGGGCGCCCGACGAGCTGCTCGTGCGGCCGGTCGACCTGGACGAGCTCGAGCCGGGGAGGCAGCTGATTCTCTGCACGGGCTCGCAGGGCGAGCCGCTCTCGGCGCTGACGCGGATCGCCTACAACGACCACCCGGCCGTCCGGGTCGAGCGTGGCGACACGGTGATCATGTCGGCACGCGCGGTGCCGGGGAACGAGCTGCGCGTGCACGACGCGATCAACCGCCTCACGCGAAACGGAGCGGAGGTGCTGCACGAGGAGAACTCGCCGGTCCACGTCTCGGGCCACGCGTGCTCCGAGGAGATGCGCACGCTGCTCGGCCTCGTCCGGCCGAAGGCGATGATGCCGATCCACGGCGAGTTCCGGATGCTCGAGGCCCATGCGCGCCTCGCGCGGGACGCCGGCGTGCCCGCCAGCCTCGATCGTGATCGCCGAGAACGGCGATGTCGTCGAGCTCTCGCGCAAGGGCGTGCGCATTGCCGGCCAGGTCGAGTCCGGCGTCACGTTCGTCGACGGCCTCGGCGTCGGCGACATCTCCGACGTCGCGCTGCGCGACCGCCGGCACCTCTCCGAGGACGGCGTGCTGATCGTCGTCACGACGCTCTCCAACGGCGCCCCCGCCGCGCCCGAGGTGATCTCGCGTGGCTTCGCAGAGTCGGACGAGCTGATGGCGGAGATGCGGCACGAGGCGCACGACATCGTGCGCAGGCTGCTCGGCGACGACATCCGCGAGATCAAGCTGATCCAGGAGCACATCCACGACGGCATCGGGCAGCTCGTCTACGACCGCACCCGACGCCGCCCGATGATCCTGCCGGTCGTGGTCGAGGTATGAGCCGTAGGCTCGACGGAAGCTCTCAAAGAGTCCCGGAGTGGGCCGCTGTGATCGCCGGCCACGCCGCCGAGGAGAAGACGGCGCAGCGGCTGATCCGCCAGCTCGTCGCCGTGCAGGTCGCCTCGCTCGCGTTCTGCCGGCTGCTCGAGCGCTGGTCACGGGGCGAGGCCGACCCTTCGACGTCCGACCGGCGCACGGCCGCGCTCCGGAACGCGGCCGATCGCGTTGAGACGGCGCTCACGGGTCTCGAAGGACCGCTCGGTCGGTACCTGCTCGAGCTCGAGGCCGGCCTGGCAGAAGGCCGGTCGTGGTTCGGCGAGCCCGGCGACGCCGAGCTTGTCGACTGGGGGCCCGTGCTCGCGCGAGCGGGCGTCTCGGCCGCGCCGCACCGCGTCGCCGCGGCCTACCTCGAGCTGGCCGTGCTCGTCCGGGCCCTCGAAGGCCTCTCGGCCGCGGTGCGCTGGGGGTCGGGCCCCGATCGCGGCTCGCTCTGGGCCGGCCTCTTCGACCTGCGCGAGAACCTCCTCGGCCGCGTGCACGACGACCTGCGCGCGCTCGCGGGCTGACCTACGGCTTGGGCATCTCCTTCGCCCGGCGCTTCGGCTTCGCGGCCCTCTGCGGCTTCGCCTTCGGGGCCGCCTTGCGTACCACCGGCGCCTTCTTCGCCGCCGCGGGAGGCGCGTTCTCCCAGCGTGTTCCAGGGGGTGGATCGACGGACACGACGAGCGTGTCGCCGGCGCGCCTCCACGCCACTCTCAGGTCGCCGTGCGGCGTCGGCACGATCCCGCTCGCCGAGGCGAGATCCGCGGCGTGCGGGTCGACGACGAACGTCGCGAAGGCGGGGCTCGTCGGGCGGACGCCGAGCACGTATGCCGTGAGCGCCGGCGCCGCGCCGGTCGACCAGCCGTGCGCCCAAGACTGGTGGATTGGCCCGCCGCCGTACGGACTGATCGTCTCCCACGTCGTTCCCGGGCCGTTCGCGACCATGTAGCCCCACTCGCGCCGGATCAGGTTGAGCGCCGTGTCGTCGAGGCCCGTCTCGAAGCGGGCGAGCAGCTCGAAGAAGGACATGAACGGGTAGACGCGGCGGTTCGACTCGGAGCCCCAGGGATAGCCGTCCCAGGTCTGGTTGTCGGCGATCGAGTTGCCGTACCCGTAGCTGTTGTGGTCGGAGAGGTAGGCGAGCGCGGAGAGCGCCTGCGCCCGATTCGCAGTCCCGGCGAGAATCGCGAACGCGTTTCCGTCCTGCGAGTGGACGACCGGACCGTCGACCGTGTCCTGGTAGGCCCCGGCGGCTGCATCCCAGAACGCGTCGTGGATCACCGGCCGCAGGCGCGCCGCTCGCTCCGCCCACCGCCTCGCGGCCTCGTCGTTTCCCGTCCAGCGAGCGAGGGCGGCCGCGAGGTCGAGCGCCCGAACGTACTGGGCGTTGTAGTAGGCGACGAACCGGTCGCGCCGGTCGATGTAGGCGTAGTCGGCTCGGCCGAGGCGGTTCGAAAACAGCGACCCGACCATCTGCGCCGGGTACCAGTCATCCAGAGCACGGACGACGTTCGGCATCAGCCGGCGCCCGGTCGCGACGTCGCCGGAGTAGAGCACGTAGTCGTAGACGTCCTCGATCCAGTACGCGGTGTAGTCGACCAGCAGCACCTGCCCTGCCGGGCCGAGCGTCGGCTCGATCACGCCGTCGTCGTGCTGCCCCGCAGCGAAGCGGAAGAGCGCGTTCCTCACCGGCGACCCGACGGCGCCGTCGGCGACGTAGAGCGTCTTGCCCGTGACGGCGATGTCACCCGTGAACTCGCACCGGTCGTGCACGAGGCCGTCGAGGATCACCATCTCGCCCGCCGGAACCGCACAGCCGGGCAGGAGGTCGACCGGATCGGAGACCATCTTGCGCGCCGTGGCCACCGACGCTTCCCAGATCCTGTTCAGCTGCGGATCGCTCGAGTTGAAAGAGCCCTCGCCGGCCGCCGGCCCGGCGAGGCCGAGAGCCAGCACGGCGACGAGGCCCGCCATAGAGAGTGGTGCCCGCACGGCTCCTTCTACCACGATCCGCGAATCACCGGTTACGCTCGCGCGCGTGCCGGTCGAGCTCACCGTCGTCGGGTCGATCAACCTCGATCTCGTCGCGCGCGTCGAGCGGCTGCCGAGGCCTGGCGAGACGGTCGGCGGCGCCGAGCTCTCGCGCTTCCCGGGCGGGAAGGGCGCGAACCAGGCGGTCGCGGCTGCGCGGCTCGGCGCGCGGGTGCGGATGGTCGGCGCGGTGGGCGAGGACGCGTTCGCAGCCGAGGCGCTCGCGGGCCTCGAGGAGGCGGGGGTCGAGCTCGAGCTCGAGCGGGTGGGGGAGACGGGCGTGGCGCTGATCTTCGTCGAGCGCTCGGGCGAGACCGAGATCGTGGTCGTGCCCGGCGCGAACCGCGCTTGTCACGCCGCGGGCGGTCGAAGGGCGCGGTGCTCTGCCAGCTCGAGGTGCCCGACGAGGTCGTGCTGGCCGCCGCTGGCTCCGCGTCGTTCGTCGCGCTGAACGCTGCGCCCGCGCGGCCGATCGACCTCGAGCCCGATCTGCTCGTCGTGAACCGGCTCGAGCACGAGGTCGTCTCGCGCGGGCAGAGCTCGTCGCGGTCACCTTCGGCGCCGAGGGGGCCGCGCTCTACGAGGACGGCCGCGAGGTCGCCCGCGCCGCGCCGCCGCGGGTCACGGCCGTCGACGGCACCGCAGCGGGCGACGCGTTCACCGCGTGCCTGACGGTCTCGCTCCTGGAAGGTCGGCCGCGTGAGGAGGCGCTCGCTCGCGCCTGCGCCGCGGGCGCGCTCGCCGCCTCACGCCTCGGCGCACAGCCATCGCTGCCGACCGCCGCCGAGGTGGACGCGATACTGGCGCGATGAGCCGTTTGGCCGGAGCCGGAGACACAGCCGGAGGCTCACAAAGCGCGGAGGTGCCGGCTCTGCCGGCGCCGGGAGCGGGATGAGTCCGACGGAGATCGTCCTCGACTGCGATCCGGGCCACGACGACGCGATCGCGCTCCTGCTCGCGCTCGCCTCGCCCGAGGTCGAGCTCGTCGGCGTGACGACCGTGGCCGGAAACGCGACGCTCGAGCAGACGACTGCAAACGCGCTCCGCGTGCTGGAGCTCGCGGGCCGCGCCGACGTGCCGGTCGCCGCCGGGGCGGCCCGGCCGCTCGTGCGCGAACGCGACGTGGCGGCGCACGTCCACGGCGAGACCGGTCTCGACGGGCCGGAGCTGCCGGAGCCCGCGGGCGCCCCCGTCGAGGAGCACGCGGTCGAGCTCCTCGCCCGGGAGATCCGCGCCCGCCAGGGCCGGCTGACGCTCGTCGCGACCGGGCCGCTGACGAACGTCGCGCTCCTGCTCGCGCTCCATCCGGACGCGCGGCCGGAGCGGGTCGTGCTGATGGGCGGCGCGGTCGGCGAGGGAAACCGCACGCCGGCCGCCGAGTTCAACATCTGGGCCGACCCGGAGGCCGCCCACCGCGTGTTCACGAGCGGGCTCGACGTGACGATGCTCGGGCTCGACGTCACCCACCAGGCGATCGTGACGCCGGCGCTCGCCGACGAGTTGCGTGCAGCCGGGCGGATCGGCACCTTCGTCGCGGAGCTGGTGGAGTTCTACGCGCGCTTCCACAAGCGCCTCTATCCCGAGCTCGGCGGCTCGCCGATGCACGACCCGCTCGCCGTTGCGCACGTGATCCGGCCGGGCCTCGTCGACACGCGGCCGGCCCACATCGAGGTCGACTGCGGCTGGGGCGAGGGCCGCGGCCGGACGAACGTCGACTGGCGCGGCCGCCACGACGGGCGAGAGCCGAACGCGCAGGTCGGCCTCGGGCTCGACGCGGACGCCTTCCGGGCGCTGCTGTACGAGCGCATCGCTTCGCTCGGCTGAGCCCGGCGGCAGGAGCGGAGGGAGCCGTCGCGAAGTGGCGCTCATGGCGCAGAGGAAGCGCACGGTCAAGCGGCGCCCGAAGATGCCGTCCCGCGTCAAGAAGCGGCGGCGGAAGGGCGCGCGCGGCGCCGGCCACCACCATCCGGAGCTGATCGGGCTCGCGCTCGTCGCAGCCGGGGTCTTTCTCGCCTGCGTGCTCTGGGCCGGGCTCAGCGGTGGGCCGGTCGCGAGCGGTGTCACCGACGGGGTCGGCTGGGCCGCGTACGTCGCGCCGCTCGTCCTGGTGCCGCTCGGCGCGCTGATCGTGACCCGGAGCGAGCTCGTCTCCGTGCGGCCCTTCCGCGTCGGGCTCGTCGTCGCGGCCATCGGGCTGATGCTGACCCTCGGCGCGGCCCACGGCGGGGTTGCGGGCGACGGCCTTGCCTCGCTGTTTTCGCTCGGCATCGGCACGGTTGGGGCGACGATCCTCGGTGTCGTGCTCACGATCGCAGGCGTCCTCTTTCTGACCGGCGCCTCCCTCGGCGCGCTCGTGCGCCGTTCGGGACACGCCGTCAGGCACGCCTCGACCCGCGTGCGGCGTGAGCGCACACAGCCTCGACCCGAGCAGACAGGTGGCAAGTTTCCCCTTGCGGCCCCGCGCGAGCCACCCGTGGACGTCGCCCAGGACTACCCGGACCTCGTCGGCGAGACGCAGACAGCGCCGCTCGTCCCTCTTTTCGCCGACGACGCGCCGACCGAGGAGGACACGCAACAGTCGCTCTTCGACGTCGCGGAGGCGCCACCGCCGGCCTACCACCTGCCCGAGCGCTCGCTTCTACGCAAGTCGAAGCCCGGCACGGGGCCGAGCGGGGACGCGACGCGCCGCATCGCCGAGGTGCTCGTCCAGTGCCTCGCGAACTTCGGCGTCGAGGCGACGGTCGTCGGCCAGATCTCCGGCCCGCGCGTGACGCGATACGAGCTTCAGCTCGCACCCGGGACGAAGGTGGCGAAGGTGGCGCAGCTCAAGGACGACCTCTCGTACGCGCTCGCGACCACCGAGATCCGCATCCTCGCGCCGATCCCCGGCAAGCAGGCGGTCGGCGTCGAGGTGCCCAACCTCTCGCCGAACATGGTGATGCTCGGCGACATCTACGACGACCTGCCCGCGACCGCGAGCCCGCTCTCGGTGTGGCTCGGCAAGGACATCTCCGGCGCGGCCGTCTGGACCGACCTGGCCCGGATGCCGCACCTCCTGATCGCAGGCACGACCGGCTCCGGCAAGTCCGGCTGCATCAACACGATCCTCACGTCGATCCTGCTGCGCGCGACGCCCGACGACGTGCGGCTGATCCTGATCGACCCGAAGAAGATCGAGCTCAACTACTACGAGTCGATCCCGCACCTGCTGACGCCGGTCGTCTCGAGCCCGAAGGAGGCGAGCGCCGTCCTGCTCAACGTCGTGACCGAGATGGAGCGCCGCTACGAGCGCCTTTCGCGCGTGCGCGCGCGCAACCTGCCCGAGGCGAACAGAGCTTTCCGCAAGCGGGGCGAAGCGGAATTGCCGTACCTGCTGGTCGTGATCGACGAGCTCGCCGACCTGATGATGGTCAGCCCGCAGGACGTCGAGGACGCGGTCATCCGCCTCGCGCAGAAGTCGCGTGCGGTCGGCATCCACCTCGTGCTCGCGACGCAGCGTCCGTCGGTCGACGTGATCACCGGGATGATCAAGGCGAACGTCCCCTCGCGGATCGCCTTCGCCGTCTCCTCGCAGACCGACTCGCGGGTGATCCTCGATGCGAACGGAGCCGAGAGCCTGCTCGGCCAGGGCGACATGCTGTTCAAGCCGCTCGGCACCTCCCGGCTGCAGCGGCTTCAGGGCGCGTACGTGACCGAGGAAGAGGTGGCCCTCGTCGTCGAGCAGTGCCGCGTCCAGCGCGAGCAGGAAGTCGACGAGAGCTTCCTCGAGGCGCCGCAGGTGTTCGCCGACGACTCCGACGAAGGCGAGTTCGATCCCGACGAGGACCCGCTGCTCGACAGAGCCATCGAGGTCGTCGTCACCGCGCAGACCGCCTCGGTCTCGTTGCTCCAACGGCGACTGCGCGTCGGCTACACGCGAGCCGGGCGGCTGATCGACATGCTCGAGCGGCGCGGGATCATCTCGGCCTACGAGGGCTCGAAGCCGCGCCGCGTCCTCGTCTCCGAGCACGAGCTCGAGCGGGCGACCCTGCCCGACTGACGGGCACTCGGGTGAGCATCCGTCGCGGGCGCCGCACAACCGATTCGCTTCGCACGCGTCTAAGGGTTTAGCATCGCCCTGCGCACGACTCGTAGGTCGTCAACACCCTTACAGGAGGGTCCGTGAAAAAACCACTTTCCATTGCGGCATCGGCTGCGCTCGTACTGTCGCTCGCGATCGTCGCGGGCGCGGTCGCCGGGCCGTCGGCGCCGAAGGCCGACGCCGTCACCGCGGCGCTCGTCAGCGACATCGGCAAGTTCAACGACCGCGGCTTCAACCAGAACCAGCTCGCTGGGCCTCAACGAGGCGAAGGCGAAGCTCGGCGTCAAGACGATCGCCTTGCAGTCGAACTCGGTCAGCGACTACATCCCGAACCTGACCTCCGCGGTCCGGCAGAACGCCGACATCGTCATCTCGGCCGGCTTCCTGCTCGCCGACGCGACGGCGACGATGGCGAAGAAGTTCCCGGACACGCACTTCGCGATCACCGACTACCCGGTCGAGGCGGCGCCGTTCGCCGACAAGAAGGGCAAGGTCCTCTATCACGAACGTCGAGGGCCTGACCTACGCGGCGAACGAGGGCGGCTGCCTCGTCGGCGTCCTCGCGGCGAAGATGGCGCAGAGGATGGGCAAGAAGACCATCGGCGCGGTCGGCGGCCTCAAGATCCCGCCGGTCGACATCTGGATCGCGGGCTACAGGTACTGCGCCCAGAAGGCCGTGCCGGGCACGAAGGTCCTCGATCGGCTACTCGCAGGACTTCGTCGCCACCGACAAGTGCAAGACCGTCGCCGAGAACCAGATCGCGCAGGGCGCGCAGGTGCTCTTCCAGGTCGCGGGCGGCTGCGGGCTCGGCACGCTCAAGGCGGCCGACGAGGCCAACATCTGGGGCATCGGCGTCGACGTCGACCAGTACAACCTGGCGAAGCGCGTCCTGACGAGCGGCGTCAAGCGCGTCGACAACGGCGTCTACGAGGCGATCCAGCAGGTGAAGGCCGGCAAGTTCGCCGGCGGCACGGACCTGCGTCTTCAACCTGAAGAACGGCGGCATCGGCGTCGGCAAGATCAACCCGGCCGTGCCGGCGTCGGACAAGGCGCTGATGAACGCGCTACAAGGCGCAGATCATCAGCGGCAAGCTGAAGCTCCCGTCGTCGCTCTAGGCGTCGCGAGCAGACGTCGTTGCCGAGGGGCGGGCCGGTGGCCCGCCCCTCGTCGTTCCGGGCGTTTAGGATCGCTCCCCAGTGAGCGAGGCCCCCGTCAGAAACGCCCGGTCAGCGAGGGGCCCGTCCTCGAGATGCGCGGGATCACGAAGGCGTTCCCGGGCATCGTCGCCAACGACCGACGTCGACTTCGAGCTCCGCAAGGGCGAGGTGCACGCGCTGCTCGGCGAGAACGGCGCCGGCAAGTCGACGCTGATGAACATCCTCTACGGGCTCTACAAGCCCGACGCCGGCGAGATCCTGCTCGCGCGGCAAGCCGGTGACGTTCGCGCTCGGCGAAGGACGCGATCGAGGCCGGGATCGGGATGGTGCACCAGCACTTCATGCTGATCCCGGTGATGACGGTCGCCGAGAACATCGTGCTCGGGATCGAGCCGACGCGCGAGGGCATCCTGCTCGACGAGCGCGGCGCGGAGGAGCGCGTGCGCGAGCTGTCGCAGCAGTTCGGGCTCGCGGTCGACCCGACGGCGCTCATCTCGCGAGATCACCGTCGGCCAGCAGCAGCGCGTCGAGATCCTGAAGGCGCTCTACCGCGGCGCGGAGATCCTCATCCTCGACGAGCCGACCGCCGTGCTGACGCCGCAGGAGGCGGCCGAGCTCTTCGCGATCATCAAGAGCCTCCAGGCGGACGGCAAGTCGATCATCTTCATCAGCCACAAGCTCAACGAGGTGCTCGAGATCGGCGACCGGATCACCGTCCTGCGCCGCGGCAAGAAGATCGAGACGGTGCCGTGCGCGGGCGCGACCGAGGACTCGCTCGCGCGCGCGATGGTCGGCCGCGAGGTGCTGCTGCGCGTCGAGAAGACGCCGGCGAACCCGGGCGAGCCGCTCCTGACCGTCGAGGACCTGCACGTGCTCGACGACCGCGGGATCGAGAAGGTGCGCGGCGTCTCGTTCGAGCGTGCGCGCGGGCGAGATCGTCGGCATCGCCGGCGTCGACGGCAACGGCCAGACGCGAGCTGATCGACGCGATCACCGGCCTCCGCCGGGCCGCAGAGCCGGCGCGATCAAGGTCGCCGGGCGGGACGCTGCAGCGGCACGAGCGCGCGCGGGATGCTCGACGCCGGCGTCGGCCACATCCCGGAGGACCGCCAGCGACGCGGCCTCGTGCTCGAGTTCTCGATCGCCGAGAACATCGCGCTCCACGACTACGCGAAGCCGCCGGACGCGAAATGGGGCTGGCTGTTCCCGGGCCGGCTGGTCGAGCGCGGCGAAGACGGCTGATCAAGGAGTTCGACGTGCGCGGCGGCGGCCCGCTGACGCGCGCGGGCGGCCTCTCGGGCGGCAACCAGCAGAAGGTCGTCGTCGCGCGAGAGGTCGCGCGCGACCCGAAGGTGCTGATCGCCGCCCAGCCGACGCGCGGCCTCGACGTGGGCGCGATCGAGTACCTGCACCGGCGGCTCGTCGAGGAGCGCGACGAGGGGCGGGCGATCCTGCTCATCTCGCTCGAGCTCGAGGAGGTGATGTCGCTCTCCGACCGGATCCTCGTCATGTACGAGGGCGAGATCGTCGGCGAGCACTCGCCGGACGTCACCGAGCAGGAGACTCGGCCTCGAGATGCTCGGCGGGCGCAGGAAGGAAGCTGCGGCGTGACCGCGACGGAGCGACCCGGCGCAGGCCGACGACGGAGCGCCGGCCGGCCCCGGCAGCCGGCGCCCGAGCCGACGACGAGCCCGCGGCGCCACGCTCGCGCGCGACGGATGTGGCTCGGCCAGCGGGCCGGCGGCATCGTCGTGCCGGTGCGTGACGGCCCTCGTCGCGTTCCTGATCGGCGGCGCGTCGTGGCCGCGACCGGCCACAACCCGCTCGTCACCTACCGCGACATCTTCAACGGCGCCGGCCTGAACTGGTTCTTCCATCCGACGACCGACACGTTCGACACGGCCGCCTACAACCTCTCGCAGACGATGCTGCAGACGACGACGCTGATCCTCACCGGGCTCGCGGTCGCGTTCGCCTTCCGCTGCGGGATGTTCAACATCGGCGGCCAGGGCCAGTACTTCGTCGGCTGTCTACGTCGCGATCTGGATCGGCTACGCTCGTGGGTCGAGCATGTCGACGCTGCCGCACGTCCTGATCGGGATCGTGGCCGCGACGCTCGCCGGCGCGCTCTGGGCCGGGATCGCCGGCTTCCTGAAGGCGACGCGTCGGCGCCCACGAGGTGATCTCGACGATCATGCTCAACTGGATCGCGATCTGGGTCGGGATCTACCTCGTCGGCGCCGGCGGTCCGCTCCAGAGGCGCGAACGAGGCGGTGCCGATCTCGAACGACGTCGTCGAGGGGGCGAGGCTGCCGGTGTTCTGGGGCGAGCAGGAGCTGCAGGGGCTGCACATCGGCTTCTTCGTCGCGCTCGCGGCGCTCGTCGTCTTCTGGCTGATCCTGAACCGCACGACGCTCGGCTACGAGGTGCGCGCGGTCGGCTTCAACCCCGAGGCGGCGGCAGTACGGCGGGATCAGCGTGCGCAAGAACCTGATCCGTGCGATGGCGATCTCGGGCGCCTTCGCCGGCCTCGCGGGTGGCCTCGACATGCTCGGCTACCTCTACCGCTTCGGAGTCTCCGACATCCCCGTCTCCGCGGTCGGCTTCCTCGGGATCGCGGTCGCCCTGCTCGGCCGAAACACCGCCGTCGGCGTCGGCCTGAGCGCGTTCCTCTTCGGCGCGCTGCTCTTCGGCACGACCCACGGCCTCCAGTCCGGCGAGATCGATCCGGCGCTCGCGAGCAACCTCACCTACATCATCCAGGGGCTGATCGTGCTCTTCGTCGGCGCCGACCTGCTCATCCTCTCGGTCTGGAACGCCCGCAAGCGCGCGTCGCCGGAAGCGCGAGCGAGCCGGAGGCGGCGGCGACATGAGCGACCGGCACCGGCTTCGGCGACACGCGCCGGTGGGTGCGCCTGCGCGCAACGCGGACGGTCGGCACCGTCGGCGTTCTGCTCGGCGGCGTCGCCTGCTTCCTGACGATCCCGCCGATCAGGCGCGGTCGATCGTCTGGTCGGTGTTCGTCGGACATCGCTCGCGGTTGCGTGCGGGATCTGGGCGGCGACGCGCGGCGAGCGCCGGCTCGGGTGGTGGGCCGTCGCCTCGGGCCTCGCCGGAATCGGCCTCGGCTTCCTCGCGATCCAGTCGAGCGCCGAGAACCTGAACATCGTCTTCCGCCCCGATCTGATCGCGTCGATGTTCGTCTTCTCGACGCCGCTCGTCTTCGCCGGCATCGGCGGCATGTTCTCCGAGCGCAGCGGCGTCGTGAACATCGGCCTCGAGGGGATGATGCTGATGGGCGCCTTCTTTGGCGTCTACGGCGCCGACAAGGGCGGGAGCTGGGTGGTCGGCCTCCTCGCCGCGATGCTCGCCGGCGGTCTGCTGGCGCTCGTGCACGCCTATCTTCTCGATCCACCTGCGGGCCGACCAGATCGTGTCCGGCGTCGCGGTCAACTTCCTCGCGCTCGGCATCACCGGCTACTTCTTCTTCCAGCTCTACCACGGCCAGGACGTGCCGGTCGGCATCTCGTCGATCCCGAACATCACGATTCCCGTACGTCGAGGACTGGCGGTTCCTCGGGCCGGCGATCGGCGACCTGAACCTGATGGTCTGGCTCAGCTTCCTGCTCGTGATCGTCTCCTACATCGTCCTCTTCAAGACGCCGATCGGCCTGCGCATCCGCGCCTGCGGCGAGCACCCGCGCGCGGCCGACACGGTCGGGATCAACGTCTACGCGGTCCGCTACGGCGCGGTCGTGCTCTCGGGCGTGCTCGCCGCGCTCGGCGGCGCGTACCTCTCGATCGGCTTCGGCGGCGGCGCGTTCACCGACAACATGACCGCCGGCCGCGGCTTCATCGCGCTCGCGGCGATGATCTTCGGCGCCTGGCGCCCGTTCGGCACGTTCTACGCGGCGCTGCTCTTCGGCTTCTCGACCGCGCTCGCGTACCGCCTCGACATCTACTCGGCCCAGGCGGCGACGCTCTTCCAGGCGCTGCCGTACATCCTCACGCTGATCGCCGTCGCCGGTGTGGTCGGCCGCACCGTCCCGCCGGCCGCCGACGGCAAGCCGTATGTCAGGCAGTAGAACGGCCTGAGCCCGGCGAGCCGCGCTCTGCTGGGGGTCCTCGCGCTGCGCCGCGATCCCGGTCGCGGCGCTCGTCTCGGCGCTCCGACCGGAGATCAGCCTCCTCGAAGCGGAGCTCGTGGCCGTGCCCGTCGCGCTCGTCCTCGGGCTGGCCGCGGTCGCCGTTTCCCGGCGGGCGCGCCTCCGCTTCGAGCGCAGCGTGCGGCGGGCGGGCGGGGGGCTCGTGCGGGCCGCGCGGCTCGCAGCCTGGTCGGGCGTCTACGTCGCGGTGACGGGCGGGCTCGCACTGGCCTTCTACGGCGTCTTGCGCGCTTCCTCGTAGCGGCTACGCTTGGCCCCTTGTTCGAGATCGGCAACAGCCTTCGGGAAGCACGGACCCGCCGCGGGATCGAGTTCGCGCAGGCCGAGCAGGCGACGAAGATCCGCGGCAAGTACCTGCGCTCGCTCGAAGACGAGCGGTTCGAGCTCCTGCCCTCCGAGACGTACGTCAAGGGATTTCTCCGCACCTACGCGGACTACCTCGGCCTCGACGGCCAGCTCTACGTCGACGAGTTCAACTCGCGCTTCGTCACCGACGACTACGAGCTGCGCCCGCGTCGCTCCTCGGTGCGCCCGCAGCGCCGCAGCCGCCGCTTCGAGACGAACATCGTGCTGATCGCCCTCACCGCGATCGCGCTCGTGACGGTCGTCGTGATCAGCGCGTGGAAGTCGTCCGGCAGCGACGAGGCCGTCAAGCGCGTCAAGCGAACGGGCGGCACGGCGCAGGTCGCGCGGGTGCCGGCCGCCTACCTCACGGTCAAAGGCGTCCGCGGCGCCTCGTACGTCGCCATCCACCGGGGCGGTCCGGGCGGGCCGGTGGTGTTCCAGGGGACGATCGCGAAGGGCGAGACGCAGCCGTTCAAGGGCAAGAGCTACTGGCTCGACGTGAGCCACCCCGAGAACCTCGCGATCACGGTCGGCGGCAAGCGCGTGCACCTCGCCGGCTACCGCCCGAGGGTGCTCACGGTCACGCCGAACGGGTGGCAGGCGGGCTGAGCCGGCCGCGCTCTTGACCGGCTCCGGGGAGCGATCCTCGTCACGGGCTCGGAGCTCGTGCGCGGCGACCGCACCGACCGAAACGGACCCTTCCTCGCGCAGTCGCTGCTCTCGCTCGGGATCGACCCGGTCGAGGTGCGGATCGTGGGAGACGCGCCGCACGAGCTCGAGCGGGCGCTAAGAGAGGGGCTCGAGCACGACCTGCTGGTCGTCTCCGGCGGGCTCGGCCCGACGCACGACGACCGGACGGTCGAGCTGCTCGCGCGCGCGGCAGGGCGGCCGCTCGTCCTACACGAGGCGCTCTCGGCGCGGATCGAGACGTGGACGCGCCAGGTCGCGCTGCGCCTCCGTCGCCCGTACAAGGAGTTCGCGGCGGGCGTCCACAAGCAAGCGTCGGTGCCGGAGGGCGCCGTCGTTGCGGGTCTTGCCGGCACGGCGCCGGCCCTCGTGCTCGAGTTGGCCGACTGCGTGGCGGTGACGCTGCCAGGCCCGCCGCGCGAGTTGCGTTCTCTCTGGCCGGTGGCGCTCGAGACGGAGCCGCTCGTACGGCTGCTCGAGCGCGCGCAGCCGCCGGAGCGGCGCGTACTGCGTGTGTACGGCGTGTCCGAGTCGGCCGTTGCAGATGCGCTGGCCGCAGCCGGCGGCGACGGCGACGGGGTGGAGGCGACGATCTGCGCACGCGACTTCGAGATCCACGTCGACCTCGTCGTCGAGCCTGGCGCCGAGGCGCGCGCCGACGCGCTGGAGGCGGCGCTCGTCGTGCCGCTCGAGCGGTTCGTGTTCGCACGTGACGCCACCCCGACCGAGCAGCTCGTGCTCTCGCTGTGCCGCGAACGCGGGCTGACGCTCGCGACGGCCGAGTCGTGCACGGGCGGGCTCGTCGCGGCGCGGCTGACGTCCGTGCCGGGCTCGAGCGACGTCTTCCTCGGGGGAGTGGTCGCGTACGCGAACGAGGTGAAGGCAGCGGCGCTCGGCGTTCCGGCGGAGGTGCTGCGCGAGCACGGCGCGGTCTCGGCGGAGACTGCGGCGGCGATGGCGCACGGCGCCCGGGCGCGGCTCGGAGCAGATCTGGCCGTGGCCGTGACGGGCATCGCGGGCCCGGGCGGCGGCACGCCGGAGAAGCCCGTCGGGCTCGTCCACCTGCACGTTGCGGGGCCGCACGGCGAGCGCGCCGCCGACTTCACCGTGCCCGGCGACCGCGAGACGGTGCGCGCGCGGGCGGCGGTCGCCGCGCTGCACCTTGTTCGCACACTTGTCACAGAGACGTGACAGACACGTCACACCTTCCTCGCTAGCGTGGATGCCAATGAGCTGTCCAGCGATCGGCTTCGGCTCTTCTGCGCACTTCGCCTCCCCGACGAGGCGATCGACGCCCTCGTTTCCTGGCAGCAACGAGAGCTGCGCGGCGGCCGACTCGTTCCGCCTGCGAACCTCCACGTCACCCTGGCCTTCCTCGGCAACCGGCCCGCCGCCGAACTCCCGTCGATCGTCGCCGCGCTTCGCTCCGCCGCCGCCGGCGCCCACGATCTTCGGCTTCCCGAACTTCGACTCCGCGTGCGCGGCTACCGCGAGACGCGAAGCGTCGGGATGCTCACCTTCGACGACGAGGGAGGGCGTGCAACGGCGCTTGCCGAGCGCTTGCACGGGCTGCTCGAGGAGCTCGGCGTCTACCGGCGCCCAATGGCTGGCGTTGGGCGGCCGTGGCTTCCACACGTCACGGTGCTCAGATTCCGCGAGCGGCCGCGCCTCCACCCGCCGTTGCCCGAGCTGCGGCGACGGTCGAGTCGCCGTCCGACGCGGCTGTTTACATCTCAAGGCTACGGCCCGGTGGGGCCCAGTACGAGGTCCTCGAAATCGTTGCGCTAGATCACTGAATTGAGTCGCTGAGAGAGTGGGAGGTTGATGAAGGTGGATCGCGAGCAGGCTCTGGATGTCGCCCTCGGCCAGATCGAGCGGAACTTCGGCAAGGGCGCCGTGATGAAGATGAGCGACCAGGCGCACGTCTCGGTCGGCGCCATCTCGACGGGATCGCTCTCCCTCGACCTCGCGCTCGGCATCGGCGGCCTGCCGCGCGGCCGGATCGTCGAGATCTTCGGCCCCGAGTCGTCGGGCAAGACGACGCTCGTCTACCACGTGATCGCCGAGGCCCAGCGGCGCGGCGGCATCGCGCCTTCATCGACGCCGAGCACGCGATGGACCCGACGTACGCGAAGCGGATCGGCGTCAACATCGACGAGCTGCTCGTCTCCCAGCCCGACACCGGCGAGCAGGCGCTCGAGATCACCGAGCTCCTCATCCGCTCGGGCGCGCTCGCCGTGGTCGCGATCGACTCGGTCGCCGCCCTGACGCCGAAGGCCGAGATCGAAGGCGAGATGGGCGACTCGCACGTCGGCCTCCAGGCACGGCTGATGTCGCAGGCCCTCCGCAAGCTCGCCGGCACGCTCAACCGCACCGACACGATCTGCATCTTCACGAACCAGCTCCGCGAGAAGATCGGCGTCATGTTCGGCAACCCCGAGGTGACGCCGGGCGGCCGCGCGCTCAAGTTCTACTCGTCGGTCCGGCTCGACATCCGCCGCATCGAGACGCTCAAGGACGGCGTCGAGGCGATCGGCAACCGCGTCCGGGTCAAGGTGGCGAAGAACAAGGTCGCGCCGCCGTTCAAGCAGGCCGAGTTCGACATCATGTACGGCGAGGGCATCTCCTGGGAGGGCACCGTCCTCGACACGGGGCTCGACCGGAAGATCGTGCAGAAGTCCGGCTCGTACTTCAGCTTCGGTGACGAGCGCCTGGGGCAGGGCCGCCAGAACGCGACCGCCTTCCTCAAGGAGCACCCCGACCTCGTCCAGCAGATCCTCCAGGGGATCCAGAGCGCGATGGCTCCCGGGCAGATCGTCTCCGCCCGGCTGCTGCCGCAGGTGGAGGCGGTCGAGGCGACGCCGGTCGAGGTGGAAGAGGAAGCCGCGACCGCGGCGGCGTAAGGACGGACGTGGCACCGCGCGTGACGGCGCTCGTCGCCGCTCCGCGCGGCCGTGTGCGCGTCGACCTCGACGGCGAGCCGTGGCGGATCCTGCCGGCAGCAGCCGTCATTGGCGCACGGCTCGCCGTCGGAACCGAGCTCGACCGGTCGCGGGCGCGGGAGCTGCGGAGTGAGCTGCGGCGGGTCGAGGCGCTCGCGATCGCCACGGGCGCACTCGCCAGGCGCGACCACTCGAGCGCCGAACTCGAGGCAAAGCTCGAGCGCCGAGGCGTCCGGCCCCAGGAGCGGGCGGAGGCACTCGCGACGCTCGAGCGGTCAGGCTACGTCGAGGACGCCCGCTTCGCCACCGGGCGCGCCGCGACGCTCGCGGCGCGAGGCTACGGCGATGCGGCCATCCGCTACGACCTCGAGCGCCAGGGGCTCGCCCCGGCCGAGATCGCGTCCGCCGTCGGCTCGCTCCCGGCCGAGCACGAGCGCGCCCAAGAGATCGTCGAGGAGCGCGGCCGCAGCACGAAGACGGTTCGCCGGCTCGCCACCAAGGGCTTCGCCGCCGAGTCGATCGAGGCTGCGCTCGGCGATCTGGAGTCGCTCGCGCCCGCCGAGGGCTGAACGCCGCCCGCAGCCAATTCCCGCCGACGGAGTTCTCAGCGCCCCGCCGCTCGGCGTCATCGGTCTGGGACGCGGTGAGCGACTCGGTGATCTCGGCCTCGGAATGTCCGTCGCGCAGCATGGACTCGATCATCAGCAGGTGATGCCGAGTCTCTGCCTCGGTGCGCGCCTCTTCCAGGACACCGGTGATCGTCCCGACCAACTGAGCCTCGTCGAACGGCTTCACAACATGCGCAGCAGCACCCGCCGCGAGTGCGCGTTCGACGAAGTCGCCGCCGGGGTGGCCGGTCAGGGCGACGACCGGCACGTCGCGCTCGCGCAGGATCTGGCGAGTCGCCTCGATCCCGTCGACCCTCGGCAAGGTCAGGTCGATCAGGATCAGGTCGGGCCGGTGAGCGCGGGCGAGCTCGACTGCTTCGACTCCGTCGCGGGCGTCCGGGCACACCTCGAAGCCTGCGTCTTCGAGGATGAGACGAAGATCGGCGCGAACGATCGGGTCGTCGTCGACGGTGAGCACGCGAGCTGTCGTAAGGGCTGGCAAGGGCAACCTCCTGTCTCGGGAACGAAAAAAGACCTCAGGCGATTCGCCCGAGGTCTTCGAAGACCGTAACGGCTCGCCTTCGTCGGCGGCCGTAGTCGATGGTACCCGTAGTCGATCCTCTCCCGATGGACCGACACCCGTCGGCGTCCCGGCGAGCTCGGGATCGTCGCGCCAACACGGCTACGCTAACCGGAGTGTCCCGCCGCTACTTCGTCACCACGTTCGGCTGCCAGATGAACGCCCACGACTCCGAGCGGATCAAGGGCCTGCTCGAGGAGCTCGGGCTCGGGGAGGCACCCACGCCCGCTGACGCCGACGTCGTCGTCTTCAACACGTGCACGATCCGCGAGAAGCCCGACACGAAGCTCGCCGCCTACCTCGGCGACGCGATCGCGCGCAAACGCGTCGACCCGGAGCGCGTGATCGCGGTCGGCGGCTGCTACGCCGAGGCGCAGCGCGAGCGCATCTTCGAGCTCTATCCGGAGGTCGACGTCGCGTTCGGGCCCAGGCTCGATCGCGCACCTCGGCGACTGGCTCGGCGCCGGCGGGCAGGGCGTCGCGCGCGGCGCCTTCGGCCTCGACGACCGCGGCTTCGCCGCGACGCTGCCGCATCATCGAGAGCGGCCGTTCCAGGCCTGGGTGCAGGTCTCGATGGGCTGCAACTCGACCTGCTCGTACTGCATCGTGCCGTCGGTGCGCGGGCGCGAGCAGAGCCGCCGCCCGGGCGACATCCTCGCCGAGGTGACGCAGCTCGCCCGCGCCGGCGTGAAGGAGATCACGCTGCTCGGCCAGAACGTCAACTCCTGGGGCCGCGACCTCGCGCCCGAGATCCGCACCGAGTTCGGCGAGCTGCTCCGCGCGTGCGACGCAGTCGACGGGATCGAGCGCATCCGCTTCACGAGCCCGCACCCGAAAGACTTCCGCGAGCCGGTGATCGCCGCGATCGCCGAGTGCGACACCGTCTGCGAGCACGTGCACCTGCCGCTCCAGTCCGGCTCCTCGCGCATCCTCAAGGCGATGCGTCGCACCTACACGCGCGAGCGATACCTCGACCTCGTCGCGACGATGCGCGCCGCGATCCCGGATGTCGCCTTCGGCACCGACATCATCGTCGGCTTCCCCGGCGAGACCGAGCACGATTTCAGGCAGACGCTCGAGGTGGTCGAGGAGGTCGGCTTCGACAGCGCCTTCACCTTCGTCTACTCGCCGCGGCAGGGAACCGAAGCCGCCGCGATGACCGAACAGGTCCCGCACGAGACCAAGATCGAGCGCATGGAGCGGCTCGTCGAGCTGACCCAGCGGCTCGCCCGCGAGCGGAACGAGCTTCGAGTGGGCCGGACCGAAGAGGTGCTCGTCGAGGGCGCGTCGCGCACCGACGAGACGCTGCTCCGAGGCCGAACACGCCGCAACACGACCGTCAACTTCGCAGGCACCGCCGCGGCCGGCGAGCTCGTGCGGGTCGCGATCGAATCCGCCACCTCGACCACGCTGCGCGGTCGCCAAGAGGCGCTCGTTCCTGCCTAGTCGCATGCACGTCCTCGCGCTCTGGCAGGGTTAGGCCATGCGCGTCCTCCTCACCGGCTCGTCCGGCCAGATCGGCACCAACCTTGCGCTGCGCCTCCAGCAGGATGGCCACTGGGTCTTCGGCGTCGACAAGCGCTCGAACACGTGGACGGACGCGTTCGAGTACCTGCTCCAGGATCTTGCCGGCCACTATCCCGCCTTCCGCGGAGGCATCGACGGCGTCGAGTACCCCGAGGTCGACCTCGTCGTCCACATGGCCGCGCACGCCAAGGTGCACCAGCTCGTCCGCCAACCGCACCGGGCGCTCGAGAACGCGATCATGACCTTCAACGTCCTCGAGTACTGCAGAGAGCTCCGGCTCCCGCTCGTCTTCTCCTCGACGCGCGAGGTCTACGGCGACGTGCACCGCTTCGAGGAGTACGGCGAGGCGTCGGCCGACTTTGCCTACACCGAGAGCCCGTACTCCGCCTCGAAGATCACCTCCGAGGCGTTCATCTACTCCTACGCGCGCTGCTACGGGCTCGAGTACGTCGTCTTCCGCTTCTCGAACGTCTACGGCCGCTACGACAGCGACCTCCAGCGCATGGAGCGCGTGCTGCCGCTGTTCATGCACCAGATGAGCCGCGGCGAGCCGATCACCGTCTACGGCGGCGACGAGAAGGTGCTCGACTTCACCTACATCGACGACTGCGTCGACGGCATCGCCCGCGGGATCGAGCGGCTACACGACGGGCGCGTTGCGAACGAGACGATCAACCTCGCCTACGGCCAGGGCAACACGCTCGTGCGCGCCGCCGAGCTGATCGCCGCCGAGCTCGGTGTCGAGCCGCAGATCACCGAGGCGCCGTCGCTCGTCGGTGAGGTGACGCGCTACGTCGCCGACATCCGCAAGGCGCACGATCTCCTCGGGTGGGAGCCGAAGACGCCGCTCGACGAGGGGATTCCGAGAGCCGTGCAGTGGTTCCGCGAATGGCGCGCGGAGCATCCCGAGGAGGATCGCCCGCTCGCCGTGGGCCCTGAGGACGGGATCGAGCACGACTTCAAGTCACCCGCCGGCGCTGGTGCGTAACGCGGCGAACGCCCGCGTCGTCGCGATCTACGGCCCGACCGCGAGCGGCAAGTCCGCCGTCGCCCGTTCGCTTCTCGACCGGCTCGACGCCGAGGTCGTCTCGGCCGACTCGGCGGCGCTGTACGCGGGCCTGCCTATCCTCACGGCGGCGCCGGCCTACCCGGCGCGACTCGTCGGGATCGTGCCGCTCACCGACGACGTCTCCGTCGGCGAGTACCAGCGGCTCGCCCACGGGGAGATCGACTCGATCCTCGCTGCCGGTCGCACGCCGATCGTCGTCGGCGGCACCGGCCTCTACCTGCGAGCGGCACTGTCGTCGCTCGAGCTGCCGCCGCCGCCGGCGCCCGGAGAGCGCGAGCGCTGGACGCGGATCTACGACCGGCTCGGGCCCGAGCGGACGCACGCGCTGCTCGTGGAGCGCGATCCCGCGGCGGCGGCGCGCGTGCACCCGAACGACCGACGTCGCGTCGTACGTGCGCTCGAGCTCGCCGACGCCGGCACCTCGCTCGCGCCGGCCCGCGATCGGCTCTGGAGCGACGACATGCGGCACCCGACGACGCTCATCGGGCTCGAGATCGAGACGGCGGAGCTCGTACCTCCGCATCGAGGCACGCGTGGCCAAGCAGGTCGAGCGAGGGAGTGGTTGCGGAGGCGGTGGCGGCGTGGGCGCAGGAGCTCTCGGAGACCGCCCGCAAGGTGCTCGGTCTGGAGCCGTTCGCGACGCTGCCGCTGGACGAGGCCGTCGAGTCCGTCGTGAACGCGAGCCGGCGGCTCGCCCGCTACCAGCGTAAGTGGCTCCGCCGCCTGCCGGACGCGGCTACGCTCGACGCTGCCCGTCCAACGGAGGTGCTCGCCGATGAGATCGTCGCGCTGGCAGGCGCAGGGGAACGTCTACCTCATCGCTGAGGAGCCTCTCACGGCCGAGGCCGTGCGCGCAGAAGTCGGCGACGCCGACGGGATCCTCGAGGTCACTGCGCGCGGGGAGGACTGGCTCGAGCTCGTGATCTGGAACCCCGACGGCTCGCAGGCCGAGCTGTCCGGCAACGGCACGAGGATCGCCGCACGCTGGCTCGCCGAGCAGACCGGCGCCGAGGTCGTGACGGTGCAGGTCGGCCCACGCGAGGTGACCGCCCGGATGCTCGGCGGCGGGCTGGTCGAGCAGGACCTCGGCCTGGTCGACGTCGGAGAGCCCGAGGAGGTCGAAGGGATCCGCTTCATCCCGGTCGACGTCGGCAACCCGCACGCGGTCGTCGAGGGCGACCCGGGCGAGCTGCTCCGGATCGGGCGGCTGCTGGAGACGCACCCCCGCTTCCCGCAGCGGACGAACGTGCAGGTGGCGCAGCCGCCTCGGCGCAGGCGAGATCGAGGCGCGGGTCTGGGAGCGCGGCGTGGGCGAGACGGGCTCGTCGGGCACGAGCGCGGTCGCGGTCGCCGCCGCTCTCGGCGTCAGCCCGGCGACGATCCACTTCCCGGGGGGCAAGCTGTCGGTTCGGATCGTGGGCGACCGCGCGTTCCTGACCGGCCCGGCCGAGCGGGTCTCCTAGCCGACGGCCGGAGCGGGCTCGTGCTCGAGCGTCCGCTCAGTCTGGAGGTTGCGCACGCTGGGCACGAGGGCGACCCCAATCGCGCTCACGACCACCCACACGGCGCCGATCCACAGGTAGGTCGACACGCCGATCGCCTCGGCGACGGGCCCGGCGATTGCGTAGCCGATCGGGAGCACCGACATCGCGACCAGCCAGTCGAACGAGCTCACGCGCGAGAGCTTGTCGGGCGCGATCCAGCGCTGAAGGGCCGTCTCGTAGATCACGCTCCCGAATGCGAAGGCGAATCCGGCGATCGCCGCCGCCACCGCAATCGCCTGGAAGGGCGCCTCCGTCGCGAGCAGCACGAGCTGGATGCCGGTGAGCGTGAAGATCAGCACGCACACGAGCATCGGGCGGCTCGGTCGCAGGCGGAGCGCGCTCACTGCTCGTCCCCGGCGGCGCGCGTGTCCTTCATCGCCCGGCGACGATAGGGAGGGGGGACGAGGAGCGCAAGCGCACCTCGTCCCCCTGGAGGGTCAACTACCCGTCAGGTCGTGCAGACGACGTAGGCCTGGGCCGTCATCGTCTGCCCGGTGGGATCGAGACAACTCCCAGATCATCCCGACGACCGTCCAGGTCGTGCTGCTGCTTGGGTACGACTGTGCAGCTCGGCGACGGAGGGCGATGTATCCGTCGTCGTTATCCTTCCGCCGCCGCCGATCAGGATCTTCCCGGCAGGGCACGTCGCTGTAGCGGTGATCACGGTGGTGTCCGCGTTGAGCCCCCGCTCGGACGTCACTGGCGTACCAGGCGTGATGGTGCTGCTAGTCGGTCCGGCGGCGCCGGTTGCCCCAGTTGCGCCGGTCGGCCCAGCCGGCCCGGTCGCTCCAGCCGGCCCGGTCGCTCCGCCGGCCCGGTAGGCCCGGTCGCACCGGCCGCTCCCGTGGCGCCGGTCGGCCCGGCGGCACCGGTCGCTCCAGCCGGCCCGGTCGCCCCGGCCGGACCGCTAGGCCCGGTCGCACCGGCCGCTCCCGTGGCGCCGGTCGGCCCGGCGGCACCGGTCGCTCCAGCCGACCCGGTGGACCCGGCCGGGCCGGTGGGCCCGGTTGGCCCGACGGGTCCGCCGGAGGGGCCCGTGGGCCCGGTGGCGCCCGTCGGTCCTGTCGCGCCCACTCCGGTCGCGCCGGTCGGGCCCGTGGCACCCGTTGCGCCGGTCGCGCCCGTTGCGCCGGTCGCGCCGGTCGGTCCCGCGACACCGGTTGCTCCCGTGGCGCCCGTCGGCCCAGCAGGCCCTGTCGCCCCGGTCGGCCCCGCTGCACCGGTTGCTCCCGTGGCGCCCGTCGGCCCAGCGGCCCCAGTCGGCCCGGTCGGACCTACCGGTCCGGTAGCGCCGGTGGCTCCAGTCGGGCCGATAGGCCCGCCCGAGGGACCGGTGGGCCCGACGGCCCCGGTCGCACCGGCAGCCCCGGTCGCACCGGCAGCCCCGGTCGCACCGGCAGCCCCGGTCGCACCGGAGGCCCAGTCGCACCGATGCGCCGTCGCACCGGTGGCGCCGTTCGCGCCGGCCGGACCGGCAGGCCCAGCGGCGCCGACGGGCCCGGCGGCGCCCACAGGGCCGGCGGGACCGGCAGGCCCGGCAGGCCCGGCGGGCCCCGCAGCTCCCGCCTTCCCCGCAGCTCCCGTCTTACCGGCAGGCCCGGCCTTACCCGCAGGACCGCTCGGGCCGGCAGGACCGGTCGAGTTCCAGCTGACCGGCTTCTCGTCGGACTTGCACGACGAGGCCATTCGCAGCGCACCATTGGACTTCGCGGCGCAGGCCTTGATGACCGAAGTGGACGCCGCCGGCTTCGCGTAGGCGATCGACGCCACCACGACGACTCCTACTGCTGTTGCGACTGCCGCAACGAGGAATCGCCGGCCTCGTAGGCTTCGCGCATGCTGGCTGCTCATGCCTCGCGCTCTCCTTTGAGTCGGGGGGCCCCTTGCTGCCAGGTAACAACGTGCGCCTGAACGGCCGCAGCACCCGCCTTGAACTGGCTGATGGGAACTAATCCACAGGTATCCCGAGAAGTCAACACCCCAGATGGGTGGTCCTGCGCGGGGCGATCTAGGCGATCTAACCGCCGATCTCGTACTCGCGCAATGCCTCGTTGAGGGAGGTCTTGAGGTTCGTCGACTCCGTACGCCGGCCGATGATGAGAGCGCAGCTCAGGTGGTACGTCCCGGCCGGGAACTCCTTCGGGCGCGTCCCGGGCACCACGATCGAGCGCGGCGGCACGTAGCCGCGGTGCTCGACCGGCGCCGGGCCCGTGACGTCGATCACCGGCACGGACGCCGTCAAGGACACGTTCGGCGCCAGCACGGCCTCGCGACCGATGCGAACGCCCTCGGTGACGATGCAGCGCGAGCCGATGAAGCAGCCGTCCTCGACGATCACCGGCCGCGCGCCCGGCGGCTCGAGCACGCCGCCGATGCCGACGCCGCCCGCAAGGTGCACGTCCGCGCCGATCTGAGCGCCGGAACCGACGGTCGCCCACGTGTCGACCATCGTGTTCGGCCCGACCCACGCCCCGATGTTCACATACGACGGCATCAGGATCACCCCGCGCGAGAGGAACGAGCCGTAGCGCGCAACCGCCGGTGGCACGACGCGGACGCCCAGCTCCGCGTACCCGGTCTTGAGCGGGATCTTGTCGTGGTAGGAGAACGGCCCGACCTCCCGGGGCTCCATCTGACGCGAGCGGAAGTAGTCGAGGATCGCCGCCTGCACATCCTCGTTCACCACCCAGTCGTCGCCCGCGGGCTCGGCGACGCGCACCTCGCCGCGGTCGAGGGCTGCGATCGTCTCCTCGGTCGTCACGCGGCGGATCGTCGCAGAACCGCCGCCGCGTGCGGCGAGCAACGTCCGAGCGCCGGCCTACGGTGAGTTGCGATGACCGAGCGGTGCTTGCGCTGCCACGCCGACATGGAGTGGCGGCACGGAACGTGGCAGTGCCCGCGCTGCCGCTTCAAGCTCGGCTGCTGCGAGGGCGAGCCGCAGTCGGGCGCCTGCGAGCCGCCGCCGGTCCATCAGGAGCAGCAGCCACGCCCCTGAGGGCCGCTGCGCGACCGAGAGCGCTCGCGTGATTCGAGAGCTTCGTTCGGACGACTTCGGCGCGGTGGCCGAGCTGTTGCGCCGGCTTCGCGGCGACAACCTCTACACCGAGCGTGGGGTGAGGTACGACGTGGAATCGGAGCCCGAGCGAGCCGATGCCGCGCGGTGGGTCGCCGACCAGGACGGGATCGTCGGCTACGCGGCCGCGATACGGCGTTGGTGGCGCTTGCCCAATGATGCGTACGCATGGGCAGGCGTTGTTCCCGAAGCTCGGGGGCGCGGCATTGGCAGCGCGCTCTGGGATCTCGTCGAACAGCACATCGCGGGACTCGGCGTGCACTCGTGCTTCAGCGATGTCGTCGACGACGCTTCGGGCGATGCGTTTCTTCGTGCACGCGGCTTCCGCGTCGACCGCGTCGACCGCGTCTCCGTGCTCGACCCACGGACGATCGGCCTCGACGAGCTGTCGCAACGCACGCGACGGGCGGCGGAAGGCGGCTACAGCCTTGCCACTCTGGACTCGGTCGGCGACATGCACGCGGTCTACGAGCTCGCGCTCGAGGCTTGGGACGACATCCCGGGCAGCTCGGGTTCTCATGCGGTCTCGTTCGACGACTGGCAGAACAGCCTGCTCCGGGCTCCCGACCTCCACGCCGGCGCCAGCGCGATTGTCGCGAGCGACGGCCGGCCCGTCTCGCTCGCGCTGCTGAGCGTCGATCTCGAGTCCCGTCGGGCCCGCAACGAGGAGACGGGCACGGCGCGCGCCCACCGCCGGCGTGGCCTGGCCACGCTCGCGAAGCTCGCCACGATTCGCTGGGCGAGCGAGCACGGCATCGAGTCGATCCTCACCGACAACGCCGAGCAGAACCTCGGCATGCTCGCGATCAACGAACGACTCGGCTACCGACCGCTCGTCGCGCGCCAGCGGTGGATCAAGGACCTGAACGCCCAGCCCGTCTAGGTGCCATCAGTCGCCGGCCGGCTCGTGCTCGTCGAGCCAGGCCTTCGCGACGCGCTTCTTCGCGCGCGTGAGCCACGCCTCGACGACGAGGTCACGTAGCTCCTCGCGATCGAAGCGGGCGAGTTGCGGAATGCGGACGAGCACCGCGGGGTAACCGTTGAAGTGCGGCGTCGTGAAGTAGACGCCGCGGGCGTCGGAGAGCAGCAGCTCCTTCACGCCCAAGTCCTCGACACGAAACATGAGCACGTCGTCGAGCCGCTCGCCGGTGTCCGGGTCGACGGCATCGCGCCGGAGGCCGCGATGGAAGCAGAACATCTTCCCGTGCACGAGGTACGACGGCCGGCCGTCCTCGGAGACCTCCTTCGTCGTCTCCGGCATGGCGAGCGCGAGCTCGTCCAGATCTGTCATCGTCGCCACCGGCACGAGTCTGCCAAAACGGCGCGTCAAATCGACTCCGGAGAAAGGAACAGCGAGATGCCGAGAATGAATCCATGCCTGTGGTTCGACACCCAAGGTGAAGAAGCCGCGGCGTTCTACACCTCGGTGTTCCCGAACTCGCGGATCGTGAACGTCGCCCGTTACGGCGAGGCCGGGCCGGGCCCTGCGGGGACCGTGATG
Organism: uncultured Actinomycetes bacterium; assembly: GCA_963781435.1. Lineage (GTDB taxonomy): Bacteria > Actinomycetota > Thermoleophilia > Gaiellales > Gaiellaceae > PALSA-600. Next base: position 198,617 of record CAWAGR010000022.1, on the reverse strand, counting down.
ATCGTGGAGTTCGAGCTCGACGGGCAGAGGTTCACCGCCCTGAACGGCGGCCCGCAGTTCACCTTCGACGAGGCGATCTCGTTCCAGGTGAGCTGCGAGACCCAGGACGAGGTCGACATGTACTGGAGCACGCTCTCCGAGGGCGGCGAGGAGGGCCGTTGCGGCTGGCTGAAGGACAAGTTCGGGCTGTCGTGGCAGATCGTCCCGACGGCGGCGACCCGGCTGCTCGGCGACCCCGATTCGGAGAAGGCGCAGCGCGTGATGGCGGCGATACTCGGCATGAAGAAGATCGACATCGACGCCCTCGAGCGAGCGGCGGCGGAGGCGTCGTGAACTGAATGTGTCGAACCACCTACCCCGAGTCTGGCTCCGGGCGCGCCCGAGTCGCCCTGCGCGAGTGCGCCTTCGCTCGAGCGTCCGGACGCGTGCGTGGGTAAACAGCTAGAGCAGACCCCCGAGAATCCCCGCGGCACGCTCGCACTCGTCAAGGGTCGGGACCAGCGCGAGCCGAACGTAGCCTTCGCCGGCCGGGCCGAAGAACGATCCCGGGGTGGCGAGGATGCCGTGCTCCAGCAGCCGCCTTGCGAACGTCTCCGACGATCCCTCCACCGCGAGCCAGAGGAAGAACGTCGCATCGCCGCCGGCCACGCGGAGGCCCTTCTCCTCGAGGCCGGCAGCAGCGTCTCGCGCTTGCGGCGGTAGACCGCGCGCACTGCATCGACGTGCTCCTCGTCCGACCACGCGGCGACCGAGGCACGCTGGACGAACTCCTGCGGCGCCGTTCCGAGCGACGGTCGGAACGCCCGCAGCGCGTCGGCGACCTCTCGCGCGGCGCGCACACGAAACCCGAGCGGTAGCCGGTCATCGACGAGCGCTTCGACAGCGTGTTGAAGACGACCACGTTCTCGCGGTCGGCGACCTGCAGCGCCGAGACCGGCTCCTCGCCGAACCAGAGCTCGGAGTACGCCTCGTCCGAGCAGAGCAGGAAGCCGTGCTCGCGCGCGCGCCCGGCGAGCTCCTCGTAGAACGAGAGCGGCGCCGTCGCGCCGGTCGGGTTGTTCGGGTAGCAGACCCAGAACACGGCCAGCTCGTCCCAGGCGTCGAACGCGTCGAGGTCGGGCAGCCAGCCGGTCTCCTCGCGCAACGGCACCGTGACGACGCTGCCGCCGGCGAAGAGCGCGCCGCGCTCGTAGACGGGGTAGGCGGGCTCCGGCACGGCGACGACGCGGCGGTCGCCGACCGCGACCTGCGCGAAGGAGAAGATCGCCTCCTTCGAGCCGAGCGTCGGCACGATCTCGACGTCCGCGTCGACTGAGACGCCGTAGCGGCGGTCGATCCAGGCCGCGATCGCCTCGCGCAGCTCGGGCAGCCCGGCCGCGCGCGGGTAGGAGGAGAGCTCGCCGATCCCGGCCACGAGCGCGTCGCGGATGAACGCCGGGCGTGACCTCGCGCGGGTCGCCGACGCCGAAGTCGATCACGTCGATTCCGCGGGCGCGGGCCTCGGCGCGCCAGTCGTCGAGCCGCGCGAACGGGTACTGCTGGAGTTCGGCGAGGATGGGGGAGAGCTGCACGCTAGGCGCTGCCCAGCAGGAAGCGCTGCAGCGCCTCGAACGACCGCTCGAGCGCGGCGATCTCCACCTGCTCGTCGACCGCGTGCGCGTAGCGCGTCGCGCCCGGGCCGAAGTTGACCGCGTCCAGGCCTCGCGCTGCGAAGTCGGCGACGTTCGTCCACGCCTGCTTCGGCTGCACCTCGAAGTCGCCGACGCGACGCAACTGCTCGACGAGGCCGTCGCGCCGGGCGACGTGCGCAGCCGGTGAGTTCTGCATGATCTCGACCTCGCGCCCTGCGAGCTCGCGCACACGAGCCTCGGCCTCGGCCGGGGTGCGGTCCGGCGCGTAGCGGAAGTTGAGCGTGGCCTCGACGCGCGCCGGGATCACGTTCGTCGCGACCCCGCCGTGGATCTGCGTCACGCTGAGCACCTCGCGGAAGAGCAGACCGTCGACGACGGCGTCGCGCGGCTCCAGATCGAGGATCCCGCGCAACCCCTCGAGCGCGAGCTTGATCGCGTTCACGCCCAGCCACGGCCGCGCCGAGTGCGCCGAGCGGCCCTCGAAGACGAGCCGCGCGTCGAGGTTTCCGAGGCAGCCGAGCTGGAGCGTGTTGTCGGTCGGCTCGAGGCAGATCACGAGCGCCGCCTCGTCCACGAGCGGCGTTGCCGCGAAGACGCCCGGCAGCGGGTTGTCGGCCGGCCCGAGCTCCTCGCGCGGGAAGAACAAGAGCCCCAGGTCGTAGGCCAGCTCGACATCGGCCGCCCAGCGGGCGAGCTCGATCATCACCGCGAGCCCGCCCTTCATGTCGGTGGCGCCGAGCCCGTGGACGGCGCCGTCCTCGATCCGGCCCGGGCAGTTGTCCTGCGCCGGCACCGTGTCGGTGTGGCCCGCGAGCAGGACGAGCGGCTTGCCGCTGCGCTTCGCGTACAGCACCGACTCGCCGTCGTCGTAGGCGCGCTCTAGCGGGACCGCGGCCGTCACGTGCCGGTAGACCGCTGCCTCCTCGCGCGAGGGGGAAGCGATGTCGACGAGCGCGAGCGTGCGCTCCGCGAGAACGGAGCGTGAGGCGGGAGGGGGCATAATGCGACTCGATGATTCCACGTTCCCCGGAGCCCCGGTTCCCGAGCCGGAGCGCGGCTTCGTCCTCGCGGTACTGGCCCAGGGTGCGGATGCGGACACCGAGCTGGCCGAGGTCGAGGAGCTGGCGCGCACCGCGGGCGTCGAGCCGCTCGGCCGCGTCTTCCAGCACCGGCCCCGGCCGGCGCAGCGCACCTACGTCGGCAAGGGCAAGCTCGAGGAGCTGAAGGAGCGCTTCGCCGAGGTCGAGGCCGAGTGCCTGCTCGTCGACGACGAGCTCGAGCCGGCCCAGCAGCGCTACCTCGAGAACACGCTCGAGGCGCGCGTGATCGACCGCACGCAGCTGATCCTCGACATCTTCGCCCAGCACGCCGTCAGCGCCGAGGGCAAGCTCCAGGTCGAGCTCGCGCAGCTCGAGTACAACCTGCCGCGCATGCGCGGCATGTGGCAGCACCTCGAGCGCCTCGGCGGCGGGGTGGGCACGCGCGGCCCGGGCGAGTCGCAGCTCGAAACCGACCGCCGGCTCGCACGGCGCCGCATCTCGGTGCTCAAGGAGCGCTTGGTCGGGCTCGAGAAGCAGCGCGCGACGCGCCGCAAGGAGCGCCGCGAGACGCAAACGCCGACCATCGCCCTTGCCGGGTACACGAACGTCGGCAAGTCGACGCTCCTGAACGCGCTCACCGGCGCCGAGGTCTCGGTCGAGAACCGCCTGTTCGAGACGCTCGACCCGACGACGCGCGCCTTCGACTACGAGGGGCGCCGCTACCTCGTCACCGACACCGTCGGCTTCATCCGCCGCCTGCCGCATCAGCTCGTCGAGGGGTTCGCGGCCACGCTCGAGGAGACGCTCGTCGCCGACGTGGTGCTGCACGTCGCCGACGGCTCCGCCGACGAGGACGAGCTCGACCGGATGGTGCGCGCGGTCGAGGAGGTGCTCGACGAGATCGGTGCCGAAGAGCTGCCGGTGCAGCTCGTGCTGAACAAGATCGACCGCGTCGACGAAGTCGGCCGGCGCCGGCTTGCGAACCGATTCCCCGACGCGCCGCAGGTCTCGGCGCAGACCGGCGAGGGCCTCGAAGCGCTGAAGGAGCGGCTCGCGGAGCAGTTTGCGAGCCGCTGGGAGCTGGTGCGGCTGCTGCTCCCGTACGCGGACGGCGCGGCGCTCTCGGAGCTGTACGCGCTCGGCGCGCCGATCGAGCGGCGGGAGGACACGCCCGAGGGCGTGCTCGTGGTCGCACGGCTGCCGCGGCGCGACCTGCGGCGCTACGCGCGCTTCCTGGTCGCCGAGGCGGAGCGGGAGACGGCCTGATCGAGCTGCCGGTGCAGCGGCTGCGAGCGGACGCGGTGGTTCCCGCGCGCGCCTACGCGGGCGACGCCGGCCTCGACCTCTCGGCGTGCGAGCGCGTCGAGCTGGGGCCGGGCGAGCGGGCGCTCGTCGGCACCGGCCTCGCAGTCGCGATCCCCGACGGCTACGCGGGTTTCGTGCAGCCGCGCTCCGGACTCGCGACCAAGCACGGCATCTCGATCGTGAACACGCCCGGGCTCGTCGACTCCGGCTACCGCGGCGAGCTGCGCGTCGCGCTGCTGAACACCGACCCGCGCGAGACGTTCGTGGTCGAGCCCGGCATGCGGATCGCCCAGCTCGTCGTCCTGCCGGTCCCGGAAGTCGAGCCCGTCGAGGTCGACGAGCTGCCCGAGTCGGAGCGAGGCGTCCGCGGCTTCGGCTCGACGAGACACTGAATGGGCGGAGAACCGCGCGTCCGCGTCTCCGCCCTCCTGCGCTGGCAAGAGCGCGTGCTGCTCTGCCGGCAGGAAAAGCCGGGCAAGGAGTACTGGCTCCTGCCGGGCGGCGGCGTCGAAGGCGGGGAGACGCTGCAAGAGGCGCTGCGGCGCGAACTCGGCGAGGAGCTCGACCTCTGGGAAGGGCTCCAGCTCGAGGGGCCGATCGCGGTCGCCGAGTCGATCGCGCCGGGTTGGACGCCGGACGACCGCCACGTCGTCCACATCATCTTCGGAGCCGACCTCTCGGACCGGTCGCTCGAGGACGTCGAGAGCCACGACCCCGCCGTCCGCGGCACCCGGCTCTTCTCGCTGGACGAGCTCGAGGAGATCGTCGTCCACCCGCCGATCAAGCGCTTCGTCCAGCGCTGGCGGCCGGGCGATCCGGCGGTGTACCTCGGCTCGCTCTGGGCTCGCTGACGCCTATCTGGTCTGGTGCGGACCCCGCTTCGGCGCCGTGTCGTCGACCCGCTGGCCGTCGTCGTGAAGGACTGCGAGAAGGTCGTCGTCCGGCGCGGCTACTCGTAACGGCCGCCGCGGTCGCGCGCGCGCCGCGCCGCGACTGCGTGCGCTTCCGCCTCGAGCTCGTCCGCGAGCGGGTCGAGCTCTACCGCCTCGCCCGTTGCATGCGCGAGCGCGTCGGCCAGCAAGCGGTCGGCCAGCCACGGATTGCGTGGGAGCAACGGGCCGTGGAGGTAGGTGCCGTAGACGCGCTCGAGGCGGCAGCCCTCGAAGCCGGACGTGCCGTCGTTGCCGAAGCCCGCGATCACGCGGCCGAGCGGCTCGGCGCCCTCGTCGAGGACGGTCCGGCCGGCGTGGTTCTCGAAGCCCGCGAGCGTGCGTCCTGCCCAGACGCAGTCGAGCAGCACGTCGCCGATCATTCGCCGCTCGCCCGCAACCGTGTGGAGCGGCAGGAGGCCGATGCCGGGCAGCTCGGCGCCGGCGCGGTCGCGGTAATGGCGGCCAAGGAGCTGGTAGCCGCCACACACCGCGAGGACGACGGCGCCGGCGTCGACCGCCTCATGCAGCGCGGGGCCCTTGGCGACGAGGTCCGGCGCGACGAGCGCCTGCTCGCGGTCCTGGCCGCCGCCGATATAGAAGAGGTCGGCCTCGCCCGGGCGCACGGCGTCGGCGATTCCGATCGGTGTCACCTCGAGCTCGTACCCGCGTGCCGCAGCCCGCGCCGCGAGAACGGCGATGTTCCCGCGGTCGGCGTAGATGTTCAGCCGGTCCGGATAGAGGTGCCCGACGCGGATCTTCACGCCGCGTGCTCCCAGTACTGAGCCACGTGGCCGCGTCGCGAGACGATCCGCCGAAGCGTCAGCATGGCCGTGTAGGTGGGCAGCACGACGAGCTCCCCTCCGGGCGGGGTCAGCTCGAGCCCGCGGTCGAGCGCGCGCTCGAGGTCCGGCACGACCTCGATCCGGTCGCGCGGCAGACCGCCGTAGACGAGGCGCAGCGCGAGCTCGGCCGCGCGAGCGCCAGAGGCGACGACGCGGTCGAGGCCTTCCAGCAGCGGCTCGAAGTCGACGTCCCAGATCCACGAGACGTCGCGGCCGTCGGCGATCTCGTCGTTCAGCGCCACGACGGCGAGGCGCGGCGCCTCGCCGTCGAGCAGCGTCCGCACAGCCTCGTTCGCCCCGGCCGGGTTCTTCACGAGCAGCATCAGCAACCGCCGCTCGCCGATCGCGATCCGCTCGAAGCGGCCGAAGGCGGCGACGAAGCGCTCGAGGCCGCTCGCGACGGCCTCCAGCGGTACCTCGAGCGCGGTCGCAAGCGCCGCCGCGGCGGTCGCGTTGTAGACGTTGTAGAGGCCCGGCAGAGCGAGCTCGACCCGCGCGTTGCCGCCGGGCGTCGCCAGCACGAAGGCGCTGCCGTCGAGCCCGCGCAGCTCGATCTCGCGCGCGGCCACCTCCAGCGGCAGCCGCGCGCGGCCGCACGACGGACAGCGGTAGTCGCCCAGGTGGCCGACGTAGACCGCGGCGTACTCGTACGGCGTACCGCAGGCGACGCAGTACGTCGAGTCGGCCGCATGCTGGAGCGAACGCCGAGCCTGCCGCGGGTCGTCGAGGCCGAACGTGAGCAGTCGCTCCGGCGTGCGGTCGCGCGCGATCTCGCCCAGGAGCGGGTCGTCGGCGTTCACCACGAGCTGCGTGTCGGGCAGCTCCGTGAGTGTCGCCGCGCCAGCGCTCCGCGACCAGCTCGAGCTCGCCGTAGCGGTCGAGCTGGTCGCGGAAGAGGTTGCCGAGCGCGATTGCACGCGGCCGTAGGCGCCGGGCGACCTCCGGCAGCGCACCCTCGTCTACCTCGAACAGGCCGAGCTCCGCGCCGCGGGAGGCGAGGAGCGTCGAGGCGACGCCCGAGACGAGGTTCGCACCCGAGCTGTTGTGCGCGACGCGAACCCGCGGGCGCAGGATCTCGGCCGCCATCGCAGTGGCGGTCGTCTTTCCGTTCGTCGCGGACACGAGTGCCGAGCCGAGCGGGAGGCGCGCGGCCAGCCGGTCGATCGCGTCGGGGTCCGCTTTCCAGAGCAGCTTGCCGGGCAGCGTGGTACCGCCGCCGCGGCCGGCAAGACGCGAGACGGAGCCCACCGCGCGCGCGCCCAGAATTTCGACGCTCAGAGGCAGCCGGGCGTGCACGAGGCCGAGGGTAGCGCGCCGTATCCCTCGCGCGAGGGAACTCCGGCGCTTCCTTCACCTTTCAGGGTGATGCAGCAGTTCTCGCAGCGTCGTACGTTGCGCCGGCTTGGCGGGTCCTGCGAAAGGGCCCGGGTCATGCGGCAACTGCGGCCCTGTGGGAGTAAGGGAGAGGAAGGAAACATGGAGAGGCACGACGGAGCCGGGCGCGGTGAACGGCTCAGCGCGCTCTGGGGGAACCGTGTGCACGGCGAGGGCGTCCGAGTGAGGGCGCGTCTGACCATGCTCATCCCGTGGAGAACGACCCCAGAGCCGGTGAACGCAATTCCGGCCGGGACCGACGGCGCGCATCGTTTGGGTCGGAGCGTCCGGAAGGGCAGGATCGGCTCGGGCTCGACCGTCTACTTCTGGGTCGTTGTCGCCGCGGCAGCGGCGGTCACGACGCCGTTCGTCTCCAGGCTGACACTGCAGACACCCGAATGGACGACGTTCCTGATCCTGGGCGCGGCGGCCGCCGTCGCGCAGCTCTTCGTCGTGGTCACGCCCGGCAACCAGCCGTACCACACAACCGCGGTGTTCCTCGTCGCGGCGGCGCTCCTCCTGCCACCAGAGCTCGTCGCCCTGATTGCGGTCGTCCAGCACGTACCCGATTGGCTCAAGCGGCGGGTGCCGTTCCAGAGTCAGACCTTCAGCGCCGCGCACTACGCACTGGCGGTGATGGCGGCGTGGGCGGCGTCGCACGCGATTCTCGAATCGTGGCCGCTCAGCAACGGCGCGACCTCCGCGCTCGCCGGCGCAGTGGCCTGCGTGGTCTTCGTCGGGGTCAACCATTCGCTGCTCGCGCCGAGGCTGAGGTTCGCGCGCGACCTGTCGATCCGCGAATCCGGCCTCTTCACCCGCGAGAATCTCTTGACCGACCTCGTGCTGGCCACGCTGGGCGTCGGCCTCGCAATCCTGTGGCAGTTCGACCCCTTCCTGACGCCGTTCGCGCTCGCACCGCTGATGCTCATCCACCGGTCGCTCTCGGTGCCGGCGCTGAAGGCCGAGGCGCGCAACGACCCCAAGACGGGGCTCTTCAACGCCCGGCACTTCGGGACGACGCTGCGCGACGAGCTGGCGCGCGCGACTCGCTTCGAGCGGCCGTTGTCAGTCATCATGGTCGACCTCGACCTGCTCCGTGACGTCAACAACACCTACGGCCACCTCGCCGGGGACACCGTCCTCTCCGGAATAGCGACCGTCTTTCGCGAACAGCTGCGGAGCTACGACGTGCCGGCTCGATTCGGCGGTGAGGAGTTCTCGATCCTGCTGCCCGAGACGCCGCCCGACGATGCTCTCCGGATCGCCGAGCGGATCCGCCGCGGGGTTGCGGAGCACGAGTTCGAGGTCGAGACCTCGAGCGAGCCGATCCATGCCACGATCTCGATCGGCGTCGCCTGCTACCCCCGCGACGGCCAGAGCGCGAACGAGCTCGTGCACCAAGCCGACCTTGCCGTCTATCGCGCGAAGCTCCAGGGGCGAAACCGTGTCCTCGACGCCTCGAACGAGCCGGTGCTCGCACAGCCCGCGAGCCGCGCGCCGCGCCTCGCCGCAGTCCTCGACGCAGGCGGCAAGCCTGTGCGGCCGCACACGCCGGTCGGGCCACACCTCTTCGGGATACCACGACGCCTCGCCCTCCTCGTCGCGCTCGTCGGCACGGCAGGGGTCACGCTCGGAGTCTTCACAGGGATCGCGGGGGAGAGCAGGAGCGTCGCAGGCCTGATCGCGATCGCCGCCCTCCTGGGCATCGGCCAGGCGCTGTCGATCGAGGTCAGGAACCTGCGGCACACCGAGCACGCGACGCAGACGCTTCGGGAGGCGGCCGAGATGATCCAGTCGCAGAACGTCTCGCTCGAGGAGGTGAACCGACTGCTCAAGGAGCGCTCCATCGCGGCAATGGAATCGCTCTCGGCCTCGGTGGACGCACGCAACGCCTACACGGTTGGACACTCGCGGCGGGTGCAGGAGATCGCACTCGCAATCGGGGCCGAGCTCGGTCTCTCGCTGGAGGAGCTCGCGCTGCTCGGACACGCAGCCCTTTTCCACGACATCGGCCGGCTGGCTGTGCCGGACTCTGTCCTGCTCAAGCCGTCGCGCCTCGACGACGACGAGTGGGCGCTGATCAGGCGGTACCCGGACGACGGGGCGTCGATCATCGAGCGGCTCGGCTTCCTGAACGACGCCGTGCCGGCGATCCGCCACCATCACGAGCGCTACGACGGCCGCGGTTACCCGGACCATCTCGTCGGTGACGAGATCCCGCTCGGCGCGCGGATCATCAACGTCGCCGATGCGTTCGACTCGATGCTCTCGACGCGCGTCTACCGCCTGCCGCACTCGCTCGACGCTGCGCGCGCCGAGGTGGAGCGACTGGCCGGCACCCAGTTCTGCCCACGCTGCGCCGCGGCGCTGGGCAAGGTCATCGATCGCCGAACGCCGCCCGTCCTGTTCGAATCGGAGCCGGTCGCAGCCGCCTCGTAGTGAAAGAGCGTGCACAGCCGCGTCTTGCGAGCCGCGCAGCTTGCTCTACCATTGTTGCGATGGGTCCCAAGCCCAGCTATCGCGCGATCGCGGCGATCGACCCCGGGGAGCTCGCGTCGTTTCAGGCGGGCATCCGCAAGCGGTACTCGAACGAGCAGATCCTCGCCGAGCTGCGTGCATGCGCCGAGCGTGTCGGGCGCTCACCGACGATGAAGGCGTTCGCCGCCGACCCCGAGACCGCGGTTCATCCCCAGACCGTGGTCGAGCACTTCGGCTCGTGGAACGCCGCGCAGCGGGCGGCCGGGCTCGTCCCGCGGCGATTCGCCACGCGCGAAGAGCTCCTCGCGCTGCTGCGGAAGCTCGGCGACGACCTCGGCCGGACGCCGACGGCACGCGACATCGACTCCCACCGCGGGCGCATGCCGTCGAAGTCGCTCTACTGGCACACGTTCGGCTCGCTCGCGAACGCGCTGCGCGAGTCGGGTTTCGACGTCGCCGTCGGGGAGGAGCGGCTCGAGCGCGCCGTCGAGCAGGGGGTGACACTCGCGCACCGGTTGGGGCACCTGCCGAGGTTCGCCGACTGGGCCGACGCGCGCCGCGCCGGTGGCGAGATGCTGACCGAGTGGCAGGTGTACCGCATGTTCGAGTCGCGCCGAGGCGCGTGGGCGACTTTCCAGTTCCTCGTTCGCCAGCGACTGGTCGAGGAAGGCGCAGAAGTTCGCTCGGACGGGTCGCTCGCGGCCTAGGCCGCTGCTGCGAGCGTCTCGAGCCTGGTGAGGCAAACGTCCCGCTCCTGCGGCGCTCGAATGGCCGGCAGCGGGTCGTCCTCGACGAACTCGTTGACGCGGAAGCGCTCGCGCTCCTCGACCTCGCCCGCGCGCAGGACGACCAGCGTCCCCTCGGGCAGCTCGCGCTTGCGTACTTTCAGCGCGCAGAAGCGCTCGACGAGCTCCAGCGCGTGCCTCGTCGAAGCGAAGAGGATCCCGTCTCGCCCCTCGCCAACCCAGAGCGGCCTGCCGACGCCGCGCGCCGCGTACAGCAACTCCGGCTCGCGCTCGTCGACCCAGGCGGCCGCCATCGAGCCGCGTAGCTCCTCGAGCGCCTGCGCGTTGCTGCGGAAGTGCGCGGCGAGCGCGAAGATCGCTTCCGAGTCAACCGTCATCCGCGGCTCGACCCGCGCACAGGAATGCCCGGCGAGCAGCGCGTCGTCGTTGACGATGATCCCGTTGTGGACACCGACGACGGGCCCGTGGCGGACGGGATGGTTGTTGGCGGCGATCGACGGATGTCCCTTCGTGTAGTCGCGGACGTGCATGAGCAGCTGCGTCGCTCGAGCGGGCACCGACACGCGGTCGAGCAGCCGCGAAGCCGGCGTGCGTTGCTTCACGACCGTCGGGTGGGCGGTTCCCGGCGCGCGGTGGGCATAGCCGACGGCGTCGGCGCCGCGCTCGGCGATCGCGGCCAGAAGCGCCTGCGCGGCGAGCGTGCGCTCGACGCGGGCGTGGGGGGAGAGGCTATAGCCGGCTATTCCGCACATGGCTGAAGGGTGGTTATCGGCAAGTGGACGCTTGCGCTCAAGGTAGCCGATCTCCGCGCCGATAAAGAGGGGCGACCGTGGCCGCTCCTCACCCTGAACCCGATCCCGATCCAGTCATCGAGTTGGTGGGCGAAGTCCAAGCGCTCGACGGCGTCGCGGTGGAGGCCGAGGAGGAGCCGGACAACGCGCTGTTGTCGGACGACGAGCGGCTGCGGAGCGCCGATCCGCTCAAGCTGTACGTCCGCCAGCTCGGCGACGGGCGCCTCCTGACCCCGACAGAGGAGCGCGAGCTCGCGCGCCGCAAGGATCTCGGCGACGAGGAGGCGAAGCGTCGACTCGTCGAGTCGAACCTCCGGCTCGTGATGTCGATCACGCGCAGATACACGAAGGCCGACGTGCCGCTCCTCGACCTGATCCAGGAAGGCAACCTCGGCCTGATCCGCGCGGTCGAGAAGTTCGACTACCGCCTCGGCTTCAAGCTCTCCACGTACGCGACTTGGTGGATCCGCCAGGCGATCAACCGCGCGCTCGCAGACCAGGGCCGCACGATCCGGCTGCCGATGCACATCGCCGAGCAGGTTCGGCGGGTCCAGCGCTCGCGCCGTCACCTCGCGCAGAAGCTGAACCGCGCTCCGACGGCGGAGGAGATCGGGCTCGAGTCGGGGCATACACCCGAGCGCGTCGTCGAGCTCCTCGGGCTCGTGAGCGACCCGGTCTCGCTCGAGACACCGGTGGGCGACGGCGAAAGCCTGTACGGCGATCTCATCGAGGACATGCTGACCGAGTCACCAGACGCCGCCACCGTGACGGCCGCACGCACGCTCGAGCTGGCGGCAGCCGTCCGCTCCCTCGATTCCCGGCTCCAGCAAGTCGTCGTGCGCCGCTTCGGCCTCGACGGCAACCCGCCGCAGACGCTGGAGGAGCTCGGAACAGACCTCGGCGTCACCCGCGAGCGCGTCCGCCAGATCGAGGCCAAAGCACTGCGCGAGCTGCGCATGCTCGCTCCCGGCTTGCGCCACTACCTGTAACCCGGAGCCATTCACTTTTTCCCGGCCTTCCCGGGCTGCACCTTGCTCTCGCGCTCGCCGCTGGTGCAGTTCTCGAACGCACGAGAATCGGTGTTATGTCAAGTCACCGAAACGCGGACCTCCGCGACGGGCTGCAAACGCGTCTGTATCCCTTCCCCGGCGTGTTGCCGATCGCAGCCAGCGTGACGCCCTCGTCCCGGTCAGACGCATTCTGTTTCCGACCGTGCCGGCGCGCCGACCACGCAAAGAGCGGCCTTCTTCGTGCGCCGAGGCTTGAACCGGCGCGTCCAACCCGAGTAGATTCGCCTTGCGCCGAGCACGGAGCGTGAGTAGATCGAAGCCGAGCCGAGAGGCCGTACGCGGAAGCGGAACGTCACTTGGCTCGGTGGACGAAAGCGCCACCGGCTCGGCGAATCCTTTGGTCCCACCTCTCTAGAGCGTAAAGCACAGATTGCTAGTTCATACTGCGCGCGAAGAAGTTAACGCAAATTGCGTCCTTCTCCTCTCGTGCCCTCTTGCACGGGCTCCGAGGGCGGTCTACTGTCCCGCTTGCACCGAGCACGGAGCGCAAGTAGGTCGAAGCTGAGCCCGGGGGCCGTACGCGGAAGCGGAAAGCCAACAGGTTCAGCAGACGAAAGCGCCACCGGCTCGGTGAATTTTTTCGTGGGCGACTGTCTCTCGTCGGCGATCCCTTCAGCGTGACTTGTTCTGTCGGGAGCCGCCCTGCTCGCCTGTCTAGAATCGCGGGCCATGTCACGGCTACGTTCGCCTGCGGTCTCGCACAGCACAACGTCGTTTCTCTGGGCGCTCGGGTTCGGGCTCTACATCTTGATCGGCGGCATCGCGATTGGCTGGACGCGCGCGATCTCGCTCGTGATCGCCGTCGTCGCCGGGTTCGGGATCTTCCTCTTCGTCCGGTTCTACGGCGAAGACGAGCCCCGGCGACCCTGAACCGGTACCAGGGCGGCGAGCAGCTGCTGCGTGAAGTCGCGGCCGATGATCTGCTCGAGGCGCGCCCGGGCCGAGCAGCCGGCAGTGACGGTGTCTACCGCCTTTTCGTCACGTGCCGGCTGCTGCGGCCCGGTGGCGTTCATGCAGGAGGCATCGGCGGCGCCGGCCGCCGCGACGATCCCTGACTCAGGTGTCGCTGGCTCAGGTGTCGCTCGACCGGAGGTCGAGCCGGCGCACGTCGAACGTCGATGAATGGAGCTCCGCGCGGAACGCTGCGAGGGTCGCGCCCACGTCCTGCGCGAAGAGATGGCGGACGACGCCGATCTCGCGGTCGTTGTGGAACGGGACGTCAACGTGCTCGCGGGTGACGAGGTTCACCGAGACACGCCCGCAGACCGGGCACCGAACCGCGACCCCGACGCGTCCGGCGAGATCGCTCTCGGCGAGCAGCCGGAACGCCGATGGGAAGACGGGACGCGGGCGGTCTTCGGGCCAGCAGAAGAAGCTCCAGGGCCACTCCCCCGCCCTGATCTTCTGGATGGCGAGATCGGCGAGCTCGTCCGCGACGGAGTCGCTCTTCGACGTCATCAGGTTGACGAACGTCTTGGCTTCCTCGAGCCCGAGGTCATCGATACCGAGCGGCGCCCAGTCGAGGTCGTCGTGCGAGACGAGTCCCGGATGCTCCTCACCGCACCCGCATGCGAACTGGATCCGGTAGATCGTCGGGTGGTGTGGCCCCGGCAGCTCCTCGAGGCGGCGGAACCGCGAGAACCGCACCGAGGTCTCACCGTGCCGTGGGCACGAGAGCCGGTACGTGGTCGTCAGCGCGTCGTACATCGCTCCCTTTTCATACCCGATCAGACGGACGATTGGGCGCCCGGTTTTCTCTGGCGCGTCAGTACGCGATCAAAGCATGCACGTCGTGGCCGGCCAAGCGCTCGCGGCCACCGAGGAATGTGAGCTCGATGATGAAGCAGGCGCCGACCACCTCGCCGCCAAGCCGCTCGACGAGACCGCAGATCGCCTCGACCGTGCCGCCGGTTGCGAGCACGTCGTCGTGGATGACGACCCGTGCGCCCCTGGGGATCAGGTCCGGGTGCACCTCGAGGGCGTTCTCGCCGTACTCGAGGAAGTAGCTGGCACCCACGGTCTCGGGCGGCAGCTTCCCCGGGCGGCGCGCCGGTACGAAGCCGCATCCCGCCGCCGCGGCGATCGCCGCGCCCAGAATGAACCCGCGAGCCTCGGCGCCGATAACGAGGTCGGGCTGCTTCGACTTGACCCAGTCGGCAAGCCCGCCGATCGCCTGCGCGAGCGCGTCGTGGTCGGCAAGCAGCGGTGTGATGTCCTTGAACCCGACGCCGGGCGTCGGAAAGTCGTCTACCTCACGGATCTTCGTGCGCAGATCGACTTCGCTCAACCGCTCCCTACCTCCCTCACCTCTCGCCACAGGAGCAGCGAGCCTAGCTCCTGCGCGAGCTCGGTCAGCGATTGAAGGTCGCGCAGGCCGGCCGCTCGACGCTCGGCATTCCGTGAACGGAGCGCCGGTGCGACGAGCTGCTCGAGAAGGGCGGCCTCGCGATCGGCCGCGGTCCGGAACGTGCGGAGGTGCCTCGCGTCGACGCCGTACCGGGTGAGCTGGGCGCAGACGACGGCAATGTCCGCGTCGGTCTCCGCGTAGCGCTTGTCACCCCCGCTCCCGGTGCCGCCGAGCAGGCCGAAGTCCTCCAGGTCCTTCGCCAGCTCGCGCGTGATGCCGGCCCGGCGGCAGAGCTCGTCGAGATCGATCTCCTCCACCCGCTCGCCGAGGCCGCCCGGGCGCCGACGCTTCCGCTCCGTGGCCCCGGGCGCCGCCAGCTCGTCGCGGATCACGCGCAGCGGCAGGAACTCGTCGCGCTGGAGGCGCAGGATCGTCTCGAGCCGCTCGAGGTCGTGCTCGCTGAAAAGGCGGTAGCCGCCGCGAGTGCGCTGCGGGCTGATCAGGCCCTCGTCCTCGAGGAAGCGGATCTTCGAGATCGAGATGTCCGGAAACTCGCCGTGCAGGCGTCTGACGACCTCGCCGATGCGGAGCAGCCGTTCGCGCTTCGGGGTGCCTGCGGTCGCGCTCATCGCTCGATGAACGTCAGGCGGTACTTGCCGATCTGCAGCTCGTCCCCGTTCGCGAGCCCCACGTTGTCGATTCGCCGCCGGTTGACGAAGGTGCCGTTGAGCGAGCCTTCGTCCTTGACGAAGAACTGGCCGCTCCGCTCGACGAGCACCGCGTGGTTGCGCGAGACGGTCACGTCGTCGAGGAAGATCTCGCATTCGGGAGAGCGGCCGATGCGCGTGCGCGCGCCGGCGGGACGGAAGCTCTCCCCCGCACGCCCGCCGCCGTAGCGAACGACGAGCGCCGGCCCTTCGAGGCCTTCGACCGGCTCGTGCGCGTCGCCTGCAACCTCCTCCGGCTCGAAGGTTTGCGTGACCTCGACCGATGTGTCGCCTTTCTCGAGCAGCGCCCCGCACCGCGAGCAGTAGTTGGCCGCTTCCGGGTTCTGGAAACCACACTCCGTGCAGTAGACGTGGCTCATCGGCGGCCTCCTCTCATGCGAGCCGGAGCCGAGCGGCGCGGCTCATGTATCGGGCGTCACCTTGCCGGTGAGGATGTCGGTCAGCCGCTCGACGTCGACCTGATCGAGGACGCTCCTGCCTCCCGACCGTTGAAGGCGCGCAACGAGCTCCGCGCGCATGATGTCGATCTTGCCGTGCAACAGGCGGCGCTCGTAGCTCACTTTGCGCTCCTGCGCCTCGAGTTCGTCGATCAGCACCTTGAGGTCCTCGTCGGACAGAGAGCCGAGATCGGGCAAGGGTTCCAAACGTCAGCCTTTCGTGGATGACCAGTCGACGGATTAGAGCGGACCGGATCCCGAACCGTCAACCTCAACTTGAGAATCCAGACTCACGTTCCCTGCAGCGCGCCGATCTCCTGCCCCTCGATCACGTCGGCGACGAGCGACCGCAGCTCCTCCTCGAGCTCCGCGGACTGCTCACCCGTCCCCCCCTCCGCGAAGATGTGGATCACCGGCTCGTCCGGGTCTGGCAGGACCTGCATCCAGCCGCGCTCGTCGAAGATCTTGATCCCGTCCAGCAAGTCGACGTTCGCGCCGGCGAAGCGCTCGTTCAGGACGCGCATCACCGTCCCCTTCAGCGCCCACGAGCAGTGGACATCACGGTGGAGAAGGGTCGAGTACGGCAGCTCGCCGACGAGCTCGGACAGCGGCCTGCCAATGGGCGCGAGCAGCTCGAGCAGGTTGCACAGCGACGCCATCGCGTCGTACGCGGGGAGGAACTGGGGGAAGATGTAGCCGCCGGTGGTCGCGCCCGCGAAGATGATCCCTTCCTGCGCCGCCGTGTTCGTAAGAGCAGGCAGCGACGCCTGCGTGCGCACGACCGACAGCGAGTCGCCGACAATCCAGTCGACCTGTCTCGTCACCGTCACCGGCACCGCCACGCGGCCCTCTCGTCCGCTCGAGCCGAGGAGCCTCAGGAAGAGCAGGAGGGCCCTTTCTTGCGACACCTCCGCGCCGACTTCGTCCACGAGGAAGAGACGCTCGCCGGCGCGGTCGAAGGCGGCGCCCAGGTCGGCGCCGACGGCGCCCACGAGCCGCCGCGTCTCGCCGATCGTCTCCGTGTGGGCGAGCGGCCGAGAAGCGGCGTCGGACTCGAACGGGTGCGCGGTGATCGCCTCGACGCCGAGCGGGCCGAGCACGAGCGGAAGAACGGCCGAAGCCGAGGAGGCCCCGAAGTCGACCACGATCCGGAAGTGGCGCTCGCGGATCGCGTCCGCGTCGAGCGTCGCGAGCAGCGCGTCTGCATAGCTCTCGCCTGCGCGCGCGGGGTACGAGATCGAGCCCACCTCGTCGAACGGCACGCGCCGGGATCCCTGCCGCACGAAGTGCTTGTCCACCTCACGTTGCGTCGCTCCGGACAACGAGATGCCCGGCCGCTCGAAGAGCTTGACCTGGACCGCCTCCGGGTCCAGCGGCGACTCGCCGACGTGGAACGCCGCGTCGAGGTTCTGCGCGTTCAGCCAATGCCTGCCGACGGTGGCCGGGAGCGTCTGAAGGTCCACCACTCCCACCCCTGCGGAGTTGAGGCCGGCCATGATCGAGCGCTTGATCATCCGGTACGCCGGGCCCGACTCGCGCGTCGCCACGACCGACGAGCCGCGCTTGAGCGTCGTCCCGAGCGCCGCCCCGAGTCGAACGCCGGTCTCCGGCGTCACGTCGACGTTCACGAGGCCGGTCACCGAGTCGCGCGCGAAGAGGCGCGTCGCGGTACGGGACTCCCAGATCAGGCTCTCGTGCAGCTCCGCCCCCGACTCCACCTCCTTGTAGGGGTAGATCCGAACGTCCGGGAAGATCACCGACTGTGCGCCGAGCGTCACCTGGTCGCCGATCGCGACGCCCTCGTGCACGTGCACGTTGGAGCGGATGTCGCAGTTGCGCCCGAGCACCGCACCTTCGACGATCGCCGCCCGGCCGACATACGTGCCCGCGTCGATCACGCTGCGCGAGACGCGGGCATGCTCCCGGAGCGTCACGCCGGAGGAGAGCACCGAGTACGGCCCCACCCACGCGTCCGGCGCGATGCGACAGTCGGCGCCGATGAAGGCCGGCCCTTCGACGCCCTGGACGTCGTCGACCTCGACGCCCTCGCCGACCCACACGTTCCCGCGGAGCTTGAAACCGGGAATCGACAGCCGCACCTGCTCGTCGAGCGCGTCGAAGTTCGCCTGCCGGTACTGGTCGAGGTTGCCGATGTCCTGCCAATAGCCCTCGCAGACGTGGCCGTAGAGCGGACGGCCCATCTCCAGGAGCAAGGGGAAGAGCTCCCTCGAGAAGTCGTAAGGGCCCTGCTTGGGCACGTGCCGCAGCACCTCGGGCTCGAGCACGTAGATGCCGGTGTTGATCGTGTCGCTGAAGACCTGCCCCCACGACGGCTTCTCGAAGAACCGTTCGACGCGGCCGTCCTCGTCGGTGACGACGATCCCGAACTCGAGCGGGTTCTCGACCGACTTGAGCCCGATCGTGACCGCCGCGCCCTTCTCCTTGTGTGCGCCGACGAGCCTGGTGAGATCGATGTCGCAGAGCGCGTCGCCGGAGATGACGAGTGTCGTATCCTCGAGCCGGCCGCTCGCGAGCCGCACGGAGCCGGCGGTGCCGAGCGGGGTCTCCTCGACCGAGTACTCGATATTGAGGCCGAGGTTCGAGCCGTCGCCGAAGTGGCTGCTGATGGCCTGCGGCAGGAAGGCGACCGTGATCACGATGTCGGTGAAGCCGTGATCGCGCAGGAGCTCGAGGATGTGCTCCATGCAGGGCTTGCCGACGATCGGCACCATCGGCTTCGGCTGGTTCGACGTCAGCGGACGAAGGCGCGTGCCCTCACCACCTGCCATCACGACGGCTCTCATGCTGCCCGCTCCGGCACCGGCAAAGCCGGCACCTCCGCTCCCGGTGAGACTCCGTCGAGCCTACGTCTCATGCCCGCTCCGGCACCGGCAAAGCCGGCACCTCCGCCGCCGCTTGGCCGGCTCCGCCAAGCCTGGCCGGAGTGAGACTCCGGCTCTGCACCCGGCTCCGGCCCGACGTCTCATGAGGCGAGCTCGACCCGGGCTTTCCGTACGTACGAGACGGCTGCCAGGATCGCGAGGCCGAAGCCGATCCAGAAGATCACGAGCGGCCATTCGGCGCTCGGGGGCGTGAGCATCACCAGTCCGAGGCTCGCGTAGAGAAGCCACGTCGCGGCCTTGCCGAGAGAGTTCACCTCGAAGCGGTAGCCGCGGCCGACGGCGAACGGCGTGGCGAGGATCAGCGCCAGGTCTCGCGCCGGAATCGCGAGCGCGACCCACGGCAGCCTGTCCATGTGCCAGAGCAGCAACACCGTCACGTCGATCAAGAGCCTGTCGGCGAGCGGGTCGGCGATCCTCCCGAACGCCGATTCGACATGCCAGCGACGGGCGAGGAAGCCGTCGATCTGGTCCGTGATCCCGGCCGCGGCGAAGAGGAGCGCAGCGGCCAGGCTCTGGCCGTCGTCCGACGACAGGATCAACACGGCGACGACCGGGATCACCGCGAGCCGCGCGAGCGTCAGCGCGTTCGGAAGTTGCGCGAGCGGCGCAGAGACGGTGCGAGCGGCCACGAATCGAAGGATACGGGCTGACTCCCGGCCCGGCCTCTCGGGCCGGTATGGAGCGCGGAGGTGGCGCAGATTCGGCGCCGGCGCTCTGAACAGCCCCGCCCAGTGCGCCGTGCGAGCGAGATATGCCGTTTCGGAAGTCACGCCGCGAAGCCCCCAGGCGCCGTCGTAGGTGGCATAGCCGTACGCGCTGTACGAGCCGCGGGGGGCGGCCGGCGCAGCGGGTTCGATCTGCGTGCCCTCGTGCCACTCGTTGAAGGACGTGATCGTGATCCGGTCGGCGCCGGCCGCGATCGCGGCGCGCCACATCGAATCGTAGGTCCTGCCGTCGCGGCGCGGCTTCACCCGCTGGTCACCGGTCGCCCGCGTCGCGACGTAGCCGGGGCCGACCGACGGCGCGCAGAGGAGGCCGCGGGCATGCGCCTGGCGGCAGAGGCGCGCGAACAACCCGCCGCCGTAGACGAGCGTGTCGTAGGTGTAGACGCCGCTGAAATGTCCCGTTGTGGCAGCACCGACCAGGGCCGTCTGGGCGAACGTCTCGATCCCCTCGAGACGCAGCTGGTCGTTCGCCGGCGCCCAGTCGGCGGCCGGGAGGTCGAACGGTCGGTACACGTAGAACGTGCGTATGCCGAGCGCCTGGAGATAGGCGATGTCGGCGACCGTGCTCGCGACAGTCCGGCCGAGGTACGGCTCCAGGTGCGCCGCGACCGCGATTCCGCGCCGCGCGGCGGCTGCGATCACCGACGGCAGCCGCTGGTCCTCGGCCGACCCTTTCCCCCACCACGAAACGGCGAGCTCGTCGATTCCTGCTCGCGCGACGTCGGCCATCTGGGTGTCGATGACGGCCGAGCTGCCCGACGAGTAGACGCCGAGCGCCGGGTAGTAGTTCGAAGCGATGTCGTCCGGCGGCACGTGACCGCCCTGGGACCAGTGGGCGAAGTCACCGTCGTGCGTCGTCGTGCCGAACCACGGGTAGTAGAACGTCGACACGACAGGGCCTGCGGTTGCAGATCCGGGCGCGCAGAGCGCGAGCACAGCGACGCAGAGGGCGAGGTACCGCATCGAGGGGGCTCGATCATCCCACCCTGCGGGGAAAAATGGAACAGCTGGTGGTCTAGACGTCCGATTCCATCTAGCGCCACTTGACGGTGCAGCCCACCGACGGCGTCTCGCCGACCGGGGCCTCACCGCCGGCGAGCAACGCGTCGAGCGCGTCGCGCAGATAGTGCTTCGTCACCGCGGTCTCGTCGCGGTTGTCGTCGATCGCGCCGTGGTAGACGAGGCGTCGCTCGCGGTCGAACACGAAGACCTCCGGCGTCCGCTCCGCACCGAGCGCCCGCGCGAGCGACTGGTCCTCGTCGTGCAGGTAGTCGAAGGTGAAGCCCTCGCGACGGGCTCGCGCCTGCATCTCCTCGAACGAGTCCGCCGGGTAGCGGCTCGCGTCGTTCGAGTTCACCGCCACCACACGGACGCCGCGGTCGGTGTAGTCGCGCTGGAGCGCGATCATCCGCCCTTCCCAGGCGAGGACGTACGGGCAGTGGTTGCACGACTGGATCAGCACGAGCAGCTCGCTGGCCGCGTAGTCCTCGAGCGAGTGCTGCTGGCCGTCGACACCCGGCAGAGTGAACGACGGCGCTCGTTCGGCAAGTCCAAGGCTCATCTGAGTGCTTCCTCCAGTTGCTCGCGGCTCGGGACGGGCGACACGCGGCCGTCGGGTAGACGATAGATGCGGCAGGCGAGCGCCGGCTGCGCCGCCGCGCCCTCGGGGTCGACGTCGCGCCCGTCGATCCGGATCGTGGGCGAGCCGGGGAAGCGCAGCTCCTCGGCCTCCTCGTGCGTGCGCACCTCGCGCAGCTCGACCTCGGACTCGATTTCGCGCTCGGCGAGCACGGCACGGAGCAGCTCGAGCGCCTCCGGATGAGACGGGCATCCTTCCCAGTAGAGGAGCTCTATCCGGCCGATAGGCGAACGGTCGTGAGAAATCGGCGACGACACGCTACGCTGTCGGCCTCCACGCTTCACGATTCTCTCCCTTGTCCAAGCTCTCCCGCATCATCGTCGTCGTTGCGCTTGCGATTCTCGCCGCGAGCGTCGTCTCGCGCTTCACCACCTCGAACTCGCACGCGGAGTTCATCGGCAATCTGAGCGCGAGTGTCGGTCCCGGCTTCGAGATCCTGCTGAAGACGGGCGACGGCACGGTCGTCAGCTCCGTCGCGGCCGGGACGTACGGCATCCACGTGAACGACAGCGCCACGAACCACAACTTCCACCTGGAAGGTGCGGGTGTCAACATGGCTACGGGGATCACCGACATCCAGGAGGTCGACTGGACGGTGGACTTCGGGGACGGCTACTACACCTACCACTGCGACATGCATCCGAGCCTGACCGCGAGCTTTGCCGCCGGCAATGCACCGGCCATCCCGCCGCCGCCGCCGCCCGCGCCGCCGATCCTGATCCCGGTGCCGCCCGTGTCGAGCGCGCCCTCCACGCCCAAGATCGCGCTTCCTCCGGTCGCGAAGAGCAGCCTGGCGGGCACGCTCAAGGTCACGCTCGGCGCGAAGGACGCGTTGACGGTGACGAAGAGCGGCAAGGCTGTCACCAAGCTGACCACGGGCACGTACAACGTCGTCGTCTCCGACTCCTCGTCGAAGCGTGACCTGTCTCTTCGCCGGATCGGCGGCGGCACGACGCTCCTCACGAGCAAGAGCCTTCACCGGCACGAAGACCGTGAGCATCGACCTGGGAAGCGGCCAGTGGAAGATCTACTCGGCCGCGAACGAGCAGGGCATCTTCTCGTTCTTCAAGGTCACGAAGAGCTAGGCGCCCGCGCGTACCGGATCCGGATCGTCCGGTACACGATCGGTGACGAGGATGACGATGCTCACCATGGCGACCCAGGCCGGGAAGAGCAGCACGAGCAGCTCGAAGAACGACACGCTGACGATGAGCGCGAGCGCGACGGCGAACCCGGCGAAGACGAGCCAGCGCGGCAGCGTCGTGGTCTTCAACCCGATCGTCGAGACGACGACCATGAACACGCCTGCGACCTTGACTGCGTAGACGTACAGCAGCGTGTAGGCCAGCCCGCGCGCGAGCTCCACGGTGTCGGTGCTCGGCGCAGACACGTCCTGGAACCGGACGGCCGCAAGGGGCGCACCCGCAGCTGCGGCGGCTGCGAAGAGCATCGCCACGAACAGCAGGCCGCTGCCGAGGAACACGGTGCCGAAGAACTGATCCTCCCGGTCGCCGATGCGGTTGCGGATCACCGCGATGAACCACACGAACGCGATGCCGGCGAACGGCACCAGGTAGAGCCCCACGAGCGCGACGTTGCGCTCGGCGTCGCCCGTGTACCAGGCGGCGAGCTCGTCGGCACTGCTTCCCGCTGCGGGCTGATGGCGCACCAGGAGCAGCGAGCTCACGAACAGCACGGCGAACACGAGCCCCGCGACACCGGCGGCGCGTGGCGCGCGCAGCTCGCGGGCCACCGTCGTCAGCGGGTCGCGCGTACGGCCGCGCGCAGAGCGTGTCGTCATCCGCGCCCATAGATATCACCCTTCGGGTGCTTCTGATCCGTCGTCGATCACAGACGTGAGCACCGCCGCCACGACGAACGCGCTTGCGCTCAGGTAGATCGAGAACAGAAACGCGAACACGGCGCTCGCGGAGCCGTACAGCTCCGTGAAGTCCGCGGGGCCTGCCAGGTACCAGGCGAGCCCGGCCTGGACCGCCTGGAACCCGATCGCTCCCGCCCCGGCCCCGACTACGGCGGCGCGCAGCGAAGGACGCGCTCGCGGCAGGACGCGCATCAGCCCGAGGAACACGGCGAACGTGAGCACGAGCGGCACGGCGACGCCGAAGAGGAAGCCCACGCCGTAGGGCTCCCAGTCGAGAGCGCCCTGAACGTCCTCGCTGACCCGCTTCGCGAGCCCCTCGAGGATCGACAGGCCCACGGCGACGAGCATCAGCCCGAGCGCTCCGAGGACGAGCAGCGCGCTGACGAGCCGGCCGCGCACGAAGCTGCCCGTCGCCCCGTCGTCGAAGACGACCGCGAGCGCCTTCTGTATCGACGACATGACGCCGGTCGCGCCCCAGAGCGCCAGGCCGAGGCTGATCAGGCCGGCGAGGCTCCACGGCGAAGGAACGGAGGAGACGAGCGCGTCGAGGTCGACCGTGCCCGTCTCGCTGAGGTGGAGCTGCGTCGAGATCGCATCCACGACATCCTGGCGCGCGGCGTCGTCCCCTTCGAGCACCGCCGCCAGGATCGTCGCGGCGAACGTCGCTAGCGGCACCA
Organism: uncultured Actinomycetes bacterium; assembly: GCA_963781435.1. Classification (GTDB taxonomy): domain Bacteria; phylum Actinomycetota; class Thermoleophilia; order Gaiellales; family Gaiellaceae; genus PALSA-600. The sequence continues at coordinate 175,070 of CAWAGR010000022.1, read as the reverse complement.
GGGAGAAGAGGGCGCGGTACGAGATCGCCGCCGCGAACTGCGATCCGCCGACTCGGCCGTACCGGCCGAGCGTCTCGCGCCCGATGCGGTACAGGCCGCGGGCGCCGGGCCAGGATGCGCGCAGCGCCTGCATCGGCAAGTGCAGCCTAGAGGGTTGATTCCACGAGATCGTCTGAACCCAGCCGCGAGCGGCCCAGACACGCCAGATCGCGCAGCCGGGCACGCGAGATCGTGCAATCAGCCATCTAACCCGCCGGGACTGCGCTCGCCTCGGGAGGGGGCTCCGGGCTCTCTCCCACGCCGCCTCGTACTGTGAGCCGGGCGGCGCCCAGGTCGTGCGCGATGTGCACCGCGGCGGAGGTCAGCGGCGCGGCGAGCACGAGCCCGATCATCCCGAACAGGCACCCGCCGGAAATCGTCACGATCAGGACGACGAGCGGGTGGATCCCGAGCGTCGCCCCGAACGCGATCGGCTGGACGATCTGCTGGAGGCCGCCGTTGGCGAGGATCACGACCACGAGCATGATCAGCGCGGCGGTGGTCCCTTCGCTCCCGAGCGTGACGATCACGGCGAAGGCACCCGCCACGAATGCTCCGAGGTACGGGACGTAGGCGCAGAGGAAGGTGACGAGCGCGATCGTCGCGGCCAGCGGCACGCCGAGGATGAGCGCCGCGATCCCGACGACGACCGCGTTGAACGCGGCGACGATCGTGACGCCCAGGAAGTACCGCCGGAGCGACGTGAGCACGTCGCCGGTGATCGTCTGCGCCACCGTCAGCGGCACGCCGAGATGCCGGTCGACCGAGGCGCGCAACGTGGGTCCGTCCTTGAGCAGGAAGAAGAGGCTCAGCAGGAGGAACGAGAGGCCGAGCGCGAGCGACGCGATGTCCGAGATCCCCTCGAAGATCCCGTGAGCGAGCGAAGAGATCGTCACCGAGGTCTCGCTCTTGACCGTCGAGTTCGCGCTGTCGGTGGCGCTCGACGCGCCGGACGAGCTGACGCCGGCGTCGGTCAACCAGCCCTGGACCTCGCTCGTCGCGTCGTCGAGCGCCGCCGAGATCTCCGCCGACTGCGAGCTGATCCCGCCGATCACGAGCACGGCGACGCCGACGGCGATCGCCAGGAATCCGAGCAGCACGAGGCCCGCAGCCCGCGCCCCGCCCGATGCGGTGGCGGCCGAGCGAGGTCACGATCGGCATGGTCACCGTCGCGAGGATCAGCCCGGTCACGACCGGCCCCACGATCGTCGACGTCATGGCGAGCAGCCAGATCAGCGCCAGCAGCAGCAGGACGACGCCGACGAGATACCACGACGAGAACCCGAGGTCGCGAAGCCAGCGCGGCGCGGCGAAGACGGTCGAGAGCTCGCTCAACTCGTCGGCGCCCACACGCTGCGCCTCCTCCGACTGAGCCGTGTGGTCCGCGTGCCTGAGGTGAAACCACGACCGGCGCCCGATCATCGGGTCCCCCTACACTCGACGGCGGCTGCGCGGAACTCGCTCATCCGCGCGAAGGACGATCGGAAGCCGCTTGCCGCCCGACCAGGCCATCGTCATGGCTGCCATGCTCGGCGGGCATTCCGGCTCAGACCATAGACCGGGAGCCGGACGAACCTGAATCGAGCTGGAGCGATGAGTCCGCTTCCCGCTGGAGCCGGCGTCGCCAAAGACTTGATGCGCCGTTCAAGGGATCGAACGCGAACGACCTCCACCCGATCTCCGGGACAGAACCGCACGTCCCTGTCGGCTTTCGGAGGTCACCTTGTCCAAGCACACCGCGCACGTCGTCGCCATGCTCTGCCTCGCCTTCCTCGCCGCCGCGCCGGCACAGGGCAACGGCACCAAGGCGGGCAGTTGCGGCGCGAGCCCCTACTCCTACGCCGGCCTGCGGAGCGACCGAAAGGCTCACGGTGTCGCAGCCACGCTCGTCCCGCTGACGGCGCCGTCGGTTTCCAGTGGACACGTCGCCGGCTGGGTTGGCGTCTCCGGTGCGGGTCCCGGTGGGACCGGCGGGTGGATCCAGGCCGGGTTTGCGACGTTCAGCGGCGAGGGCAGCAGTACGAGCGAGCTGTATTTCGAGGTGGCGCCTCCCGGCGCCCGACCCTACGCCGTTCAGCTCGACCCGGACGTCCGCCCAGGTGACGCGCACCGCGTCGCTGTCCTCGAGATGTCAGGCCGACAGGGATGGTGGCGGGTCTGGGTCGACAAGCGGCCGGTCAGTCCGCCGATCTACCTCGCGGGAAGCCACGACGGCTGGTACCCGCAAGCCGTGGGCGAGAACTCGGACGGCGGCGTGGGCGCGTGCAACTCCTACGCCTACCGTTTCACGGACGTCGCCGTAGCCCAAGCAGGCGGCGGTATCTGGCGGCGGATCGATGGTAACTCCGCCTTCGCGGATCCCGGCTACCAGGCCGTGCAGCTCTCGAGCTCACCGCGCAGCTTCATCGCCTCGAGCCTGTAACCGTCGCGGACCGGTTCAGGTAATCGTCAGCGGCGTACCCGGCTGCATCAGACGAGCCAGCTTGAGGATCGACTCGTTCGGCATCCGGATGCAGCCGTGCGAGACCTGGCCCGGCAGGATCTCAGGCGCGTCCGTACCGTGGACGGCGACGAAGCCGCCGCCCGGCCAGTCGGTCAGCTTCGGTGAGCGCGCGCTCGTTCCGAACGCCACCGGCCCGTAGGTGGGGTTGTCGAAGTCGGTGAGCTTGTCCAGGATGTAGTACTCCCCGGCCGGCGTCGGCCAGTAGGAGCGTCCAACTCCGACAATCGTCTTGAAGACGGTGACGCCGTCGCGTTTCAGCGTCGCCGTCAGCTTCGCGCGATCGACGTAGAGGTGCGTCCGAACCTCGGTGAGCTCACCGAGCGCGCCCGCTTCCACCCAGCCAGTCGAGTTGTTCGGGAGGATCGGCAACCTGACGCGGTACCAGGTCGACGTCGGTGTCTGATCGACCCCGTCGAGCACGAGGACGAGATTCGGCGTGCCGTCGGATGTCGCCGTCCTCAGCGTCGTCACCACGCGTGACGACTTCCTCGGCTGGGTGTGCGCCGCGACGCGCGTCAGCACCACAGCCCAGTGCGCAGCACGGTCGTCTGCGAGCACGTACGCGCGCGGATACTGCACCTGACTCTGCTCGCGGACATCGAAGATGTAGGTCAGGGTCGGCGCCGAGGCGCCGTGATCGGTCGAGGCGCCGAACCGGATCACGTATTCGCCCACCGCGCGGGGTGCCCAGCGAAAGACCGCCTTCGCGACCTTCCCGCTCGAGGAGTCGACGGTTGCCCCGATCGGAACCCCGTCGAGGGCCTCGATTGCGACCGCTGCCTTTGGCACGGAGGTCGATGCGGCCAGTTTCAGGCTGAACTTCGATCCGGTTGCCACCGTGAAACGCGTCTGGTTGGCCTTCGTGGGCGATGCCCAGACGACCGAGGCAGTTCGCGCGAACGCGGCCGGGACGTTGAGCAGGAAGACGAACGCCGCTACGGCGAGCGACACGGCGAACGGCTTGGGAGTCAAGGAGTTCAGGCGGTTATCGGACAACTGGCGCATGCTCTCGTCCACCTCGGGCTTGTGTTTTGTCGGGATCACCCGGTCCCGCAGGGGGGCGGGCCGTTCGTTGTACCAGGGTGCTGCACACTCGAGGAGTCGCTGTCTCTGACGTTCGTGCCGAGGCGCGAGGTGCCGACCACCGAGGCAACATTCAAGTATCCGCAGCTGCCATCCGTCTTGACTGCGGCCGCCCGCGTGTGCGTGCACGTGTAGGTCCACGACTTGCCGGGCAGAAGGGGGCGGGACGTCGTGTATCCCCTGTTGTTGCATTCGGGCGCGACGGGATCGGTGACAGTGACGTCGTGCAGCGCCGCGCCGCCGGTGTTCGTGACGGTGATCGTGAAGTCGGCGGTCAAGTCGGCCCCTTCGATCTGCTGATCGTCACGCCCCTTGATGCAGACGGCGACCAGGCGACACTTGGCGATCTCGATTGCGGGAACCCGCACTCTCGACGGATCTCTGTCCCCGTACGATCGCGCGCCCGATCTACCGACGACCCGCGCCACATTCGTGTACCCCGCCTGGACTCCGGGCTGGGTGCACGCGTATTCCGTCGACGTGCCGGCCGCCATCGTGCCGAGCGCGCGTTCGCACCCGGGCGAGAGCTGATCGGTGACCGTCACGTTCACCAAGGTGCTGCCGCTCGTGTTCGTGACGCGAATCCTGAACGTCGCCGTTTCGCCCTTGAGCACTTCCTGGAGATCCCTGGGATCTCCGGCATCTCTCTTGACGCAGGGCGAATCGGTCTTCGGGCACTTGGCGATCGTGATACCCGCTGGCAGAAGGAGAGGCCGCAGCCTTTCGCAGATGCCCTTGACGGCCGGGTAGTTCGCGTCGCCGAGGTAGTCAGCCGTGTACGACGTATCGGTCGCGAGCGCGTACCGGCGTGACTCGGCGGTGCCGTTCGCCGCGAGCACGACTGTCTCGTTCTCGGCCACCGGACCGCTGCAATCGCTCGTGGAATAGCGGTGGAAGGTGACCTTTCCAGTTGGGTTCGGCGCCGCGGCCGGCGAGTCGGCGCCCTTCTTCACGAATGCCTTGTCGTGCACCACTTCCCCGCGGAACACCGACGGGCCGCTGCCTCCGACGAACGTGATCACGGCGTGACTCTCGTCGTGGATGTCGGTCCGAATCGTTACTAGCGGCGAAGACGGAGTCGTCTTCTTGTTCGGCGGTGACTCCAGCCAGTTCTTGATCGCGTTGGCACTACCGCCTGCCGCGGCGTTGGCCTCGGTACCGGTGGTGCGCGTGATCGTGACGCCGTTCACAGGAATGTCAGACGTTGCAGAGACATGGGTCGTCCCGGCCACCTTCGAGGTGATCGTGACCGTGCAGCTCGCCGACGCCCCACCACCCGTGTAGGTACACGTCGGCTCGCCGACGAAGCTGCCCGGGTCCCCGGACACGATGCTCGCCTTCGCCGTGTGCGGGCCGGCATCAAGCGTCCCGCCCAGCGCGGTCGCCGTGATCGTGAGCACGTGGTTCGTGCCGACCGGGTTGTCCTTGTTCGGCGGCGCAATCTTGATGTTCGCGTCGACGACATCCAACGGCTCACACGGACCGTCCGACGTCGCATAGGCCGGCGTCGTGGGGTCACCGAGATAGTGCGCTCGGTAGCCGTACTGGCCGACCGCCAGCGGCCCCTGCGGGAAGCCCGTCGCGTCGACGGTGCCACCCGACCCCAGCGTGATCGACGGCGCGGTCGCCGCCGGCGTGCCGGTGCAGCTCCTGTTGGTGAACCACTCGAGCCTGACCGTCCCGGTCGGGGGAGGGCTCCCGGCGACACCGGTAACCGCGACGAAGTCATGCACCGTCGAACCAGCCGCAACCGTCGTCACCACCGCATTCGCCGCATTGTGGACCTCAGTCGTGGTGGTCGACGGGTTCTGGGTGACGGCGCTCACGGAGCCCGCGCCGGTCGGCGGGGGATTCGGGTTGCAGTTGTTCGAGACGCCGGTGCACAGGTCGTGCCAGTCCACGTACACGTCGTCCGAGAGCGGGCGGCCGAAGTCCGCCGGCTGCACCGTGTACCACGAGAACGACTGCACGTTGATCCGCGAGCCGTACGGCAACGTGCAGGACGTCGCACCGACCCACGGGTTCTCCACGGTGCCGTTGCCGGTCATTCCGACCCCCGTGCAGGTCGGCGGAGCCGAAAAGCCCGGAAGGAATGCGCCGACGCTCATCCTCAACTGCCTGAACACGTCGCCCGATCGCTTGTCGCCGCCTGCCGCATGCACGACGTCGGTCAGCCCGAAGACCGTGAGCGTGTCAAAGGCCTCGTCGGTGACGTTTCGGAAGGTGTATGAACACGCAGTCTTCGTGTAGACCGGCGTCGGACTCACGCAGCCCTTCGTCACCGCAATCCCGTGCTGGACGTCGGCTGCCTGGGCGTTCAGCGGTCCGACGCTGCCACTAGCGACGAGCAGCAGGCTTGCGATTACAGCGAAACCAGTGAGCCGACGCCTCGGCGTCTTGCGGTCTGAGTGCCGGGTCGCCCTCGGCTGGGAGGTCTTCATCGCCCAGCCTTTCGTCCCTTGGCGGAGCTTTCCTCCCCGGACAGTCGGGGCGCCGAGATTCGAACTCGGGACCTCTAGTCCCCCAGACTAGCGCGCTAACCAGGCTGCGCCACGCCCCGTTCCGAGGACCATACCCGAGGTTCTGCCGGTCAGGCGCTCAGGCGGCGGTAGAGGCGGTCGGCCATCTCGGGCATCGCCTCCAGGCGCTGCGTGATCACACGCAGGCGGTACTCGCGGAAATGCTCCGGCTCGACGTCGAGCGCTTCCGCGATGCGCTCCACGACCTCGTTCGACGGCACCGGGCGGTTGCCGTGGACGAGGTGGTTCAAGTAGCCGGCCGAGAGGCCGGTCTTCCCGGCGAGCCCGCGGTAGGTTGTCGCCGAGTCGTTCATCAGCCACTCGACGGCCGTCCCGAACGGCTCCGGGCTGAACCTCCGTCGTTTTGCCATCAGGCCTCCTTGCCCAATGCGTTGCCCAGTGCGTTGCCCAGTGTGTTGGCCAGTGCGTTGCCCCCGAGTGCGTTGCCCAGCTCCGCGATGCTGACGCGTCGCTCCTCGCCCGTGCTCCGGTCGCGCACGTCGACCATGCCGTCCTCGAGCGTCTTTCTCCCGACGGTCACGCGCTTCGGCAGGCCGATCAGGTCGGCGTCCGCGAACTTCTCGCCGGCGCGGAGCTCGCGGTCGTCGAGCAGCACGTCGGCGCCCGCCTCGGCGAGCACGCGGGCGGCCTCCGCCGCCTGCTCGTCGACACCCGGCAAGACCACCACGTGCACGTCGTACGGCGCGATCGCCGCGGGCCAGCAGATGCCGTTGTCGTCGTGGAGCTGCTCGACCGCGGCGGCCATGATCCGCCCCGGGCCGATTCCGTAGCTGCCCATCACGAGCGGCTTTTCCTGCCCGTCCTCGTCGAGGAAGCTCGCCTCGAGCGGCACCGAGTAGCGGGTGCCCAGCTTGAAGATGTGGCCGACCTCGATCGCGATCTGAAAGCGCAGCGCGCCGCCGCAGTGGACGCACGAGTCTCCCTCCTTCGGCACGCGCAGATCTGCGAAGCGTGCCTGGTAGTCGCGCCCGTGCTCGACCCCGCGCAGATGCCAGCCGGTGCGGTTCGCGCCTGCGACGAACTGCCCTTCGCGCAGCGACTCGTCGGCGACGATCTCCCCCTCGAACCCGACCGGCCCGAGAGAGCCGGGATCGGCGGCGAACGCGGCGCGGATCTCCTCGTCGGTGGCCGGCGCGAACGTCGGCGCGGAGCGCCGCGATCAGCTTTGCGGGCTCGAGCCGGTCGTCGCCGCGCACGAGCGCGAGCACGACGGTGCCGTCCTCCTTCACGACCGGCATCGCCTTCGAGGTGGCCGCCGGGTCGATGCCGAGGAACTCCGCGAGCGCCTCGATCGTCGTGATTCCCGGCGTCTCGACCTCCTCCGGTTCGTCCAGCCGAGCCGGAAACCCGGGCGCCCGCGGTACAGCGTGCGCGACCTCGAGGTCGGCCGCGAAGTCGCCGTTCTCGCAGGTGACGAGCGTGTTCTCACCCGAGCCGGACGGCGCCAGGAAGTCGACCGACTCGCTGCCGCCCATCATCCCCGACTCCGCCTGGACAGCGTGGTAGGCGATCCCGCAGCGCCGGAAGATCCGGTGGTAGGCGGCCTCGTGGGCGCGGAAGCTCTGCTCCAGCCCGGCCTCGTCGCGGTCGAAGGAGTACGAGTCCTTCATGATGAACTCGCGGACGCGGATGAGGCCGCCGCGCGGGCGCGGCTCGTCGCGGTCCTTGGTCTGGAGGTGGTACCAGCGCTGCGGAAGCTGCCTGTAGCTCTGGAGCTCGCGCGCGTGGAAGGTGAAGGTCTCCTCGTGGGTCATCGGCAGGATGAACCTGCGGCCCGCGCGATCCTCGGTGTGGAAGATCTCCGGGATCTTGTCGCGGCCGGTCGCCTCCCAGAGCTCGATCGGCGTCAGCACCGGCGCGAACCACTCCTGCGCGCCGATCGCGTCCATCTCCTCGCGGATCACCTGCTCGACCTTGCGGTGGACGCGCCAGCCGAGCGGCGTGTACGTCCAGAGGCCCGCGCTGAGCTGCCGGATGAAGCCGCCGCGGACGAGCAGCTTGTGGCTGACGGCCTCCGCATCCGCCGGCGCGTCGCGCAGCGTCGGCAGGTGGAGCTGTGAGGCTCGGGCGATCATCTACTCGAGCGGGATCGCCGAGGCTTCGGCCATCGCGAGCGCGGCCGGCTTCGCGTGCTTGCGGCGCTCGGGGCGCTGCATCCCATCCGCGATCCAGGCATCGATCTCGGCGAAGAGCTCGCTGGACGAGCACCTCCGAATCGACCTTCTTCAGCACCTTGCCGTGGGCGTAGATGAAGCCGACGTCGCGGCCGCCCGCGATCCCGAAGTCGGCGTCGCCCGACTCGCCCGGTCCGTTCACCGCGCAGCCGAGCACGGCGACCTCGAAGTGCTCGGGGTAGGAGCGCAGCCGCTCCTCGACCTGCTCCGCGAGCTGCTGCACGCCGACGTTGTCTCTGCCGCAGCTCGGGCAGGCAATCAGGATCGGGCCGCGCTCGCGCAGGCCGAGCGCCTTCAGGATCTCGAAGGCGACGCCGACCTCCTCGACCGGGTCGGCGGTGAGCGAGACGCGGATCGTGTCGCCGATCCCGTCGGCGAGCAGTGCGCCCAGACCGATTGCGCTCTTGATCGAGCCCGTGCTCGGCGGCCCCGCCTCGGTCACACCGAGGTGCAACGGATACGGCACACGAGCGGCCAGCATCCGGTAGGCGCGGATCATCGTCGGCACGTGGCTCGACTTGACCGAGATCTTGAAGTCGCGGTAGTCGAGCATCTCGAGCAGCCGCACCTCCTCGAGCGCGGCCTCGACGAGCGCCTCGGCCTGATCCTCCTGGGCAAGCAGCTCGAGGTGCCGGGGCAGGGAGCCGGAGTTGGCGCCGATCCGCATCGGGATGCCCGCCTTCTTCGCCGCCTGAACGACCTCGGCCACCTTGTCGTCGCCGCCGATGTTCCCGGGGTTGATGCGGACGGCGGCGACGCCGGCCTCGATCGCCTTGAGCGCGAGGCTCGCGTTGAAGTGGATGTCGGCGATCACGGGCAGCGGCGAGAGCCGCACGATCAGCGGCAGCGCCTCGGCGTCCTCGAGCTTCGGCACCGCCACGCGCACGATCTCGCAGCCGGCGCTCGCGAGCTCGGCGATCTGCGCCGTCGTCGCGGGGACGTCGTGCGTCTTCGTCAGCGTCATCGACTGGACAGCGACAGGCGCACCACCGCCGATCGCGACATCGCCTACCCGGACTGAGCGCTCGCTCGGCACGCGGTGATCGTAGCGGCGGGGCCTTCTAGCTCCCGAGGTCGTTGCGCAGGCCGAGGTAGAGCAGGAACGCAAAGAGCGTGAGCCCGACGGCGCTGTAGCGCAGGTAGGCGAGCTGCGAGAACGAACGGCCGCGGATCCGTTCCAGGATCGCCATCACGATGTGGCCGCCGTCGAGCGGCAGCACCGGCAACAGGTTCAGCAGCGCCAGCGCGAGGCTGACGAGCCCGACCACCGCGAGAAAGTCCTGCACCGACTGCTTGTAGGCGTCGGAGGTCACGTCCACGATGCCGACGACGCTCGACACGTCCTCCGTGCCTTGCCCGCCGGCGAGGCCCGCGATCGCGCCGGTGGTGTCGGCGGTCACCTGGCCGACGACGCGAATCGACCGCCAGGTCGCCTGCGGGAGCGAGTCGCCCGGCCCGGGCGCGCCGCGGATCCGAAAGCCCACGCGGTAGGCGCCGGCATCGAGAGTCGCCTGAAGCGGCCCGACCACGACGCGCTCGCCGTCGCGGCGAACGACGATCCTGAACGGCCGGCCGTTGGTCGCGTTGATCGTGCTCGCGATCTCGTCCGGCGCGACTGCCTTGCCGGCGACGACGAGGATCTCGTCCCCACCCCGCAGGCCCGCGGTCGCAGCCGGGCGTCCCGCGATCACGCTGTCGACGGTGCGGGTCACCTCCGTCGAGCCGAGCATGAAGAGCACCGCGAAGACGACGACCGCGAAGAGGACGTTCGTGAGCGGCCCTGCGCCGATCACGGCGATTCGCTTCCACGTGGTCTGGCGCCAGTACGCATCGGGGGCGAGCGCGCCGTCGAGCTCCTGGAGGATGCGGTTCTTGCCGAGGTGGGCCTCGAGTGCCGGCAGCTGCGCACGCGCGGTCTGCTCGTCGTCCCGTTCGATCGCGGCGTCGAGCTCGTCCAGCGGCTCGCGCAGCGCCTCCTGGTCGTCCTCCGGCAGGCTCTTGCGCAGGTCGCCGGCCGCCGGCCGGTACATGCCCGGGATCTTCACGTAGCCACCGAGCGGGAACACCGCGATCCCGTACTCCACCCCACCCCGCATCGTCTTGACGAGCGGCGGGCCGAAACCGAGGTAGAACTTCCGCGGCCGCATCCCGACCGCGCGCGCGACGAAGAAGTGACCCGCCTCGTGCACGAGGATCAGGACGGCGAGCCCGATGATGGCGGCGGTGATGCCCATCAGCTAGCGCGCGTGGAACCCGTGGTTCCCCCACGAGCCCCCTCCTTCCTGTCTTCAGGCCGCCAGAGGCGATCGGTGATTCGTCGAGGAATCTGCAGTCGAGCTCGCACCGTGGCGGAGGCACGGGCGAAGCCCGCACCTTCGTCTCGCACATCCTCGAGATGAGCGACTCGCGCGGCTCTCATCCAACCGGCACCAATTGCCGGGCGCGCCGGTCGGCGTCGACCAACTCGTCCAGGTCGCGCGCCGGCGAGCCGTCGACGCGGGCGAGCACGTCCTCGACGAGCGCTGCGATCTCGAGGAAGCCGATCCGCTGCTCGAGGAACGCCTCCACCGCCACCTCGTTCGCGGCGTTGTAGGCGCAGGGGTACGTGCCGCCGCGCTCGCCGGCCTCGCGGCCGAGGGCCAGCATCCGGAACGTCTCCGTGTCGGGCTCGTGGAACTCGAGCGTACGCAGCTCGAGCGGCGGCACCGGCGTGGCGGCGCGCTCCGGATAGGTGAGCGCGTAGGAGATCGGGACGCGCATGTCGGGGTAGCCGAGGTGCGCGATCGCGGCGCCGTCGCGGAAGCGGACGAGGCCGTGGACGATCGACGTCGGGTGGATCACGACTTCGATCCGCTCGTAGGCGACCCCGAAGAGGAAGTGGGCCTCGATCACCTCGAGCCCCTTGTTGGCCAGGGTCGCGGAGTCGACGGTGATCTTCGGGCCCATGCTCCAGGTGGGATGCGCGAGCGCGTCCTCGGGCGTCACGTCTGCGAGCTCCTCGCGCGTGCGGCCGCGGAACGGGCCGCCGCTCGCGGTGAGGACGAGGCTCTCCGGCTCGCCGAGCCGGGCGCACTGGAAGAGCGCCGAGTGCTCGCTGTCGACCGGGATCAGCGCGCCTCCGCCGCGCTCCTGGGCGCGCAACGCGAGCTCGCCGGCGGCGACGAGGCTCTCCTTGTTCGCGAGGGCGAGCGTGACGCCGCGCTCGAGCGCCCACATCGTCGGGGCGAGACCGGCGAACCCGACGACCGCGTTCAGCACCACGTCGGGTCGGGCGCGCTCGAGCAGCTCGGTCAGGTCGCCGCCGGTCTGCGTGAGCGGCGCCAGGCCGTCGATCGGCTGCGAGCCCGACGCTGCCGCGACGAGCTCGAGCTCCGGGTGCGCGCCGATCACCTCGATCGCCTGACGCCCGATCGACCCGGTCGCGCCAAGCAGGGCGATCCGCTTCATCGCGCCCAGGGTACCGGCCGTTGCAGCCATGGCCCGGTGTCGGACACCGGCACGAGAGCGTGACAACGCTCTGCTGGGAGTGTGAAAACCCGCTTCGCGACGGGGTTCGTGGCGCGATCCTTCCGGACAGCGTCCCGAGGTCAGTCGGGCCTGGGTAGATCAGGCTTGGCCGAAGGCGAGGATGCAGAAGTACGCGGCCGGGGCGGCGAAGAGAACCGCATCGATGCGGTCGAGCATGCCGCCGTGGGCGCCGAGCAGGCGGCCCGTGTCCTTCACCTGCATGTCCCGCTTGAGCATCGACTCGAAGAGGTCGCCGAGCGGCGCTGCGACCGCGATCACGGCACCGAGCACGATCGACTCGCCGATCGTCAGGAAGTTCTGCTCGTAGAGCGTCACGAAAGCGACGAAGATCGTCGCGGCCGTCCCGAAGAAGAACCCTTCCCACGTCTTGCCGGGCGACGTCGTCGGTGCCATCCGGTGGCGGCCGAGGAGCCGGCCCCCGACGTAGGCGAGCGTATCGCCGGCCCAGACCGAGAGCAGAACGGCGAACGCGGCCAGGCGCCCATGCTCGGGCAGGTCGCGGATCAGGAGCGTGAACGCGAGGCCGCAGCCGATCCAGACCGCGCCCATCACGGTCGCCGAGATCGACGCGGTCGCGGCCTGCCGGGCCGCCGAGATGCCCTTGAGCGCGAACGCGAGCACGAGCGCCGTCATCGCGCCGCCGATCATCCACGCGGCATCGCCGAGCTCAGCCCCGACGAGCGCGAGCATCCCGCCGACGTAGCCCGCCGGCGAGAGCGGGCTCAGCGGCCGCGCGAGCAGCCAGAACTCGTGCAGCGCGAGCGTTGCCGCGACGGCCACGAGCACGAACAGCCACCAGCCGCCGAGGTAGACGGCCCCGAGCACGACCGGCAGCGCCACCGCCGCCACGACCAGCCGCGAGACGGTGTTGCTCAGCGCGTCACCCGAAGCCGAGGCGACACTAACGCCCGCCGAAGCGACGCCGGCGACGCGCGTACTCGGCGAGCGCGCCGCGCAGGTCGCGCGCGTCGAAGTCCGGCCACAGCCGGTCGACGAAGACGAGCTCCGCGTAGGCGAGCTGCCAGAGCATGAAGTTCGAGATGCGCAGCTCGCCGCTCGTGCGGATCAGCAGGTCGGGGTCCGGCAGCTCGGGCGCGTAGAGGTTCGCGGCGAGCACGTTCTCGTCGATCTCGCGCGGGTCCATCCCGCTCTCGGCGATCCTGCGCGCGGCCTGGACGAGCTCGGCACGGCCGCCGTAGTCGAACGCGATCCACAGCCCGAGCCGCGAGTTCAGCTCCGTGCGGTCCTCCATCGCCTCCATCCGCGCCCTCAGCTCGTCGGGGGCCCGGTCGCGCCGCCCGATGAAGCGGACGCGGACGCCTTGACCTGCGAGGTCGGGCAGCTCGCGCTCGATCGTCTCGCCGAAGATCTCCATCAGCGCGTCGACTTCGTGCTGCGGCCGCGACCAGTTCTCCGTCGAGAACGCGTAGACGACGAGGTTCTCGACTCCGAGGTCGATCGCGCTCTCGACCGTGCGCCGCAGCGCTCGTGTGCCCGCGCGGTGGCCGACCGCGATCGGCAGGCCGCGGCGCCGAGCCCAGCGGCCGTTGCCGTCCATGATGATCGCGACCGTCTGGGCGACTTCCGGCAGGTCACCCTCGGGCATCGGCCTCACCCGGGCAAGCGTCCGGATCTTCGAGAGGATGTTCATCTCGGCTCCACGGGTCTCGGCGTCGGCCGCTCCCGCATGATGCCCCTTCGGCGGAAATGCGTCAGCATTTCCGCCGATCAAACCTCCATGATCTCGGCCTCTTTGTGCTTCAAGAGGTCGTCGATCTTGTGGACGTGCTCGTCCGTCACCTTCTGGACGCGCGTCTCGGCCGCGCGCTCCTCGTCGTCTCCGACCTCGCCGTTTCTGACCAGCTCCTCGAGGTGCTTCATCACGTCGCGGCGCACGTTGCGGACCGCGATGCGCCCCTCCTCGGCCATCTGGCGGACGATCTTGACGAGGTCCTTACGCCTCTCCTCGGTCGGCTGCGGGATCGGCAGCCGGATCACCTTGCCGTCGCTCGACGGCTGGAGGCCGAGGTCCGACTCCTGGATCGCCCGCTCGATCTGCTTCATCGCCGTCGGGTCGAACGGCTGGATCGTCGAGCAGCCGCGGCTCCGGCACGTTGATCGTGGCGATGTTCTTGAGCGGCGTCGGGGTGCCGTAGTAGTCGATCTGGATCCGGTCGAGCAGCGCGGCGGACGCGCGGCCCGTGCGGACCGAGTTGAAGTGCTCGTGTGTCGCCTCGACCGACTTGCTCATCCGCTGCGTTGCGTCCTGGAGGAACTCGTCGATTCTCGTCACGCGGTCACTCCTTCCGTGAGGGTCGAGATGATCGTGCCGACGGTCTCCCCCGCAACGACACGGCCGATGTTGCCGGGTACGAGCTCGAAGACGTAGATCGGGAGGTTGTTGTCCATGCAGAGTGAGAGCGCCGTCGTGTCCATCACTCTCAACCCTTGCTCGATCGCCTGCAAGTGGGTGAGCTCGGGCAGGAAGGTCGCGTCGGGGTTGCTGCGCGGATCGCCGTCGAAGACACCGCGCACGCCGTTCTTCGCCATCAGGATCGCCTCGGCCTCGATCTCGAGCGAGCGCAGGGCCGCGGCGGTGTCGGTGGTGAAGTACGGGTTGCCGGTGCCGCCGGCGAAGATCACGACCCTGCCCTTCTCGAGGTGGCGAATCGCACGGCGGCGGATGTAAGGCTCCGCGACCTCGCGCACGTCGAGTGCCGAGAGCACGCGGGTGTCGGCGCCGTGACGCTCGAGCGCCTCCTGCACCGCCAGCGAGTTGAAGACGGTGGCGAGCATGCCCATGTAGTCGCCGGTCGCGCGATCCATGCCGGCCGCTGCCGCCGTCATGCCTCGATAGACGTTGCCGCCGCCGATCACGAGCGCGAGCTCGAGCCCGGTCGAGTGCACCTCGACGAGCTCGCGCGCGAGCGTGTCGACGGTCAACGCGTCGAGGCCGTACTCGGCCGGCCCCATCAGCGCCTCGCCCGAGAGCTTGAGAAGGATCCGGCGGAAGGCCGGTGAGCCCTCGCTCTCGTCTCGCGGCTTGGCGACGGCCGCCATCAGCCGACCGAGAGCCAGGCGTATTCGAGGAGCTCCGCGCCGCCCTGCGCCAGCGCCTTCTCGACGGTCAGGCTCGTGTCGTGGATCCACGTCTGCTCCTCGAGCACCGACTCGGCGTAGAAGCGTTTGTTCAGCATGCCCTCGACGATCTTGGCACGGACGTCCGCCGGCTTCGACTCCACCTCGGGCAGCTTCTCGAGGATCTCCCGCTCTGCCTGCACGAGCTCCGCCGGCACCCCGTCGCGCGAGCGGTACGTCGGCCGGGCGAAGGCGATGTGCATGGCGAGCTCGCGCGGCAGCTCGGGCGAGCCGCCGTGCACGTCGACGAGCACGCCGACCTTCTTCGCGGGCGGGTGCACGTACGACACGAGCTTCTCCCCGTGTCCGGCCAGGATCCGCCTCGCACCGACGACCTGGATGTTCTCGCCGAGCCGCGCGGTGAGCTCGGCACGGCTCTCCTCGAGCACCGAGACCGCCTCCTCCCCACGCTCGTGCACCTCGCGCAGCACGTCGTGCGCGAAGGCGAGGAAGTCCTCGTTCTTCGACACGGGCTCGGTCTCGCAGCCGACGGCGACGATCGTGCCGTGACTCTCGTCTGCCTGCGTCAGCACGACGCCCTCGGTCGTCGCGCGCTCCGCGCGCTTCGCCGCGGAGGCCATGCCCTTCTCGCGCAGGAGCTTCACGGCGGCGTCGAAATCGCCTTCCGTCTCGACGAGCGCGCGCTTGCAGTCCATCATCCCGGCGCTCGTCGCGTCGCGGAGCTGCTTCACCATCGCGGCCGAGATCTCGGTCACGACTTCTCCTCCTCGGCGGCGGGTGTCTCGGGCCGGGGCGCGGGCTCGGCCTCGACCTCGACTGCCGCGACCGGCTCAGGCTCTGCGGTGGGCTCGGGTGCGGGCTCGGCCGCGGCAGCCTTCACGGCCGGCGGTTCCTCGACCACGGCGGCCGGCTCCGGCTCGGCCTCTGCGGCGGGAGCCACCTCGGCTGAAGGAACCGCCTCGGCCGCGGGCGTCTCCTCGACCGGCGCGGCTCGACCGGCGTCCTCGACCGGCGCCTCCTCCAACGGGGCCTCCCCGGCCGCGGGCGCGGCGGCCGCGCGACCGTTGCGCGGAGCTGCCATCTCGTCGGTCGCGACGCGCTGGCGCCCGGCCTCGATCCCGGCCGCGATCGCCTTCACGATCAGCGAGCACGAGCGGATCGCGTCGTCGTTGCCGGGAATCACGTACTCGGCCTCGTCGGGGTCGCAGTTCGTGTCGACGAGCGCGATCACCGGCAGCCCCAGGCGGCGCGCCTCGCGCACCGCGAGCTGCTCCTTGCGCAGGTCGACGATGAACACCGCGTCGGGCTGGCGGCGCATGTCGGCGACACCGCCGAGGTTGGCCTCGAGCTTCTCGAGCTCGGCCATCATCGCGATCCGCTCCTTGGCGGGCAAGCAGGTCGAGCTGCGCCTCCTGCCGCAGCGCGCGCAGCTCGTGGAGGCGCTGGATGCGATCGGAGATCGTGCGCCAGTTCGTGAGCAGCCCGCCCAGCCAGCGGTTGTTCACGTACGGCATGCCGACGCGCGCCGCCTCGGTCGCCACCGCGTCCTGGGCCTGCTTCTTCGTCCCGACGAAGAGCACCGTGCCGTTTCGCTCGGAGATCGCGCGTGCAAAGGCGTACGCCTCGTCGAGCAGCTGCTGGGTCTGCTGGAGGTCGATGATGTAGATGCCGCCGCGCTCGGTGAAGATGAAACGCTTCATCTTCGGGTTCCAGCGGCGCGTCTGGTGGCCGAAGTGGACCCCGGCCTCGAGCAGGTCCTTCATGGAAACAACGGGCATGCAAAGCCCCTTTCTCGGTTTGGATTGCTGTCCGCCGGCGGCGCCTCCGCGGGGACCGGTCGCAAGCGCCGGCCACCGTCCGCGTCGACTCTCCGCCGGGTCGAGGGTCAGAAAGCCCTGCAATCCTAGCCGGTCTGGACAGCGGGTTCTAAGCTGTCGCCTACGCCCAGACTCGCCCTCCTCGCCGTCTGCCTCCTCGCCGCCGCGCTCCCCGCGAGCGCTGCCTCTGCGGCAAACCCACGCGTGCTCGTCTTCACGAAGACCGGCGGGTACCGCCACGCGTCGATCCCCGCCGCGATCCAGGCTGTCCGCGAGCTCGGCTCCAGGAACGGCTTCGACGTCGACGCGACCGAGAATGACGGCACCTTTACGGCGGCCGGACTCGCGCCCTACGACGCGGTCGTCTTCCTGCTCACGACCGGCGACGTCCTCGACGTCCAGGAGCAGGCTGCCTTCGAGACGTACCTCCGCGGCGGCCACGGCTTCGTCGGCGTCCACTCGGCGGCAGACACAGAGCGCGACTGGCCGTGGTACGGGCGGCTCGTCGGCGCCTGGTCGTCGGGCCATCCCGAGATCCAGCCTGCGGCGATCGACGTCGTCTCGCCGCGGGACTCCTCGACGGCCGGCCTGCCGGCGCGCTGGAGCCGAACGGACGAGTGGTACGGCTTTCTCACGAACCCGCGCGCGAACGGGGTTCGCGTCCTGATGACGCTCGACGAGACGAGCTACCTGCCGCGCGACTGGTCGATGGGAGCAGACCATCCGATCGCCTGGTCGCACAGCTTCGACGGCGGCCGGGCCTGGTACACCGAGCTTGGGCACACCGAGGAGTCGTACGCCGAGCCACTGTTCCTCGCGCACCTCCTGGGCGGCATTCAGTACGCGATCGACAAGCCGGCGGCGTCCGCGCCCAGGCCGGCGCCTGAGGTCGCACCGAAGATCAGCTCGCTGCAGGTCTCGGTGCGCGGGCGGCGCGTCGCCGTCAGCGTGCGTCACGCGAGCTGCGCCGGCTGCAACGCCGTACTGCGAGTCCGTGCCCGGACGGTCAAGCTGCGCGTCACAGGCGGCGTCGCCACCGGCACGAGCGCGACGCTTCCGGCGGGACGCTGGCGGTTGACGGTGGTGCTCACCGACCGCAAGACAGGGCTGAGCCGCACGGCGCGCCGCTGGGTGCGGGTCAGCTAGCGAGCTGCGCCAGATACGCCGCCAGCTCCGGTGGCAGCGGCGACGACACGTCCACGCGCTCGCCCGGTGAACGGATGCGTGAACGCGAGCCGCGTGGCATGCAGGAACTGGCGTCCGAGTGCCGGCGCGGAAACGCCGTAGACCGTGTCCCCCACGACCGGCAGGTCGATCGCCGCGAGATGGACGCGGATCTGGTGCGTCCGCCCTGTCTCGAGCGTGACGCGCAGCAACGCGTGATCCGGCCAGGACCGTTCGATTTCGAAATGCGTTATCGCCTCGCGCGGCGTGTCCGTGTCGAGCGAGACGCGGGTCGGATCGTCGCGGTCACGCCCGATCGGCGCCTCGATGCGTCCCCGGTGCGAGCGCGGCCGGCCCCGGACGAGCGCGAGATAGGTTCGTTCGAGAGCGCGGCCGCGGACGAGCGCCGACAACCGGTCGTGCGCCTCCTGCGTCCGCGCGACCACCATCAGCCCGGAGGTGTCCCGGTCGAGCCGGTGGACGATGCCGGTGCGCCCCGGCTCGCCACCACCGACCACGCCGGCGAGCGCGTCGACGAGCGTCCCGTCTGCGTGCCCGGCGCCCGGGTGGACGACGAGGCCGGCCGGCTTGTCGACAATGGCGAGGTGTTCGTCCTGCCAGACGACCGGTGGCGGCTCGGGCGGCGGGCGCCGCGGCACGTCCCCCGGAGCGGGGATGGAGAGCATCTCCCCGCCCTCGAGCCGGTAGCTCTTCGGCCGCGCCAGCCCGTCGACGAGCACACCCGCTGCGACAGCGCGCTCCGCCGCCGCACGCGATCCGACGTGCTCGGCGAGAAAGCGATCGAGCCGCTCCCCCGCGGCGCCGGCAGGCACCGTCAGCTCAACTGGGGACAAAGAGTCACGCAATTGGCCCACCGCCGGCACAGATACGTGCGCCTTTCGACGGTATCGTCAGCCGCGAGGGCGGCGGGGACGGCTCCCCACCCAGGGTGGGGGTGTGGCGGACGAGGGCGCGAGTTGGCATCGAACGCGACTCAAGACGACGCCTCGAGCCCGAAGCGTCGTCATGAGCGGAGTTCTCAGCGGGCGACGTCAAGGTGACGTCTCGAGCGCCGCGGGCGGCTGTCGGCGGCGACGAGCGTCGCGAGCAGGATCGCGACGCCGATCACGATGAAGGCGTCGGCCAGGTTGAACGCGGGCCACCAGCCGAGGTCGAGGAAGTCGGTCACGTGCCCCAGTCGGACGCGGTCGACGAGATTCGAGACGCTGCCGCCGATCAGCAGCCCGAGCGCTGTCGGGATCACCGGATGCCGCGAGCCCGAGCGGGCGAAGAAGACCAGCATCCACGCGACTGCGATCGCCGTCAGGGCAATCACTACGGCGGTCGCCGAGGAGAAGAGCCCGAACGCGATGCCGGAGTTCTGCACGCGGTGGATCGCGAGCGGCCCGGCGACCCTCACCGACTCGCTGAGCCGCAGCTCGCTCGTGACGACGTACTTTGTCAGCTGGTCGCCGACGAGCGCGGCTGTGACGACGGCGCAGAGGCCTCCCCATTGCCACGCGCCCGCGGCAAGCGAGCGCTCGGCGACCGAGACGGGTGCGAGAGCGTTCGTGGACGAGCCGACGCGGACGTCGGGGGCACGCTGGGGTTGCGGTTCGGTCACCAAGGGCTACCCGCGGTCGGCGAGACGCTGGTCGTCGATGCAGAGAAGCGCCCACGCCCGGGCGCGCAGCCGCTCCTCGCCGATCTCGCGCCCACATCGCTCGCAGGTCCCGTACGTGCCGTCATCGAGCTTCGCGAGGGCGCGGTCGATCTGCGCCAGCGTCTGCTGCGCTCCCTCCTCGAGCCCCTCGCCCAGCTCGCGCTCGAACGTAACCGAGGCCATGTCGCCCAGGTGGTTCTCGAGCGCGCGACCCGTGAGCTGTCCGACCTCGTCCTCCATGCTCTTCGTGTTCTCCTCGTGGAGGTGGGCGATCGCGCTGACGATCCGCTCCCGCTCCTCCTCGAGGAGCGCACGAAACTCGGCGATGTCGACGGTGCTCACAGCGTGTCCTTTCCCGCCGCCGTGACGGACAC
Organism: uncultured Actinomycetes bacterium; assembly: GCA_963781435.1. Taxonomy (GTDB): domain Bacteria; phylum Actinomycetota; class Thermoleophilia; order Gaiellales; family Gaiellaceae; genus PALSA-600. The sequence continues at coordinate 155,086 of CAWAGR010000022.1, read as the reverse complement.
GAGCCGGCGCTCGGTCTCCTCCAGGTCGATGCCGGCAAGGCTGACGATCTTGTCGCGGCCGCTGTGGCCGGCAACGATCGCGACATCCCGCCGCGGCAGACCGAGCATGTCGGCGAGGAAGCGGACGACCGCCTCGTTCGCCCGGCCCCCTTCGGGAGGCGCCGCGACGCGCACCTTCCACGCGTCGCCGTGGCGGCCGACGACCCCGGTGCGTGACGCGCCGGGCGAGACACGAAGCTGCAATCGGGTCGACGCCGTCACACCCCCAGTCTACGTTGCGTGATCCGGCTGCTAGCCACCCCAGTCGAAGTCGGCGCCTCGCTGGGCCACCTTCCTGAGGGGCGGCCAGCCCGGTTGCTCGTCCTGCTCGGCAGGGGCCGGCTCGTCGTTCTCGCCCTCCGGTAGCGCGGCGGTGTCCGGCTCGCGTTGCTCCGACGGGGGCGCCGCGCTGACCGGACGGAACTCGCGGCGTGTCATCGCTCTTCACCTCCAGCTGCGGTTCGGGCGACGGCACGGCCGCCTGCTCGGAAGCTGCGGGCGCGATGGGCTCGCCGACCTCGACGACGAGTCCGAGCGCCGAGCGCAGCAGCGCCTCGACCCGGCGCGCCTCCGCGAAGAGCCGCTCGTGCTCGCTCTGGCCGGCGCGCATGATCGAGCGCGTCTCGCCGTGCGCCTCGGCAACGATCAGCTCCGCCTCGCGCTTGGCCTGCTCCTTCATCTCCTCTGCCGCGCGCTCGGCCGCGACGAGCGTGTTGGTGAGCAGCTGCTCGCGGCGTCTCAGCTCCTCGACCTGCTGCTCGAGTTGCTCGACCTTGTCGGCGAGCTCGCCTCGGTCGCGCCAGACGGTCTCGAAGCTCTCGGCCACGTCGCTGAGGATCTCCTCGACGCTCGCCCGGTGGTAGCCAAACGGGCGCCGTGCGACCCTGACATGTCTGAGTTCGACTGGTGTGTATCCCATGTCTCCTCTCCTTCTAGTGGAGGCTGTCGAGCAACGCGAGCACGACCTGCGACGCGATCAGGAGCGCGAAGATGGCAACCATCGGCGTCAGGTCGATGGCGCCGAACCTCAGCGGCAGGAACCGCCGCCAGAGGCGTAGATAGGGCTCGCAGACGTCGTAGAGAAAGCGCTGGATCGGGCTCAGCGAAAGCGGTAACCGGAACCACGACAGGATCACGTACAGGAAGATCGCGAGCAGATAGACGCTCACGAAGATGTTCAGGAACAGCCCGACCGAGTCGATCGCGTCGAAGACGACCATCGTCAGCACGTTCGGGCTGACGCGGGCGATTCCTACTGCGCGAGGTGCGCCCACGGCATGCCGTGGCATCGATGATCTAGGCCTGGTTGTAGAACCCGCCGCGCTCGAGGAGCTGCGCACGCTGCTCGGCGCTCACCTCGACGTTTCGCGGTGTGAGCAGAAAGACCTTGTCGGCCACCCGTTGCATCCCCCCGTTCAGGGCATACGTGAGGCCACTCGCGAAGTCGATCAGCCGCTTGGAGAGCTCGGAGTCCGCGTTCTGGAGGTTGAGGATCACCGGAATCGACTGCTTGAAGCGGTCGGCGATCTGCTGCGCGTCGTTGAAGCTCCGCGGCAGGACGAGGTGTACCCGCACCGAGTTCGGATTCGGCACCGCCTCGATCTGCGGCCGGCCCGCGCGCACCGGAGGCGCAACCGCAACTCGACCGCCGCTTGCGTCCGCCTCGGAGTCGGTCCAGTCGTCGTACTCGTGCGACCGCCGACGCGGCGTCAACCGCCGGACGTTCGGACGGTCGCGATAGCTCTGCTCCAGCGTCTCCTCGGCGACGTGGCCGTTCTCGTCGTCGTAGAAGTCCTCGTTCTCCTCGGCGATCCCGAAGTAGACGAGCGTGCGGCTCCAGAGGTCGGCGAGGCTCATGTACACCGGATCGTAACGCCCCTTCCGGCAGGCATGACGCCGACCGACGCAAGTGGTGCCTGCGATCGGAAGCCCAAGGGCGTGCGGCCACGCAGCAGGAGGTGTCTAGAGCAGTTCCGGGTCGAAGAGGACGCTGCCGACCCGGACGTAGGTAGCACCCTCCTCGGCGGCGACGCGGTAGTCCTGCGTGGTGCCCATCGAGAGCTCGTGGAGCCCGTGCTCGCTCGCCAACTCGCGCAGGCGGCGGAACCAGGGGCGCGAGGCGGCCGGCGTCGCCCGCGGGCGGCGGCATGGTCGAGAGGCCGCGGATGCCGTAACGGAGGTAGTCGGCGACCTCGGCGGGCGCAATCCCTCCCTTGGACTCCTCGCCTGCGAGGTTCACCTGCACGAGCGCCGGCACCTCCAGCCGCTCCGCCGCCGAGTGGGAGTCGAGCGAGTGGACGAGCTCGCAGATTCGATTGACGGCCTTGACCTTGTTCGACTGGAGGCGGCCGATGAAGTGCCAGCGAAACGCGTCTCCGTACTCGGCGTGCTTGGCCTCCAGGTCCTGGGCGCGATTCTCGCCGATCACCTCGACGCCGGCCTCCGCGAGGAGCCTTAGGTCGCCGAGTACCACGTACTTCGTCGCCGCGACAACGGTCACGCCCGGACCCACCTCGGCGCGAACGCGGTCGTAGCGCTCCCGGATCTCAGCCGCCGACAGCACCGATCACGCCCTGAACGCCGCGCACCGGGCCGCTTCGGCGGTGCGAGAAGAACAGGTCCGGGTTGCAGCGAGTGCAGCGGTCGACGCGCTCGACCTGCGCGACGCCCGCGCGGCGTAGCGCCCGCTCGGCCGCCGACCAGAGGTCGAGGATTCCGTCATCCGTGAGGTCCGGGTCGAACTGTGCTGAAACCTCCGGACCCACCTCGTAACAACACGGGCCGACCGCCGGGCCCACCACGGCCGCAGCCGGCCCGCCACCGAGCGCCTGCACGCCCGCCTCGACGACGCCCTCCGCGAGGCCGCGCCAGCCGGCGTGCAGAACGGCGAGCGCGGGCGGCCGAGCGCCCGTGAGGGCGACCGCGATCGGCAGGCAGTCCGCGCTCAGAGCGAGCATCGGCACCCCTGGCTCGTCCGTCCAGAGCCCGTCGCCCGGCTCGTCCGTCCCTCCCGGCTTCGCCTTGTGGACCGTAGGACTGTGGCGCTGCCGGTTGACGGCGAGCCGCGAGGCATCGAGCCCGACCGCCTCGCAGGCGCGCCGCCGGTTCTCTGTCACCCGCTCCGGATCGTCGCGCCTGCCGCCGAGGTTCAGCGACTCGAACGGCCCCTCGCTGACCCCCCCGAGCCGCGTCGTGAACGCCACCACGTACGGGCCTGGCGCGTCCCAAAGGATCACCGCGGCAGCAGCTCCTTCGCCCGCGCGAGCAACACCGGGCGGCGGTTCAGGGCCGGGTCGTCCACGACCGCCTCGAGCAGTACCTCCAGCGTGCGCCCGAGCTCCGGGCCGGGCAGGTAGCCGAGCTCGATCAGGTCGGTGCCGTCCACGGCCAGATCAGCGAGGCGATGCGGGTTCGCGCGCTCTTCCTCGACGACGTGCCGAAACGAGCGCAGGCGCTCCACCTCGCGGGCGTCGCGCGGGCCGTCCTCGACCTTGCCCAAGAGGTCGGCCTCCTTGTGGTCGAGCAGGTCGAGCGTGAGGCCCTCGCCGAAGCGCGAGAGCAGCCGCCGTGCCTGCACGGTGTTCGCCGCCCCGATGTTGAACATGTGGAAGCGCACGATCCGGCCGACGCGCTCGCGAAGGTCGTTCGGGTAGCGGAGGCGCCGAAGCGCGACGTCCGCGAGCTCCGCCCCCACCTCGGCGTGGTCGCGGTGGCCGGGCCGCGCGTAGAAGTGCAGACGGCCGTCCCTTCCGCGCCACCCGACCTGCGGCTTGCCGACGTCGTGAAGGAGCGCCGCCAGGCGCACGCGCAGCGGCGTCGACGCGTCGGCCGCCGCCTGGACGACCGCAAAGGTGTGCTCGTCCAGGGTCAGGTGGTGGTAGCGGCTCTCCTGGTCGAAGCCGATCGCCGGCCCGAACTCGGGCAGCAGCGCCGCGAGCACGCCGGTGTCGCGGGCAAGGCCCAGCGCCTTGCGGGGCCTGCGCCCGAGCAGGAGCTTGGAGAGCTCGCCCATCCCGTCCGCCGCGAGCCCGCCGCCGATCCGCTCGCCCGAGACGAGCTGGACGGACGGCGCTTCCTCGTGCATCTCGCGCAGCGTCTCCTCGTCGGGCTCGAGGTCGAGCTGCGAGACGAGCCGGAGACCGCGCACGAGCCGCAGCGGGTCCTCGGCGAAGCTGCGCGGCGAGACGGTACGGAGCACGCCGTCGCTTCAGGTCGGCCCGGCCACCGAAGGGGTCGACGAGCGTGCGGTCGGACAGCCGGACGGCGATCGCGTTTACCGTGAAATCCCTACGGGCGAGGTCGTCCTCCACGCTTGCGTCCGCATCGACGACGATCTCGAAGTCGTGACGCCCGGGCCCGGTCGAACGCTCGCGGCGCGGAGGCGCGAACTCGATTCCGGCCGGCGCGAGCGCCCGCACCTCCGATCTGCGCGGGAAGAGCCGGAGCCCGACCGGGCGGCCCGCGACGACGAGCTCATCGACTCGGCCGTGCGGCGCGAGCGCCGCGCGCAACTCCTCGGTGTCGAGGCCGGCGACGAGGAAGTCCGCGTCCTTCGAGTCGATCCCGAGCAGCTCGTCGCGGACGGCGCCGCCGACGAGGTAGGCGTCGAGCCCGAGCGACCCGACGTAGTCCTCGATCGCCTTCATGCCCGCATTGTGGCCACAGCCGCGCGAACGGCGAACGCGGGCCCGAACATCGCACGTGGCAAGTTGCCACTTGCCCGGGACTCAGCCGACGAGGGCGACCGCGTCGATCTCGACCAGCGCGCCCGAGGGAAGCTTCGCGACCTCGACCGTCGAGCGTGCCGGGGGCGTGTCGCCCACGTGCCGCGCGTAGACGTCGTTCATGGCCGCGAAGTCGTCGAGATGCTGGAGGAACACCGTCGTCTTCACAAGCCGGTCGAGCGACGAGCCCGCGGCCTCGAGGATCGCGCGCAGGTTCGCGAACACCTGCTCGGTCTGCTCGGTGATCCCGCCCGCGACGAGCTCCTTCGCGCCGGGCCGCAGCGCGAGCTGGCCCGAGACGAAGACGAGGCCTCCCGCCTTGATCGCCTGCGAGTACGGCGCACCCTGGAACGGCGCCGGGGCCAACTCCGTTCGGAACGACCTCGCTCTGCGTCACTCTGGCCTCGTGCCTCCATACGCCGGTCGGCACGCCTGCCCGAGCGCCGCACCGAGTGCCTTGAAGATCGCACCGAGGACGTGCTCGGGATCCTTTCCTTCGAGCAGCCGCACGTGCACGTTGAGCCCGGCGCCGGCGGCGAGCTCCCTGAGGAATCCCGCGACCACGTCGCTCGAGAGGCCGCCGACGAGCTGGCCCGAGAAGTCCACGTTGGAGGCCACGAGCGGCTGCTCGGCGACCTCGAGGACGACGGCGGCGAGCGCCTCGTCGGCCGGGAGGTGAGCCGAGCCTCGGCCGGCCGCGCCGTCGGCGCGAAGCGGCCCGGCAAGGGCACCCCCGAGCGCACGGCCCGCGGCTGCAACCTCCTCCTCGGCGCTTCCCGGCGCAACCTCGAGCATCACGCGCAGGCCGCCGCAGCGCGCCAACTCGCCGACCAGGTGGTCGAGCACCGGCAAGCCGGTCGCAGCGGTGGCCGACCCCTCGGCGGCGAGCTCGACCCGCACTCCCATCGGCGTCCCGGCCATTCCGCCTGAGCGTACACCGGGAGCAGACCGCAGCTAGTGGTCTGACCGGACCACTAGGAGACGCGCTCGATCGACGCACCGACGGAGCGCAGGCGTTCGTCGATGCGCTCGTAGCCGCGGTCGATCTCGCTCACGTTGCCGATCGTGGAGGTGCCCTCGGCGCAGAGCGCCGCGATCACGAGCGCCATCCCGGCGCGGATGTCGGGGCTCGACATCCGCTGCGCGTAGAGCTGCGCAGGGCCGTTCACGATCGCCCGGTGCGGGTCGCAGAGGATGATCCGCGCGCCCATCGAGACCAGCTTGTCGACGAAGAACAAGCGGTTCTCGAACATCTTCTCGAAGATCAGGATCGTCCCCCGCGCCTGCGTCGCCACCGCGAGCGCGATCGACGTCAGGTCGGCCGGGAACGCCGGCCACGGGCCGTCCTCGATCTTCGGGATCTGCCCGTCGATGTCGTCGAGGATCACGAGCTCCTGGTCCGGCGGCACGCGGATCCAGGTATCGCCGATCTCGACCCGGATGCCGAGGCGCTCGAACGCAGGCAGGATCGAGACGAGGTCGCCGGGCGCGGTGTCGTCGATCGTCAGGTCGGCGCCGGTCACGGCGGCGAGGCCGATGAAGCTCGCCACCTCGATGTGCTCCGGACCGATCCGGTGCTCGCCGCCGTGCAGGGCTTCGACGCCGGTGACCCGCAGCACGTTCGAGCCGATGCCGCCGATCTGGGCGCCGAGCGAGACCAGGAAGCCGCAGAGATCCTGGACGTGCGGCTCGCAGGCGGCGTTCATGATCGTCGTCTCGCCGGGCGCGAGCGCGGCCGCCATCACGGTGTTCTCGGTCGCCATCACCGAGGCCTCGTCGAGGAAGATCTGCGTGCCGCGGAGTCCGTCCGTCCGCATCTCGTAGCGCTCGCCGATCTCGACCTTGGTGCCCAGGCTTTCGAGCGCGTGCAGGTGCGGGTCGAGCCTGCGCCGGCCGATCACGTCACCGCCCGGCGGCGGCACGGTGGCACGTCCGAGCCGCGCGAGCAGCGGCCCCGCGAGCAGGAAGGAAGCACGAATGCGATCCGCCAGCACCTCGTCGGCCTCGTGTGTCGTGATCGCGGCGGCGTGCACGCGCACGTCGTTCGGGCCGGTCCACTCCGCGTCGGCGCCCAGCGCTTGGAGGAGACCGATCATGGACTCGACATCGTCGATCCGAGGGACGTTGCGCAGTGTCACCGCCTCGTCGGTGAGCAGGCACGCGGCGAGAATCGGCAGCGCGCCGTTCTTGTTCCCTGCGGCGCGGATGCGTCCGCCGAGCGGATGACCGCCCTCGATCACGAACGACTGGGCGGCCAGTTGTCTGACGGCGGTGGTCGGCAAGGCGGCGGGTATCCTAGCGGCCGCCTTGGAACCGACCCGCATGGAGGCCTGGGAAACGCTCACCCGCTACACCCGTAGCGAGGCGCTCCGGCGTCACGCGCTCGCGGTCGAGGCCTCGACGGCGTCGTACGCTCGCCGCTTCGGCGAGGACGAGGAGCTGTGGCGCGTGACCGCGCTCCTGCACGACTTCGACTACGAAATCCACCCCACGCTCGACAAGCACCCGCAGGACGGCGCGCCGATCCTGCGCGAGGAGGGCTATCCCGAGATCGTGATCGAGGCGGTGCTCTCGCACGCCGAGCACCTGGCGATGCCGCGCGACACGCTGCTGAAGAAGACGCTCTTTGCCTGCGACGAGCTCTCCGGCTTCGTGCACGCGTGCGGGCTCGTGCGGCCGACCGGCCTCGACGGCCTGGAGCCGAAGTCGGTGCGCAAGAAGCTGAAGCAACCGTCGTTCGCCGCCGGCGTGCACCGCGACGAGGTCTACGCAGGCGCCGAGCTACTCGGGCTCGAGCTCGACGAGCACATCGCGAACGTGGTCGCGGCGTTGCAGCCGATCGCGCGCGAGCTCGGGTTGCCCACCGCAGACGACGCCTAGTCCTTCTTGGTCCTGGGAACTCGTGAAGTTGTGACAAGTTCTTCTCGGAAGTCGGGTCCGCGGCTCTCGGCGCCGGAGCCGGGCTTTGCCCGGCGGGAGGCACGGTCGCGCTTGGCTGTCGAGTGCCGGGAGGAGGGGGCCCGTGGGGGAACCTTGTTGGTTCCCCCACGTTAACGATCCGTCTCCCAGCGCTCGTCGCCCGGTGTCTCCCAGCGTTCGTCGCCCGGCGTCTCCCAGCGGTCGTCCTCTTTCTTCGGCGTCTCGGCCGGCGTCTCGGCCGGACGCTCGACGGGCGCCGGAGGGGGTGGCGGAGCAGGCGCCGGCGGGGGTGGCGGCGCAGGTGCCTGTTTCGGCTTGCCGCCGACCTCGAGCTCGACCGGCGCGTGATCCGAGAGCAGCTTCTCGCCCAGGCGACGGTCGTCGTCAGACCACACACGGACGCCCGACGGAACCGCACCGCGCACCAGGATGTGGTCGATGCGCGGGCCGGTCGCGGAGTACGGATCGTCGGGGCGCGTCGTCAGCTCGCGGAGCGTCTCGGACTCCTCCAGCGTCGTGTTGAAGTCACCGGCAAGGATCACGACCTCGTCCATCTCCGACGCGCGGTCGACGAAGCTCACCGCCCGGCGAAGCTCCGCGTTTGCGAGGCGAAGGTCGGCCGGCTGGTTCGTCGCGTGCAGGTTCGCGACGAGCATCCGCCTGCGGTCGCCGAACTCCAGCTTCGCGAGGTGACAGACGCGCCGTTCGCGCTCCCACCAGCGCGCATCCTTGGGCGTGAGCCCGAGCTTTGCCGCCTGCTCCTCACAGAAGACGTTCGTATTCAGCGTGATCTGCTTCGTCTGCCGGAGCCTCACCTGCTTCGGCAGCAGGATCACGTTGCCCTGCCCGCCGAACGCCGAGCGGGCTCGTCCTGCGTGAATCGACGTGAGCCTGCGCCCGACGCCGCCCGGGATCGCGATCGGGCCGAGCTTCGGGCGCCTTGTGCGCGCCGTCACCGCCTGCATGCCGGCCCATTTTCCGACGCTGTCGAGCGCCCAGGCCGGGACTTCCTGGAGGCAGACGATCGCCGGCCGGTCTGCGGTCACGAGCTCGATCATCTCGCGCAGGTACGAGTGCCGGCCGCTCGGGGAGGTGTTGCCACTGAAGAGGTTCCAGGCTCGGACCAGCATCGGGCTCTACTGTACGGGACCGTGCGAGTCGTGATCGCGGATCCGCCGGCGTACACGCCCTGGTACGACCACGAGCTCGCCGCGGCGCTGGCCCGGGCGGGCGCCGACGTCGAGGTCGCGACCTCGCGTTTCCGGTTCGCAGACCTGCCCGCGGCGGACGGCTACCGGCGGGTCGAGCGCTTCTATCCGCTCTCGTCGAGGGTCTTCCAGCGCTCGCGCGCCCGCCTGCCGCTGAAGGCGGTCGAGCACCTCGGCGTCGTCGGGTCGCTCGCCACGCGGCGGGCCGACGTGCTGCACGTGCAGTGGCTCGCGCTGCCGCAGGTGGACGCCCACCTGCGTTTCCGCAGCCCATCGGTGTTCACCGCCCACGACCTCCTGCCGCGGCGCACCGCCGACCGGCAAGACCTCTGGCGGCGCCTGCTCGCTCGCTTCGACCGCGTCGTCGTCCACACAGGTCGCGGCCGCGAGACGCTGCGTGAGTTGGGCGTCGAGGCACGCGTGATCTCGCACCCCGTGTATCCGAGCGCAGCCGGCCGCGACGACGACGGGCAGACGCTGCTCGCGCTCGGCGTGATCCGGCCGTACAAAGGGCTCGCCGACGCCGTCGAGGTCGTGCGCCGCCTCCCGGACGCACGGCTGCTCGTAGCCGGCGATCCGGCGATGCCGCTGGACGGCCTGCGCGACGCGCCGCGGACCGAGTGGCGGCTCGGGTACCTCGCGCCCTCCGAGCTCGACCGGGCGCTCTCCAACGCCACGGTCGCGATCTTTCCCTACCGTGCCGAGCTCGACCAGTCGGGCGCGCTGCTCCAGGCGCTCGGCGCGGGCGTGCCCGCGGTCGCCTACGACGTCGGCGGTCTCGCGGAGCCGATCGCGCGCTACGGCGCCGGCCGCGTGGTGCCGGCGGGCGATCTCGAGGCGCTGACCGAAGCGGCACGCGAGCTGCTCGCGGATGAGGGCGCGCTCGCCCGGGCGCGCGAGGGCGCCGAACGGGCGCGGGCCGAGCTGACCTGGGATGCCGCCGCGGCGAAGCACCTCGAGCTCTACCGGGAGCTCGCATGATCCTCAAGCGGTCGCGCTGGGGCGAGGTGATCGCGCGCCAGCTCGACCTGTTCGTGCGCGAGCACGCGGACGTGATCGAGGAGGCCCGCGAGCGGCTCGCGTTCTACAACCGCGCCGACCGCGACGAGGCCGAGGAGCTCTACGGCGACTACGTGGACGCGGTCGAGACCGGCACGGAGCTCCTAGCCGACATCCGCGACCACTTCGCCCGGACGCTCGACGAGGGCGTGGACGAGCAGTACGAGCGCGAGTTCAACCGCGCGGTCGCCAAGCGTCTCCCGGAGTTCGCGCTCGAAATCGAGAACCGCTGAGGGTTTTCGGCCTGCGCGGTCGGTCTCTGATGCGCCGTGAGCATCACGCTGGCCGACGGCTCGACCGCGGTCAGCCTGCTTTCCGTGACGCGCTCGCAGCACCTGCCAGGGAGTAGACGACGAAGCCCTCGACCGCATGCGGCCGATACCCCCGCCGCTCGAGCTCCGCGACGATCGGGACGCTATCCACCGTCTGCTCGTAGAACACGAACCCGTGTGGCGCGGCGCGCACCTCTCGCGCGTACGCAGCGAAACGGGGCGAGTCCTCGTCGACGGGAACAGCCTGCCCGTCCTCGAAGCGAACGTCGTTGAACCGGCTCTCGGTCGCGACGATTCGCTCGCCCGTGTCGAACGCGAGCCGGTATGCGATCCAGTAGTCGGCGTAGACGTGGTCGAGCCCGAGCCTGTCGAGGGTCGAGATGAGTGGGCCTAGGTCGCGCGGAACCCACTGGTGGATGTGACGCGGGCCGAGACCGTGCGCATGCGTCGTCTGGCTCGGCACGGACTCGAACCACACGTTCATCCGGTGAAGTGTGACAGTCGTGACGGCTAGCGCGAGGGCGAGGAGGGCCACGGCGCGCGCGTATGTCGTCGCGAACTGCGCGAGGAGGAGCGCGAGGACCGGCGCCAGGACGAGGATGTACCGGGGCTCCCCCGAGTAGGACGTCTTGGGCGAGATCCCGTAGACGAACGGGAACACCGAGGCGACGAGGTAGAGGAGCGAGACCGGCCGCCGCCGCGTCCTGACCGCGCCGTAGGCGAAGAGCCCGATCAGACCGGCGTAGACGAGGTGGATCAGGCCTCCCGGCAGGAGCGCGTCGGCGGAGAACGGCGCCCGTAAGCCGAGCATCATCGGTACGACCGGGGACACGAGCAGCCGGAAGGCGTGCCAGTAGTCCGCCTCTCCGCCGCCCAGGTCGAGCGACGCCCAGCCGTGGGTCGCATTCCAGGCGATCCAGGGCAGCGCCCCGAGCGCCGCACAAGGCACGATCACCCAGACGTGGCGGAGCCAGCGCGGCGCCTTCCAGATCGTCCAGGCGATCACGCCTGCGGCGATCGGAACGATCTGCGCCGTCTCCCAGAACGCGAGGCCGAGGACGAAGCTGAACAGCCCGGCGCGGAGGCGATCCGGCCGTTCGACCACCCGCAGCGCGAGCAGAATCACGAGCCCGCAGTAGACGAGATTGCTCGCGTAGAAGCCCGGCTGGTGGACGAGCGTGTACACCGCGAGCGGTGGCCAGATCCAGAGCAGCGAGGCGGCCACGCCCGCGGCGGTCTCGCCGATCGTCCGCAGCCCGACCCGCCACACGATCAAGCACCGCGACGACGTTGAGGACGAGCGGGACGATGCGCAGCGCGAGCCAGCCGCTCCCGGTGACGAGGAACACCGGCACGGTGAGCAGCACCTCCTGCGAGCCGCCGTAGGCCTGGCCCCAGTAGAACGCCGTCAGCTCACCGTCGAGCGCGTGGCGCACCATCAGCCCCACGACTGCCTCGTCGGCGGTCGGAACGCCGAGCGTCGAGCGGTACGTCCAAACCCGGAGCGCGACGCCGGCGATTCCGACGAGGCCGAACAGGACGCCCCGGCGGGAGAGCGCCAGGCGGCGCAAGCCGACGAGCTCAGCCTTCACTGCGACGCCCAAGGGAGCCCACTCTAGAGGCTTGCACTCAAGCCTCTTGGCGGTTGCGCCGCACACTCGCGTCGGAATCTCCGGCGTCGCCTGCGCGGCGGCCCGGTGGCCGGGGCCGACTCGGGTCACGAAGGCGGCGCGTACACGACGAACGTCCCGACGCGGTACGGGCGGTAACCGTGCCGTTCGAGCGCCGCAACGATCGCGACGCCGCTCACGAGCTCCGAGTAGAAGACGAAGCCATGGCGGGCCATCCCCACCTCGCGCACGTACGGCGCGTAGCGAGAGCTCTCCTCTCGTGTGGGCACGGCCTGCCCGTGCTCGAACGCCACGTCGTTGAAGCGGCTCTCGGTCGCGACGATCCGCTCGCGTGTGTCGAACGTCAGCCGGTACGCCGTCCAGTAGTCGGCGTAGACGCGGTCGAGGCCGAGGCGGTCGAGGGTTGCGACGAGTGGGCCGAGGTCGCGAGGCACCCACCGCGCGACGTGGCGCGGCCCGAACCCTTGCGCCCAGGTCGTCTGCCCGGGCGGCGCGTCGAACCACGCCTCCATGCGGTGCAGCGTCACCATCGAAACCACGAGGGCGACCGCAAGGAGCGCCACCGCTCGCGGGAAGGTCGTCGCGACCTGCGCGAGCAGGAGGGCGATGACGGGCGTGACGACGACGATCAGCCGCGGCTCGAACGAGTAGACGGTCTTCGACCCGAGCGCGTAGACGAACGGGAACACCGCGGCGACGACGTAGAGGAGCGACGCGGGCCGGCCGCGCGTCCGGTAGGCGCCGTAGGCGAAGAGCGCGAGCAGGCCGGCGCAGACGAGGTAGATCATTGCCGCGGGCAGCAGTGCCTGGGCCGAGAACGGCGACCGCAGCCCCAGCATCATCGGGGCGACAGGCGACACGAGCAGGCGGAGGCTGCGGAGGTACAGCTCGCTGCCGTCGGCGGTCCACGGCGGCCTGAACACGTCCGAGGAATCGCCGGACGAAGCGAGCGCACCCCAGCCGTGCACGACGTTCCAGCCGATCCACGGCGCCGCCCCGACGACGGCGAGTGGGGCCGCGACCCAGACGTAGCGGAGGCTGCGCGGCGCCTTCCAAACCGTCCAGCCAATCGCGGCGATGGCGATCGGGACGATCTGCGACGTCTGCCAGAACGCGAGCCCGAGGACGAGCCCGAAGACCGCCGTGCGCGGAAGGTCGGGCCGCTCTACGACGCGGAGGGCGAGCAGGAGCACCAGCGCGCAGTAGAGGACGCCGGTCGCGTAGAAGCCGTGCTGGTGGACGAGCACCTCGACGTTGAACGGAGGCCAGATCCAGAAGAGCGCGGCTGCCACGCGGGCGGGGGGCTCGCCGATCGTCCTGCGGCCGACCCGCCACACGATGAACACCGCGACCGCGTGGAGGACGATCGGGACGATGCGGAGCGCGACCCAGCCGCTGCCGGTGACGAGGAACACCGGCACGGTGAGCAGCACCTCCTGCGTGCCGCCGTACGACTGGCCCCAGAAGATGGCGGGCACGTCGCCGTGGCTGGCGTGGCGCACCATCAACCCGACGATCGCCTCGTCGCCGTTCGGCGTTCCGAGCGTCGCGCGGTAGACCCAGACCCGCATCGCAGCGCCGGCGACCGCGACGAGCCCGAACAGGACGCCCCACCGTGTGAGCGCGATCCGGCGCATGCCGGCGAGTTCCGCTCTCACCGAGGCGACCACGCCACCGTACTCTAGGCGCGCGCGTCCCGCGGCGACCGTCGGCTGCTCGTTCGCTCGGTCGGCATCACAGAAGCGCGGCGATCCAAGCGGGGAGGTGACGCCCTGTCAGCGGTGGCCGAAGTGATGCGCGCCCGGAAGCGCGCCGCTCACCTCTGCCTCGTTCGCGACGAGGCGTGCCAGCGGGCCGAGCGTTTCCACCTCCTCGACGAGCAGGTTCTCGTTGCGGCCGACTCGCTCGAAGCGGCCTCTTGCCAGGATCAGCGGCTCGCCACGGACGATCGCCCGGTGGGCTTCGTAGACCGGCGGCGGGATGATCAGGTTGAGCTGGCCGTGCTCGTCCTCGAGGAGCATGAAGACGATGCCTTTCGCGGTCGACGGTCGCTGGCGGGCGACGGCCATGCCTGCCACGGCGATGCGTGCTCCGTGGGGCGCCTCGGCGAGCTCGGCGCTCGAGAGGACGCCGTCGAGGTGCGGGCGCAGCAGGCCCATCGGATGCACACCGACCGAGACGGAGGTGTGGCGGTAGTCGGCGAGCATGCGCTCCCAGTCGGTCTGCGCGGGCAGCTCGGGCGTCTCAGCGGTCGGTTCGATCGGCAGCGCGAGCTGGCGCGCGCCTCCGCCCGCGCTCTCGCCGCGCGGCGTCGCACCGAGGCGCCAGAGGAGCTCGCGCCTATTGGGCGCCGCTCGTCGACGCCCATCAATGACACCTCCCCACTCGTCGCAGGCGCCCGACGCGACAATCGCCTCGAGCGCGTCCGAGCCGGCGGTTGCGCGGCGGGCGAGATCGCCGGGATCGGCGTACGGCTGCCCGGCGACGAGCGCGTCCGCCTCGTCTGAGCCGACCGAGCGGATGTAGCCGAGACCGATCCGCATCGCACCCTCTTCGATCCGGCATTTGGCGGCGCTCAAGTTGACGTGCGGCGGGCGCACCTCGATCCCGCGCCGCTGCGCGTCGCGGACGAGCGAGGACGGCGGGTAGAAGCCCATCGGCTGCGCGTTCAACAGGGCGCAGAGGAACTCGGCGGGGTAGTAGTGCCGCAGCCACGCCGACTGGTAGGCAAGGAGCGCGAACGCGGCGGCGTGCGACTTGGGGAAGCCGAAGCCGGAGAAGCCGACCAGCTTGTCGTAGATCACGTGCGCCGTCGACTCGTCGATGCCGTTACCGAGGCAGCCGGCGACGAAGCGCGGCCGGAACGCCTCGATCGCCTCCTCGCTGCGCTTGCGGCTCATCGCGCGCCGCAGCCCTTCCGCCTCCCCCACGCTGAACCCGGCGCAGGACATGGCCACGTCGAGCACCTGGTCCTGGAAGACGACGACTCCTAGTGTGTCCTGGAGCGGCACGCGCAGCGACTCGTGCTCGACCGGCGGCACGAACGACGGGTCCTCGCGCAGGCGCCGCCGGTTCTCGATGTACGGGTGCACGGCCTTGCCCTGGATCGGGCCCGGGCGGACGAGGGCGACCTGCACGGTCAGGTCGTCGAGGTTCTCCGGTCTCGTCCGCAACAGGCTCTGCATCTGCGCGCGGCTCTCGATCTGGAAGACGCCGACGGTGTCGGCGGCCTGGATCTCGGCGTAGACCTTCGGGTCCTCCAGCGGGATTCGCGAGAGGTCGATCGGCTCGCGGTGCAGGCGGGCGATCAGGTCAACGGCCTCCTCGACCGCGGAGAGCATGCCGAGCCCGAGCAGGTCGATCTTGAGGAAGCCGGCGTCGGCGCAGGAGTCCTTGTCCCACTGGCAGATCTGCCGCCCGGCCATCGCGGCCGGCTGCACCGGCACGAGGTCGATCAGCGGCCGGGTCGAGACGATCATCCCGCCGGGGTGCTGGGAGATGTGGCGCGGCAGGCCGGAGATCTCGCGCGTCAGCTCGCGGAAAGCGTCCCAACGCGGCCCCGCTATGCGCGCCGGGGACGCGGTCGAGCTCCTCGGCGACGCGCTCGGCGTCCCAGCCGTCGGTGATGCGGGCAAGCCGTTCGAGCTCGCCGAACGGGAGCCCGAGCGCCTTGCCGACGTCACGGATCGCGCCGCGGCTTCTGTAGGTGGCGAAGCTCGCGACGAGCGCCGCGTGACCTCGGCCGTAGCGCTCGGTGACGGCGACGATCAGCTTCTCGCGGATCTCGCGCGGGAAGTCGAGGTCGATGTCGGGGACGGATTGCATCTCGTCGTTCAGGAAGCGGCCGAGCGAGAGGTTGGACGCGACCGGGTCGACGTGCGAGAGGCCGGTCAGGTAGCAGACGAGCGAGCCGACGCTCGAGCCGCGGCCGCGACCCGGGGGCAGCGCGTGCCTGGGCGAGCCGGGGCCGCGCACCTCGAGCGCACACTCGCGCGCGAGCTCGAGCACCTCCCAGTGGAGGAGGAAGAAGCCGGCCAGGCCGAGGCGCGCGATCAGCGCCAGCTCCTCGTCGAGGCGCGCCCGGGCAGCAAGTGGCAACTTGCCACTTGCTCGGTGGGTAGCGCTCGCGGAAGGCGCGGTCGCAGATCGCGCGCAGCTGCGCGTCGGCGGGATCGGGGCCGTCGGAGAAGTCGGGGTAGCGGTAGCCGAGCTCCTGCGTCAGGTCGAAGGTGCAGCGGTCGGCGACCTCGCGCGTGCGGGCGGCCGCGTCGCGAGGTAGGCGCTCTGCCATCTCCGCAGGCGAGAGGAGGACAGCCTCGTGGTTGCCGCGCCGCTCGGGCTCGCAGCCGTCGAGCGAGGTGCGGTTGCGGATCGCGACGAGCGCGTCCTGAAGGCGGCTGCGGCGCGGATGGTGCGCGTGGACGTCGCCGGTCGCGACGGTCGGGACGCCGAGCGAGGCGGCGAGATCGGTGAGCGCCGCGCTGCGGCGAGCGTCGCCGCGCTCGAACGGGCGCTGGAGCTCGACGTAGAACGCGCCGGGAAACGCGGCCGCGAGGCGGGCGGCGCCGTTCGGGTCGAGCGTGCCCAGGCCCTGGCGCGCGCAGCCGGAGAGGCAGACGAGGCCCTCGGCGTGGGCGGCGACGACGTCGAGCGTCGTCTGCGGTGGGAGCAGTTCCCGCTCGCGGCCCTCGACCCGCGTGCCCGCGTGCGCGTCGGTGAGGATCCGGCACAGGTTCGCGTAGCCACGCCGGCTCTCGCAGAGGAGCGTGATGTGCGCGCGTCCCCGCTCCGGCGCCGGCACTCTCTCTTTCCGGCTCCCGCAAGCGAACGCCGGTGGCACCTCCGCTCCTGGGCGGCGCCGTCGGGCCTACGCCGTCCGCGAGCGTGACCTCGGCGCCGGTAATCGCGCGGAGGCCGAGGTGCTTGGCGGCGTAGGCGAACTCGAGCGAGCCGTAGACGCCGTCGTGGTCGGTGAGCGCGAGCGCGTCGTAGCCGAGCTCGACGGCGCGAGCGGCGAGCTCCTCGGGAAGCGAAGCGCCATCGAGGAACGAGTAGGCGGAGTGCGCGTGCAGCTCGACGTAGCTCGATCGGTCGGTGGCTGCCGTGGTCCCATCCCTAGCCCCCGCCCGCCCACGGGGAACCGACGGTAGCGGGTCAGGTGTGACGGGTGTGTGACGCGAATGCGCCGATTGTGTGCCAATTGACGGTGCCGGCTCCGTCGGGGCGCCGCGCGCTTCCCGGGAGCCTCCAAGCGGGAAGCGTTCGCGTTCGTCGCCGACACCGCCGCGCGCCGGGAACGCGTCGCGCGAGGCGAAGGTCATAGGATTCGACGATCGCGGACGGTGTCGTCAACGGGCCCGGTGAGGGGGAAGTGCTGCGGAGCGCGGCGACTCGGCCGCGTCGCGGTCGTCAAGGGTGCGCTCCCCGCACCTCTCGGTATTCGAGTTCACGATCGAGGGCCCGTTCGACGGGCCCGCCCCGCACACCCACGACGACCAGACGGACTCCTTCTACGTCCTCGAGGGCGAGCTCGACTTCCACGTCGACGGCAAGGAGTTCCGCGGTGGGCCCGGGACGTTCGTCGCGGCACCGCCCGGCGTCGTGCACACGTTCGCGAAGAGCGACTCGGGAACGGCGCGGTTCCTGAACATCCACGCTCCCGGCGGATTCGAGCACGCGCTCCGCGCGATGAGCGACGCTTAGATGTCTGGCCTCGACGCGTTCGAGGAGCTCTGCGACGACCTGCTCGCACGCAACGCCGACCTCGAGCGCACGAAGATGATGGGCATGCCGAGCCTGAAGCGGAACGGCAAGCTCGTCGCCGGGTTCGTGGATCGCCGAGGACGCGATGGTGTTCAAGCTCGAGGATCCCGCCGCGCACACCGACGCGCTCGCGCTCGACGGCGCGCACCTCTTCGACCCGGGCGGCCGCGGTCGGCCGTTCAAGGAGTGGGTCGTCGTGCCGCCGGCTCTGGCCGCGCGCTGGTCGGAGCTCGCCGAGGCTGCGCTCACGCCACGGGGGGAAACCTCCGGTTTCCCCCCGTGAACCCCCCTTCCGACACTTGACTGCTGCCGCACCGGGACCACTCGCTGCGCATTCGCGGTGTCGCGCAGCGCCGTGGTCGGCAACGGGCGTGATGGTTCGTTCAGCCTCCGGGCACACGCTCTCGGCGTAGCGGAGGCGCCGGCCAAGCCGGCACCTCCGCCAATCAAGCCCTGCAAAACTCGCGGCGCCTGCTCTGCGCGGGCTGCTATTGCACTGCGAGTCGACGCGAGTGCGGGCTTTGCCCGTGCTCGCTCACCTCGAGATGCCACGTGTCGGAGAGGGGGCCCGTGGGGGAGAACCGAAGGTGCTCCCCCACGCCCTGCTCCCCCACGCCTCAGGCGCGCTGAGTGAACCACGCTCCCGTCTCACCGTCCCGGTAGACGACCGCGTTCTCGCCCGTCTCGAGCACGACGTCGAAGTAGCGACGGTCGACGGGCTCCTCTGTCCACCAGCGGTCGACGATCCGCCACTCCTCGCGGAGGAGCGCGACTCCGCACCGGTTGACCCGGCGCGGCGTGCCGTCGGCATGCGCCTCCACCAGCGCCGGACGAGGCGCATTCAGTCGTCGCGCGGAACGAGCAGGGCGCGTGCCTCCGGAATGCGCGACCACGGCGCCACCTCCACGATCGTCGAGACCCCGCCTGCGCCCACGGCCGCCCGGACCTGACGCAGACCCTCCTTGAGCCGGCCCTGCATCACCTCACCCTCCGCCCTGACGAGCTCGAGCTGCTCCCCTCTCCCCTCTGCCAGCTCCACGACCTCGAGCCGCAGCTTGAGCGCCGGCGCCGGCAGCTCGCCGAGCTTCGGCCCGAGCGCCGCGCGCAGCCGCGCCGGGTCCGCAGTCGGCTCTCTCAATGTCACCGTCCGGCGCCACGAGGCGCCGCCGGCAAGCCGCGCCCAGAGGGCGAGCTTCCTCGGCGGGCGCCCCGCGCGTTCCGGCCGGGAGAGCAGGCGGTCGACGAGCACCGAGAGCCCTCGCCGGAGCGTCAGCATCTGGCCGACTGCTTCCGGGAACTCCAGCGTCTCGACCAGGGGCTCGGCCGCCCGTCGAGGCACGACGCTTGAGTCACCGAACCCCTCTCTATCCTGCTCCCCTCTCGCCAGGCTCCAGGCGCGCCGGCCGTCCGGCCCCAGTCGTTCGGCGACGGCGCCGCCCGGCAGCCCGGCAAGCTGTCCGATCGTGCGTATCCCGAGCTCCTCCAGCTCCTCGTAGCGGCTCCGCTCGAGCGGGAGCAGCGTCAGCGGCAGCGGCGCGAGGAAGCGCCGCATGCGGTCGTCGGAGACGATCAGCGCCTGCCCCGGCCGCGCGACGTTCGCCGCCGCGAGCGCCGCGAACCGCCGCTCGGCCGCCCCCGCGCACGCGTCCCAGACCGTCCCGACCGCCGCGAGCGCGCGCTTGAGCGCGGGCTCCAGCCCGCCGTAGAGCCGTTCGACCCCGCGCGTCTCGAAGTAGACCGTCCCGGGTTGGATGGGTTCGACGGAAAAGCCCGCGTCCTCGAGCCGGCGCAGGATCTCCTCCCACGCCTGCTCGACCGTTGCCGGATCCTGCTCGACGAGCACGAGCTGCGGGCAGGTCGCGAGCGCCTCCCCGAGCCGCATCCCCGGCCGCACGCCCTTCGCCTCCGCCGCCGCGGTCACCGATCCGAGCAGCGGTTCTGTTCCCGGCAGCGGCGCGAGCGCCGCCGGCGCCGTCTCGAGCTCCGGCCGAAGGCGCAGCGCGGCCCGCAGATCGAAGGCCGGGATGACGACTGCGGCGATCACAGGAACGTATGTTCTACACGAACACGTGTTCCCCTGTCAACCGGGTGCTGCTACGTCTCCAGGAAGCGGTCGTAGAGCTCTTCGAGGTAGCGCCCGATCTCGATCAGGACGAGCATCACCGACTGCCCGTCGACGGCGCGGGCGATCGGGGCCGCGTCACGGAACGCGATCGCCAGGCGGAACACGCCCGCCATCGTCACGACCGGGTCCGGGCCGCTCGGCTCGATCACGAGCCGGACGAGCTCGCCGCCCTCCTCGAGCACGCCGACGTTCATGACGACGTCGTGGATGGCGGCGACGTCTTGCTCCGGTAGGAAGGTCGGGGCGGCGTCGCTGAGCGCCGTCGCGGTCGTGTTCAGCAGACGGTGCTTGTCGGTGTTCGACAGGTAGTTGAGCTTCGAGAGCGTGTGCTCGGACGGGTCAGGCAGGTGATAGGGCTGTGCCTGCTCCACGATCCGGGCGTACTGCGGCGGGACGTTGCGCATCATCGGCTCCGACTTGGCGGGCCAGTCGGACGCGCGGTGGAAGATCGGGAACTGCGTCGAGAACGAATGGCGCGTCGCGGACGCGTAGACGAGGTAGTCGAGCATCGAGCGGAAGTTGTGCAGGATCTCGCCGATGTGCGCGGCGAACTCGGGCCGCGTCGGCTTGAGGTCGGTGACGATGTAGCGGTAGTCGAGGAGATCCTCCGTGACGCCGGGATCGACCCGCTCGACGAGCTGGTACGGCTCGTCCTCGGCGAAGGCGGCCAGCGTCTCGCCGAGCGCCAGCAGCTGCTGCTGCGCCCGGTCGAGCTTCGTGCGTGCGCCGCTCAGGTCGATCACGGACGACATCATCGCGAAGGAGGGTCGGGCTGGCGGCCCTAACACTCCGCCCACAACGGCCGGGCACGATGGGCCGAGGATCCTTGCGTACCACGGCGAAGAGATGGTCGATGCGCTGGTTCGAGGCAGCGCTCGCGGCTCAGGCGGTCACCTGGCGGCGGCGAAGGCGGAAGCTCGGCGGCGCCCTGCTCGCGGGGGCGCTCTGCCTCGGGCTCGCGGGTGCCGGAGCGGCGGCGCCGACGGCCCGGACCGGCCTCTTCACCGGCTACGGATTCGAGTCGTGCAACGCGCCGACGACCGAGGACGCTGACCGCCTGGCTCGCCTCGCCCTACCGCGCGGTCGGGATCTACATCGGCGGCGCGAACCGGACGTGCGCCAACGCCCACCTCACCTCGACCTGGGTCGCCGCAGCGCTCGCCGGCGGCTGGAGCCTGATCCCGACCTACGTCGGCCTCCAGGCGCCGTGCGTCACCGACAAGCGGCGCGGCGCGCGCTTCACGGCCGCGAACGCGCAGAGTCAGGGCACCGCCGCCGCCGACGACGCGATCGCCGGCGCGACGGCGATCGGCCTCCCGCCCGGCAGCCCGATCTACTTCGACATGGAGGCGTACTCGCACGAAGGACGTCGGCTGTACGCAGGCGGTGCAGACGTTCGTCTCGGCGTGGGTCACGCAGCTCCGCGCCCGCGGCTACGTCTCGGGCGTCTACGGCAGCGCCGCCTCGACCGCGCGCGACATGCAGGCGCTCGCCGGGACGCCGTCGAGCCCGGACAACCTCTGGATCGCGAACTGGAACGGCACGGAGAGCGTCTTCGGCGACCCGTACGTGAGCGATGCGCTGTGGACGAACCACCAGCGGATCCACCAGTACCGCGGCGGGCACAAGGAGACCTGGGGCGGCGTCACGATCAACATCGACAACGACTACGTCGACGCGGCCGTCGTCGGCCCCACGGCGGCGGTGACGCCGCCACCCCCAGCGGCGGAGGAGCCCGGCTCGGTCAGCACAGACGACTCCATGGCAACCGTCACCTGGCCCGCGGACGCCTTCGGCGCCGCCGCCGACGTCACGCTCGGCCACTCGGTGCCCGGGCTGACGCTTGCCGGGCTACGGCACCGGCGGCTACGGCGTCCAGCTCGACGTGACCGCGATCGGCGACGCTGACGCCCGTGCGGACCTTCGCGACGCCGCTCACCCTCGCGTTCGCGCCGCGCACCGGCCGCCTCGCGCCCGTCTACTCGACGAACGGGACGGTCTGGAGACGCGTCCCGCAGCTTCTCGGCACCGCGCTCGCACCTGGCGCGCGCACCGCCTGGACTCGGAGCGAGGACGGCGGCTTCGTGATCCAGACGACGGTGGCAGGCTCGTTCGCGCTCGTCCCCGACCGCATCCCGCCCACCCCGCCTGCGGACGTCTCGGCGCGCTTCGTGGGCGACGAGCTCGCGCTCGCGTGGAACGCCTCGACCGACCGCAACGGCCCGATCGCGGTGTACCGCGTCACGCTGACGAACGCCACGGTCGCCTCGCTTCCTCGTGGCCTGCGCCGCCACCGGGTGAGCGGCTTCCACCGGCGCGGCCCGAGCGTGTACCGCGTGGTCGCGATCGACGTCGCCGGCAACGAGAGCCGGCCGTCGAAGCCGGTCGTCGTGCTCCCGTCGGCGCGGCCGCCGAAGCTCCCGAAGGCGATCCCGGCGTGGGCCTGGCGGCTGCTCGACTGGCAGGCCGGCCACGCGGGCCCGCGCCCGGACGCGCCGCGGATCGTCCCGGACTGGTACTGGCGCTGGGCCGCCTGGCAGGCGCTGCCGTTCCACCTCCGCGGCGCGAGCTGACCACGACGGCTCCGGTCATCGGTCGAGCTCGAGGAGCGCGCCGTAGAACGCGACGGACGCCTCGGCGATCCGGCGCGGGAGCGACGCGAGCCACGCGGACCCGGTCCGCTCGACCGCCGGCAGGAAGACGACGCCGCGACGGCTGACGTTGACGTCGTACTCGCCTTCGACGCGATCGGCCGTCTCGCGCCACCCGCGCGGACTCCCCGCGGCCTCCATCGCCGCGCCGCGGTCGGAGAACGAGTAGCGCCGGTCGCGCTTGCTCGCGTGCACGAGCACCGGGGTCTCGCCGCCGTACCGAAGGCCCGAGTCGAGCTCGACCTCACCGCGCTCGCCCCACTCGACGCGCGCGGCGGCGAAGGCGGCGCCAATCGGCTCGCGCGTCTCGACCCAGCGCGCGAACTCGGCCCACGAGCGGTAGCCGTGCTCCTGGGCGATCACCCACTGCGCGTCGCTCAGCCGGAAGCGCTCGCGCGCACGCTCGCCGAGCGCCTCCTCGGCACGCGCGACCGCCTCGCGCTCACCCGCGCCGTACGCACGGACGAGCGCCTTCGCCTGCTTGCGGTACCACTCGAGGTCGAGCCGAGCCGGAAGCTCCCAGTGTCTGGTAGAGCCGTGCATGACGATCCCTCCTTGGTGAAGCCCGGCGTCCGCTTGGCTCGGGCCGAAAGAGGTCGTCTTGTCGGAACGAGTCGCTGCTGGTCGAGCTCGAGGCGGGAACGTCCCTTTCCGCGGACCGGCAGCGCCCTCGCGCGCCGTCCAATCCTAGTCGTCGAAGCTGTGCTCCCAGGCGTGCCGACGCAGCACGACAAGCTCGTCCTCGGACAGCGGCCCGAGCTCGACTGCGGCCGCGTTCGCCGCGACGTTCTCGGGCGAGCGCATGCCGGGGATCACCGTCGAGACCGCCGGATGCGAGAGGCAGAAGCGCAGCGCGATCTCCGGCAGCCGCTCGAGCGGCACGTCGAGGTCGCGGGCGATTGCGTTCACGCGCTCCCACACCTCCTGCTTGCGTCCGCCGGCGAAGTAGGCGTTGCGGAAGTCGCCGCGCGGGAACTCGGTCTCGGGCGTGATCTTCCCCGTCAGGGCACCCTCGTCGAACGGCACGCGCGCGATCACGGCGACGTCGGCGGCCTGCGCAGCCGGGAAGAGCCGTGCCGCCGGGGTCTGGTCGAAGACGTTGTAGATCACCTGCACCGCGTCGACGACGCCGGTCTCGATCAGGCGCAGGGCAGTGTCGGGCTCGTGGTCCGAGATCGAGACGCCGAACGCGCGGATCTTCCCCGCCGCCTTCAGCCGCTCGACGGCCGCGACCCAGTCGCCCTGGCCGATCCACTCCTCCGACCACACGTGCAGCTGCTGCAGGTCGAGCGCGTCGACGCCGAGGTTGCGGAGGCTCCGCTCCGTGCAGCTCTCGATGTAGTCGCCCGGGAAGACGTCGTCGGCCGGGATCCCGCGCGCCGCGGGCCAGCGCCGGTTCCTGGGCGGAACCTTGGTGGCGAGAAACAGCGGCTGGGACACCTCGCGGACGAGGCGGCCGACGAGCTCCTCGCTGTGGCCGTTGCCGTAGGCGAGCGCCGTGTCGAAGAACGTGACGCCGCGCTCGACCGCGGCGTGCAGCGAGCGGAGCGAGCGGTCGTCCTCGGCGCCGATCCACTCGAGCTGACCGATCCCCCACGCGCCGTAGCCGAGCTCCGAAACCTCCACGCCGGTGCGTCCGAAGGTTCGTTCGCGCATGGTGTGGGGATGCATCGTGCGGGTGTATCAGGCGGCGAGGATCTCCGCCGCCGGACCAACCATGCGCGTGAAGCGCGGCACCGTCCGCCTGGGCGCCGATCCGACGCTCCGCGACGAGCTTCATGACGGCGATCCCGCCGGCTGGGCCGAGGCCTGCGGTTGCGGCGAGATCGCATCGCTCCTGCCGCGCCAACGCTGAAAGCCCGACCTGACGCCGGCCGAAAGGCGCGTTACCCGGCGGTTGACGAGCCCCGCTCGAAGTGGATGAGCTCCTCCCGGCCGCCGCCGCCCGAGAGGGAGAGCACGAGCACGGGCCCGACTCCCTTCGCGAAGAGCTTGTGCTCGAGAACCCGCGGCTCCAGCGGCGTCGTGTCCCTCGTCATGAGCAGACTGTCGAAGGCGCCGAACGGGACTTCGGCCAGCTCGTCGAGACTGAGGATCCTCGCTCGATCCTCGGCCTCGCCGGCGTAGTACTCCTGCCGGTAGTCCATTCCAACCTCGGGCCGCGCCGGGACGACGATGCCGGGTTGGGCGCCGTCGACGCCCGCCTCCCACGAGCCCTCCGAGCTCGCGAGCTTCCCGTCGGCGTACTCCTTCGTGTCCTCGCCGAGATACCAGACGTTGCCGTCGGCATCCTGGGCGTACCAGTCGTAGGTGTCCTCGACGAGGCGGCCGTCCTCGGTCACGACGTCGTGGACGACGACGGCGTCGATGCCGAGGATCTCCTTCGTCCGGGCGGTGACCGTGACCGTGACCCGCTGCTCGTTCCCGTCGGCATCGGTCTCGCGGTAAACCCACCTGCTGCCGGGGCTCATCGGCCAGTACGCGTTGTCGATCCGCGTGCTGAAGTCGGCCGGGTCGAGATCGACCGGCTCGCTTCCCTGCGGCAGCGCGTTCTTGGCGCCGCCTCCCCCGCACCCCGTGAAGGCGACGACCGCTGCCGCCGCGGCAGTGGCCGCCGCCCAGGAGCGCGTCGCGCGCTCAGTCATCCGTCTGCTCTCGATCGCCTGCACCGTCGTCGTCTGCCTCCCGGCCGGTGACGTGGAAGTTCTCGTCGAGCTGAACGTCGACCTGACTCCCGTCCGGCAACCGAACCTCAACCTCGTAGGCAACGCCGTCGTCGCCGACCTCCGCCTCGCCGACGGTGCCGCCGCCGGTGGTTGCGAGCGCGGCGTCCGTCGCCCGTTCGAGCACGGAGCCGACGAGCGGCTGATCGTCGCCGCCGATCGCGCCGGCGATCGCGATTCCTCCCGTCACCGTTCCGATCGCCACGACGACGCCCGCCGCCACGATGAGCTTCAGCTTCCGAGTCATGCCAACCTCCTTGGTCTCGCGTGTATCCCGCGACGGTAGGCCGGCCAGATGAGATGGCCGTGAGAGATGAAACCGACGGTTCGAGCGCACTCTCATCCCGCTCTCATCTTCGCCGCGACAATGTGCACGTGCGCGTGCTGGTCGTCGAGGACGAGCTGAAGATGGCGAGCCTGCTGCGCCGCGGTCTCGTCGAGGAAGGTCATGCGGCCGACATCGCCCGCGTCGGCGACGACGCGCTCTGGATGGCCGGCGCGACGGACTACGACGCGATCGTCCTCGACGTGATGCTGCCGGGAGAGGATGGATTCGAGGTGTGCCGCCGGCTCCGTGAGCGAGGGGTCTGGGCGCCTGTCCTGATGCTGACGGCCCGCGACGGGGTGGCCGACCGCGTGGCCGGCCTCGACGCGGGAGCCGACGACTACCTCACCAAGCCGTTCTCGTTCGCCGAGTTGCTTGCCCGGCTTCGCGCGCTCACCCGCCGCGGCGCGGTCGAGCGGCCGACGGTGGTCGAGGTCGGCGAGCTGCGGCTCGATCCGGCGACACGCCGGGCGTGGCGGGGCGAGGCCGAGCTCGAGCTGTCGGCGAAGGAGTTCGCGTTGCTCGAGGCGTTCATGCGCCGTCCGGGACAGGTCCTGACGCGGTCGCAGCTCGTCGAGCGCGCGTGGGATTACGGCTACGAGCACCGCTCGAACGTGGTCGACGTCTACGTCCGGTACCTCCGAGACAAGATCGACCGCCCGTTCGGCCGAGACTCGCTCGAGACGGTGCGTGGCACCGGCTACCGCCTGCGTGCGACCGGAGGCATGAGCCGTCAGGCCGGAGCCGGGAACAGAGACGGAGGCTCACAAGGAGCGGAGGCTCCGGCTCCGCCGGCGCCGGAGCGGGGATGAGCAGGCTCCCGATCCGTGTGCGGCTGACGCTGGCCTTCGCCCTCGCCATGGCCGTGCTCCTCGCGGCCGTCGGCGGCTTCCTCTACGTTCGGCTCGGCGCCACGCTCGAGAGAGCAGATCGACACGAGCCTCGACACACGGGCCGCGACCCTCACCGCGGTCGCTCGCAGCCGCGACGTCGAGCCGGTGCTCGACGGGAACGACGAGAAGTTCGGCCAGGTGCTCGCACGGGGCGGCACCATTCTTGCCGCCTCTCCCGGCGTCCGGGCGGTCCCGCTGCTCACACCCGCGGAACGGGAGCGCGCGCGCCACGGTCCCGTGACGATCGAAAAGCGCGTCCGCCCGGTCGGCGAGGAGGAGGATGTCGCGGTGCGCCTTCGCGCCGCCCCGGCCGAGCGGGCGAGAGTGGTCGTCGCCGCGGAGTCGCTGGAGGACCGCGACGAGGCCCTCGGCGGCCTGCTCGCGCAGATGCTGATCGGCGGGCCGGTCGTCCTCGTGCTCGCGTCGGCCGCCGGGTATCTGCTCGCCGGGGCCGCTCTGCGTCCGGTCGAGGAGATGCGCCGTCGCGCGGGCGAGATCTCGGCGAGGACGCCCGAGCGGCGGCTGCCGCTGCCGGCTGCTCGCGACGAGGTGTTCCGTCTCGGCGAGACGCTGAACGACATGCTCGCGCGCCTCGACGCCGGGATCCAGCGCGAGCGGCAGTTCGTCGCCGACGCGAGTCACGAGCTCCGGACTCCCCTTGCGCTGCTCCAGACCGAGCTCGACCTGGCGCTCCGCCGGCGGCGGTCGGCCGAGGAGCTCCGGGAGGCGCTCCGCTCGGCGGCGGTGGAGACCGACCGCCTCGTTCGCCTCGCCGAGGATCTGCTCGTCCTCGCCGCGAGCGACGACGGGCGGTTACCGCTGCACGAGTCGACGTTCGCCGTGCAGACCCTGCTCGACGCCGTCGCCGGCCGCTTCGAGGCGCGCACCGCCGAGGCCGGGCGGCGGCTGGAGTTCGCGCCGACGGCGGGCGGCGAGATGAGCGGGGATCTGATGCGGCTCGAGCAGGCGCTCGGGAATCTCGTCGACAACGCTCTCCGCCACGGCGACGGCGCCATTCGCGTCGCGGCCGCGACCGAGAACGGCTCTCTCCTGCTGCGCGTCAGCGACGAGGGTCCCGGCTTCCCGGCCGACTTTGCGCCGCATGCCTTCGAGCGGTTCAGCCGCGCGGACACGGCGCGAGGCAGAGGCGGGACGGGTCTCGGTCTCGCGATCGTCGACGCGATCGCCCGCGCCCACCACGGCCGTGTCTACACCGGGGATGGCGCTACGGTCACGATCGCGCTCCCGCGCGGGGCGTGGCAGGCTCCGGAGCCGACGGCGCGCCACCGCGGGTGATCGTGTATCAGGCGGCGAGGATCTCCGCCGCCGGACCAACCATGCGCATGAAGCGCGGGACCGTCCGCAGCAGGTTCTCCTGCGCGCAGTAGGCGATGTCGGCCTCGAGGCCCGGCGGGCCGTAGCGGCGTGCCTGCAACCCGGCGAGCGGCGTCGCGTACGACCGCGCGATCAGCTCGGCCGCGAGCGCTGCGTCGGTCTGCCCGCCGGCCAGCTCCTGCACGATCCGCCCGGCGCAGAACGCGTCGTCGAGCGCGAACGTGCCTTTGAAGCCGGCGCAGAAGACCGCGACGTCGTCGCCAGCCTCACGCGCCGCCTGGACGACCGCACCGAGGTTGAGCAGCGAGCCGAGCAGCACCGTCTTGCAGCGAGCGGCCGCCGCGAGGATCGAGGCCGTCCCGTTCGTGGTCGAGAGGATCAGCGTTCGGGCGCGCGGGCCCTCGGCGAACTCGCGCGGTGAGGCGCCCACGTCGAAGCCCTCGACGACGACGCCGTTCCGCTCGCCGCCGACGACCGCCTCGTCGCCGAGCTCGCGCCGCAGCGCCGTCGCCTCCTCGATCTCGCGGCAGCAGAGGACGCGCTCGTAGCCCGCGGCGAGCGCCTGGGCGATCGACGACGTGGCGCGCACGACGTCGACGACGATGCCGACTGTCGCGCTGCTCTCCTCGACCGGTGTGAAGGCAACGTCGACGCGCACCCGGGATACGCTAGTTCGGTGGAGGGCAAGCCGTCGACGACAGAGCCGCGGTACTGCTACCGGCACCCGGATCGAGAGACGGGCCTCTCGTGCTCCGAATGCGGCCGGCCCATCTGTTACGAGTGCATGACGCCCGCGCCCGTGGGGCTGCGGTGCCCCGACCACTCCGGGAAGCCGCAGGGAATCCAGAAGGTCACCGCCGCCGCGACCCGCGCGACCACCGGCGTCGGCTCGCGAACGGGAAACACCGTCACGCTGATCCTGATCGGCCTGAACGTGCTCGTGTACGCGCTCGAGCTCGCGGGCGGCGGCTCGATCAACGGCACCGGCAACTGGATCTACACGCACGGCACGCTGATCGCGAACGGCGTCTACGAGAACGGGCAGTTGTTCCCTATTCGGCCCGACCAGCTCGCGAGCGTCCCGTCCCAATACACGCTCGTGGGCGTCAACCAGGGCGAGTGGTGGCGGCTCGGGAGCTCTGCCTTCCTCCACTACGGGCCGTTCCACCTGGCGATGAACATGTTCAGCCTCTACTTCGCCGGCTCCATCCTCGAGCAGGTCGTCGGCCGCTGGCGCTTCCTGCTCATCTACGTCGTCTCGGGGATCGCCGGCGCCGCTGGCGCGCTCATGTGGTCGCCGAACGCGGCCACCGCCGGTGCCTCCGGTGCGATCTTCGGCATCCTCGGCGCACTCTTCGTCCTCGAGCGGCGCGGCACGATCGCCACCGGCGGGCAGGTCGCGGCGCTGCTCGTCCTGAACCTCGTGATCACGTTCGCGTACTCGAGCTCGATCTCGGTCGGCGGCCACCTCGGCGGCCTCGTCGCCGGCGTCGTGCTGATGCTCGCGTTCGAGCGCTTCAGCCGCTCGCCCCGGCTGAGCGTCGCCGCGGCCGCAGTCGTTGCCGTCGCCTCGGTCGTGGTCGCCTACTCGGCGATCTGACGAGACCGATCCGCCTCACCACTCGCTGAGCTTCCAGATCTCCGGCTCGAGCTTTCCGTGCTCGCCGACCTCGGCGAAGATCGCGACCGCCCGCTTGAGCTCCTCCATCGCTTCATCGCCTCGCCCGGCGGCGTGGAGCAGGTCGGCGTGCCGGTTGCGAAGCGCAGCCTCGCGATGGCGATCGCCGAGCGCAACCGTGCGCGCAAGCCCGGCGCGGGTCAGCTCGATCGCACGATCCGTGTCGCCTGCCGCCGCGACGGCGAGCGCGAGGTTGTTCAGCGCAGCCGCCTCGGCGGCGTCGTCGCGTGACGACTCGGCGAGCGCGAGGCTCTCCTCGAGGTTCCGGACCGCCTCCCCGCTGTCGCCGCGACTCGAGGCGAGGATGCCGAGGACGTTGTGCGCCTGGGCTCGAGCGCGCGGATCGTCGGCCTGCTCGGCGAGCGCCAGGGCCGCGGCGGCCATACGCTCGGCCTCCGCGGCCAACCCGCGGCGGTGGGCGGCGAGGCTCCTGTCCGCCGTCGCCCGGGCGGCGTCCGCGCCCTGAAGGCCCTCGAGCGCGGCGGCGAGCGAGGCCTCGGCGAGCTCCCATTCGCCACGCCGCAGGTGGAGGACGCCGATCCGGTGCTCCACCCGAGGGGCCAACTCGAGCGGCGCGAATGCCGCGGCGGTGCGGTAGCTCGCGAGTGCGGCGCCGTAGTCTCCGGCAAGCGTCTCGAGATCTCCGACCGCTTCGTGGAGCACGGCAGGGTCGGGGTGGCCGAGCGCGAGCGCGGCGCGGAAGTGAGCCAGCGCCTCGCCGTTCGCGTACAGCGCCCGTGCCCGGTCGCCTGCGACGCGGTAGAGCTCCGCTGCGGCCCGGTCGTCGCCTCCGAGCGCGAGGTGATGTGCGATCAGCGCGTCGTGCTCCTCGCGGCGGTCGTGCCCGCCGAGCGCCGCCGCGACGCGGCGGTGGAGCAGCCGCCGCCGCGCGAGTGTCATTCGTTCGTAGACGAGGCTGCGCTCCTGCTCGTGGCGGAACTCGAGCGTTCCGTGCTCGCCCTCGACCAGCACGCCGCGGGCCTCGAGCTCCTCCACGGCGAGGACGACCTCTTCGTCGCTGCGCCCGCTCGCGTCGCGCAGTGTGTCGGGGTCGAACGAGCGCCCCAGCACCGCGGCGGCAGCGGCGACCTGGGCTGCCAGCTCTCCGAGCGCGGCGAGGCGGCTGCCGAGCAGCTCGCGGATGCCGCCCGGCACCGGCCAGTCGGCCGCGTCCGACTCCTCCCGTCCGAGCGCGTCGAGGTACTCGACGACGAAGAAGGGTAGGCCGCCACTCTCGCGGTGGAGCCGAGACCCGAGCTTGCCGTTGCGGCCCCGGGCGCCCACGAGCTCGGTCACGTCGTCGGAGGTGAGGCGCCCCAGGGTGAGGACCTGCGCGGCGCGGTCGCGGCGGGCGTCCGCGAGCAGCCGACCGACCGGATGCTCGGGCGCGACCGCCTCCGGCTGCCAGCTCACGACGAGGAGGAGCGGCCGCCCGCCGAGCCGGTGCGCGAGGAAGAGCAGGAGCCCGAGCGACGCCTCGTCGGCCCACTGCGCGTCGTCGACGAACAGAGCCCCGGGCGGGGCGTCGCCGAGCGCGTGCAGCAGGAGCTCGCACACCGCCTCGTAGAGCCGAACCTGCGCGGCGGTGCTGTCGACGGCGCGCGTGGGCGGCGGGCCCAGCTCCGGCAGCAGGCGAGAGGCCTCCGCGACCCACCACGACCCGTCTTGGGGCGTCCCGCCCGCCACGAGCGCGTCGCGGAGCAGCCGGCTGACCACGCCGTAGGCCAGCCCCGCCTCCTCCTGGAAGCAGGGGGCAGAGACCGCGGCGCCGCCGGCAGCAGCCACCTCGGCAAGGAGCTCACGCCCGAGCCGCGTCTTGCCGATTCCCGCCTCGCCGACGAGGACGGCGAGCCTGCCGTCGGGCCCGACCGAGCGGTACGCCTCACGCAGCGCGTCGAGCTCACGGTCGCGGCCGACGAGCGCCGAGGGGCGCTCGTGTTCGGCCTCAGGCGCCGGCGGCGGGACGACCGGCCCGGCCGCGTAGGTTCCCTCCAGCACGGCGTGGTAGAGCGCGGTGGTCTCGTCGAGCGGCCGCACGCCGAGCTCGCGGTCGAGCATGCGGACGCACTCGCGGTACTGCTCCACCGCGGCCGAGCGCTCGCCGCTCGCTGCGTAGACCTGGATGAGCCGCCTGTGCGCGGGCTCGTGCAGCGGGTCGAGCGCGAGTCGGCGCCGGGCGGTCGCGATCGCGTGCGCATGGTCGCCGCTCGCGGCCAGTGCGTCCGCCAGCCGGTCGAGCGCGCCGGCGAGCTCGCGGCCCAGCGCGTCGGTGGCGAGCTGCTGCCAGTCGTCGAACTCCGCGGAGTCGCGGAGGGAGAAGCCCGACAGGAACGGGCCCCGGTCGAGCGCGGCTGCCGCACGCAGCGGCTCGAGGCAGCGCGCGCACGTCTCGGTCGGCCCGTGCCCGTGTGTATCGCACCCGGCGACGAGTGACCGCAGCTCGGTGACATCGAGCCAGATGCCCTGGCCGCCGAGCGAGACGAGGTCGCGATCGGTCTCGAGCCAGCGGCCGCCGAGCGCCGTGCGCAGCGTCGAAAGGGTGCGCCGGAGCGCGGAGCGGGCCCGCTCGGGGTCGTTGTCGGGCCAGAGCAGCGACGCGATCGTGTCGCGGCGCAGGGCACGTCCCTCGATCGCCAGGTAGGCGAGAAGCGCCGTTGCCTTGCGCGTGTCGACCTGAAGTGGGCGCCCGTCCACCTCGACCACGGGCGGGCCGAGCAGGGCGATCGAGAGCAGCGGCTCGGGCACGCGCGCGATCGTAACCGCAACGGCGTTAGCACCAGCGCATCACTCCGTAACGCTTGCGGAACGCCTGTCGGCCAGGATGCGCGGCGTGACGCTCGCGGCCGTGCCGCGGCGCGGCCGGGATGCGCCGGAGGCCCCGTAACGGTCCCGGAACGGTCGCGAACGAGACTCCCACGCGTGTCAGTGCGGGCGGAGGGAGAATCGCGAGCGTGAGCCACGCGAACGAGGCGATGCGATGAGCAGGATTGCCGCCCGCGCACTCCTCGGGCTCACGGTCGTGCTCGTCCCCGTCGGCGTCGCGCTCGCGGTCGTGGGCGTGCACCGCGACCCGCAGCTCGGCGACGGCTGGGAGTCCCGGTTGCTCCTGACCGGGATCGGCGGCGCCGCGGCCCTGCTCTTCGCCCTGGTCGGCTCGTTCATCGTCCGCGCCGAGGCCCGCAACGCGATCGGCTGGATCTTCCTGGGCTCGGGCGTGCTGCTCGCCGCGGTCGTCGCGGAGTTCGGCTACGTCGACGTCGCCCAGACCCGGGCCGATTCGCTGCCCGCGGCCGACTGGGTCGAGTGGGTCGGGAGCTGGTCGTTCCTCCTGCCCGTGTTCATCGCCCCCGCGATCGTCGCGCAGATCTTCCCGGACGGCCGGCCGCTCCCGGGCCGCTGGCGCTGGTTGCTGTGGATCACCGTCGCGACCGCGGTCGAATCGGTGATCGCGAGCGCACTCGACCCGACTGCGCTCGACGCGCACCGGCTCCCGTTCGGCCTGCCGGAGGGGATCGGGGACGCGGCGGAGCGGTTGAACGACGCGGGCGGTTTGGTGCTCGCCCCTGCCATCTTCACCGCGTCGCTGGCGGCCCTCGTCGTCCGCTTCCGCCGCTCACGCGGAGTCGAGCGCCAGCAGATGAAGTGGCTCGCCTTCGCCGGCGCCGTGCCGGTCTCCGCCTTCACGCTGTCCTTCCTCATCAGCCCGTTCTTCGACGAGGGGCTGCTGGTGGACGTCGTCTTCATCATCGGCTTCACGGGGCTGATGCTGATCCCGGTGGCGGTCGCGGTCGCGATCCTCCGCTACCGGCTCTACGAGATCGACCGCGTGATCTCGCGGACGCTCGTCTACGGGTCGCTGACCGTGATCCTCGGCGCCGCCTACGTCGCGCTCGTGCTGGCGGGGCAGGCGGTGTTCTCGTCGTTCGCGGGCGGCTCGGATCTGGCCATCGCCGCCTCGACGCTGGTCGTCGCCGCGCTCTTCCTGCCGCTGCGCTCCCGGGTGCAGCGGTTCGTCGACCGCCGCTTCTACCGGCGCCGCTACGACGCGCAGCGCACGCTCGAGGCGTTCGGGACGCGGCTGCGCGAGCAGGTCGAGCTCGACGGCCTGCGAGCCGACCTCGAGGGCGTCGTCCGCGAGACGATGCAGCCGGCGCACGTCTCGCTCTGGCTCCAGCCGGAGGCGCGGCGGTGAGGCGCTCCTGGACCTGGTGGCTCGCGTGGGGCCGTGGTTCGTGACGCTCGCGCTCTACGCAGTCGGGCTCGCGATCCAGCAGGTCATCGGGTACTCGACGGCGACCCAGCAGAACGTCGTGGCCGCCGACGGATCGCCCTGCTCGTCGCGTTCGTCGCGTTCGCGACGATCGGCGCGCTCGTCGCCTCGCGGCAGCCGCGGAACGCCGTCGGCTGGATCTTCCCGGCATCGCGCTGCTGGTCGGTGCTCTCGGTGGCCGGTGGCGAGTATGCGAACTACGTCTTCGTCGAGGACCCCGGCTCGCTGCCCGGGCGGCTACCTCGCCGGGTGGCTCTACCTGTGGACCTGGTATCCGGTGCTCGGCGCTCATCGTCGATGGTGCCGCTGCTCTTCCCGGACGGACGCCTGCCCGGGCCGCGGTGGCGGCCGGTGCTCTGGGCGATGGTCGCGGTCACCGCGCTCGTCGCTGTCCTCGTGGTGGCTCAAGCCCGGCCCGATGAACGACTCCGGCCGAGCCGCTGTGGCCGGACAACCCGATCGGCATCGGCGCCGTCGACCCGATCGACGACGGTCTGCGAATCGCCGTCGCGACCGTGTTCGTGCTTCTCTTCCTCGCGGTCTCCGCGGCCGCGATGGTCGTGCGCTTCCGCCGCTCGCGCGGGGACGAGCGGCAACAGCTCAAGTGGATGACCTACGGCGTCGTGCGTCGTGGCGTCGTCTGTCGCCGCTCTCGCCGCTCGCCGGCGGCGACCTCAGGACGTCATGCTTCGCGCTGACGATCGTGGTGCTCCCGGTCGCGACCGCGGTCGCGATGTTCAAGTACCGGCTCTACGAGATCGACCGCGTGATCTCGCGAACGCTCGTCTACGCGTCGCTGACGCTGATCCTCGGCGCCGCGTACGTCGGCGCTCGTGCTCGTCGGGCAGGCGGTGTTCTCGTCGTTCGCCGGCGGCTCGAACCTCGCGATCGCGGGGTCGACGCTCGTCGTCGCCGCGCTCTTCCTGCCGGTGCGCGCCCGCGTGCAGCGCTTCGTCGACCGCCGCTTCTACCGTCGCCGCTACGACGCGCAGCGGACGCTCGAGGCCTTCGGCGCCCGCCTGCGCGAGCAGATCGAGCTCGAGACGCTGACCGCCGAGCTGAGGCGGTGGTCGAGGAGACGATGCAGCCCGCAGCACGTGTCGCTCTGGCTCCGCAGGGAGCCGGCGCTGTGACGGCGCAGGCGACGAGCCAGGGCCCGCTTCGCAGGCTCGTCGCGCGCGGCCAGCTCCTGTGGGTCCTCGTCGCGGCCGCGGCGAGCCTCGTCCTCTGGCAGCTCGGCTCCGGGATTCCGCTGGGTCTCGTCCCGTTCGTGATCGTCGGCGTTGCCGCCTCCGCCGTCGCCGCGCTCGTCGTGGCGCGCCGCCCGGAGAACGCGATCGGCTGGATCCTGGCCGTCGTCGGCGTGACCGCCGGGCTCGCGCTCGTGGCCGGCGGCTACGTCGACTACAGCCTCGCCGCGGCCGACGGAGGAGACCTGGCGACGGACGCGGCGACGTGGCTCGCCGGCGTCGCCGAGCCGGTGGCCTTCCAGCTCGTCGTCGTCTTCCTCTTCCTCTTCCCCGACGGGCGGCTGCCGTCCCGGCGCTGGCGCTGGGTCGCCGTGCCGGCCGCGGTTGCGATCGGAATCTCGCTGCTCTCCACGGCGTTCGCACCCTGGCCGCTCGCGATCTACAGCAGCGGCGCGGCCGTTCCCACAGGGGTCGACAATCCGCTGGCCCCGCCCGGGGCTGCCGGCGAGGTCATAGGCGCGATCCAGGGCCTCGCCTTCGCGGTCGTCCTCGTCGCCATTCCGGTCGCGGCCGCCTCGATGGTGTTCCGCTACCGCACCGCGCGACCGCAGAAGCGCCAGCAGATCAAGTGGATCGCCCTGGCCGGAGCCCTCGTCGTCCTCGCGATTGTCGTGGGCGACGCCCTGCACACGGCCGGCGTCAGCAGGTGGACGGACGAGGACAGCATCCCGGTCCTCCTCTGCGTGATCGCGATCGCGACGATCCCGATCGCGGCCGGCATCGCGATCCTGCACCACCGCCTCTACGACGTCGACCGGATCATCAACCGGACGCTGACCTACGGCCTGCTGACGGCGGGCCTCGGCGCCGTGTACTTCGGGCTGGTCGTGGGGCTTCAGGCCGCGCTTCAGCCGCTGAGCGGCGGCTCGAACCTGGCGATCGCGGTCTCGACGCTACTCGTCGCCGCGCTGTTCCTGCCGGTGCGGCGGCGCGTCCAGAACGGCGTCGACCGCCGTTTCTACCGCCGCGGCTACGTCGCCGCCCGGACGATCGACGCCTTCGGCGCCCGCCTGCGCGAGCAGAGTCGACATCGACACACTGCGGCGCGAGCTCCTGGCCGTGATCGACGAGACGATGCAGCCGGCACAGGTGTCGCTCTGGCTGCGCCAGGGGACGAGGTCGTGAGCAGGCGCGCGGCAACGATCCTCGCCTGGTCGCTCGTCGCGATCAGCGTCATGCTCGCTCTCGCGGGAACCGTGATGACGCTGGCCGCGGAGCGCGTCGACGGCTCGGCAGTCCGTCGCCACCGAGCTCGTCGTGACCGCGCTCTTCTTCGTTTCGGGGATCGTCGGAGCGCTCGTAGCGTCACGGTTTCCCGCGAACCCGATCGGGTGGCTCTTCGTCGGGCTGATCCTCTCGCTGGGGCTGACCGGCGCCGCAGAGGGCTACGTCGCGCTCGCGGTCGACGAAGACCGTCTCGGCGGGCTCACCCCGTGGGCGGCGCTGTACTGCGGCGAAGGTGTTCGTCGCCTTCCTCGCCGCGCTGTTCTACGCGCTGCTGCTCTTCCCGGACGGGCGGCTGCCTACGAAGCGGTGGCGGTTCGTGTTCTGGGCCGGCACGGCGGGCCTCGTCCTGTCCACGGTGTCCGTCGTGCTGCGCGCCGGGAAGCTCGACGCGTATCCCGCGCTTGACGAACCCGGCGGGCGTCGACAGCCCGGTCGTCTCGTGGCTGGCCGTCGGCGGGCTTCCTCGCTCTTCTCCGCGGCGCTCGTCGGCTCGGCCGTGTCGCTCGGCGTTCGCTTCCGCCGCGCTCGCGGCATCGAGCGGCAGCAACTCACGCTGGTCCTGGCGGCCGGAGCCTTCGCGACGGCGACGTTCCTCGTGAGCTGGCCGCTCCGGGCTCGTCTCCGACGGCCTCGGCGGATGGGATCACGCTGCTTCGGAATCCTGGCGATCCCGGTCGCGATCGGCGTGGCGATGCTGCGCTACCGGCTCTACGAGATCGACCGCGTGATCTCGCGCACGCTCGTCTACGGCGCGCTGACGGTGATCCTCGGCGCTGCCTACGCCGGGCTCGTGCTGGCAGGGCAGGCGGTGTTCTCGTCGTTCGCCGGCGGCTCGAACCTCGCGATCGCGGTCTCGACGCTCGTCGTCGCCGCGCTCTTCCTGCCGGTGCGCTCCCGGGTGCAGCGGCTCGTCGACCGGCGCTTCTACCGGCGCCGCTACGACGCCCAGCGCACGCTCGAGGCGTTCGGGGCGCGGCTGCGCGAGCAGGTCGAGCTCGACGGGCTCGCGGCCGACCTGCGCGAGCGTCGTCGCCGAGACGATGCAGCCCGCGCACGTCTCGCTCTGGCTGCCGGCGCAGGAGCGGTCGTGAGCCGCCGCACGACGTGGCTCGCCTGGGGCCTCGCGGGGCTCGCGATCGCGCTCCATCTCGCCGGTCACGTCTTCGTCTTGCTCGGCATCGGGATCGGCACGCCGGGGGACGAGGAGACGACGATCGGCTCCGCCGGCTTCCTCGTCGCGTTCTACGTCTTCCCGCTCGTCGGGCGCGTGATCGCCTCGCGCCGGCCGGAGCACGCGATCGGCTGGCTGTTCCTCGCGACCGGGGTCGTCCTCGGCCTGACGGACGCTCGCCGCGAGCTACGCCGACTACGCGCTCTATCGCCGACCCGGGGCGGCTGCCGGCCGGGAACTGGGCCGCCTGGACGGTCGGCGTGGCTCGACCCGGCGTTCTTCGTCTGCGTCGTCCTGCTGCTCCTGCTCTTCCCGGACGGTCGGCTCGCCGTCGCGGCGCTGGCGACCCGTGCTCGGTGCGCTCGTCGTGACCGCCGTCGCCATGATGGTCGCCGCCGCCATCAAGCCGGGGCTGGTCTTCGACGACACGCTGCCCGTCGAGAACCCGGCGGGCATCGACGGCATCGAGCCGGTCCGCGACGTCGTGGCACAGCTCGGCGTGGCGCTGTTCCTCGCCGCTGCGATCCTCGCCGTCGTCGGCGCCGTGCTCCGGTTCCGGCGCGCGAGCGGGGTCGAGCGGCAGCAGTTCAAGTGGTTCGCGCTCGCGGCCTGCCTCCTGCCGGTGTCGATCGTCGGAATGGTGCTGACGGGCGTCGGCTTCCCCGACGCAGCTCGCCCTCGCGTTCGTCGGCTCGCGTTCGCCGGTCTCGCGCTCGCCGTCGGGGTCGCGATCCTGCGCTACCGGCTCTACGAGATCGACCGCGTGATCTCGAAGACGCTCGTCTACGCGCGCGCTGACGGTGATCCTCGGCGCCGCGTACGTCGGGCTCGTGCTCGCAGGGCAGGCCGTGTTCTCGTCGTTCGCCGGCGGCTCGAACCTCGCGATCGCCGTCTCGACGCTCGTCGTCGCCGCGCTCTTCCTGCCGCTGCGCTCGCGGGTGCAGCGGCTCGTCGACCGCCGCTTCTACCGCCGCCGCTACGACGCGCAGCGCACGCTCGAGGCGTTCGGCGCGCGGCTGCGCGAGCAGGTCGAGCTCGACGGCGCTGCGCGCCGACCTCGCAGGGCGTCGTCCAGCGAGACGATGCAGCCGGCGCACGTCTCGCTCTGGCTGCGCGGGGAGGCGCGGCCGTGAGCCGCGCGCTCGCGCGGGCGCTCGTCGCTCGCGCTCGTCGGCCGCCATCGCTCGCGATCGCGGGTCGCGGCACTCGTGCTCGCCGCCTCGCGACGGGCACCTCGGCGTCGACCGTGGCGACGCGACCGCGATCGTCGCCGCGCTCGCGACCGCGCTCGTCGGAAGCGCTGATCGTCTGGCGCCCAGCCGGGCGAACCGGATCGGCTGGCTCTTCGCTCGGCGCTCGGCGTGCTGATCGCGATGCCTCGCCGCTGCGTCGAACTCGTACAGCGCTACGTCGCACGACCGCGGCACCGACCCGAGCACGCTGCTCGCCTGGGTCGCCGAGTGGTGGTGGATCGCCGATGCGTCTTCTCGCTGCTCGTCGTTCTGGCTCTTC
Source organism: uncultured Actinomycetes bacterium (assembly GCA_963781435.1). Classification (GTDB taxonomy): domain Bacteria; phylum Actinomycetota; class Thermoleophilia; order Gaiellales; family Gaiellaceae; genus PALSA-600. The sequence goes on along the minus strand of CAWAGR010000022.1, from coordinate 116,311 downwards.
CTCTTCCCCGACGGGCGGCTCGCCGGCGCCGCGCTGGCGGTTGCCGTTCGGGCTCGCGGTCGCGACGTGCGCCGGTCGCCGTCGCGTGCTCGGCGGCGCTCGACCCGACGCTCGACAACGACGACTGCTACGCGGTCGCGAACCCGATCGGCGTCGACGGCCTGCACGACGTCGAGCCGGGGCGTCGGCGAGCTCGTGCTCACCGTCGCTCTTCGTCGCCTCGGCGCTGGCGGCGTGCCGCCTCGCTCGTCGTCCGCTTCCGCCGCTCGCGCGGCGTCGAGCGCGCAGCAGATCAAGTTGATCGTGCTGGCGGCGTGCGCTCGCGGTCGTCTGCGCGTTCGTCGTGCTCGGCGTCGCTCGGGCGGCTCGGCGTCCGGACGTCGACTGGGCGATACGGCCTGCTCGCTGCTCGTCGATCCCGGTCGCGGTCGGGGTCGCGATCCTGCGCTACCGGCTGTTCGACGTCGACCTCGTGATCTCGCCGGACGCTCGTCTACGGCGCGCTGACGGTGCTGCTCGGCGCCGCGTACGCCGGGCTCGTGCTCGCGGGGCAGGCCGTGTTCTCGTCGTTCGCGGGCGGCTCGAACCTCGCGATCGCGGTCTCGACGCTCGTCGTCGCGGCGCTCTTCCTGCCGCTGCGCTCGCGCGTGCAGCGCGTTCGTCGACCGGCGCTTCTACCGGCGCCGCTACGACGCGCAGCGCACGCTCGAGGCGTTCGGCGCGCGGCTGCGCGAGCAGGTCGAGCTCGACGGGCTGCGCGCCGACCTCGCAGGGCGTCGTCGCGCGAGACGATGCAGCCGGCGCACGTGTCGGTCTGGCTTCGCGACGAGATTCCGTAACGATTCCGTGACGGTGGCTCCCGTACAAAGGACGGTGAGATGTCGACGATCTCCCAGACGATGCGCAAGGTGATCCGCAGGGCGGCGACGCGCCTGCCGGGACGGCGGAAGCCGAGGACGGGCAGAGCGCCCCGGCGCCCGTGCTCTCCGACCTGGCCGTTCGCGCCGGCCGTCGAGATCGCGCCCAACGACCCGCTCGTCGCCTACCTCCAGACCGCGGGCGGGGCGATCGAGGTCGACCGGCTCGAGCTCGCCTCGCCGGCCGTGGACGCGCTTCGCGAGGCCGGAGTCGCGCTCGTCGTGCCGCTCGTCTCGGGCGGCGAGCTCGATCGGCACGCTCAACCTCGGCCCGCGGCTCTCCGACCAGCAGTACTCGACCGACGACAAGCGGCTCCTCGACTCGCTGGCCGCGCAGGCGGCGCCGGCGCTCCAGGTGGCCGAGCTCGTCCGCCGGCAGGCGGCGGAGGCGGCCTCGCGCGAGCGGATCGAGCAGGAGCTCCGCGTCGCGCACGCTGATCCAGCAGAACTTCCTCCCGCGCGTGCTTCCGGAGCTCTCCGGCTGGCAGCTCGACGCGTACTACAAGCCGGCGCGCGAGGTGGGCGGCGACTTCTACGACTTCTTCGAGCTCCCGGACGGCCAGGTCGGCGTCGTCGTCGGCGACGTCACCGACAAGGGCGTCCCGGCCGCGATGGTGATGGCGGCCGCGAGGAGCGTGCTCCGCGCGACCGCCGCGCGCGTCGTCTCGCCGGGCGAGACGCTCGAGCGCGTCAACGAGCTGCTCTGCCCCGACATCCCCGAGAAGATGTTCGTCACCTGCCTGTACGGCGTGATCGACCCCGCCTCGGGCCGCTTCCGCTTCGCGAACGCCGGGCACAACCTGCCGTTCGCGCGCACCGCCGGCGGAGCCGTCGAGCTGCGCGCGACCGGGATGCCGCTCGGCCTGCTGCCCGGGATGAGCTACGAGGAGAAGGAGGCGGTGATCGCTCCGGGCGAGTCGCTCCTCCTCTACTCCGACGGCGTCACCGAGGCGCACTCGACGAGCGCGAGATGTACGGGACGCCGCGGCTCGGCGAGCTCGTCGCGGGCGACGAGGAGCTGATCGGCGGCCTGCTCGCGAGCCTCGCAGCGCTTCACCGGCGTCGGGCTGGGAGCAGGAGGACGACATCACGCTCGTCACCCTCCGGCGCGCGGCCGGCGGCGCCGTCGTCACGGCCGCGCCGGAGCTCGAGCTCGCGTTCAGCATCGACAGCCGTCCCGGCAACGAGCGCGAGGCGATGGAGCGCGTCGCCGCGGCCGTCGAGCCGCTCGGCCTCGAGCCGCGCCGGCTCGAGCAGCTGAAGACCGCCGTCTCGGAGGCCGCGATGAACGCGATCGAGCACGGCAACGCGGGCCGCGAGGAGCTGCCGGTCGAGATCGAGGTCGCGGCGGCGGACGGTGTGCTCTCCGTCCGGATCACGCGACGAGGGCCTCGGCCGGCCCGGTCGGCGAGACCGAGACGCCGGACCTCGACGCCAAGCTCGCGGGGCTCCAGAAGCCGCGCGGCTGGGGGCTCTTCCTGATCGAGAACATGGTCGACGAGCTCCGCGTCTCGGACGCGGACGGCCGGCACACGGTCGAGCTCGTCCTGAACCTGGAAGGGGGTGGCGCGGATGGCGACCGCTGAGCTGGAGGCGCGCGTGCGCGACGAGGGAGGGACGGCCGTGATCGAGCTGACGGGCGACATCGACCGCGAGGCCGAGGCTGCTCTTGACGCCGCCTACTCGCAGGTCGAGCAGGCCGAGTCGGTGGTGCTCGACTTCGCAGGCGTCTCGTACATCAACTCGACCGGCATCGCCGTGATCGTCGGGCTGCTCGCGCGGGCGCGGGCGAACCGCCAGACGCTCGGCGCGCGGGGCCTGACGGAGCACTACCGCCAGATCTTCGAGATCACGCGGCTGGCGGACTTCATGACGATCCTCGACGAGGAGGACCCGAAATGACCCAGGGAACGCTGTCGGCGAGCGTCCGCCGGATCGACGACGCGGTCGCCGTCCTGGACATCCAGGGCGACATCACGTCGGCGTCGGAGGACGCCCTCGGCGAGGCCTACGCGGAGGCAGCGGAGGGCGGCACCCGTGCCGTCGTCCTCAACTTCACCGGCCTCGAGTACATGAACTCGGGCGGGATCGGGCTGCTCGTGACGCTGCTCGTGCGCGCGAACCGGGCAAAGCAGAAGCTGCTCGCCTACGGGCTCACCGAGCACTACCGCCAGATCTTCGAGCTGACTCGCCTGGACGAGGCGATCGGCATCTACGACACCGAGGCCGGGGCCGTCGCGGCCGGGGCCTGAAGGAGGACAAGCAATGAGCGAGACATCCGGACAGGAAGGGGCGGCGTCTCAGCAAGGAGCCTGGGCGAAGCCCGTCGACAAGCTCACCGTGGCGGCGGCTCCGGAGGGAGCGCCGAACCTCGTCGAGGGCAAGCGTCTCGTGGGCCCGGTGCAGGGCTTCGGGAAGATGTGGCAGAAGACGTACAAGGTGCGGTTGGCGGGAGTCGAGACGACCCCGGCCGCGGTGATCGCAGCCTGGCGCGACGGCTTTGCGACGTTCTGGCCGAAGGGCAACGACTTCTACCCGCCGCTCACCGGCCTGGAGCCGGGCGAGGTGGCGCTGCTCTCGGCTGCGGGCCCCGGGGGGATGAAGTTCAAGACCGGCGTGATGGTGCTCTACTCGGACGACATCTCCTTCACGCTGATGACGCCCGAGGGGCACATGTTCGCCGGCTGGATCACGTTCTCTTCGCACGAGGAGGAGGGCGCGACGGTGGCGCAGGCGCAGGTGCTGATGCGGGCGCAGGACCCGCTCGGCGAGCTCGGCCTCACGATGGGCGGCCACCGCAAGGAGAACACGTTCTGGGAGCAGACGCTCGCGAACCTCGCCACACGGCTCGGAAGCGAGGGCGCGGAGGTCACGGCGCAGGTCGTCTGCGTCGACCGGAAGCGCCAGTGGTCGCGGGCGAGAAACATCCGCCACTCGGTCGCGATCCGCTCGACGCTGCACATGATGAAGCCGGGCTCGCGGTAGCGTCCGGCCGCATGCACGACGCGATCGTCGTGGTTTCGGGCCGAACTGCCTCGCGGTGGCGATCGTGCTCGCCCGCGCCGGCCGCTCGGTGCTCGTGCTCGAGCGGATAGCGCTCAGCGGAGGTTTCCTCCTGCGTCTCAGCGACAGTGACGAAGTCGCGCGAGGAGCCGGAAGACCCGAGGCCACGGCGAGTGCGGGCTTTGCCCGTGCTCGCCCACAACGGCCAAGAGATGTCGGAAGGGGGGCCCACGGGGGGAAACCGGAGGTTTCCACCCGTGCTCTCAGCCGCCGGAGGCGACGTACTGCGCCGTTCCGGCCTCGGCGATCGCGGCCTGCGCGGCCGCGAGGCGGGCGAACGGGACGCGGAACGGCGAGCACGAGACGTAGTCGAGGCCGAGGCCGTGGCAGAAGGCGACCGAGCGCGGCTCGCCGCCGTGCTCGCCGCAGATGCCCATCTTCAGGCCGGGCTTGGCGGCGCGGCCTCGCTCGACCGCGATCCGCATCAGCTCGCCGACGCCGAGCTGGTCGAGGATCTCGAACGGGTTGTGCTGCATCACGCCGTCCTCGAGGTACTGCATCAGGAACTTGTCCTCCGCGTCGTCGCGCGAAATGCCGAGTGCGGTCTGCGTGAGGTCGTTCGTGCCGAACGAGAAGAACTCGGCGATCGCGGCGATCGTGCCGGCGCGGATGCAGGCGCGCGGCACCTCGATCATCGTGCCGACGAGGTGGGCGAGCCCGGGCGCCTCCTCGGCCCACAGCCGCTCGGTCAGCTCTGCGAGTCGCCGCAGCTCCTCGGCGTAGCTGACGAGCGGGTGCATGATCTCGACGAGCGGCGCGTTCCCGGTTCGCTCCCGCACCGCCTTCGCCGCCCGCGCGATCGCCCGGATCTGCATCTCGTAGATCTCCGGGTACATGAGCCCGAGCCGGCAGCCGCGGGTGCCGAGCATGGGATTCGTCTCGCGAAGCGCACGGATCCGGGCCAGCATCCGGACGTCGGTCGCCTGGTCCTCGGACGGCAGGAACTCGTGCAGCGGCGGGTCGAGCAGGCGGATCGTCACCGGCAGGCCCGCCATCGCCTCGAAGATGCCCTCGAAGTCGGATTGCTGGAACGGCAGCAGCCTTTCGAGCGCGCCCCTCCGCTCGCTTTCACTCTCGGCCAGGATCATCTCCTGCACCACCGGCAGCCGCTCCTCGCCGAAGAACATGTGCTCGGTGCGGCAGAGCCCGATCCCCTCCGCGCCGAACTCGCGCGCGCGGGCGGCGTCGTCCGGCGTGTCGGCATTCGCGCGCACCTCGAGACGGCGGATCCCGTCCGCCCAGCCGAGCACGGTCTGGAAGTCCTCGTTCAGCTGCGGCGGCACGAGCGGGATCTCGCCCAGGAACACGCGACCGGTGCCGCCGTCGATCGTGATCACGTCGCCCTCGCGCAGCTCGTGGCCGCCGAGGCGCGCGAGCCCCGGCGCGAGCTCGAGGCCGTCGCAGCCGGCAACGCAAGGCTTGCCCATCCCGCGCGCCACGACGGCCGCGTGCGAGGTCATCCCGCCGTGGACGGTGAGGATCCCCTGCGCGGCGATCATGCCGTGGATGTCGTCGGGCGTCGTCTCCCAGCTGACGAGGATGACCGGGCCATGCTTCGCCCGCTCGACCGCGCGTGTCGGCGTCGAAGACGATGCCGCCGCTCGCTGCGCCGGGGCTCGCGTTCAGGCCCTTCGCGACCTCGGTATGGGCCATGCCCGGGTCGATCATCGGATGCAGGAGCTGGTCGAGCTGCGCCGTGTCGATCCGCACGATCGCCTCCTCGCGCGAGATCAGCCCCTCCTCGACCATGGACACGGCCACCTTCAGCGCGGCCACCGCCGTCCGCTTGGCCGAGCGCGTCTGGAGCATGTAGAGCCGGTCGTCCTCGACGGTGAACTCGACGTCCTGGAGGTCGCGGTAGTGCTGCTCGAGCCGGCGCAGCGTCTCGAGCAGCTGGTCGTAGGCGGCCGGCAGCGACGCTCGGCCATCGCCGCGACCGGCTCCGGCGTCCGGGCGCCCGAGACGACGTCCTCGCCCTGCGCGTTCGCAAGGAACTCGCCGTAGACACTGCTCTCGCCGGTCGACGGGTCGCGCGTGAACGCGACGCCGGTGCCCGAGCGGTCGCCCTTGTTGCCGAAGACCATCTGGACGACGTTGACCGCGGTGCCGATGTCGTCGGGGATCTCGTTCGCCCGGCGGTAGACGCGCGCCCGCGGCGTGTCCCACGAGTCGAAGACGGCGCGCACCGCCCGCATGAGCTGCTCGGCGGCGTCCTGCGGAAACTCCTCGCCCTTCTCCTCGCGGTAGATCGAGCGGTAGGTCTCGACGAGCCGGTCGAGGTCGTCCGTGGCAAGGTCGGTGTCGAGCGCGGCGCCGCGCTCCCGCTTCAGCGCGCCGAGCGCGTCCTCGAAGCGGTGCCCGTCGATCCCCTCGACGACCTCGCCGAACATCTGGATCAGCCGGCGGTAGGAGTCGAGCGCGAAGCGGCGGTTACCCGTTCCGGCCGCGAGGCCCTCGACCGCCGCGTCGCCGAGGCCGAGGTTGAGGATCGTGTCCATCATCCCCGGCATCGAGATCGCAGCGCCCGAGCGCACCGACACGAGCAACGGATCGTCCGGGTCGCCGAAGCGCTTGCCGGTCATCTCCTCGAGACGGCGAACGTGAGCGGCGACTTCGTCCTCGAGCCCCTCCGGCAGGTCGCGCGCCGCCATGTAGGCGCGGCAGGCGTCGGTCGTGATCGTGAACCCGGCCGGCACGGGCAGGCCCATCAGGGTCATCTCAGCGAGGCCGATTCCCTTTCCGCCGAGCAGCTCTCGGCCTCCGTCGGAGGGCTCGTCGAAGTCGTAGACGAAGCGCGCCTCGGCCATGGCCGGATTCTTCCACGCGTGCGAGAGCCGGCCGCGCACCTGCGGTCAGGCCTGCTTGCGCCGGCGAGCACGGAACTCGGCCAGCCAGGCGAGCGAGCGCAGCCCGAACCAGAACGGCGTGAAGAGGCCGTAGAAGATGACCAGCGCGGTGCCGAGTGAGACGTACCAGAGGACCCAGCGCCGGAGCGGTACGGGCGGCTTGGGCTTCAGCGGGCCGCCCCTTCGCGTGTGCGCTGCTCGACCGCGCGGATGATGCGCAGCGCGATCTCCTCGATCGAGAGCTCGGAGACGTCGACCACCGGACAGCCGAGCCGGCGGTGGACGCCCGCGGCGTAGTCGAGCTCCTCGTAGATCTCGTTCAGGCTCGCGTAGCTGCGGTCGCCGCCCATCTGCTGGATCCGCTCGGTGCGGATCTCCGCGAGGCGCTCGGCGTCGATCGTGAGGCCGACGATCCGGGCCGGGTCGATGCGGAAGAGCTCCGGCGGCGGCTCGATCGCCTTCACGAGCGGGACGTTCGCCGCCTTCCAGCCGAGAAAGCCGAGGTAGATCGAGAGCGGCGTCTTCGACGTGCGCGAGACGCCGACGAGGACGACATCGGCGTTCGCGAGGCTGCGGCCGAGGCCGTCGTCGCTCTTGACCGCGAACTCGATCGCCGCGACGCGGCGGAAGTACTGCTCGTCGAGAGGCCGCCGCGCCTGTGGCGTCATTCGCGCCGCCTGACCGGTCACCTTCGCCACCGCGAGGAGCGGCTGGGCGAGCAGGTCGCAGTAGTGGATCCGCGCCCGGCGAGAGAGCGTGCGCATCGCGGCGCGGAGTCCGGGCTCGACGAGCGTGTAGATCGCGATCGCCGGCAGCCCGCGCATCCGCTCGACCGCGAGCTCGAGATCGGCGACGGACTCGGCGCGCGGATGACGCACCGTGACGAACGTCTGCTCCGGGAACTGCGCCTCGAGCGCGAGAACGAGGCGAGCCGCGGTCTCGCCGGTCGAGTCGGAGAGGACATGCAGCTCGACGGCGGGCCGGTCGCTCGGGCTCACGCGAGGGACTCTACGTTCCGCAATGCTGGCGGTTGCACCGCGCAGGCCGCTCGCACGCAGCGGTCAGAACGGGCATGCAGCGACCGATCAAGCTAGTTTCAGAGCATGAGCACGCAACTGGAGGAATACGAGGGTCCGGCCACGATCGAGAAGGTCGCGTCGCTCTGCCGGCGGCGTGCGTTCGTGTTCCCGTCATCCGACATCTACGGCGGGCTCGGCTCGTCCTACGACTACGGCCACTACGGCGTGCTGCTGAAGCAGAACGTGAAGGCCGAGTGGCAGCGGGCGATGGTGCAGGAGCGCGAGGACATCGTGCTGCTCGACTCGGCGATCATCCTGCACCCGCAGGTCTGGGAGGCCTCGGGCCACCTGGCCGGCTTCTCGGACCCGCTCGTCGACTGCCGCACCTGCAAGCTGCGCTTCCGGGCCGATCACCTCGAGGCGTCGCAGTGCGGCAAGAGGCCGTCGAAGAGGCCTGGCGAGACCGACGACTGCGACCTCACCGAGGCGCGCCAGTTCAACCTGATGTTCGAGACGTCGATCGGGCCCGTGCGCGACGAGGGCTCGGTCGCCTACCTGCGCCCGGAGACGGCGCAGGGCATCTTCGTCAACTTCAAGAACGTGACCTCGTCGATGCGCGTCAAGCCGCCGTTCGGGATCGCGCAGGTCGGCAAGAGCTTCCGCAACGAGATCACGCCCGGCAACTTCGTCTTCCGCACGCGCGAGTTCGAGCAGATGGAGATGGAGTACTTCGTGCCGCCCGCCGAGGCGGAGGAGTTCTACCGCTACTGGATCGAGGAGCGCCGCCGCTGGTACCTCGACCTGGGCCTGCGCGAGAGCCACCTGCGCGTGCGCCCGCACGAGGCCGACGAGCTCTCGCACTATTCGAGCGGCACGAGCGACCTGGAGTACCTGTTCCCGATCGGCTGGTCCGAGCTCGAGGGGATCGCGAACCGCGGCGACTTCGACCTCCGCCAGCACGCCGAGCATTCGGGGTCGAAGCTCGAGTGGGTCGGACACGAGGAGCGCTACGTCCCGCATGTGATCGAGCCTGCCGCGGGCGTCGACCGCGCGGCGCTGGCGTTCCTCGTCGACTCCTACGACGAGGAGGTCGTCGCGGACCGCCCGCGCACGGTGCTGCGCCTGCACCCGCGCCTCGCGCCGGTGAAGGCGGCGGTGCTGCCGCTCGTCGGCAACGACGCGGCGCTCGTCGAGAAGGCGCGCGGCCTGTACGAGGAGCTGCGGCGGGCGCTGCCGACCGAGTACGACGAGTCGGCCGCGATCGGCAAGCGCTACCGCCGCCAGGACGAGATCGGCACGCCGTGGGCGCTGACGATCGACCACGAGACGCTCGACGACGGCACGGTCACTCTGCGTGACCGGGACTCTCTGGCGCAGGAGCGGATCCCGCTCGAAGGAGCGCGGGCGATCCTGCTCGAGCGGCTCGAGCAGCCGTGGCACCCTCGGGCGTAAGGCTCGTCGAGCGGGGTGACCGCGCCGTCAGTCGAGCTGTCTCGGGATGACGTAGTCGACCAACTCCCCCTCGCCCGGGCCGAGATCAGACCAGCGCTCGCACCGGCAGGCAATCGTCGCGAGGGCTCCGGTGGGGAACTTCGCCTCCACTTGCGCCAGGCCGGCACCCCGAGAGGCCAGGGCGAGCGCCAGGTTCTGCAGGCCGGGGTTGTGCCCGATCACCAGCACCGAACCGACTGACTCGGGGAGAGCCCGAAGCCGCTCGAGCAGCTCCGCCTGCGAGGCGGCATAGAGGCCGGGCACGAACTCGATCGGGCAGCGACGGCCCAGCGCAGGCTCGATCGCGGCGAGCGTCTGCCGCGTCCGGAGCGAGGGGGAGCAGAGGATGAGCGCGGGCCGGATCCCTTTCCGACGCATGTACTTCGCGACCCTTCTCGCTGCCCGCTCCCCTCGTGCCGTGAGCGGGCGATCGGCGTCCTGCAGCGCCGGATCGGCCCAACTCGACTTGCCGTGCCGAAGCAGCAGCACCGTCCGGGTCGCCGTGCCGCTCATCGTCGCTCACCTCGTGCGAGCCGGAGGACTCGAGAACTCGCCAAGGTCGACGCCATCATTCCGCCGCGACGATTACGGCGCGTCCTTACCGAGGGGGCTGAGCTCGAGCACGGGGTGGCGGTGCGCCTCGGCGACGAAGTCCTCCACCGGGGCATCCCTGCTCGCCTGGAAGTACGGTCGCGTGATACGAACGATCTCGATGTAACGCTTGAGGACCGGTGCGGCCTGGTCGGGGGGAGCCTCGCGGACGGCGTAGTCGCGGCGGTCGCGTCCGCGGCGGAGGGTGACCTTTCCCGCGGCTTGACCAGGGTCACGGGGTTCGTGTATGGCCGACCGCTCTTGCGGCCGCGTGTGGTCAGCAGCCAGAACGGTCCGATCCCGGCTCGCGCGAGCCGACCGGCGATCGCGTTGCCCACGCGGCGCCACCGGCTCTTGCGGAACACCCGCACCCGGCACCCCGTGCCACCGCTCGTCGGGTGAGTCCGAACCTCGTGGTCGGCGTTGCCTTCGGGTCGCTGCTGACTGGCCTCGCGGTGGTTGTCGGGACTCGTCTCGGGCATGGTTCGCCTTCCGTGTGGTCCGGCGCCAGGGTCCCGAGAGTATGGAATCGAGCCGGTGGTTGCGCCGGCGTCCCGTCCGCGCCACGCCGGCGACGATGGCACGCCGGTCGCTCGCGACGAGCTACCCGACGAGCACGACGACGTTGCCGGTCTTCTGGCCGGTCTCGACGTACGTGAACGCCTCGACGATGTCGTCGAGCGCGTAGGTTCTGTCGATCACCGGCCTGAGCTCGCCGCGCTCCAGACGCGTCCGCAGGAACTCGATGACCTCCGTGTTGGCCTTCGGAAGGGGGAAGGCCACGCGCTTGGCTCCGACCAGCCGGAACAACGGACCGACGAGTGCCAGCGGCGGATTCTGCGCCATCGGCCCGAGATCGGTCGAGACGTAGACCCCGCCGTCGTTCAGGAGCGGCCTGCAGGCTCCGAACGAGCTCTTCCCCACCGCGTCGAAGACGATGTCGACGCGTTCGTCGAGCTTGGTGAAGTCCTCCTTCTCCCTGTCGACGACGACGTCGGCGCCCAGCGACCGCACGAGCTCGACGTTCTTCGTGTCGCTGGTGGCGATGACGAACGCGCCCGCGTGCTTCAGGAGCTGCACGGCGGCCGAGCCGATGGCGCCGGTCGCGCCGTGGACGAGCACCTTCGTCCCCTTCCCCGCCTGCAACGCTCGCACATGGGCGTAGTGGGCGCCCTCGGTGCTGACCGCCGCCTGCTCGTAGGTGATCGCCGGTGGGATCGTGGCGATCATCCGGCTCTCGGAGATCACCTTGTACTGGGCGTGCCCGCCCCAGCCGCCGCCGTCGAAGCCGAACACTCTGTCGCCGACCGAGAACCGTGTGACGCTGTGCCCGACCGCCTCGACGTCGCCAGCGAACTCGCAGCCCAGGATCGTCCTCCTCGGCTTCGTCAACCCCGCAAAGAACCGCACGACGAACGGCTTGCCGCGCAGAAACCCGCAGTCCGTGCGATTGACCGAGGTCGCGCGAACCCTGACGAGCACCTCGTCGTCCTTCGCCACCGGCGTCGGCGTCTCGGTGACCCTCAACACCTCGGGCGGGCCGTACTGCGTGTACACGGCGGCCTTCATCGCATCAAGCAATAGCAGCGCTGCTGGCTGCGTCGCCATCGATCCCGTGCTCTGGACGTGCGCCTTCGGCCGGTGACGGCCCCACGACCCGCTGAGCCGCTCGGGTACGTTGCGCAACCGTGGGCGTCAACGGCACGAGGCGCTGGCAGGAGCACACGCTCGAGAGCGAGGCGCTGCGTGGCAACCCGCTCGGCGACCCGTGCACACGCCCGCTCTTCGTGTGGACGCCGCCGTCCTACGACGCCGAGCCGGAGCGGCGCTACCCGTCGATCTACGTCCTCCACGGCATGTTCGGCCAGGCGCGGGCGTGGTTCAACGTCGCGCCGTTCGCGAAGAACGTTCCCCAGGAGATCGACGAGCTCGCGCCCGAGGCGATCGTCGTCCTCGTCGACGGGTTCACCGCCGTCGGCGGCGCGCAGTGGCTCGACTCGCCCGCGACGGGCGCGTACGGCACGTACTTCTGCGAGGAGGTCGTGCCGTTCGTCGACGCCCGCTTCCGCACGGCGGCCGCGCGCGAGCACCGCGGCGTCGCCGGCAAGTCGTCGGGCGGGTTCGGTGCGATGGTCTGGGGCATGCTGCGGCCCGACCTCTTCGGCGGATTCGCGACGCACGCCGGCGACGGGTCGTTCGAGGTCACGATCGCGACGGAGCTCGGAGAGGCGGCGCAGGCGCTGCGCAACGCCTACGACGGCTCGTACGACCGCTTCTGGGAGGACTTCCGCTCGGGGCGGCCGGTGCTCGAGAGCAAGGTCGACGGCGTCCTGGCCAACGTCTACGCCGAAGCGTCGGCGTACTCGCCCAACGACGACGGCTCGGTCGAGCTGCCGTTCCGGCTCGACACCGGCGAGCTCGTGCCGGAGGTCTGGGAGCGTTGGCTCGCGCTGGGATCCCGTCCGTCTCGCCGCGAGGCACGGCGACGCGCTCCGGCAGGCGCGCGGGATCTGGATCGACGCCGGGCGCAGACGACGAGTACCGCCTCGACCTCGCCGCGATCGCGTTCCACGAGGCGGTCCGTGGCGGCCGGCGTGGCGGACGACATCGTCCACTTCGAGCTGCACGACGGGACGCACCGCGGCACGAACTGGCGGCTACCGCTCAGCCTCGCGTTTCTCGCGGAGCGGCTCGCTTCCTCCGGATAGTGTCGCCGGCTCTTCGGGCAGCCGAGCGCTCGCACCCACCCACTGACCCCCCGCCCACCCAAGGGAAAAGCAATACAGACAGTGCCAGCCGACGTGTGACGCGTGTGTAACGAGTCAGCACAAATCGTGTGCCTTCTTCTCCACAGCCGGGCGTGTCCTACGGGCCGGCGGGTGGGCGCTCCATCGTCCGCGGCCCGGCGGCGGCGAACCCGAGCTTGCCGTAGAGCTCGTGGGCGTCGGCCGTATGCAACACCCACCTGAGCCCCGCCTGAGGGCCGCGGTCGACCATCTCCCGCACGAGCTCGACGCCGAGCCCACGTCCGCGGTACTCCGGCAGGACGTAGACGTCGGCGAGATACGTGATCGAGACGCCGTCGCCGACTGCACGGCAGAACCCGATCTGCCGGCCCTCGCGGTAGAGGCCGACGACCCGCGTCGCCTCCCGCACCAGACGCTCCTGCACGACGTACTCGCGGCCGGGCGCCCAGTACGACTCCTCCGCGATGAAGCGGTGCACGGCGGCGACGTCGATCGCGCTCGGGGTCGTCGTCGAGCTCGAAGCCGTCTCCGAGGTCGCGCTTCACGCCGACAGCGTCCGCAGCCGGAAGCCTCCGTGCTCCTCGTACGACGAGGTGACGACCGCGAGCGCCTCGCGCCGCGCGACGCTCGCTCAGGCCGGCCTCGGCGGCGTCCGCGAGCGGCGTCGACAGCAGCCGCTCGACCCCCGCGAGGCCCTCGGGGGAAAGCCCGAACGAACCGCCCGCATGCAGCCGGCAGACGGCGCCGCCTGCCCGCGGCGAGAAGCCGACCAGATCCGCCGCGACGCCGCATTCGACGCAGGTCCTCACGTGCGGCAGGTAACCCGACAGCCAGAGGAGCTTGAGCTGGAACGAGAGCGCGAGCGGTTCGAGCGCCGGGCGGCCGTTGTCCGGGACGCGCGCCTCGTCGAGCAGGTCGAGGAAGCGCGAGAGCGCGACGAACGCGCGCTCGTTCGGCTCCGGCTCCGCGAACAGGCGCAGCATCGCCTCGACGCCGATCAGACCGGCGCCCAGGCGATACGGCTCCTCCCGCGTCGCACGGTGCGAGCGCACGAGGTCGACGCCCGTGACCGTGTGCAGCTCGCCGGAGCCCTCGTGCAGGAGAAGCGCGACGTGCGACAGCGGCTCGAGGCGCGCGCCGAAGCGAGACTTCGTCTTCCGGACGCCCTTCGCGATCGCACCGACGCGGCCGCGCTCGCGCGTGTAGAGGTGGAGGATGCGGTCGGCTTCGGAGAAGCGCATCGAACGAAGGACGACCGCCTCCGTCTTGTATGTCCTCCCGGCCACGTCCGACCAAGTCTAGAGAGGCCGTCGGGAAGCACTACTCGGGCGAGGGCTGGCAGGAGGGGCAGTACCAGGTGCCTCTTCCGGCCACGCTGATCCGCTCGATCGGGGTCCCGCACCGCTCGCACGGCTCGCCCGTGCGGCCGTAGACCTTGAACTCGTCCTGCATCCCGCCCGGCTCGCCGCCCGGTCGCGCGTAGTCGCGCAAGGTCGCACCCTGCCGCGCGATCCCGAGCTCGAGCACCCGGCGGATGCTCCGGTGGAGAGCCTGAAGCTCGCGCCGGTCGAGGCCGTTCGCCCGTCGCAGCGGATGGACGCGAGCCCGCCAGAGCGCCTCGTCGGCGTAGATGTTCCCGATGCCCGCGACCGTTCGCTGGTCGAGGATCGCCGCCTTCACCGGCGCACGGCGATTCGCGAGCCGCGCAGCCAGGTCGCGCGCCCGAAACGACGGCTCGAGCGGCTCCGGACCGACACGCGCATCGAGGTAGGCGTCCACCGTGTCGGGCTCGAGCAGGAGCCACGTGCCGAACCGGCGGACGTCCCGGTAGGCGAGGGCCGCGCCGTCGTCCAGCGTGACGATCGCGCGTCGGTACGGGTCGTCCGGGAGCGTCCCGCCCGGCGCGTGGCGAAGCGATCCGGTCATCCGGAGGTGGATCAGAAGGGCTCGACCCGACTCGAACCGAACGATCAGGTACTTGCCGCGGCGGTCGAGAGCACGGACTCGCTCGCCTTCGAGCTCTCGGGCGACCTCGCCCGGGGCGAACGGGCGCGTGAGCCGCGCGTCGTCGATCTCGACCTGCTCCAACCGCCGCCCCTCGAGCAGCGGAGCGAGATGGCGCCGTACGGTCTCGACCTCGGGAAGCTCGGGCACGGCGCCACGCTAGCCGTGCCATGCGCTCTCCCCCACCGTTCAGGCCGGTTTCGGCCCGCGCTGGCTAGTAGCCGATGACCTCGAGCAGCACCGACCGCTGCGCGACAGGCTCGTCGCCGAGCTCGTACGCGGCGAGAACCTCGTCCGCCGCTTCAGCCGCCGTGACGTCGTCGCGAGCGTGGACCTCGGCGAGCACGTCGCCGGCCTCGACCTCCTCGCCGCGCTTGCGGTGGCAGACGACGCCGACGGCGTGGTCGACCGAATCGGCCTTGGCTGCGCCGCCCGGCGCCGAGGTGGAGCGCGGCGCTCCCGACGCCGGTTGCGCCGAGCCGCGTGATCGTCCCTGCCCTCGGCGCCGTCACCTCGCGGACGACCGGTGCGCGTTCGAGCGTTGCCTCGTCGGCCGTCCCGCCTTGCGCCTCGATCCAGCGGCACCACATGGCCTCGGCGGACCCGTCTCGCAACGGCAGCCTCGGCACGGCGCCGGCCCTCGGCCAGGTCGATGCCGAGATCGGAGAGCGCCAGCAGCCGGGCGCACGCGTCGAGGACGAGCTCGGTGAAGTCGGGCGGCCCCTGCCCGCGAAGCGTCGCGCGCGCCTCGCGGATCTCCAGGGCGTTGCCGACCGCCGCGCCGAGCGGCTGATCCATGTCGGTCAGCAGGCACACCACCTCGCGGCCCGCGTGCACGCCGAGCGACAGCATCATCTCGGCGAGGTGGCGTGCGTCCTCGATCGTCCTCATGAACGCGCCGTCGCCCACCTTGACGTCGAGCACCATCGCCTGCGCGCCGCCGGCGAGCTTCTTCGACATGATCGAGGCGGCGATCAGCGACAGCTGGTCGACCGTCGCCGTCACGTCTCGAAGCGCGTACAGCAGCCCGTCGGCCGGCACCAAGTCGGCGGTCTGGCCGACGATCGCGAGCCCGACGTCGCGCACCTGTGCGATGAACTCGTCGATCGAGAGCTCGACGCGGTAGCCGGGGATCGACTCGAGCTTGTCGAGCGTGCCGCCGGTGTGTCCGAGCCCGCGGCCGCTCATCTTGCCGAACGGCACCCCGCACGCCGCCACGATCGGGCCGACGGAGAGCGACGTCTTGTCTCCCACGCCACCGGTCGAATGCTTGTCGACGACCTTGCGCCCCAGCGCCTTGCCGAGGTCGATGGTCTCGCCGCTCGCGATCATCGCCTCGGTCAGCGCGAACGTCTCGCGCGGCGACAGACCGCGGAAGTAGACCGCCATGCAGAACGCCGCCAGCTGATAGTCCGGGATCGCGCCGGCCGAATAGCCGAGCACGAGCTCGGAGATCTCCTGCGACGAGAGTTCCTCGCCGTCGCGCTTGCGGTGGATCAGCTCCGCGGGACGGATCACGTCGATACGACGCAGGCCGGATCGTGCCGGCTCATGACCGCTCCGGCGCCGGCGAAGCCGGCGCCTCCGCTCTCTGTGAGCCTCCGTCGAGCCTACGGCACGGTACCCGCTCCGGCGCCGGCGAAGCCGACACCTCCGCTCTCTGTGAGCCTCCGTCGAGCCTACGGCACGGTACCCGCTCCGGCGCCGGCGAAGCCGGCGCCTCCGCTCTCTGTGAGCCTCCGTCGAGCCTACGGCTCATGCCTCGACGATCGCCTTTCCGGGGATCCCGCGGGACGGTGCCTGCCCGCCGAGCCACGTGTTCACGGTCGCGCCGACGTCCGCGAACTCGCCGCCCTCGTGGACGCGCCCGCCCGCGTTCCGGCCCTGCGCGTAGGCGAGCAGCAGCGCGTACTCCCGTGAGTGATCGGTCGACGGCGTCGTCGGGTCGCAGCCGTGGTCCGAGGTGAGGATCAGGAGGTCGCCGTCGCGCAGGGCTTCCAGCAGGTCGGGCAGCCGGCGGTCGAAGTCCTGAAGGCAGCGGTGGAAGTTCTCGGGGTCGTTGCGATGGCCCCACAGCATGTCGGTCTCGACGAGGTTCACGAACACGAAGCCTTCGTCGATCCCGCGCAGCAACTCCTCGGTGCGCTGGATTCCCTCGACGTTCGACTTCGTGGGAAACGACTCGTCCATGTCGCAGCCCGCGAAGATGTCGGGGATCTTCCCCACGCCGTACACCTTCAGGCCGCGTGCGCGCAGCAGCGAGAGGTAGTTCGGGCGCCTGGGCTCGAGCGAGAAGTCGTGCCGGTTCGCGGTGCGCACGTAGTTGCCCGGCTCGCCGACGAACGGCCGCGCGATCACGCGCCCGACGGCGTGGTTCCCCGTCAGGATCTCGCGCGCGACGCGGCACGCCGCGTACAGCTCCTCGAGCGGAATCGTCTCCTCGTGGGCGGCGATCTGGAAGACCGAGTCGGCGCTCGTGTAGACGATCCACTTGCCCGTGCGCTGGTGCTCCTCGCCGAGCTCCTGGATGATCTCCGTGCCGCTCGCCGGCACGTTGCCGATCACGCTGTGGCCGGTGCGGTTCATGAACGGGTCGATCACCTCGTCGGGAAAGCCGTGCGGGTAGGTGGGCATGGCCTGCGGCGTGACGATGCCCATCAGCTCCCAGTGGCCCGTCGTGGTGTCCTTGCCGCGCGAGCGCTCGAGCAAGCGGCCTGCGACGGCCGGCGCGCCCGGCTGCGCCGGGCACCCCTCGAGGGGCAGGACGTTGCCAAGGCCGAGCGCCTCGAGCGTCGGCAGGTCGAGCCCGCCCACGACTCGTGCGACGTTGCCGAGGGTGTTCGAGCCCTCGTCGCCGTAGTCCGCCGCGTCGGGGAGCTCCCCCGCACCGACGGCATCGAGCACGATTACGCAGGCGCGAGGCACGCGGCTATCCTAGTCCGGTGATGACGGCGTTCGGACTCCTGGGAGTTGCGTTCTTCATCGTGTGCGTTGTCGCCCTCGCGGCCGCCGTCACGTGGCTCGTCGTCAAGATCAGCCCCGCGCCCGGCTCGAAGAAGAAGAAAGCCGCGACCCCGGCTAGCTGACGAGCGAGAGCGCGTCCTCGAGCGGCGTGAACTCGAGGTCGTGTGCCTCGGCGACCGCTTCGTAGGTGATCTTGCCGTCGAGCACGTTGACGCCCTTCGCGAGCGCCGGATCGGCCGCGACGGCGGCGCGCAGGCCGTGGTCGGCAATCGCCTCGACGTACGGCAGCGTCGCGTTCGTGAGCGCCATCGTCGCCGTGATCGGCACGCCGCCGGGCATGTTCGTGACGCAGTAGTGGATCACGTTGTCGACGACGTACACCGGGTCGGAGTGCGTCGTCGGCCGCGCCGTCTCGAAGCACCCGCCCTGGTCGATCGCGACGTCGACGACCACGGCCCCCTCCTTCATGCCGGCGATCATCTCGCGCGTGACGAGCTTCGGCGCGAGCGCTCCCGGCGTCAGCACCGCCCCGATCACGAGATCCGCGTCCCGGACGGAAGCCTCGATCTCCAGGCTCGACGACATGAGCAGCGTCACGCGGCCGGACAGGATCTCGTCGAGATGACGCATGCGGTCGATCGAGCGCTCGAGGATCGTCACCTGCGCGCCCAGACCGATCGCGATGATCGCGGCGTTGTACCCGACGATGCCGCCGCCGATGATCACGACGCGGCCCGGCGCGACACCGGGCACGCCGCCGAGCAACAAGCCGCGACCGCCGAACGGCTTCTCGAGGAAGTACGCGCCGGCCTGGGCGGCCAGCCGGCCGGCGATCTCCGACATCGGCGCCAGCAGCGGTAACGCGCCGTTTCCGGTCTCGACCGTCTCGTAGGCGACAGCGGTGACTCTGGAATCGACGAGCGCGCTCGTCAGTGGGGCGTCGGCCGCGACGTGGAGGTAGGTCAAGAGCGTCAGCCCTTCTCGCAGACGCGGGTACTCGGCCGGCACCGGCTCCTTCACCTTGAGCAGCAGGTCGGCCGAGTCCCACACCTCGGCGACATCGGCGATCCGAGCGCCCACGCGCTCGTAGGCGCTGTCGGCGAAGGCGCTGCCGGCGCCGGCGCCGGCCTCGACGACCACCTCGTGCCCGCCGTGCACGAGCTCGAGCGCACCGGCCGGTGTCAGGGCGACGCGGTACTCGTCCGGCTTGATCTCCTTCGCGACGCCGATCCGCACGGCGCGACGATATCGGCTCGGCTCAGCCTGGATCCACCGAAATGCGTGACCGCGGAGCGTTCGGCTGGGCCGTCAGGACGGGTCGCGGTGGGGACGGGCGGGCCGAGGCCCGACCGTCACCGCCGTGACCCGTAGCGCACCGGCCGGGTGGAGGCCCCGACAGGGGCCGGAGCCCGGACGGGGAGCGGCCTGGCGAGTCCAGACGGACGCACCGCCCGCGCAGATCGGTGGATCCAGGCTCAACTTCCCCGGTCGGGGAGGAACCGGAACGCGACCTGGGCGCCGAGTTGACGCGGGTCGCCCGGGGACGCGACGAACGTCGGCCCGATCCCCACCTCGACCTGGACCGGCGTCTGTCCGACCCGGACCCGCACCTTCCTCGCCTCGTTGTTTCGCACGAGCACGCGCCGCTCGGCGAGGAGGCGCCCGATTCGCGGCTGGTGTTGCCTCGGGTCGATGCGCACCGTGCCGACACGCACGACCGCGTGCGCCGGCGCCGCATCGCCGTTGTACCCGGTGCGCGAGAGATCGACCTCCACGATGCCCGGCCCGCGACGGCGGAAGTAGGTGTACGCGGCCGAATCGGACGCCCACCCGTCGGGGTAGATCCGCCACACAGCGTCATTCAGCCGCCACGGGCCGCGAATGCGGTAGAGCTTCTGGTCTCCGCGCCGGGCGACGAGCTCGCCCTGGAGCGAGACGCCGTTCGCGGCGAGCACGTACGCGTCGCCCGTGGGCTGCGACAGCGTCCCGTCGGCGCTGATCACGTTCGGCGCGCTCTCCGGGCCCGGCCCGGGCGCGGTTGCGTCGAGGCTCGTGACATTCGCGATCGAGCGGTTCCAGAACTCGGTGAGCCAGAGTACTCTCGGCTCGACGACGAGCTGGCCGAGCCAGGTGACCTTCTGGCCGCCCGTCGCCCGATCGATCCAGTCGGCCGGAGCGGGCACCATCCTGTGCTCCCGGTTCGCGGCCTTGTTGTTGCCGGCCGTCGCGGCGATCTGCCCGGTCAGCATCCATGCAAGAACGAGCGCAGCGGCAACGAGTGGGACGGCACGGCGGCGGCGCAGCACCAGGAGGCATACGGCAACCGCCGCGGTCGCCGTGAGAGCCCAGTGCACCTCGCCGATGCCCCAGTGCCAGCCGCGGTTGACGAGCGTCACGACCGAGAGCCCCGGCGCTTCGAAGTACGGCTGGCCGACGATGTAGCCGTTCCCCCAGAGGAGGAGGAGCACGAAGGCGGTCGCAGCCCCGACGACGCGCCAGTCCAGGCGCCGCGCCTCGAGCACGATCGCGGTGCCGACGAGCATCAGCGGCGTGAGGTAGAAGAGGTTCCGCTCCTCGATCAGCGTCCCGAGGGTCTTGGACAGGAACGCGGCCTTGCTCCCCGTGTACACGGCGAAGGCGACGAGCGAGACACCGAGGTACGAGGCGAACGCACGGTAGGCCGGGTCGCGCAGCCGCTCGCGTACCCGCAGAGAGGCGAGGCCGCCGATCGCGGGCAGGACGCCGATGCCGATCGCGAACGCGCCGCCTGCCAACCGTCCGAGACTCAGCGTGTCGGCGTTCAAATAGGCGTGCACGTCCTCCCAGGACTGGAGGCGGCTCAGCAGGACCCACTCGAGGAGGATCGCGCCGCCCGCGACGACGACCGCGCCGACGACGAGGTCGCGGGCGCGCCACGCGCGGCGTACCGAGAGGCGCCCGTCGGCAATCGCGAGGACGAGTGCGGCTGCGAGGAACGAGATCGGGATCACGGCCAGCTTCGACCGCACGAGCGGGGCCAGCGCGGAGACCGCCAGAGCCGCGGCGATCGACGCCGGAGTCCGCAGCGCCAGCGCCCGTACGCCGAGCCACGCGCAGAGCGCAAACCAGGTGTAGGCAAGTGACTCGGGGACGATCGACGTGGCGTACGACATGGCCGGCACGGCGACCGTGAGCGCCGCAACCGCGTACGCCGCGGGCCGGGAGACGAGCATCCGTGCGAGCAGGTACGCCGGCAAGGCCGCGAGCAGCATCACGACCGTGTTCGCGTACTTCACGGCCGAGTACGCCGTCGACGTGGACGGCAGCCACCAGGCCGGCGCGATCAGGTAGGCGTAGAGCGACTGGAAGAAGATCGGCTCGCCGCGCCGCGACGCCTCACCGGTCTCGGCGATCGAGCGCGAGAGCTGCGTCCACTCGAGCTCGTCGGTGAAGACCCACGGGCTCTTCCGCATCCACGCGCAGGTCCCGTAGAACACGAGCACCCCGAGCACGATCCCGGCGAGCGGCAGCGCCGCGAAGACCCGGTCGGTGATGGTGCCCCGGCGCAGAGCCGCCGCCGGGCGGCGCGTCACCCCCGCTTCCTCGCGTAGATCGAGACGCCGTTGTACGCGCCGGCCGACAGATGGACGAGCGTGCCGAGGGTCTGGCCGAGCTTCGGCACCCGGGCGAGCTGCGAGCCCACACGCCCGGGCGGCCAGCCGTCGGCGCGCTCGAGCCGGCGGATCACGAGCCCCGGGCGCGTGAACGCGGCGACGTAGGCCCAGATCGTGTGGACGTGCTCGTTGATCCCGAGCTCCTTCTCGCCGGCCTGGTCGGGGTTTTCCCCGCTGCTGAAGATGCCTTTCGTCCCTTCGTTCAGCGCGGCGACGATGCCGCCCGGCCGTGTCACGCGCGACAGCTCGCGCACCATCGCCGGCAGGTCGAGCGCGTGATGCAGCGTCGCCACGCAGTAGGCCACGTCGAAGGAAGCGTCCGCCAGCGGCAAGTGCTCGCCGTCGGCCTGCACGCGGCCGAAGTCGCCGTAGAACGCGCCACGGCCGAGCCCGATGTTCTCGTCGACGAGGATGTCGGTCGCCACGTACTCGCAGTCGCGCTCCCGCCAGTACGGCGCCGCCCAGGCCTTCGCCGCACCGACCTCCAGCACGCGAAGGCCGCGGCGGTCGCGGACGTAGCGGTCGAGCAACACCTGGAACGAGTGGCCGTTCGCGCGCCAGGTCGAGTCCTCCCAGCCGAGGTCGCGCGTGAGGAACGGCAAGTGCGAGTCGATATGGTCGTCGGGCTCGTACCAGCCCTCCTGGCGCGCCTTCTCGGCCCAACCGACGACCTCGCCGAGCTTCTCGCGGGCGCCCGGCAGGTCCGCGTGCAGCATCAGCGGGATGCCCTTCTCGACCGCGAACGAGCGCTTGCACCCGGGGCACTCGAGACGTTCTCCTTCGTCGGCGAGGTCCGAGCGGCAGAAGGGACAGCGGAGGATGTCGAGGAGCGCGGGTTCCACGGGCGGGTCTGCGCCCAAACGTAGCGCGCAGGCGCGGACGGCGGTCAGGCGACGCGGTCGACCCCCGCGACGCCACCGCTCATCGAAAGTCACACAATTGGCACAGAGGCGTCACAGACTCGTGACGGTTTGGCCGGTATCGTCGCCGTCGAGGGCGGCGGGATCGGCCCCACCCAGGGTGGGGTGTGCGCCGGTCGACTCGGCGGATGGCTGCTCGGGGAGTTCCTGCGGATCCGCTACGCGAGCGCGGCGTCCACGAGCGCGAGCGTGACCTCGACCATCGCCTCGAGGTCGGAGACGGCGATGTGCTCGTCGGGCGTGTGGATCTCCGCCATCCCGTTCGCGAGGTTCACGCACTGGAGGCCGCGCTCGTTGAAGACGTTCGCGTCGGCCGCCCCGCCCGAGAGGCCGTAGCGCGGCTCGAAGCCGCAGCGCGTCAACGCCTCGGCGGCGAGCTGCACCGCCCTGTCGTCGCGCTTGAAGCGGTACGCGCGGTAGCTCCGCTGCACCTGCGTCTCGACCTCGCAATCGGCCACGCCCGCTGCGAACGAGATCGCGTCCTGCATCGACTGCACGATCTCGGCGAGCTTCCGGTCGTCGTGCGACCGCGCCTCGGCGACGAGCGAGCACCGGTCGGGGACGATGTTGGCGGCCGTCCCGCCCTCGATCAGCCCGACGTTCGCTGTCGACTCCTCGTCGATACGCCCGAGCCGCATCTCTGCGATCGCCCGCGCTGCGGCAGCAATCGCAGAGCGGCCCTCCTCCGGGTACATGCCCGCGTGAGCGGCCCGGCCCTGGAAGGTGATCTCGAGCTGCTGAGCCGACGGCGCACCAAGCACGACTTCGCCGATCGGCGCCGCCTGGTCGTAGACGTAGCCGACCCGCGCCCGGAGACGTGCGTGGTCGAACGCGAATGCGCCGAGCAGCCCGACCTCCTCCTTCGGCGTGAAGAGCAAGCTCGATCCCGGCGTGCGGCCGGTTCTCGGCGAGCACGCGGCGCGTCGCCTCGAGCATTGCCGCGACGGCCGCCTTGTTGTCGGCGCCGAGGATCGCCTCCCGCGCGTTGCGGACGACACCGTCCTCGACCACGGGCTCGATGGCGTCGGTGGGCGGCACGGTGTCGAGGTGCGCGCAGAGGAAGAGCGGCTCGCCGTCCGCAGTGGGCTCGAGCGCGGCATAGAGGTTCCCCATCGTCGAGCCGACCCTCGGCCCGGCGTCGTCCTCGTCGGGACTCAGGCCGCAGTCGCGAAGAAAACGCTGGACGCGGTCTGCGACCGCGCGCTCCTCACCGGGCGGGCTGGAGATCGAGGCGAGCTCGAGAAAGAGATCCAGCACCTCCGGGCCACGGAGCCGCATCCTACGGACTCGACACGGGCATGAGCGGCCGGGGCCACGGTCGGGATCGGCGTGACCAGCGGAGCTACCGCTCGTCGAAAGTCACACCGTTGTCACGATGTCGTCACAGACAGGTGTGTTTTCCGTCGGTATCGTCGTTCACCGAGGGCGGCGGGTTCACTCCCCACCCTGGGTGGGGTCCGGGCTCGGATGCGGAGCCGATCTCGCGCATGGCTCGCGACGCGAGCATGGGCGCCGCCGGCTGATTACCGTGACGTGCGCCGATCCTCGCGTAACACCTCGGGTGCGATCAGCGCGCGACTTCGACCCGAGCGGCCCGGCGCTCGCGCGAGCGGTCGAGCGCGGCGCGGACGAACTCGCGGAAGAGCGGCGCCGGGCGCGTCGGGCGCGACTTGAACTCCGGGTGGAACTGCGAGGCGACGAACCACGGATGGTCGGGCAGCTCGATCATCTCGACGAGGCGGCCTTCCTGGAACGTGCCGCTGACGACGAGACCGCCGTCGAGAAGCGTCTGGCGGTAGGCGTTGTTCACCTCGTAGCGGTGGCGGTGGCGCTCGGCGATCACCGGCTCGTCGCCGTAGAGCTCGCGCGCCTGCGTTCCCGGCGCCAGCTCGACGGCCTGCGCGCCGAGGCGCATCGTGCCGCCGAGGTCCTCGACTTCTTTCTGCTCGGGCAGCAGGTCGATCACCGGGAACGGCGTCTCGGGATCCATCTCGGTCGAGTTCGCACCCTCGAGGCCGCACACGTGGCGCGCGAACTCCGAGACCGCGACGTGCATGCCGAGGCAGATGCCCAGGTACGGCACCGCGTCCTCGCGCGCGACCCGGCAGGCGAGGATCTTGCCCTCCCAGCCGCGCGAGCCGAAGCCGCCGGGGACGAGCACGCCGTCGACGTCCGCGATCTCGGCGCGGGCCTCCTCGAGCGTCATGTGCTCGGCGTCGACCCACCGCACGTTCACGTGGCAGCCCGCGTGGATCCCCGCACTCGTGAGCGCCTCGTGCACCGAGAGGTAGGCGTCGTGCAGCTTCACGTACTTGCCGACGAGGGCGATCTCGACAGTCTCCGTACGCTCGCCCAGCCGCTCGACGAGCGCGTCCCACTCGCCCAGGTCGGGCTCGGCCGTCTCGAGGCCGAGCTTCTCGCAGACGAGCCTGTCGAGCCCCTGCTCGCGCAGCGCCATCGGCACGAGGTAGACGTCCGGCACGTCGATCGCAGAGATCACGGCCTCGACGTCGACGTCGGCGAAGAGCGCGATCTTGTCGCAGATCTCCTGTGTCAGCGGCTCGGTCGAGCGGCAGACGAGGACGTCGGGATGGATACCGATGCGCCGCAGCTCGTTCACGGAGTGCTGCGTCGGCTTCGTCTTCAGCTCGCCCGCGTTGGGGATGAACGGGACGAGGGTCACGTGCAGGTAGAGCACGTTCTCGGGACCGGCCTCGCGGCGGAACTGGCGGATCGCCTCCAGGAACGGCTGCGACTCGATGTCGCCGACGGTGCCGCCGATCTCGGAGATGACGACGTCCGTGGCGGTCGCCTCGGCGACCGAGCGGATGCGCGACTTGATCTCGTTCGTGATGTGCGGGATCACCTGCACGGTCGAGCCGAGGTATTCGCCCTTGCGCTCCTTGCGCAGCACGCGGTCCCAGACGGCGCCCGCGGTGTGGTTCGCGGCCCGCGAGAGGTTCTTGTCGATGAAGCGCTCGTAGTGGCCGATGTCGAGATCGGTCTCGGCGCCGTCCTCGGTCACGAACACCTCGCCGTGCTGGAACGGGCTCATCGTCCCCGGGTCGACGTTCAGGTACGGGTCGAACTTCTGCATCTGCACCTTCAACCCGCGAGCTTTGAGCAGGCGGCCGAGCGAAGCGGCGGTGATCCCCTTGCCGAGCGACGAGACGACGCCGCCGGTGACGAAGATGAACTTGGTCTGGGTGGTGGCGCTCATTCCCGCTCCGAGCGCCGAAAGGACTGCGCCGATCCGCGAGCGGGCTCACGGACTCCAACCGTATCAGCGCACCCGGCACGCCTGACCCCCGTCCAGCCATCACCGGACGATCCTAGGCGGCGGCCAGGACGGAGGCGTCCCCACCGCTCGAACGTCTCCGACGAGGACAAACGCTCAACTCCCGTCACCAGCCGTCTCCTATCGTCGAGACCGTCTGCCCAGACGCCGCCATCAGTGCGCGGCAGAGCCGGCCCTTCCGCTCTCTGGAGCCTCCGTCGAGCCTACGGCTGATACCCGCTGCCCGAGCTGCCGGCAAAGCCAGAGCGCCAGACTTGGAGTCTCGCGACGAGCCTTCCGGAACGCCTCAGGCCATCACAGCGAGTGCAGCCGCGAGATGGGTACGTCGAGCCTACGGCTCATACCCGCTCCCAGCGCCGGCAAAGCTCGGCACCTCTGCTCTCTGGAGCCTCCGTCGAGCCGTACGGCTCATGCCCGGCCTCGAAGGTCCAACGTGGACGACGCCGATCTCGCGATCGAGGCTCACGGGCTCCAACCGTCATCAGCGCGCCTGGCACGCCTGACCGCCCGTCAGCGCATCACCAGGTGATCCTACGGAGCGGCCAGGACGGACGCTCTCTCAGAGCTCCGCGGCCGTCTGGACGAGGTCGTAGAGACGGTCGACCGCCGTGCGGCTGAGCCTCTTCGGGCTCGCGAGCGCACTCCCCGCCACCGCGATCGCGACGAGCGTCCGGTCGGCGGCCGGCGCTGCGAGGCGGATCTCAACGTCGATCGGGGCCGGGCCGGTGAGATGCCACGTCCAGCGCTCGAACGGCTCGATCTCGACGATCACGAGCGTCTTCGGGCGCTTCGGGTCGCGCCAGCTCGTCACCGCGAACTGCTCGCTGGCGACCACGTGCCAGCGCGCCCCGGGCGAGAAGCCGCGCCGGTCGGGCTGGACAGCCCGGACGCGCGGCCACCAGTCCGCCAGATGGTGCGGCTCGGCAAGGAACGCCCAGACGTCGCCACGCGGGGCGAGCAGCTCGCGCGAGGCCTCGCTGCGCCTCATTCGCGCAAGGTCGCGAGGAAGTCGGCGCCGCCGAGCATCCGCTCGAGCTCCTCGCGCCGCTCGTCGCCGGCGAGCTGCTCGATGCGCGTGTGGGTCGGGTCGCCGGCGACCTTCTCGACGCGAAAGTGGCGGTCGGCGAGGCTCGCGATCTGCGGCAGGTGTGTGATCGTCAACACCTGCGCCCGGGCAGCGAGCCGCCGCAGCGTCTCGCCGACGGCGTGCGCTGTCTGCCCGCCGATGCCGGCGTCGATCTCGTCGAAGACGATCGTCTCGCCGCCCGCGACGGCCGCAATCGCGAGCGCGATCCGCGACAGCTCGCCGCCCGACGCGGTCTCGGCCACCTGGCCGAACGGAAGCCCGGCGTTCGGGCGCACGAGGAAGGTGACCTCGTCGGCGCCGGACGATCCGGGCTCGACGGCGCGCAGCTCGGCGCGGAACTCGCCCGCGCCGAGCCCGACGCCGGCCAGCTCATTAGCCACCGCCTCGGCAAACGCCGGCGCGGACGCCGCAGCGCCGGGTTCGCAGCTCCCCCTGGCGGCGCTCGACTTCGGCCTGTGCCCGCGCCAGTGTCTCGGCCGCGGCCTGGGCCGGGTCGTATCCGTCGTCGAGCGCGGCGAGCTCGTGCCGCGCCTCCGCGGCCCGCGCGAGCAACTCCTCGTAGCTCTGTGCCCGGTAGCGGCGCTTCGCGTCGGCGATCCGTTCGAGCTCGGCTTCGACGGCCTCCACACGATCCGGCTCGGCCTCGAGCGAGGCGAGGAAGGACCGAAGCTCGGAGGACGTTTCGCGCAGCAACAGCTCGGCTGTGCGCAGCGCTTCGCCGGCGGCCGCGAGCTCGGGCGCGAGCCGCTCGTAGGGCGCGATTGCGCGCTCGGCCGTGCCGGCGAGGTCGGCCGCGCCCGCGTCGTCCTCGGGCGTGAGCGCCGCAACGGCGCCCGCAGCGGCGGCGGCGAGCTCGGTCACATGCCGCAGCCGTTCTCGCTCCGCGCGCAACTGGTCCTCCAGTCCGGGCGCGAGGCCCTCGGTGTCGGCCACGAGCGCGTGCAGCTCGTCGAGCCGCGCTTGTGCCGAGGCGGAGTCCCGCGTCAGCTCGTCGTGCATCCGCCGGGCCGAGAGCAGCTCCCGCCAGGCGCGGCGTGCCTCGCGCGCGTCGTCCGCGACCCCGGCGAACGAGTCGAGCACGGCGAGCTGGTAGCTCGGCCGCGCAAGTCGGCGCTGCTCGAACTGGCCGCTCATCGCGAGCAGGCTCTCGACCGCGGCGGCCACGTCCTCGCGTGCGGCGCTCCGGCCCCAGGCGTAGGCACGCGTGCGCCCGTCGGCGAAGATCCGCCGCGCGACGACGAGCGCCTCCTCACCTTCGGGCCGCAGCTCGGCGAGCGCGCCGAGCGCCTCGGCGTCGGGCAGGTCGAACTCGGCCTCGACGTACGCCTCGCCGCCGGCCGCGCCGATGGCAGCCGCGTCGCCGCGCGCTCCCAGCAGGAGCCCGATTGCGTTCGAGAGGATCGTCTTCCCCGCGCCCGTCTCGCCCGTGATCGCGTTGAGGCCCTCGTCGAGCGAGAGCTCGGCCTCGCGAATGAGGACGAGGTTCTCGATCCGGAGCCGGCGCAGCACGCCCTCAATCGTACGGCGGGCGGGGGACTGACTCGACCGTCGTTCCCCGACGTGCCTCCGAGGGACGTGCCGCCAAGTGGCGGAGGTCAAACCGCCGCCGCCCCACACCCCCACCCAGGGTGGGGAGCCGGTCCCGCCGCCCTCGACGGCGACGATACCGCGCGAGGCGTCACAGGTCTGTGACAGGACCGTGCCGATTCCGTGACTTTCGGCGAGCGGCGCGTGCGACGAGCACCGCGACACCCGCCGGGCGGGTCGGCGCCGGCCGACTCGCGTCAGGCCGTGCCGAAGACGTCGCCGTAGCGGCGGAAGAACGTCTGCTCGGGCAGCATCGCGAGCTTGCTGCGCGCCGGGCCGAGATGCATCCGCGCCTCCGCGCCGCCGGCCAGTTCGCCGATTCGGTGGCCGTCGACGAGGACGACAGCGTCGTTGTCGGGCGAGCGGTTCGTGACGACGAGGTCGGTCTCGCGGCCGACGACGAGCGGGCGCGCATGGAGCGAGTGCGGCGCGACGAACGTGACCACCATCGCGTCGAGCCCCCAGACGAGCACCGGGCCGCCGTTCGAAAGGTTGTAGGCGGTCGAGCCCGGCGGCGTCGCGCAGATCAGGCCGTCGCACGGCTGGATGCCCAGCGCCTCGTCGCCGATCGTCCATTCGAGCTCGATCAACCGGCCGAGCGTGCCGCCCGCGACCACGGCGTCGTTGACCGCGGTGTGCGTCTCGCCGTTCAGCGCCACCTCGAGCGTCGGCAGCTCGAGCACGCGGTAGTCGCCGCGAAACGCCCGCGCCAGGCCGGACTCCAGCTCGTCGGCCTGCATCGTGGTCAGGAACCCGACGCGGCCGAAGTTGACGCCGATCACGGGGACATCCGTGTTGAGGAACCGCGTCAGCGCGCGCAGCATCGTGCCGTCGCCGCCGAGGACGACGGCGAGGTCCGGCGTGCCCTCGCTGGACTCGAGACCGTACTTCGCCGCCTCTTCGGCGTCGAACAGCAGCTCCACGCCCGCACGGGCGGCCGAGACGCGCAGGCGCTCGAGGGCAGTGCGCACGTCGCCCGTGCGACCGTGCGTGACAACTGCCGCGCGCTCAACCGACGGCATCGTCGATCCAGCGGTCGAGCTCCCCGGGGAGCTCGATTGGGGGCTCGCGCTGCTCTGCGTGGACGAGGTGGAGAAAGAACTCATGGTTTCCCTTGGGCCCTGGCAGCCCCGAGTCTACGACCCCGGCCACGCGCGCCGACCAGCCGAGGGACGCCTCCGCCACCTGGCGTAACACGCGCCGGCGCACCTCCGGGTCGCGCACGACGCCTTTCGGCGCGTCGGCACGGCCCGCCTCGAACTGCGGCTTCACGAGCACGAGCGCGTTCCAGCCCGGCGCCGCCAGCCGAAGCGCGGGCGGCAGGGCCGTCCGCACGCCGATGAACGAGACGTCGCAGGTGACGAGCTGCGGCGCGAACGGCAGCTCGGTCAGGACGCGCGCGTTCGTCCGCTCGAGGACGGTGACGCGCGGGTCGCCGCGCAATCTCGCGTGCAGCTGGCCGTGACCCACGTCGAGCGCGATCACCCGCCGCGCGCCGCGCTGAAGCAGGACGTCGGTGAAGCCACCTGTCGACGCGCCGAGGTCGAGGCAGTCGAGTCCGGCCGGGTCGAGCCCGAAGGCGTCCAACGCGTTCGCGAGCTTGTGCCCCGCGCGCGAGACGTACGGGGGCGTGGCCTCGACCTCGAGCGGTGCGGCTTCGTCGAGTTGCTCGCCCGGCTTCGAGTGCCCCGGCACGAGTCCGGCCATCACGAGCGCCTGCGCCTGCGCCCGACTCTCGGCCAGGCCGCGCTCGACGAGCAGGACGTCGAGGCGCTTCTTGGTCACGAGGTACGCGCCGCGAGGCCGGTGACGATCTCGGCGAGGACCGAGGTGTCCGCCTCGATCTCGGCCAGCCGCGCCTGGGCGCGCTCGGCTGCCGCGTCGGCGAGGCCGCGCGCGGTGCTTTCGCCCACCTCGAGCACGTAGCCGTCGCCGTCGAGGATGTCGTCCACGACCTGGAACAGCAGGCCGAGCTCGCCCGCGAAGGCCCGCCACGGTGGGTGCTGCGCCGACCGGAAGCTTCGCCGCCCAGAGGCCGCACATCACCGAGGCGGAAAAGAGCGCGCCGGTCTTCAGGCGGTGGAGCTCTGCGAGGTCGGCGTAGCCGCCGGCGAGGTCGAGCTGCTGGCCGCCGATCATCGCGAGCGTGGCGCCGACGAGCTCGCGCGCGACGGCCGGAGAGTCGTAGGTGAGCGCGAGCCGGAGGGCCTCGCCGAGCAAAGCGTCGCCGGCGAGGACGGCGGTCGCCTCGCCGTAAGCCGCCCAAACCGTCGGCCGGCCGCGGCGCTCCCTGTCGTCGTCGAGCGCGGGCAGGTCGTCGTGGACGAGCGAGAAGGAGTGCACGAGCTCGACCGCAGCGGCCGCCGGCAGGAGCGCGGCCGGATCGGCGCCGACCGCCTCGCCGGCCGCAAGACACAGCACCGGCCGCACGCGCTTGCCTCCGAGCGCGTAGCGGATCGGCTCCTCGAGCGGCGCCAGCTCGGGCGTCAGCGCCAGCTCGCCGAGATAGGCCTCGACGAGCGCGCGCAGCGCCTCAGGCGTCCGCGGCATCCGTCTCGGCCGCCTGCCGGGCGCGCTGGAGCTCCGCCTCGACCTCCTTGGCGAGGTCCGCCAGCTCCTGGAGCACCTCGATCGCCTGCTCCGGATCTTCCGTCTCTTCCAGCCTCTGCCGTGCCGCCTCGAGCCGAGCGAGCAGGTCCTCCGCCTTCGTCAGCGACTCGTCTGCACTCATTCCCGCTCCGGGCCGGCAAAGCCGGCACCTCCGCCGCTTTCTTGCCGGCTCCGTCGAGCCTACGCCGGTGTGCGCCTCCGTCGAGCCTCGGCACCTCCGCCGCTGAGCCTCCCGGCTACCCGCTCCAGCGCCGGCAAAGCCGGCACCTCCGCTCTCTGAGAGCCTCCGTCGAGCCTACGGCTCATCGTCTTGCTCCCTCCTCCCGCTGGATTCCTCCCAGGATGCCGTTCACGAGCCTTGCCGCCTCCTCTGACGAGTACCGCTTCGCGAACGCGACCGCCTCGTTGATCGCGACCTCGGGCGGCACCTCGCCGCGGTCGAGCTCGGTGATCGCGACGCGGAGCGCGCTGCGCTCGACGACGCCGAGCCGGTCGGCCGTCCAGCCTTCCGAGGCCGCCGTGATCCGCTCGTCGAGCTCGGCCGCGTGGGCGGCGGCGTCCTCGGCGAGCGCCTTGGCCCAGGGGTCGAGCTCGCCCTCGTACTGCGAGCCGATCTCGGCGCCGGAGGAGAGATCCCACTGGTAGAGCAGGAAGAGCGCCTGCCGGCGTGCCTGACGGCGCGAGATCACCGCAGCTCCTCGAACGCGACATCGACGGTGACGTCGAGGCCGCACATCGCTTCGAGCGCTGCGGCGACGGCCTCCTGGACGCGCTCGCCCTGCGCCGCCAGCGCCTCGCCGCGTTGCGCGGTGAGCTCGAGCTCGACAACGCGCACCTCGACGTCGACCGACCGCTTGCGGCGGACGCGGACGCCGTCGACGCCCTCGGCTGCACGCGTCGCGATCTCGAGCAGCACCGAGTCGGGAACGGTGATCGTGCCGTGAGGGCCGCGCAGCAGGAGGGTCATACCCGCTCCGGTTGCTCGCCGGTCCGTCGAGCCTACGCCGGAGGTCGCCTTCGTCGAGTCTACGGCTCATGTCTCCTCCGGCCACGTCTTGCTGCGAGATGTCACTGTGTCAGACAAGAGCTTCGGCATCCTCGAGCATCATCTCGGTGCTGCCCGCGAAGATCCACCCGAGAGGGAGCCTCGGGTGTCATGCGCTCGCGGCAGAAGAGTGATGCGAACCAGACCGCAGGCCAGATTTTTCCAGTCGGACACCGCCTTCACCCACTTCCTGTCTCCCCGCCCCCGAGGCGTTCAACCCTCGGCCCGCTGGACGACCGCCCCGGTCGTGGGCAGTATCGCGCAGCAGCCACGCAGTCTGGGCGGTCTGCAGCTCCGCCCGCGCGGGCTCACACGACGGCCGCCCCGAGCTCGGCGAGCGTCGAGGTCGAGTAGCGGCCGCTCGCGAACTCCTCGCTGCGGATGACGCGGAGCGCGAACTCGCGCGTCGTCGGAACGCCTTCGATCACCGTGTCCTCGAGCGCGCGCTCCGCGCGCGCCAGCGCAGCCTCGCGGTCGGCGTCCCAGACGACGAGCTTCGCGAGCAGCGAGTCGTAGTACGGCGGGACGGTCGCGCCGTCCTCGAGGTGGGTGTCGATGCGAACGCCCGCGCCGAGGGCCGGCCGGAAGCGCGTGACGACGCCCGGGCACCGGCAGGAAGCCACGTGCGGGGTCCTCCGCGTTGAGCCGAATCTCGACCGCGTGCCCGAGCCGCGGCGCGCGCCCCGTCACCTCAAGCGGGTCGCCCGCAGCGACGTGCAGCTGCGCCCGCACCAGGTCGATGCCGGTGCACATCTCCGTCAGCGGATGCTCGACCTGGAGCCGCGCGTTCAGCTCGATGAACGAGAACGACCCGTCCGGCCCGAGCAGGAACTCGAGCGTCCCCGCGTTGACGTAGCCCACAGCCCGGCAGGCACGCTCGGCCGCAGCCTCCATCTCCTCGCGCAGCTCGGGCGTCAGCGCCGGCGACGGCGTCTCCTCGATCAGCTTCTGGTGGCGGCGCTGGATCGAGCACTCGCGCTCACCGAGCGTCAGCACGTTCCCGTGCGAGTCGCAGAGCACCTGGATCTCGACGTGCCGCGCCGGCGACAGCACCTTCTCGACGTACAGCGTCGCGTCCCCGAACGCCGCCTCTGCCTCGGCGGCAGCCGCCCCGAATGCATCCTCGAGGTCGTCCGGCGCCTCGACCAGGCGCATCCCCTTGCCGCCGCCGCCGGCCGCGGCCTTGAGCATCACCGGATAGCCGATCTCGTCCGCCGCGTCACGCGCCGCGACAATCGTCGTCGCCCCGTCCGTGCCGGGCACGGTCGGCACGTCGGCCGCCCTCATTGCCCGGCGGGCCGCGACCTTGTCGCCCATCGCCGTCATCACCGAGGCCGGCGGCCCGACGAACACGAGGTCGTTGTCGGCGCACGCCTCGACGAACGCCGGGTTCTCGGCCAGGAAGCCGTAGCCGGGATGCACCGCGCCGCAGCCGGTCGTGACGGCCGCGGCTACGAGCGACGGGATGCGCAGGTAGCTGTCGGCGGCCGGCGGCGGCCCGATGTGAACTGCCCGGTCCGCGATCCGGACGTGCAGCGCATCGCGGTCGGCGGTCGAGTAGACGGCGACAGCCTCGACCCCGAGCTCGTGCAGCGCCCGGATCACGCGCACGGCGATCTCGCCGCGATTCGCGACCAGCACCCGGGCGAACATCAGTGCCCCTCCAGGTGATTCGCCCCCGCCTCCGGCGAGTCGGAAGGCGTGTCAGGCAAGGACGCAGGGAGCGCCAATAGTGGGACTATTGGCGCGACTGAGGACGCCCCATGGCGCGGCTTCAGGCCGCCGGAGGTGATGGCGTGGATCACCTGGAGGGGCACTAAATCCCCAGAGGGCGGCCGTTCAACGGCTCGAGCTCGAAGAGGAGCTGGCCGTACTCGACGGGCTCCGTGTCGGCCACGTGGATCTTCCGGACGAAGCCCTCCACTTCGGCCTTCACATGGTTCATCAGCTTCATCGCCTCGAGGATGCAGAGCGTCTGGCCCGCCGCCACCGGGTCACCTTCCTGGACGAACGGTGGCGCGCCCTCGCCCGGGCCGCTGTAGAAGGTGCCGACCATCGGGCTCTCGACCCGGACGAGGCCGTCCGTCGGCGGCGGGATCAGCGGCTCGTCGAGCTCGCCCGGCGCGGTGTCGACCGCAGCGCTCGTCAACACCGCCGGCGCCTCCGGCGTGCCCCGCACGCTCACCCGGATGCCGTCCTCCTCGACCGTGATCTCGTCGATCCCCGTTTCCTGGACGATGCGCACGACCGAGCGGATCCGCTCCTCACGGCTCTGCTCGAGCCCCTGCGCGCCCGGCGTCTCCTCCCCGCCGGCGCGCTCGCGCACCGACTGGAGCAGCCGCTCCGCCTCGTCGCCGAAGAGCGCGAGCAAAAGCAGCTCCTCCTCGCTCGAGGCAAGCCCCTTCGCGCTCGCCCGCAGCGCGTCGAGATCGACGTGCTCCTCCTCCGCCGGCTCGTCGCCGAGAAGCTGGACCGCCCGTTCCAGCGCCTGGTCGATCGGCGCCGGGCGTGCGGCCGAAACGGCCGCGAACCAGGTCGCGCAGCTCGTCGACGATCGTGCCGTAGCGGTTTGCGCCGAGCACGTTCACGAGCGCCTGCGAGGCGATGATGTGCCCGATCGGCGCCGCCAGCGGGGGCGAGCCGGCCTCGATGCGGACGCGGTCGATCTCGGTCAGCACCTCGTCGAGACGACCGCCGGCGTTCCGCGACCGCAGCGCTACGTCCGCGGCGGTGACGATCGCGACCGGCATCTTGCGCCTCGCCGCGCGAACGGCGATCCGTGGCAGAAGTGGCGTCACCGGGTGTGTCGCCGATGTGCTCGTCCACGAGGTCGGCGGCATCCCAGAGGACGTTCTCGTCGACGCCGGTGTCGAGTCCGAGCCCCACGAGCGCCTGAGTGGCGGCCTCGGCCGAGATGCGATGCGCTGCGAGCGCGACCGGGTAGACGGCGCAGGCGATCAGGTCGGCCCCGCGCCGAGCCGCCTCGAGCGCCACCGCGAGGGTGTTCCGCCCCGCCCCCTGGCAGTAGAGGCCGACCGGCAGGCCCGTCAGCTCGTGCAGCTCGGCCACGAGCTCTCCCGCCCGCCCCGGCTGGAGGAGCCCGGCGGGGTCGTCGAGCAGCACCCGTGTCGCGCCGATCTCGGGCAGGCGCTTCGCGGCGTCGACGAGCGCGTCGCGGCGGTTGCTGCCGTACAGGAGCCCAGCGTCGAACTCGCTCCCGGCGGCCAGGATCGCCTCGGCCGCGTCGCGCAGGTTCTCGACGTCGTTCAGCGGGTCGTGCACGCGGAAGACGTCGATCCCACTTTCCGCCGCCGTCGCGACGAACCGCCGCGCGACATCGCGTCCTACGAGCCTCGCGCCGACGAGGAAGCGCCCGCGCACCGCGAGCGCGAGCGGCGTCTTGGTGTGCGCCTTCAGCGCGCGGATCCGCTCCCAGGGGCTCTCGACACCGCGACGAACGGCGGCGTCGAAGACCCCGCCGCCGGAGACCTCGAGGTAGGCGAAGCCGGCGCGGTCCAGGATCTCGGCGAGCTCGAGCAGCGCGGAGGTCGGCATCACGCCGGCAAGCGGCTCCTGCCCGAGGACGCGAATCGAGGTATCGACCAGCTGTGGCACGACGTGGGACCTTAGCGCGGCGGCACTGCGGGACTCACGTCGTGCCTACGCGAGCGACGGCCGCACAGGCATGTCTACTCGTGCGGGTGCTTGACAGACCGCCCGCCGTCCTGACAAGTGAGGACGATGTGCACACACGTCGAGCCGATTGCCACCGGTATCCCGGGCATGGACGGGCACAGACTTTTAACACCTTCTTCGGATTCCACTCGCACGTCTCACGAATAGTTCAGTTCACGAGCGCACGTCGACGCAACGACCATCGAGATGCCACTGGCGACCCTGGAGGGGCGAACCGCATGAGACGACAGTTCGGATTCCCACTACGAAAGCTGGGCGCCGCGGTCGCGGTGACGGCCCTGCTGATGGTGCCCCTCGCGATGTTCGGCGGCCCTGCGCTCGCCTACACCGCGTCGGCGTTGCACCAGTACGGCCGAAGCAGTGCGTCCCAGTACCAGTACCGGGTCACGGTCTGCCATCGCGCGGGCTGGAAGCATCATCGCTCCTGGCGCGAGATCAGTGTCAGCAACCGAGCGGTCAAGGCGCATCTGCGCCACGGCGACCGGCTGGCCCCGTGCACGAAGCCCGATAACAAGCGCCGGGGCAAAGCTCATGGCGAGGACGATCGGGGCAAGGGCGATCGGGGCAAGGGCGGTCACGGCAAGAACAGTCGCGGCAACGGCAACCACGGCAACGGGAACCACGGCAACGGGCAACCACGGCAATCGGTAGACGGCTCGAGCGCGCGTGACGGTTCTCGACGAAGGCCTCGCTACGGCGGGGTCTTCGTCGTGGAAGGGCCGTGCACGACCCGCGCGGCGGAAGGCTCGGCATGACTCCTCGCGCCCGCGATCGAAAGCCCTCCGAGCGCGAGCGCAGCGACGAGCACCGCTGCTCGTGCGGGCACGCGAAGTGGTCGCTCGCTCTCGATCTCGCTCGAGACGACGGTGGCCGCGCACGACAGCCCGGCGACAACGACGACCGGCATCTCCCAGTCCCAGTCGAGACCGGCGTGGAGAAGGAACGCGACGTACGCGGCGGCGCCGGCAGGAACGTAGGGGTGGTGTCGGCCCCTGACGGCGACCCAGAGCGGGTAGAGGAGCGTCCCGAGCAGGAGCACGAGTCCGAGCGGCCCGAGCTCGGCGAGTGCTTCGAGGTAGAGGGAATGCGCATCGAGCGCGCCGCCCCGTTCGGCGACGAGACCGGAGCGCACCCAGAAGTACCCGAACGTTCCTGCGCCGGAGCCGAGCAGGGGGTGCTCCACGTACTGGTCGTGCCAGGCGACGTGGTAGTAGGAGGCGCGGGGCTCGGACGCGGCGCCGCGCGTGATCGCAAACGTGGCGATCCCGACGCAGGCCAGCGTCGCGAGCATCACCGCCCACACCGGCGGCCTGCGCGGAGTGGGTGGCGCATCGCCGAGCCGCACGGCAACCGCCCCCGCGGCAACCGCACACCCGATCGCGGCGACCGCCAGCAGCCGGCCGCCGATGCGCGGCTCCACGAGCTCGTTGAATCCGCTCTGCTCGCCCAGCACGACCAGGAGAGCCGATGGAACCGCCACAGCGCCTGCGATGCGGACGAGCCGGAGCGGTGCGGTCTCTAGCACCAGGCCCGCGCCGAGCCCGGCGGCGAGCGCAAGCCACGACGCAGTGCTGCCGCTCAGCACGAGCGCGAGCGCGAGAGGCGGCACCGACGCCGCCGCACCGCCGCGCAGGCGACGCGTCTCGGCCCGAGAGCCGATCCCGAGCCCGAGGAGAACGCCGAGCGCGGCGACGATCCCGAGCGCGTTCGCATATCCGAGCGGCTCGGACAGGAGATACGCCTCGAACTCCAGGAACTGGCGGGTCCCGAGCAGGTAGCGGGCGAGCGCCGCGACGATGGTAGCGGTGATCGCGACGTGTGTTGCGATCGCGATCGACCGGCCCGAGCCACGGCGCGACAGGGTCACGAGCGCCAGCAGCACCGCGGCGTAGACGAGCGTCCGGCGGGCATCGAGCACCGATTGCGTGGCGTGCACCGACCAGATCGCGGAGGCGAGCGTCCACACGAGCAGCCCCCCGGCGCACGCAAGCCACGGCAACGCGCGTCGGAGGGCGCCCGGGTCGTCCGAGAGGACGACGGCGAGCGCTGTTGCCCAGGCGGCGAGCGCCCCGGCCCAGACCCAGGTGTCGGGAGAGAACCCCCCTTGCGTGAGGCCGAGCGCCGGCACCAGGACGAGAGGGACGGCGACGGCCGGCGCTGGACGGGTCACCCGCGCATTGTCATCACGGCGCGGCGATCACAGCCCGCTGCCGCGCCGCGCCCTAAGCCTGGATCCAGGCTACGCTCGGCTGATGTAGCGCTTCTCGCGCGGGTCGACCTTGATCTTCTCGCCCGGGTTGACGAAGAGCGGCACCTGCACGACCGCGCCCGTCTCGAGGGTCGCCGGCTTCGTCACGTTCGAGACTGTGTCGCCCTTCACGCCCGGCTCGGTCTCGGCCACCACGAGGACGACCGAGGAGGGCAGGTCGATACCCGTCGCGTGGTCGTCGACAAAGAGCATCTGCCAGCTCGACGAGGCTTGCATGAACGGCAGCGCGTCCTCCACCGACTCGCGCGGCATGTTGAGCTGCTCGAAGGTCTCCTCGTCCATGAAGACAACCTCGTCGCCGGCGTCGTAGAGGAACTGCATCTGCTTCGTCTCGGTGCGGATGCGCTCGAACTTCTCGCCCGCGCGGAAGGTGCGGTCGACGACGGCGCCGCTCGAGATCGACTTCAGCTTCGTGCGCACGAACGCCCCGCCCTTGCCGGGCTTCACGTGCTGGAACTCGACGATCCGCCAGTTCTGCCCGTCGAGCGCGATGTGCATCCCGTTGCGGAAGTTGCTGGTTGAGACGACCTCGGCCATCGGCGCGCCACGTTAGCTGACGCTGACGAGGTCCTTCGGGAAGCCCGTCAGCACCTCGACGCCGTTCTCACGCACGACTGCCAGGTCCTCGATCCGGACGCCGCCCACGCCCGGGAGGTAGATGCCCGGCTCGATCGTGACGACGTGCCCGACCTCGAGCACGTCCTGCGACTCGGTCGAAAGGCGAGGCGCCTCGTGGATCTCGATGCCGACGCCGTGGCCGAGGCCGTGTCCAAACTGCTCGCCGAAGCCGGCCTCCTCGATCACGGCGCGCGCGATCCGGTCGGCCTCGATGCCCGTCATGCCCGGGCGGATCTGCCTCGACGGCCGCGAGCTGCGCCTCGAGGCAGACGTCGTAGGCGCGGCGCAGCTTCTTCGGAAGCGGGCCGGTCGCAAGGGTGCGTGTGCAGTCTGAGCAGTAGCCGCCGAGGCGCGCTCCCCAGTCGGCCACGACGAGCGTGTTCTCCTCGATCAGCTTGTCCCCAGGCTCGGCGTGTGGTTTCGCGCCGTTCGGGCCGGTCAGGATCGCGGTGTCGAAACCGAGGTGGTCGATGCCGTGCGCGTGCATCAGCGTGCGCAGCCGCCACGCGAGCTCGCGCTCGGTGTGGCCGATCCAGGTCTCGGCCGTGAGCGCCTCGAAGGCGTGGTCGGCAGCCCGGGCGGCGCGGCGGATCTTCTCGATCTCGCCCTCGTCCTTCACCGCCCGCAGGCCCTCGACGATGCCCGTCGTCGGCACGAGCTCGAGCTCGCCCGCACGAAGCACCTCGACCTGCGAGTACGGCAGCGCGTCGGCCTCGAAGGCGAGCCGCCCCTCGAGCCGCCCGGCCAGATCGCGCGTCAGCGACCGCTTTGTGAGCTCGACCTTGACGCCGGCCACCCGCTCGGCGTCCTGGATGTAGCGGAAGTCGGTGTAGAGCCTCGCCTGCCGGCCGGGCTCGACGAGGAGCGCGGCGTTCGAGCTCTCGAACCCGGTCAGGTAGCGGATGTTGACCAGGTTCGTGACGAGCAGCCGCTCGTCGAGGCGCGCACGGAGCGCGTCGAGGCGGGCGGTCACGACTGCGTCCCGGCGAGGTAGGCCAGGGCCTCCCGGTACCCGGCCGGGCCCTTGCCGATCACCCGGTGCGAGACGACGTCCGCGATCACCGAGTGCCTCCGCCACTCCTCTCGCTCGTCGATGTTCGAGAGGTGCACCTCCACGATCGGCTTGTCGAAGATCTGGAGCGCGTCGTGGATCGCGTAGCTGTAGTGCGACCACGCGCCGGGGTTGACGACCAGCCCATCCTTGTCCCCGTAGGCGTCGTGGATCCACTCGATGTACTCGCCCTCGCTGTTCGTCTGGCGACAACGGGCGGACATCGCGAGCTCGCTCGCCCACTCGTAGATCTGGGTCTCGAGCTCGTTCAGGCTGAGCCCGCCGTAGAGGGCCGGGTCGCGGCGGCCGAGCACGTCGAGGTTGACGCCGTTCAAGACGAGGACCTGCACGCGCCGGAATCTACGCGATCAGGAGCTCGAGCTCCCGGCGCACCTCGGCCGGGTCGCGCGCCTCGACGCGCGGGCCGTCCTCGCCGAGCAGCACGACGTTGATCTCCCCGCCGCTGCGCTTCTTGTCGCGCAGAAGCGCTTGCCAGGCGCGCTCGGGGTCGACACGGACGGGCTTGGGCGCGAGCTCGCGCTCGACGGCTTTCGTGTCGCGGCCGGAGAGGCGCAGCGCGGCGAGCAGCCCGAGCGCGACCGCCTCGCCGTGCGGCAGGTCGAAGTCGGCCGCGGCCTCGAGCGCGTGCGCGAAGGTGTGGCCGAGGTTGAGCCACCGGCGCGGGCCGTGGTCGTGCGGGTCCCGGAGGCAGATCGCCGTCTTGTAGGCCGCCGCGCCGCGCACGTCGAGCTCACGACCCGCGAGCAGCCGCGTCTTCACGAGCTCGGCCAGGCCCTGGCGGCGCTCGCGCTCGGGAAGCGTGTCGAGCAGCCCTTCGTCGATCACCACGCGCACCGGCCAGTGGAACGCGCCGACGAGGTTCTTCCCCTCGGGAATGTCGATCGCGGTCTTGCCGCCGATCGCTGCGTCGACCTGCCCGACAAGCGATGTCGGCACGGCCACCCAGGGCACTCCGCGGAGATAGGTCGCAGCGACGAACCCCACGACGTCCGTCGTGCAGCCGCCGCCGAGAGCGACGACGGTGCCGCCGCGGTCGAGCCGCAGCTCGCTCCAGAGCCGCTTCATCACGCCGACTGTCTTCGCCTCCTCGCCCGCCGGCAGCTCGTGGGTGGTCGTGAGCCGATCGCCGAGCGCCTCCTGCGCGCGCGGCCCGTAGATGCCCATCACGTGAGCGTCGGCGGCGAGCGCGACCGCGCCGCTGCCGGGCACGAGCTCACCCAGCAGGTCGAGCGAGCCGCGCTCGTGGTGGACCCCGCCGGCGGCGAGAACTGCACCGTCGGCGTCGGTCACGACCGCGTCGGCCACCTCGCGGTAGAGCGGCTGCCGCTCGTCGTAGAGGCGCCGGAACCGGGCCTCGTCCCGCGCCAGCGGCCGCTTCGAATTGCGCACGCGCAGCCAGGCCGTGTCGACGTCGACGTCTCGCAGGAGGGTGAGCGCCGCCGCGAGCGCCTCGCGGTTCTCCGGCGTCGTGACGGCGCCGCCGCCGAGCGCGACCACCGCCGGCTCGGGCGCCGCGAGCGCAACACGCACGGCATGCGCCTCGAGCTCGCGGAAGCGGAGCTCGCCGCGCTCGGCGAAGAGCTGTGGGATCGTCTTGCCGGCGCGCTCCTCGATCGCCGCGTCGAGGTCGAGGAACGGTCGGCCGAGGCGGGCGGCGACCTCCCGCCCAAGCGTCGTCTTGCCCGCGCCCATGAACCCGACGAGGACGAGGTGGCGATTGAGGGCCGACGTCAGCAAGTGGCGAGGAGTCACGTGATGGGCTCGGGCCAGGCGATGCGCCCGAGGTAAGCGCGCCACGCGGCCACGAAGTCGCCGATCGCGTCGCCGCCGAACTTCTCGTGGGCGGCGCGGGCGAGCTCCCACGCGACCGCTGCCTCGGCGACGACCGCGAGCGCCTCGACCGCGGCCACGTCCGAGCGCTCGACGAGCGCCTCGGCGGGCTCGCCCGTTGCGAGGTCGACCGAGCGGAGCGGCTTCATCAGCGTCGGCAGCGGCTTCATCGCGGCGCGGACGACGATCTCCTCGCCGTTCGAGACGCCGGCCTCGATCCCGCCGGCGTGATTCGTCTGCCGGCGGCGATCGGTCTCGATCTCGTCGTGCGCCTCCGAGCCGCGCTTGTCCGCGAGCGCGAAGCCCTCGCCGATCTCGACGCCCTTCACCGCCTGGATCCCCATCACCGCCGCCGCCAGCCGGGCGTCGAGGCGATCCTCCTTCGCTGCGTACGAGC
This sequence comes from uncultured Actinomycetes bacterium, assembly GCA_963781435.1. GTDB lineage: Bacteria > Actinomycetota > Thermoleophilia > Gaiellales > Gaiellaceae > PALSA-600. Next base: position 74,587 of record CAWAGR010000022.1, on the reverse strand, counting down.
CGAGGCCGGGCGGCACGTCGCGCGCGCGCACCTCGATCACGCCGCCGGCCGTGTCGCGCTCGGCGCGGGCCGCATCGATGCGGGCGCGCATGGCGTCCTCATCCACCACGAAGCCGGCGACCTCGATCCCGATTGCCCAGAGGAGCGCCTTCGCGACACCGCCCGCCGCGACGTGCACCGCCGTGTGCCGCGCGGAGGCGCGCTCGAGCGCATTGCGCACGTCGTCGTGCTCGTACTTGAGCACGCCCGCGAGGTCGGCGTGGCCGGGACGCGGCAGCGTCACCGGCTTCGTCCCCTTGCCGTGCGGCTCGCCTTCGGGCGGCCACGGGTTCATGCCCCACGTCCAGTTCTTGTGGTCCGCGTTCGAGACGACGAGCGCCAGAGGAGTCCCAAGCGTCTTTCCGTGTCTCAGTCCCGCGAGTACCTCGACTCTGTCCTGCTCGATCTGCTGGCGCGGCGAGCGCCCGTAGCCCTCCTGGCGACGGCGAAGGTCGGCGTCGATCGCGTCGCGGTCGAGTAGCAGGCCCGCGGGCAGCCCGGTCAGGATCGCGACGAGCGCCGGCCCGTGCGATTCGCCGGCAGTGGCAAGACGCAGCGTCATGCCTTAGACATTAGAGCCCCGCCCGCACGGCGTCCCGCATCACCTCGACAGGCGCCGGCACGCCGGTCCAGAGCTCGAAGCTCTTCGCGCCCTGGCGGACGAGCGCCTCGAGCCCGTCGATCACCTCGCAGCCGGCGGCGCGGGCTGCCGCGACGAGCGCCGTGTCGCCGCCGCCGGCCGCGTAGGCGAGGTCGACCACCGTCTGACCTGCACGCGGCCGGACGAGCAGCTCGTCGCGCACCGGCGTCGCGTTCACGATCAGGTCGCAGCCCTCGGCCTCGGGCGGCCAGGCGCCGCTCCGCGAGAAGACACGCGTGTCCTCGGGCAGGGCAGGCGCGAGCGTGAGCGCCGCCCCTCCCGCGCCGATCACGCAGGCGCGCTTGGCGTGGATGCCGGCGAGGATCTCGCGGTCGGTGTTGAAGCCAAGCACGCGTCCGCCCGAGAAGACGAGCGTGTTCACCGCGTCGCCCTCTGCCTCGTCGCAGGCAGCGAGCACCGCCCGCTTGTGCGGGATCGTGACGTTCGCACCCGCGAAGCCGAGCACCTGCAACGCGCGCACGGCGGCGACCGCGTCCTCGACGTCGAAGGCCGAGTAGTGCCAGTCGAGCCGCTCGGCTGCGAACGCCGCGTTCTGCATCAGCGGCGAGAGCGAATGCGCAACGGGATGCCCCAGGAGTGCGACGTGGGAGGTCACTCTGGTCATCCGTACCCGTGCTCGGCGAGGAACTGGTCGAACGCGGACTGGCTCGCAGTGAAGAAATGGTGCTTGTGGTCGGGCTTGCGCGCGTAGAAGAGGTAATCGACCTTCGCCGGGTGCGCGGCCGCCTGGAGCGCGGCGAGGCCGGGGTTGGAGATCGGCGTCGGCGGCAGGCCCTGGAGCATGCGTGTGTTGTACGGCGTCGGGGTGTCGAGCTGGGACTGGAGAATCGACTTCGTCGGCGGGATGTGCAGCCCGTACCGCAGCGTCGCGTCGATCCCGAGCGTCATCCGGTTGCGCAGCCGGTTGTAGATCACGGCCGAGACGAGCCGGCGCTCCTCCGGGGCCTGCGCCTCCTTCTCGATCATGGACGCGATTGTGAGCACGTCGTACGAGGTCAGATTCTTCGAGCGCGCGTAGCGGAGGTCGAGCTTTCGCCAGTTGTCGCAGAAGGCCTCGATCTGATCGAGCACGAGCCGCCGCGACGGCGTATCGCGAAAGAAGTCGTAGGCCGCCGGGAAGAGGAAGCCCTCGAGGTTCCTTTGGGTCCTGCGACCGAAGCACGGCACGACGCCGCCCCTGCTTGCGGCGAGGTAGGCGTTTCGGTTGAGCCTGACGTTCGCGTTCCGCGTGCGCCGTGCGATCTCGACGATCGCCGACACGCGGTCGGCCATGTCCTCGCGCGTGAAGCCCTCCGGGTAGATGATCCTGAACGGCCTCGGCGGCGGAGGCGGCGGAGGCGGCAGCGGCTCGGCATCTCGCCGCGAGAGGGCAAGGCCGGCGACGGAGCCGACCGCCACCAGCACGCCCGCGAAGACCGCGACCGCAACGAGTCGCCGTCGCCGGATCGCTGCTCGCCGCGACCTCAGCGGCTTTGGTTGCTCCGCCACTCCAAGTAGCTCTCGAGCAGGTGGGCGGCCGCGCGGGCGTCATCGCCGTCGGCGAGGACCGAGGTGAACCGCTCGTCGTAGGTCTCGACCGGCACGTCGACGGCGCTCCGCAGCGACTCGACGAACTCGGCGGTCTCGTCGGCCTGGAGGCCGTGCTCCCCCCGCAGCGTCAACGGCAGCCCGACGACGATCTCCTCCGGCTGCTCGATCCGGATCACCTCCAGCAGCCGGTCGAACCCGTCCGCCTCGCGAACCTGCTGCACGACGCCGATCGGTCGCGCAAGCGTGCCGGTCGGGTCGGAGACCGCGACGCCGGTCCGCGCCGATCCGTAGTCGAGGGCCAGCACCTTCATGGTTACGAGAGCGCGGCCGAGATCAGCTCGCGCGCGCGGGCGAGGGCGTCGGGCAGCTTCGCGGGGTCCTTGCCGCCCGCCCGGGCCATCGTCGGGCGCCCGCCGCCGCCGCCGCCCACGATTGGCGCGATCTCCTTGACGACGTCGCCGGCCGAGAGCTTCTCGGCCACCACCTGATCGAAGTTGACGACGAGGTTGGCGTTGCCGTCCTCACGCGATCCGAGCACGATCGCCGCGGGCGCGCTGCGCTGCTTGAAGCGATCCGACAGGTCGAGCAGCTCCTGTGAGCCGGCGCCCTCGACCTCCATCACGATCACGTTGGTGCCACCGACGACCACGATCACGGGCTGGACGTCGACGCGCTGCTCGGCCGCCTTCGGCTTCTTCGCCTCGCGCCGGGCCTGCTCGAGCTCTGCGCGCACGTCGTCGAGCTCTCGGGCGCGGCCGTGGAGGTACGCCCACGCCTCGCCCGCGGTGATCGCCTCGATCCGCCGCGCGCCCGAGCCGACCGAGCCTTCCGTGAGGATCACGAACGGCCCGATCTCGGCGGTCGAGCGCACGTGCGTGCCGCCGCAGAGCTCGCGCGAGAAGCCGCCGATCTCGACCACGCGCACCTCGTCGCCGTACTTCTCGCCGAAGAGCATCATCGCGCCGAGTGAGCGCGCCTCCTCGATCGGCGTCACGAACGTTCGCACCGGGATCGCCTCGAACACCTTCTCGTTGACGAGCCGCTCGACTCTCTCGCGCTCTTCCGCTGTAAGAGGCTCCGTGTGCGAGAAGTCGAAGCGGAGCTTGTCCGGCCGCACCGCCGAGCCGGCCTGCTTGACGTGGTCGCCGAGCACCTCGCGCAGCGCCGCGTGCAACAGGTGCGTCGCGGTGTGGTTCGCCTGTGTCGGGAAGCGCGTCGCCCACGGGACGACGGCGCGCACGCGGTCGCCGGCGGCGAACCCGGCTCCCTCGAAGACGAGCACCTGGTCGTCGCCGAAGCGGTAGGCGGCGCGCAGCGCCGCGACGGCGCCGGTCCCCTCGTGCACGAGCTCTCCCGCGTCGGTCACCTGGCCGCCGCCGTCGGGGTAGAACGGCGACTCGCGCAGCTTCGCGAGGAAGAGGCCGTTGCCCATCTCCTCGACCGCGGCCAGCTCGGTCAGCACGTCCGTCTTCTCGTAGCCGACGAACTCGGTGCGGAAGCCGGCGGCGTGGCTGAAGTCGGCGGCGCGCTGGAGATCGCTCTTCTCGCCGCCCGCGCGCGAGATCTCGCGGTGCTCGCCCATCAGACGCCGGTACTCGTCGGTATCGACCGGCTGGCCGCGTTCCTCGGCGAGCTCCACGGTCAGCTCGATCGGGAAGCCGTACGTCGTGGCGAGCGCGAACGCGTCTTCGCCGCTGACCGCCTCCTGCCCGGCTAGCTCCTCGAACAGCTTCATTCCGCGCTCGATCGTCTCGTTGAAACGCGCCTCTTCGGTGGCGAGCGTCTTAGAGATCTGCTCGCCGTGCTCGGCGAGCTCGGGATAGGCAGTGCCCATCTGGTCGATCACCGCGGCGGCAAGACCGGGCAGGAACGGCGAGCTCATGCCGATGCGATGACCTTGCAGGACGGCGCGCCGGATCACCCGCCGCAGCACGTACCCGCGACCCTCGTTCGACGGCATGACGCCGTCGCCGACGAGGAAGGTCATGCCGCGGCCGTGGTCGGCGAGCACGCGGTGCGCCTTCGTCGCCTCGGACGTGTCCCCGTAGGCCACGCCCGACTCGGACGCGATCGAGGCCATGATCGCCTGGTAGCCGTCGGTCTCGTAGACCGACATCACGTTCTGGAGGATCGCGGCGGTGCGCTCGAGGCCGAGCCCGGTGTCGATGTTCTGCTTCGGCAGCGGTGTCGTGGACCCGTCGGCGTGCAGCTCGAACTCCATGAAGACGAGGTTCCAGAACTCGAGGAAGCGTTCGCAGCGCGAGCAGCCCGGCTGGCAGTCGGGCTCGCCACAGCCGTGCTCTGCGCCCCAGTCCCAGTAGAGCTCGGAGTCGGGGCCGCACGGCCCCGGGCCGCCGACCGACCAGAAGTTCTCGCTCGCCGGCAACGCGACGATCCGCTCACGCGGCATGCCGACCTTCAACCAGTGCTCGATCGCGACGTCGTCCGGCGGCAGCCCGAGCTCGGGGTCGCCGGCGAAGACGCTGATCCAGATCCGGTCCCAGTCGAGCCGGAGGCGCTCGCGCACGAACTCCGTCGCGAAGTCGATCGCCCCTTCCTTGAAGTACTGCCCGAACGAGAAGTTGCCCAGCATCTCGAAGAAGGTGAGGTGCGACCCGTCGAGCCCGACCTCGTCGATGTCGGGAGTGCGGAAGCACTTCTGCGCCGACGTCGTCAGCAGCGCCGGCGGCTGTTCGCGGCCGAGGAAGTACGGCATCTGCGGCTGCATGCCGGCCGTCGTCAGAAGCGTCGAGCGGTCCTCGGCGCGCGGGATCAGCGAGTGGGACGGCACCCGCAGGTGCCCGCGCTCCTCGAAGAAACGCTGGAACCCCTCGCGCAGCTCGGCGGTCGTCCGCATGCGCGACAGTCTAGGGTCGCGGCCCGGGCGCTCCTCCGCCCGGGTTCAGGCGTTGGTCGGCGCGCCGGGGCTCTCGGGCTGTGTCGGCTCGTGCGCACGCGGCGGCGTTGCGGGCGGCGGTGTCGACGGCGCCGCGGTCGCCGAGTGGCCGCGCGCCTTCCGAAGCTCCTCGTCGAGGTCGGCCTCGCGCTGGCGAGCGGCCTCTTTCGCGCTCTGCCGCGCGGCGCGCCAGCTGCGACGTGCGCGCAGCGTTGCGAACCCGTGCGAGATGCCGGCGGCGGCGCCCGCAGTCTTCTGCACCGGCCGCTTGACGGCGAAGCTGACAGCGCGGACGGCCTCGTCGACGGCCTCGACCGCATCCACAGCGCTGTCGGTTGCCTCGTCGAGCTTGTCGAGCTGGGTGTTCACACGGTCGACCGATCCGCCCACCTTGTTGATCACGGGCAGGAGCTCGCGCTCCGTCCCGGCGATGAGCGAGGAGAGCCGCCCGAAGGTTCCACCGAGGCGGAAGAAGGCGTAGCCGATGCCGAGCCCCACCACGATCAGGAAGATGGTGAGCGCGGCGTAGGCGACATCGGTGGTCGTGTACGCGACGGGCATCCGGCGATCTTAGATGGTTGATTCCACGAGCTCGACCGAACCCGATCTTTCCTCCGTGGCGGCGGACAGGATCACGCCCGACCCCACGATCGCCTCGTCGACGTAGAGGACGGCGATCTGACCCGGCGCGACTCCGAAGGCCGGCGCGTCCGAGCGGAGCTCGAACCCGTCCGGCCGGGGGGTCACCGACGCGGGAACGGCGGGAGAGCGGTAGCGGAGCTTCGCCTCGACTCTGCGTGCGGGAGCGCGCAGACGGCCCCGTGCCTCGACACGGGTGCGGGCGAGCGAGGCGCGCGGGCCGGCGACGACGGTGTTCGTGGCGGGATCGGCGCCGATCGCGTAGAGCGGCTCGGCCGAGGCGACCCCCAGCCCGCGACGCTGTCCAACAGTGAAGCGCCAGAAGCCGTCGTGCGTGCCGAGCCTGCGGCCGTCCTCGTCGACGACGGCGCCGCGCTTCGAGGCGAGTCCATGGCGCGTGAGGAAGTCGCGGTAGTCGTCACCGCCCAGGAAACACGCCTCCTGGCTCTCGGCGCGGTGCGCGGCGTCGAGTCCGGCCGCAGCGGCGTCAAGCCGCGTCTGCTCCTTGCTCTGCTCGCCGAGCGGGAACCAGAGGCGCCCGAGCGCCGCGTCGTCGAGGCGAGCGAGCATGTAGCTCTGGTCCTTGCCCCGGTCCGCAGCGCGCGCGAGCAGCAGGCGGCCGTCCCGCTCGACGATCCGTGCGTAGTGGCCGGTGGCGAGACGCGCGGCTCCGACGCGTGCGGCGAAGGCGAGCAACTCGTCGAAGCGAAAGCTGCCGTTGCAGCGGACGCAGGGGTTCGGTGTCTCACCGCGCGCGTAGCCGCGGACGAACGGCTCGACGACGGCTCGGCGGAACTCCTCGCGCAGGTCGAGAGTGACGTGCGGCAGACCGAGCGCGTGGCACGTCTCGCGCGCGGCGATCACGGCGCTCGGCGAGCAGCAGGCGCGCTCGGTGTCGGAGCCGCGCGGATCGATCCAGAGCCGGAGAGTGACGCCGATGGCGTGCGGGCCGGCCTTGAGGAGAGCAACGGCGCTGTCGACCCCGCCGCTCATCGCGACCGCGACGCGGGCCGGGTCGGCGGGCGCGGTAACGGCAGGACCGATCGCGTTCGCAAGCGCGTCCGCGGAGAGCGTCTCGCCGGGGACGGCGGCGGCCTCGAGGAGCGTCAGCCCGGTCGAGATCTCGCGCGAGCCCGGGCGCGTCGGCGCGCACGATCCGCTGCCCATCGACCTGGAGCCGGACGGCAGCCCACTCGCCGTCACGGGAGGAGTCGCCGAAAAGTTCCTGCATCCGGCCAGCGTAGCGCCGTGCCGACAGGGGGCCTTGGGCACAGGGCCGTTCCGGACCCATCTCGCGTTGCTGCTACTCCACCGAGCCCGTCTCGCAGCCGACCGCGCTGGACTCTTCCTTGAGGAAGATGCAGCTGTCGTCCCCCTCGCCACCGTCGAGCTTGTTCCGCCCCTCGACATCCCCGAGGTCGTCGTCGCCGAGGCCACCGACGAGCGTGTCGTTCCCCTTGGCGTACCGTCCTAGAACATCGTTTCCCTCGCCGCCGAACAGCTGATCGTTGCCCTCGCCACCGTCGAGCTCGTCGTTGCCCTGGTCGCCCCACAGGAAGTCACCGCCGTCAGCGCCGACCACGAAGTCCTGCCCGGGCCCTCCTTTGAGCCGGTCGGAACCGTTATCCCCAAAGAGTCGATCATCGCCGTCGCCGCCCGAGATGACGTCCGCGCCCGCATCACCGTGGAGGTCGCGGTCCGGGCCCGGACCGCCGTCGACCGTGTCCTTGCCGTTCCCAGCGTTAACGGCGTCGGCTCCCGAGCCGCCGGCGATCGTGTCCTTCCCGGGGCCGCCCTCGACCCGGTCGTCGCCGGCACCGGCGTCGATCCGGTCGTTGTCACCCTCGCCGAACAGATTGTCGACACCGGCTTGGCCGCCGAGCGTGTCGTCCCCGCCGCCACCGTACAACCAATCGTTGCCCGGGCCGCCGACCAGCTTGTCGTCGAAGGCGCCCCCGTAGATGGTGTCGTTACCGGGGCCACCATCCACAGTGTCTCGCCCCGAGATGCCTGGACCGGGCGCGCGATCGGCGAAGATCAGGTCGTTGCCCGAGCCGCCGTCGATCGTGTCGGAATGGTCGCCGGCGCAGATGACGTCAGCCCCGCCGCCCCCTTCGATGACATCGTTGCCGTGATCGTCGAAGATCACATCCCCCTTGCTCGTGCCGACGAGGCGGTCATCGCCAGGGGTGCCCACGATCGTCGCCTCTTCCCCGCCGCAGCGAGGCGGCAACGCGACGCTCGGCGCGATCAGCACCAGCCCTAACGTGATGGCCACAAGTGGCCAGATCGAGCGCATGCGAGCCGAGTCTACAACTGCGATCCGCGAGTCACAGAGCGCCAACCGTCTCCGGCACGGCGCTTCTCAACCAGATCACGATTCTCCACCTCGCGAGGTCACTGGTTCTTGCCGCAGTGCCGGGCTTCGCCCGGTACTGCGCACCAACGTCCATGGAGGGCGCCGCTCTTCACCGCCGGGGAAACGGAGTTTCCCCGGCGCGAGAAAGAGTGCCCCGACCCCGCCGACCATGCCGCGACCGTGTGAACCTGGCAAGCCAGGTGGGTGCCGAGCGGGACGCAGTCATCGGCCTGAGCCAATGGCCTACCCCGACCCAAGCTCCCTTTCACGTAGCGTTGGTTCTACATGGCGCGCGGCCTCGCGAACGGGGTCGGGCACTCGGTTTGGACTGTAGCCGAGTCGCCCTGTCAGTCGGGCGCCGGGTCACTCGGTAGCGGCATAGCTCCACCTGATCCGTTGCACGCCTGTCAAGCCGATCAGTCGCGCGAGCGCGTCGGTGAGCTCGAACTGTCGGCCCGGAGCGTAAGGGCCGCGGTCGATCACCTGCGTGAGGACGTGCTTGCCGCGATAGCTGATGTAGATCCTGGCCCCGCATGGCAGGACGGGGTGCGCAACGCCTTCGGTGGTCGCGCGGATGATCGTGCTGCAGGCGGTGCGCTTTCCGAAGGCCGCAGTGCCGCTCGAGCCCGCGAGCGCCGAGTACGAGCCGTACGCCGCAGGTAGGTCGCTCGAGTCGCTGCGCGTCTTCGCCGAGACGGCAAGCGCGATCGCGGCCGCGAGCAGCGCCACCGCGGCCAGCCCGACCTCGCGTTGGGCAAGCCGGCGTGTCACCTCCCGGGCCGCATCTTGCTCTTCGCCGGTGCGATGCCGGGGTGATGACCGGACCGGCTAGTCGTCACGCCTCGACCGGTCGGGAAGACGGCCCGGCCGCGGGGGAAGCGCCGGGACCTCTGCGAACGTCTCGTCGCCGGCGGACCGGCGGCGCCACGGCCGGCGCGCCGGTCCTTCTTTCGCCAGCGGGTCGAAGGTATGCCGCGCCAGTCGCTCGGGGGCAGGAGCAGTCTCGGGCGCCGCCTCCTCGACGACCTCCCGCTCCGCAATCACCTCGGGGTCGGCGACCACAACCGCCTCCACCTCCGGCTCCGCAATCACCTCGGGGTCGGCGACCACTTCCGCCATGGGCTCCGGCACCGCAAGGACCTCGGACTCAGGGGGCCGCTCCGGCTCCTCCACCAGCTCGGGCGTCGCCACCGCCACGGGCTCGAGCTTCACATCCTCGCCGATGTCGGGCTCTTCGGCGACGACGTCCGGCACGTCCTCGACGACCGCCCGAACAGGCTCCGCCTCCCACCCACCCTCTCGCTCAGCGGCTTCGAGATCCGGCCAGGTGTCCTCGCGATACTCGTCCGCCACCGCGACGAAGAGAAGCTCGTCGACCACCGTCTCCTCGCCGGGAGAGGGCGCCGTGCCGGCAGCGACCGGCCACTCGGCCAGCATCTCGGCCCGCATCGCCGGCGAGGCGATCCACGTCGGCTCCTCGTCGAACACCTCGGCGACCGGATAGCCGGAGGGCAGCTGCTCGAGCGGCCGCGGCGGCGGCAGCGAGATCTGGGGCACGTAGTAGCGCGGCGGAAGCCCGCGCCCGTAGTGGGGCAACTCGCGCGTCGCGGCCCATTCGAAGAGCGCGACGACGAGCCAGCCGAGAAGCATCGCCCCGGCGATCGCGGGTGCGCTCAGCTCGGCGAGGCAGAGCGCTGCGGCGAGTGCCCCGAGAAACAGCGCCTCGACGACAAACCGCAGCGCGCGACGCCCCCGCACCGACTACCTCGCCGCGGGCCCGTCGTCTGCGACGACCGCGATCCCGAGCTCCTTCAGCTGGGCCTGCTCCACCGTCGTCGGCGCGCCCGACATGGGGTCGAAGCCCGCCTGGTTCTTCGGGAACGCGATCGTGTCGCGGAGGTTCGGCTCGCCTGCGAGAACCATCGCCATGCGGTCGATTCCGAACGCGATCCCGCCGTGCGGCGGCGCGCCCATCGCGAGCGCGTCGAGCAGGAAGCCGAACTTCGCCCGCTGCTCCTCCGGGGTCAGGTCGAGCAGGGCGAACGCTCGCGCCTGAAGGTCGGGCTCGTGGATCCGGAAGGAGCCGCCGCCGAGCTCGTTGCCGTTGCCGATCAGGTCGTAGGCGTGCGCGATCGCGTGCGCGGGGTCCTCGTCGAAGCGGTCGACCCAACCCGTCGCGGGCCGTGTAAAGGGATGGTGCTTGGCACTCCAACGCTGTTCGTCCTCGTCCCACTCGAACATCGGGAAGTCGGTCACCCAGAGCCACGCCTGCTTCGACTCGTCGATCAACTCCAGACGGCTGCCAACCTCCAGACGCAGCGCGCCGAGCACGCGCGAGCTCATCTCCCACGAGTCGGCAGCGAACAGCACGGTCGAGCCCGGATCGCTCCGGAACGCCTCCAGCTCGGGCTCGGAGAGGAACTTCGCGATCGGCGAGCGCACCTCGCCCTCTGCGTCGTAGACCAAGTAGGCGAGCCCCTTCGCGCCCCATTGCTTCGCGAAGGCCTCGAGATCGTCGAGCTCGCGGCGCGAGAGCTCCTGCGGCACGCGCAGGAAGCGCACAGCCTCGGCGGCGGCGAAGACCTTGAACTCCGATGCGCGCGTCACCTCGGTCGCGTCCTCGAGCTCGAGCCCGAAGCGAAGGTCGGGCTTGTCGCTGCCGAAGCGCCGGTCGGCCTCGCCGTAGGTGAGGCGCGGGAACGGCGTCTCGAGCTCGACGCCGACGCACTCGCGCCACACGGTCGAGATCATCCGCTCCATCAGCCCGAACAGGAACTCCTCGTCCGGGAACGCCATTTCGACGTCGAGCTGGGTGATCTCCTGCACGCGGTCGGCCCGAAGATCCTCGTCGCGGAAGCAGATCGCGATCTGGTAGTAGCGCTCGAAGCCGGCGATCACGAGCAGCTGCTTCGCGATCTGCGGCGACTGCGGCAGCGCGTAGAAGCGTCCCTTTTGCAGCCGCGAGGGGACGAGGAAGTCGCGCGCGCCCTCGGGCGTCGGCTTCCAGAGAATCGGCGTCTGGATGTCGACGAAGCCGGCCTCCTCCATCGTGCGGCGGATCTTCCCGACCATCCGGCCACGAAGGCGGATGTTGCGCTGGAGCTTGTCGCGGCGCAGGTCGAGCCAGCGGTAGCGCAGGCGGACGTTGTCGTCGACGTTCTCGTCGTCGAGCTGGAACGGCAACGCGGTCGAGCGCGAGAGGATCTCCAGCTCGGCCGCCTGCACCTCCACTTCGCCCGTAGACATGTCTGGGTTGACAGTGTCCGCCGAGCGACGGACGACCGAGCCGCGCGCGCGGACGACGAACTCGCTGCGGAGCTCGTGGGCGACGGCGGCGGCCTCGGCCGAGTTTTCCGGGTTGATCACGAGCTGGACGACGCCGCCCTCGTCGCGCAGGTCGACGAAGACAAGCCCGCCGTGGTCGCGGCGGCGGGCGACCCAGCCGGCAAGGGTGAGCTCCCGCCCCGCGTCGCCGGCGCGCAGCGCGCTGCCGAGCTGATCGCGCCAGGTCACTGCCGCACCCGGTAGAGGACCTCGTCCAGAGAGCCGACGAAGTCGTTTTCACCGTGCTTCCGCAGTCTTGCCTCCTCGTTCGAGATTGCCTCGACGATGCGGGGAACGCCGAGCCGATTCGCGTATGAAATCTGACCTTTCACGGAGCGTCCTGCGTAGTCGGTGTCGGCGGCGATGCCCTGCGCACGCAACTCCGCCATCACATGAAGCACCTTCGGCCGAAGCGCCAGATCATGGAGCACGAAGAAGACGTCGAGCGGACGCGGCTCGGCGGTCACACCCTCGTTCTCGAGCGCAAGCATCATCCGCTCGAGCCCCGCCCCGAAGCCGATCCCCGGCGTCGGCGGTCCGCCGATCTGCTCGATCAACCCGTCGTAGCGGCCGCCACCGGAGAGCGTCGACTGCGCACCCTCGTCGGGGCCGACGAACTCCCATGTCGTCCGCGTGTAGTAGTCGAGGCCACGCACGAGCGTCGGCTCGAGCGTGTACGCGACACGGTACGTATCGAGGTAGTCGCATACCGCCGCGAAGTGCCTGCGGCACTCGTCGCAAAGCGACTCGCCGATCTTCGGTGCATCCGCGAGCGCGGCGAGCACGGCCGGGTTCTTCACGTCGAAGACCCGCAACGAATTCGTGGCCCGCTTCTGGCGCGTCTCCTCATCGAGCACGTCCGCGTTCGTATCGAGCCAGGCGTTGAGGCGCTCGAGGTAGGCAGGCCGGCAGGCAGGGTCTCCGATCGAGTTGAGCTGTAGCTCGAACTGTGTGATCCCGAGAGAATCCAGCAGCGTCCTGTAGAGCTGGATCACCTCGGCGTCCACGGCCGGGTCGGCTGAGCCGATCGCCTCCACTGAGAGCTGCCAGTGCTCGCGATAACGCCCCTTCTGCGGCGCCGAATAGCGGTACATGGGCGCGATCGTGAACAACTTGACCGGCTGCGGCTCGCGCTGCATCCCGTGTTCGAGGTAGGCGCGGCAGATCGGCGCGGTGCCCTCCGGCCGCAGCGTCAGCGAGCGATCGCCGCGGTCGGTGAACGTGTACATCTCCTTTTGCACGATGTCCGAGCCCGCGCCGGACGTGCGCTGAAAGAGACCGGTGTCCTCGAAGACGGGCGTCTGGATCCGCCGGTAGCCGTACACCGCGCAATGCTCCTCCATCCTGCGCACGACCACGCCGAACCAGAGCGGCGCGTCGGCCGGCAGGACGTCGTGCGTCCCGCGCGGGGCCTGGAACTTCTCGCTCGGCGGCATCGCGCCGAGTCTAGAGGCTTGATGTGAGATTCAGCCGCGGTCGGGGACGCCCCAGACCAAGCCGGGCGCCGCGGTCGTCCGCGGCGCGTAGCAGAGCTACCTGTCGCGGGCGAACGTGGTGATCCGGCGCCGTGTCTGGGGCGTCATCCGGCCCGGCGGAATCTCACGTCAAGCCTCTACATGTGGAAGGATTCCGGGCATGCAGCACTGGGACCTACTGGCGGTCGATGCGTCGAGGGGAACCCGTGACCCGTACGTGGTCCATCAGGACGACGGCGCGCGCGCGGTGCTCGTCGTGCTGACGCCGGGCCAGGCGCTCGGCGAGCACCAGGTCAAGGAGAACGCCTGGGTGGCGGTCGTCGAGGGAACGGTGCAGGTCTCCGCCGGCGAGGAGCGCGTCGAGCTGCACCGGGGCGGGCTGATGCGGTTCGAGCCCGGCGAGCGTCACTCGGTCTCGACCGTGGACGGCGCGCGCATCCTGATGCTGCTCTCGCCGTGGCCCGGCGAGGGCCACTTCCCGCCCGCGGCCTAGATCTAGCCCTGAGTCTTGCCGGCCCGCCGCTGGTAGTTGCGGTAGGACATCCGGTCGATCCAGTAGGTGAGCGGGATGAAAGCCGCCGCATAGAGCACGCCGAGGAAGATCCTGCTCGCGAGCGGCATGCTGGTGAAGAAGAACACGACCACGAGGAGCATCACGCCGCCCCAGAGCCCGCCGCGCCGGATCGACCGGCGCCACGACGGCACCGGCGGCTCGCGTAGGCCTCGGCTCGGCGCCCGTCCGCCCTTCTTGGCGGTAGCGGCCTTCGGCTTGTCCGGCTTCTTCTCCCGGATCTCCGACGCCTCCACCTCGACCTCGTTGCCGTCCTCGTCGTAGATGACGAAGCCGTAGTCGTGGCGGAACGTCTTCTCGCGGCGGCGTCGCTGCTTCCTGCTCGGCATTCGCTCTCAGCCTAGCGCCATGTCGCGTCGTGCCAGGCAGACTCGACCGCGTGTCGGATCCGGTCTTCGACGTCCCGCGCGAGCGCGAGCTCACGAGCGGCCACCGCCCGACGTCGCTCGCGCTTCTTCGGCGACGCGACTTCCGCACGCTCTATGTGGCCGTCTCGACGAGCGAGCTCGGCGACGCCCTCAACTACATCGCGCTGATGTGGCTCGCGCTCGAGGCGGGCGGCGCGCTCGGCGTCGTCGCGGTGCGCCTCGCCGACAGCCTGCCGGCGTTCGTGTTCGGCCTCCACGGCGGGATCGCCGCCGATCGCTGGAGCCGCCGGAAGCTGATGATCGGCGCCGACCTCGCTCGGGCCGCGACGCTGATCCCGATCGCGATCGCAGGCCTCGGCGGAGCGCTGCCGCTGTGGGCCCTTGTCGTCGCGGCCTTCCTCCTCGAGGCGGCGACGAGCTACTTCGCGCCGGCCTACGGCGCGACGATCCCGGCCGTCGTCGACCGGGCGAACGTGCAGCAGGCGAACGCGCTCGTCCACGCGACCGCGCAGGCGCTCGCGGTCGGCGGCTGGGCGCTGGCCGCGCTGCTGCTCCAGTTCCTGCCGATCAGCACGTTCTTCGCCGTCGACGCGGCCACGTTCCTCGTCTCGGCGGCGCTGCTCACGCGGCTCCGCGCCGGCCGCGGGCGGGCGGCGGAAGGAGACTCGACACGTCTCCGCGAAGGCATCGACGCCCTGCGCCCGAGCCCCCAACTCGCGCTCGCCGTGATCGTCTTCGCGATCGCGATGACGATCACGACCGGCGCATGGATCGCAGGCGTGCCGACGCTCGTGCGCGACACGCTCGACCACGGACCCGCCGGCTTCTCGCTCGTGATGGTCGGCTTCGCGATCGGCTCGATCGCGACGGGCATCGTCCTCGCACGCGTCGGCGTGCGCTCGAAGGCGCGAGCGAGCATGCTCGCCTGGGTGATCTTCCTGCCCGCGTACGGCCTGATCGCCGTCGCGGGCTCGCTCCCCCTCGTCGCCGCCGCCGCGATCGGCACGGGCGCGGGCGAGACGATGTCCTACGTGCTGCTCACGTCGGCCGCCCAGGAGGAGGTGCCGGACCACGTCCTCGGCCGAGTCCTCGGCGTGATCTCCTTCGTCCGCCGCGGCGCCCACGCGACCGGGCTGCTGCTGATCTCGCCTCTCTTCGCCGTCGCCGCCGCACCCCCGCTGTTCGGCGCAGCGGCGATCGCGACCATGCTGGTCGGCGTCGCGGGTGCCGCATTCGCCACGCGCCTCGCCCGCCCGACCGCCGAGTCCCGCGCCGGCTGACCGGCATCGGCAAACGCGTCCTTGCGCAGGGCCCGCGGAAGGGCATAGGCTCGCGCGAGGAGGTGCCGATGGCGAACGAGAAGGTGGTCATCAACCTGGCAACGGGACTCGAGGACGCTGAACGGGTGACGATCGCGTTCCTTGTCGGCGGCGGTGCTGTGGAGCAGGGCAAGAAGGTGACGATGTTCCTCACCAAGGAGGCCGTCCGCCTGGCGCTTCCAGGCTTCGCGGACGGCGTGGCGTGCGAGGGCTGCCCGCCGCTTGCCAGGTTGTTCGAGCAGTTCGCGGCCGGCGGCGGCGAGTTGCTGGTTTGCCCGATCTGCTTCAACGCGCGCAAGCTCGAGGCGGCGACGCTGGTCGAGAACGCGCGGATCGGCGGCGCCACGCCACTCTGGGAATGGATCGGAGACGAGGGCGCGACCGTCTTCAGCTACTGAGAAGGGCCGTGGGCTACAACCGGACAGCGCCCGTCAATCCTCGAGCAGGCGCAGCTCGAGGATGTGCGACTCGTCGAAGCCGTCGATCCGCAGCAGCGCGCCCGCGGCGGCGGCGGCCGCTCCTGCGGGCATCAGGCCGACGAGCTCCGAGCCGACGAGCGCCGCCCCGCGCCGCCGCGCCTCCTCGGCGATCCGCTCGACGATCTGGTGCAGTGCCGCGGCCTCCCAGTTCTCGACGTTCATCGAGACCTGGACGTGGCCCGCGTCCGGCAGCTCGAGGCCGAGCGCTCGCACGCCCGGGAACCCACCCGTCCGCTCGCGCACCACGTCGGCGATCTCGCGCGCCGCCGCGAGCGAGCCGTGCAGGTTGACGTTGAACGCGATCAGCGGCGCCCGCGCGCCGACGATCACTCCGCCCGCCGAGGGATCGAGCTTCGCCGGGCCGAAGTCGGGCACGAGCTCGCCGGCATCGAGCCGCCGCCCGAGCTCCTCGATGCCGCCGCGCCGGTAGAACGCCGGGCCGCGGACCGGCGGTGCGTAGACGAACACCGGCAGCCCGAGCGCCCCGAGCCGCTCCGCGAGCGCGAGCGCCGCCAGCCGCGCCCGCTCCATGTCGGTCTGCCGCACCGGCACGAGCGGGACGACGTCCGCCGCGCCGATCCGCGGATGCGCACCCTCGTGACGCCGGAGGTCGATCCGCTCGCGCGCAACCTCCACCGCAGCGACGAGCCCCTCGACCAGCGGCGCGTCCTCGCCCACCACCGTGAATACCGAGCGGTTGTGATCTGCGTCCGCGTGTACGTCGAGCACCCGCGCGTGCGCTGCGAGCGCCGCGCCGATCGCGTCGATCGTCGCCCCGTCACGGCCCTCGGAGAAGTTCGGCACCGACTCGAGCGGGAGCACGCCCACACTCTAGGGCGGTCGTACTCTGGGGCCGTGACCCGGCGGCGCCCCTCGTACCGCTCGCTCGCCTCGCTCGAGCGCGACCTGCGCGGCTGCCGTGCCTGCATCGAGGCCGGTCACCCGCTCGAGTCGCTACCTGTGCTCGCGCCGCAAGCCGGCCAGCGCGCCTACCTCTTCGGTCAGGCGCCGGGCGTCCAGGAGGGCCTCGAGCGCCGACCGTGGCGCGGACGCGCCGGGCAGACGCTTCGCCGCTGGCTCGAGCTCGATGAGGACGCCTTCTACGCGACGTTCTACTGCGCGTCTGTCACTCGCTGCTATCCGGGCCGCGCGGAGTCCGGGCGCGGCGACCGCAAGCCGACGCCCGAGGAGCAACGGCTCTGCGAGCCGTGGCGCGACCACGAGCTTGCGCTGCTCCGGCCGCCGCTCATCGTCACCGTCGGCGGCCTCGCGGCGCGCAGCCTGCTCGGCCTGCGGAGCGTGACCAACGCCGTCGGCCGCCGTTACGACCTTCGCGGCGGGGCCGTCGCCGTGCCGCTGCCGCACCCCTCGGGAGCGAGCAGCTGGCTCAACCTGCCCGAGAATCGCGCCCGCGTGACCGAGGCTGTCGCGCTGGTCAAGGAAGAGCTCGGCCGCCTCCAGCCCGGTGCGTAGGCTGGAGCGATGAGCACGCACGCCCAAGAACCGCGACACGCCACGACCTTCTGGCGCCTGCTCGGCTTCCTGGCGCCGTACCGGCTCTCACTCGTCTTCTCGATCGGTCTCGCAATCGTCTCCCAGCTCGGCTCGCTCGCGTTCCCGTGGCTGACGGGCCTGGTCGTGAAGGCGATCCAGGACGGCGACAAGGCCGACATGCCGTGGCTGATCGGGGCCGTCCTGCTCGTCGGCCTCGTCAAGGCGGCCGCGCAGGTCGGCCGGCGACTCATCTCCGGCTGGCAGGCGCTCGGGGTCGACTTCGACCTGCGCAGCACCCTCTACGCGAAGCTCGTGCGGCTCTCGTTCGGCTACTTCGACCGCCACCAGACGGGCCAGCTGATGTCGCGGGCGACCGTCGACATCCAGAGCGTTCGCTTCTTCCTCGGGTACGGCCTGATCTTCTTCTTCCAGCACGTCTTCACGGTCGTCGGCGTCACGATTCTCGTCTTCCTGATCTCGTGGCAACTGGCGCTGATCGCGCTCGCGTTCTCGCCGGTCCTGGTCGCGATCGCCTACCACTACAGCAACGTCTCCCACCCGGTGCTCCGCGACGTCCAGCAGAAGATGGCCGACGTCGCGACGGTCGCCGAGGAGAACGTCGTCGGTGTCCACGTCGTCAAGTCGTTCGCGCAGGAGCAGGCCGAGCAGGACAAGTTCGAGCGCCGTTCCGAGAGCCTGTTCCTCCAGAGCGTGCGCGCGAACCGCCAGCGCGCCTTCTACGTGCCGGTGCTCGGCTTCCTGCCGATGCTCGGCCAGGCGGCGGTGCTCCTCTTCGGCGGGTACATGGTCGCGAACGGCTCGCTGACGCTGCCCGAGTTCGTCTCGTTCAACCTCTACCTGGCGATGCTGGTCTTCCCGCTGCGCATGCTCGGGATGTGGATCGGCGAGGGCCAGCGCGCGACCGCCTCGGGCGAGCGGATCTTCCAGGTGATCGACGAGCCGGAGGAGATCCGCGACGAGCCGGGCGCGCGCGAGCTGCCGCCCGGGCCGGGTCACGTCCGCTTCGAGGGCGTCACGTTCGGCTACGACCCCGCACGACCGATCTTCGAGGGCCTCGACCTGGAATTGGAGCCGGGCAGAACCGTGGCCTTGATCGGGCACACCGGCAGCGGCAAGACGACGCTCGCCTCGCTGATCCCGCGCTTCTACGACGTGCAGATCGGCCGCGTCACGATCGACGGCGCGGACGTGCGCGAAGTGACGCTCAACTCGCTCCGCCGCGAGATAGGCGCGATCGCGCAGGACCCGTTCCTCTTCTCGGCGACCGTGCACGAGAACCTCGCGTTCGGCCGCCCCGACGCCACGCCCGAGCAGGTCCAGCACGCCGCGCGGCTCGCGCAGGCGCACGAGTTCATCGAGCGGCTGCCCGAGGGCTACGACACGGTGATCGGCGAGCGCGGGATCACGCTCTCCGGAGGCCAGCGCCAGCGTGTCGCGATCGCACGCGCGCTCGTCGTCGACCCGCGGATCCTGATCCTCGACGACGCGACGGCGTCGGTCGACGCGACGACCGAGGCGAAGATCCGGCTCGGCCTGCGCGAGGCGATGCGCGGCCGGACGACGGTGATCATCGCCCACCGCCTCTCCACGATCGCGCTCGCCGACGAGATCGTCGTCCTCGACCACGGCCGCGTCGTCGTCCGCGGCACGCACGACGACCTGGTCGGCGACGAGCGAGGTCTACCGCGAGATCTACGAGCACGGCCAGCTCGAGCGCGCGGTCGGCGAAGAGCAGGAAGTCGCATGATTGGCACGGGGGAAACCATGTTTCCCCCGTGGGCCCCCTTCTTCCTGTCGGGGGTTCGCGACGGTCGGCGTGATCCGCGGTGCATCGGCGAACCGCACGCGGCCGTGGCGGAAGCGCGGGCAAAGCCCGCACTTCCGTCAAACACATTCCCGCGGGCGGCTCCGGATGAGGGTCTGGCAGCCCGGCGGCCACCTCGTCAGCCAGCGCGACGTCAAGGTCCAGGACTGGTCGTGGGCGCAGACGAAGCGGCGGCTGACGACGCTCTACCGTCTCGCACGTCCGTACCGGCTGCGCACCGCGCTCGCGCTCGTGTTCCTGCTCGGGGCGACCGCCGCCTCGCTCGCGCCGCCGCTCCTGATCGGGCTCGCGGTCAACGAGGTGAGCAAGGGCGAGACGAGCGGGCTCACCTGGATCGTCGGCGCCTTCGTCGGCGCGGGCCTGCTCGGGCTCGGCTTCTCGTACGGGCAGACGTACTTCACGGGCTGGACGGGCGAGCGGATGCTCGCCGACCTGCGCAACCATCTGTTCAGGCATCTGCAGCGGCTCTCGCTCGGCTTCTACGAACGCAACCGCGCCGGCGCCCTCATCAGCCGGATCACGAACGACGTCGAGGCGCTCGACCAGCTCGTCACCGACGGCGTCACCTCGCTCGTCCAGAACACGCTGACGCTCGTCGGCACCGCGGTGATCCTCTTCTTCCTCGACTGGCGACTCGCGCTCGCGACGCTGACGGTGATCCCGCTGCTCGCGGCCGGAACGGCGGTGTTCCGCCGGCGCTCCTCGCGCAGCTACCGGCGCGTGCGCGAGCGGCTGGGCCTGGTCACGGCCACGCTCGCGGAGGACATCGCCGGGATGCGCGTGCTCCAGGCGTTCACGCGCGAGCGGGCCGCGCGGGAGAACTTCCGCGAGATGAACCAGCGCTACCGCGACGTGAACCAGGAGACGGTCGTCCAGAACTCGTTCTACTTCCCCTACGTCGACCTGCTCTCGTCGGTCGCGACGGCGATCGTGCTCGGCTACGGCGCGCTACCTCGTCTTCGACGGAAACATGACGATCGGCGTCCTGACGGCCTTCCTCGGCTACCTGACGAACTTCTTCGACCCGGTGCAGCAGCTCTCGCAGCTCTACAGCACGTTCCTCTCGGCCGTGGCCGCGCTGGACAAGATCATGGACGTCCTCGGCGAGGAGTCGGAGGTGCGCGACGCCGACACCGCCACCGACCTCGAGCGCGTGCGCGGCCACGTCCACTTCGACGGCGTCCACTTCTCCTACGCCACCGGCCCCGAGGTGCTGCACGGGATCGACCTCGATGTTCCTCCGGGTACCACCGTCGCCCTTGTAGGCCACACCGGCGCCGGCAAGTCGACGATCGCGAAGCTGCTCGCGCGCTTCTACGACCCGACCGAGGGGACGCTCCGGATCGACGGCGTCGACCTGCGCGACGTGCGCCAGGAGTCGCTCCGCCGTCAGCTCGGGATCGTGCCGCAGGAGGGCTTTCTCTTCGCCGGCACGGTCGCCGAGAACATCGCCTTCGGCCGCCCCGACGCGACGCGCGAGGAGATCGTCGCCGCCGCGCGCACCGTCGGCGCCGACGACTTCATCGAGCGCCTCGAGGACGGCTACGACACGCAGCTCGGCGAGCGCGGCTTCCGCCTTTCGCTCGGCCAGCGCCAGCTCGTGGCGTTCAGCCGCGCGCTGCTCGCCGACCCGCGAATCCTGATCCTGGACGAGGCGACGAGCTCGGTCGACATCGGCACCGAGCGGAGGATCGAGCGCGCCCTCCGCCGCCTGCTCCACGGCCGCACCGCGTTCATCATCGCCCACCGCCTCTCCACGATCCGCGACGCCGACCGGATCGTCGTCCTCGAGCACGGGCGGATCGTCGAGCAGGGCACACACGACGAGCTCCTCGGCTCGAGCGGACGCTACGCCGCGCTCTACAGCACCTGGGCCGAGGACGCCGCCTGAAAGGGGTTAGGCTCCGCCCGTGACAGTCGGCGGCGTCCTCCAACAAACGCTCGGTCTGTACCAGCGCTTCTTCTGGCGCTTCGTGGCGACCACGGCGATCGTGATGATCCTCCTCGATCTCCTCACGGCGCTGGGGCGCACGGTCGACTCGACCGGCGGCGCGATCCTGTGGGCGCTCGTCAGCGTGACCGTCAGCCTGATCGGCACGTTCCTCGTCCAGGGCGCCCTCACGCTCGCGGTCGACGACGTCCGCGACGGCAGGATCGACACCTCGATCGGCGAGCTCTACGGGCGCACCCGGCCGCACCTCGGCGCGCTGATCATTGCCGGCCTTCTCGCCTCGATCGGAATCGGCATCGGGCTCGTCCTCCTGATCGCGCCCGGGCTCTACCTGCTCACCCTCTGGGCGGTGATCGTCCCGGCGATCGTGCTCGAGAACCGCAGCGCCGGCGAATCCTTCAGTCGCTCGAGTGCCCTGACCGCCGGGCACCGCTGGGCCGTCCTCGGCGTCGCGCTCGTCACGCTGATCGCAAGCGCCGTCATCGGGAACATCCTGGTCACGATCTTCGTCGCGATCCTCCCCGACTTCTTCGGCGTGTGGCTCGGGAGCTTCGTCGCCCACTGCGTGACGACGCCGTTCCTCGCGCTCGCGTGGACGGTCATGTACTTCGAGCTTCGCCGAGCCGCCGAGCTGCCGCCGGCCGTGGTTGCGCCGCCTCTCGCGAGCGCCTGAGGTTGTCCGAGCTCGACCCCGAAATCGGGCTCGATCCCGAAACCCGGGAGCGGATCGACGAGCCGGTCTCGGCCGAGGCCCAGCGAGAAACGCGACTGACGCCGAAGGAGGCCGTCGCGCAGATGCGGATCCGCGTGCCGGAGCGCGGCAACCGCAAGCTCGCGCAGGTGATCGAGCGCGTCAACCGCGACGAGCAGCTCAAGGGCTGGTGGCACGTCGCGAACGTGAACGCGGTCGTCCGGCTCGAGATCAACGACCACTCGTGGGTTCACATCCAGATCGTCACCAACATCTCGCTGAAGCTGCTCCGCCAGCTCACGAAGCACGGCATCGAGCCGGCGATGGTGACCGACTACCGCATGTCCCCGGGCGACGCCGAGGTCGTCGTGGCGCTCTCGGCGCTCACCCACTGCATCGGCATGTCCGTCCACCGCACCGGCCACGAGGACTTCAGCCTGTTCCTCGCCGAGCCGAAGCTGCGCGAGCTGCTCGACGGGATCTACGAGGAGCCCGACCTGACCGTGATCGTCTCGGAGGTCCTGGGCGCGATCAACAGCCACCGCGCCGACGGCCAGCCGCTGACGCTCGAGGCGGGCATCCTCCGCGTCGCCGACGCGCTCGACATGGAGCAGGGCCGCTCCCGCATCCCGTTCGAGCGCGGCCACGTCGGCATCCACTCGCTCTCGGCGGCCGCGATCGAGGACGTCGCGATCGGCGACGGCGAGGTAAAGCCGATCCGGATCGAGATCACGATGAACAACTCGTCCGGCATCTACCAGGTCGACGGCCTCCTGAAGGCAAAGCTCCGAGGGTCCGGGCTCGAGCCGTACGTCGAGGTGATCGCCCACATCGACACCGAGGCCGAGAAGCGGCTCGTCCCGCTCTACAAGCTCGAAATCTGAGGCCCGCCGTCGCTACACTGCCGACGCCCTGCGGGATCGTCTAATGGTAGGACTCTGGCTTCTGGCGCCAGCTATCTAGGTTCGAATCCTAGTCCCGCAGCCTCGAAAAGCCCCGCTCGTCGGGGCTTTTTGTTGCGTTGGGGATCGCCGCACTTCCCTTGCTGCGATCGTCACGAAGCGTACGCTTGCTGCATGGAAGGCTCGGCCGACTCGGATCTGACGCCGTGCTCCCATTGCGGACGCGGGACGAAGACGGTGGACGGCCTCTGCGTCGAGTGTTGGAGCGTCAAGGATCCGGCGATGGTCCCATCGGGTCTGTGGGTGCGGAAGCCCGCTCGGCTGCTGTCGCCCAGCGACCTCGCCTACGCGATCGCCAAGTGGGTCGTCATCACCCTGCTCGTCGTAGTCCTCGGCGGGGTCGCCTACGGCGTATTCGCGGGGGGCCCTCATCGATACGGTGTTTGCAAGGCGGGGATCTGCTGGTAGACAGGCGAGCGCGCCGCACCGCATCGCCGGTCGGAGCCGAAGACAAGCGCGTGAGCTGGCGCTCGCCCGTGAGACCGGCGCGAGCAGCGGCCGCGACCCAACTTCACGCGCGAACTGCCGTCTATAACAGCGGCCCCCGCCGTCCCAACACCCGTCGGGGGCCGCCGGCTTTGTTGGTAGCAAGAATGCGCCGGACGCCGACAAGGAGCAGCCTGATCTCGCTCATGCGAGACCGGGGTCAGAGCCCACACCTGAGGAGTACGGCGATCTCAAGGATCATTCGCTGGCGGTGGCCGGCGCAGGCGGTACCTGCGAGGATTCACGCATGAGCGAGAGCGAGCCAGCAGCCGTCTGCGAGACGTGCGGCAAACCCCTCGATCCGGAAGGGCCAGGAGTCGTCAAGGCCATCCCGATGAGCGTCGAGACCATGGGGATGACCGAGTGGATCGACGGGATGGGCGTCTTCTTCCACGACGACTGCTTCCCTTACGGCTCGGGCGACTACCGCATCCTGGGCTGATCCCTCCGGGCTGATCCCTCCGGGACTGGGGCGTCCGGCTACTGCTGCTCGAGCTCGGCTTCGCGCTCCATCCGCTCGAGCCGCGTGTAGTAGTCGGCGAACTCGTTCAGGTGGGCGAGCGCGATCTTGCCCGTGGTCACCGGGTCGTCGCCGGTGACGTTCGTTACCGGGTCGTGGAGGCCGTGCTCGAGCTCGACGTTCATCCCCATCCGGAACTGCTCGACGTCGAACGGCGCCGTCGCCCAGTCGATGCCGATCTGCTCGCCGATCCGGCGGGCGTCCTCGGCGTTGAAGCTCGCTCTCGGCTCGGTCATCCCGTCATCATCCCCCAACGGCCGGTGCCGGGATCGGCGAGACGGGCGGCGCCGGGAACGCCGCCCAGCCCTGCTCGGCGAGCGCCTCGAGGCTGCTCGACTCGACCCCGGCATCCGAGACGGTGAGCACCGTGTTGCCGACGACGAGCGAACGGCGGATCGACGGCGTCGACCCGTACTGCCCGACGGGGTGCTCGATGCGGCCAACCTCGACGATCCCGCGGGCCCGGCCGACGCGGAACCCCGCGGCCTGCTGCACGAACGGCACGACAACGAGACCCGTCTTCGGCCAGAACAGGAACGCGTGGTGGTCGGACTCCGCCTCGGACCAGCCGGGGCCGAGCGGGGCGCGGTGCAGGAGTTTCGGCACGCGGAGATCAGACACGTCGAAGATCGACAGCTGGGTGCCGAGAGTTCGGCCCGCCTCGTCGGCCTCCTGGCCGATCCCGAGCAGCAGGTCCTCGCCGATCGGGTGGAGGTACGCCGAGTAGCCGGAGATCTTCAGCTCACCAAGCACGCGCGGGCGCTCCGGATCGGTGAGGTCGACCGTGTAGAGCGGGTCGATCTGGCGGAACGTGACCACGTAGCCGGTGTTGCCGACGAACCGCACCGAATAGACACGCTCGCCCTTGCCGAGCCCGCCTACGCGCCCGACCTGCGCGAGAGCACCCTCGCTCTCGCGGAGCGTCGTCAGGAACGACTCCGACTCGGTGCCGCCGCCCCACCAGGCCGGGGTCTCGGTGCTGACGACGCGCAGCACGCCGCCGAACTCCGACAGCGACCACTGGCTGAGCAGGAACCCGGACACGCTGCCGGTGCCGCGGTACTGCGTCTTCGTCGGGCTCGAGATGTCGAACTTGTGGATCGCGGTCGAGACGCCGCTCTGCACCTCGGTGGGCTTGTCGGGGTCGGGCCGGTCGGCCCAGCGCTCGGTCGCGACGTAGAGGCTCGCCTGCGAGGCGTAGACGATCCGCGCGTCGGTCATGACCGCGACGGAGTCGACGGGCTCGAGGCCCTTCGCAAGGTCGACGGTCAGCACGGTGAGCATGCCGAGGCCCGAGAACGACTGGGGCCGGCGTACGTTGCGGCACTGCACGAGCGGGCGCGCCTTCGTCGCCGCGGCGCCCTGGCGCTTGATGCGGTAGGAGGGCAGCCACTTCGCGACGCCCGACGAGGCGACGACGGCGCGGTTGCGCTCCGCCGCACCGGCGAGCGCCACGTCGGTCGAGTTCTGCGGCTGCACGAACGGCAGCGCGGCCGGGACCTGCGACGAGGCGACGATCCGTGCGGTGCCGCCGACGAGCCTCGCGGCGACGTAGGCGCCGTCGAGCGTCAGCGTGCGGACGAGGCGTAGCTTCGCCGGATCGGACACGTCCACCTCCGCCAGGACGGACTGCGCGGGCGAGTACGGCATCATCCGCGCGGACATGGCGGGAAGCGGCTCAGCCCAGTAGCCGCCGTGCGAGAGGACGAGCAAGTGGTCGTCGTACAGCAGCAGCTCGTGGCTCCAGCCGGCGTCGAGCTTCAACGTGTCGAGGAGCCGCGGCTTCGCGCCGCTCACGTCGACCGCGTTCAACAGCCCGTTCGCAACCGCGAACAATGTCGTGCCGTTCGTCTTCACCAGGTCGGGCTCGTCGACGCCCTCTTCCTGGACGTTCGTGCCCGAGTAGTCGACGCCCTTTTCGAGCGATGACCCGGTATCGCTCGCCTGCGCGGCCGATGGCGAGGCCTCGCGCGCCTGCCCGGCCGAAGCCGTGGGTGCGCCGATCCCGATCGCCCTGACCGGCCCGCCGAGGCCCCACGGACCGACGAAGCGGGCCGCCTGCGACCTGGCATAGCCGAGGAGGTTGCCGCACGAGCCGAACGAGACCAGGCGGCCGGCCTTTGCGCCGGCGCTCGCGCTACCGGCCGCCGAGCGGTCGGTCGTCCCGCCCACGGCGCCGACGGCAAGTAACACCAGCACTGCGACGAACGTCGCTCGGCTCGGGAAGCGCATCACCCTTGTTATACGCCGCGAACGACACGTTCGTCACACAAATTGCCTTCGGTTAGCTCGATCCGATGCGGAAGACCGCGGTCGGCCGGGTGCCGCCGATCACGAGCGTCGCCGGTCCCGCCTGCACCGTCGACGCGCCGGCGAGCGGGCGGGGCATCCTCCCCGCCGGCTCGATCCGGCCGCTCGCCGGATCGATGCGGACGACGGAGGCGACGGGACCCGCCTTGTCCTTGCCGCCGAGGAGGTAGAGCTTCCCGCCCCGGGCGACGAGCGACGCGCCCGCCACCGCGCGCGGGAGCCGTCCGAGCACCGACACCGTGCCCGAGGCGAGATCGACCACGTACACCGCGTCGCTCAGGCCGGCCTCGCCACGACCGCCCGCGACGTAGAGCCTGCCGCCGCGCAGGGCGACCGCCGGGTCGCGCAGGGCCTCCGGTAGCCGAGCGACGAGCGCCGCGTCGTCCGGCAACGTGAAGCGCAGGACCGCGGTCGCGTACTTCTCTCCCGTCCACCCGCCGACGAGGAGCAGCGAGCCGCCGGACTGGGCGTACCCCGCTCCGGCGAGCGGCTCGATGAAGCGCCCGGCGGGGGTGACCCGACGCGTGGCGAGGTCGTAGCGGAGGATCTCGTCGCTCGGCGTCTCGACCCCGCGCTCGCCGCCGATCAAGTAGACGTCGCCGTTGGCGGCGAAGGCTGCAGCGGAGGAGCGCAGTGACGGCAGTGAGGCGACCGCGCGCAGAACGCCGCCCGGAACGCCCACCTGCACGGCGTTGCCGGCCGTGCCGCCGAGCACGACGACGCGGTTCGCGGACAAGGCGGAAGCCGCCCGCGCTGCCGGGCTGACGAGGCGTCCAGCCGGCGTCGCCTTCAGCGGTCCCCAGCGCTCGCTGCGAGGCGCCGGAGCCACTCTGGCCGAGGTCGTGGGCGGTGGGGCAGCGCTCGACGCGGGCTTCACCGCGCTGTCCTCGCCCGCGTTCCTGACGAGGCGCCCGAGCAGCAACCCGAGGAGCGCAAGCGCGACGAGCAGGGCGAGAAACCCCACGGCGCGAACGAGCCGATCCCCGCTGCTGCGCCCGGTGGTGGAAGGCTCAGCCGGCTCGCTCGGAGGCGCAGCCGGCAGAGTCGGAGGGGTAGAGAGGGACGTTGCCGAGGGGACTGCACTCTCGACACTCTCGGCCGCCGGCTCGGGATCGCTCTCCGCCGGGGCGCTCTCGGTGTCCCTCAGAGCGGGAACAAGGAGCACACCACGAGGCTGCCGGGCCGACTCGACCGCCGGCTCGGCATCGCTCTCCGCCGGGGCGCTCTCGGTGTCCTTGAGAACCGGAACAAGGAGCACACCACGAGGCTCCCGGTCCGACTTCCCGCGGCGCAGCATCCCGACGAGGTTAGCGAGCGACCCAGACGGTAGCCTTGAATCAGTTCACAGGTTGCACCGCTCAAACACGTTGCACCGCCTCGGGGACACCTCACGTGACATCCAAGCTCACCATCGCCCTGACCGCCTCGGTGATCGCCACGCTCGCCGTGCTGGGCGCCGCCTCCGGCTCGCCGACCGCCAAGGGTGCCGCAGCGTGCTCGGTGCGCGTCTATCCGGGCCAGCCGGCCAAGCACACGAAGGATCTCGAGCTCCTGCCGAAGTACAACTCGTTCCCGCCGACGAGCGGGACGCACTACTTCCGGCCGGCCAAGTTCAATCTCTACACCTTCGAGCTCCCTCAGCTCGCGGTCGTGCACAACCTGGAGCACGGCGGAATCGCCGTCCAGTACGGCCGCAAGGTGCCCGCGGCGACCGTGGCGAAGATCAAGGCGTGGTACCTCCGCGACACGAACGCACTGCTCGTCGCCCCGCTCCCCGCCCTCGGCGACAAGATCGCCCTGACCGCGTGGAACGCGCCGCCGGATCAGGGCGCAGGGGACCCGGGCCACGGCTACGTCGGCACGTGCACCCGCTTCGACGAAACGGCTTTCACGGCGTTTGTGAAGCAGCACCGCTACAAGAGCCGCGAGCGCTTCCCGAAGTCGTTGCTGGCCCGGCAGCAGTAGACGGTCGAGATGCGAACGTATCGCTATCTGATCGTCGGCGGCGGGATGACGGCCCACGCCGCCTGCCGGGGCATCCGCGAGCACGACGGCGACGGATCGATCGCTCTCGTCGGCGAGGAGGACGTTGCGCCGTACAAGCGGCCGCCGCTCTCGAAGGCGCTCTGGAAGGGAGACCCGGAGGACTCGATCTGGTGCGGCACGGCCGACCTCGGCGTCGAGCTCCGGCTCGGACGGCGGATCGTCTCGCTCGAGCTCGACGGGCGCACGGCGACCGACGACCACGGCGAGTCCTACGCGTACGAGCGCTTGCTGCTCGCGACCGGCGGCCGGCCGCGGCGCTTGCCGTTCGGGGACGGGAGCGTCGTCTACTTCCGGACGCTCGCCGACTACCGGCGCCTGCGCGCGCAGGCGGACGCGGGCGGACGCTTCGTCGTGATCGGCGGCGGGTTCATCGGCTCCGAGGTGGCCGCGGCGCTCGCGATGAACGGTTGCGAGGTCACGCTGGTCTTCCCGGAGCCGGCGATCGGCGCGCGCATCTTTCCGGCAGAGCTTGCGGCCTTCGTGACCGACTACTACCGCTCGAAGGGCGTCGAGGTGCTTGCCGGCGAGACGGTGACGGGCATCGAGCAGGACGGCCCAAGCGTCCAGGTGAGCACCGGGGGCGGCCGCGTTCTGCAGGCTGACGGCGTCGTCGCCGGTCTGGGGATCGAGCCGGCGACGGAGCTCGCCGCTGCGGCCGGCCTGACCGTCGCTGACGGGATCGTCGTCGACGAGCACGGCCGCGCCGGCGGTCGCGACGACGTGTTCGCAGCGGGCGACGTGGCGCGCTTCCCCGCGCCCGCGCTCGGCGGCGACACGCGAGTCGAGCACGAGGACCACGCGAACACCCACGGCCGTGCGGTCGGCGCGAACATGGCGGGCGCGACTG
Organism: uncultured Actinomycetes bacterium; assembly: GCA_963781435.1. Classification (GTDB taxonomy): domain Bacteria; phylum Actinomycetota; class Thermoleophilia; order Gaiellales; family Gaiellaceae; genus PALSA-600. Next base: position 45,774 of record CAWAGR010000022.1, on the reverse strand, counting down.
TGTCGTACAACCACCTCCCTTTCTTCTACTCGGACCTCTTCGAGCTCGGCTACGAGGCGGTCGGCGAGGTCGACTCCCGCCACGAGGCGCTCGCCGAGTGGAAGGAGCCGAACCGCTCGGGCGTCGTGTGCTACGTGGACGCCGAGAAGAGGCCGCGCGGATTCCTGCTCTGGGACGTGTGGGGCCGGGTGGACGCGGCCAGCGACCTGATCCGAGCGAGCGAGCCGGTAGGCCCGGACGCGTTGCGCGCGCTCGTCGGCTGAGCCGGCTCGAGCCCGGCGCTTACAGATGCTCGACGTCCTGGACTTCGTCCGGATCGACGAGCGCGTGCTTCTCGCCGGTGGCGTTGAAGTACGCGAGCACATGGCGTCCGTGCACCGTCGCGCGAGACGACGGACGATCCCGGCGCGGCTGCACGCTCGTGGTCGAGCGTCCAGCGGATGCACCGATCGTCGCCGTCGGGGCCGCGGTAGATCGTGACCGCTCCGACGGGGTGCTCCTCGGTGTCCCGAACGGGCGAGAGCCAGCGGAGCATCACCAGCACCTCGTGGTCGTACTCCCTCGGGGCCTCGCCGCCGGCCCAGGCAAGGATGAAGAGGCGGCGCATCTCGTCGTAGTCGAGCGTGGTGGTTTCGCCCCGCCACACCTCGAGCAGCACCGGAAGCCGCTCGGCCGGCTCGAGGCCCGCCAGGTCGGCCTCTGCCTCGTCGTATGTGAGCCACCTCCGCACGGCGCGAGTATTGCAGTTCGTCTGCGAGCGACGGCGCAATTGATGGTTCAGCGCAGCACGAAGCCGGTGCCGAGCGTGTCGCGCGGATCGAGCGTGAACCGGTGCTCGCCGGTGCGGAAGGCGGTTCCCTCGACCTCGGTGAGCAGGCCGTCCGGCGCCTCGCCGACTACGCGAGCGGTGAACGTCGTGCCGACGATGCTGTCGTGGCGGAGCGTCTGCCCCTGGCCGAGCAGCCCGTCCGCGGCGAGCAACGCGCAGCGCGCCGAGGTGCCCGACCCGCACGGCGAGCGGTCGACCTCGCCGTCGGCGAAAATCGTCACGTTGCGCTGGTGCAGCTCGCCCGACTCCTCGTGGAGGCCCAGCTCTTCGTGAAGGATCGTCCCGTAGATCCCCGAGAGCCGCTCGTCCTCGGGGTGGCGGGCGACGTCGGTCCCTTCGAGCGCATGCTTGACCTCGCGGCCGGCGACGATCAGCCCCGGCAGGTCGTCCGGCACGACGCGCAGGCCGAAGCGCTCGGCCGGCACGGACGCATAGATCGCCCCGCCGTAGGCGATGTCGACCTCGACGCCGGCCGCGGGCACCGCTCGCGCGACGACGAACGAAGGCACGTTGCGAAACGCAACCGACTCGACGGCCCCGCCCAGGCAGCGCACGCGCGCGACGACGCGGCCAGACGGAACGTCGATCGTGACGTCCACCTCCCCGTCGTCGGGCGCAGCTACGAGCCCGGTCTCGACGGCCCAGGCGCCGAGCGCGATCGTGCCGTGCCCGCACGCAGTCGAGTAGCCGTCCTTGTGCCAGAAGAGCACGCCCAGATCGGCGCCGGCGTCGTCCGGCGGCACCGGAAAGCAGCCGTACATGTCGGCGTGCCCGCGAGGCTCGTGACAGAGCAGCCGCCGCACCGTCTCGACCGCCTCCGAGCCCGCCGCCGTCTCGCGCCGCTCGCGGACGGTCGAGCCCGCGATCTCCGGCACGCCTGCGGTCACGATCCGGAACGGCTCGCCGGCGGTGTGGTAGTCGGTGGCCGCGATCTCCACGCGCGCAGTCTCGCGCAACGGACGCAGTCTTGACTTCGGCGGCTCAGGTCTCAGGAGCCCGCTTCGGCTGCGACGATCTGGCGCTCGAGGCGGTCGGCCAGACCCGGGACCCAGGGGTGGCCGTCCCAGCGCTCGCCGAACGACACCAGGTCCACGACCGTGCCACGGGCCTCTTCGAGCTCGCCGAGCGAGCACAACACGCGCACCCTGCTCGCCGCATGCGGCAGCGCCAGGCCCGGAACGAGCGGGAGCAGCTCGTCGAACCGCACGACGGCCTGCCCGAGCACATCGGCATTGCCCACGGCGGCCGCGGCTTCGGACAGCGGCAGCAGCGTCTCGGCCAAACGAAGGCTGTGCTGCCCGGCTTCGTAATGCCGGCACGCCGAGCTGAGCGCGCTCAGTGCCTTGTCGTGACGGTCCACCGCGAGCCAGAGCCGGCCGCCGTCGGCGACGAGGTCGTTGCCGGTGAGCGGGAGGTTCAGGCGCCGGATGACGGGCTCGAGGTCGACCAGGATCGCCTCCGCCTCGTCGAGCTTCCCCGCCTGCACGAGGAAACGGACGAACATCGCACCCACTCGCGCGCGGCGGGGCTCATCGCCCCAGTCGAACATCAGCTCGTAGGTCTGCCGCAGCACCTCCAGGTAGGCCGGGCTCCATCGTTCGTCGAGTGTCCAGGCCCGCGCCAGGACGCAGATCGTGTCGGCGCGCACAGTCGGCATGAACTCCTCGCGCGATGTCTCGAGGGCCGCGAGGCCGGTGCCGTCGGCAAGCGGGGCCTCGCCGCACAGCGCCAGTGCGAGCGCCCTCAGCGCAAGCGACTCGGCGTCGAGCAGAGGCTTGCCCTTCACCGATGCCGACAGCACCGTCAGCGCCGCGCTCCCGCCCTTGAAGACGCCCTCGCTCAGCTCCTCGTCCACGTGGCAGGCCTCGATCAGCGTCGCGGCGATCATGCACAGGTGCTTCGGCATCGCCGGGTCGTCCTGCAGGTTGGCCTTCAGGTGATACGGCATCGACCGCGTCAGGAGCTGGAACGCCGCGTCGCTCGATCCGGCGGCCTCGGCGATCAGGGCCAGCACCACCGCCGCAGCGACCGGGCTGAGCGATTTCCCCCACGCGAAATGCATCTCCGCCGACAGCCCCGCGCTTCGCATTCCCGGGAACTCCATCTCGGTATCCCACTCCGGCGCGACGAGCGAGCCGCTCTCCCCCAGCGCCCTCGCTGCCGCGACGAGGCACTCGGGCAGCGTGCCGTCGACGATGCGCGCGTGCGCTCCGGCCGAGGCCACCAGGTCGGCAAGCGCCGCAGTCGGCGCATCGCCTTCGCGGTTGACCACGGTGAAGGACGGCGAGCCGGCGGCGCCCTCGCGCAGGCTGAGGTACTGCGGGTCGTATGAGAGGTCGGCGCCGGAGAAGCCCACGACGAGTACCGCATGGCGGCGAAAGAGCTGCGCGAGCGCCTCCTCGAGCGCTTTCGGACGCCCGAGCACGCGCTGGCGCAGTGTGTCGACCATCGTCGCGGTGCGGTCGACCGAGCCGTGAACCTTGATCACGGGGATCGCGGCCGGCTCGGGTTCATTCACGAGCTCCTCCGGCAGCCGCGCGAAATCCTCGGGCGCGCAGTAGACGCTCGCGTGGACGCCGGCCTCGTCGAGGGCCAGCTCGATCAGCCGGTCGAAGTTGGTCGTGACGACGGCGCGCAGGAGCCCGGTGGCCGCGAGCGCCGCGAGGGCCGCATGGCCGTCGTTCCACGTCTCGATGTCGAGCGGCTCGAAGACCGCGAAGTAGTGCTCGCCGAGCGACTCCTCGGCGAGCTGCGCCTGGAGATCGGGCTGCGCCGCAGCGGCCGTCTCGCGCCGCTCGAGCACGAGCTCCAGCACGTCGTAGCCGACTTCACCGTCGGTGTGACGGGCCAGGCACAGCGCCAGGTTCTCGAGGAAGGCGTCGTTGATCTCCGTCCAGCCCGGCAGCGACGACGGCGGCCCCATCGACAGACCCGCCCCCGCAACGACGACCAGGCCGTGCGCGCGAGCGTCTCGCGCGACCGCGGTGGAGTCGAACCCGGGGCGTGCGGCGTCGGTCATCGCCTCTGGATCATGGCCGAAGAAGGCCGTTCTCCCGCGCCGTCGTGTCGTTGCGTGTTACGGCATCCGGGCGAACCAGAGCATCGACAGCCCGGCGCCTGCGAGCAGCAGCAACGCGCCCGCCGCGGTGAAGAGCGCGGTCAGCTCGCGATGCTCTTGCTCGACGCCGACCTGCGAGCCGATCTCGTCGTAGACGCTCTTCAGCGCGTTGCCGTCGGCGGCCTGGAAGAAGCGGCCGCCCGTGAGCTCCGCGACCTGCGAGAGCGTCTCGGGGTCGGGCGGCACGCGGATCGTGCGTGTGCCTCCGTAGCCGTCGGGGCCCTCGATCGTGCCCTCGTCGGTGCCGAGGGCGACGGTGTAGACCGGGACGCCCGCGTCGGCCGCGAGCTGTGCGGCCTCGAGCGGCTCGTAGTCGCCCGTCGTGCTCGCCCCGTCGGAGAGCAGCAGGATCACGAGCGGACTGTCGCCGTCCGCGGCCGCTGCCTTGGCCTTCGCGGGATCCTCGTCGAGGCTCGAGAGGCCGAGGTCGAGCGAGCGGACGATCGCGTCGCCGATCGCCGTGCCGTTCTCGGCCTGGAGCTGTCCGAGCGCGCTGACCGCCTGCTCGCGGTCGGCCGTCGGGGGCACGATCACGTCGGCCTTGTCCGAGAACGAGACCACCCCGACCTTGAAGCCGTTGGGCAGCCCTTCGGCGAACGCCGCCGCCGCCTCGCGGGCCGCGGTCATCCGGTCGGGCGCGACGTCGGTCGCGGTCATCGAGCCCGAGCGGTCCATCGTCAGGATCACGGTCGCCTGCTGGCGCGGCACCGCGACCGCGACCTCCGGCCGCGCAGTCCCGACGACGAGCAGGGCGAGCGCCAGCAGCGTGAGCGCGGGCGGCACGTGGCGGCGCCACCGGGGCGAGCTCGCGACGACGTTCTCGAGCAGGGCGAGGTTCGTGAAGCGCACGACGTAGCGCCGCCGCCGCTTCTGCACCAGGAGGTATGCGAGCAGCGCCAGCGCGACGACGACGAGCCCGTAGAGCGCCAGCGGCCATGCGAACGTCATCGCCGCCTCCTCTCGGTCTGGAGGAAGCCGACGAGCGGCCGCAGCCAGTCGCCGGAAGTGGAGAGCACGACGTGGGCGACGCCGAGCGAGCGCAGCTCGCGCGCGACCTCGTCGCGGTCGGCGGCGGCGACGGCGTCGAACTGCCTGCGCAGCTTCCGGCTGCGCGTGTCGACCCGGAGCTGGTTGCCCGTCTCCGGGTCGACGAACCAGAGGTCGCCGACGTCCGGCAGCTCCTGCTCGCGCGGGTCGCGGATCTCGACCGCGACGACGTCGTGGCGCGCTGCGAGGCGGAGCAGCGGCGGGCGCCAGTCGCGCGGGCCGCGGAAGTCCGAGACGACGACGACGAGCGCGCGCCGCCGCGCGAGTCGACCGATCCTGCGGAGCGCGTTCCCGAGCGAGGTCGGCCCGGCCGGCTCGAGGTCGGGCTCCTTGCGCAGGGCGAGCAGCAGCGGCAGCAGGCCCGAGGTTCCCTGCCGTGCGGGCGAGGTCGTCGGGCGCCGGTCGCCGAAGGTCGAGACGGCGAGACGGTTGCCACGCCGCGCCGCGACGTGGCCGACGGCGAGGGAGACGCCCTCGGCCACGTCCCACTTGCGCCGGTCGGCGGTGCCGAAGGTCATCGACGCCGAGGTGTCGAGCACGAGCCACGTCTCGAGCGCCCGCTCGGCGACGTGCAGGCGCACGTGCGGCTCGCCCGTGCGCGCGGTCACGTTCCAGTCGATCCGGCGCACGTCGTCGCCGAGCACGTACGGCCGGACCTGCGCGAGCTCGGCGCCGTCGCCGAACGCCCACGAGCGGTGGTCGCCGGCAAGCAGGCCGTCGATGCGCCGCCGCACGGTCAGGTCGAGACGGCGCAGCAGCGCGCCGGGCAGCGGCCCGGGCCCGGGCCGGGCGGGCGTGCGCGCGGGGCCGAGCGCCCGAGGAAATGTGCTCAGGGGGGTCACGCGACGGCCCCGCGGGCGAGGTCGAGGTGCGGCATGTGGATCGCGTCGAGCACGCGGTCGAGCACCGTGTCGGCCTCGATCCCTTCCGCCAGCGCCTCGTAGCTGAGCACCATCCGGTGGCGCAGCACGTCCTTCGCGAGCTCGCGGACGTCCTGCGGCAGCGCGTAGCGCCGGCCGCGCAGAAGGGCGAGCGAGCGAGCCCCGAGGACCAGGTTGATCGGCCCGCGCGGGCTCGCGCCGTAGGAGACGTAGGGCACGAGCTCCTCGAGCCCGACGCTCGCCAGGCGCCGCGTCGCGAGCGCGAGCTCGAGCGCATAGCGCGAGACGGCCGGATCGACGTACACGTGCCGCGTCTGAAGCTGCAGCTCCGCAAGGTCGTCCACGGAGACGAGCTGCTCGACGGCCACAGGGTCGGCGAGCGCGCGCTGGATCACCGTCAGCTCGTCGTCCTCGGACGGATAGTCGACGAGGATCTTGAGCATGAACCGGTCGAGCTGCGCCTCGGGCAGCGGATACGTCCCCTCGGACTCGATCGGGTTCTGCGTCGCCATCACGAGGAACGGCGACGGCACCGGGTGCGTCTCCTTGCCGATCGTCACCTGGCGCTCCTGCATCACCTCGAGCAGCGCCGACTGCACCTTCGCGGGCGCGCGGTTGATCTCGTCGGCGAGCAGGAAGTTGCAGAAGACCGGCCCGAGCTCGGTGTCGAAGCGCTCGCTGCGATTCCGGTACATGCGCGTGCCGACGAGATCCGCGGGCACGAGGTCGGGCGTGAACTGAACCCGCTCGAAGCTCCCGCCGAACACGTCGGCGACCGTCTTCACGGTGAGCGTCTTCGCGAGGCCCGGCACGCCCTCGATCAGCAGGTGCCCGCCCGCGAGCAGGCAGACGAACACGCGCTCGAGCATCTCGTCCTGGCCGGCGATCACGCGCTTGATCTCGAAGACCGCGCTCTCGAGCAAGCCGTGCTCGCCGCGGCCGTCGAGCGCTCTCAGATGTCCCTCTTCAGTCAAATCTCGCTCCTTCGTCCGCTGGTGTCCGGGTGCAGTGCGGGCTCCAGCGTTGCGAGCCTGGTTGAGAGGCGTCTTAACCGTGGCTGTGAGCTTCATGAGGACGAGCCCGGCCGGAGGCTTTACCGCGGCATTACCGCGCATGGGTGTGATCGGTTACCGCGCGGGCATTTCCTTGCCCCAGCGATCGCACAGGGCGATCGACGAGAAAAGGAGATTCCAATGACGATCTCGAGAGAGCTCGCGTACCGCCACCAGGACGGTCTCGAGGTAACCCTCCTCTGGAACGCCCGGTCGAACGAAGTCTCGATCGAGCTGTCTGACGACCGCAACGAGACCGCGCTCGCGTTCGCCGTCGACCCGAAGTTCGCTCTGGACGCCTTCCATCACCCGTTCGTCTACGCCCCCATCCTCGACACCGACCTCCAGGACACGCCCGCGCTGGCCGGCCTGACCCAGGAGAGCTGATCGGCGCCCAGTCGGAGCGCGCACCGGCCGCCTACCGCTCCTGGCAGGAGTGTCAGCTGGCCTGAGGTCTCCCTGGACTCCCGCCGTCGATTCGGAGCGAGCGGGGGCCGCCGCGCACGAACTCGAGGATGTCCGACAGCTGTCCATGGGCGAGACAGACGACGGTGTCGGCGCCTCCGTAGTAGATCGTCACCCGGTCGGCCTCGCGATCGACGAGTGCGGCGCAGGGGAAGACGACGTTCGGGACGTCTCCTACCTGCTCGTAGAGCACCTGCGGTGAAAGCAGGTAGTCGCTGGCTCGCGCGACGACCCTCCACGGCTCGTCGAGGTCGAGGAGCGCCGCGCCCATCGAGTAGACGAAGCCGTTGCACGAGGTCAGGACGCCGTGGTAGATGAGCAGCCAGCCGTCTTCGGTCTCGATCGGGGTCGGACCGGCACCGATCTTCGTCGACTCCCACGTGAGCGCTCGAGGCGCCATCACGTGCCGGTGCCTACCCCAGTGGACGAGGTCCGGGCTCTCGGAGTAGAAGATCTCGCCGAACGGCGTATGGCCGTTGTCGCTCGGCCGGCTCAGCATCGCGTACCGGTCCCCGATCCGCCGCGGGAACAGCACGCCGTTCCGGTTGAACGGCAAGAAGGCGTTGTCGAGCTGGTGGAACGTCTCGAAGTCGTGCGTGTAACCGACTCCGATCGTCGGCCCGTGGTAGCCGTTGCACCAGGTGACGTAGTAGCGATCCTCGAGCCACGTGACCCGCGGGTCGTACGCGTGCTCGAACGGCCCCGCCGTCTCCCGGACGCGGGGGTCGGCCGCTTCGAACGCGATCGGACCGGGGTCGAGCGCCCAGTCGATCCCGTCGGCGCTGCGCCCCGCGTGCAGGTTCATCACGCGGCGCGTGTCGTCGACCCGGAAGACGCCGGCGAAGCCGTCGAGGTAGGGCACGACCGCCGAGTTGAAGATGCTGTTCGCCCGCGGGACGTGGTTGCGGGGGATAATCGGGTTGCGGCTCGAGCGCCAGAGCACGTCGCTCGACCCGGCCGGGCGGTCCTCCCACGGGATGCCTCCCGGCGCATCGTCAGCAACTGGCCGGATGCTCGTCATGCCGCCGCCGCTCCTTCCTCGTCGATCACGGGCGCGACGAAGTGGCCGTCTTCGACCTCGACCAGCTTCCCGTCGCTCCCCGCGAGCCCTCTCGGCGCGCCGTCGCGCGCGGCGGGTGCCGCCGCGGCCAGCTCGGCCTCGACGTCCTTCCACTTCTTGTGCAGCTGCGGAACCGACATCAGCAGCGTCTTGGTGTACGGGTGGAGCGGGTTGCCGAAGACGCGCTCGGTCGTGCCCATCTCGACCACGGCTCCCCGGCGCATGATCATCGTCTTGTCGCTGATGTAGTTGCCGAGCGAGAGGTCGTGCGTGATGAAAAGGATGCCGAGGCCGCGCGACTTCAGATCGCCCAGGAGGTTGAGGACGTCGATGCGGGTCGAGGCGTCGAGCATGCTGATCACCTCGTCGGCGACGAGCAGGCGGATGTCGAGGAGGAGCGCTCGCGCGATCAGCATGCGCTGGAGCTGGCCGCCGCTCAGCTGGTGCGGGTACTTGTTGAGCACGTCGCCCGGGTTGAGGTTCACGGCCTCCAGCGACTTGTTCAGCTTCTCGTGCCACTCCGACGAGCTGGTCCCCGCGAAGTACTCGTGGCGGATCATCGCGAAGACGCGATCCGCCTTGAAGATCGGGTTGTACGAGCTGAACGGGTCCTGGAAGACGCCCTGGACGTCGGCGTAGTAGGCCTTGAGGGCAGGGCCCTCGAGCGTCGAGATGTCGACACCGTCGAACGTGACCATGCCGCGCGTCGTCCGCACGAGACGGAGGATCATCTTCCCGATCGTCGACTTGCCGCTCCCGCTCTCGCCGATCAGCGAGACGACCTCGCCCGGTCGCACGCCGAAGGAGACGTCGCGCACGGCCAGCAGCTCGCCCGTCCCGAACGCACCGGTCTTGTAGGCCTTGCAGCAGGTGTCGAGCTCGAGCATCAGGCGGCCACCTTCGCGGATGCCTTCCAGCAGGCCGAGGCATGGTCGGGCCCGATCGGGACGAACGGCGGCTCCTCCTCGCAGTGGGCGAATGCCAGCGGACAGCGCGCCCTGAAGCGGCAGCCCGTCGGGGGATCGATCAGCGGCGGCGGGCGGCCGGGAATGCCCTTCAGCCGCTTCTCCGCGAACCGCACGCCGACCTCGGGCAACGACGAGAGCAGGAGCTGCGTGTACGGGTGCTGGGAGGCGTCGATGATCGTCGCGGCAGGCGCCTTCTCGGCCAGCTTGCCGGCGTACATGACGAGGATCGTGTCGGCGATCTGGTAGAGCACGGACAGGTCGTGCGTGATCACGATCATGCTCTTGACGAAGCCGCGGTCGCGGAACTCGACAAGCAGCTCGGCGACGGCCCGCTGGGTCGAGACGTCGAGTGCGGAGGTCACCTCGTCCGCAATCAACAGCGAGGGGTCGAGCAGCGAGGAGAGCACCATCACGACCCGCTGCTTCATCCCGCCGGAGAGCTCGATCGGGTAGCGGTCGAGCACGTCCTCGGGCAGTCCGACGAGCTTGAGACGGCGTTTGAACTCGGGCAGCACCGCGTCGAGGTGCGCGTTCCGCGAGCGGAGCAGCTCCGTCGCCATCGTGCCGATCCGGCGCGTCGGGTTGAGGGCGCTGAGCGCGTACTGCGGGATGATCGAGACCTCCTTGAACCGGAAGGCGTTCATCGCCGAGTCGTCCCAGATCGGGAGCTCCTTGCCGTCGAGCTCGACGCTTCCGGAGACGTACTTCATCCGCGTGTCCATCCGGATCAGGCTCTTGCCGAGCGTCGACTTCCCGCAGCCGGACTCACCCGCGAGCCCCATGATCTCGCCGTCGGCGATCTCGAACGTCGCTCCGTCCACAGCCTTCACGTCGCCGCGAAGCGACTGGTAGTAGACGGTCAGCGCGTCGACCTTGAGGCTCATGCCCGCTCCAGCGCCGGCAAAGCCGGCACTTCCGCTCTCTGTTCGACTCCGTCGAGCCTACGTCTCATCAGCGCTCCCTCAGCTTCGGGTTGAAGATCTCGTCGAGGCCGACGTTCATCACGTACAGCCCGCCGACGATCAGGATGATCCCGACACCGGGCGGGACGAACCACCACCAGGAGCCGAGCAGCAGGGCGCTCGCGAGGAACGAGTTGTTCATCATCAGCCCGAGCGACACCGACGTCGAGGGGCCGAGGCCGAGGAAGTCGAGCGACGCACCGATCAGGATCGCGCCGCCGAAGAGCAGGATGAACATCATCAGCAGGTAGGAGCTCATGTTCGGCGCGATCTCGCTCGTGATGATCTGCCGGCTGCTCCGGCCGCTGAGTCGCGCGATGTCGACGAAGTCCCGCGTCTTCAGCGAGAACGTCTGCGCGCGAACAGCCCTCGCGGCCCACGGCCACGACGTGAGCCCGATCAGGACGGCCTCCGTCGCGTAGCTGTGCACGTTCAGGTAGGCCGCGACGATGATCAGGATCGCGAGCGTCGGGATCACGAGCACGACGTTCGTGAGCATGTTGAGGACGTCGTCGACGAGGCCGCCGCGGTAGCCGGCGGTGAACCCGACGGCCGCGCCGATCACCCACGCGATCCCGCCTCCGACGATCCCGACCAGGAACGCCGCTCGCAGCCCGTGCACGAACTGCGAGAAGACGTCCTGGCCGAACGAGGTCGTCCCGAACCAGTACTCGGCAGAGGGCGGGCTGTCGGTGGGCCCGGTGAACGCGAGCGGCGGGTGCTTCGCGAGCATCGGGCCGAAGATCGCCATCGCAAACAGCGCGAGCACGAGCCCGAGGCCGAAGACGAACTTCCAGTTCCGGAGCGCGAAGTAGACGAACTCCGAGCGGTGCGCCGGCACCGGTGGCGCGCCTGGCTTCCCGTCCGAGCCGACCGCCGGGATGTCGAGCGAGGCTGCGCCGCCCGGGCCGAGGACCTCGCGGTCGCCGGAGACCGCCATCACGCGCCGCCCTGCATCCCGACCCGCGTGCGCGGGTCGATGAAGACGTACGCGATGTCGATGATGAGGTTCGCGATCAGGACGCCGATGATCAGGAAGAGGAAGATCCCCTGGATCAAGAAGTAGTCGCGGTTCTGGATCGCGGACAGGGTCAGGCTCCCGAGGCCGGGATAGGAGAACACGATCTCCACCACGATCGCGCCCGCGACGACCGCGCCGAGCGCGAGCGCGAGGCCCGTGATCTGCGGCAGCAGCGCGTTTCGGTAGGCGTACTTGCGCACGAGCTTGTTCGGCGCTCCGAGCGCGGCGAGGTAGTTCGAGTAGTCGGCCTCGAGCTCGTAGATGATCATGTTCCGCATCCCGATCGCCCAGCCGCCGAAGGCGACGAGGAAGAGCGCGCAGAACGGCAGGAACCAGTGGTAGAGGAAGCTGCCGGCGAACTCGAGCGACCAGGTCGGCTGGAGCGCCAGGCTGTAGGCGCCCGAGACCGGGAACCAGGCCAGGGTGCTGGCGAACACCCAGACGAACACGATGCCGAGCCACATCTGCGGCGTCGCCGTGAGCGTGTACGCCAGCGGCAGCACGGTGTTGTCGAGCGTCTTCCTGCGCGCGGCGAGCGCGCCGACCTTGTTCCCCGCCCAGAAGCTGAGGACGACGGCGGGCACGAGCAGCGCGATCGTGTACGGCAGCGCGCCCATGATCAGCTCCGAGACCGGCGTCGGGAAGCTCGCGATGCTCCGGCCGAGATCGCCGTGGAAGAGAGCCGCCCAGAAGTTGAGGTACTGCTTCCAGACCGGCACGTCGAAGCCGAACGCCTTCGTGTAGTAGCCCGTCAGCGCCTCCGACGACGACGGCTGCGCCTGCATGCGCGAGAGCAGCCGGTCGATCGGGTTGCCCGGCATCAGCCGCGGGATCGCCCAGTCGATCGTCACCGCGACCCAGAAGGTCACGAGGTAGATGAGGATCTTGCGTGCGAGATACCGCGTCACGAGAGCTCCATCATCACGAGGAGTCGGCCGGGCAGAGCAACATCCCTCCCGGTTGATTGCCGGGAGGGATGTTGTCCGATCACCGTTCTGCGCGCCGCGTCTACGTGCCCGCGGGGCGGAGGCTGGTGAGCATGTCGATGCTCGTCATCTGCCAGTAGTTGCGCCACGAGGTCGGCGTGAACTGCTTGCCGGTCGATGACGGCCAGCCCGTCCAGTACTGCGTGTTCACCATCGACCACATGCCGTTGTACCAGAGCGGAATCGCCGGGCAGATCCTGCAGGAACGTCTTCTGCAGCTTCGACATCACCGCCTGGTACGCCTTGGTGTTCGTCGAGGGCGTCTTGTCCAGCGCCTTCGTGAGGTTCCAGGCGGTCGGGTTCGAGTAGCGCTCGTAGTTGACCGTCGTCTGGTTCTTCGCGATCGGCAGCTGGAAGATGTACTGGTAGTAGGTCCACGGCGTGTTCGAGTACTGCCGGTCGTTGCCGAGCAGCAGGTCGAAGTTCCCGTGGCCGCGGTCGTCGGCCATCGTGCCGTACTCCGGGAAGGACGGCGTGATCTTGATCCCGGCCGCCTTCGCGCTGTCGGCGATCACCTGGATCGACGTCATCCAGTCGGACCACCCGTTCGGGCAGACGATGCTCAGGTCGATCGGCGACCCGTCCTTGTTCTCGACGTAGCCGTCACCGTTCGTGTCCTTGTAGCCGGCCGCGGCCAGGATCGCCTTGGCCTTGCGCGACGTTGTACGAGAAGCCGTACTTCGCTGACCACTGTCTGGTCGATCCACTTGTTCCAGATCGGCAGCAGGCCCGTCGGGCTCGCCTTGTTCACGAGGCCCTGATACGCCTTGTCGAGGATCTGGTTCATGTTGATCGAGGTCGGCGAGAGCACGACGGAACGCCTTGTCGTTCAGCGGCGCCTTCGTCGTGTTCGGGAACAGCCACGTCGTGTTCGCGCCCAGGTGGTACGGGGACTTGTCGAAGTAGGTCTTGAACTTCCCCTTGATCGCGTTCTTGGGCGCGAAGTTGTTGAAGAGGTCGATGTTCCCTGCGAGCAGGTTCGACAACGCGGCCGCGTTCGTGCCGTTCTTGATGTCGACCACGTACGTCGGCCCGACCGACTTCCCGAGCGCCTTCGTCGCCCACCAGTCGCCGCGCTTCTTCCAGACGACCGTCGTCGACGATGCGCCGACGCCGGACTGGTAGAGGTACGGGCCGGTGCCGATGAGCTTGCTCGTGTCACCGAGGTTGCCCGAGGCGATGTCCGTGTTCGTGTAGCTCTTGAACACGTGCTGCGGGACGATCGCGACGTTGTAGCGGTAGAAGTCGAACTGCTGGTAGCCGGGCTTGCCGGCGAACGTGAAGATCACCGTCGTTCCCGGACACCTTGGTGCTCTTGAGGCCGGTGTCCGCCCAGAGCGGGTGCTGCGGGTGGGTGGCGATCTTCGCCAGGTCGAAGCTGTACTTGACGTCTTGCGGCGTCATCGTCTGGCCGTCACTCCACTTGACGCCCGGCCGGATGGTCATGGCGTACGTCGTCTTCGACGTCCACTTTCCGCCCGTGGCGAGCCACGGGATGAACGTGTCCTTCAGCGGGTCGTACCGGAACGGCGTCTCGTACACGAACCCGACGAGTCCGGTCACGTAGTCCCAGTTCTTCGCGGGATTGAGGTCGGTGTTCGGCGACCACTGATTCCCGCTCATGTAGAGGGTCTGGTCCCGTGGAAGAGAAACGAGCAGCGAGGTCTGCTTCGCGCCCGCGGCCACCACTCCAAGCGAGGTGACTGCGACGACCGCGACGAGCGCGATCAGGCCGAAGCCGACGACCCTTCCTTTCCTATTTCGTAGCACTTTGTACTCCCTCCCTTCGTTCCCCTCCGGTCGAGCGAGTCGACGCACACCCAAGCCAGCTCGCTGTGTAATAGCGAGCTTGCCCCCATTCACCGGAGGCAACATCGGGGCTCGTACCGAGGCGGTATTCGGATTGTCCGCAACGTCTGGAGCTCGCTCGCGGCCCGGGTGCAGTACCGCTGCCACGGGACCCTTCGCGAGCACTTCGTCACGGTCGGCTGAAGAGCTTGCTTCCTTAGACGCCGGTTGCGGCCAGAGGATGGCTGCGGCCAAGGGAGCGGTCTGCCCGTTCCCCTGGCGTGCCTCGGTGGACTCGCTCCCGCGTCTCATCATGCCGGTGGGACAAGTCCATCACTTATCCGGTTAAGTGTCAAGTGCGATTTGCTCAGCCCGGCTGCCGGCAGGGACGAGCTCAGCGAGAAGATCCGCGCAGCCGCGCGGTGCTGCCGCGCGGCGTGAGCTCGCCGCGGACGGTCTCCACGTCCTCCGTGGCCAGCCCCTCGATGACCGCAAGCAACTGCTTGGTCGCAGCGATTCCAAACGCCTCGATGTCGCGCGTGATCGCCGTCAACGGCGGATGCACGACCTGACTGATGAGCGAGTCGTCCCAACCGACGATCGACAGATCGTCGGGAACCGTGAAGCCCATCTGCCGGGCGACGCCGAGGCCGGTGACTGCGAGCAGGTCGCTGTCGAACACGATCGCCGTCGGCGGCTCCGGCAAGGAGAGAAGCTTCCGCGTTGCGCGCGCGCCCTGCTCGACGCTGTAGTCGGTCTGGAGGATCTGGCCTTCGAGGCCGAGTTCGCGCGTGGCGCTCTCGAACGCGGCGATTCGCTGCACCGTGTGGTCGAAGTCGCCGACGCCGGTGACGTGCCCGATCCGTCTGTGGCCGAGCGCCGCGAGGTACTGCACCGCTTCGACGATGACGGATCCCTCGTCGTGCCAAACCGCTGGTAGAGCGCGATTCTTGACCGGACCACCGACGACCACCGCGGGGAGCCCGAGCCGCACCAGCTCGTCGACGCGCGGGTCGTCGACGCGCAGGTCGACCATCAGGATGCCGTCCACGCGATGCTCGCCCCACCAGCGCCGATAGACCGCCATCTCCTCCTCGACGTCCTGCACGAGCTGGATCGTCAAGGCGATCGAGCGCGCCGAGAGCTCGGACTCGACGCCTGCGAGGAACTCCATGAAGAACGGCTCGAGCGCCAGCGTTCGAGCGGGCCGCGCGAGTACGAGGCCGCACGCGTCGGC
This sequence comes from uncultured Actinomycetes bacterium, assembly GCA_963781435.1. Taxonomy (GTDB): domain Bacteria; phylum Actinomycetota; class Thermoleophilia; order Gaiellales; family Gaiellaceae; genus PALSA-600. The sequence continues at coordinate 30,360 of CAWAGR010000022.1, read as the reverse complement.
GCGCGCGGCCGACAGCGCACGGGCCGCCCGATTCGGGTACCACCCGAGCTCGCGGGCGATCGAGAGAATGCGATCGCGCGTGTCGTCCGAGACGCCGGGACGGCCGTTCAGGGCGTAGGAGACGGCCCCCTTCGAGACGCCGGCCCGCTTCGCGATGTCGCGGATCGTGACTCTCCCGGCTATGTCGTTCGACACGCGAGCGCCTCCTTGTTGGCACGGACCGGCTGAAAGCGTATGATCTTTACCGGTTCAGTCATGCACACTACCTTGAGGAACAAGTCAGGCGCTTTTCCGGACGACTTCTTCTGGGGCGCGGCGACTTCCGCGTACCAGGTCGAGGGCGCCGTCGCCGAGGACGGACGCGGCGAGAGCATCTGGGACCGCTTCACCGCCACACCCGGAAAGATCGCAAGCGGTGACGACGGCCGCGTGGCGTGCGACTCCTACCACCGCTATCGCGCAGACGTGGGGCTGATGCGCGAGCTCGGCCTCAACGCCTACCGCTTCTCGGTCGCCTGGCCGCGAATCCTCCCCGAGGGTAGGGGCCGCGTGAACGAGCGCGGGCTCGACTTCTACGACCGGTTCGTCGACGAGTTGCTCGACAACGGGATCGAGCCCTTTCTCACGCTCTACCACTGGGACTTGCCACAGGCGCTCGAGGACCGCGGCGGCTGGCCCGAACGGGAGACGGTCGAGGCGTTCGCGGAGTACACGGAGGTCGTTGCCGCGCGGCTCGGCGACCGTGTTCGCCACTGGATCACGCAGAACGAGCCGTGGGTCATCGCCTGGCTCGGCTACCGAACGGGCCAGGACGCTCCTGGCAGGACGAGCGAGGCGGACGCCGTCGCCGCCGGCCACCACGTCCTCCTCGCCCACGGCCGGGCGGTGCAGATCCTCCGCCGCGACGTGCCCGGTGCGAACATCGGGATCACGATCGACCTGATCCCGATGCATCCGCTGACGGATTCGGAGGCCGACGCCGACGCAGCGCGCCTCGAGGACGCCGTCCGCAATCGCTGGTTCCTCGACCCGGTCCTTCGCGGCGAGTACCCGGCCGAGGGCCTCGAGCGCTTCGGGGCGATGCTCCCGAAGCTCGGCGCGGACGACCTGCGAACGATCTCCGAGCCGCTCGACTTCCTCGGGGTCAACTACTACCGGCGGCATGTGGTGCAGGCGGATCCCGCAAGCGGCACGCCGAGGATCGTCCAGCCGGCGGGTAGCGAGTACACCGGAATGAGCTGGGAGGTCTACCCGGACGCCCTCTACGAGTTGCTGCTGCGCCTTCGCGACGAGTACGACATCCCTCCCCTCTACGTCACCGAGAACGGGGCCGCGTTCGCCGACGAGCGCCGCAACGGGCACGTGGACGACCCGCGGCGCGCCTCCTATCTCGAGTGCCATCTCGAGGCCGTCTCGCGCGCGCTCGAAGCAGGCGTTCCGCTCGGCGGCTACTTCGTCTGGTCGCTCCTCGACAACTTCGAATGGTCGCAGGGGTACTCGCAGCGCTTCGGCATCGTCTACGTCGACTTCGACACCCTCGAGCGGGTGCCGAAGGCGAGCTACGCCTGGTACCGCGACTTCATCGCGGCGCAGCGTGAGGGGCGCGCGGACGGAAGCTGGACCGCAGGCTCGGCAACTCGTCGAAGCTAGATGAGGGAAGCTCCCAGGGCCGATGGTCACGATCCGTGACACTCCTAGCTCATCCTGCCTCGCTCCTTGTCCGCCGATGCACGCCCTGGGAGGCGGCTCTGCGAAGGCCCCTGGGAAGGTCAACTCCCGGGCTCGGCCGCAACGCTCTCTGACTCCGCAAGCACGTCGTCCACGAACCGCTGGACGCGCTCCCGGCCGAGCGTTGCATTGCGATCGCGACTTGCGAGTGCTGCGGCCACGAGTTCGCGGTCGCCTACCCGTTCGAGTGCCCACGCTCCGGCGTCGGACTTCGACGACCAGACGTCCTCGCGCAGCCAACGCAGCGAGCGGCACGCGTTCAGCACCGTGTCGTCGTCACCGCTCGATCCAGGAGTTCGGTGCCACTCGAGAGCCTCGCGCACGACCGGGAGAAGGAGTGCGCGCGGGATGGGCGCGAACAGTTCTTGCGGCGGCGGGCCGACGAGCGCCACGCCCGCGGTCCGGACGATCGCGCGATCAATCGGAAACCAATGTCGCTCGACCCCATCGGATTCTTCGTCGACGCGAAACGCGATCCGCGGCCCGGTGTTCAGGTTGAGCACGAACCCGGCCTCGTCGCTCGGGATGCGAGCGGTGTCTTCGGGGTAGAGCACGAACTCCAGGCCGCGGGCGGGGCAAGGCAACGCCTCCTCGCGAAGCTGGGCGACGATCGCGCGCTTCTCCTCAGGAGTGACGGTCCCGCTGCAGACGGCGAAGACGTCAAGGTCGCTCCGGGCGCCGTCGAAGTCGTGGAGGCCGAACGAGCCGGAGGCGTAAACGCCGAGCAAGCGCTCACCGAGTATCGCCGTGAGCCGGTCGACCAGCTCTCGGTGGTATTCGTCCACTGTCATGTGGTCACGACGTGTCCCGCCGCCGGCGGCTCTCGCCCAACGCAAGAGAGATCAGTCCTGACGAAATGAGGACATGAGTAGGCCAGAAACCAACCGCGGACCGGGTGAGGATCGCGGCGTTCTCTATCTGATGTGCGGGCTCGCCTTCTCGGGCAAGACGACCCTCGCACGCGCGATCGTCCACTTCACGGGAGCCACCTACATCGGCCTCGACGAGATCAATCGGGAGCGAGGCGTCGCCCCTGGCGGTGAGGGGCTCCCGGTCGAGGAATGGGAACGGACACACCACCTGGCGATCGGACGGGTCGAGCAGCTCATGCGCGAGCGGGTCGCGATTCTCGTCGACGACACGAGCAACCTCAGGTTCCTTCGAGACCGCTTCAGGGCAGTCGCCGAGAAGCACGGCTACGACGTCGTGCTCGTGTACGTCGACACCTCGCTCGACGAGGTCCACCGACGCATGCGAGAGAACGCGCGACACAGAAGCCGCCCTCCGGTTCACCCGCAAGTGTTCGATGAGCACGTGCGGACGTTCGAGCATCCGGCTGAGGACGAGCGTGTGGTCGTGTTCACGGCTGGCCAGCCTGTGGATGCGTGGTTGCGTGCAACGCTCGGCTCGGGGTGAAGCCCAGGGGCAGGGCGGGCGAGCGCCTAAGGCTGGCTGGTGGCAGCCGGGATGCGCTCGTCCCCACCGCGTGTGCCGAGCGAGCTCCGCAGCGTCGCACCCGTGTCGGGATCGAAGAAATGAAACTGCCCGGGATCGACGGCAAGCCGGACCCGGCGACCGATCCCGGCTCCCGTCCGGGGGTCGACGCGCGCGTTGAAGAGAGTGCGCTGGTCGTCGGCGATCAGCCCCTCGATCGGCTCGTCGGCCGCCGCCTCCAGATCCTCGGCGGTGACGCGGGGAGCATCGATCGGGAAGATGACGTGAGCGTCCGCACCGAGCTCTTCGAGCACCGACACCTCCACCTCGATCTGGGGAAACGCCGGCTCGGCGAACGCCGCGTCCTCGAAGCTCTCGGGCCGGATGCCCAGAATGACCTTGCCCTCGCGGACGGGGTGCCGTCCAGGCGCAAGCGCGAGGCGGAAGCCCGCGAACTCCACGGCTCCGTCGGCAACCGTCGCCTCGGCGAGGTTCATCGACGGCGAGCCGATGAAGGCGGCGACGAACAGGTTCGCCGGCTCGGCGTAGAGGTTCTGCGGGGCGTCCACCTGCTGGATGCGCCCGTCGCGCATCACCGCCACCCGCTGGCCGAGCGTCAGCGCCTCGACCTGGTCGTGCGTCACGTAGATCGTCGTCACGCCGAGCCGCTCGTGCAGGCGCGAGAGCTCGGCGCGCATGGCCACCCGGAGCTTCGCGTCGAGGTTCGACAGCGGCTCGTCCATGAGGAAGGCCGCCGGCTCGCGGACGATCGCGCGCCCCATCGCCACACGCTGCCGCTGGCCGCCGGAGAGCGCGGCGGGCCGGCGGTCGAGCAGATCCTCGAGCCCGAGCAGTCTCGCCACCTCGGCGACACGACGCTCGACCTCGGGCTTCGGCGTCTTGCGGACCTTGAGCCCGTAGCCCAGGTTCTTGCGCACGGTCATGTGCGGGTAGAGGGCGTAGTTCTGGAAGACCATCGCGATGTCGCGGTTGCGGGGTGAGAGCTCGGTCACGTCGCGCTCGTCGATAAGGATCGCTCCCTCGGTGACGTCCTCGAGACCGGCGACCATCCGCATCAGCGTCGACTTGCCGCAGCCGGACGGCCCGACGAGCACCATGAACTCGCCGCTCGCGATCTCGAGCGTGACGTCGTCGGCGGCCATCACGTCGCCGGGGTAGATCTTGGTCACGTGGTCGATGACGATCTTGCTCATGCTGTCTCCTTCGGGGGGGCCGTAGAGGCGCGCACGCGGAGCTTGGGTCGGAAGACGAAGTCTGGCAGAGGACGCTCCGGCTCGTCGATCAGGCTCTTGAGCGCCCCGACCGCAGTCTCGGCGATGTCGGCGATCGGCTGTTCGATCGTGGTCAGCGCCGGCTGCGTCCAGGACGCCGCCTCGATTCCGTCGAAGCCGATCACGGAGAGGTCGTCGGGAACGACGAGACCCTGCTCGGCGGCTTCCATCAGCACACCGATCGCCATCAGGTCGCTCGAGCAGAAGACGCCGGTCGGCGGGCCGCCCGGCGCTGTGAGCAGCTTGCGCATCGCGCTTCGCCCGCCCTCGACCGAGAACGACGTGTGGGCGACCAGATCGTCGGGGTCGATGCCCGCCGCGAGGAGCGCCTGAGAACGGCCCTCCGCCTTGTCGCGGGTCGGCAAGGCGTAGCGATCTCCGGCCGCAAAGCCGATGCGCCGGTGCCCGAGCCCGAGCAGGTGTTCGGTCGCGAGCTTCCCGGCCGCACGTTCGTCGACCCCGACGCACGTGACGTCGAGCGACTCGGCCGAGCCGTTCACGAAGACGAGCCGGGCCCCTTCGTCGCGAAGGCGAACGTAGTGCCGGTGGTCCGAGCGCACGTCGGTGAGCTCGCTCGAGATGAAGATCATGCCGTCGACCCGTCTCTCGAGCAGCATGTGGACGTACTCCATCTCCCGGAGCGCGGAGCCGGCCGTGTTGCACAGAATCGTGGCGTAGCCGGCCGCAGCGGCGCGATGCTCCATCGCCTGCGCGAGCGCCGGAAAGATCGGGTTGCCGAGCTCCGGCACGAGAAGCCCGATCACGCCGCTCGGGTCGGGCTCGCGGGCCACGTAGAGGAGCTCGCGCATGGCGTGCTCGACGCGCTCGCGCGTCGCGGGCCGCACGCCCGGCGCGCCGGCTGCGACGCGGGAGGCCGTGGCGACGCTAACTCCCGCCTGCCGTGCGACGTCTCTAAGAGTTGGTGCCACGTGAGCCTACGATCAAATCGATGAGTTCCAAAGGATGAGCCGTTCCAAGGATTACGAAACGCGGTACGGGAGCTTACACGGCTCGTGCACGGTAATCTATGCTTGACAAACCCACATTGGGCATCGTAGTCTCGGTTCCTGTTTCATGTTTTTGAAACGGTTTTCAAGATTCCGGCGGCCGTCTCAGGTCCGCTCGCCCAGCAAGGAGGACACCAGAATGCATCGCTTCGGCCTTCGGGCCCCGCTGCTTGTGCTCGCCGCGGCGGCCGCAGTCGCAGCCGCCACGCTCGCTGCGACCGCGACCGCGAGATCGCAAGCAACCACCATCACCTTCTGGCAGACGATGAACGACCAGGAGACGGTGACGCTGAAGAGCCTCGTCAGCAAGTTCGAGGCAGCCAACCCCGACATCAAGATCGACATGGTGACGGTGCCGTTCGATCAGCACGCCCAGAAGTTCACGACCGCCGCGCAGGCGGGCCAGGCGCCCGACGTGATGCGCGCCGACACCGCCCCCGACGTGCAGGGCTGGGCGGCCCAGGGCCTGCTCACCGACCTGACTTCGATGATCTCGTCCGCCGACAAGGCCGACTTCGTGCAGGCGGCCTACAAGGGCGCCCAGTACAACGGGAAGGCCTACGCGGTCCCGCAGACCGTGGACGCACTCGCCCTCTTCTACAACAAGAAGCTGTTGAAGGCGAAGGGGCTCACCAAGCCGCCGGCGACGCTCGCCCAGTTGCAGCAGTACTGCCAGAAGCTCGGCGCCGGCAAGGGCATCGCGCTCCGCGGCGACTCCTACTGGATCCAGCCCTGGATCTGGGGGTACGGGGGCGGCCTCGTCAACATGTCGAAGAAGCAGATCCTGATCGCGTCCAAGAAGTCGATCACCGGCTGGGGCGCGTACAACGCGCTCTTCCAGAACAAGTGCGCGTTCCCGGACAAGGACTTCGCCAACGACTACGGCAACGTGATGACGGCCTTCAAGAACGGCCAGGTCGCGATGATCGTGAACGGGCCGTGGTCGACCGCGGACGTTCTCTCGGGGCCGCAGTTCAAGAGCTCGACGAACTTCCAGGTCACGACGCTCCCGCCCGGGCCAGACGGCCAGGGCTCGCCCATCGGCGGCGCGAGCTTTGTGATCAGCCGGAACTCCCAGCACGCGACCGAGGCCTACACGTTCATCAAGTGGCTGACGGCTCCGGCGCAGCAGGCGGTCTTCGCGACGCAGAACAACCTCCTGCCGAGCCACGTCTCCGCCTACGCGCTGCCGGAGGTGAAGAAGAACCGGCTGATCGTGGCGTTCGGCAAGCAGATGCAGGTGGCGACCGACCGCACGGCCGGAACCCAGGGTGCCCAGCTCTACACCGACTTCACACCCGCGATGCAGTCGATGCTGAGCGGCGACTCGACGCCGGCGAAGGCAGCCGCTGCAGTTGCGGCCGCCTGGAAGAGCAAGCTCTTCCCGAGCTTCACCATCGTCAAGTAGGGCTTAGACTCCGCTCGACTTGAGCGTTTCCGGACAGGCTCTCGAGCCCGCCGTCTCAAGAGGGAGACGGCGGGCTCGTGGTCCGTTCGGAGCCCTGAAGCGAGGCTTCCACAAATGGTGGTTCGCCTACGCGATGCTCGCCCCGGTCTTCATCGTGATGGGGCTGCTCGTCTTCTACCCGCTCGTGCGCGGGATCATGCTCTCCTTCACCGACGCCGACCGGTTCACGATCGGGAACAAGTACGTGGAGTCGAGCTACAACTACATCGGCCTCGAGAACTACAAGAACATCCTCTCGAGCGCCGAGTTCCGCAGCGTCGCCGAGTTCTCTGTGATCTGGACGTTCGTGAACGTGTTCTTCCACTTCACGCTCGGCCTCATCCTCGCCGTGACGCTGAACCGGCAGATGCGGTTCCGCGGGATCTACCGGATGCTGCTGCTCGTTCCGTGGGCGGTGCCGTCCTTCATCTCGGCCTTCGCCTGGCGCTTCATCTACAACAACCCGTACGGGTTCCTCGACCAGTTGCTCCTCAAGCTCGGCTGGCACGATCCGCCCGCGTTCCTGGGCGATCCGACCTGGGCGAAGTTCGCCGTGATCATGACCAACGTCTGGCTGGGCGTCCCGTTCATGATGGTCGCACTGCTAGGCGGGCTCCAGGCGATCGACAACGACCTCCTCGACGCCGCCTCGGTCGACGGCGCCAGCACGCTGCGGCGCTTCTGGGACGTGACGGTGCCGGGCCTGCGCCCTGTCGCGGCGACGGTGATCCTGCTCGGCCTGATCTGGACGTTCAACATGTTCAACATCATCTTCCTGATCACGGGCGGCGGACCGGCGAACGCGACCCAGATCTTCCCGACGTTCGCCTACCGCGCGGCGTTCACCGACTACCTCTACGGCCAGGCCGCAGCCTGGGGCGTGATCATCCTCTCGATGCTGCTCGTCTTCGGGACGACCTACCGCTGGCTCGTGGCGCGGTCGGGCGAGGAGACGTGGTCGTGAGCAGCCGCGAGGAGAGCGCACCCGGCCCGATCAGCGGCGCTCTCGTGCGCGGGGTCGGCCTCACCGGTGCGAAGCGCCGGCGCGGGCGCGGGCGAAAGTGGTACATGTCGCTGCTCCTGCACGGGTTCCTGATCTTCGCGTGCGTGATCGCGATCTTCCCCGTCTTCTGGATCCTGATCAGCTCGTTCAAGGGCCAGCAGGAGATCATCGGCTCGACGACGCTCTCGATCCTGCCACACCACTGGCAGATCTCGAACTACAGGCACGTCCTCATGGACGACAACCACATCTTCTTGACATGGATGTGGAACTCGATCGTGGTCGCGTTCTTCACGACGGTGATCGGCGTCTTCCTCGCGGCGACGGCGGCGTACGCGTTCTCCCGCTACCGCTTCCCCGGATACCGGCCTGCGCTGATGGCGTTCCTGATCACCCAGATGTTCCCGGCGGCGATCCTGCTCGTGCCGGTCTACAACATCATCCTGCACCTCGGCCTCTTGAACCAGAAGGCCGGGCTCGTGCTCGCGTACTGCACGACGGCGGTGCCGTTCTGTGTCTGGATGCTCAAGGGCTACTTCGACACGATCCCGATCTCGCTCGAAGAGGCGGGCAGGATCGACGGGCTGACGCCGTTCGGGACGTTCTGGCGCATCGTCATCCCGCTCTCGCTGCCCGGGCTCGCGGTGACGTTCTTCTACTCGTTCATCACCGCGTGGAACGAGGTCGCCTTCGCGAACATCCTCCTCGTCTCGGACAAGTCGTACACGCTGCCGGTCGGGCTGCAGACGTACGTCTTCCAGTTCGCCGCGAACTGGGAGAAGATGACCGCCGCCGCGGTGATCATCACCCTTCCCGCCGTGCTCGTCTTCCTCGTCGCGCAGCGCTACCTCGTCTCGGGTCTCACCCGCGGCGGCGTCAAGGGCTAGCAACCAGGCGGCCTGCTTCGCTCGTCGCGGCGCGAAGGCGCTCGGCGAGCCCGTCGGTCAACTGCCCGGGTGCAAGACGCCAGCCCCAGTTGCCCGACGCCGTCCCCGGGGCGTTGAGTCGCGCTTCGCTGCCGAGCCCCAGAACGTCCTGCATCTGGAGGACGGCCAGGCGGGCCGGCGAGGTGAAGGTGAGGCGGATCAGGCCCCAGACGGGGTCGTCCTCCTCGATGCCCGCCGCGTGCATCTGCATCCGCGCCTCTTGTTGAACCGCCTCCGGGGCTGCGCTCCACCAGCCGGCCACGGGGTCGTTGTCGTGCGTCCCGGTGTAGACGACGCTGTACTCGGGATGGTTGACGAGGGCATGGACGTTCGTGGGATCGGGGTCGAAGGCGTACTGCATGACCCGCATCCCGGGCGCGCCGATCGCCTCCCGCAGTCGATCGACCGCCGGCGTGATCACCCCGAGATCCTCGACGACGAGCGGGATGTGACCGAGCTCGCGCTCGACGAAACGGAAGACCTCGTAGCCGGGGCCGGGCCGCCAGCGACCGTGCTTGGCCAGCGGCTCGTCCGGCGCAATCGTCCAGTACGCGACAAGGCCCCGGAAGTGGTCGAGGCGGGCCAGGTCGAAGAGCTCGAAGGTGCGGCGGAAGCGCTCGATCCACCAGCGGTACCCCTCCGCGCCGTGCGCCGGCCAGCGGTAGAGCGGGTTGCCCCAGTGCTGGCCGTCCGGGTTGAGGTAGTCGGCCGGCGCGCCTGCGACCCCGGACGTGTCGAACAGCTCCGGATGTGCGCGCACGTCGGCGCTCTCCGCCGCAACGTAGATCGGTAGGTCGCCCATGACGCGCACGCCGCGGTCGGCCGCGTACCGCCGTAGCGCGCTCCACTCGCGGTCGAAGCGGACCTGGTCGGCGGCAGCTCCGGCGCCGGCGTACCGCTCCCAGTCGCCGATCCAGTAGGGGTGCGCCTCGCGGAACCGTTCGAGCTCCTCTGGCGTGACGTCGGCCGCCGGGTCCGCCAGGAGGCCACGCCAGGCCGCGAAGGCCGAGGTGGAGGCGTACGGCGAGCCGTGCCGGTCGGGCGGGCCGAGCGGCAGGACCTGCCACCAGCTCTGACCCGCCGCGGCGAGCCAGTCGACGAAGCGCTCGGCCTCGATACCGAGGCGTCCTCCGGGGAGCGAGGTCGGATGGAGGATGACGCCCGACGACCGCTCGAGCTCCGTGACCGGCCTCGTTCCCCCGCTGCTCATGTCGGGGCGACTCTACGCGTCGCCTTGCCGCCACTCGTTCCACCGCTCTCCTCTCGCACGACACGCGTGAGCCGCGCGGCGGCGGGAGAGGCCCCGGCCTCTCCCCCACACGGTGGTCTTCCGGATCGCGCGGCTACCGCGCCGTCTTGTCGGCGTGGAAGGCGGCGATCGCCTCCTCGAGCGACCCGAAGATGCGCTCCTCCCCGATCACCGCGCTCAGCCCGAACCGATCCAGCTCGGGCCGGACGGCGTTACGCACGTCGGCGACCGCGAATACGACGTCGCGCTCCTCGAGTTGCTCGGCGAGCTCGACCAGGGTCTTTCCGCCGGTGAAGTCGACGTCGTCCACCGCGTTGGCGAGCAGGATGAACCACCTCGGCGGCTCGGGGACGTCGACGAGGGCGAGTGCCTCCTCGGTGAAGCGCGCCGCGTTGGCGTAGAAGAGCCCGACCCCGAAGCGGTAGACGACGAGGCCCGGCTCGGTGACCGCACCCGGCTCGGCCGGAACGGTGACGATCTTGCCCTGCTCGTCGCGGGTGATGACCGAGTCGTGCGGGTTGTAGTGCCGCCTCACGTGGTCGAGCAGCGAGAGGACGATCGCCAGGATGATGCCCTGCTCGACTCCAACGCCGACGACCACCGCAGCCGTGATGGCGGCGATCCAGAACTCGTCGCGGCGCAGCCCGTAGATCTCATTCATGTGCTTCCAGTCGATGAGCTTGATGCCGATCACGAAGACGACGGACGCGAGCACGGCGTTCGGCATGTACTGGAGTGGCTTCGTCAGGAAGAGGAGGACGATCGCGACCATCGCCGCCATCGCGAGCATGGCGACCTGGCTGGAGGCCTTGGCCTCCTCGGCCATCTTGCTCTTCGTCGGGCTCCCGTTGACGACGAAGGTGCTGCTGATGCCGGCCGTCAGGTTCGCGAGGCTGAGGCCGACGATGTCGGTGTTCTCCTCGAACTTCTCCTTGTACTTGACGGCGTAGGCCCGTGAGGTGGCGGCGCTCTGCGCGATGATCACGAGGAACATCGAGACGCAGGTGGCGAGCAGCGGAACGACGTCGTCCCAGCCGACGCCGCTCGGCAGACCGATCGAGGGCAGCCCGCTCGGCACCGTGCCGAGGGTGGAGACGCCGTGGGCCTCGAGGTCGAAGGCCCAGCTGATCGCGATCGCGCCGACGACCGCGACGAGGCCTCCCGGGATCATCGGGATCCACTTCTCGAACACGATCAGCGTCGCGATCACCGCGAGCGAGACCGCCAGCGTGGCGAGCGAGGTGTCCGGGATCTCCTTCAGCGTGTCCCAGAACTTGATCACCGTGCCGCTGACCTGGTCGAAGCTGACATCCGGCGACGGCACGCCGAGCATGCCTGCGAACTGGCCGAGGGCCACCTGGATCCCGACCCCGGTGAGGAAGCCGACGAGCACGGTCCGCGAGATGAAGTCGGCCAGGAAGCCGAGCCGTGCGATGCGAGCGAGGATCAGGAGGCCGCCCGTGATCAACGCGGCGAGGCTGGCGTAGGCGAGCCACTCGTTCGTCCCCGGCTGCAGGCCGGAGATGCCGAGGCCGGCGATACCCGCGTACATGATCGCCGCCGTGGCGGAGTCGCCGCCGACCACGAGGTGGCGCGACGAGCCGAGCACCGCGAAGGCGACCGCGGGGATCAGGATCGTGTAGAGGCCGGTGATCACCGGCGTGCCGGCGATCTTCGTGTAGCCCATCACCTCGGGAATCGCGAGCGCCGCGAGCGTGATGCCCGCCACGACATCGCGGGACAGCAGCGACCTGTCGAAGGGCCGGATGCCCTGCAGTACGGTGACGTACCTGCCGAGGCCGGTGGCGCCGGTTGCGGATGTCTCGGTCACGGTGCGGTCAGCCTTCTGTCGAACGTGCGAGGGACGGGCTCGCGCACGCCGGCGCGGCACGGGAGCATCTCAGATCGCGGGGCGTTCGTCATGCGGTCAGCGAGCCGAGGCCCTTCGAGATCAGAACCACGCCGAAGACGATCAGCAGCACCGACATCACGGCGGTGTTGTTCGGCGCCAGCCAATCCGTGAGCTCGTCGAAGCGCCGCTTTGCCCCGTCGCCGCCGACGAGGTAGTAGACGACCCGCCCGCACCGGCCGGTGCGTGTCAGAGCCCCGACTCGACGGCGATCCGGCCGGCGTCGGCGGCCGCCTTCAGCGCGTCGTAGTCGCGTTCGTTCTGGTCGGCGTAGGCCTCTGCGAACGACGCGAGCGCACGGTCGAAGGCATCGCTCGAGCCGAGGTAGGTCGCGATCGCGACTGCGTCGCCCGAGCGGGCGTGCGCACGCGCGAGCGTCTGCCCACAGATCTCCGCGTAGAGCCGCATCGTCTTCGGCGCCATCGTGTCCACGAGCGCGGATCCCTTCGAGTCCCAGAGCTGGCGGACGAAGAAGTCGCGCTCGACGCCGTCGATGCCCCCGGTGCGGAGCCAGCCGAGCATCTGGTCGCTCGCGGCCTGCATCAGCCGCTGTCCCTCGACCACCCGCTCGCCATGATTGGCGAACACGCTCTTGCCGAGGAACGGCTCGAGCACGGAGGCCTTCGCCTCCTTGATCTGGAGGATCAGCGGGTCGTCGTTGTCGCGCCCGAGGAAGAGCGCGATCCACGCCCTCATCCCGACGCTGCCGACGCCGACGACCTTGCGCGCCCCGTCGACGAAGCGGAACCGCTCGATCGCCTTCTTGCTCACCTGCGACGAGAACTCGCGGGCCTAGTCCTCGACGTCGATGCGCGAGTACCAGACGTCGAACGTCCGCGACGCGGCGAAGGCGGCGATCGCCTCGCGGTAGGAGCGGACGACGGCGAGGTTGATCTCCCGACGAGGAGCGGAGCTTCTCACATCGCGCACGACGGAAGAACCGTATCCACGCCGATGGGACGGGCATGGCGGTGTGTGCCCCGGATGGCGAAGAGCGAGAGCATCGGCTCTCCCGGATTGAAGGCCATGGCGGGCTTGCACATCCCGGAATGCGCGAGGTGACGGGTTCCAGTCAGTCGCGGTGCCGCGTCGACGCGCCGCGAAGTGCGTCGCGCGACCTTACGTGGAGCAGATCATTCGATCTGCTCCACCGGTCAGATTCGCCTGCGGCCCGGTCCCGGTGTGACGGCCGCGGCGACGACCGCGGTCTTGGCCACGGGCGAGGGGCCCGGCGTGACGGCTTTGGCCACGACCGCGGTCTTCGCCACGGGGGCGCCGATGACACCGACTCGTGCTGCGCGTGCTGGCCTCAGGGGCATGTTCAGACTCCTTCCGTTGCCAGGGCTTCATCGGCCTCGATCGAGGCGATGATCGCCTGAATGGGGATCCTTCCGTTCGCGATCAGCTGACCGCCCGACCGACGCGCCGCCGAAGCGAAGGGCGCGGCCCAGGTGTTCTCCCACACGAGGACGCCGGCGGTGCTTCCCGGGTCCATCGCGGCGGCGAGATGCGCGACATCCTCCGCGGCCAGGAGCTCCGCCAGCTCGGCCTCGAGGGCCTGTAGCTCCCCCAACTCGGCGACGTCCGAGAGCTCCATGGCTTCGACGGAGCCGTCCTCGTCCTTCGTCAGGATCAGCACGTCGATGAGACGGATCGTTCCTGCGTCGACCAGCTTGACCAGCTCGGCCGCCATCTCGCCCGTGAAGTTGCTCGCTCCCGCGGGAAACTCGACGACGAGGTAGTCAACGGGGCCGAGCTCGTCTAGCGATGTACTTGTCATGGCTTCCTTTCGTTGGGAGCAGGGCTACGGCGAGGACTCCTTCGCCTCATCCGTCGTGCACGTTGCCGAGATGCGGCTTTCGCGTCTCGCGCTCGAGCAGCGGCATGTGTCCGGGATCGAGCTCGTACGTCCGCGGGAGCGCGCCGAGCTCTTCCAGCCGTTCCTCATCCATCATGCCGCGGAAGACGCTATCGGGATCGTCGACGATCGCGCGCTTCATCCTGATCGCGCGGCGCACGGCTCGCCTCCTCTGCGAGGTCGCTCGTCCGACGGCGCAGCTCATCCCTCCGCGGTGCGGCGCTTCGGGGCGCGCATCTCGGTGACCTCGACGTTGAGCGTCGCCCCGGCCACGATCAGGCGCCCGCCGAGGTAGAACCAGAAGAGGAGCGTCGTCACGATCCCCACCACGCCGTAGAGCTGTGTGGCGCTCTCGATCTTCGGGCCGAGAAAGTAGACGGTGAACACGTGCATCGCCTGGAGCCCCACGGCGACGACCACCGCCCCCGGCACGAGCTCGAGCCAGCCCGGGGCCCCGTTCGGCAGCGCGTGAGACGCGGCGAGCCAGAAGCCGAAGGCGACGCCGAGGACGAGCATCGTCGCGACGAACCCGCCGATCTGGCCCTGCTCCCGGACATACCGGGCAGCCGCCAGCGCGGCGATGAAGCCGAGCGTGTAGCCACTGAAGAGCAGCGAGGCGCGGAGCGGCCTGTCGAGCCTCGGCGGGACGACTCCCCAGATGGTCGCGTGAGCGAGCGAGAGCGCCTTGCTGCACGTGTAGCCCGTCCAGAGCAGCAGCCAACCCCCGACGAGGAGCAGCCACCACTCGTTCCCGTCCGCGGAACGCGTGAGGCTGGCGACCGCCATCGCCTGCCAGCCAGCCACGCCGTGCTGCTCGAGCGTGGACTGCACGGCGTCTGGATCGAAGAACCCGAGCACGCCGCCGACGACCACCGACAGCGCGAGCATCCAGAAGAAGATGCGATACGCGATCCCGCCGGCGAGCACCATGGCGGCGACGCGCCGCTGCCGCTCAGCCGTCCGGAAACCAACCTCGACCGACGCGTGGCGCTGACGCGCCCCATCCGCCACCTCGCCAGCCTTCCTCGCACTGCGCTTCCCCCAGGCCGTTGCCCGCTTGACCCGGCCGGGCTCGCCGTCCTCGCTGGTCGACCACTCGTCTGGCATGTCACTCGATTCGGATCGATTCCCGACGCGGGCCGCGCCAGGGTGGGGCGTGACCGAAAGGTCGCGGGTCGACTCCGCGGGTGCCTTTGGGTGCTCGAGTGTCACGAATCGGCCCTCATGATGTCGTAGTCGCGGTCGCGTAGCCGAAACAGCGGTACGGCCACGAGCAAATCCTCCCGCCTTGACGATCCAGGGCCATCCGGCAGAAGCCGGTTCCTGCGGCGGGGAACTACTGATTCCGATGGGGATCTCTGGAGGGCCGGACGCGCTCCAGGCACGCTCCGATACCGAGGCTGGCTCGGCGACCGGCCTTACAGGTCCTTGCGGACCAGCGGGCGGTGCTGCCGGCCGGACAGCCCTCGTAAGAGCGGATACTCGAACCACGTCAGCGGGTTGTCGAGGGCCAGCGGGTCGTCGAAGGGGCAGCGGCTGAGGCAAGCCGCGAGCGACATCATGCTCGGCTGGATCCGCACCGTCGGCCCTCTCCAACGTTGACCCAGATCAACATCCACAGAGTAAGAAGCCTGGGAGAAGCGAATCAAGAGCCCGCTCGCGTAACAGTCTCCCTCGAATTCACGAGCTACGACCAGTCGCGCGCCAGCTCCGCGGGAACCGACGGTGGGTTCAAGCGCTTGCGGTACCAGAGGACGTCCGTTCCTGATGGGAAGTCCTCGACTCGACCCACCAGTTCGTAGCCGGCCCGCTCGTAGAGGCGCCCGGCCTGGAAGTCGTAGGTGAAGTGGACGGTCTGCCTGCACCCGCGCGCCGCCGCCTCGGCTTCGGCGGCGGCGAGGAGCCGAGTCCCGAGCCAGTGACCTCTGAGATCCCTCGCCACCCAGAGGTTCTGCAGCTCGCAGCAGTCGCCCCACGTCCAGCCGCTGATTCCGGCCACCACCCTGCCGGCGTCGCGGACGAAGATCGCCA
Source organism: uncultured Actinomycetes bacterium (assembly GCA_963781435.1). GTDB lineage: Bacteria > Actinomycetota > Thermoleophilia > Gaiellales > Gaiellaceae > PALSA-600. The sequence goes on along the minus strand of CAWAGR010000022.1, from coordinate 14,476 downwards.
GCTCGACCTCGTCGCCTAGTCCCGTGGCGGCAGACGCCTCACGCCGGATCTGCGTCTCGAGAAACTCGATGTCGAGCGGATCCGGATCGTCCTCGACGTGGAACTCCAGCGCGCCGGCCTCGTCAGGCGTCGACGAGTTGCTCGATGAGCGAGACGTCGTCGAAGTACGTCCGGTACGACCGGATCTTGCCGTCGCGGAAGTCGGCCACCGTGGCGCCGGCCAGTCGGATGCGCCGTCCCGTCGCCTCCACGACGGTGTCCTCGCCGAGGGTGAACGGTCCCGTGTGATCGGCTTCGACGACCCACTCGGCGAAGGCCTTGTTGCCCACTTCGTCGAGCCCCCGGAAGAAGATGACGACGTTGGAGAACGCCTCGTCGCGATCGGCTGCGAGCTCCCTGACTCCCGAGAGCCCCGACACGGCGGCGACCGGCGACCACCCGACGACATCGTCGGTGAACAGCGTGCCCGGATCGACCGACACACCACCGACCTCGGCCTCGAGCGCCTTCATCAGCACGTCCCTGCGCGATTCACTCATTGCGGCTCTCCGTTCCCGTTGGTGATCGATCTCGTGAACATCCTCTCGCGATCCGTCCTGGGCTCAGATCCCGAGAGCCTTGGCCTTGGCCGCCGCGAACTCTTCGTCGGTCAGCGCGCCCGAGGCGTGCAGCTGTGCGAGGTGCTCGACCTGGTCCGCCGGGTCCTCCGGAGGCGGCGCATACTGCGTCTGATCCTGGTAGTCGTCTGCAGGCGCCTGTTCGTAGCCCTGCTGTTGCTCATTCATCTGCTTGTCCCTGTGGTGAGCGACCGCTGCTCCGGCCACGAGCGCCCGGCGCCTTGTCCGTCGCCTGAATCCCATCGAGACTCCTTCCCGCTCGTGGTGCCAACCACGACCTGGTGACAGTGTCCCAGGCACGACGCCCGGGGCGGCCCTAGATTACACGGGTGCGGACGCCCATCAAGCACTCGCCGGACCCGATGTACGCGGAGTTCGAGGTGCACCGTTCGATGATCCGTGACCGCGTCCGCACCCAGGCCTTCCAGCGTGCGATCGAGTCGGTCGTGCGCCCTGGCGACGTCGTGCTCGACGTCGGGGCTGGCAGCGGCGTCCTGAGCTTGTTCGCGGCGCGCGCGGGTGCTGCGCGCGTCTACGCGGTGGAACAGACGTCGGTCGCTGTCCTGGCACAGGACTTGGCCGCCGCGAACGGGGTCGCCAACATCGTCAACGTGATCCACGGCGACGTGATGGACGTGGAGCCGCCGGAGCCCGTCGATGTGATCGTCTCGGAATGGCTCGGAGGGTTCGGGATCGACGAAGGGATGCTCGTTCCGGTCATCGTCGCTCGCGATCGCTGGCTCAAGCCGGGCGGGGTCATGATCCCTCGCTCGGTCACGGCGTGGGCCGCGCTTGTGCACGACCGCTATCTCGGAGAGACGGTGGAGTTCCTGCGGCACAACCCCTACGGCCTCGATCTCGACGAGCTGGTCGAGAAGACCGTCAACGAGATCTCCTACTCAGGAGAGTTCCGTCACCTCGCGGCGGATGACATGCGCTCCGCGCCGAGTCGGTTGTGGACGACGGACGTCGACCTGATCCCGCTCGAGCAGGCGCAGGCTGCTCACGAAGCCGAAATCCTGCTGCCCGCCCACGACCACGGAAAGGCCAACGCGCTCGCACTCTGGTTCAGCGCGGAGCTCGCGCCCGCGATCTCACTCTCCGTCGGGCCCGGCGATTCGCCGACGCACTGGGGGATGACGACGGCCCCGCTGCGCTCGCCGGTGGAGCTCACGCCCGGCATGGTCGTCCGCGCCAAAGTCCGGACTGCCCCGGCTCGGCCCGTCGGAACATGGACGAGCTGGGCCATCGCTATGCCGGGCGCCCGCTGGGAGGAGCACGACGAGCAGTCTGTCTGGGAGGAGATCGACGACTGAGCGAAGCTGCCGGGCGTGCTTCACGGATCGGCCCAGCCGCTTGCCGGCCCCGGGCCGGCGTCGCGGCGCACAAGGGCGCTTTCCTCGATCAGCATGTTGAGGACGTTCATCGTGGGAGCGAAGTCGGTGGAGGGTGCCTCGCGCTCGAGCCGCTCGATCGCCTCGCCGAGAGCGACCGGCGGCGCGAACAGCGACAACGTCGCGGTAGCCGCGGGGCCCGAGGTCGACGATCGTCCCGTCGGGCGCATCGAGGAGGACATGCCCCGCCGCGTCGAAGCGCGTTCGCACTCCGGGCGCGAGCTGCAAGAGCGTCTCCGGTGAGAGGTGCGCGTCGGGCAACGTCTTCGATCCTCCCACGGGCCGAAGTATGTCGTCCGCCTCCTCCACCCCGAGAGGCGGCCGCTGCTGGGACGTAAGCTGCGCGAAACGTCGAAGCAGGAACTGATTGTCCGGCGTCATGTGCCACTTGCCGAACCCCCCGGTCACGTAGCCGTTCTCGCCGAGGATCCGCGGGAGCGTCGCGCAGTCGCGCGGGATCATGGCGTTGTAGCCGGGAACAGGCCCTGAAAACTCTCCCTAGTACGCGTTGACCTCGAGCGCCACCTCCGCGACCGCCTCGGGCGCGTGACCAGGGCGAGGTGCGGTCCCACCCATCGCGTGGGTCTAGCCAGCGTCCTGTTCGGTGCGGCCGAACGCTTCCACAGCCGCGTGCACCGTCGGGAAGAAGTGGTCGCGGCCGATCGCGTCGACGACGCCCGCCGCGTCGAACTGCTCCTCCAGGTAGGTTCGCAGGCGCGCGACGACGAGGGTGACCTGCTCGCCCCGGAGATCCTCGGTCAGCTCGATGAGTGCGTCGAGACCGGTCGAGTCGACGTGGGTCATGCCCTCGGCGTCGACCACGAGCCAGGAGGCGGGCGCCGGCGCAGCGCGCAGCGCCTCTCGCGCGCGTGCCTTGAAGTAGCGGGCGTTGCCGAAGAAGAGCCGGTCGTCGAGGCGATAGACGACGATGCCGGGCGTCACGCGGGCGGAGGGGTGGAGGGAGACGTCGGCATAGCGGCCGAGACGCTCGACCCAGCCGAGCACCGCGTCGTGGGGCCGGGCGCTGCGCCTGACCACGTCGATGATGGAGAGGCCGACGGCGACGACGAGGGCCTGGAGCACTCCGAAGGCGATCACGCAGCCGGTCGTCACACCCGCGATCGCCACCTCCACGTTGTCGACGGCGGCGAGCGCGCGCCAGGCTTGAGGCTCGATGAGCCCGATTGCGGCGAAGACGATTACGGCGCCGAGCACGGCCTTCGGCAGGTACTGCACGGGCTCGGTCAGGAAGAGCAGGATGAGGGCGATGGTGGCCGCCCCCACGAGCGCCGCGATCTGGGTGCGCGCGCCCATGTTGTCGTTGACCGCGGTGCGAGAGCCGCTGGCGCCGACCGAGAAGCCCTGGGTGAAACCGGCGGCAGCGTTCGCGGCGCCCATCGCGAGCAGCTCCTGCGAGGCCCGCACGTGCTGGCCGTGCTTGCCGGCGAAGGAGCGGGCGGTGAGGATCTCGTCGGCGAAGGCGACGAGGAAGATGCCCAGCGCCGCCGGCAGCAGCGCGACGATGTCCGAAAGGGGTGGGGTCGGAAGCTCGAAGCTCGGAAGCCCGGCCGGGATCGGGCCGACGACGGCGATGCCGTGGGCCTGGAAGTCGAGCGCCCAGGAGAGCCCGATCGAGGCGCAGACGACGACGAGCGCCGCGGGAAGCTTCGGCATGAACCGGCGGAGAACCAGCAGGGTCGCGAGCGAGGCGGCGGCGAGTGCCATCGTCGCGCCGCTCGTGTCGCCGAGCTCGCTCACGATCTCGCGCAGCTGGGGCAGCGGATCAGAGGCGTCGATCGAGAGGCCGAGCATCTTCCCGAGCTGCCCGACGATGAGGATCACCGCGACGCCGTGGATGTAGCCGATCAGGACGGGGCGCGAGAAGTAGTCGGCCAGCCACCCCAGCCGGAGCACCCAGGCGATCGCGAAGCAGATCGCGACGAGGAGCGCGAGCATCGCCGCCAGTTCGGCCGCCTGCGCGCTGCCCGCGACTGCGAGCGGGAGGACGGCCGCGGCGACGAGCGTCGAGATCGAGCCCTCGGGACCGACGATCAGCTGCTTCGAGGATCCGAGCAGGACGTAGGCAACGGTGGGAAGGAGGAGGGCGTACAGGCCGTTCACGGGCGAGAGCCCTGCCACCTCGGCGTATGCCATCGCCGAGGGCACGGCCAGCGCAGCGACCGTCACCCCGGCGACGAGATCGCGGCGGGCGCTCGGCGTCCGGTACCCGGGGAGGTCGCCGGAGACCGGGAGCGTGCGCGTGAGCAGCGGCTCCTGTCTGGCCGGGCGAAACGGGGCCTTCTTCCCGTACGCGACCGTGCCCGAGTCTTGCCCGGAGGAGTCCCGAGAGGAGCGGTCGCCCATATCTGTCACGAGGTCGAGTACCCGCCGTGCCCGTGTCCCCGGGCGGGCCCGTGGGGGAGTCTCACGGTTCTCCTGTCGCGCTGCAAACCCCAGCGATTTCGGCGGCGATCCGACCGTCCCCGTCTCTGAGTGGTGGATTGCACCCACCTGGAGCGCCGAGCGACGAATGGCAAGGCGGCGCACGAGACGTCAGCGGTACCCGGAAAGTCGGCAGGCGCTCTTGCGCTCCCGCCGCTGGCGGCGTGCCCGCTGCTCCTGATCTGCCACAAGGCTCTCACGAACGGCCACGAGACACACTTCGTCGCCGCCGGCGGCCAGGTCAAGTCCATGACCTCGTGGCTCGCCTTCATGTTCTTCGGGTCGTCGAGGGAGCGCATCCTCGGGATCAAGCTGCCGCCGCCCAACCTGCAGCCCGGCTACGAAGAGCAGGCGAAGCGTTTCATCGACAGCGTGGCTGATCGGGTCTTCGCGGCAGCGAGCTGAGCCGGGAGCTACTCCGGCTCGGGGAGCCCGAGCTCACGCACGAGCGCTCGGTCCCTCGCTCGGTCGGGGAGCGCTGCGGCCACTGCGGTCTGCCTCCCGCCGTGGCCGGCCAGATACCTGGTCTTGGGCTTGTCTGACGTGAGCGCGTGGGCGATCGCCTTCGCGATCACCGTCGGGGGTTCAGCGTCGGCCTCGGCCTTCACGACCGCCTTCCGGATGGCTGCGATCTGTTGCTCGAAGAGCCGGTAGCCCTCCTCGCCGAGCCTGTCTTCGAGCCGGTCGAGCTCCGCGTACGTCTTCCCGAAGATCGCTGACTTGACGGGCGCGACCTCGATCAGCGACACGTGGATACCCCACTGACGACAACGGGGCCGCGATCTGTGGGCTGGTGATCGGACACGACCGAGCCGCCTCTCGAGCGGCGGAAGATATCGCCTCGTAGGTCCGCAAGGTGCATCGGCGGCAGCGTCCCCGGCTCCCGGCCGGGCGAGCGTCAATGCGGGAGCCCTAGAGAAGGACGGCGAGACCCTTCGCGAAGAAGTACGCGCCGAACCCGAGCCCGACCACGATCTCGAGCATCCGGCTGTTGGCCATGATCCACTCGGTCATCCGGGCGAGCAGCGGCACGGCTCGCTTCCGATCGATCATGTAGATCAGCACGGGCACGTAGTAGACGCTCAGCATGATTGCGAGCCCGAACAAGGTGGCGAAGACCTCCTCGCCGGTGGTGATGTTCGCCTCGCCGATGTCCTTGAGCGCGCCGCCGAAGACCGCGATCGCGTCGAAGTTGATCACCTGCACTAAGAACCCGGCGGCGAACAGCGTCACGAGCTTCGCGGTGGCGATCTTCTCCGCGCGTGCGCGTCTCGCCGCGTCCTTCTCGGGTGACTCGGCTCCGAAGACGGCGAGCATTCCCATCGCGACGAAGAGCACGCCGAGGCCGACATCGACGATCGCACCCGCGTCGCCGCCCTCCTCGAACAGATCCGCCGCGAGGATCACGACGGCGAAGACGACGTCGAGGAAGGCAGCGCCGGCAACGAATGTCCAGGCGCTTGGCACGGGGCGCGTCGACTTGCCGAGGATCAGGGCGGTCACGACGATGGCGATCGGCGCTGCGAAGGCTGCGGCGAGCCCGTAGATCGCGACCTGTACCAGGAGGCTACCCATCGCGTTCGCCCGTCCTCACGCGTGACGTCTCCCCCGCGGGCCCGGCCATGCCCTCCGCGACGCGACGCCTGGCGGCGCGCATCGCGGTGAACTCGACATCGAGCGTCGCCCCGGCCACGATCAGGCGTCCGCCGAGGTAGAACCAGAACAGGAGAGTCGTCACGACGCCCACGACGCCATAGAGCTGTGTCGCGCTCTCGAGCTTCGGACCGGGCTGAGGACGAGCATGGTCGCGACGAACCCGCCGACCTGATCCAGCTCGCGGACGTACCGCGCCGCCCCCATCGCGGCGATGAAGCCGAGCGTGTAGCCGCTGAAGAGCAGCGAGACGCGGAGCGGCCCGTCGAACCTAGGCGGCGTGACTCCCCAGATCGACGCGTGGGCGAGCGCGAGCGCCTTGCTGCACGTGTAGCCCGTCCAGAGCACGAGCCAACCCCCGACGAGGAGCAGCCACCACTCGTTGCCGTCCGACGAGCCGGTGACGTCGGCGACCGCCGCGGCCATCCAGCCCGTGACGCCGTGGTTCTCGAGCCCCGTCTGGACCGCCTTCGGATCGAAGAACCCGAGCACGCCGCCGACGACCACCGACAGGGCGAGCAGCCAGAAGAAGATGCGATAGGCGATCCCTCCGGCGAGCACCATGGCGGCAACCCGCCGCTGCCGCTCGGCCGTCCGAAAGCCGACCTCGACCGACGCGTGGCTCTGGCGCGCCCCATCCGCCACCTCGCCAGCCCTCCTCGCACTGCGCTTCCCCCACGCCGTAGCCCGCTCGATCCGGCCCGGTGGCCGGTCCGGCTCGCGGCTCGCAGGCGACGACACATCGCCGGTCGCGCCCCCGGCTCGCCGAGGCGGGGACACGCCGGACGGCTCCTCGGTGGGGGTCCCTGTCGGCATCGGTTCAGGCATGTCTGAGCTCTCCGTCGGGTCGCTCACTGAATCCTGTTCGTCGCGCTCCGTCACGCCATCCGCGGATACCACGAAGCGCATCCGCGCTTTCCCGCGCTTGCGGATCACGAACGCACCCGGCGCGAGAGCGCGGCCGAGAGCCGGCGGACGACGATGTCCGCGATGACCGCCGGCCGGAAACGGGAGGCTACCCACGGAGTTCTCGCTCCATCGCTCGAGCGCGCCCCGAGCTGCGGCGGCCCGGAAGAGCGAGCCGCCCATCTCGCCTACGAACGTCGGGTTGCCTCATAGAACGCTCCTCTCGTCCCGACCAACTACACGACCGCAGCTGACGCGGCGGACGCCTCGACCTCGGCCTCCGCGCCGCTCGGTGGGCGCCGCTGTCGTAGGACGATCGCGGCCGAACGCCGCTGAGCCTGCGCTTCTCCGCATGCGCGGCGTTCGGATCCGGAGCGCTCCCGCTGTCGAGGCTTTCGTGCGGCGTGGTCTCACTCATGGCGACCTCTGACGATGCATCCCGGGTGCCTTTCGCGATTCGGGATCCGTTGTCCCACTCCGTCAGACGCCTTCGACCGCATCCAGTCGTCCGGTTCGGACGGCGTCGGTGAAGGCCTCGTAGTCGCGCTCGTTCTGGTCGGCGTAGCGCTCGGAGAAGTCGACGATTGCCTCGTCGAACGCGTCGCTCTTGCCCAGGTACGCGCTGATCGCGATCGGGTCACCGGAGCGGGCGTGCGCGCGGGCGAGCGTCCATGCGCACTGGCGCGCGTAGAAACCGAGCGCGGCCGGCGTGAACGACTCGACCACGGCGGAGCCCTTCATGTCACGGAGCTGGCGCCAGTAGAGGTAGCGGTTCGCCTGCTCGCCCTTGGTCCAGCCCAGGTAGATGTCGCTCGCGGCCTGCATCATCCGCTGCCCTTGCACGACGCGCTCGCCGGGCTGCTTGTAGCGACTCTTCGGCAGGTGATCCTCGAGGACCGACGCCGTTGCCTCCTTGACCTGAAGGAACAGCGGATCGTTCTGGTCGCGCCCCTGGAGCAGGACGATGAACGCGCGCGCGCCGACACTGCCCACGCCGACCACCTTGCGCGCCATGTCGATGATCTGGAACTTCTCGAGCAGGCGCCGGCGGTCGTCCTGCAACGTCGCCCTGTAGGCACGGAACTGCTCGTGGATCGCATGCTCGAACTGCTCCGCGGACATGCCGTACATCCCTTCCAGGTCACGCATCGGGACGACGATGGGCGGCTGGCTGATGATCCGGTAGCGGCCGTCGACGAGCTCGCCGAGCTTCGACAAGGCCTGCAGGCTGTCGCGCGTCCGGGCCTTCTGGGCGGTCTTCCTCGCCGCCTTCGCCCCATCCTCCGTCGCCTTCTTCTTCGCCGCCTTCGCCTCGTCCTTGGCCGCCTTCTTGTTCTTCTTCGCCCCCTTCGTCTTCGAGGTGTCCTTGCTCGCACCGACGAAGCTCTCGATCGCCGCCATCAACGTCGCCTCGGACAGATGGGCGTACCAGACCTCCATCGTGGACATCTCGGCGAACTCGGCCATTGCCGACCGGTAAGCGCTCACCGAGGCGAGAGTGGCGTCGCGCGCGTCGGCCTTGCTGAAGCCGTTGTTCCGCGCCGCGATCGTGAAGCTCGCAGACATCCGCTTCAGGTCGTACTCGAACGGGCCGGGCAGCGTCTCGTCGAAGTCGTTCAGGTCGAACAGCAGCTGCCGCTCCGGGGAAGCGAACACCCCGAAGTTCGACAGATGAGCGTCGCCGCAGAGCTGAGCCTCCAAACCGGCCCGGGGCGTGTGCTCCAGGTCCGCGGCCATGATCTTGGCCGCGCCCCGGTAGAAGGTGAACGGGGAAACCATCATCCGGCCGTGGCGCACCGGCACCAGGTCGGGCTCACGGGTCGCATTCTGCTCCTCGAGCAGTGCAACCGGGTCGGGGCGATTTCCTGCCGGCTTCCAGCCGGCGTGTGCCGAGGTAGCCGTCAGTTCCCGTGTCTTCTTACCCTTCGCCCGACGCTCGTCGATGCTCGGGTGTTCGATCTTGGTGATGCTCATGATTGCCACCCTCCTTGCTGAGGCGCTCGTCCATGGCCTCACGACTGATGGTTTCGGCGCGGCTCCGGACTTGCGGGAGCCGCGCCGATCTTGGGGTCCGACTAGCGGCGGCCGGCCCGCCTCGACGTCCGCCGTGCCACTCTGCGAGCCATCATCTCTCGTCCACCTCCTTCTTCGGTGTCGAAATTGCGCCCTGGGCGGGATTAGACCGGAGCCGGCACGCTCGGGTGCATCGCGCCAAGCTCCTGGGCCTCCGCCGCCGTGGCGATACCGATCGCGACGAGCTCCTCCGGGTGGATGAACATGTCGCCGAGGCCGATGCCGCCTGTGCGCAGGATCGCGTCGCGCAGGGGTATCGCCCAGTGGTGCTCGAGCAGGATCAGCGCGGCTGCCGAGTCGTTCGGGATCTGCTCCAGCACGTCCACGGCCTCCTCGTCGGTGAAGATGTGGATGCCCTCCTCGGCCGCCGTCTGGGCGCCGGCCTCGGCGCCTGCCTCGAAGCCCTCCTCACCATCGATCCCGAGCCCGATGAGCGCGGCGACCTTGCTGCCGACCTCGATCGCCTCGTCCTTGGTGAGGTTGCTGAGGTGCATCACCTCCATCTCGCCGGCGGCGTCCTTGTAGACCGCGAGCGCGTCGATCACGCGCACCGTGTCGCTCTCGCGGAGCTTCTCGAGCTCCTCGATGATCTCGCCGTGGAAATCCGGATGCTCGAAGCCGAGCACCAGGAGCTGAACGGGTCCGATTGCCATCTGAACTACCTCCTTGTCCTTGAATTGCAACTCATTCCGTCGATGCGCCGACCGGCTGCCGGAGGACGCCGTCCACAAGGCCGTCGACGAACGCGCTCGCCTGCTCCTCGAAGTCGGGCTTCAGATTCGGCGGCGGCATCGCGAGGCCCATCACGCGCTCCTGCGGCTCGCCGTGCTTCATGTAGCCGAGCCACGAGAGCATCGACTTGACCTGGCCGCCGGCGACGACGAAGTGCGTCTTGTCCGATCGAACCGCCCGCCGTTCTCCTCGCCGAGCTTTCGCTGCTGGCGGAGGTTGATGCTGTAGTAGCGGCGCGAGACCGACACGGTCGCGAACGGCTTGCCGTCGAGGATGGCCTTCGCAGCCGGCGACTCGAGGTACGAGCGGATCGGCATGCTCGTCTGGAACCACCAGGTCGGCGACGCGATCAGCACGAGGTCGTAGTCGCCCGCCTCCGCCTCCGGCGGAATGCGGATCTCGCCGGTCTTGTGGCGCAACTGGGCCGGCAGGATGCTGACGATCTGGGGGAACGGGCGCTTCATCGGAAACTCCGAGAGCTTCGGCACCCACCGCTCGTCGGTGAACTCGATCAGCGCCTTCGTGACCTCGCAGCCTCGTGCCTCGAACGACGTCGCCATCGCGTCGGCGACTCTGCCCACTTGCTTGGTCAGCGTGTAGTAGACGACCAGCACCTTCGGCTTCTGTTCTGCGCTCACGCCTTCTCCTTTCGGCTCGAACCGGCCGCGCGCTCCTCCGGCTTGGGAAGCCCGAGCTCGCGGGCGAGCGCCCGGTCCCTCGCGCTGTCCGGGAGCGCCGCCGCGACCGCGACCGCCTTCCCTCCGTGCCCGGCGAGATAGCGGGTCTTGGGCTTGTCCGACGTGAGCGCGTGGGCGATGGCTTTCGCGATCACCAGGGGTGGATCCGCATCCGCCGCCGCCTTCTCGGTCGCCTTCCTGACCGCGTCGATCTGCTTCTCGTAGAGCCCGTAGCCGGTCTCTCCGAGCTTCTGCTCGAGCCCGTCCAGCTCCGCGTACGTCTTCCCGAAGATCGCGGTCTTGACGGGTGCGACCTCGATCAGGGACACGTGGATGCTCCACTGGCGCAACTCGAGCCGCAGCGCGTCGGTGATCGGCTCTGATCCCGAACTTCGATGCGCTGTAGGCGCCGTTCAGGGGCAGCACGAGCAGACCCCCGATCGAGCCCACGTTCACGATCCGCCCGCCGCCCTGCCGGATCAGGGGCAGGAACGCCTGGGCCATCGCGACCGGGCCGAACAGGTTGACCTCGAGCTGCCTCCGGAAGTCGGCGATCGGCTGGAGCTCGATGGGCGCCGGCTTCGCGATCCCGGCGTTGTTGACCAGGCCGGCCAGGCCGCGATTCCCCACGGCCTCGGCGACGGTGGTCGCCGCCGCCGAGATCGTCGCCTGCTTCGTGACGTCGATGATCACCGGTGTCAGCCTCTCCGGAGCCTGCGCTCGCAAGGCCTCGCCGTCCTCGGCGCCGCCGCACGCCGGCGAAGACATGGAAGCCGAGCTCCGGCGAGGTGGAGCGCCGTCGCCGCGCCGATCCCGGTCGACGTGCCGGTGACGACGACGAAACCGCGGTCCGGAGGATCGCCGCTCACGCTCGCGACCCCTTCATCGCGTCGCTTCCTCGGTCGACCAACGTCTCCCGCCGGCCGCACGGCCGGTAGGAGACGTGGCGGGTCGCTTCTCGGTGCGTCATGCGCCGATCCCGTGCGCGACGGCATGGAGGCTCTCGTGCTCGTGCAGCGCCTGCTCGTCGTCGTGCGTCGTCGGCTTCGGCTTCAGGTCGAAGACGACCTTCTTGACGGTTCCGGTGAACGGGTACGGCGCCTTGTCCTCGTAGGCCATGTCGACGACGAGGCCGTTGTCGCGGCTCACGTCCATGCCCGCGTACGAGGTGAGCATCATCGGCGCGGTCTTCTCGACGCGGCCCTCGCCGATCTGCTCGCCGTTGGCCCAGAGCGTGACGTTGCCGCCGCTGCCCGGCTTGGGCTCGTCGGCCTCGAACAGCATCTTCACCGAGACGTCGCCCGCCGGAAGCGGGCTGGTCGACGTCTGCCTGTAGCTCTCGACGCCCAGGAACGAGTACGTGTGGTTGAGCTTGCCCTCCTCGTCCACCCAGAGCCCGAAGCCGCCGATGAAGTCCGCGTTGGCGAGGATGACGCCCTCGGCGCCGCCCTCGGGGATCTCGAGCTCCGCCTCGAGCGCGTATGTGCGCCCGGCGATCCGGGGCACGAGCCCCTTCTGGATGTTCTGGACGTCGCCCGCGAACGTGTAGCGCGTCACGGTCGGGCAGCGGCGGGAGGATGCCGAAGAAGACGCAGATCGACCCGAGCAGCGGCAGCGCGCGGTTGCGCTCCGCCTCCGCCCAGAAGAGCTCCTTCAGCTCGGCGAGCTTCTCCGGGTTCTCGGCCGCCAGGTCCTTCGCCTGCGTGAAGTCGTCCGGCAGGTAGTACAGCTCCCACGTGTCCTGCTCGGGATCCCACTTGCCCGGAGCGAACGGCGCGAGCGCCGCCGGCGAGAACTCCCACGGCTTCTTGTCGAGGCGTGCGCAGGCCCACCAGCCGTCCTTGTAGATCGCGCGGGAGCCGATCACCTCGAAGTACTGCACGGTGTGCCGCTCCTCGGCGTTCGCGTCGTCGAAGGAGTAGAGGAAGCTCGTGCCGTCCATCGGCTCCTGCTCGATCCCGTCGACCACCTTCGGCTCCGGGATGCCGGCCGCTTCGAGGATCGTCGGGCCGATGTCGATGCAGTGCGTGAACTGCGAGCGCAGGTCGCCGCTCGCCTTGATCCTCGAGGGCCACGCCACGACCATCGGGTTGCGTGTCCCGCCCAGGTGGCTCGCCATCTGCTTGCCCCACTGGAACGGCGTGTTGCCGGCCCACGCCCAGGCAGCCGCGATGTGCGGTGCCGTGTGGTCGTTGCCCCACGCGTCGATGCCGCCGTACTTCTCGATCAGCTCGAGCTGCTGCTTGGGGTCGATGTCGACGCCGTTCAGGAAGGTCATCTCGTTGAACGAGCCCGTCGTCGTCCCCTCGAGGCTCGCGCCGTTGTCGCCCCAGATGTAGAAGATCAGCGTGTTGTCGAGGTCGCCCATCTCCTCGATCTCGTCGAGCAGGCGGCCGACGTTCCAGTCGGCGTTGTCCATGAACCCGGCGTAGACCTCCATCTGCCGCGTGTAGAGCTTCTTCGAGGCGTCGTCGAGCGAGTCCCACGCGTCGAAGAGATCGGGCCGCTCGGTGAGCACCGCGTCCTGCGGGACGACCCCGAGCTTCTTCTGCCGCTCGAAGACCTCCTCGCGGATCGCGTCCCAGCCCTGGTCGAACTTCCCCTTGTACTTGTCGGCCCACTCCTTCGCGACGTGGTGCGGCGCGTGGGCGCAGCCGGTCGAGTAGTAGAGGAACCACGGCTTCTCGGGATCCTGGGCGCGGACGGCGTGCAGCCACTCGACGGACTTGTCGGTCAGATCGTCCGGGAAGTAGTACGGCTTGCCGTCGGTGCTTTCGGGCACGCCGATGTTCGTGTTGTCCTGCGTGAGGAGCGGATCCCACTGGCCGGCCGCGCCGCTCAGGAAGCCCCAGAAGTGGTTGAAGCCCCAGTTCTGCGGCCAGTGCTCGAACGGGCCTGCGGCGCCCTGCTCGCGGTCCGGCGTCATGTGCCACTTGCCGAACCCGCCGGTCACGTAGCCGTTCTCCTTGAGGATGCGCGGCACGGCGGCGCAGCTCTTGGGCACGGCGCCCGTGTAGCCGGGGAACGGGCCGGGGAACTCCGCGACCGAGCCCATGCCGACGCGATGCTGGTTGCGCCCGGTGAGCGTCGCCGCCCTGGTCGGGGAGCACAGCGCGACGACGTGGAAGCGGTTGTAGTAGAGGCCCATCTGCCCGACACGCGTCAGGTTCGGCGTCGCGACGGGCCCGCCGAAGGTGTCGGGTTGTCCGAAGCCGGCGTCGTCGATCAGGATGAGCAGGACGTTCGGCGCGTCCGCCGGCGCCTTCGGGCCGGGGATGATCGTCCAGTCGGGGACCGACTGGTCGATCGTCCTCCCGATCGTGCCGCCGAAGTTCTTGTCCGGGATCGGCAGCACCGTGCGGTCGGGGACGAACTTGCCCATCGCCTCGGCGAGCCCGTCCTTGAGCGCCTTCACGCCCTTCTTGTCCGTCTGCACGAGCGACTTCGCGAGCGCGCCCGGGAGCGCCTGCTCGACGGCGAGCCGCTGCTCGTCGTCGAACGCCGCGATGATCCCGGCCGTCCCGGGCGGCAGGTTCTCGCCGATCTTGTCGTGCATCTCGGTGTCGAGCCGCTTGTCGACGAACCTTCCGAGCGAGGCCGCCCGCGACCGCGCCCACAGCCGTGGCCGCGAGCAGCGGCGGCGCGGCAAGGCCGACCAGAACGCCCACGGTGCCGCCCCACTCGACTCCCTTGCGACCGCGGTGGTCGGCCGTCTGCACCACGCTCACCGTGCCGTCCTCGGCGTGCGTGATGAGGATCGCGGCCTCCATCTCGACCTTCTTCTCCTCGACGAGCTTGGCGAGCGCGTCGAAATCCCTCGTTGCGTCTTCGATGTTCGGGTAGCCCGCCACCAGGACATCGGTTGGCGTGTCAGCCATCAGATCTGCTCCTTTCCATGGAGGCAGCTCGGGCTCCGCCGGGCCGATCTCCGTCTCGATGCTGTCTTGTCGACTCATGTCTCACGCTCGAGGCCCTCGCAGGC
>CAWAGR010000021.1:0-251842 GCA_963781435.1 uncultured Actinomycetes bacterium | reverse complement strand
TCGCCGAAGCCTCCGACTCCGAGAGCCCGCGCGACATCAGGTAGAAGAGCTGCTCCTCGCCGATCTTGGAGACGGTCGCCTCGTGGCCGATGTCGACCTCGTTCTCGTCGATCCGGATGTAGGGGTAGGTGTCCGAGCGCGACTCCTCGTCGAGGATCAGCGCGTCGCAGACCACCTTCGACTTGGCGTTCTTCGCGCCCTTCGCCACCTCGAGCAGGCCGCGGTAGCCGGCGCGCCCGCCGTCCTTCGAGATCGACTTCGAGGTGATCACCGAAGTGGTGTTCGGAGCGACGTGCACGCACTTGCCGCCCGCATCCTGGTGCTGACCCTTCCCCGCGAACGCAATCGACAGCACCTCGCCGTGGGCGCGCTCACCCATCAGCCAGATCGCCGGGTACTTCATCGTCAGCTTCGAGCCGAGGTTCCCGTCGACCCACTCCATCGTCGCGCCCTCGTAGGCGACCGCACGCTTGGTGACGAGGTTGTAGACGTTGTTCGACCAGTTCTGGATCGTCGTATAGCGGCAGCGGCCGCCCTTCTTGACCAGAATCTCGACGACCGCCGAGTGGAGGGAATCGCTCGAGTAGATCGGCGCCGTGCAGCCTTCGACGTAGTGCACGTAGGCGCCCTCGTCGACCAGGATCAGCGTGCGCTCGAACTGGCCCATGTTCTCCGCGTTGATGCGGAAGTAGGCCTGGAGCGGCATGTCGATGTGGACTCCAGGCGGCACGTAGATGAAGGAGCCGCCCGACCAGACGGCGCTGTTCAGCGCGGCGAACTTGTTGTCGTTCTGCGGGATGATCGTCCCGAAGTACTGCTTGACGAGCTCCTCGTGCTCCCGCAGGCCCGAGTCCATGTCGAGGAAGAGCACGCCCTGGTCGGTCAGCTTCTGCTGCAGCTTGTGGTAGACGACCTCGGACTCGTACTGGGCGCCGACCCCGGCGAGGTACTTCTTCTCGGCCTCGGGAATGCCCAGCTTGTCCCAGGTGTCCTTGATGTCGGCCGGCAGGTCCTCCCACGACTCGGCCTGCTTCTCGGTCGGCTTGATGTAGTAGTAGATGTAGTCGAAGTCGATCCCGGAGACGTCGCCGCCCCAGGTCGGCAGCGGGCGCGCGAGGAAGTAGTCGAGTGACTTGTGGCGGAACTTGCGCATCCAGTCCGGCTCGTTCTTGTGCTCGGCGATCGCCTCGACGAGCTCGTGCGACAGACCGCGGCCGGACTTGAAGAAGTAGTCCTTCGCCTCGTCGCTGTTGTGGAAGCCGTACTTGGTCAGGTAGTCGGAGCCGATCCCCTGGACGATCTCGTTCTCGGTCTGTGCCATCAGGCTGCTTCCTTCCCTTGTTCCCACTCTTCGTAGCCGGATTCCTCGAGCTCGTGCGCGAGTTCAGGCCCGCCTTCTTTCACAATACGCCCATCCACGAACACATGGACGAAATCCGGCGTGAGAAAGTTGAGGATCCGCTGGTAGTGCGTGATGACCAGCGCGCCCATCTGCGGGCCGACGAGCTCCTGGACGCCGGCCGCCACGACTTTCAGCGCGTCGATGTCGAGTCCCGAGTCGGTCTCGTCGAGCACGGCCATGCGCGGCTTCAGCATCGCCATCTGCAGGATCTCGACCCGCTTCTTCTCGCCGCCGGAGAAACCGTCGTTCAGGTAGCGGGACGCGAGCTCGCGCGACACCTTGAGGCGGTCCATCTGCGCCAGCAACTCCGTCCGAAACTCCGGGATCGGCACGGGGTCGTCGACGCCGCCGGCGCGCGCCTTGCGGACAGCGTTGATCGCGCTGCGAAGGAAGCTCGTCACGGTGACGCCCGGGATGGCGTGCGGATACTGGAACGCGAGGAACAGCCCCTTCTGGGCGCGCTCGTCCGCTCCCGCCTCCGTGAGGTCCTCGCCGTCGAGGAGGATCTGGCCCTCGGTGATCAGGTACGCAGGGTGGCCGGCGATCGCGTAGGCGAGCGTCGACTTGCCCGAGCCGTTCGGCCCCATGATCGCGTGCACCTCGTTCGTGTCGACCGCAAGGTCGACGCCCTTGACGATCGGCGTTCCGTCCTCGAGCGCGACGTGCAGATTCTTCAGTTCCAGTAATGCCAAGTGGAGTCTCTCCTCAGCCGGCGAGCGAAAGGATCGCCCGCGAAATGGTTGACGCTCATCGTAGCCGCGAGTTAGTCGGTTAGCGAGATGCGGCGCCGTGCCGACCCCGCAGCAAACCGGCTTGCGCCATTGGCGAGAGCACGCTGCTACGATGCCGCCATGCCAAACATCGGCCCCATGGAGATCGTCGGACTGCTCCTTCTCGCCTTGCTGCTCTTCGGCGCCAAGCGGTTGCCTGAGATCGGCCGCTCGCTCGGTTCCGGTATGCGTGAGTTCAAGGACTCCGTCAGCGGAGACAAGAAGGTCGAGACTCGTTCGGAGCTTCCGCCGCCGGTTCCGGCCACGCCGGCACCTGCGGAGGAGGAGACGGCGGAGGCGACGGTCGTGGCGACTGCTCCCTCGTCCTCGCCCTCGCCCGAGCGCGAAAACGAACCGCCCGCGGCCGCTTCCGCTTAGGTAAGCGATGGTTCGGCGGCCACCGAGGCCCAGGCTGCCGAGGCGGCTGGACCACGGCGAGGAGGCGTCTCTCGTCGAGCATCTCGACGAGCTGCGCCAACGACTTTTCGTGTGCCTCGGCGCGCTCGCGGTCGGCGTCGTGATCGGCTATGTGCTGCACACGCAGATCATCGATTGGCTGACCGCGACGGCGCCCGAGAAGGCGATGAAGGCTCAGGACGGCAAGTTGATCACGCTGACCCCGGCGGAGGGGTTTCTGACTTCGCTCTGGGTGGCGTTCTACTTCGGTTTCATCCTCGCGTTGCCGGTGATCTTCTGGCAGATCTGGCAGTTCTTCGTGCCGGCCGTCGACAAGCAGCACGCGAAGCTGATCAAGTACTTCGTGATCCTGGCGTGGGTGCTGGCGGTCGTCGGAATCGTGTTCGGCTACTTCATCGTCCTGCCCGCCGCCTTGCACTTCCTGCTCGGCTACGACGACGCCACCTTCACCGGCAACCTCCAGGCGCGACCGTTCCTGACCTTCGCCACCCACGTCGAGGTGGCGATGGCGCTGATCTGGGAGCTGCCGCTCTTCGTCGTCGGCCTCACCCGCCTCGGAATCCTGAAAACCGACCAGCTGCGCAAGAACCGCCGCCTCTGCTACTTCCTCGTCGCCTGCCTCGCTGTCGCCCTCCCCGGCGTCGACCCCGTGACCGTGACCCTCGAGACACTGCCGCTGATGATCCTCTTCGAGGCCTCGATCTGGCTCTCGGTCCTCCTCGACCGCCGCTCCGCGCGCCTGCGGGCAGCCGTCCAGACGTGATGGCGGTCTCCGCCGACTGGGTGCTCCCGGTCGACGGCCCGCCTCTGAGAAACGCGCTCGTGGCCTGGGACGACGGCCGCATCGTCCAGGTCACTCCCGGACGCGCCGATCGTCACTTCGAAGGGGCCGTGATCCTGCCGGGCCTCGTCAACGCGCACTCGCACCTCGAGTACGCCGTCTATGCCGGCTTCGGAGACGGACGGCCGTTCGGCGACTGGCTCGGCGTGCACATCTCCCGCAAGCGCGCGCTCGTGCATGAGGAGATGGTCGCGATCGCCCGGCGCGGCGCCGCCGATTCCCTCGCGGCCGGGATCACCACGACGGCCGACTACAGCTTCTCCGGCGCCTCCGCGACCGCGGCGACCGAGTTGGGACTCCGCGCGATCGTCTATCTCGAGGTGTTCGGCCAAGACGCGGACGACGCACGGCGCCAGTTCGAGGACACGCGCCTGCGCGCAACCGAGAGCGACCTCGTCCGGATCGGCATCTCGCCGCACGCGCCGTACACCTGCTCGCTCGAGGTCTACCGCTGGTCTCTCTCGCTCGGCATCCCGGTCGGCACCCATCTCGCCGAGAGCGCCGGCGAGAACGACTGGCTCACCTCGGGCACCGGGCCGCTCACGCCCAGCCGCTCACTGCTCGTCGAGCCGACCGGCCTGCGGGCGGTCGAGACGCTCGCTGACGTGCTCGGGCCCAACCTGCTGTGCGCCCACTGCGTCCACCTCGCGGGCGACGAGATCGCCCTGCTTGCCAACCTCGACGTGCCCGTCGCCCACTGCCCGCGCTCGAACGCGCTGCTCGGCTGCGGCGCCGCACCGCTCGCGGGGCTTCGCGCCGCTGGGATCCGCGTCGGCCTCGGGACGGACTCGCCCGCGTCAACACCTTCGTTCGACGCGTGGGAGGAGCTGCGCACCGCCGTCTACATGAGCCGCGCGCGCGAGCTGCGCCCGGACGCGCTCAGCGCGGGCGACGCGCTCCGCCTCGCGACGCTGGATGCGGCGCGGGCGCTCGGCCTCGCCGGGGAGGTAGGAAGCCTCACGCCGGGCAAGCGTGCCGACCTAACCGTCCTCTCGCTGGCCGGCAGCCCGTACGATCCAGTCGAGGACCCGGAAATCGCAGCCGTCTTCGGCGGCTCGCCGGCAGGCATTCTGGAGACGATCGTGGACGGACAAACCCGTTACCGCCAAGGAGAGACCGCGTGGCACGAGGTACGCAGCACCGCAAGCGCCGCCCGCCGGCGAATGCTGGCATAGCGACCCAGCCGAAAGCCAAGTCGAAGAAGCCGAAGCACGAGAGCTGGGAGGACCAGCTCTTCTTCAACCGGCTGCGAAACCACGCGAAGCCCGTGTTCGTGCTGCTCGTGGTCGTGTTCGCGTTGAGCTTCGTTCTGCTCGGCGTCGGCTCCGGCTCGTCGGGAATCGGCGACGTGCTCAGCAACTTCTTCAACGGCACAACGAGTAGCGGCTCGTCGGTCTCGTCGCTGCAGAAGCAGGCACGCGAGAGCCCGAAGGATCCGGCGGTTTGGCGGGAGCTCACGACTGCACTCGAGCAGAAGGACGAGACGGAGCAGGCAATCGTCGCGCTCACGCGCTACTCGGCGCTGAAGCCCAAGGATGACGGCGCACTCCAGGAACTCGGCGCGCTCTACCTTCGCCGCGCGGACGACTTCGCACAGCAGTACGTCGAGGCGCAGTCGAAGGCACGGGTTCTGGCGCCGGGTAACACGTTCAAGCCGTCCGCGAGCTCACCGCTGGCGCAGGCGCTCCAGGATCCGATCGCGACCGGAGTCTCGACATCGACGAGCGCGACCACGACCGAGGCCTACGCGAAGTACATGGAGACGCAGGGCAAGGCCTTCGCCGTCTCCAAGCGCCTCGTCGCGCTGAACCCGAAGGACGCCACGAACCAGTACCAGCTCGCGGTGAGGGCGCAGGACGCCGGGAAGACCAGCGAGGCGATCGCGGCGTACAAGACGTTCCTCAAGCTCGCGCCCGACGACTCGCTCGCACCGGCCGCGAGGAAGGCGTTGAAGGAGCTGACGGCTCCCTCAACACCTGCGGTGACCGCTGGCTAGACTCCCGGCGGTGCCGGCCAAAGCGAGCGTCAGCGCCGGGGAAAGACGCATTTCGACACCAGGACCGAGCAGCGTTTCGACCATGCCCACGTCACCTCTCTCGCCGGCGCCGTCCACCTCTAGACCGCTGCGCGCACCCGTCGTGCTCCTCGCCGTGGCCATCGCCTTCGTTGCGACGGGTTGCGGGGCCGTCGCGCATATGACGGCGACCGAGGGCCACGCGCCGGCCGGCAAGAAGCTCTTCCAGACCCACTGCGGCTCATGCCATGTGCTGGAGAACGCCGGCACGACGGGCACGGTCGGGCCGAACCTCGACACCACCTTCGGAATCGTTCGAGCTCAGGGGTTCGACGAGTCGACGATTCGCGACGTCGTCCGCGGTCAGATCGCCTACCCCGAGACGGAGACCGCGACGGGCGGCCCGGGCATGCCCGCGAACCTCGTGGAGGGGCAAGACGCAGACGACGTGGCTCAGTACGTCGCCCAGTGCGCCGGCGTCCCGGCCTGCTCGGCCGGCTGACGCTCTGGTCCACCAGGAATGAGCGCCAGCGCTCGCCGCCGTACTCCTCTTCCGGATCTCGACCTTCCATCTACCGCCCAGCAGGGGCTTCTTCGCGCTGCGCCGGCTTCAACGCGATCGCTACCTCTGACGACGGGCAGGGCCGCCGACGTGCGGAAACGCGCGGAGCATGCCGAATCGACGCGCCGGTGGGGCGGCTCGGTCGACACGACCTCCGCCATCGTCGATCACGAGGGCGAGGTCGACGGCGGGAACATGTCCGGCGCGCTCGCGCACCGGATCTTCACGCTGCTCGCGGCGGCCGCACTTTTCCTTCCTCCGCTCGCAAATGGCGGCCTGGCCGACGAGCAGGCGCTGGCCGAGCGCTACGCCCCGGTCGTGCGCCTCGTGGAGCAGGCCCACCCGTGCGGCTCCGGCGAGTCGTACGAGCCGATCGACGTCGGCGAGCTCTTCGACGAGCCGACCGTCGCGCTGCGCGGGCCGTGGGGTCGCGACCTCGTCAAGATCGCGCCGGCGGCAGCCGATCTCACCCCCGACCGCTACGAGTACCACCTCGACTTCCCGGGCAACCCACTCCAACCGGGGTGCGACTACGAGCGCTGGTCGCGCCACGTGACGGAGGGAACACCGCCGACCGTGTATGCGCACGTCGCCGCGGACCCCGACCACCCTGGCAAGCTCGCACTGCAGTACTGGTTCTTCTACGTCTTCAACGACTGGAACAACACCCACGAGGGCGACTGGGAGATGGTCCAGCTCGTCTTCGACGCGGAGAGCGCGCGCGAGGCGCTCTCCCGTCAGCCTAAGTCGATCGGCTACAGCCAGCACGAGGGCGCCGAGCGGGCGGCATGGGACGACGACAAGCTCGAACTTGTCGGCAGCACCCATCCGGTCGTGCATCCGGCGGCCGGCTCGCACGCCAACTTCTTCGGCGAGGCCCTCTACCTCGGCAGCTCGGCGTCCGAGGGGGTCGGCTGCGACGACACGCGAGGGCCGACGTTCGACGTCCGCCCGGTCGTGAAGACGGTCCCCAGCGATCCGGCCGCCGCTCGCTCCGCCTTTCCGTGGATCGAGTTCAGCGGTCGCTGGGGCGAGCTTCAGCGGGCGTTCTTCAACGGCCCGACGGGCCCGAACCTCAAGTCGCAGTGGACCGCGCCGGTCAGCTCGTCGGAGGACTGGCGCGATCGAAGCATCGCCGTGCCCGGCGGCGGCACGCTCGGGACCCGCGCGACCGACTTCTTCTGCGGCGCGGTCGGTGCCGGCTCGAACGGCCTGCGGAGAAGCCTGGACAATCCGCTGCCGGCGTTCCTGGCACTCGTTGCCCTCGCGGCTGTGATCTCGCTCGCTCTCACGCGCACGACGTGGCGGCCCGCGACGCCTCTTCGGCTCGCGCGCCGACGCGCCTGGGGCCAGATCTTCGCGGCCGCCGCACGCATGTATGGCGCCCGGCTGCCGCTGTTCGTCGGCATCGGCATCCTGGCGCTGCCGATCTCCGTGATCGTGACCGTGCTTCAGTCGGCGTTCCTCCGCGCCTCGAGCATCGTCGGCATCGAGGCCGAAGGCGAGCGCGGTGGGATCCTCATCTTCGGCGTGCTCGCGATCGGCACCGCCCTGACGTTGCTCGGGCTCGGTCTCGTGATGGCGGCGACCGCGCGGGCGATGAGCGAGATCGATGCTGGTCGGACGATCTCGCCCCTGCGTGCCTACCGCCTGGCCCTCGACTCCGTCTGGCCCCTGCTGGGAGCCCTCGTGGTCGCGGCTCTCGCGGTCTCGGTGTGCCTGACCACGCTCGTGCTCGTGCCGATTGCGATCTGGCTGGCCGTCCGCTGGGGGCTGGTCGTCCCCGTGGTCGAGCTCGAAGAAAGCTCTGCGCTCGGCGCTCTCCGGCGGAGCGGGCGTCTGGTGCGGCACGGGTGGTTGAAGGTCGGTTCGCTCGCCGTCGTCGGTGGGGCGCTCGCCCTGGTCGCCGGGCCCTTCTTCGGAGCGCTGCTCATCCTCGTGACGAACGTGCCGCTCGGGTGGCTCAACCTCATCTCGGGGGTCGTCTACGCGGTGGCGATGCCGTTCGTCGCGCTCGCCACGGTCTACGTCTACTTCGACATGAGAGTTCGGGATGAGCTTGGGCACGAGCGCGAGACCGACCGGCTCCCTGCGGAGATCGAGTTCTCCGCCTGACCGCCTTCGGTCGTCGCCTCGCCGCCGCAGCACGGCAAGCGGCGGCGATCTACCCCTCGGCGCTTGCGGGCTGCTCGGTCGAGAGATCGACGACCACGTGGGTCACCGGGATCGCAAACCGGGCGCGCGTCGCCTCGACGATGCCGCGCTCGAGCCAGTTCGAGCGGCCCTCGGGATGCGTCGAGATGATCAGCTCGTCGGGGGCGAACGTGCGGATCGCGTCCTCGATCGCCTGGAGCGGGTCGCCGTCGCCGATCTCGCCGCGTGCGTCGATCCCCGCGTCACGCATCGTGGCGAGTGACGCCTCCAGCCGCCCCTGCGCCGCCACGCGCGCCTTGTCCTCATCCGAGACCCAGTGCTTGAGCGGAGAGTTCAGCGCGGGGCACACCACGAGAACGTGCTCCCGCACGCCCTCGGAGTGCCGACGGATCGTCGTCAGGAGCTCCTCGCCCCCGACCGTCTCGTTCGCGACCACGAGAATGCGGTGCTCGTCCTCGGTGTGGGCCGGAGGGACCTGCGGGATCGGCTGCTCGTGGCGTCCGCGCGTGAGGATCCACCAGACGAGGATCGCCGTCTCGCCGATGAACACCCCGAGACCCAGCCAGGTGTTGATCAGCGAGGCGATCACGATCAGCGCGAAGTAGATGATCGTCAGCCAGACGAACCGGAACGCCTCAGCCTCTGTCCTGAATGGATTGCGCATCTACAAGATGTAGACGGTCACGTAGACGACGATCCACATCACGTCGACGAAGTGCCAGTAGATGCCGCCGACCTCGACGCCGTGGTGGTGCTCCGGACTGAAGTGCCCCCGGAACGACCGGATCGCCATGATCAACAGGATCATCAGACCGACGAAGACGTGAAAACCGTGCAAGCCGGTGAGCCCGAAGAACGTCGCTGCGAACGCTCCATCGGACGTGTTGAAGCCGATCCGGTGGTACTCGATGACCTGCGTGAGCAGGAACGTCAGGCCGAGCAGGAACGTGAGTACCAGCCCCGCCTGCAGGCCGGTGCGGTTCCCGCGCTTGATCGACGTCGTCGCCCAGTGGACCGTGAAGCTCGAGGTGACCAGGATGCAGGTGTTGACGAGTGCGATGTACCAGGGCCGGATGTACCCCTCCGGCGGCCATTCAGTCGTGGCGGGGTTGACCACGCGGCAGAAGAAGTAGACCGTGAAGAACGACCCGAAGAGCATGATCTCCGACCCGATGAAGAGGAAGATGCCGACGATCAGGTGACTGATCCGCGAGCTGTAGTGGATCGGCGGCGGGTGGTCCGAGGCCCCGTGGCCGTGAGCCGGAACGTGCGCGTCGGCTGCGGCGCTCATGCCCGCTCCAGTCCGTCGAGCCTACGGCTCATGGCCCGCTCCAGTGCCGGCAGAGCCGGCACCTGCGCTCTCTGTGAGCCTCCGTCGAGCCTACGGCTCATGACGGGGCCACCGGGTTGGCAGACACATTCGGCAATACGGTCATTCCGTGGATACCGGTTCGGGTTTGGCCGCGCCGAAGATCGCGTGACGCGCGTTCGGGACGCCGTACTCGTACGGGCCGCCGACGACCTGGGGGATCTCGTCGAAGTTGAAGATCGGCGGCGGCGAGCTGACCTGCCACTCGAGCGTGTTGGAGTGCCACGGATTCGCCTCCGCGGCCGGGCCGTACTTCCACGACCAGATCATGTTGTAGAGGAAGACGAGCGTGGATGCGCCCAGGGCGAACGAGGCGATCGAGAGCACCAGGTTGATGTCGCCGAAGCGGTCGGCGTAGTCGGCGACGCGTCGCGGCATCCCCTGCAGCCCGATGTAGTGCATCGGGAAGAAGGTGACGTTGAAGCCGATGAACGTCAGCCAGAAGTGAAGATGGCCGAGCCTCTCGTTGTACATGCGCCCGGTCATCTTCGGGAACCAGTAGTAGATGCCCGCGAACACGGTGAGCATCGAGCCTCCGAAGAGGACGTAGTGGATGTGCGCCACGATGAAGTACGTGTCGGAGGCGTGGATGTCGATCGGCACCGAGCCGAGATAGATCCCGGACAGGCCGCCGATCGTGAACATGGCGATGAAGCCGACGGCGAAGAGCATCGGGGTGGTGAAGTGGATCTTTCCTCCCCACATCGTCGCGCACCAGGAGAAGATCTTGATCCCGGTCGGGACGGCGATCAGCAGCGTCGTGACCATCATCGGCACGCGCAGCCAGTCGGCCATGCCGGCGACGAACATGTGGTGTGCCCAGACCGAGAACCCGAGCACGAGGATCGCGAGTAGCGACAAGGCCATCAGGCGGTAGCCGAAGATCGGTTTTCGGCTCATCACCGCCACGATCTCGGAGACGATCCCGAACCCGGGCAGCATCATGATGTAGACCGCCGGGTGCGAGTAGAACCAGAATATGTGCTGGTAGCCGAGCACGTACCCGCCCCCGCTCACCTCGAAGAAGTTCATGTGCATCACGCGGTCGAACATGACGAAGAACTGCGAGCCGGCGATGAAGGGCGTGGCGAGCACGACCAGCGTCGAGGTCGAGAAGTTCGCCCAGACGAGCAGAGGCATCCGCCAGAACGTCATCCCGGGCGCCCGCATCGTCACGATCGTGACCAGGAAGTTGAGCGCGGTCAGGATCGAGCTGGCGCCGGCCCACTGGACGCCCATGTTGAAGAAGACCTGTCCCAGCGGCTGGTGCGAGCAGAGGGGCGCGTAGCACGTCCACCCGGTCGACGGACCGCCGCCGGGGGTGACCATGCCGACGAGCAGGGTCGTCCCGGCGATCGGCAGCAGCCAGTACGAGAGCGCGTTGAGTCGCGGGAACGCCATGTCCGCGGCGCCGATCATCAGCGGAATGACGTAGTTGCCGATCCCGGCGAACACCGGGACGACGACCAGGAAGATCATCAGCGCCGCGTGGTTCGAGATCAGGACGTTGAACGTCTGGGGGTTGAAGTACTGCGTGCCTGGCTCGGCCAGCTCGGCGCGGAAGAGCATCGCCATCATCCCGCCGACGACGAAGAAGAACATCGTCGTGACGAGGTACTGGATCCCGATCACCTTGTGATCGGTGTTGGGACGGAAGTAGTCGCGCCAGCTGCGCGCGCCGTGTCCCGAGTGATCCTCGGGCCTCGTCGGCCTGCCGGAGGCGTAGTAGATCCAGTAGTCGAAGGCGCCGATGGCGGCGAGGAAGCCGAGCGGGAACGAGACCGTGGCGACCGTGACGAGCGGTGGGGCATACCAGATCGGCTGCCAGTCGGCCGCCCAGCGGATCGCGCAGGTGATGCCGAGTCCGATGAAGCCGATCAACGGCATCATCCAGATCACGCGGAGCCAGCCCGGCCCGGTCCAGCGGCGCCAGCCGGTGCGCGCCGGCGGCGGCCCGTGACCCGCGTGGCCGTCGTGGCCGTTCGAGTGCCCGTTGGTGACGTGTTCGGCCGAGGTCATTTCGTGTTCTCCACGAGATACTGCACAAGCTCGTCGAGCTCGTCAGCGGGGATCTGTGTCTCGAACGAGGGCATCGTCCCGGCCACGTAGTCCGGCGCGACATAGGCGCCGGGGTCGACGATCGACTGGCGGATGAACTCCTCGAGCGGCAGTCCGGCGGCCGCGGCCGCCTCACTCAGGTTGTCGAGCGACGGGCCGATCGTGCCCTGCGCCGAGGGGATCGCGCTGAAGCTGTGGCAGCGCCGCAGCCGTTGCTGGTGAACGTGGCCTCCGCCGTGCCGCCTCCTGTTCCGCCCCCGCCGCCCGTGCCGCCGCCGCTCTCGTACCACGCGTCGTACTCGGCCTGGGTCATCACGATCGCCTGGCTTCGCATCAGCGAGTGTCCGAGGCCGCAGAGCTCGGTGCAGATCACCGGATAGGTGCCGAGTCGGTTCGGCGTGATCACGAGCGTCTGCGGCGCTCCCGGCACGGCGTCCTGCTTCTGCGCGAACTGCGGCACCCAGAACGAGTGGATGACGTCGTTGGCGGTGAGCTGGAGCTCGACCCGCCTGTCGATCGGAACGCGCAGGATGGGATAGGTCTCGCCGTTGTCGTACTTGAACTGCCAGGCGAACTGCTGGCCGATCACGCCGATCTTGAGCGGATTGTTCCCGGCGTCGCTGTTCTGGGTGAGGACGATGGCGCTGACGATCGAGATCGCGGTCACGAGGATCGTCGGAATCACCGTCCAGACGATCTCGATCGTGGTATGCCCGTGCACCGGTGGGCCGTCGGACCAGTCGCCGGGCTCCGCACGAAAGTTGATCAGCGAGTAGACGAGCACGGCGGCGACGACCGCGAACACGAACAGCGAGATCACCGTCGCGAACCAGTAGGTGAACTCGATGCGCTCGGCCTGCCTCGTCGCCGTCGTCGGCATCCACGGGATCAACACCGCGACAGCCGTGGCGATCGCGCCCGACAAGAGGCCGATGACGACCAGCTGGACGATCGAGCCCCGGCGCACCGCGCAGAACCCTACTCGATTGTCACAAGCACGGCCGTGAGAACTGAAATACCTGGAAAAACGCCCTTTCTTGCAGAGGACGATCGCCGGCGGAAACCCCGAGGCGAGATCGCCGATCGCGAGCGAAGCCGGGCCGGAGCCGAGGTTGCCCCGGGCGAGATTCAGTAGATCGACGAGACCTGCGAGAGCTCCTCCGGCATCGCGATCTGGACGGCCTGGAGCACCCGCTCGGCGAGCCCGAGCCGCCGGTCCCTCATCCACATCTCACCCGCGGCCGGGATCACACCTTGGCGCTCCGGACAGGGGTGTATATATGCGCAAACCACCGTGCTGGTCAGGCTCGGGCTGGCCGCACGGGCATCCGAAGAGGGAGGACGAGCATGAGCGGTGAAGCACCTGCTCCCAGCCACATCCAGCTGACGGAAGACGAGAGGACCCTCCACAAGCTCGGGTACGCACAGGAGCTCTTCCGGGCGATGGGAGGGTTCCAGAACTTCGCGATCTCGTTCACGATCATCTCGATCCTCGCGGGCTGCCTGACCTCGTACTACATCGCGTTCGAGAGCGGCGGCCCGATCGCGGTCACCTGGGGCTGGCTCCTGATCGGCCTCTTCTCGACCATCATCGCGCTCGCGATGGCCGAGATCGCGTCGTCGTTCCCGACCGCCGGCGGCCTCTACTACTGGGCCTCGAAGCTCGGCAGCCCGGGCTGGGGCTGGGCGACCGGCTGGTTCAACCTGATCGGCCAGATCGCCGTCACGGCCGCGATCGGCTACGGCCTCGCAACGTTCTCGACGGTGCTCTTCGACGATCTGTTCTCGTACCTGAAGCACACGAACGACTGGTTCGGCTTCAACTACAACGAGACCGTCTACTTCACCTACGCCCTGTTCCTGCTGGCGGTGTGCCTGGTCAACGTCTTCGACGTCCGCATCACGTCGATGCTGAACACCGTCTCGGCGTACTGGCACATGGCCGGCGTCGCGGTGATCGTGCTCGTGCTGATCATCGTTCCCGACAACCACCAGTCAATCGGCTACGTGTTCGGCGAGAAGGTGAACGCAACCGGCTACGGCAACGACGTGACCGGCTTCGGCCACCCGATCTTCTGGCTGGTGTTCGGCCTCGGCCTCCTGATGTCCCAGTACACGATCACGGGCTTCGACGCCTCGGCGCACATGGCCGAGGAGACCCACCAGGCCTCGCGCATGGCCGCGGTCGGCATGTACATGTCCGTCGTCGTCTCGGTGATCTTCGGCTTCATCCTGCTCGTCGCCGTGACCTTCGCGATCCCGGACACCCAGGGCGCGCTCGACAACATCGGAGCGGTGGTGCCGTGGATCTGGGCGACGTCGATGAGCCAGAACTGGTCGGACGCGCTGCTCTTCATCTGCATCGTCGCGCAGTTCTTCTGCCTGACGGCCTCGACGACGTCGGCCTCACGGATGATGTTCGCCTTCTCGCGCGACGGCGCCGTACCGGGGCACCAGTTCTGGCGCCGCATCTCGAAGCACCGCGTCCCGGTTCACGCGGTGTTCGCGATCGGCGTCCTCGCCGGCGTGCTGATGATCCCGGCGATCTGGAACTACCTCGTCGGGTACGCGGTCGGGACGGCGATCGCGGTGATCGGGCTCTACATCGCGTTCGTCCTGCCGGTGTTCCTGCGGCTCCGGCTCGGCGACCGGTTCGAGCACGGGGCCTGGAGCCTCGGGCGGCACTACAAGTGGATCGACACGATCGCGCTCCTCTGGGTGGCGGTGATCGCCGTCCTCTTCAGCCTGCCGCTCTTCTACGACGGGTTGCCGTGGTCGGAGAACTTCTCCTGGTCTCTGACGAACTACACCATCCTCTGGTTCGTCGGGATCGGCCTCTGCTTCGGCGGCTGGTGGGTCATCTCGGCCCGGCACTGGTTCAAGGGCCCGGTGCGGATGGGCACCGAGGAGGAGCTCGCCGAGCTCGAGGCGAGGCAGGAAGGCGAGTTCCTGCTGCCGGCCGACACGGAGTTCGAGGGAACCTGACGAAGCTCGCTGCGAGGGGCGCCACGCGGCGCCCCTCGCGGTCCGAGAGGATGGGCACGTGCTGACGCTCGAGGAGCTCACCGCCGAGGTGGACGCGGGCACGATCGACACGGTCGTCTGCGCGTTCACCGACATGCAGGGCCGGCTGCTCGGCAAGCGCGAGGAGGCGCACTACTTTCTCGAGGAGACGGTCGAGCACGGGCTCGAGGGCTGTAACTACCTGCTCGCGCTGGAGATGGAGATGAACCCTCAGCCGGGTTACGCGATGGCGAGCTGGGAGCGCGGCTACGGCGACTTCCACCTGCGGCCCGACCTCGCGACGCTGCGGCGCGTGCCTTGGCTCGAGGGGACGGCGCTCGTCCTCTGCGACGTCGCCTGGGAGGACGGCTCGCCGGTCGTCGCCTCGCCGCGCCAGGTGCTCGCGAGGCAGGTGGAGCGGGCGAGAGCGGCGGGATTCGAGCCGATGATCGGCTCGGAGCTCGAGTTCTACTTGCTGAAGGAGACCTACGCCGAGGCCCACGACAAGCACTACCGCGACCTGACGCCGTCGGTCCCGTACAACCTCGACTACCACGTGCTCGCGACCACCTACGACGAGAGCTTCATCCGCCAGGTCCGCAATGGGATGCAGGCGGCCGGCATCCCCGTCGAGAGCTCGAAGGGCGAGGCATGGCCCGGGCAGCACGAGATCAACTTCCGCTACGCGGACGCGCTGCGGATGGCCGACAACCACGTCGTCTACAAGAACGGCGCCAAGGAGATCGCGCAGGCAAACGGCTGCTCGATCACGTTCATGGCGAAGCCCGACCACACCTGGATCGGCAGCTCCTGCCACGTTCACGCGAGCCTGTGGCGCGACGGGGAGAACGCCTTCGCAGGCGAGAGCGAGGTGTTCCGGCAGTTCCTCGCCGGCTGGATCGCGTGCGCGAGCGAGCTGGCGCTCTTCCTGGCGCCGAACGTCAACTCGTACAAGCGCTACACGGCCGAGAGCTGGGCGCCGACGACGCTCGCCTGGGGGCGCGACAACCGCACATGCGGCTTCCGGATCGTCGGTCACGGCTCCTCGCGGCGGATCGAGACGCGGATCCCCGGTGGGGACGTGAATCCGTACCTCGCGTTCGCAGCGCTGATCGCCGCCGGTCTCCACGGGATCGAGAAGGAGCTCGACCTGCCACCGCCGCTCGAAGGGAACGCCTACGAGTCGGACGCGGAGCGGTTTCCCTCGACGCTGCGCGAGGCGATCGCGGCGCTCGAGACGGGCACGATGGCGCGGGCGGCGCTCGGCGACGAGGTCGTCGACCACTACCTGAACTACGGACGCACCGAGCAGCGGCTGTTCGACCAGGTCGTCACCTGCTGGGAGCGCGAGCGGCTGTTCGAACGCGGGTAGCGGGTTGCGAGCGGCGGCGAGAACAGGAAGACTCGAGCCATGAGGATGGCGCTCGGTTGCATAGCTGCGTTGGCCGTCGGGATCGCCGTCGGCATGGCACTGCGGTCGGTCCAAATGCCCGATCCGGAAACGGGCGAGTTAGTGCTGCACTACGGCTGGTTCGAGGTGATCCTCACCAGCGTCTTCTGCGCCGCCCCGGTGTTCCTCCTCGGCGCCTGGTGGTCCGGAAGGCGCTTGATTCCTGATTCCTGACCGAACGGGCAGTCCGGTTCGCCCCGCCGCACGGTCGTGACGCGGTCGAACGGCTTCGCGTCGTACCGAGCCGCGATTCGCGTTGATCACGGAGCATCGATCGACCAGTGAGCTGAGCCGTCTCGACCGGCACGTCGGCCGGTCCGCGCGCGCAGCAGGTCGCGACCGTGTTGAATCATCCCGTGGGACTGACCGTGCTCAACCCGGCGACGGAGCAGCCGATCGCCGAGCTCCAGCAGGCCGGGCTCGAGGAGACCGACGCCGCCGTCGCGCGCGCCAAGGCGGCGTTTCCGGCCTGGCGGGCGGTCGCCCCGACCGACCGGGCGCGGCTGCTGCGGCGGCTCGCGACGCTCGTCGAGGAGCACGCCGAAGAGCTCGCCCAGATCGAGTCGCAGAACGTCGGCAAGCCGATCTCCGGCGCGCGCGGCGAGGTCGGCATGGTGGCCCAGGTGCTTCCACTTCTACGCCGGCGCGGTCGACAAGCACTGTGGTGAAACGATCCCCGTTTCGGGGGGCATGGACGCGACCTTCCGCGAGCCGCTCGGCGTCGTCGGCCTGATCGTCCCCTGGAACTTCCCGCTCAACATCGCCAGCTGGAAGCTCGGGCCGGCGCTCGCCTGCGGCAACACCGTCGTGCTGAAGCCGGCCGCGCTGACGCCGCTCTCGGCGCTCCGCCTCGCCGAGCTCGTGCTCGACGCCGGCATCCCCGAGGGCGTCGTCAACGTGCTCGTCGGTCCCGGCTCGGTGGTCGGAAGCCGGCTCGTCGAGCATCCCGACGTCGCGAAGATCGGCTTCACCGGCTCGACCGAGGTCGGCGCCGAGGTGATGCGCGGCGCGGCCGTCGACGATCAAGCGCGTCACGCTCGAGCTGGGCGGCAAGTCGGCGAACGTCGTCTTCGCCGACGCCGACCTCGAGCGCGCCGCAGCCGCGGCGCCCTACGCCGTCTTCGACAACGCCGGCCAGGACTGCTGCGCGCGCTCGCGCATCCTCGTCGAGCGCTCCGTCTACGACCGCTTCCTCGACCTGCTCGTCGCGGCGACCCGGAAGGTGAAGGTCGGCGACCCGTCGCTCGAGGAGACCGAGATGGGCCCGCTGATCTCGGCGGCGCATCGCGAGACGGTCGCCTCCTTCGTGGAGGGCGAGCCCCTCTTCCGCGGCGAGACGCCCGACGGGCCCGGCTACTGGTACCCGTGCACCCTCGTCGAAGCCTCGAACGAGGACCGGATCGCGCGGGAGGAGGTCTTCGGCCCGGTCGCGGCGGTGATTCCGTTCGAGGGCGAAGCCGAGGCGATCCGGATCGCGAACGACACGCCGTACGGGCTCTCGGGCTCGATCTGGACGCGCGACGGCGCGCGGGCGATCCGGGTCGCGCGCGCGCTCGAGACCGGCGTGCTCTCGGTCAACTCGAACAGCTCGGTTCGGCCATCGACCCCGTTCGGCGGCTTCAAGCAGTCGGGCTTCGGCCGCGAGCTCGGCATGCAGGCAATGGACGGCTACTCGGAGCTCAAGAACGTCTTCTTCTCGACGGAGGGATAGGTAGATGGGACGCCTGGACGGAAAGGTCTGTGTGATCACCGGCGCCGGCGGCGGGATCGGCCGTGAGGCGGCGATCCTCTTCACCGGAGAGGGCGCGAAGGTCTGCGCCGCCGACGTCAACCTGGCCGCCGCCGAGGAGACGGTCGCCGCCTGCTCGGGCGAGGCGTTCGCGCTCGCGACCGACGTGAGCGACGAGGCAGAGCGTCGCCGCGATGATGCGCCGCGACGGCGGAGCGCTTCGGCGGGATCGACGTCCTCTACAACAACGCCGGCATCTCGCCCGACGACGACGCGTCGATCCTCGACACCACCGTCGAGGCCTGGCAGCGCGTGCAGGACGTCAATGCCAAAGGCGTCTTCCTCTGCTGCAAGCACGGCATCCCGTACCTGCGCAAGCGCGGCGGCGGCTCGATCATCAACGTCGCGTCGTTCGTGGCGATCCTCGGCGCAGCGACCTCGCAGATCTCCTACACGGCGTCGAAGGGGGCCGTGCTCGCCCTCAGCCGCGAGCTCGCGGTCCAGTTCGCGCGCGAGGGGATCCGCGTCAACGCGCTCTGCCCGGGGCCGGTCGAGACGCCGCTCCTGCTCAACATCTTCGGCGACGACCCCGCCGCGCTCGAACGGCGCCGGATCCACTGGCCGACCGGCCGCCTGGCGAAGCCGCGCGAGATCGCCAACGGTGCGCTCTTTCTCGCGAGCGACGAGTCCTCCTACGTGAACGGCTCGACGTTCATGGTCGACGGCGGCCTCACCGGCGCGTACGTCACGCCCGAGTGAGTTGAAGACCCGCGCCCGCGTCGTCGTGATCGGCGGCGGTGTCGGCGGCTGCGCGATCCTCTACTGGCTCACCCGCCTCGGGCTGGCGGGACGTCGTGCTGGTCGAGCGGGCCGAGCTGACGAGCGGCTCGACGTTCCACTCCGCGGGCCTCGTCGGGCAGCTGCGCGGGTCGCTGAGCCTGACGAAGATGATGATGAGCTCGGTCGAGCTGTACCGGACGCTGGGCGAGGAGGTCGGCCTCGAGACGGGCTGGCGCGAGGTCGGCTCGCTGCGGCTCGCCTCGACGCCGGAGCGGATGGAGGAGCTCGCGCGCCAGTCCGGCTGGGCGAAGACCTTCGGGCTTCCGCTCGAGCTGATCTCGGCTGACGAGGCGCAGCGGCTCTTTCCGCCGATGACGACCGACGGCGTCCTCGGCGCCGCCTACCTGCCGACCGACGGCTACATCGACCCCTCGCAGCTCACGTTCGCGCTCGCCGAGGGCGCGCGCCGCGGCGGCGCCGAGATCTACCAGCAGACGCGGGTGACGGCGATCCCGGTCGAGCGTGGGCGGGTGACCGGCGTCGTCACCGACCGCGGTGCGATCGAGGCCGAGGTCGTGGTCAACGCGGGCGGCATGTTCGCGAAGGAGATCGGCGCGCTCGCGGGCGTGAACGTCCCGATCGTGCCGATGGCGCACGAGTACCTGATCACCAAGCCGTCGGGCCTGCCGAGCGACATGCCGACGATGCGCGACCCGTCGCTGCTCGTCTACTTCCGGCCCGAGTCGGGCGGCCTGTCATGGGCGGCTACGAGCGGAACCCGGCGCCGTGGTCGCTCGACGGGATCCCGGCGGACTTCAACGGCAAGCTGCTCCCCGAGGACTGGCCGCGGTTCGAGGAGCTGATGGAGAACGCGCTCGTCCGCGTCCCCTCGCTCGGCGAGCTGGAGGTGATCAAGCTGATCAACGGGCCCGAGGCGTTCACGCCCGACGGCGAGTTCATCCTCGGGCCGACCGAGGTCCGCGGCTTCTGGACCGCGGCCGGCTTCTGTGCGCACGGGCTCGCCGGGGCGGGCGGGCTCGGGCAGCTCGTCGCCGAGTGGATCGTCGAGGGGACACCGTCGCTGGATGCCTGGCACATGGACTCGCGCCGCTTCGGCCGCAGTTATCTCTCGCAGGGCTACACGCTTGAACGCACGCGCGAGGTGTACGAGACCTACTACGACGTCAAGTACCCGGGCCACGAGCGGAAGGCCGGGCGGCCGCTGCGGCTCTCGCCTGCCTATCCGCGCCTCGCCGAGCTGGGAGCCGCGTTCGGCGAGAAGTCGGGCTGGGAGCGGGCGAACTGGTTCGAGCCGAACGCCGCCCGCGGCGACGAGTCGCTCCGCCCGCGCGGCTGGGCGGGGAGGCTCTGGTCGCCCGCGATCGGCGCCGAGCACCTCGCCTGCCGCGAGACGGCGGCGCTCTTCGACGAGACCTCCTTCGCCAAGATCGAGCTCTCGGGCGAGGGCGCTCCGGAGCTCCTCGAGCGGCTCTGCGCCAACAAGGTCGTGCGCGACGTCGGCGCGATCACCTACACCTCGATGCTGAACCGCCGCGGCGGGATCGAGTGCGACTTCACGGTCACGCGGCTCGGCGAGGAGCGCTTCCTGATCGTCACCGGCACCGCCTTCGGCCAGCACGACCTCGCGTGGATCCGCGAGCACGCCCCGGCCGGGGTGACCGTCGAGGACGTCACCTCGGCGTACGCCTGCCTCGGCCTCTGGGGCCCGGCGAGCCGCGAGATCCTCCAGCCGCTGACGACGACGCCGCTCGACTTCCCCTACATGCGCGCCCGGGAGCTCGCTGTCGGAAACGTGCCGTGCCTCGCCCTGCGCGTCACCTACGTCGGCGAGCTCGGCTGGGAGCTCTACTGCCCCACCGAGTTCGGCCTCGCGCTCTGGGACGCGATCTGGGATCCGGGTCGCGAGCTGGGCCTCGTCGCAGGCGGCTACAAGGCGATCGACTCGCTGCGGCTCGAGAAGGGCTACCGCGTGTGGAGCTCGGACATCACGCCCGACGACACGCCGTACGAGGCCGGGCTCGGGTTCGCGGTCTCACTCGACAAGGGCGACTTCATCGGCCGCGAGGCGTTGCTCGGGAAGCAGCGGCCGGAGCGCCGCCTGTGCTGCCTCGTGCTCGCCGACCCGCGCGCGGTCGCGCTCGGGTCGGAGCCGGTTCGTGTCGAGGGCGACCCGGTCGGCCGCGTCACGAGCGGCGGCTACGGGTACTCGGTCGAGCGCTCGATCGCCTACGCCTACCTGCCCGCGGAGAGCGCGCAGCCCGGACAGCCGGTCGAGGCGGAGATCTTCGGCGAGTGGGTGGCGGGCGAGGTCGCGTCGGAGCCGTTGTTCGACCCCCAAGGCGCAGCGCATCCGGTCGTGATCGAGGAGATCGTCGAGCGAGTCTGGCCCGGCGGCGTCGAAGTCGGTCGAGCCGCTCGGCGGCGGGCTCACGAACCACAACTTCAAGGTGCGCGCCGGAGACGAGACGTTCGTGCTGCGGATCGGC
The DNA here is from genome assembly GCA_963781435.1 of uncultured Actinomycetes bacterium. Classification (GTDB taxonomy): domain Bacteria; phylum Actinomycetota; class Thermoleophilia; order Gaiellales; family Gaiellaceae; genus PALSA-600. The sequence goes on along the minus strand of CAWAGR010000021.1, from coordinate 230,786 downwards.
GGCAACGACACCGAGCTGCTCGGGATCGACCGGCGCGTGGAACACGGGGCTTCACTCGCCGCAGCAGCGCTCGGGATCGGGCCGGAGGTGGTCGCCTTCCTCGAGCCTGAGGGCTACCTCGTCACGCGCTTCGTCGAGGGCGAGGTGGGCCGGGTCACCGTGCCGGAGGCGGCGGCGCTGCTGCGGCGCCTTCACGCGGGCCCCGCGATCCCCGGCCGGTTCGACGCCTTCCGCGTCGTCGAGACGTACGCGGCGATCGCCCGCGAGCGCGGCGTGCCTCTTCCACCCGGCCACGCAGAGGCGCAGTCGACGGCCGACCGGATCGAGCGGCGCCGCGGCCCGTTCGAGCCCGTTCCGTGCCACAACGACCTGCTCGCCGCGAACTTCATCCACGACGCCGAGCGGCTCTGGATCGTCGACTGGGAGTACGCGGGCATGGGCGACCCCGCCTTCGACCTCGCCAACTTCGCGGTCTCGAACGGCCTCGACGAGGCCGGCGACCGCGAGCTGCTCGACGCCTACGGCGGCGGAGACCCCGAAGTGCACGTCCTGATGCGCTACATGTCGGACTTTCGCGAGGCGATGTGGGGCGTCGTCCAGCAGGCGATCGCGAAGCTCGACTTCGACTTCGCGGGCTACGCCGACGAGCACTTCGCACGGCTCGACCAGACCGCCGCCGAGCCGCGCTTCCGCGCTGCGCTCGGCTGATCGCTCGTCCGCTTTACGCCGGCATGTTCTCGGAGCTCAGGCCACTCCGTCCGCTTGGTCGACTGCCTGGATGTTGCGTTCCGGCGCCCAGCGCAGTGCGAGGAGGCGGTCCGCTCGGTCGAGATCGATGTCGGCCGCGACGACGCCGACGGCGCCGTAGTCGAGGCTCGTGACGAGCGCGCCGTCCGGGGCGATGATGCAGGTTGCCGAGCCCTGGTCGGGTCCGGCCACGTTGGACGCGGCGAGGAAGACGGTGTTCTCGAGTGCCCGGCAGAGGAGTGCCTTCTCGTTGTAGGGGTTCGACGCATCGCACCAGCGAGCGGGCAGCGAGCCGTCCTCGGTCGTCACGAAATGCGGGACGAAGATGACCTGCGCGCCTCCGAGGACGAGCGAGCGGACGATCTCCGGGTAGCGGAACGCCTCGTGACAGATCGCGATCCCGAAGGTCACGCCCGCGGCCGTGAACACCCGGCGGCCGGTTCCCGCCGTGTAGTGCGGCTCCTCGGACGGGTCGATCTGAGTCTTCGCCTGCTCGCCGAGCCTTGTCCCGTCCGCGCCGAGAACGACCGAGAGGATCTCGCGGCCCGCAGGCGTCGGGCGCTCGGTTCCGACGATTGTCACGACCCGGGCTCCGCGAGCCGCCTCCGCGACCTCGTGCAGGGCATCGTCGAGCGCGGCCCTCGACACGTCCGGCACGGGCCGGGCCTGGCCGCGGTGCCCGGGAAGGCCCGTCTCCGGCAGGCAGACGATCCGTGCGCCCAGCCGGCCGGCTTCCTCCACCGCCGCAACAGCCGCCGGAACGGCCTCTTCGAGCGTCGAGGTCAGCGGCGTCGAGGCAACCGCGATCCGGATCGGTCCTTGCCCTACGGGAAGCACGAGCGCTCCCCGGCCCCTCCGCATCCCACGGGCCAGCGCAAGGCGTAGGTCGACGGAACCGAGCCATACTCGCCCGGGCCGCCGAAGACGACTGCGATCTCCTGGCGATCAGCTGAGCACGACCTTCCGAGGGTCGCCGGACACCCGTTTGCCGTCGACGAAGACGCGCAGCTCCTTGCCGCTGCCGGTGCAGTAGCCGCCGACGCAGCTCGAGTCGAAGCGGACGCCCCATTCGTCGAAGAACTGGCCGAGCGTGAAAGACGTCCCCGGCCGGTCGGACTGGATGTGGATGATTCCGCTCGCACGTGTGGGCCTGCAGCGGCGATGCGGTGACCTTCGCGGTGAAGAAGTGGCCTGGCGCGCAATCTCCGATCGAAAGGCTCTCGGGCGGAGGTGGGCAGGGTCCGGGACCGACGTCGACAGGCTCCGCCTGTCCGACACCCGCCGGAATGGTGACCTTGCGCCCGTTGACGATCAGATCGAGGTGCACGTGGTCGTGGCGGACCGGGGTGCCGATCAGCGGGGTCAGGCCGGCGTAGTCGATCTGGCTCAGCGCGAACGCGGGCAGTTCCCACGGCGCCGGTGTCGCGACCGGCTGCGTCGGCGGCGGCGGGGCGAGGAGCGCGCACGGGTCGATCACGCGGCGATGCAGGTCGGCGCCGGAGAGCACGAAGTGCGGGGCCTGCCTGCTTCCCTTGCCGACCGTGGACAGGTAGGGCACGTGGTTTGTCTGCCCCAGCCAGAGCTGGCGTCCCGAGAACGTGACGTTCCCCGTCGCCGGGTCCAGGGAGGACGTGCCCGACGCGTTGAGGACGACGGTGCGACCGGTCGTCTTGTTGCGCAGGGTGACCTCGGTCGGGCCGAAGATCTTGACTCTCGTGGCGCCCACTCGACGGAGCTCGAGCTTCCTCGTCACCTTGACGTCCAAGGTGAACGGGCAGAGACGAGCATCGACGCTGTGGAACGTCTGAGTCGACGGTGAACCGGCGAGCCCGACGCCCGTGAGCACGGCTGCCAGCAGCACGAAGATCACCGTGGCCCCGCCGGCGGCGAGCTTTCGAGTCGCGGGGAACGATCGTGTCACCTGGAGGCCTCACCTCTCTGGCGTCGGGAGCGAGCTTCTCACCGGCCAGGAGACTTGTACATCGAACAACATGGCCCTCGGCGGCTCTTGAGCTCGCCCAGGCTGGGCTGTACCCTCGGCTCACCGCCACGGTTCGGCCGCAGGTAGTGGCATCACCTCAAGGCGTCGCAGCGAAATGACCGTCGTCCCACATCGCATCCGGCTCGCAACCGTCCTCGTCGGGCTGATTGCCCTGGCCGGAGCGCTCGGCGTCCAGAGCTCCCGGGCCGCAGCGCCGTCGCTGACGCTGAGCGTCAACCTGAACGGCTCCCTCGAGGCGGTCCTGGGCAACGGGACGCGCATCCGCACCTCGAGCGCCCCGGGCGTCGTGATCCCGCCTGGCACCTACCTGTTGATCGTCAACAGCGACGTCCCCGACGATCGGGACATCTTCCACCTGTTTCACCTCACGGGGCCCGGGATGAACATGTCGTCCGACTTGCTTCCGTGCGAGAACCCGAGAGAGCTGCAGGAAGTCACACTCCGGCCGAGCTCCACCTACACCTACGAGGACACCCGCCACCCGGAGCTCACACGCGTGGTGTTCAGCACGTCCGGCGACGGGTCGAGCTGCCGAGACGAGCGGTTCGTCGGGGAGTCGCTCGACCCCGGCGTCCTCCGGATCCGTGTCGAACTCCTCGCTCATCGGGACGGGCATCAAGGCCGTCCCCTTCCGGGGCACGCTCATCGGGACGGTCGGCGCTGCCGGCAAGCTCACCCTCAGCCTCAAGGGGAAGCGCGTCTCCTCGCTCAAGCCGGGGCGTTACAAGATCGCCGTCGACGACAAGACTCCGAAGGGTGGCTTCACGATCGGGAGGCCGAACAGCAAGTCGGTCACGGTGACCGGCTCGTCCTTCGTCGGCAAGCACACGGTGACGCTTCAGCTGAAGGCCGGGCAATGGATGTTCTACTCATCCGCGGCCAAGAAGAACCACTTCACCGTCGCCCCCTGAGAGCCCCTCCCTGATGTCAGGAGAGAAACGGTCCCGAGTGAGACGGCTCGTCCCCTTGACTCGAACGCTCGCCGCCGGTGGGGTCACGGCGATCCTCCTGCTCGCTCGCGACGGCTTCCGGGGTCGGACTTGCCGGTTCACCTTCGACGCGCGTGTCCCACAGCGTCGACACGCGTCTCTGTCCCTTCCCGCTGGAGATCACCGTGAAACAGAAGGGGCAGATCGATCCGGCGGCCACCACGGCTCTTCGGTTCGAGTTCAACGGCCCGAGCACGATCACGCTCCGCAACAAGACGACCGGCCGCACGGCGAGCCTCGACTCGTCGGGCTCGACCTCCGTCGATACGACGACCGGAAACGTGACGTTCCGGGGGCATCAGGTCTGGCTCTGGTCGGTAGGAAAGGGTGTCCCCTTCATGTCAACGGACGGGGAGGGAAGCCTCGAGGCGCCGGCGTTCGTGCTGCACGCCGCCGACGCTCGGGCTCGCGTGATCGACCCGTGCGCGCTCGTCGCCGCGTCGCCGCCGTCGACGCAGCCGCGGACGACGCCGGCGCCGTGGGGGCCGCCCGCGAGCACGCTGAGCCAGATCGGCCGCGCCGGCCTGATCCCGGTGATCGGCCGGGTGATCCGCCACGACCACGTCCATCTGGATGTGATCGTCAACGGGCGGAACATCACGGTCCCGGGCGTCGTCGGACTTGTCGAGCCTCTAGACGTCGGGCCGTGTCGGCTAGGAGCGGCCGCGAGCGGAGACTGCGCGACGGGCCACGGCTTCTTCGCCCAGGTCGCCAACTCGCCTCTTCACACCCACAGCCCGAGCGGAATCATTCACATCGAATCCGACCGGCCAGGCACGTTCACGCTCGGCCAGTTCTTCGACGAATGGGGCGTTCGCCTCGACTCGAGCTGCGTCGGCGGCCACTGCACCGGCAAGGGCAAGGAGCTCCGGGTCTTCGTCGAGGGCGAGCGTGCGCCCGGCGACCCCCGGCGGATCGTGCTCGGAAACGGCCGCGAGATCGCGGTCGTCTTCGGCGGCCCGGACGACTTCGGCTCCGTCCCGTCCACGTACAGCGGGCGATGGCCCGGTGGGGGATGCGGCGGAGCCGGCGAGACCTCGTGTCTTCCGTGATGTGTTAGCTCACGACGAACGAGTACGTCGCCTTGCCGGCGGCCGGCTTGAAGAACCACTTGCCGGCCGTCAGCTTGACCGAGGCCGAGCGCTTGCCGACGAACGCCGGGCCGCTGACGCTCACCGGCTTGTACTTGAGCTTCTCCACCATGAAGCCGTTCGTCGAGCTCTTGTCGGTGACGACGATCGTGTACCGGCCGGGTTTCAGGTGGGTCACGCTCTTGCCCTTGTAGGAGACGGTGAGCCGTCCGGCAGCGCTCACCGCGCCGGTCAGCGTCCCGCGGCGAGGGAGAAGTGCGGAGCCCACGATGTCCTGTGAGTCCAGCTTGGAGGACGACTTCGTCGAGGAACCGCGCGCTCGCGGACTGCGTGCCCACGACGTCTGCGGAGGTCCTGAACGTGTAGACGATGGCCTGGGACTTGTCGAGGTGCCAGGTGTAGGTCGAGCCGGGCAGGAGGTTGACGTCCAGCGCGTGCGTGTCCACCTCGCCCCCGCGCATGTCGTCGGCGATGTTCACGCCGGGGCCGGTGAGATAGAAGAGCGGCAGGTTGATGCATTCCCCCGGGCCGAAGAGCACCACTTTGTAGAAGCCCGCCGGGATCAGCGTGCCCGCACCGCTCGTCGACCCGACCGGTGTCCCGTCGGGCAGCTTGACCGTGACCGCGCCGTCGAAGGAGAAGGTCACGATCAGCGAGAGGTCCGCGGCCTTTCGGCCCTGGGCGACCGGCGCGAGCGTCAGGAGTCCGGCGAGAAGTGCGCCCGAGACGATGAGGCGCAGGGCGCTCGAGCGCAGCCGTCTCGACCCCCTCGACGGCGACCGGCCCGCGGGGTGCGATCCCGTCGCCGACGAGCCTGGAGCCCTTCGTCCCCGGGACTCGACGCTCGACATTGCACCAAAGCATACGCCTCCATCGACGACCCGGTTTCGGGCGGACCGGCTCTGATGGGGCTTCGTTCGGAGAGGACGAACCCCGCGTGTCACACTCCGGGTAGTGATCCGAACCTCCAGAGTCGGCGTCACCTTGATCGCGCTCTCGGCCCTGTGCGTGGTGAGTCGCTCCGCACAAGGCGACCGCCGCGCCATCCGCGGCCGGCAACCGCGCGATCAGCGTCCTCAGTGGTTGGCCGTGCGCCGGCTGCCTGGTCGCGCTTCCCGCAGGCTACGATCCGGCGCGGCCGGCCGCGCTCGTCGTGGCGCTGCACGGGGACGAAGGCGCCCCGAACTTGATTGCCTCGCTCATGTCGCCGGTGACCCGCAGCCGAAACATGATCCTCTTCGCGCCTCAGTGCCCCACCGCCCTGGGCTGTCGGCTCCCCAACGGTGCGGGGTCGACCAACAGCTGGTGGGGTTGGTTGCAGTACTCGCGGGGATACGACGACCGCTGGCTCGGCCGCCAGATCGCCCGGGTCGAGGCGAGGTTCGCCGTCGACCGCGCGCGCGAATACGCATTCGCCTGGTCGGGTGGCGCGGACTACCTCGGTTGGTACGCATTTCACGATGGAGGCCGCTTCGCAGCTGTGACGTACGTCGCGGGCGGCGTTCCCTACGTCCAGTCGTGCCCGTCAGCACACCTCGCCGCATATTTTCTCCTCGGACAGGCCGATCCCCGCTACCAGTCGGGACAGCCGCTGGCCGTGAGATCCGTGTTCGAGCGTTGCGGCTCCCAAACGAAGCTCGTCACCCTTCCCGGAGCCGATCACCAGGCGACGATCCTCGCCCTCCAAACCCGGGGCCTCGCCTCGAGCGTCCTCGACTGGCTGCTTCAGCATCGCCGCACCCCCGCCGCGCGGTGATCGTCAGCTCCAGCTCCAGGAGCTTGCCCTTCTCGCACGTCGGAAGCCGAGAAGGACAGATCGATCACCGGCGACGCCTGACGGCGGCTCAGCCTGTCGTCGGAGCTTCTGGACCGGCGGTCGGCAAGAGCAGGTCGTACAGGTGCCCGGCCAGCTCTCGGACGTTCGAGTCGGCGAGGATCGCGTCGTGGTAGCCGGTCAGCTCGCGCACATCGACACCCTCGGTACCGAGTCCCGCCCAGTCGGAGGCAGGTTGCGACGAGTAGGTCGCAGTCTCTTCCCGGGAGAGGAGCAGAACCGGGCGACCAGGGTATGGCTTGGGAACGTACCGGGCGAACGCGTCCCGACTCATGGACGTCACGCTGGGTGTTGCCACACGCGGGGGTACGCGCAACGGGCGCATGAGCCGGCGGGCGATACGCAGAAGGCGCGGCCGTTGCGGAACTCCCGTTTGGTTGCTGAGCTGATAGCGACGCCAGGCGCCCGGAGCCACGAGTCGGGGAAAGTCCCAGGCGCTGATCCCGATCAGGGCGAGGAGCGCCACTTGCTCTCCGCCTGCGCGCAGCTGGTGGGCCATCTCGAAGGCGACGACCGCTCCGAAGCACCAGCCGCCGAGCCGGTACGGACCCGTGGGCTGGATCCGACGGATCTCGGTGAGATAGCGCGTGGCCATGAGCTCGATCCGGTCGGGCTCAGTGGCGCACCGCAGGGCCCAGACCGGCTGGCGCTCGCCGAGCTGTCGTGCAAGATCGGTGTAGCGGGCGACCTCGCCGTCGAGATCGTGCACGAGGAACAACGGCGGCAGCGGGCCCAGCGGGTTGAAGACCACAAGCGGCAAGTCCTCTCGCGACCCGCCCGTTTGCAGCGCCTCTGCGATAGTCGCGATCGTCGACTGCTCCTGGAATACGGCGGTCGTCATCCGCAAGCCCGTCTCGCTCTCGACCCGTGCGACGATTACAGCGGCAGCAAGTGAATCGCCGCCGAGCTCGAGGAAGCTCTCGTCGACACCGATCGGCGAGCGCTCGAGAACGTCCTCCCAGATGTCGACGAGTTGCTGCTCGAGCGCGTCGCGGGGCGCGACCCGCGGCGTCTGCTCTCGCTCGATCGCCTCCGGCGCCGGCAGCGCTCTGCGGTCGACCTTGCCGTTGTCGCCCAGGGGAAGCGTGTCGAGCCGCACGAAGCGGGTCGGAATCAGGTGACGCGGGAGGATGTGCGCAAGCGCGCCGCGAAGCGCCCCCGGGTCGAGGAGCCGCGCGTCTCGCGGCACGACATATGCGATGAGCTCCGCCTCGCGGCGCGGCCCCTCGCGCGTCGCGACCACCGCGTCCCGCACCTCATCGAGACCGATCAGCGCAGACTCGACATCGGCGATATCGACGTGGTGGCCGAGCACCTTCAGCTGAAAGTCCTTACGGCCGAGGTATTCCAGGCACCCGTCGTCTCGCAATCGGCCCATGTCACCTGTGCGGTAGAGGCGCTCAGGGTCTCCGGCACGGTGGGGCCCGAACGCAGCGCTCGTGAGGTCGGGCCGCCTCCAGTAGCCAAGCGCGAGATAACGGCTTCGCACCGCGATCTCGCCACGTTCCCCGGACTCGACCTCGAGGCCATCGTCGTCGAGAAGCGCGACCTCCATGTCGGCGACTGGGTAGCCCACGGGAAGGATCCCGTCTCCGGGCTCGCTGTCGACGTCGATCAGGTACTGCCTGCACAGACCGGTCTCGGTCGTTCCGAGCCCGTTGGCGAGCACGCACGCGGGACCGAAGTGCCTCCGGTAGAGCTCGACGTCGAGCCGTGAAGCGCGGTCCCCCTCCAGGCGGATGACACGGACCTCCGGAAAGCGGTTCCCGGTGCCCACCACGCTCCGGAAGATGGCCGGCACGGAGTGGTACATGGTCAACCGTTCCCGGATCAGGAGGTCGGCGAGCCGCGTCGGGCCTTGCTCGCCCATGTTGAACGGGTAGGCGGCCCCACCGTTGAGCAGAGCGCAAAAGAGACTCGACACCGAGCCGCTGAAGGCAGGGGACTGGAGAAGCGTCAGCCGGTCGTCGGGGCCGATCGTCAGCGCGTTCGTGTACCGGCGGATGTTGTGCAGCACGTTGCGGTGCGAATCGAAGACGCCCTTCGGCTCGCCGGTGGAACCCGAAGTGAAATAGATGTACGCCACCGCGTCGGGGGAAACCTCCACGCCCGCGCTCCCACCGTTCCCCGGATCACCGAGGCGATCGACGACCAGGGGGCCCCGGTCACACCCGATGCCGTTCGCAAGCCCAGCATGCGAGGCGTCGGTCGCAACGAGCCCCACACCGGCCAGCCTCGCCATGAGGGCGATCCGCGCAGGCGGATAGGACGGGTCGAGCGGCACGTAGACCTTGCCGGCTTTCAGCACGCCGAGTGTGGCGGCGACCGAAGACGCGCCCTGCCCGAACAGGAGCCCGACCGGCTGGAGATCGACGCCACGCTGCTCGAGGAGTGCCAGGGCGATCCGGTTTGCCCAGTCGTCGAGCTCGGAATAGGTCAGATCGGCGCCCGCGGTCTTGAGCGCTATCCGATCGGAGAAGCGCTTGGCCTGCTGCTCGAACCGACCGGGGATCGACTGCTCGACATCGTCGAGCGAGAACTCGACGAACTCGCCCCGCGGGGCAACCCTTACCCGGTGCACCGCTGGCTTCCGGGCCCCGCGTAGACAATCCCCGACTCCGTCTCCACGGCGTCGTCAAACCGCGCGATCACCAACGAAATCATAGGTCTGCCAGAGGTGAGGTTACGGCCCCGGCGCGTCCGTGCCCAGATGAGACGCCAGGCGCAAGGCCAGCGCGACGATCGTCAGCGTCGGGTTCGCGAAGCCCGCGGTCGGGAAGACCGACGCACCGCAGACGTAGAGATTCGCGGTGCCGTGCACGCGTCCGGTCGGGTCGACGACGCCGGAGCCGGCGTCGAGGCTCATGCGCGTCGTCCCGGCATGGTGGTGTCCGTTCGGGTCGGGTTGCTGCGCGGCGATCTCCACGCGCCCGAGCCCGCACGCCTGGAATTCGCGCACGACCGCAGCCCGCACACGCTCGAGCCCCAGGTGGTCCTCCTCTCGCCAGCGCCAGCGCAGCTCCGCCGCGGGCAGGCCGAGGGGGTCACGGCGCGTCGCGAGCACAACGCGGTTCTCGCGACGGGGCGGTTGCTCGAGGTTCAGGAGCAGTGTGAACGCGTCGTGCCGACGTGCGGCGCGAGGGGCGCCGGCCGAGCTCTCGTCCGGGGCGACGTACCGCTCCGACCAGTACGTGCCCGCTGGCGGATAGCGACCGGTCCTCCCGGGCATTCGCAACCGGCGTCGCCGCTGGAGGCGCGGCACGAGCGTCACCGAGACGTTCGGAAGCCGCTCTCGCCGGCGGAGCTCCTCGGCGAGCGCGATGCGGCCCTGCACGTGCGCGCCGTCCGGGGCGACGTGCGAGTCGTAGAAGCCTGCCTCATCGAACAGCCCCTCGCGCGGGACGAGCGTGAGGGCATGGTCGCGCGGGTGCTCCATGAAGCAGCGACCGACCCAGTCGGACGTGCTTTCGAGCCACCCCTGGGCACCGCCTGCCTCCGAGAGGAGAAGGATCCTCGCGTTCTCGATTGCGCCGGCCGCCAGCACGAACACGGCGGCTCGAACCCGAAACCGCGTCCCGGTGAGGGCGCCGACGAGCGCCTCTGCCACGCGCTCGCGGCCGCGATCCGGCAGGAGCCGGCAGACGGTGGCGTGGTGGCAGAGACGGACGTTCGGCGCCGCCCGAAGCACTTCGGCTTGCTCCTCGGTGAAGATCCGGGCAGGTCCCAGCTCATAGATCCGCGTCTCGAGCGAGACCCCTGTCAGGTCGAGCGGTCGCCGATCCGGCCCGGCCCGGGAGGCCCCTTCGTCGTCGAAGGCGCCAAGGCCGCACATGCGCCGGGCCTCGCGGTATGGACGCTCGAGCTCCGACCATGGCAGCGGCCAACCGCTCCAGGGCAGCTCCGGCATACCGGCGAGATCCGAAGGGTCGAGCGGGACGTACTTCGCACCCGCAGCCGGGCCCACGGGCGTGTTCCAGAGGTTCGCCGTCCCCCCGACCTGCCGGTGCCGCGTCACCCGCAGCCCGGCGTACCGGTCGCCGACCGTCCTGCCCTCGTTCAGACGCTGCAGTTCGGGCTCGGAGCCGAGCCCGCCGCTCTCGAGCACCAGGACGTCGGCCGACCCGGCTACGAAAGCGCGGGCAAGAGTCAGACCCGCGGGCCCGGCCCCGACCACGCAAACGTCGGTCTCGAGAACCGCGCCGTCGAGAGATCGCCCGTCGAGTTCCATCGTGTATGACACGCGCTGTGAGCTTGCCCGAGATCGCCGTGATCATGCCCACCCTGGGAACGCGGGAGCGAGCCCCGCTCCTACGGAGGGCGCTTCAGAGTGTCCTCTCGCAGGACGGCGTGCGGTCGACCCCCTTCGTGGTCTTCAACGGGCCGGCGGTCGACGCCTCGCTCCTCGAGGACGTAGAGGCCAACCCTCGCGTGCGAACGCTCGTGCTGGAGCGAGCCGACCTGCCCGCGGCGCTGCTCGCCGGCCGCAAGCTCGTGCAGCAGCCGTGGTTTGCCGAGCTCGACGACGACGACGAGCTCTTACCCGGCGCGCTCATCCTCCGTGTCCGGACACTCGAGTCGCGGCCGGAGTGCGGTGCGGTGGTCACGAACGGCATCCGCCGCGGCGACTCCGGCGACAGCGTGCATCTCGCCGACGTGCAGGCGGTGGAGGCGGACCCGCTCCGCTGCTTCCTCGCACAGAACTGGCTGCTCCCCGGGTCGTGGCTCGCCCGCACGGACGCGGTCGCAGATTCCGTCTTCGCCGGAATGCCCCGCTACCTCGAGTGCACCTACCTCGCCGTCCGCCTGACGAGCGTCACGACTCTGGCGTTCCTCGACGAGCCGACGGTCGTCTACCACGAGGACACGCCGTCGTCGGAGTCGAAGAGTCCGCAGTACGTGCTCGGGCAGGAGGCAGCGCTGCGCCGGATTCTCGAGCTCGAGCTTCCGCCTGATGTGCAACGGCGGTTCGAGCTCCGCCTTGCGCCGACCTGCTGGACGGCGGCAGACGTGCTCGCGCAGAGGGGCGACCTGCGGGAGGCTTGGAGGATGCGACTGCGCGCGCTCTCGTACCCCGGCGGCTGGCGCCTCTTGGCGGCCGCTCCCGCACTGCTACGGCCGAAAGCGAGGAGGTGAGATGCCGACCTCGACCGGCGTCCTCGTGCTCGGGATCGACGCGGCGAATCCCGCCCTGCTCGAACGCTGGGCGGGCGAGGGTCTCTTGCCGGCGCTGCGGGCGCTGCTCGACAGCGGCGCCGTCGCCCACACGCGTGGCATCGACGGCTTCTTCATCGGCGCGACGTGGCCCTCGTTCTCGACCGGCGTCGGCCCCGCACGCCACGGAGTTCACTACCTCGCCCAGCTTCGGCCCGGAAGCTACGCGTACGAGCGAATCGCCGACAGGCCCGAGCGCTGCGAGCCGTTCTGGGTGCCGACAAGCCGCGCGGGACGGAGGGTGGCCGTCCTCGACGTGCCGCTGAGCAGGCTGGCGCCGAACCTGAACGGCATCCAGACCGTCGAGTGGGGCGCGCACGACGGCCTCTACGGGTTTCAAGCCTTTCCGGCCGACCTGCGCGACGAGATCACGTCCACTTTTGGCTCGCACCCCCAGACCGGGACCTGCGACGGTGCGCGCCGGACGGCCCGCGACTACGAGTCGTTCGTCGACCGTCTCGTCCAGGGGGCATCGCTCAAGGGCCGACTCACCCGAACGCTCCTCGCGCGCGGTGGCTGGGATCTCTTCATCCAGGTCTTCACCGAGGCTCACTGCACCGGGCACCAGTGTTGGCATCTTCACGACGCCGAGCATCCGAGCCACGACCCGCAACTGGCAGCGGCGGTCGGCGACCCGCTGCTCCGGGTCTACCGGTCGATCGATACGGCGATCGGCGAGATCGTCGCCGAGGCCGGTGACGCGATCGTGATCCTCGTCGTCGCGCACGGCATGGCTCACCAGTACGGCGCGCAGTTCCTCTTGCCCGAGATCCTCTTCCGGCTCGAGGTCGCCGCCCGGCCGGCCCAGGAGGAATCGGAGTCTCGTCCGGGTGCAGGCCGGACGGTGGCACGGCGGCTCTGGCGCACGCTGCCCACGGAGGCCCGGCTTCGACTCGAGCCGGTCGTGCGGCCGTTGCGGCCGGCCGCCCAAGCAGCCGACGAGCTGCCGCGGCTCTGGGCCGACCCGGAGCGCAGCCTCTGCTTTCCGGTCGCGAACGGGCTTCCCGTCGGCGGCATCCGCCTAAACCTCGCCGGGCGCGAGCCGGCCGGCCGACTCCAGCCGGGTGCCGAGGCGGATCGCTTCTGCGAGCAGCTCGCGACCGACTTGACGGCCCTCGAGGATCCCGAGACCGGACGGCCGCTGATCCGGCGGGTAGTCCGCACGGTCGAGCTCTATCAGGGCCCCCACGTCGCCGAGCTGCCCGACCTGCTGGTGGAGTGGAGCGACGAAGGGCCGCTCGGGAACACGCAGGCCGGTCCCCCGAGGCCGCGATCGTGCGTGCGACATCGGTCAAGTCGGGGCTCATCGAGGGAGCAAACGGCTGGGGTCGCACCGGCGAGCACCGGCCCGGCGGGCTGCTCGTCGTGGCAGGTCCCGGGTGTCGCCCGATCCCGGCTGGGCGACATCGACCTGCTCGACATCGCCCCGACGATCATGCACCTGCTCGAGGTCGAGCCTCGCAACCTCGAAGGCAAGCCGCTGCCGGCGCTCGCCGGCGCCCGACGACCCCGCCGTTCGTCGACCGAGCGGGGTCCGCAAGGCTGAACGCGGCGGGCGGACGCAGGCGGCATGTTTGCCCGCAGGAAACTCCGGGTGCAGAGACTCATCGGTCGCGCCGGGCGCGTATTCGTGCAGAAGGCGCCGGGTAGGCGCGTCGCACGGCGAAAATCATCGGCCAGCCGATTGATTCCCTAAGGAGCCTGTTCCTGATCGGCCGTGAAGGATTCGAACAGCCCTGCTAATCGCGATATTTCTGGCTCCGTGGGGCACCGGTGGGGGCACGCCGTGCGCGCGTACGGTCACGTCTGACGCGTTTGGGCGCGTCCGGGCGCGGTTGGTCCGCGTCACTAACGCGCGTAGATCGCCGGCCGGTAGCGAGGCGCAGGGATCGGTTTGCCCGCGTCGCGGGCGGCCGCGAGCCAGGCTTCCTCGGCCCTCTCCACGTTCCTCAGAGCGTCCAGCGCTGTTAGGCCGAAGGCAGAGCAGGCGTCGAGGTCCGGGATGTCAGCGACGAAAGCGCCGTCTTCGTCGCTGTAGAAGACGTTGATGTGCTCGGTCACTCCTCAGCCACCGAGGCCGAAGCCATTCAAGCGCTCGGCTCCAAGCGTTGGATCGTCGGCACGCGGTCGATGTCGCGGTCGAACGACACGACCACACCGACGCCCGAGAGCTCCGCACAAGCCGCCAGGTAGGACTCGGCGAAGTGGATCCGGTACTGCTCGTAGATCTCGAGGGTCCGGAAAAGCAACGCCTCATCGGCGACGGCCACCGCGGGGAAGCCGACGATCGCCCGGACGAGCTCGGCCACGCGCCCGCGGTCAACCTCGTAGACCGACTCGAGGACGTACACGACCTCCGCCACGACCAAGTCGATGAGGATCATGTCCTCGCCGGCACGGAGCAACTCGCTCACCCGCCTGGCCTGCTCGGGCGGGTCGCCGGTTAGGTGGCGGACGAGGACGTTCGAGTCGACGAAGGCGGTCAACCGCGGATCTGACTCGCCCAAGCGCGCCGGCGGATCTCGTCCCACGGAAGGCCACGCACGTCGGGCGACACGGGCACGCTCCCGGCCAGCTCGAGCAGGTCTGGGGTCCGGGCGAGAATCGCGCGGCCTCCCTCGATCACGCGGAAGACGACTTGATCACCCTCACCAAGGTTGAGGGCCTCGCGTACCGGCTTCGGGATCGTGACTTGGCCTTTGGAGCTGATGCGGGCGGCTACGTCCATGGCGCTCCTTACTTGGAGTATCAAGTAAGGATAGCTGTCCGGTTGGATCGCCGTCCGACGTACACGTACACCAACCATGAGGCGTATTGCATCGATGATGCATCTGTGTCTCGCTTGCTATCCAGGCTGGTTGCTGTACAGCCAGTGGCCCGAGAAGGAGGTCGCCCGGTGGCTAGGTGTAGCCAGGTTTCCGGCTGCGCCGAGCACGGGAATCTAGAGAACGGTGGCCACGGCCGGGCGGGTGAGCGCCCGGCCGTGGAACCTCGTTCAGCGATTCGGGAGATCCTCGCCGCAGAGCGAGCCCGAGCAGGCGCTGTGCGAGATCTCGGCGATCTTCGGGTTCCCGTTGCTGTTGCGCGAGAGCCGGAAGCTCGCCCACGCCGTGTTGTCGCTGAGGTCCGTCTCGAGGAAGTTGTGGTCCGGGTTGGCCGTCGTGACGAAGTAGTAGACGCCCGGGGCAACGCCGGTCATCTCGACCTCCTGGCCCTCGAGCGAATGGTGGTACTGGTCGAGCCAACCGACGGAGATGCCCTGGTAGGCGTCAGGCTTGCACTCCGTGAAGGCGCGCGCGTTGTTGGGCGAGTTCCCGTCGAGCTTGATCCAGTCGATCAAGCAGAACGTCGTCTTGAGCGACGTGCCACCGATAGGCGCCACTTCCATGACGCCCCCCCTTCCGTCGTCCAGTCCCTTGTGCAACGCGAACAGCGCGACTGCATTGATGTGCCAGTGGTTGTGCTCGGGGTGGAACACGAACTGACTCACGTCCGCGCTGAAGGCGATGTTGCCGTCGTCGTCGAGCACTTCCTGGATGCCGTGCGTAAACCCGCCAATGTTCTCCGGGCGAATGCGGAACGGACCGTCACCCACGTTCGCGACGCCGTTCGAGAAGCGCAGGAACTCGTGCTGCTGGTTGTTCTGGACCGTGAAGTGATGCGGCACCACCGAAACGAAGTTCGGGTAACGCGGCGGCCCGGGCGTCGCCAGCGCGATGGCGACGCCGACGGCCAGCACGCATCCGCCTACCGCGATCGCGAACACGGTCAATCGTCTTCTCATCGCTCCTCCTTCTGATGGCCGGTCGGCGCGATTCTCCCCTCCCCTCGGGACGAACGCAACATTCCGAAGCGGCTGAGCGCTTCGGCGATGCGTCGAGTCTACGCCCGCAAAGCTCGCTCTCAGCGCTCAACGGCGTAACGTCCATCTCGACCTGCACGGCGTGCGGCAAGACGTGGCCGTCGCGGTTCGGCGCGGGCGCGGCGACAGTGCGCGTCGAGTCGAAGCGAGACGATTAGCACCAGTGAAACGCGTCCTCGCACGAGAGAAGCCCCCGCGACGCTGCAAACGTCCGGGGGCGTGGCAGCGAGCGGAGTAGCCCCGCTGCGCCGCCCCTCGTGACGACGATCTACAGGCCGCGCGTCACTCGTGACTCACGAACTCGGCGTGACTCAACCGCGTGACTCAGACGCTCGGAAACGACTCTTCCGCGATCCCGCACCACTGCGGCGACTCCCAGCTTCGACATGCTGGAAGTCGCTGCTCACCGCGAGATTCCGAACCTTCCTGATCTCGTCTGACTCCCCGTGAGCCAAACGGGTCGTCTATGGGCCGTGAAGGATTCGAACCTTCGACCTTGGGATTAAGAGTTGCCCCGAACGATCTCGGCCAGTCTCGGGCTCTCTGGATTCAAGCGCTTCTTCGGCCCTTCTGATCGGCCCGGATCTCGGCCGGTCTCGGTGGGTCTGGTTGCCCCCGCGTTGCCGCTACACCCCAGCCAGACCTGACCACAATCGGCCCGAGTCCAAGACGAGACGCACGGGAGCCTCGCCCCGCAGAACCTGAGGGTCAGTCGAGCCCGACCAGCTTGCGCGCCGTCGGCGGGTCGGCGATGTCGCGCCCAATCGCGTGTGCGACCGGTCGACGCTCAGGCGCAGCCGGGCGGCACGTAGTCGCCCGGCCCCGGGGCGGCGATCGGTTCGAGCGCGAGCTCCGTGTCCGCGAACGGCTGGGTGGGCGCGGCCGTCCGGATGGAGGGGGCGAACATGCTCTCGAGCGTCGCCTCGCTTGGGACGCCGCCGCTCCACGTCGGGTTCGGGAAACGGGCGACGACGACGATGTCCGGCGAGGCCGACGTCGCCGTTGGCCGGCCCACGATCGTATAGCGCGTGATCACCTGGCGCTCGCGGCCGTATACGAGGTCGTGGAACCAGCTCGAGTCGGCGATAGTCCAGATTTTGAACAGGTTGTTGCCGTAGATCAGCGGGTGGCGCTTGTCCGGCGGCCGCGCCGCGAGCGGGATCGAGGCTGAGACCGCGAACAGCTGGGCGCGGAAGCGCAGGAGCTGGTAGCGGCCGCGCGGGACGAAAAAGATCAGGTCGCGGCTCGCCCGGACGTTCGCGTCGAGGCGAATCCCGTCGCCGGCGAAGCGGCCAGCGGCGAGAACGCTCGCGGGCTGCTCCTCCCAGACGTTCGCCATGAACCGGCTCCGCTGCGGGTCGGGGAGGATGCCGCCGAAGACGCCCTGCACCGCTGCCGGCGTCGCCTTGCGCTCGCAGCGGATCACGCGCGATCCCGTCAGCGTGTACGTCGAGCCGATCACCCTGACGTTCCGGGCGCCGATGTCCTCGGAGTCGATCGTCGCGCGGATCACGTCGAAGTTCTTCTGCACTGCCTCGAGCTTGAGCTGGACGTGCAGCGAGACGGCGCTCTCGAGCTGGGAGGGGACGTAGTGGTTCTGGTACCAGAACTCGACAACGCCGATCAGTATGCCGAGCAGCCCGAGGGCGACCGCGGCGGCGACGTGGATCCTGCCGCCCGCACCGTCGCGCCACGCGATCCGGGCGCCGACGAGGGCCGCGGCGGCCAAGAGGCCGGCGACCACGGCGACGACCGGCCGCTGGTCGCCGCCGGTCTTGATCGCGGCGACGAACGCGTACGCTCCGATCAGCGTCGTCAGCAGGAAGGCGATGAACACCCGCTGCGGGCACCGCGCGTCCCCGAGCCGGACGAGCGCCCACGCTGCGACGAGGTCGACCGCGCCCGCCGCGATCAGCACCACGGCCCCGGCGGTGACGCCGAGCCGCGCGCCTGCGAGCGCCGCGTCGTGGACCCCGATCACAACCGCCGCCAGGCCGACAACCGCGAGGTACGCGGCGAACGCGATCGCAATCCAGCGGTTCTTCATGAAGGGGTTTCGGCGGTGAGCATACGTCCGTCGCTCCTGCCGCGAAACGCCTCCCGGACAACGCGACTCGACCGCGCCCTGGCCGAGTCAAGCATGCACGCACTCTACGCGCGCCGGCGCACCGGTCGGGATGTAGGCGAATGCCCCGGGATTAGGGAGATGGCTGAAGTTCCAACGCGAACGCCGCGACCTCCTGCGCGTACGGGTAGTAGAAGTTGGCTCCGTCAGTTGTCTTGGCCTCAGTCGTCAGGGTGACAGCGAAGGAGCAGCGTGGCAGCGTTACGACGACGGGAGGACTCACAGATGAGTCGATGCGCCGAAGCATCAGGCCGAACGTGTTGGTGCCGCTGTTCACGGCTGCGGCCGGCGGCTTCCCAGCATTGGTTGGGCTGAATGGCGTCGGTAGGGTCCCTACGCCTCCGTTGGCAGTGGAGGCGTTGAGTCCGCGGATCCACCCGATCCTGTGCGCTTGCTGGAAGCGTTGATCTGGCACGTAGGCGCGGTACTCGATGCCGAACGTCGCGAGTTCGGACCCGACCAGGAACTGGCATTCTTGTTGTGACGCGAGGCCGTTCATCACCAGACTCGTGATGTCGGCGACCGGTGCGCGGTTGTCCCAGCAGAAGAGGTGCGTGAGGGCCGCGAACGGCACGTTGTGCGTGTCGACTCCGACGCTTCCGCCGGGCTGGAACCAGCGACGAAACTCGAAGCCCTTGGCCACTTCGGCGCCGGGCTGACCGGACGCCGGTGTGCCCACCGGGCGAATCCGTTCGCCCGTGCTGTTGAACACTTCCAAGGTCACGAGATGATTCGTTGCTGCCGATGCGATGTCAGATGCGAGAGGCACGTTGAACACTGCCCTCGTTGTGTCGATGAGGGCGTGGTACCTGCCCGCACCCGTCCAGTTCGCGTCGCTGGCGTATGGGATCTTGTAGAGGTTCGCCTCAGTTCCGATCGTGAAGGGGCCGAGTGTTTCGGGGACGATGTCGCCGCCCACAACTTTTTGCCAGGCGAGTCCGTCGCCGAAGTAGATGTGCGTTCCGGTCGGATTCCCAGCGCTATCGGCCTGTGCGACGCTCACGCGGTAGTACTTGGCGTCGATCGCCGGAGCCTTGCACTGCTCACTGAAAAGGTACGTGAGCTCGAGTTGGCGGCCTAGGTTCCGGAGGTGTCCCTTCGACGGATCAGGATTCGGGAAGAGCAGGCCTGATGTCGCAGTCGGCGCCTGTACACGGTCCCAGCCGGTGCTGTCAGGGGTTGTAAGCTCGTGGCTCTCGGTATCGCCGATGAGGTCGAGGTAGATGACGGCCTCGTCCGGGTCGGTTCCTGTCTCGCTGCACGTGAACGCCTTGGGGTCGTACGAGAGGAGTTCAGGAGTGTCGCTGCTTGAGTACCAGGCGCCGGCGGCTACCCCGTCGTAGATCGTCGTCGTTGTTCCGCCGATGGTCTGTTTCACGACATAGGCGAAGCTGTCGCTGCATTCGGGGCGGAAGAGGCGTGGGAAATCGCGCCAGCAGATGTTGAAGGTGCCGTCAGGGTTGATGGTGCCCGTCGCCACCTTGTTTGGCGGCCCGCACAGGCAGAGGCGGTGCAGAAGGTGCGGGCGTGCAGTGATGTACCGCGCGGCGGCGTGTCTGTGAAGCGACGTCAGCGCGGCGAGGTCGGCGGGGGCGTTGAGTGCGAACTCATTGATGGCCCCGCCGTTGAAGAAGGGGGTCTGCAACGGATCGAATGGCGCCGGGTCAGGCCCAGGCGGCTTCGGAGGGAACTTTGGCAGCACCTCGACGTAGCGGCTGAGATCGCGAATGAGATCGGGAATGCGCGGGTCGTCAATGATGATCGGTTGGCAGCAGCAGGTCCGCCGGTAGACCTCGACCGTGCCCAGGCACACGGTCTCGCAGCGAAACGGCCAGGCGATGAGCGTTGACAGGGAAGGCTGGAACGCCGAGATGTCCTTGAGCAGAGCGCCGCCGTAGCCTCGGTAATCACTGCGTCGAACCACCACCCCCGGTCGATCGACTCGATGAACTCGTGTCCGCGGAACGTCGACGCCGACTCGCGATCGGGGCGCCGTCCTCGTCCGGTGCGCCGATGATGATCGGCGTTTTTTCGGACGTCGGCTGGCAGCGTGAACCTTCGTGCTCGAGCTCGCCACCTGCCGGCGCAGCTCGTCGCGCTCCCCGGTAGTCAGGCCGTCGTCGCGCTCGCCGCGGTCGAGCTCCTGTCGCATCCAGATCCGCAGCGACTCCGTGCTGACGCCAGCTCGCCAGCGACCTCGCGCACCGAGCGCCGCTGGCCTTGACCAAGCTGACCGCTTCACGCCGGAACTCCGGCGGATACGGCCTCTGAAAGTTCGATCCCCTTGGCATGGGCGGACATCCTCCTCGCCAGACCGGACTGTGCCGACCCAGCGCTCAGGTGCTGTGGCCCCGGTTCCGTAGGGTCCTGTTTCTAGACTCGGGCGCCTCGAGCACGTCGAAGCGCTCCGGGTCGTCGTCTCAACGCGGCCGATGACGCGCCTGTCCGACTCACCGTCGCGGCGGATGACAGCGCCGTCTTGGGTCTCGTCGTCGTCGAGCTCGAACGGGCCGAGCGTCGAGCCGCCGGGGGTGACGAGAGCGAATGTCGCCCTGGCGCGACCGTACGCGAATCCAGCCTGGCAGGAGTGTTAGGGGCGGAGTCCGCGCAGCCCGCTCTTCGTCGAGAGCGGCTCTCTCAGACTCACTATCTCCGGGCGGAATCGGTCGATCATGTCCTTGTAGAGCATCTGGTTGTAGCGACGACGAAGCTCCGCTGTGTCGGAAGGCACCGGCTCTCCCCAACGAGCGGGCGCTCCGATTCGTTCTCGAACCTCGCGCTCAAGCGGGTCGTAGTCGCTGCGGAGCCAGCCAAAGAGTTCGGCGGAGCACGTAAGTTGCAGTTCGCGATAGGCCTCCTGGCGCTCTCGACTACGCCGGTTGTGCTCCGCGAGAACCTCATCGTCGATTCCTTGTTCGGCCATGAGGATAAGCCAGTCGAACCATGCGAACGCCGCCTTCGTGAACCTCAGAACCGCGTCGAGTTTTCGCTGATCGGCCTTCTCCTGGAGCGCGTGCTCTAGTCGCATCCGTTCTACGCTGCGGGTCGCGAACGCACTGAGCAATCCGCCCAAAACGGCGGCGCTCGCCGCTATGAGAGCAGTCGAGGTAGCCGAGCCCGCGCCCGACGCGAAAAGCACCCCAGCAGCGCCGGCGCCCACAGGGCGAGCCTGACATCAGCCGGCAGCGGTGTCTAGCCACGCCTATGCGCGCGCGGTAGGCTCCGACGCGCCGGCCCCGGAGAGCGAACGACACGACATCTCAGGGCCACACGACCGCGATCTTCCGCCGAGCGATCGACGCCGGCAACGTCGTCGCCGCCGAACTCGCCGCCCGCGAACTATGCGGCCTCCGTTGGCCGATGCACTACTCGACGACGCGCACGGTGAACCGCCACTCAGTTTCGTAGACGACGATCCGGCCTCCGACGCGAGGTTCGGCTCACTGGATCGTCGCTACGCTCCTGTCCGGCCAGACGGGGCTACCGAGTTCGACAGGCCAACGTCCTCGACGGCGGCAATGCGACCAAGAACCGCATGCTTTCAGGCACTTCGGGCATGGGCCGTGAAGGATTCGAACCTTCGACCTTGGGATTAAGAGTCCCCTGCTCTACCAACTGAGCTAACGGCCCGGAAAGCGCGCGTAGTCTAGCGACCGATGCTTGTTCTCTCGGTCGTCGGGAACCGGCCGCAGTTCATCAAGTCGGCTCCTCTCTCGGCGGCACTCCGGGAGGCCGGGATCGAGGAGATCGTGCTGCACACCGGGCAGCACTACGACATTGAACTGTCGGAGGTGTTCTTTCAGGAGCTCGGTCTCGGCGAGCCGCGCTACCGGCTCGACGTGCGTGACGCCGACCCCGGGCTGATGGGGCCTGGGATCCGGGAGGCGGTCGCGGTCGAGCGGCCCGACTGGGTGCTCGTCTACGGCGACACGAACTCCACCTACGCGGGCGCCGAGGCTGCCGGGGACGTGCCCGTCGCGCACGTCGAGGCAGGCTTGCGCAGCTTCGACCAGACGATGCCGGAGGAGCGCAACCGGGTCGCCGTCGACGCGATCGCGGCGCTCCTGCTCTGCCCGGACGAGCGCTCGGCGAGACAGCTCGAGATGGAGGGCGCCACCGGCCGGCGAGAGGTCGTCGGAGACGTGATGGCCGACGCCTCGCGGCTCTTCTCGCCCGTCGCCCGCGAGCGGTCGCGCGTGCTCGAGCAGCTCGGCCTCACGCCCGGCGCCTACGCCGTCGCGACCGTGCACCGTCAGGCGAACGTCACGATCGAGAAGCGCCTGCGCCGGATCGTCGAGGGGCTGCGCCGCGTCGAGGGGCCGCTCGTCTTCCCCGCGCACCCGCGCACGAGAGCCGCTCTCGACGCGGCTCGGGCTCGACCTGCCGACGATCCCGCCGCTCGGCTACCTCGACTTCGCGGCGCTCGCCTCGCAGGCGCGCGTGATCCTCACCGACTCCGGCGGGCTGCAGAAGGAGGCGTACTGGTACGGCGTGCCGTGCGTGACGTTGCGACCCTCGACCGAGTGGGTGGACACCGTGGCCGAGGGGGCGAACGTGCTCGTCGACGACGACCCCGACGCGATCGCCGCGGCCGCCGCGGCGCGCGCACATCCCGGAGGAGCGGCGGCCGCTCTACGGCGACGGGCATGCGAGCGAGCGCGTGGCGGCTGCTCTGTACGCTTCCCGCCCGTGAACGGCCCCGCTGCATGGGACATCGCTGTGATCGGCGCCGGCTACGTCGGCGTTCCGCTCGCACAGACCTTCGCCGACGCCGGCCGGCGCGTCCTGCTCGTCGACGCCGTCCCGGAGGTGGTCGACGGCCTGAACCGCGGCGAGAGCCACATCGAGGACGTCTCCTCCGCGGACCTCGCTCCTCATGTGACCGCAGGGCGGATCGCGGCCACGCTCGACTACGGGCAGGTCGAGCAGGCCGCCGCGATCCTGATCGCGCTGCCGACGCCGCTCACGAAGCAGCGCGAGCCCGACCTGAGCTACGTCGAGAGCGCCGCGCGCCAGCTCGGGGCCGTCCTCCGGCCCGGCCAGGTCGTCGTGCTCGAGTCGACCACGTACCCGGGCACGACGCGCGAGATCGTGAAGCCGCTGCTCGAGGCGGGAAGCGGCCTGAAGGCCGGCGAGGACTTCCACCTCGCGATGTCGCCGGAGCGGGTCGACCCCGGCCGCACCGACTGGACGACGAAGACGACCCCGAAGATCGTCGGCGGCCTCACCGCCGCCTGCACCGAGGCCGCGGCGGAGGTCTACCGCGGCGCGATCGACACCGTCCACACGGTCTCGACACCCGAGGCGGCGGAGCTCACCAAGCTGCTCGAGAACATCTTCCGCTCCGTCAACATCGCACTCGTGAACGAGCTCGCTCAGCTCTGCGACCGCATGGACATCGACGTCTGGGAGGTCGTCGGCGCGGCGGCGACGAAGCCGTTCGGCTTCATGCCGTTCCAGCCCGGCCCGGGGCTCGGCGGCCACTGCATCCCGCTCGACCCGTACTACCTCTCGTGGAAGGCGCGCGAGTACGACTTCTCGACGCGCTTCATCGAGCTCTCGGGCGAGGTCAACAACAACATGCCGTACTTCTGCCGCTCGGTGATCTCGCAGGCGATGAACCACGGCCTGCAGAAGTCGCTATCCGGGTCGAGCATCCTCCTGCTCGGGGTCGCCTACAAGGCCGACATCGGCGACACGCGCGAGACCCCGGCCGAGAAGCTCGTCCACCTGCTGCGCACCGCAGGAGCCGAGGTCGCCTACCACGACCCGCACGTGCCGGAGTTCGAAGGGATGACGCACTCGCCGCTCGAGCCCGAGGCCTACGACTGCGTCGCCATCGTCACGGCTCACTCGGAGATCGACTACGGCGATGTCGTGCGGCGGGCGCATGTCGTCGTCGACTTCCGCAACGCGACGAAAGGCCACGAGGACGAGGGGAAGGTGTGGAAGCTCTAGCGCCGCCTGTGCGCGTCGGTCAGGCCGGCCTCGGCGCGTGGGGCAAGAACCTCGTCCGCAACGTGGACGACCTCGCCGACCTGCGCTGGCTCTGCGACGCCTCCGAGGCGCGGCGCACCGAGTTCGCGCGGCGCTTCCCGGGGGCGCGCGCGACCGCCGACTTCGGGGAGCTGCGTCGGCGACCCCGAGCTCGAGGCGATCGTGATCGCGACGCCCGTCCCGACCCACTATTCCCTCGCCAAGCAGGCGCTGGAGGCCGGCAAGCACGTCTTCGTCGAGAAGCCGCCGGCGATGCGCGGCGCCGAGATGGAGGAGCTCGTCGAGCTGGCGGCCGAGCGCAAGCTCGTGCTCATGCCGGGCCATCTGCTCCTCTACCACCCGGGCGTGCTGAAGCTGAAGCAGCTCGTCGACTCGGGCGACCTCGGCGACGTGCTCTGCATCTACGGCAACCGCCAGAACCTGGGCACGATCCGAAAGGACGAGAACGCGCTCTGGTCGCTCGGCGTGCACGACCTGTCGGTCGTCCTCTACCTCGTCGGCGAGGAGCCGTCGCGAGGCGTGGGCGCACGGGAACGCGTTCCTGACGCCGGGCGTCGAGGACGTCGTCTTCTGCTACCTGCGCTTCCCGAGCGGGAAGATCGCGCACATGCACCTCTCCTGGCTCGACCCGCACAAGCTGCGCAAGATCACGGTCGTCGGTCGCGACAAGATGGCGGTGTTCGACGACATGGAGCTGGAGCGCAAGGTGACGGTCTACGAGAAGTTCTCCGAGGAGCCGTCGCAGACCTACGGCGAATGGCAGACGCGCACCGGCGACATCTTCAGCCCGAAGATCGCGAACGACGAGCCGCTGCGACTCGAGATCGGCCACTTCCTGCGCCTCGTGCGCGGCGGCTCGACGGGCGTCGAGGCGCGCGACGGGTTGGTCGTCGTGCGCACCCTCGAGCGGCTCCAGGAGTCGCTCGCCGGGGCACGGGTCTAATGTGAGCTGGCCAGTGCCGGCCGAGGTTCACGAGTCTGCGATCGTCCACCCGGGAACGGTGCTCGGCGAGGGCGTGAAGGTGCTCGAGGGCGCGGTCGTCGGCAAGCAGCCGACGCTCTCGCCGCGCTCGACGGCCAAGCGCGAGGCGTTGCCGCCGACCGTGATCGGCGACGGCACGATCGTCTCCACCGGCGCGATCGTCTTCGCAGGCTCGACGATCGGCGCGCGGGTGATCCTCGGCGACCAGTCGTGCGTGCGCGAGCGAGTGACGATCGGCGACGACGTCGTCCTCGGCCGCGGCTCGCTGATCGAGAACGACACGACCGTCGGCGCGCTGACGAAGATCCAGGCCGACGCCTACATCACCGCGTACTCGACGCTCGAGGAGAACGTCTTCATCGCGCCGTGCGTCGTGACCACGAACGACAACTTCATGGGTCGCACCGAGCGGCGGCACGCGCTGCTCGCCGGGCCGACGATCCGCCGCGGCGCGCGCGTCGGCGGCGGCGCGGTGCTGTGCCCCGGGATCGAGGTCGGCGAGGAGGCGTTCGTCGGCGCCGGCGCGGTGGTGACGACGGACGTGCCGCCGCGAACGCTTGTCGTCGGCAACCCTGCGCGCGTCTTGCGCGAGGTATCGGCGGACGAGCTGCTCGAGAGCCAGTAACCGCCTCAGCCTGGATCCACCGAAATGCGTGACCGCGGGGCGTTCGGCTCCGCGACGGCGCGACGGACCGGCGGCCTGGCGAGTCCAGACGGGCGCACCGCCCGCGCGATCGGTGGATCCAGGCTCAGAGCGCGGCTTCGAGCTTCTCGAGCCGGGCCCGCAAGGTCGCGCTGCGTGTCTCCTGCTCCTCGAGCTCGCGCCGCACGTCTTCGACCAGCGAGCGCGGCGAGCCTGCTTCGGCCACGGCCGGCGTCTCCTTCTTCGGCTGGGGTGAGGAACGCGTTGGCGAGGAACCCGGTGAAGGTGCCGAACAGGCCCACGCCGAGGATGAGCACGAACACGCCGACCATGCGGCCGCCGGTCGTGACCGGGAACTGGTCGCCGTAGCCGACAGTGGTCACGGTGACGATCCCCCACCAGAGCGCGTCGCCCGCCGTCGTGATGTTCGCGTCGGGGGAGCGCGCCTCCAGCGGCAGCATCAGGATCGACGACACCTCGAGCACGAGGATGACGAGGAAGCTGACGACGTAGAGCGCGCTCTGCGCCCGCTCGCGCAGCAGCCAGCGGCCGAGCATTCCGAAGCCGTACTCGCGCACGAGGCGCCCGACGCGCAGCACGCGGAAGATCCGGAAGATGCGCAGCAGCGGCAG
Organism: uncultured Actinomycetes bacterium; assembly: GCA_963781435.1. GTDB lineage: Bacteria > Actinomycetota > Thermoleophilia > Gaiellales > Gaiellaceae > PALSA-600. The sequence goes on along the minus strand of CAWAGR010000021.1, from coordinate 204,671 downwards.
GCTCCCGATCAGATCGAGCCACCCCCGGTCGTGCAAGAAGTACTCGCGCTTCGAGTCGGCCTTCAGGAGCCGGTAGGTGAAGTCGCTGAGGAAGACGACCGACAGGACTCCGTCGATCATCCAGATGACGTCGAGCTGCTGATCGTCGAGCGGCCAGAAGGGCAGCACCAGCAGCACGAGATTGACGAGCGAGAGCACCGAGAGCGCGAGGATGAAGATCTCGTACCCGGGGTTCTCGCAGTTGCTCCTTGCTCCCACCGGCGTCGGCCATCCCGGCGCTTTCGTCGCCCGCAGCGGCGCTCCTGCGCTGTCAGCCGCTACGTCTTCGGCGAGCGCTGCTTTTCGACCGAGAGCTGGTAGACGGGCCGGTCGTGCGTCGGCGAGCCAACTCTCACCTGGAGGAAGTACTTGCCCGTCACCGGCGCGACGAAGGCCAGCCGCTGCTGCCCGCCGACCGGGGCCGACCGGGCCGCCCGGTTGCCGAGGATGCCGCGCTGGTCGCCCACATGGGTGGTGCCCGGCGTCCAGAGCTGCATCTTCCCGAGCGGGAGGGTGCTCCTGAGCTCCGCGACGAGGCTCTCTCCCTTGGCCAGCTTGATCGCGTACACGTCGATCGGGTCGTCCCAGTAGTCGAGCGTGGCCACGATCGTGCGCGGCGGGCCGAAGGCGTGCGCCTCGATTCCGGCGTCGTCGTTCGACTCGAACGCGTCCGCGGGCGGGATGCTCGACCGCTGCTTCAGGCGCTGGAGCGCCATGTGCACGTTGAGCCGGCCCCAGCCCGAGAGCCGGTCACGCCCCTCGCCGCAGCTCCGGCAGCCCGTCGCCGGCGTCACGTCGGTGGCCGAGCGCTCGAGCAGCCACGTGACCTGGTCGGGGCTGAGGGTCGGGTCCTGGCCGAGCAGGAGCGCGGCCGCGGCGGAGACCTGCGGCGCCGCGAACGACGTGCCGATCGCCTGGCGGTACTCCGCCGGGCCGCAATCCGAGTAGTAGGCCTCGCCGCTGCAGCCGTAGCGTGTCGCGTCGACGAGGTTCCGTGGGATCGTCGAGAACAAAGAGTCGCCGGGCGCGGCGAGGTCGGCGAAGAGCGGGTCGCGGTTCGAGTAGGCGGGGACCGAGCCGTCCTCTCGCAGCGCGCCGACACCGATCACGTGCGGCAGCGAGGCCGGCCAGTCGGCGAAGGGCCACGGCGTCGAGGGCGAGTCCGGGCCGTTGCCGACGGCGACCACGACGACCACGCCTTTCGAGTACGCGTAGGCGACCGCATCCCGCTCGAGTTGCGAGAACGTGTCGACGCGCAGGTCATTCGGGTCACGCACGCCTCCGAGGCTGAGGTTGATTACACGCGCACCCTGGCGGACCGCCCAGGTGATCGCCCGGACCTCCGCCTCGAGCGAAACGCCGTCGGCCTCCACGACCTTCGCCACGAGCAGCTCGACGTTGAAACCGAGCCCGGCGATGCCGATGCCGTTGAAGGGATCGGCCGCGATCAGACCGGCGACGAACGTGCCGTGGCCGTCGGTGTCTCGCTGCCAGGAGTCGCCGACGAACGAGCGCCCAGCCGCGACGCGCCCGGCGAACTCGGGGTGGCCGAGATCGATGCCGGAGTCGATCACCGCGACCTTCACGCCCGCGAGTTGGGGCCGCTGCGGCCAGAACTCCCACGCCCTGTCCTGCTTCAGATACCACTGCCGCTCCGCGTAGGGCTCGGTGTTCGCGAACGCGACCTTCCGCACGGAGCCGTCGAGGCGGGTCACGTAGGAGGCGCCGCGGACGTGCGGACGCGCCCCGCGCACGAGGAGCGCGCGGCCGGGCACAAGTGTGCGTGCGCCCGGAAGCTGCGCCGCGACGACGGCGAACCGGCCTGGAGGGGCGCCCACCGCCCAGTGAGCCGCGAGCGAGTCGGCAGGCGCGCAGAACGCGGCGAGCAGGGCGCACAGGAGTGCCTTCCTCACGCGACCGCCAGCATTCGCGAGACGCCCGGAGCGAGGCCACGGCCAGGGGCCCAGCGCACACGGTAGGAGCCGGGGCCGATCGAGGCGGCGACGGCGAAGGATCCGCTCGCGTCGGGCGTGGCGGTGGCGACGGTCGCCCACGTCGCCCCGCTCTGGCGCTGCAACTGCACCGCCGCGCCCAAGAGCGGCGGACGAACCGTGCCGCTTACGGCGCCGGCGTTCACGGACGCGTCCACGACCGGTTCGACAGGCACTCTCACGAGCGCCGCGCGCACGTCTCCTGCCGCCAGCCGGTACTGCGTCGTTGCCTGGGGGTTGACGACGACCCCGAAGCTCCCGCTCGCGTCGGGCGTGATCGGCGCAAGGGTCTGCCACTCGCCGCCGGCCGCCTTTCCTTCGAGCGTGACGGCGCCGGCGCCGCGGGCGACGCCGGTCAGCTGCGTCGCGACGCCGTAGGCCGCCTTCGGCGGCGGGTCGAGCGCGAGCCAACCCACCGAGAACCAGGTCGATCGCAGTCCGAGCAGCGTGCGAATCGCAGAACCGGTGACGACGGCCTCGCCCGTCGCTCCGACCGCCGTCACGCTGGCAACATGGCCCGACGGGCCGGGGGTCGTCCGGAGATCGAGCAGGCCTCCGCTGAGCTTCAACGCCTCGGCGACCTTTCCCGCGTCGTAGAGGACGGGTCCCCAGTCGTGGTTCGGCGAGAGCGTGTCGTAGGGGTCCGAGACGGAGAGGAGATACGGGATCGGCCTGCCGAGCGCCTCGGCGGCCGAGACCGTGCGGCCGCCCGAGCTCGAGGAGTAGTACGCGGTGATCGCGGCTCCGTTGTAGAGGATGACCTGGCGCGAGGTGGCATCGACGGCCGCCGACACCGCCGGCGACTCCGCCTGGATGCCGCCGTAGACCTGGCTGCGCGTGTCGGCGAAGAGATCGAAGGCGCGTGCCGTGACGACCGTGGCGAGGTTCGCGAGCGCGTAGGTACGGGCGGCGACCGCCTGGGCCTCGAGCGCATCGGCCGGCCAGAACGACGGCATCTCGTACCCGACGACGCCCTTCACGTACGGCTCGAGCTTGAGCGCGTTCACGACCTGGAGGCGCTTGCCGTTCGAGGAGACGAGCAGCCGGCCACGGTAGGGCTTGCCCGCGGCCGAGAGCGGCGTGGGCCCGGGGATGAAGCTGAGCGGCGAGGCGAGCGTCTGCCCGGAGACCACGAGCTCGGCGCCGAGGGCCAGCTTGCCGGCGGGCAGAGCGACCTTCACGCCGCGGGCGTCGATCACCGACCACGGCGACTCGGAGGCGAGCATGACGCGCTTCCTCCCCTCGAGGAGCAGGACGCGCACGGTCGGGCTCGGCCGCTGCTCGAGCGTCGTGCCACGGTAGTAGTGCGCCAGGATCCGGTCGTACGACCAGCCGTGCCGCGCGAAGCCGAGAGCGCCCCACTGGGACATGCCGAGCCCGTGCCCCCAGCCGTGGCCGGTGATCACGACGGTACTGGGCGCCGCGCTCACGCCGAGCGTCGAGGGGACCGGTTCGGTGGTCGTTGCGGGCGCAGTCGTCGTACCGGAGGTCGTGGCATTCGTAGTCGGCGGACCCGGTGCAGCCGAGCGAGCAGCCACGAGCGGCGCAGAGGCAGCACACGCGAAACCGAGCGTGGCCAGCGAAACGATGAAGAGGATGCGCCGGAGCACCAGGAGGTCACGGTAGCAACGGCTCCCGTCGCGGCTCTTAGGGCTTTGTAAGCGTCTGGGAGAGGACGCGCGTCCTGTTGTACGGACCGCGAATCGTGGAAGCGGCTACTACGCTGCGAAACGATGAGCTGCTGAAGGCCAAGGCTCGGCGTCGAGCGCGTTCCCAACCGGCGGATCGCGACCGCGCTATATGGGTAGTTGTCCGCACCGACCGTGCGGATCGGCCCGCTTGTCGCGAACGGGCTTGTGGATGTTGATGAGCACATGTCTGTCGTCGCCGCCAGGATCGACGGAAATCCAGAGGTTCACGAGCTCCTCGGGTTCCTTTATTGGATGATCACTGGACGCTTCCCTGGCGGATCGAACAGCCAAGGCGCTCCCCGGCGAGATGTCAACCTGAGCCGCGACCTCTCGGAGACCGAGGCTCGCGGGCGAGAGTTCAATCGGCGAGGCGGGCGGCGTACTGGAGCTCGTAGTAGGCGCGGAACTCGCCCGACTTGATGGGCTCCCACCAGTCGCGACGGTCGCGGTACCAGTCCACCGTCGCCTGGAGGCCGTCCTCGAACCCCACGCGGGGCGTCCAGCCGAGAGCGCGCAGCTTGGACGTGTCGAGCGCGTACCGGCGGTCGTGGCCCGGCCGGTCCTCGACGTGGCGCAGCAGCGACGGATCGGCGCCGAGCAGAGCCAGGATCGCGTTCGCGACATCGATGTTCTCCCGCTCCTCTCCGCCGCCGACGTTGTAGGCCTCTCCCGGCGCGCCCTCGCGGAGCACGAGCTCGATCCCCGCGCAGTGGTCCTCGACGTGGAGCCAGTCGCGGATCTGACGGCCGTCGCCGTACAGCGGCAGAGGCTTGCCCTCGAGCGCGTTCGTGACGAACAGCGGAATCAGCTTCTCGGGGTACTGGTTCGGGCCGTAGGTGTTCGAGCCTCGCGTGATCGACGCGTTGACGCCGAAGGTGCGCACGTAGGCGGGGATCCAGAGATCACCAGCGGCCTTGGCGACGCTGTACGGGCTGGAAGGCCACACGCCGTCGGTCTCGCGCGCTGCCCCACCTGCCGCGAGATCGCCGTACACCTCGTCGGTCGAGACCTGGACGAACCGCACCCCGCTCTCACGCACGTGCTCGAGGAGCACCTGCGTGCCGGTGAACTCCGTGCGCCCGAACTCCGTCGCGCCCAGGATCGAGCGGTCGACGTGCGTCTCCGCGGCGAAGTTGACGATCGCGTCGCAGCCCGGGGCCGCCCTTTCGACATGGTTGTGATTGGCGATGTCACCTTCTTGAAGCTCGCAGTCGACGCCATTGAGGTTGACGCCGCCGTGAGCTGCGTAGGTGAGTGCGTCGAGCACGACCACCTCCTCACCCGCGGCGACAAGGCGCTTCACGAAGTGAGACCCGATGAATCCGGCCCCCCCGGCGACGAGCACGCGCATCGGCCGAAGGCTACCGCCGCCAGGTGTGCTTGACGCTCGCTCTGCCGGCGGGGTTGGCCGCTCTCACGACGAACGTGTGAGTGCCCTTCTTCAGCTTGGGAAGGATTAGCGGCGAGGAGCAGGGCGTCGGCACGGCCCTGTCCAGCGAGCACGTGACCATGTCCGGCGAGCCGGTCGTCCTCCATGCAAACCTCAACTTGACCGTCCGGTGATGCGGCACCCTCGTGAAGGTCACGTTCGGTCGCGTCAGCGCCGGTGGTGCAACTGGGCTGGCAGACGACACGGTCGGCGCCGGCTGCGATGCCGGCTGTGGCGGCGGAGACGGTGTCGATGCCCCGGGCGCCGGTGACTCAGTTGGAGGTGACGGCACAGGCGACGGCGCTGGAGGCAACGGCGCCGGAAGTGACGGCGCCGGCGTCGGAGGTGACGGCGCCGGGGGTGAGGGCGGCGGCGGCGGACTCGATGCCGAATCGACGAGCGAGCCGAAGTTCTGCGTCCAGTACATGGTGCCGTTCGCCGCGCGGGCGACACCGACCCCGATCGCCTGGAAGCTCGCCCTTTCGATGTTCGCGCGGTGTCCCGGCGAGTTCAACCAGGCGGTCATCACGTTGCTCGGCGTCGAGTAGCCGTAGGCGATGTTCTCGCCCCAGCTCACGCTTCCGAGCGGGTACCCGCATGCCGCAAGCCGATCGGCCGGCGTCCGCGCAACGGGTGGCGCGGGGTCGTTGTGGTCCATGTACCCGTAGTAGGACATGTGCAGCGATTTCCAGTTCGCCGAGTTCGTCAGCGTCGGGGAAACCGAGAGCGGGCCGAGGCTCATCGACGCGCGGTGCTGGTTCACGAGAGTCACGACCTCGGTGGCGAACGACGCGTTGAGGACGCCCCAGTTCTGGCCAGGGGTGCAATCCCCGACCGCAGCCTGGAGCGGCCGGGCGACGCCGAGCAACGCTCCGACGAGGACCAGGGCGACCAGCGCGAGCGCTCTCGATCGCAACGCGAGGTGCGTGTGGGTGGCGGGCCGCTGATGCTCGAGGCGCGCGATCCTCGGCGACCTCAACGAGCTCTCCGAAGCTGCGTCGAGCGTCGTCGCGGCCGGAGCCGCCGGCTCGAATCGTCCCCGGTTCCCGTCGTGTGGAAATCTCTCGTCGTCGGTCGACATGTCTCGAAGATCGTCTCTCCCACGAGATCGATCGAGCCCTCGTCCGAGGCGAGTTCGACTCGGGCGAGTTCGCCGATCGCCCCGTCCTCCTGCGCAGCCTCGGCGACTCAGCCGAGCCGGCGTAGGCACTCACGGAGGCCATCGCGCCAGTTGGGCAGCTCCGGGGCGCCCTTCTCCGATCGTAGCACCGAGTAAACCGGGCGAGGCGCACGCGCTCCGAGCTCGGCGCTGTCGATCCGACGCACGCGGCAGTCGAGCCCGGCCTCGGCGAAGATCGCTTCGGCGAAGTCGGCCCAGGTGCAGTCGCCCTCGGCTGCCACGTGGTAGACGCCGAACGGCAGCGCGACGAGCGCCGGCAGCGCAGCCGCGAGATGCCCGACGTAGGTCGGACAGCCGCGCTGGTCGTCCACGACCGCCACCTCGTCGCGCTCTGCGCCCAGCCGCAGCATCGTCCGCACGAAGTTGTGACCGGTCGGCCCGAAGAGCCACGAGGAGCGAACGATCCACGCCTGCGCCCCGGCTGCCGCCTCGCCGTGCAGCTTCGTGCGCCCGTACGCGCCGAGCGGAGCGGGCGAGTCCGACTCGACGTACGGCTCGCGCTTGGCGCCGTCGAAGACGTAGTCGCTCGAGAAGTAGACGAGCGGCGCGCCGAGCGCGGCCGCGGTCTGCGTACCGCCGACGTTGACCGCGGCCGCGCCCTGAGGATCGTCCTCGGCCCCGTCCACGTCCGTCCACGCCGCCGCGTGCAGCACCAGGTGGCAACCGCCACTTTCTCGGGCGCGGGGAACGTCACGTCCCACTCGGCGCGGGTGAGCGCGAGCGCCTCGGGGAACGTCTCGGCCAGCGCGTGCCCGAGCTGGCCGCCCGCGCCGGTGATCAGGACGCCGCGGCCGTGTCCCGTTGCGAGAGAAGCGGCGATCGCGTGCTCCAGAGGTCGACGACGCGCGGGTCGTTCCACCGAATGCCCTGCTCGTCCGGATCAGCGGGGTCGTACTCCTCGGTCACCAGGTAGCAGAAGAGACAGTCGCTGAGCGCCTCGTAGCCGTGGGCGTGGCGGCCGGGCACGTAGATCGCGACCGGGTTCTCGTCGCCGATGTCCTCGGTGAACGTCTCGCCGGTGTCGCGGTTCAGCACGACCACGCGCACCATCCCCTGGAGGCAGACGAACAGATCGTCCTGACCCCGTACGTGGTAATGCAGCCCGCGGATCACGCCCTTGCGCGAGAAGGAGAGGTTCGCCTGCTGCATCGGCCGGGGCAGCTTGCTCGAGCGCGCGAGCTCGGCGAACCAGCCTCGCTCGTCCTCGTGCCGCGTGAGTGGGAACCGCCCGACCATCCGTTCGCCGGTCATCGGTTGACGCCCGTCTGCTCGATCAGACGGCCAACGTCGGCGAGGTCGCCCCAGTGCTTGCCACCGTCGTGCCACCACCCTTGCACGCGATGCACCTGAAGTTGCCCGCGCCGGGCAAGCTCGCGGTTCACGTCCGTGATCTCCAGCTCCCCGCGGCTCGACGGCTCGAGCGAGTCGATGATCTCGAACACGTCTGGTGGGAAGCAGTAGAGGCCGACGACCGCGTCGTTCGACGGAGGTGTCTCGTACCGCGTGTCGACGATGCCCGCCTTCTCGACGAGATCGGCGACGCGGCCGTCCGTGTCGTAGGCGACGACGCCGAAGTTCTCCGGGTCGGGTACCTCCGTCACGAAGACGAGCGCGCCTTCGTTCCAAGCGGCGATCGCGTCCGCCTGGGCGTACTCGAAGATGTTGTCCCCGAGGCACACGACCAGCTTCTCGCCGGCGGCGAAGTCGCGCGCCATGCCGACGACCTGCGCGATCCCTCCGGGCTCGACCTGCACCTTGTACGAGAGATCGAGGTCGAACAGCGGCTCGTCGCCGGAGCGCGTGCGGAGCCGGCCGTCGCCGAGCAGGTCGATGAAGTCGCCGGCGTGCTGCTTACCGGTCACGAGCAGCACCTCGTGCACGCCGACGCGCTGGAGAAGCTGGAGCGGGTAATAGACCATCGGCCAGCGGCCGACCGGGAGCAGGTGCTTGTTCGTCACGCGCGTGAGCTCCTCGAGCCGAGTCGCGGAGCCGCCTGCGCAGATGAGCCCTTTCATCGCCGCGCCGATGCTACAGCGGCTCCGGCAACGAGCGGCTAAGCGCTCCGTCGACCGCGAACGCTCGGCGGCGTGGGCTCGACGGAGCCGCCCAGGAGCGGAGGTGCCGGCTTTGCCGGTGCCGGAGCGGGCTCGAGCGGCGACGGCTCCACACGCACAAGCCGCGCGGCCCAGACGGGCAGCCACCAGTTCCAGCGGTCGAAGAGCCGCATCATGCTCGGCACGAGCAGTGAGCGGACGAGTGTCGCGTCGACGAGGATCGCGACCGCGAGACCGAGCCCGAACTGCTGGAGACCGACGATCCGCCCGGCCACGAAGCCCGAGAAGGCGGCGCACATGATGATCGCGGCCGCCGTGATGATCCGCCCGGTGCGCTCGAGCCCGAAGGCGACCGCCGTCGCATTGTCGGCCCCGTCGTCCCAGGCCTCCCGCATGCGCGTGACGAGGAACACCTCGTAGTCCATCGAGAGCCCGAAGAGCATCGCGAACAGGAAGATCGGGATCCAGCCCTCGACCTGGTCGAACTGATAGAGGCCGAGCGTGTCCTCGCCGACGCCCCACTTGAAGACGACGACCAGCATCCCGTAGGCGGCGCCGATCGAGAGCAGGTTCAGCAGCACCGCCTTCAGCGGCAGGAGCAGCGAGCGGAAGGCGCGCATCAGCAACACGTAGCTCAGGAGCAGCACCGCGGCGATCAGCGGCGGGAAGAAGGTGTAGGCGCGGTGGAGGAAGTCCACGCCCTGCGCCGGCCCGCCGCCCGCGATCACCTCGACGCTCGCCGGGAAACGAGCAGCCGGGATCAGGTCGTCGCGAAGCCGGTGGACGAACGCCTGTGCCTCGGGGAAGCCGTAGTCGTGGCGGCCGGCGACGAGCACCTGCCGGTGCTGCCGCGAGGGGTCGACGTATCGGCCGGCCGCGCCGGCCGCGACCGCGGCCACCTCCGGGTCGCGCCGCAGCTCCGCGGCCAGGCGCCCGACCGCGGCCTCGACCTGCGGGTCGCCCACCGTCCCTTCCTTCGCGGTCACGAGCACGATCGACGGTGCGACGGCACCCGGTCCGACCGCGTTCTCGAGCACGTCGAAGCCCTGCACCGACTGCGGCGTGCGCGGGATGCCGAACGTCGAGCCGGGTGTCAACTCGATGAGGAACGCAGGGAGCGCAGCCGCAATCAGCACGGTGCCGCCCACGGCCAGGAACAGAACCGGCCGCGCCATGATCGCCCGCGCGAGCCGTGCCCAGAAGCCCTGCTCGGGGTCGAGCGGGGCGCCCGGCAGGATCCGCTTGCGGGCGATGCCGCGGCGCCCGTAGAGCGAGAGGAGCGCCGGCTGGAGCGTCGCCGCAGCGAGGATCGAGACGAGCGGGATCAGAAACCCGGCAACGCCCATCATCCGCATGAACGGCAGCGGCATCGCAACGAGGAGCGCCAGGCCGAGCGCGACCGCGATCCCGGAGAAGATCACCGAGCGCCCGGCTGTCTCCATCGTGCGCACGATCGCGGCGTCCTTTTCCAACCCGTTCGCAATCTCCTCGCGGAAGCGGTAGACGATCAGCAGCGAGTAGTCGACGGCGATCCCGAGCCCGATCAGCTGCACGAGGTTCGTCACGTACGTCGGCGTCTCCGCGAGATGGGCGATCCAGAAGACGATCCCGAGCGTGCCGGTGATCGTGCACGCGGCGAAGATGAACGGGATCGTGACGGAGGCCGAGATCCCGAACACTGCGAGCAGCACGAGCAACGCGATCGGGACGGCGATCATCTCGCCCTTGAGCAGGTCTTCGTTGAAGATCGGGTCGAGCTCGCGCTGGATCGAAGCGGCGCCCGTGACGTAGGCGCGCTCGACGCCGGGAGGCTTGCCGACGGCGCGCAGGAGGTCGTCGCTCGAGCCCTTCGCCTCCGCGAGATCGAGGGTCGAGACGACGTCGCCGTAGACGACGTGCGGACCCGCGACGAGCAGCTTTGTCGCCCGCCCCGTCGGCACGGCCGAGGAAGCGCGGTCGACGACCGCCTGGAGACGCGCGAGCAGCGCTGCGTCGCGCGTGCTCGGCACCTGGAAGACGACCGTGAACGAGCCGTCCGGCCGGTCGCCAAAACGCTCCTCGAGCACCTCCCGTACCCGCTCCGAGTCGGTGCCCGGAACGGTGAACGTGTTCGAGAGCAGCGGTGAGAGCTGCGAGCTCGCGTAACCGCCGAGGACGAGCACGGCGAGCCACACGACGAGAACCGCGATGCGGTGGCGGAGCACAAAATGCGTCCACCGCGCCATGTGGCAACCGTAGACGATCGATTCCTGGTGGGCATGCTCACGGGGAGGGCCTATCCGTGAGTGCGATGCATCCGGGATCGATCAGCTCGAGCCGCCGCGGTACCGTATGGGCTCCGTGGCCCGCCGCGACATCGACAAGCTGCACGACGAGATCGACGAGCTCTTCGCCGACCTCTGGCAAGTGCCGCGCTTCTCGGGCCTGCGGAGGTGCTTCCGGCCGAACGTCGACAGCTACCACACCGACGAGCCGCACGAGCTCACCGTCGTGATCGAGCTTCCCGGCGTCGACCCGCAGAGCCTCAGCCTCGTCGTCGGCGAGCGCACCCTCGTGATCAGCGGCGAGCGAGCGCGCCCCGAGGCAGCCGGCCGTGTCTACCAGCAGATGGAGATCGAATACGGGCCGTTCAGGCGCCAGGTGCGGTTGCCGGAGGACGTCGACCCGGATCGCGCGCAGGCCAGTTTCGAGCGCGGGATCGTCACGGTGACGTTGCCGGTGACCGATCTCGTGCCCCCGAGTGGCGCGGCACCGAGCAGCGGACGCATCGTGATCGAGGTGGAGCGCGGATGACCGACATCACGTTCGAGCTCCCCGAGGACACCGAGAACGAGTTCGAGCTGCCGGCAGTCCTGCCGGTGCTGCCGCTCAAGGAAACGGTCGTCTTCCCGCAGTCGATGACACCGCTCGCAATCGGCCAGGAGCGCTCGGTGCGGCTGATCGACGACGTCGTCGCCGGCGACCGCCTGCTCGCGCTCGTGACCGCGAGGGACTCGTCGGTCGAGGCGCCCGACTGGGACGAGATCTACGAGGTCGGCACGCTCGCGATCGTCCACAAGATGATCAAGGTGCCCGACGGGACCCTGCGCATCCTCGTCGGCGGGCTCGCGCGGATCCGGATCGCCGAGCGCATCTCCGACGACCCCTACCTGGTCGGCGAGTTCGAGGCCGTCCCCGACGTGAACACCGAGCGGCCCGAGGTCGAGGCGCTGATGCGCAACGTCCAGGGCCAGTTCACTCGCATCATCGCCCTGGCGCCCTACCTGCCCGAGGAGCTGCAGCTTGCGGCGGCGAACGTCGACGACCCGAGCGCGCTCGCCCACCTCGTCGCCTCGACGATGCGCACGATTCCGACCGAGGAGCGGCAGCTGATCCTGGAGACGGTGGACGTCGAGCAGCGGCTGCGCCAGATCTCGGCGATCCTGAACCGCGAGCTCGAGGTGTTCGAGCTCGGCTCGAAGATCCAGTCGCAGGTCCAGTCGGAGATGGAGAAGGGCCAGCGCGAGTACTTCCTGCGCCAGCAGCTCAAGGCGATCCAGGCCGAGCTCGGCGAGGGCGACCCGGAGCAGGCCGAGGTCAACGAGCTACGCGAGCGCCTCGAGGCGCTGACCCTGCCCGAGGACGCTCAGAAGGCCGCGGATCGCGAGCTGGCGCGTCTGGAGCGGTTGCCCCAGGCAGCGGCCGAATACGGTGTGATCCGAACCTACCTCGAGTGGATCATCACGCTGCCGTGGGAGACGTTCACCGAGGACAACCTCGACCTCGAGCATGCACGCGCGATTCTCGACGAGGATCACTTCGACCTCGAGAAGGTCAAGGACCGGATCATCGAGCACCTCGCGGTCGCGAAGCTCCGCAACAAGGTCTCGGGCCAGATCCTCTGCTTCGTCGGCCCGCCCGGCGTCGGCAAGACGTCGCTCGGACAGTCGATCGCCCGCGCGCTCGGGCGCAAGTTCGTGCGCATGTCGGTCGGCGGCGTGCGCGACGAGTCGGAGATCCGCGGCCACCGGCGCACCTACATCGGCGCGATGCCCGGCACGATCATCCGCTCGCTGCGCGACGCCGAGTCGTCGAACCCGCTGCTCTTGATCGACGAGATCGACAAGATGGGGTCCGACTGGCGCGGAGATCCTTCGAGCGCGATGCTCGAGGTGCTCGACCCCGAGCAGAACAAGTCCTTTCGCGACCACTACCTCGACCTGCCGTTCGACCTCTCGAAGGTGCTCTTCATCTGCACCGCGAACACGACCGACACGATCCCGGGGCCGCTGCTCGACCGCGTCGACGTGATCCAGCTCACCGGCTACACCGAGGCGGAGAAGCTCGGGATCGCCAAGCGGTACCTCCTGCCGAAGCAGCTCGGAAACCACGGCCTGAAGCGATCGCAGCTCACGCTCTCCGACACGATGCTCCGCACGATCATCCGCGAGTACACGCGCGAGGCGGGCGTCCGCAACCTCGAGCGGCGCCTCGCCGACGTCTGCCGCAAGGCGGCCGCGCAGGTGGCGAAGGGAAAGACGCAGAAGACGCGAGTCGACGACCGGAAGCTGCGCGACTGGCTCGGTCCGCGGCGGTTCTCGGGCGAGGTGCGCAAGCGAACCTCCGAGCCCGGCGTCGCGACGGGACTCGCCTACACGTCCGCCGGAGGCGACGTGCTCTTCATCGAGGCTGCCGCATACCCGGGGAAGGGCAACCTTCAGGTGACCGGCCAGCTCGGCGACGTGATGCAGGAGTCGGCGCGGGCGGCGCTGTCGTGGGTGCGCTCCCACGCGGACTCACTCGGCGTGGCCGAGGACTGGTTCGAGAAGCACGACGTGCACATCCACGTCCCGGCCGGAGCGGTGCCCAAGGATGGCCCGTCGGCGGGCGTCACGATGGCGACGGCGCATCGCGTCGCTCCTCCGCGGCGAGCCCGTGGCCGAGGACGTCGGCATGACCGGCGAGATCACGCTCACCGGGCAGGTGCTGCCGATCGGCGGCATCCGGGAGAAGTCGCTCGCTGCGCAGCGCGCCGGCCTGAAGCGCGTGATCCTGCCGCGCGAGAACGAGAGCGACCTCGAGGACCTGCCGCCGGAGACGCGCGAGGCGCTGACGTTCATCCCCGCGGACACGATCGAGGACGTCTTCGCGGCGGCGTTCGACGGCAGCCGCCGTGCCCGCTCGCAGCGCGGACCCGCGGTGGTCGAGCGTCAGGCGGCCCGCGCCTCACGATGAGTCTCCTGGACGCTCGCAGGCTGTTCGACCCGCCCGGCTCAGCGGAGCGCGAAGCTCTCGAGGAGCTGCCGGCAGGCGCCGTTGCCCGCGCCCGCGAGCCGGCGGCAGAGGAGCTGGTGCTCCAGCCGGCCACGGAGCACGAACGTGATCTCCTGCGTCCTGTCGTCGTAGGCGATCAGGTACGACCGCGCCTCCCGGCCGGCGACGAGCACCGTCCGGCGGCTCGTGACGCGGCCGGAGAGCTGCTCGGCGATGCGCGCGATCACAGAGTCGAGCTCGTGCGCGGCATCGTGGAAGAGTTGCGGCCTGTACGGCCTGGACGAGCTTGAAGGTGCGGACCTCGACCCGATCGACCTCACCCGACGCGGCGGCGGCCGAGCCCTTCACATGCGTTACCGTCCAGCCGGCGGGCGCCTCGAAGCGGTATCCCGCTCCGTCCACGGTCTGCGTCTGCGGATCGCTCGTCCCAGTGCCGCCGCAGCCTGCAAGGATTCCGAGCAAGAGGAGACACACTGCTTTGTCACTCCAGCGCAAGGGAAAGGAACGACTCGACATGTACACGAAAACCAGGGTCTACGGAGCAGCCGACAACATCAAACCGTACGTCGAGCGCGCCATGTCCGACGAGAAGTTTCGCGGTGACGTGCTGAGCGCCTTCCGGACCGCGACCGATCTGTATCGCGAGTTGATGGGCGACCGGGACGAGCCGGTGCGGATCGCGGCGCGGGTCGCGACCGACGACGACGTCCGCGACAAGCTGCGCGACGCGATCGACGACCTGCGAAGCGCGAGCGAGCGCCTCCAGGGAAAGCGTGACCACTCGGCGCGCAACACGACCCTGCTGCTCGTCGGCATCACGCTCGGGCTCCTCTACAACCCGATCACCGGCCCGGAGACGCGCCGCTTCGTCAAGGACATGTTCACCGGCGGCGGCCCCGACCTCGGCGACGGCGACATCAGCACGAACGGTCGCACGTAGCGGCCACGCGTCTCTACGGTCGCGGCTGCGGCGCCTCGATCGCCCGGCGCAGCGAGGCGGGGTCGAGGCCGTCCGCGCTCGAGATGTCCGAGACGGCAAGCAGGATCGCGCCCGGCTGGGGCGCGGAGCTGCCGCCGGCCACGCGGGGCGCCCAGCCGGTCGGCACCGGGAACGGCAGCCGGCTGAGGTGCCGCCACTCGTCCAGGTACGGGTTCGGGTCGACGGCGCCGTCGTAGCCGAGGTAGAGCAGCGAGACCGGGTGCACCTCGAAGTGGAGGTGGGGCGGCGTCGCGTCGGCGTCGCCGGTTGACCCCATGAAGCCGACCACCTGACCCGTCTTCACGTGGGCGCCGTTGAAGATCAGCGTCGAGAACGCCGAGAGGTGGGCGTAGTAGAAGGCGTTGCCCTGCTTGTCTCGCAGCCAGAGCCGGTTACCGCCGATCTTGTTCCAGCCGAGCGAGAAGATGGTGCCGTCGGCGACGGCGACGAGCGGCTGACCCAGCTCCCCGAAGATGTCGGCGCCGTGGTGGTAGGAGACGTCCCACCGCACGTCGCCGTAGGTGTCGACGTAGGACGCGCTCCCGAAGACCGGGAAGACGTACGGCCCTCCCTCGAGCGGCGGCAGCAGCTCGGCCGGGATCGGGTAGAGGCCCGCGGGCGGCTCGGGCTCCGGCGCGCGCGTGGCCGGGCCCGGCGGTACCTGCTCGCCCGTCACGCCCGGCTGCGGCTCGGGCTTCGCCGGCTCCGTCTCGGTCGCCTGCGGCACCGTCTCGGGCTTCGGCTCCTCCGGCAGCGTCTCCGGCTCCGGGGTCGGCGGCACCGACTGCGCGGCAGCCTCGGCGTACCCGATCTGGATCTGGCTCCCGGCCGGCAGGCCGCCGTGGTCGGCCGTCAGGCGGATGTCGAGCGCGGTCGCGGAGCCGCTGTAGCTCCCGGCCCCCTGCGTCGTTGTCCGCTCGACGTCGTACGCGTTCACGGTCAGCGTCCCCCAGTCGGCCAGCGGAACCTCGCTTCCGACCGGAGCGATGCCGAACACCAGCAGGTTCTGAGCGGTCGTGCCGTCGAAGTCGCCGTCCGCTCCCGACGCGTTCGCCGCCGCCGAGGCGCGCGCGAGCACCCAGTCGGCGGTGATCTCGCCGCCGAAGATCGCGAGCCCGGTGACGCCGCTCGTCGCAGACGCTCTCGCCCCCGTCTCTGCCGCCGCCGCCGCGCTCGTCGAGACCGCAGTGACGACCGCGCCCGTCGTCCGGGTAGGCGAAGCTCGCGGTGGCGACGGGGACCGCCGACGGTGGAGCCGCCACCACCGTCGTGCCGCCGCCGCTCGCGCCTGGGACGACGATCCGGATCGCGACGGCCCGTGCGGTGGCCGGGGGCGCCGTCGGATCTGTCGCGGCGCCGGCGCCCGCACCGAGCGCCGCGACGGCGAGCAGACCGAACGCGAAGACGACCCTGGCGGACAACGCGAGCCATTATGCCGGGCCCGGGAAGACGGCCCCTTCGCCGCCTCGACCTGGCGCGGCGGCGGCCGGTGCGCCAGGCTAGGGCTCGTGGACGCGCTGGCACAACTCACCGCCGAGCCGGAGCGGGCGGCGATCTTCCTCGACGTCGACGGGACGCTCGCCCCGATAGTGGACGACCCGGACGACTCGCGCGTCCCGGACGCGACCCGCGCCGAGCTGGAGCGCCTCGCCGGCCGTTACGCGCTCGTCGCGTGCGTCAGCGGCCGCTCCGGCGACCGCGCCCGCGCGATCGTCGGTGTTCCCGAGCTGACCTACGTCGGCGAGCACGGCCTCGAGCTCGACCCGGAGGCAGCGGAGTGGGCGCCGCGAATCCACGCCTTCGCCGCCGAAGCGGGCTGGCCGGCCGAGGACAAGCCGCTCTCGGCCGCGTTCCACTACCGCACGGCGCCGGACCACGCCGAGGCCCGCCGTGTGCTCGAAGGCGTCGAGCGAGCCGCGCGTGCGGAAGGCTTCCGCACGCGCTGGGGACGGCTGGTGCTGGAAGTGCTGCCGCCGCTCGAGACGTCGAAGGGAACCGCCGTCCTGCGCCTGCTCACCGCGCAGGGCCTCACCCGCGCCCTCTACGCCGGCGACGACAGGACCGATCTCGACGGCTTCGCCGCGCTCGACGGTCTCGAGGCGGCGGTGCGAGTGGCGGTTTCCTCGACCGAGGGGCCGGACGACCTTGCCGACCGCGCAGACGTCGTCGTCGCCTCGCCCGAGGCGCTCGCCGGGCTGCTCGCGCGGCTCTAGAGGCGAAGCGCCTCGCGCACGCGCCGTGACTGGCGGCGCGCCACGTCGAGCTCCGTTCTCGCCGCGTCGTCGAGCACGAGGCGCAGCCGGTCGGGGCCTGCCCGCTTCACCGCCACCACCTTCGCCAGGTTGACGAGGTACGAGCGGTGGACGCGGGTGAAGCGGTCGGGCGGCAACGCCTCCTCGAGCTCGCCGAGCGACGCGGTGCTGAGGTACGAGCGGTCGTAGGTGTGGACGCGGCAATAGTCGCCGTCGGCCTGCGCGTAGTGCACCTGCTCGAGGTCGATCAGCTCGGTGCGGCCGCCGGCGACGACCGGGATCCTTCGCCGCGAGACGGCGTCCGCGGGTCTGCGCTCGCGGAGGCGCTCGACCACACGAGCGAGCCGCTCCGGGTCGACGGGCTTCAGCAGGTAGTCGAACGCCTCGACCGCGAACGCCTCGACCGCGTACCTGTCGTGCGCGGTGACGAACACGACAGCCGGCGCCTCGGTGCCCGCGCGGACGAGCGGTGCCGCGTCCAGGCCGGTCAGGCCCGGCATCTCCACGTCGAGGAAGACCGCGTCGTACGCGCCGCCGAGCGCAAGCGCCTCGGCGGCGCTGGCCGCTTCGTCGACCGAGATCCCGTCGTGCGCGCCGAGCAGGTGACGTAGCTCGGAGCGCGCAGGCGACTCGTCGTCGACGACCAGCACGCGCATCAGCGCACTCGCCTCGGAAGGCCCTGTCCTGCGCCGGACACGGTGAAGAGAGCGTGACGAACCGTCCGCAGTCACCCGACCGGAACCTGGAGTCGCACGACCGTGCCGAACGGGAACGAGCGCAGCTTCACGCCTTCGCCGTAGGAAGCGGTCAGGCGGTGGTGGACGCTCGCGAGCCCGAGGCCGGTGCTCTCGGTCGCCGAGACGCCCGGCTCCAGCACGCGCTCGATCGCGTCGCGGGCGATCCCGCGGCCGTCGTCGCGCACCGTCACGCGCAGCGTCCCGCGCCGGACGCGCGCCCGCACGATCAGGTGCAGCGGGCGGTCGGCCTTGCCGTGCTTGACGGCGTTCTCGACGAGCGGCTGGACGAGAAACGGCGGCAGGCGCACGGCGCGCGCGTCGGCCGGGACGTCGATCGTCACCTCGAGCTGCGAGCCGAAGCGCGCCTGCTCCAGGTCGAGGTAGCTCTGCACATGGCGCAGCTCCTCGTCGAAGGTGACGAACTCGTTCGGCCGCGCGAGCTTGGAGCGGACGTAATCGGCGAACGCGAGCACGAGCCCGCGGGCGCGGTCGGGCTCGGTGCGGACGAGCGAGGCGATCGTGTTGAGAGCGTTGAAGACGAAGTGCGGCTCCATCTGCGCCTGCAGCGCGGCCGACGTCGCGGTGGCGAGCTCGGAGAGCTGGAGCTGGGCCGAGAGCTGGTCGCCGAGCATGCCGAGCAGGTCGACCGCGGACTGGTCGAGCGGCGAGCCGCGCGTCGCGTAGGCGACGACCGCGCCGGCCGGCCCGTCCGAGAGCCGCAGCGGCACGACCGCCGCCGAGCCGAGCGGGCACGCCGGATGCCCGCACTCGACGCGGATCCCGAGCGGCGCCAGCAGCGGCCTGTCCTGCGCCAGGGCTTCGTACACGGGCCGGATCGGCGTATCGCCGCGGGCGTGGTGGTCGGCGCCCGCGCCGACGAATGCGAGCACGTGCTGCCGATCGGTCACGGCGACGGCGCCGAAGCCGAGCTTCTCGAAGAGCTCGTAGGAGAGGGTGCGTGCAGCGCTCTCCGAGAGACCGCGCCGCAACTCGGGCAGCGTCACCGCCAGCAGCTCGAGCACCGGCGCCTCGCGCCGCAGACGGCGGCTCCTAGCCATGCCTGCAGGTCAGCACAGCTCGAGCACCTCCCGCACGGTGGACACACGCAGACCCGCCCACTCTCGCACCTCGGGCCAGTTCGGCTCCTGCCCGTCCGGCAAGAAGAGGACGGGTGTCATCCCGACTCGCTCCGCGCCTGCGAGCTCGTCGTTTGCGCCGTCACCGACGAAGAAGCAGTCGGCGGGCTCGACGCCGAGCGCCTCGGCCGTGCGCAGGTAGATCGCGGGCTCCGGCTTGACGAGGCCGCACTCCGAGGAGAACGTCTCGGCGTCGAAGAGGCCGGCGAGCTCGGTCTCCGGCCAGGCGACGGGAACCTCCTCCGAGCAGACCGAGATCAGGCCGATCTTCATGCCAGCTGCCGCAGCTCGACGATCGCCTCGCGCGCGCCCTCGCGCAGGCGCAGGACCCGGCGCCCGAACTCGTGGCGCGCGGTGACGTGCCCGTCGACGTGCTCGTCCGGCACGCCGAGCGCGCGGTAGACCTCCGCGAGCGGACCGGTCTGCGAGGCGCGATAGCTCGCGTGCCAGCGGCGATCGAACTCGGCATCGCCGACGCTCACATGCTCGGCGACGTTCCGCTTGAGAACCTCCGCCTCCTCGGCCGGCCATTCGACGAGGGTGTCCCAGAGGTCGAAGATCATCGCGCGCACTCGCGCAGCACCTCCCAGGCACGGCGGACGTCGGCCTCTTGCGTTCGCGCGTTTCCGATCGCAAGGCGGATCACGCGATCGCCCGCGGAGCCTCGTCGTCGCCACGAAGAGCTCGCCCGTCTCGGTTGCGCGCCGGGCGATCTGCTCGTTGTCCTCGCTCTCGTGACGGAAGCAGACGGTCGAGAAGTGGCGCGGGGCGGCGATCTCCCAGTCCGGGCTCGACGCGCACCCATTCCTCGAACAGCGCCGCGAGCCGCACGTGCTCGCGGATCAGCGCCTGAAGGCCCTCGCGGCCGTAGCAGCGCAGCACCGTCCAGAGCTTGAGCGCGCGGAAGCGCCGCCCGAGCGCGGGACCGTACTCGCGCAGGTCGATCGCGCCCTCGGACGAGGGCAGGTAGTCGCCGTGTGCGGAGAACGCTTGCCGCAGCGCCTCGGGGCGCCGCGTCCACAGTGCCGAGCAGTCGATCGGCGTGAAGAGCCACTTGTGCGGGTTGACGACGATCGAGTCGGCGCGGTCGCAGCCGTCGAGGCACCAGCGCAGCTCCGGGCACACGGCCGCGGAGCCCGCATAAGCGGCGTCGACGTGCAGCCACACGCCGGCCTCCTCGCAGCGCTCCGCAAGCGCCGGCACGGGATCGACCGAGGTCGAGGAGGTCGTACCGACAGTGGCGACGACGGCAGTGGCATCCTCGAGCGGGAAGTCCGTCGTCATCCGGAACTCGTCGTCGACCGGCACCGGCCGCCACTCGAGGCCGAGGATGCGCACCGCCTTCTCGACCGAGAAGTTCGCGTGCTCCGAGCCGTAGACCGCACCGCCGGGCCTGAGCACACGGGCGGCGGCGAGCGCGGCGAGGGTCGAGGTCGATGCGGTGTCCTCGATGTGCCCGTGCATCCCGCGCGGGAGGCCGAGGAGCTGGGCGAGCCAGTCGAGCGAGACCTGCTCGAGCTCGGTCGCCGCAGGCGAGCTCGTCCACGCCATCGCGTTGACGTTGAACGCTGCGGTCAGGAGCTCGGCGAGGATGCCCGGCTCGGAGCCCGTGATCCCGAAGTAGGCGAAGAAGCGCGGGTGGTTCCAGTGCGTGAGCGCGGGCGCGATCAGGGTCTCGACATCGCGCAACACGTTCTCGAACGGCTCCGGCCGGTCGGGTGGCGACTCGGGCAGCGCGGCTCGCACCTCGCCCGGCCGCACCGGCGGCACGACCGGCCGCTCGGCGACGCCTTCGAGATAGGACGCGACGAAGTCCGACGCGGCCGCCAGGTCATCGCGAAAGGTCATGGCCGCCGCTTTCTGAGCCGCTGTACCTGGTTCCAGGTGTGCGTGTTCACCACGTCCGCCTTCGTGAGCCAGGCCCGCCGCGCCTGGCCGACGCCGAGCTCGACGTAGTCGAGAGCCGAGAGCTGGTGCCCGTCGGAGTCGATCACGAGCTTCAGCCCCGCCTCTCGCGCCGCACGCGCGTGGACGTCTCTCAGATCGAGCCGGTCTGGCTGCGAGTTGATCTCGAGGAAGGTGCCGGTCTCGAGCGCCTTCTCGATCACGCGCTCGACATCGACCTCGGACGGCGGCCGCTTGCCGATCTTGCGGCCCGTGAGATGGCCGATGCAGTCGACGTACGGGTTCTCCATGGCTGCGAGCACCCGCTCGGTCGGGCTCTTGTCGAAGCTCGAGTGCACGGAGGCGACCACCCAGTCGAGGCCGGCGAGATCCTCGTCGCGCACGTCGAGCTCACCGTTCGCGCGAATGTTCGTCTCGATCCCCTTCAGGACCCGCAGCGGGACGAACCGGTTCAGGGCGTCGATCTCCTCGGCCTGCTGGGCGAGGCGCTCGTCGCGCAGGCGGTGCGAGTGGTCGCAGACGGCGTAGTAGGCGTAGCCCTTCTCGACCGCACGGGCGACCATCGCCTCGAGCGAGTCCTTCCCGTCCGACCAGGTCGTGTGCGTGTGCAGGTCGCCGCGCAGGTCGGCGAGCTCGACGAGCCTCGGCAGCGCGCCGTCGCGGGCGGCCTCCAGCTCGCCGCTGTTCTCGCGCAGCTCCGGCGGGATCCACGCGTAGCCGAGAAAGCCGTACACCTCTTCCTCGGTCGCGAACGCGTGCACCTCGCCCGACTCGACCTCGGCGATCCCGTATTCGGAGACCGAGAGGCCGCGCCGCACGGCCGCCTCGCGCAGCGCCACGTTGTGCGCCTTCGAGCCCGTGAAGTGCTGGAGCAGGTTGCCGTATGCCCCCGGCGGCACGACGCGGAGGTCGTAGCGCAGGCCGTCGTGCGCGACGACGGTCGCCTTCGTCTCGCCCTTCGCCGCCACCTCGACGACCCACGGGAACGAGCAGAACGCGTCGAGCAGCGCGCCCGCATCGGTCGCGGTCGCGATCAGGTCGAGATCGCGCACCGTCTCGCGGCACCGGCGCGCGGAGCCGGCGATCGAAACGCGAACCGTGGCCGGGTGGGCGGCCACGTCTGCTGCCACGGCGCGCAGCTTCGGCAGCGCGCGGCCAAGAAGCGCGCGGTACGGCTCGTCCACCGCCTGCGGCTTCGAGAGCGCCTCGAGGATCCGCTCCTCGAGCTTTGGCCCGACGCCGCTGACGGACCGGAGCTCGTGCGCCTCGGCCGCGGCGCGCAACGCTGCGACAGTCGTGATCCCGAGCTCCTGCCACAGGCGCCGCGCCGTCTTCGGCCCGAGACCCGGCAGCCGCATGAACGTCGCCACCTCCGGCGGCACCTCCGTCTTCCGTTTTGTGAGCGCGTGCACCTCGCCGTCCTCGACCGCCTGGACGATCTTCTCCTCGATCGTCTTGCCGATCCCCTGGAGCTCCTTGGCGCGGCCGTCGACCGCGAGCTGCGCGACGGAGCTCGACGTCTCGCGAATGCGCCCGGCCGCCTTGCGGTAGGCGCCGACACGGAAGGAATCGCCGCCCTGGAGCTCCATCAGGTCGGCCAGCAGGTCGAACTGCGCTGCCAGATCGGCGTTCTTCGGCAGCGTCCGGCTCACCCGGCCGATGATACGCGGGCGGCTTTTCCGCAACACTCCGCTCCGCCCGATGCGCGCGACGATCTGCCTCCCCACCTACAACGAGCGCGAGAACCTCGAGCGGATGGTGCAGGCGCTCGGCGAGGTGCTTCGCGACGGAGATCGCGTGCTCGTGATCGACGACTCGTCGCCCGACGGGACGGGCGAGCTCGCCGATCGGCTCGCCGCCGAGCTGCCGTACGTCGGCGTACTGCACCGCACGAGCAAGGAAGGGCTCGGGCCGGCCTATCTCGCCGGCTTCCGGCGCGCGCTCGACGACGGCGCCGAGCTGGTGCTGGAGATGGACTGCGATTTCTCCCACGACCCGAGCGACGTGCCGCGCCTGATCGCGGCCGCAGAGGGCGGAGCCGACCTCGCGCTCGGCTCGCGCTACGTGCCCGGAGGATCGATCCCGAACTGGGGTCTCGCGCGGCGGGCCATCTCCCGCGGCGGCAACCTCTACGCCCAGGCGTTCCTCCAGAGCCGCATCCGCGACCTGACGGGAGGCTTCAAGTGCTTCCGCCGGCACGTGCTGGAGTCGATCCCGCTCGACGCGATCGACTCGAAGGGCTACGCCTTCCAGATCGAGACGACCTACCGCGTGGCGCGCGCAGGCTTCCGCGTGCAAGAGGTGCCGATCGCCTTCACCGACCGCGAGCAGGGCGTCTCGAAGATGAACGGCGCGATCGTGCTCGAGGCGGTCTGGAAGGTGCCGCTTGTCCGTCTTCGCGCGCTCGCGGGACGGCTGTAACCTCAGAAGGCCGGTGCGAGACGTAACAGACACGAGCTTCGAGGAGGACGTGCTGCGGGCAGGCAAGCCTGTGGTCGTCGACTTCTGGGCGCCCTGGTGCGGCCCCTGCAAGGCCGTCCACCCCATCCTCGAGGAACTGGCCGCAGAGACCGCGAACGTCGAGTTCGTCAAGCTCGACATCGACGCGAATCCGGTCAACGCCTCCCGCTACGACGTGCTCTCGATCCCGACGGTGATCCTGTTCGACGGTGGCCTGCCCAAGGAGACGGTCGTCGGAGCGCGCCCCGCGAAGCACTTCCGCGAGGCGTTCGCGGCTTACCTCTGAAAGTGCTCCCAGCCGCGAAGGACGTACGGCTCTCCGGCGAGCAGGAACTCGACACCCTGCCCGTCCACGACGCGCCCGACGACCGCGAGCCCGTCCGCATCGGCGACCGCCGCCAGCAACTCGTAGTCCTCGCCGAAGCCGAGGTCGTCGATCGTCGCGCCTTCGGTCAGCGGCACGCGGTCCAGCTCGATCACGCAGCGGACGCCTGACCGCCGCGCGAGATGGCCGGCGTCGACGGCGATGCCGTCGGAGACGTCGAGCATCGCGTGGGCCGTGCGCGCGAGGCGCTTGCCCTCCTCCAGCCGCAGCGGTGGGCGCACGTACTCGCCGCGTCGGAACGCCGCGCCCGCGCCGCCGAGCGGGCCGGTGACGACGAGCAGGTCGCCCGGCCTCGCGCCCGCACGGCCCGGCACGCGCTCCGAGCGGCCGACCGCCGTGACGCTGAGCACGACCTGCGGTGCCGCGCTCGTGTCGCCCCCGACCACGGGAACGCCCGTCTCCGCCATCCCGCGGTAGAGCTCGACCACGTCGTCCACCTCGGTCTTGCCGGGAACCGCGAGCGTGACGACGAGCGCCTCGGGCTCGGCCCCGGACGCGGCGAGGTCGCTCAGGTTGACGGCTGCCGCTCGCCAGCCGAGGTCTCGCCACGAGAGCCAGTCGAACCGAAAGTGCACGCCCTCGACGAGCGCGTCCTGGGTGACGACCAGGCCCTCGCCGAGCTGCGCCGCGTCGTTCTCGACACCGACGATCAGCCCCTGCCGCTCGAGCTCGTCGAGCAGGCCGAGCTCACCGAGCTCGAAGAGCCTCATCCACCGCCTGCCGAAGTGACGGGTCCGTCGCGGCCCGGATCACGGCGACCCCCGCGGCTCCGGCGCGGATGCAGGCGCCGGCGTTCGCCGCGTCGATACCGCCGATCGCGACCACCGGTACCGACACGGCGGCACAGATGCGCGCGAGCTCGTCCAGACCGAGCGCCGGGTCGGCATCCTCCTTCGACGGCGTCTCCCAGATCGGCCCGACCCCGAGATAGTCGGCGTCGGCCTCGACCGCTTGCTCGAAGGTGACCGCCGAGCGACCAAGCAGCAGGCCCGCGGCCCGTGCACGCTCCGCGCCCGGGTCGGACTGGCCGAGGTGCACGCCGTCGGCTTCGAGCTCGACCGCCGCCTCGACATCGTCGTTGACGACGAAGATCGCCCCCAGATCGCCGAAGCCACGGCCGCGCGCGACGACCTCCTCGACCGGCGCCTTCACCCGGAGCTGCACAACCGTTGCGCCCGCGGCCACGGCGCGCCGAGCCGTCTCCAGGTCGTCCACGATCGCGTGAACCCTCACGTCACCTTCGCCCTCGCGTCGAGCGTGTCCGGGTCAAGGGCGGCAAGCGCGTCGTAGAGCGCGACGTGGAACGAGCCCGGGCCCTTCGCTTCGCGCGCAGCGTCCTCGCCGGCCACCCCGAACGCGACGAGCGCCTCCGCCGCGCCGTCGAGCGGCGAGTCGGCCACCGCGAGGAAGCAGCCGGTGAGCGCGCTCGACATACAACCGGTGCCGGTGATCGACGCGAGCAGCGGATGGCCGTTCGCGATCGCGAGCACATGGTCGCCGTCGGAGACGTGGTCGACCGGCCCCGTCACCGCAGCGACGACGCCGAGCGCGCGGGCCGCCTCGCGCGCAAGCTCGGCCGGGTCGCCGGCAACCCCGAGCGACTCCACACCGCGCACCTCCGCCTCGACGCCGACCAGCGTCGCCACCTCGCCCGCGTTGCCACGCAGCACAGTCACGTCGACCTCGTCGAGGATCAACTTCGCCGTCTCGGTGCGGTAGCCGGTGGCGCCGGCGCCGACCGGGTCGAGCACGACCGGTACGGCTCGCTCGTTCGCTGCCCGACCCGCCAGGAGCATCGCGTCCACCCAGTGCGGCGAGAGCGTGCCGATGTTGAGCACGAGCGCACCCGCGAGGCCAACCATCTCCTCGACCTCCTCGCGGGCGTGCGCCATCACCGGCAGCGCGCCGAGCGCGAGGGTCGCGTTCGCCGTCTCGTTCATGACGACGTAGTTCGTGATCTGGTGGACGAGCGGCTTGCGCTCGCGCAGCCGCCGCAGCGATTTTCCGGGAGTCACAGTGCTCCTCTCAAGAAGGGGCTCGTTTCACGTTGAGGACGTCGACCGGCCCGTCCCCGGCGCCGAGCTCGGCGAGCCCGTGCCTCACTGCCTCGGAAGCGGCGCGCGCGGCGGCGCGCGCGGCCTCCTCGAGCGACAGCCCGCGGGCGAGCAGCGCCGCGAGCGTCGCCGAGTGGGTGCAGCCGGCGCCGTGTGTGGCAGCGACGGCGTGGCGCTCGACCGGGATCTCGACATGCGCGGAGCCGTCGAAGAGATGGTCGACCGCGACCGCGCCGTGACCGCCCGTCACGATCACCGCCGGCGCGCCGAGTTCGTGCAGGCGCTCGGCCAGCTCGCGCCTCGTCCCCTCGCGCCCGGCCAGCGCGACCGCCTCCGGCAGGTTCGGCGTGACCACGGTCGCGAGCGGAAAGAGCCGCGCCACGAGCGCTTGCACGGCGTCGGCCTCGAGCAGCCTTGCGCCGGAGCTCGCGACCATCACCGGGTCGACGACGAGCGGCACCGGGTTCAACTCGAGGTAGCCGGCCACGGTCTCGATCAGCCGCCGCGAGAAGAGCATCCCGGTCTTCGCAGCGTCGACGCCGATGTCCGAGAACACCGCGTCGAGTTGCGCGACGACGAACTCCGGGGGCAGCTCGTGGATCGCCGTCACTTCGGTCGTGTTCTGCGCCGTCAGCGCAACGAGGACGGACATCCCGTGCGCGCCGGCTGCCGCGAACGCCTTCAAGTCGGCCTGGATACCGGCTCCGCCTCCGCTGTCGGAGGTCGCAATCGTCAATGCTCGCGGAACCGCCAAACGCACTCCCTTCGCCGGCATGACCCGGATCTAACGCGGGAGAACCCATGGTTCCCCCGCGACCCCCTCCTTCGTGCATGAGCAGATGCCGGACGAGGCTCCCGCCGGGCAGAGCCCGGCTCCGCCGTCAAGTGCTCCCCCAACTTCGACTCGCTGAACAAGAGCTGCTCCCTTCGCCGGCATGACCCGGATCAGGTTCTGCGGGTGTGATCTCAGCCCCGAAGGGCACCCCGGTCGGACGCGAGGCTACCAGGCACACTCGGCGTTCAGGTGCCGCAGCGCTCGGCTCCGTTCAGCCACACCCCCACCCGGGTGGGGACCGACCCGCCGCCCTCGCAACCGACGCTACCAGCGAAATGCGCACGTAAGAGTCGCGGCTCTGTGCCAACTTCGTGCCAATCGACGAGCGGCGCCACGACGGCGAGCGCCCGGGGTCGTGCCTGTGCTTCCGGGCATCGCCCTATGCTCACGGCGATGCGCTCGTTCGTCCTGGCAGTCACCGGCCGCGATCGGCCGGGAATCGTCTCCGCTGTCACGCGCGTGCTGCTCGACCACGCGCTCAACCTCGAGGACGCCGAGATGGCGATCCTGCGCGGGCACTTTGCGGTCATGTTGATGCTCGACGCTCCGGTTGGGCTCGACGAGGCAGCGCTGCGCGCCGACCTCGAGCGCGTGCGAACGGCGGTGCCGCTCGAAACCGTCTCACTGACGGAGGTGCCGGCGCTCGACACCCACTCGGCCGCGGCATCGCACTCGATCAGCGTCTACGGCGCCGACCACCCCGGCATCGTGCACGGAGTCGCTCAGGCGCTCGCGGGCGGCAACGTGAACGTCGTCGGGATGAGCACGCGGGTCGTCGGCGAGGAGAGCGGCGAGCCGCTCTACGTGATGCTGCTCGAAGTCGCGCTGCCGGCCGCCCTCGACGAGGCGGGGCTCGAGGAGTTGCTCGCCGGCGTCGCGGAGGAGCAGGGTCTCGACGTCTCCGTGCGCCCGGTCGACGGTGACGTCCTGTAGTGCCCCCGGCGCCGATCCTCCGCTACCCGCACCCTCTCCTGAAGCAGCGCTGCCGGGAGGTAGCCGCAGGCGACGACCTCGATCGCGTGGCCGCCGACCTCGTCGACACGATGCGCGGTCAGCCACGCTGCGTCGGCCTCGCCGCGCCGCAGATCGGTGAGGCGCTGCGCCTCGTCGCGATCGACGTCACAGGACATCCGAAGGCAGAGAGCTGCCATGGCCCGCTCGTGCTCGCGAACCCGGTGATCGTCCGTGCGGACGGAGACGAGCTCGGGCGCGAAGGCTGCCTCAGCATCCCCGACTTGACGGCAAACGTCCGGCGCGCGACGACCGTCTGGGTCGAGGCAATGACGCCGGCAGGCGGGCCGGTCGCGATCGAGGCGACCGCGTTCGAGGCGCGGGTGTTGCAGCACGAGCTCGACCATCTCGACGGGATCCTCTTCCTCGACCGGATCGCGTCCAGACAAGACCTGTTCCGGCGCAAGACCTACGGTTAGATGCCGATGGTCGCCGTCTCCACTCCGTGGGAGGACCTGCTCGAAGGCGAGGAACTCGCCTACCGAGGCGAGGAACCGGCGCGCGAAGCGCGAACAGCGCCGCTGCCGGACGGGCTCGACCCGCGCGTCCGCGGCGCGATCGGGGTGCCGGCGCTGTACGCCCACCAGCGCGAGGCGTGGGACGCTGCTGCCCGTTCCGAACACTTCATCCTCACCACCGGCACCGCGTCGGGAAAGACGCTCGCATTCAACCTGCCTGTTCTGGACGCGCTCGCACGCGAGCCGAAGAACCGGGCGCTCTACCTCTACCCGACGAAAGCGCTCGCGCAGGATCAGTTCCGCACCCTGTCGGGCTACCGGATCCCGGGGCTACGGCCGGCGATCTACGACGGCGACACGCCCGCCGAGCGGCGCTGGCAGATCCGACGCTCCGCGAACCTGATCCTGTCGAACCCCGACATGCTCCACGTCGGCCTGCTGCCGCACCACGACCGCTGGGGCGACGTGCTGGCGAACCTCCGATACGTGGTCGTCGACGAGGCGCACGTCTACCGCGGCGTGTTCGGCTCGCACGTCGCAAACGTCGTTCGGCGGCTGCGGCGACTGGCGCGGATCTACGGCGCCGAGCCGCTGTTCCTGCTTGCGTCGGCGACGATCTCGAACCCCGGCGAGCTCGGCCGCGAGCTGCTCGGCGTGCCGGCGACGGTGATCGGCGACGACGCCGCGCCGCGCGCTGAGCGCACCGTCGTGCTCTGGAACCCGCCGCTCCTCGACGAAGAGCTCGGCTTGCGCGCGTCGGCGCTCGCGGAGGCGGCGAAGCTCCAGGCGGCGCTCGTCGAGCGCGGCCTGCGCACGCTCACCTTCGCCAAGAGCCGCAAGGCGGCGGAGCTGATCCACCGCTTCACGGCAGAGCGGCTGGGCGACGACACGCGCCTCTCGCCCTACCGCGCCGGCTACACGCCGCAGCAACGGCGCGAGATCGAGCGCCGGCTCGGCGAGGGCGACCTGCTCGGCGTGTCGGCGACGAACGCGCTCGAACTGGGGATCGACGTGGGGCTGCTCGACGCGGTGATCTCGGTCGGCTTTCCGGGCACGGTCGCGTCGCTGCGCCAGCAGTGGGGCCGCGCGGGGCGGCGCGGGCACGGTCTCGCGGTGCTCGTCGCCGGCGAGGACGGCCTCGACCAGTTCTTCATGCGCGAACCCGACAAGCTGCTCGGGCGGCGGGTCGAGGCGGCGCTCCTCGACCACACGAGCCCGCGCATCCTTGCCGGACACGTGCGTGCCGCGGCCTTCGAGGCGCCGCTCGAGGTGGCACTCGATGGGAGCGACGCCGAGATCCTGGGCGCCGAGGCACTCTTAGCGGCGGCCGGCGACCCCGAGCTGAGGCGGACGCCGAACGGCATCGTCTGGGCCGGCAAGGACTACCCGGCCGCGCGGGTGGGGCTGCGCTCCGCCGAGCCGGACGCCTTCTCGGTCGTGGACGCATCCAGCGGCGCCGTCCTCGGCCTGGTCGAGCGCTCGCGCGCGTACTCGACCGTGCACGAAGGGGCCGTCTACCTGCATCTCGGCGAGTCGTACCTCGTGCAGGAGTTGGACGGCGCCGGGATGCGGGCGATCGTCGAGCCGTTCGGCGGCGACTGGTACACGCAGGCGAAGAAGGAGACGCAGACCGAAATCGTCCGCCCGCTGCGAGAGGAACGCCGGCTCGCCCTGCCCCTCGTCTTCGGCGAGATCGAAGTGACGGAACAGGTCGTTGGCTACGAACGCAAGACGTTGCGCTCACAGGAGCGGATCGAGCTCGTCCCGCTGGACATGCCTCCCACCACGTTCGCGACCGAGGCGATCTGGTTCGTCCCCGAGCCCGCGCAGCTCGAGGGGCTCGACGCGATGCCGAAGCTGCTCGGGACCCTGCACGCCGCCGAGCACGCGTTGATCGCGATGCTGCCGCTGTGGACGATGTGCGACCGCTGGGACATCGGCGGCCTTTCGACGAACCTGCACCGGCAGACCGGCCGTCCCACGGTCTTCGTCTACGACGGCCACGCCGGCGGCGTCGGCATCACGCAGCGTGGCTTCGAGCAGTTCGAAGGCTGGGTCGCGGACACCGCGCGGATGATCGCCGGCTGCCCTTGCCACGACGGCTGCCCCTCGTGCGTGCAGAGCCCGAAGTGCGGCAACCTCAACGACATGCTCGACAAGGCGGGCGCGCAGACGCTACTCGGGCGACTCGTTGCGGCGGCACGCTGAGCGTGGGCGCCAGCGTCGTCCCCCACCCTGGGTGGGGATCCGTTCCCCTCCGCCCTCGGCGAGGACGCTACCGGCGAAGACGCGCGGAAGGCGCACGGATCTGTGCCAATCTCGCAGCAAAGAGTCCACAGTGGTCATCTTGGACGGGCGGGCCGGATCGGAGGCGCCGGCGGCGGCCGGCGGCCGATCAGCTCAAGGCGTGCGCCGGCGCAGGGTCGTCGCGCCGAGGGCGAGCGCGAGCGCCATCACACCGCCGACGATCAGCGCGTCGCGCAGCACACGCGCACCGTCCACCCCGCGGACGGCGTGGTCGAGCGCGTCGTATGCCCACGTCAGCGGAAGGCCGTACGAGACGAGCTCGAGCACCCGCTCCATCCGCGCGCGCGGCACGACCAGGCCGCAGAGCAGCAGCTGCGGAAACACGAACGCGGGCAGGAACTGCACCGCCTGGAACTCGGTGCGCGCGAACGCGCTCACAAACAGTCCCATCGCCATGCCCAGAAGTGCGTTCGCCACCGCGAGCACGATCACGAGCGCGACCGCGCCCTGGATCTCGAGCCCGAGCAGCCCGAACGCGATGCCCGCGGTGATGCACGCCTGGGCGGTCGCGACGACCGCGAACGCGAGCGCGTAGCCGAGCAGGATGTCGAGCTTCGCGAGCGGCAGGGTCATCAACCGCTCGAGCGTCCCCGAGGTGCGCTCGCGCAGCATCGCGATCGAGGTCACGACGAACATCGACGAGAAGGGGAAGATGCCCACCATCGGCCCGCCGACCCGATCGAACGTCTCCGGTTGGCCGGCGAAGACGTAGCGGAAGATCGTGATCAGAAGGGGCGGTACGAGCAACACGAGCGCCAGCGTGCGCGGGTCGCGGCGCAGCTGCTGGAGGACGCGCAGCGCGGTCGCGCCTGTCACGCGCAGGCTCACGGCAGCCGCTCGCAGGGGTGAGGCCTCACGCCGCCACGAGCGCCAGAAACGCCTCGTCGAGACCCTCGCAACCGGTGCGCTCACGCAGCGTCTGCGGCGTCTCATCCGCGATGATCGCGCCGCCGCGGACGAGCAGCAGCCTGTCGCAGTGGTCGGCCTCCTCCATCACGTGCGACGAGACGAGCAGCGTCGCTCCCTCGGCCGCGAGCTCGCGGAACGTCCGCCAGAGATCGCGCCGCAGCACCGGGTCGAGCCCGACCGTCGGCTCGTCGAGGACGAGCAGCTCGGGCTCGCCGAGGAGCGCGGTCGCGAGCGAGACGCGCGAGAGCTCGCCGCCCGAAAGCGTGCGCACCAGGCGCGGCCCGAAGTCGGCGAGGTCGACCGTCTCGAGCACGCGGTGGATGCGCTCCCGCGGCGCGTCGAGGATGCGTGCGAAGTACGCCAGATTCTCGTGCACGCTCAGGTCGACGTAGACCGACGGCGCCTGCGTCAGGTACGCGACACACGAGCGGAGCGCCGGCGAGCCGGCCTCGAGGCCGAGCACGCGCACCGTCCCGCCCTCCACGACCTGCACGCCCACGATCGCCCGCATCAGGGTCGTCTTGCCCGAGCCGCTCGGCCCGAGCATCCCCGTGACCGTCCCCTGCTCGACCGTGAGCGAGACGTCGTCCAGGACGACCTTGCCGCCGCGGACGACGTGCAGGTGCTCGACCTCGATCGTGGCCACCGCGGCGAGCATAGACCGCGCCCGCCGTAGCGCTCCCTCCGATCGTCGCATGAGCCGTAGGCTCGGCGGAGGCTCTCAAAGAGCGGAGGCGCCGGCTTTGCCGGCGCCGGAGCGGGAACCACGCCGTAGGCTCGACGGAGGCTCTCAAAGAGCGGAGGCGCCGGCTTTGCCTGTGCGGGAGTCGGCATGAGCTGGGCTGCGTTCGGCGGGACGTTCGTGACGCTGTTTGTGATCACCGACCCGCTCGGGAACGCGCCGGCTCGAGCCGACCGAGCGGCAGCGGGCGGCGATCCGCGATCGCCGTTCAGCTCGTCGTCGACAGCGTCACGAGCCTCTAACCCAGGCGCGCGAGCGCCTTCGAGAGCGACTGGCGCGTCGTCAGCAACGGCGCGTGCAGGTCGCCGAGCGCGCTCGACCCGCTCCCGCACCGCCGCCATCGTGAACGCCGCCGGATCGAGCTCGGGAACGACCTCGTCCCAGCGGAGCGGCGTCGAGACCGGCGCGCCCGGATGCGGCCGCACCGAGTACGCCGAGGCGATCGTCTTGCCTTCGCCGTTCTGGTTCGCGTCGATCAGGACGCCGCGGCGGCGAGCCTTCGACCACTGCGTCGTCGCGAGCTGCGGGTGCGAGCGCACGATCGCGCCCGCGACGTGCTCGGCGAACGCGCGCGCGTCCGTCGTAGGTCGAGCGGCGGTCGAGCGGAACGAGGACGTGGAAGCCCTTGCCGCCGGAGGTCTTCGGGAACGACTCGAGCCCGAGCGCGGCGAGCAGCTCGCGGACGAGCAGCGCCACCTCGATCGTCTGCCGCCACGGCACCTCGGGCGTCGGGTCGAGGTCGAAGAGCACGAAGTCGGGCCGGTCGGGCCGGTCGACCCGCGAGTTCCACGGGTTCATGTCGATGCAGCCCATGTTCGCCATCCAGAGCAGCGCGAGCTCGTCGTTCACGAGCGGGAAGTCGACCTCTTTGCGCTGCGCGGGCCGCTGCCGTGTCGAGACGAGTGCGCGGTGGGTCGGAATCCAGTCGGGCATGTGCGACGGGGCGTCCTTCTGGAAGAACGCCTTGCCCGTCGATGCCGTCGGGATACCGGCGCATCGTGAACGGGCGATTGCGCAGATGCGGGACGAGCACCGGCGCGACCCGGCGGTAGTAGTCGACCAGATCGCCTTTGGTGATCCCCTCGTCCGGCCAGAAGACCTTGTCGAGGTTGGTGAGGCGCAGCTCGCGGCGGCCTCTGCGCACGACTTCCTCGGCGGGCCGCTCGCGCCGCACCTCGACCGCCAATTTGTCGTCGCGCAGCCCCTTGTAGGTCGGGTGGCGGAGCCGGCCGTCGTGGGTCCACTCGGTGAACTCGACCTCCGCGACGAGCCGAGGCTCGACCCAGACGACGTCGCCCTTGCGGACGCGCGGCATCTTCGGCGGCTCGGGGAACGGCGACGTGGGACGCTCGAGCGGACGCAGGAGATCGAGCAGCCGCTCGATCTCGGACTCCGTGAAGCCGGTGCCGACGTTCCCTGCGAAGCGCCAGCGCGCCACCCTCGCTCACGGCGAGGACGAGCGAGCCGAAGGTCGAGGCGCGCCTGCCGTCGCCTCGCGTGTAGCCGGCGATCGCGAACTCCTGGCGGCCGTGCGTCTTGAGCTTCAGCCAGTCGCGCGTTCGCCGGCCCTCCTGGTAGACGGAGCTCGAGCGCTTGGCGATCACGCCCTCGAGACCCTGCTCGGTCGCGGCCGCGAGTAGGGCCGCGCCGTCCTCGAAGCTCTCGGAGAGCCGCACCGTCCGGTTGCGCTGGTCGATCAGCGCGCGCAGCCTGAGCCTGCCGATCGTGCAACGGCCGATCGACGACGGGCTCGCCGTCCACCTCGAGCACGTCGAAGACGTAGAAGACGAGCGGGCCCGAACCGCGCTGCATCGCCGAGAAGCTCGGCCGCCCGTGCTCGTCGAGCGCGCAGACCTCGCCGTCGAGTACCGCGTTCGGCGTCCTCACCGCCTTCTCGACCGCCTTTGCGACGGAGGCGAAGCGCTCGGTCAGGTCGTTGCCGTTCCGCGAGACGAGGCGGCACTCGCCGCCGCGCACGTACGCCAACGCGCGGTAGCCGTCCCACTTCACCTCGTAGAGCCAGCCCTCGCCGGCGCGGCAGCTCGTCGCTCGGTGTGGCGAGCATCGGACGGTACGTCGCATCCGCCCCGGCCCGGTTGGCGTCGCCCTCGCCGTCGCTCCCGCGGATCAGGAGCCAGTTCTGCTCCTTGCCGTCGAGGTGCGCCGGGACGAGCGTCCACACGCCCTTCAGGCGCCTGCCGGCGAGCCGCACGGTGAGCTGACCGTTCCGCTTCTCCTCGAGCAGCTCGTAGGTGCCCGTGTCCCAGATCTCGACCGTGCCCGCGCCGTAGGAGCCCTTCGGGATCTCGCCCGCGAAAGTGGCGTAATCGAGCGGATGGTCCTCGACGTGGACGGCGAGTACCTTCTCACCAGGGTCGAGCGGAACCCCCTTCGGCACCGCCCACGAGGCGAGCGCGCCGCCTCGCTCGAGCCGGAAGTCGTAGTGGAGGCGACGCGCATCGTGGCGCTGGACGACGAAGATCGGCGCGCCGCCTCCTTCCGAATCTCCACCTTTCGAACCGCCGAACGGCTCCGGTGTCCGGCGCGGATCGCGCTTGCGCCTGTACGGGTCGAGCTCCGCCATCGCGCCGCTAGCCGCTCTCCACAGGCGGTCCGTGGAAAACGGGGCGCCGACGCCCGCGTTTATGCGCTGCGACGCGTTCTACCCCCGGTTGAAAACCCTGTGGATGTTGTGGAGAAGCCACCCGGCTCGGCCTCGGAGCAGCATCGGCTCAGGCGAACACACCCATGGTGCGGAACTTCGCGCGGCGCACTCGCCGGAGCTCGTCGGAAGGAACGTCCTCGAGCTCCTCGAGCGCTCCCACGAGCGCGTCCTTGAGCAGGCGCGCGGCCAGGTCGGGGTCGTTCTGGGCGCCCCCTTCGGGCTCGGGCACGATTCCGTCCACCACGCCGAGCTCGACGCAATGGCGCGCGTCCGGTCTGAGCGCGGCGGCCGCCTTCTTCGCCTCGCCGCCGTCGCGCCAGAGGATCAGCGCGC
Organism: uncultured Actinomycetes bacterium; assembly: GCA_963781435.1. Taxonomy (GTDB): domain Bacteria; phylum Actinomycetota; class Thermoleophilia; order Gaiellales; family Gaiellaceae; genus PALSA-600. The sequence continues at coordinate 169,866 of CAWAGR010000021.1, read as the reverse complement.
ACCCCTCGGGCGAGATCACGGAGTAGATCGCGTGCTCCTGCATCAGCACGCGGTCGGTGACCGCGAGCGCGACCGCGCCGCCCGAGCTGCCCTCGCCGATCACGCAGGCGACCGTCGGCACGCCCAGCCGCAGCATCGTCGCCTGCGAGCGGGCGATCGTGCCGCCCTGCCCGTGCTGCTCCGCGGCCACGCCGGGATAGGCGCCCGGCGTGTCGAACAGCGTCACGACCGGGAAGCCGAAGCGGTCGGCGATCCCCATCACTCGCATCGCCTTCGCGTATCCCTCCGGATAGGCCATCCCGTACTGCCGCTGAACGCGCTCCTTTACGTCGCGGCCCTTCTGCTGGCCGACGAGCGACGATCGTCCGTCCGTCCAGCCGCCCGATGCCGGCGACGACCGCGCCGTCGTCGGCGCGGCCGCGGTCGCCGTGCAGCTCGACCCAGTCGTCGAGGATCCGCTCGACGTAGTCCAGCGTGTACGGCCGGTCCTCGTGGCGCGCGAGCTCGACGGAGCGCCAGGTGTCCTCGTCTGTGAGGTCGCTCGAGAGCCGGTCGAGCTGGCGCTCGAGCCGCGCCGCCTCGCCGCGGACGCGGATGCCGCGCAGGAGCGGCAGGCCGGCGAGCCTGCTCAGCCGCCCGCGCAACCGCTGCTCGGCCTCATCGCGCAAAGAGGCGGAGGAGCCGCGCCAGGTACGGGCGTTGCTCGGATCGGGGGACGATGGCGTCGACGTGACCGAAGCGGAGGTTGTGCTCGGCGAGCGCGAAGTCCTCGGGCAGCTTCTCGCGGGTGATGCCCTGGATCACGCGCGGCCCGGTGAAGGCGATCAGCGCCCTGGGCTCGGCGATCGTGACGTCGCCGAGAGAGGCGAAGCTCGCGAGCGTGCCGCCCGTGGTGGGGTGCGCGAGGACGACGAACATCGGCAGGCCCGCGTCGTGGAGGTCCTCGACCGCGCAGATCGTCTTCGGCAGCTGCATCAGGGAGAAGATCCCCTCCTGCATGCGGGCACCACCCGAGCTCGAGACGGCAACGAGCGGCGCGCCCTGATCGATCGCCGAGTCGCACGCGCGCGAGAACTTCTCGCCGACGGCGCTCCCCATCGAGCCGCCCATGAACGAGAAGTCCATCACCGCAAGCTCGACCGGGTAGTCGTCGAGCGTTGCGCGGCCGATCAGCATCGCCTCGGCAAGGCCGGTGTTGAGCTCGGCCTCGGCGAGCCGCTCCACGTATGGGCGGAGATCGAAGAAGCCAAGCGGGTCGTCGGAGCGAACGTCCGCGGCCTCTTCGACGAAGCTGCCGGCGTCCGTGAGCCAATCGATCCGCGCCTGGGCGGGCATCGGGTAGTGGTGGCCGCAGTGAGCGCACACATAAAGCGTGGCCGCGAGCTCGTCGTGGCGGTAGTGGGAGCCACAGCTCGGGCAGGTGTTGGGGTGCGTCTCCTCCCCGGCCGGTGCCGCGTCGGTGTTCTCGACCTTGACGTCGATGCGAGTCTCGGCCATAGGCGACCGGATCTTAGACCCCAGTCGCTCCGCGGCCGGTTACAGGGCGCCCGGCGCGGGCTCGGAGCGTCACCCTTCGGGCACGAGCTCGTCGAGCACGTCGGGCAAACGGACGAGATCGGGAAGCTCGCGGGTCGGCGCCGGCTCGAGCCGCTCGCCGAGGCGGTTGATCCACACGGTCGCGATCCCGAGCTCGGTGGCGGGGACGATGTCGTGGAAGTGGCTTGCCGCAACATGGACGTGCTGGGTCGGGTCGGCGCAGCTTCGCTCCTCGAACTCGCGCCAGTGGGCGTGGGCCGGCTTGTAGGAGCCGATCTCGCTCGCCACCACCGTCTCCTCGAACGGCACACCGAGCAGCTTCTTCGACGCCTCGATCAGGTCGACGTCGGAGTTCGTGAGGATCGCGAGCTGCCAGCCGCGGCGGCGCAGCTCCTCGAGCGCCGGCGGCACCTCCGCGAACGGCTGCCAGCTCGGCAGCGAGTCGGCGAGGCCGCCCTCCTCACCGGTCGGCGCGCCGAGCCGGCGCATCGCCTCGGTCATCACCTCGCGGTAGCTGAGCTTGCCGTCGCGCTCGAGCTCCGGCTCGAGCTCGTGGTAGCGGTGCAGCTGCTCGTCGGCGCGGTCATCGCCGAACACGCGCGCGAGCTCGGCCCGAATGCCGCCGTTCCAGTCGATCAGCGTTCCGTAGCAGTCGAAGCTGGCCCAGCGGGTCACGGCCCGAGCCTAGCGACTCTCCACCGCGGCCCGGCCGTGATGGCGGTCAACGGAAGTGGTTGCTCAGCCCTGGTAGGAGATGCGCCGCGAGCGCGGGCTTGGCCCGTGCTCGCTCGGGAACAAATGCCGGCGCTACTCCCGGCAAGGAATCGAGCGCCCGCAGGGCGCGAAATTCCGTCCGCTATCCCAGCGCCGAGGACGAGCGCGCGTTGTGGCCGCCGAAGCCGAACGAGTTCGAGACCGCGATCCTCACGTCGGGCGCCTGGCGCGCGACGTTCGGGATGTAGTCGAGGTCGCAGTCCGGGTCCGGCTCCTCCAAGTTGATCGTCGGCGGCAAGACGCCGTCGCGGAGCGCGAGGATGCTGAACGTCGCCTCGATCGCGCCCGCGCCGCCGAAGCAGTGGCCCGTCGCGCCCTTCGTGGACGAGACCGGCGTCCGCCGGGCGTGCTCTTCGCCAAGCGCCCGCTTGATCACCTTCGTCTCCGCGGCATCGCCGAGCGGCGTCGAGGTCGCGTGCGCGTTGACATAGCCGACCTCGGTCGGCTCGACGCCCGCGTCCTCCAGCGCCATCTTCATCGCCCGCGCCGGGCTCGCGCCGGTCGGGTCTGGCTCGGTGATGTGCGCCGCGTCGGCCGAGACGCCGTAGCCGAGGAGCTCGGCGTGGATCTTCGCACCGCGCTCCTTGGCGTGCTCGAGCTCCTCGAGGACGAGCACGGCCGCCGCCTCGCCGATCACGAGCCCGTCACGCCCTTTGTCGAAGGGCCGCGAGGCGCCCTTCGGGTTGTCGTTCCGCCGCGAGAGCGCGCGCATCGCGTCGAAGCCGGCGATCGCCATGCGCGTGACCGGCGCCTCGCCCCCGCCGGCGAACATCGTGTCGGCGCGGCCGAGCCGGATCGCGTCGAGCGCGTCGCCGATCGCCATGTTCGAGGCGGCGCACGCGGTGGTCTGGCTCATCAGCGGCCCCTTCGTGCCGAGCTCGATCGACACCCAGCCCGCGCCCATGTTGGGGATGATCGTCGGAATCGCGAACGGGCTCACGCGATCCGGCCCGCGGTCGCGCAGCGTGTCGTAGCAGTCCTGGAACGAGTTCAGGCCGCCGATGCCGGTCGCGATCGACGCCCCGATGCGCTCGGGATCCTTGCTCACGTCGACGCCGGAGTCCGCCTCGGCCTGGCGGGCGGCGGCGAGCACGAGCTGCACGAAGCGGTCCATGCGCCGCGCCGCCTTGCGGTCGATCCAGACCGTCGGGTCGAAGTCCTTCAGCTCGCAGGCGAAGTGGACGGGATACCCGCTGTCGTCGAAGAACGTGATCGGCGCGGCGCCGGACTCGCCCGCGACGAGCGCACGCCACGACGACTCGGCGTCGTTGCCCAGCGAGGTGAGCATCCCGATCCCGGTGATGACGACCCGTCTCCGCCCGGCTGCGTCGCGCATGGTGCTCACATCTACATCCCCAGTCCGCCGTCGACGAGCAGTACGTCGCCCGTGATGAACGAGGCCTCGTCGGAGCAGAGGAAACGTACCGCGCGGGCGACGTCCTCGGGCTCGCCGAGCCGGCCGAGCGGCGTCGACGAGAGCATCGCCTCCGTCGCCGCCTCGGGGAGCACGTCGGTCAGCCGTGACTTCACGTACCCCGGCGCGATCACGTTCGCGCGCACGCCGCGCGATCCCAGCTCGCGCGCGAGCGACTTCGTGAAGCCGATGATGCCCGCCTTCGAGGCGGCGTAGTTCGTCTGGCCCCAGTTCCCGTGCACGCCGACGATCGAGCTGATGTTGACGATCGAACCTGCGCGCTTCTTCATCATCGGCCTCGTCACGGCCCGGCAGGTGTAGAAGACGGAGCTCAGGTTCGTGTCGATCACCGTGCGCCAGTCCTCGTCCGACATCCGGGCGAGCAGGCCGTCGCGCGTGAGGCCCGCGTTGTTCACGAGGATGTCGACGTCGCCGGCCTCCTCGACCAGGCGACTGGCCTCCTCGGCCGACGAGACATCGGCCTGTACTGCACGTGCGCCCAGCTCCTCGGCGAGCTCGGCCGCCTCGTCGGCCCCGGTCCGATACCCGAACACGACCTCCGCACCGGCGCGCGCGAGTTCGATGACGATGGCGCGGCCGATCCCTCGCGAGCCGCCGGTGACGAGCGCCGTCTTCCCCTCGAGGGAGCAGAAGCTCGAGCTCATGCCCGCTCCGGCGCCGGCAAAGCCGGCACCTCCGCTCTCTGTCAGCCTCCGTCGAGCCTACGGGCTGACACCCGCTCCGGCGCCGGCAAGCCGGCACCTCCGCTCCCTGTGAGCCTCCGTCGAGCCTACGGCTCATCCGCGAACGGCGCGGCGCTGCCCGGCGGGCCCTCTAGCCAAGTCGCGTGGCGGCGGCGTCGAGGGAAGCCAGGTCGTTGACCGGGAACGTCTGCACGGAGCTGTCGATGCGCTTCAGTAAACCGCTGAGCACGTTGCCGGGGCCGACTTCGACGAAGGTCGTCGCGCCGTGGCCGATCAGCTCGCGCGCCGCCTGCGTGAAACGGACCGGCGCCGTCAGCTGCTCGAGCAGCAGCGAGCGGTAGCGCTGAACGGGCTCGAGCCTCGCGGTCACGGTCGAGACGAACTGCGCTGTCGGCACCTTGAAGTCGATCTTGTCGATCGCCGGGCGCAGCCGCACAGTCGCGTTCTCGACGAACGGCGAATGGAACGCGCCCGAGACGCGTAGGCGGATCGCGCGACGCGCGCCTTCCCGCTGTGCCTCCGAGCACGCCTCGTCGACGGCGTCGGTCTCGCCCGAGATCACGAGCTGCCCCGGGCAGTTGTAGTTCGCGGGCCACACGTTCGCGATCTTGCGGCAGAGCGCCTCGACCGCCTCGTCGGCCAGCCCGAGAATGGCGGCCATCGAGCCGGGTCGCTCCTTCGCCGCCGCCGCCATGGCGAGGCCCCGCTCGCGCACGAGCGCGATCGCCTCGCTGATCCCGATCGAGCCCGCGGCGCCGAGCGCCGAGAACTCCCCTACTGAATGGCCCACTACGAAGTCCGGCACCACGCCGCGCGCCCGCAGGGCGGCGTTGATGGCGAGGCTGGTCGCGACCAGCGTCGGCTGCTGCACCTCGGTCTCCATGAGCTCCTCGGCCGAGCCCGAGAAGCAAAGCCGCCGAAGGTCGAGGCCGGAGGCCTTGCTACCGGCGTCGTAGACGGCCATCGCCTCGGGATGGGCTTCGGCGATCTCCACGCCCATGCCCGGCTCGAACGAGCCCTGGCCGGGAAACATAAAAGCGATCTTCGTCATGCGGTGGCTCCGTTCGTCGGGTGCGTCCATTCGATCAGCGCGGAGCCCCACGTGAGGCCCGCACCCATTCCTGTCATCAACACCAGTTTCCCAGGTCCAAGCCGTCCGTCGTCGGCCGCGTCGGCGAGCGCCAGCGGAATCGACCCCGATGACGTGTTGCCGTACCGATCGACGTTCACGACCACCTTCTCCTCGGGGATCCCGAGTTTTCGCGCCGCGTGATCGATGATCCGGATGTTGGCCTGGTGCGGAACGTACACGTCCACTTCATCCACTGTCTTTCCACACTCGGCGAGAATCGCCTCCGCCGAGCTCACGAGCACGCGGGTCGCGAACTTGAACACCTCGCGCCCGTTCATCCTCAGAACGCTCTCAGCGCCGTTCGCCAGGCGCGATCCGCTCCCGGGCAGATAGAGCTCGCGGCCGCCCGCCCCGTCTGCACCCAGCTCGAAGCCGAGGAAGCCGCCCTGCTCGACCGACTCCAGCACGACCGCGCCGGCGCCGTCGCCGAAGAGGACGAGCGTGGAGCGATCGGTCCAGTCGAGCACCCGCGAGAGGATGTCCCCGCCGACCACGAGCGCCCGCCGTGCCAAGCCGGAGCCGAGCATCCCGGAGGCCTGCGCGATCGCGTACATGAATCCGGTGCAGCCGGCCGAGAGGTCGTAGGCGGCAGCGTCCGGCATCCCGAGCTCGTCCGCGACGATCGTCGCGGTGGCAGGAAAGGCCATGTCCGGTGTGATCGTGGCGACGATCAGAAGGTCGATGCTGTTCGCCTCGAGACCCGCCATCGCGAGCGCCCTCCGGCAGGCCGGTAGCGCGAGGTCCGACATCGCCTCGGTGTCCGCCGCGATCCGCCGCTCACGGATCCCGGTCCGGTCGCGGATCCACTCGTCGTTCGTGTCGACGATCTTGGCGAGTTCGTCGTTCGTGACCACGCGCTCGGGCACGTGGCAGCCGAGGCCGGTGATCGAGATCGCCCTGCCGTTCGTGCGGCCGATCATTCGCCCACCGCGAAGGTCAGGGTTCCGCGCACGGCCAACTCCGAGCCGACCGTCGCCCGCACCTTTCCCTTGCCGATCGGGCCGCGAACCGTCTCGACCTCGCAGACGAGGTCGAGCACCTCACCGGGTCGCACGATGCGCTTGAAGCGCACGTCGTCGATGCCGGCGAAGAGCACCAGCTTGCCCCGGTTCTCCGGTTGCGAGAGGACCGCGACGGCGCCGCACTGGGCGAGCGCCTCGACCATCTTCACGCCGGGCATGATCGGGTTGCCGGGGAAGTGCCCGGCGCAGTCCGCTTCGGTCACCGTGCGCCGCGCGACGACACGTTCCCCAGGCACCAGCTCGATGACCTCGTCCACGAGCAGGAACGGATCGCGGTGCGGAAGGATCGCCTCGATCTCCGCCTTGCCGAAAGGTGTGTTCATGGCCTTGCCGAGAGTCGTCGTCATGCCGAAAGTCGCTCCCGCAGCCGCTCGCGGCCGCGGTGGGCGTAGCACTTGGCCGTCCCGACCGGCAGGCCGGTCGCGGCCGAGATCTGCGCGAAGCCCAGGTCGAAGGCGTCCTTCAGCGCCACGACGGTCGCCTGCGCCGGCGGCAGCTCGGCGAGGCAGCGGCCGAGCTCCCGGCGCGTCTCGGCGGAGGCCGCGGCCGCGGCCGGATCGCCGTCGCGTGCGGCACGCTCGTCCTCGATGAGCGGCTCGGCGCGACGCGCGAGCTTCGCCTGGGCCAAGTCCTTGCACGTGTTGACGACAAGGCGGTGCAGCCAGGTGGAGAACTGGGACTCGCCGCGGAACTGCCGCACGCGCACGACGAGCTTCGCAAGCGACTCCTGCGCCGCGTCGCGCGCGTCCTCCGGGTCGCCGAGCAGGTGCAGCGCCAGCTTCTCGACCCGCGGCGCGTGGCGTTCGCAGAGCGCCGCCAGCGCCCGCGCGTCGCCGTCCTTTGCGCGCGTCACCAGGATCGGATCGGAAAGTCTCTCGTAGACGAGCGGGCCGCGCTCACCGGCGGGATATGGCCGCGACTCTTGGCGAATCGAGCGGGACTGGAGGGGGCGCGGTTGCACGCGGTGCCTACTCTAGACGGATGATCGACAAGTCGACCATCGGTCCCGCGCCGGGAGGGTCACTTGCACCGGAGCTCGTCCTGCCGCGCCTCCGCGGGAGCTTCGGCCGCTCCTACTACTACGCGCCCGAGACGCCGTCGACCCAGCGCATGCCTCCCGCGGGCGCACCTCATGGTGCGGTCGCGGCCGCGGAGCACCAGACGGAGGGTCGCGGCCGCCTCGGTCGGCCCTGGGTGGACGAGGCGGGAGCTGGACTCACCTTCTCGGTCGTCCTTCGCCCGCCGCCCCCGGTCGCGCGCTGGCCGGAGCTGACGCTCCTCGCCGCCCACGCGGTCGCGGACGCGATCGGCGAGGGGGCGACGGTGAAACATCCGAATGACGTGCTCCTCGACGGGCGCAAGGTGGCGGGGATTCTCGCGGAGGCCCGCGAATGTGTCGTGCTCGGAATCGGCGTCAACGTCGGCTCGGCGCCGTGGCCGGGAGCCGGCGCCGTGGAGCGCGACAGGCTCGAGCTGTTGGTCGACATCCTCGAGCGGCTCGAGCGCAGCTACGACACGTGGGTCGGCGCCGGGGCTCCGTCTACTGGGACCAGGTGACGATCGAGCCGGCGTTGCCGGCCGCGTCACGCGCCTGCGCGGTGAACGACGTGACCGGGCCGCCGTTCCACGGAATCGAGAACGTCCCGCGCGGCTGGGTGAACGCGAGCGACTGGCCGTTCACGACCGTCGAGACGGTCGCAGCCTCGCTCAGGTCGAAGCGGAGCAACGACCCGTCGAGCAGGGTCAGCACGGGCGGCGCCGTGTCGATCACGACGGGCCGGAGGAGCGACACCGTTCCCAGCGGGCTGGTGGCCGTGACGACCGCGATGTAGTCGCCATCGGGCAGGCGAACGCCGCTGCTCGTGCCGTCCCACCCGATCGACTGAAGGCCGGGGACGACCGGAGACGACCAGACCGTTGCGACGGTCGTGCCGCTGCGCTGGACTGTGACTTGAATGGCGGCGGATTGCGTGAGGAGGAACGAGAAGCCGATCGTGTCGGCGACGCCGTCCCCGTTCGGCGAGAACGCCCCGTTCGTGGTCACGAAGCTGCCGAGCGTGCGGTCGACGGTCACGTCGGCGGTCTGCACGACGGCGCGCGCCGCTACTCGGCTGAACCGCAACCGCGAGCTTGTAGCGGCCGTTCGCGAGGGTGCCGAAGTCCCACTGGTACGTCCTCTGCCCCGCCGGCACCATCGCCGAGAGCAGCACGAGGAGGGCAGGACCGCCCGTGCTCGCCGAGACCGTCGCCGTCACCTGGGCCGGTGCAGCCAGGGTGAAGGCCACCGTGGCCGAGCTGCCCGTGCCGTCGGCGGTCGGCGTGAGCGTCGCCGGAGTCACCGTCAGTCCGGACACGACGGCGGGCGTCGTCGAAGGGGCGGGCGTCGGCGCGCCGCCCGGCGGCGTGACCGGGGCGGGCGTCGGCGCAGGCGGGACGATCACGCCGATGGACCCCTGGGCCGGCAGAACGTTCGGCCCGGCGTCGATCTGCCACCTGAACGGCCCCTTGCCCGCGCGGGACGAGTCCCAGGTCCACTCGACGCTCGACGAGCGACCCCGGCCCTGAGCGACGACCGTCCCCGTCGCCGTCGTCACCGTGACCGTCCACGAAAGCTGAGACGAGAGCCGTCCCTGGAAACGGATGGGGCCACCGAGAGCGCCGCTCGCCACAGCCGAGTAGAGCTTCGGCAGACCTGTCTGCGCGACCTGACGCGCGATCGCGGGCAGCAGCGCGTAGACGCTGTTGCCCGGGCACTCGGTTGGGCCCGTGTCGCGGTGTCCCGAGATCGCGCCCAGGGTGACGACCTTGCCCGCCTTGAACTTGCCGTTCCCAGCCGAGGTGTCGACGACTCGAGACAGCGGGTCCACATGCGCCACGTCGAGTCGCCACGCGAGCAGCCGCACGAGTGCGGCCTGTTCGGCCCGGGTCGGCGCCGCAACCGAGTGGTTCCCGATCAGCGCCACCCCGACCGTGCCGGAGTTGAAGCCAAGCGAATGCGCCCCGATCACGTTCCGCTCGATCCCACCGGCACGGCCTTCGTAGACGGTGCCGTACCGGTCGATCAGAAAGTTGTAGCCGATGTCGTTCCAGCCGTTTCCCTTCACGTGGTAGACCTCGATCCCGCGGACGATCGCTGCCGACTGCGCGGGCGTGTAGTCGTTGCTCCCGGCGGTGTGATGAACGATCGCGAACTCGAGCGCACGGGCAAAGATCGGCTTCGCCCGGGTGATCTTCTCGTCTGCCTTCCACGCCGAGCGCGCGAGGATCGAGGGCGAGCCTGCAATCGACAGGGCGCGCGGCGGCGGCGTTCTCGGCTTCGACCAGAGGTAGTAGGCGCGCAGCCGGGTGACGCCGCCGTACCGGCGGAACTGCACCTGCTCGCCGGCTCCTGTCCAGTCGAGGTTGCCCTCGTGCCAGGCGGAGTGACGCCGCTCGGGCGAGCCCACGTCGGGACCTGCGTCGTCGTCGGCCGTGCGCCAGGCGCTCCAGCGGCCGTGCGGCAGGCGCGTCCGGTAGTCCACGCTGCCCCTCCCCTGCCAGTGCACGCCGAGCATGTTGAAGCGGATCGGCGGCGCGGCGGACTGAAGCGTGCGCGCTCCCAGCGGGACGTCGCGCACGACCATCGTCACGTCGCCCGCGCGCGCGAACCCAGGCGCGAAGAGCGCGGCGGTCAGAGGAAGGAGGAGTAGGAAGACCCGTTTCATCGGTGACTGATGTCCAGACCGTGCCGGAGGTCGCCTTCGCCGACAAGGCCGTAGACCCTCTACCGAATACAATCCTTACACCGGTGAAACCTGCCATTCTGCTCGCATTTCTCGCCGCCGCCCTGGCGTTTCACGCCTCTGCGGGAGCGACACAGCACGCGGGCGAGACGCCTCGGGTGCTGGCGGTTCACTTCGAGAACGACGTCAACCCGGTGACCGCCGACTACCTCACGCAGCAGATCGACCGTGCGAACGCCGACGGCTACGACGCGGTCGCGATCGTGCTCGACACGCCCGGCGGGCTCTCGGACTCGATGCGCAAGGTGTATCGACGTGAGCTCAGCTCGAAGATCCCGGTGATCGTCTATGTCGCCCCCGACGGCGCTCGAGCGGCGTCCGCCGGTGTCTGGATCGGCCAGGCGGCGGACGTGCTCGCGATGGCGCCGCAGACGAACATCGGCTCCTCGACCCCGATCAGCGTCGGCGGCGAGGACATCCAGGCGGACCTCCGCCGCAAGGTCGTGAACGACGCGGCCGCTTCGCTCCGAGCTCTCGCCAAGAGCCACGGCCGCAACGCGGCCTGGGCCGACGCTGCGGTCCGCAAGGCGTCGAACCTCACCGCCGGGGAGGCGCTCGAGCAGAACGTGATCGACGCCGTCGCCCCCACGCTGCCGGAGCTCCTGCGCCAGCTCGAGGGCTACAAGACGACTCCGAAGGACTTCGAGCTCGACCTCGCGGGTGCGCAGATCGACGAGGTAGAGATGTCGCTCTGGAAGCGGATCCTGGACACGCTGATCGACCCGAACATCATCACCCTGCTGCTCTCGCTCGGCGCCCTGGGACTGATCGTCGAGATGTGGAACCCGGGGCTGATCTTCCCGGGGACGGTCGGCGCGATCTGCCTCGTGCTCGGGCTCTTCGGGCTCTCGGTGCTCCCCGTAAGCGCTGCCGGGCTCCTGCTCATGCTGCTCGCGGCGGTGTTCTTCGTGGTCGAGACATTCGTGCCGAGCCACGGCGCGCTCACGCTGGCCGGCGTCGTTGCGTTCGTGCTCGGATCGCTGCTCCTCTTCGACCCGGCCGGACCCGCCTACCAGGTCTCGTTGCCGGTGTCGATCGGCATCGCCTGCACGATCGCCCTGTTCATGGCGCTCGTCGTCGCGAAGCTGATCCAGATCCGGCGCAAGCCCGTCGAAGTCGGCGTGCACAGCATCGTCGGCGAGCACGGCGTCGTGCGCGAGGACGGGTTCGTCTTCGTCAACGGCGAGCTCTGGCGGGCGCATCGCGCCGACGGCCGGGCGCTCGAGAACGGCGATGACGTCGCCGTGGAGGGTGTCGTCGAGGACGGCCTGGAGCTGATCGTCGCGCCCGCACCGCACGAGCAGGCCGTCGAGGACTCGCGGGCATAGGATCGCTCGATGAACGTCGCGCTCATCGTCGCCGTCGCCGTCGTCGTCCTGATCGTGGCGATCCTGGTCTCGGCGATCAAGGTCATCCGCGAGTACGAGCGCGCGATCGTGTTCCGCCTCGGCCGGCTCCTGGCGAATCCCAAGGGCCCGGGCGTCTTCATCCTGATCCCGGTCATCGACAAGATGGTCAAGGTCGACCTCCGGACGGTGACCCTGAACGTGCCGCCGCAGGACGTGATCACGCGCGACAACGTCCCGGTGCGGGTGAACGCGGTGGCCTACTTCCGCATCGTCGAGCCAAAGGCGGCGGTGGTGCAGGTCGAGAACTACATGGCCGCAACGTCGCAGATCTCACAGACCACGTTGCGCTCAGTGCTCGGCCAGCACACGCTCGACGAACTCCTCGCCGAGCGCGACAAGATCAACACGATCCTCCAGCGGATCATCGACGAGCAGACCTCGCCCTGGGGGATCAAGGTCTCGGTCGTCGAGGTGAAGGACGTCGAGATCCCGTCCGACATGCAGCGGGTGATGGCGCGGCAGGCCGAGGCCGAGCGCGAGCGGCGCGCCAAGGTGATCGCAGCCGAGGGCGAGTTCCAGGCCGCCGAGCGGCTGAAGGACGCAGCCAAGGTGATCGAGCCGCACCCGATCGCCCTGCAGCTGCGCTACCTGCAGACGCTGATCGAGATCAGCTCGTCGGACTCGACGACGATCGTGTTCCCCGCGCCGGTCGACATCCTCGCGGAGCTGCTGTCCAAGCGTCACGAGCCCTCGTCCTGAGCCGGCCGAACCGCTCGGCCTCTCCCGCGCTGCGGCTGGCGCGACGTGATCACGAGTCGGCTACCCGGCAGACGTTTTCCGGTCAGACCACTACGCGGAGCCGTTGCCGCCGTGCTCGGCGGCCTGCTGCTCGCGGAAGCGCCGGGCGGCGTCGATCGCAGCGCCTAGGTTCAGGCCCTTGTCCTTCGCCTGCTTGATCAGCATCACCGTCTCGACGGCGTCCATGTCGTAGATCCGCTGCTTCTTGCCCTTGGTCGGGATCTGGGCCTTGTTCGTCCAGTAGTCGAGCTGCATCTTCGAGATGCCTGCGAGGCGGCAGACCTGGCCGAGATAGAGCTCGACCTTGTCGAGGTGTTCGCTCAGATCGATCGGCTCGAGTACGTCGACCTGCTTCGTGTACGCCATCCCCCGGTCCCCTCCGATCGGTTGAGCCGCGTCGTGGACGATAACGCGGTCGTTCGCGAAAAGGAAGGGCGTGCGGGAAACGCGTGTGGCTCGGTCGGCTACTGGACCGGCTCGGACTGCGCGCCGTCCGGCGCCTCATCCGTTTCGTCGTCCGGCGGCCCATTCGGTGTGTCGTCTCCGGAGTCGACCACGGGCGCGAGCGTGGATACGAGCTCACCCTCGCGCAGGCGCATCACGATCACACCCTGGGTCGAGCGGCCGAGCCGCTTGACGTCGGCGACCGCCATCTTGATCACGGTGCCGCCGGTCGAGATCAGCATCACCTGGTAGCCGTCGCGGACGACGCGCGCGCCGGCGAGCTGGCCCCGCGCCGCGGTGCGCTGGATCGTCTTCACGCCGAGACCCCCGCGCCCTTTGCGCGGATACTCCGAGACGCGCGTGCGCTTGCCGAAGCCGTTCTCGGTCACGACCAGCAGGTCCGAATCGTCGGCCGCGATCGCGACCGCGATCACCTCGTCGCCGGCTCGCAGGCGCATTCCCTGCACGCCCGAGGCATCGCGCCCCATCGGCCGCACGTCCCGCTCGGAGAACCGGATCGCCTGGCCCATGCGGGAGACCATCAGCACGTCGTCGTCGCCGGACGAATGGCGCGCGCCGACGAGCTCGTCGCCCTCGCGCATCTTGATCGCGATGATCCCGTCGGCCTTGAGTGTCGTGTTGTAGGCCGCGAGCTTCGTCTTCTTGACGACGCCCTTCTTGGTCGCGAAGAGCAGGTACTCGGCCTCCTCGAAGTTCCGCGTCTGGATCACGGCGCGCACCTGCTCGCCCTGCCGGAAAGGAAGGAGATTGACGATCGCGCGCCCCTTCGCCTGGCGTGAGCCGAGCGGCAGCTCGTGCACCTTCAGCCGGTAGACCTTCCCGACCGAGGTGACGAAAAGCAGGTAGTCGTGGGTCGAGGCGACGAAGAGGTGCTCGATGTAGTCGTCGTCCTTCAGGTCCATCCCCATCACGCCGATCCCACCCCGGCGTTGCTCACGGTAGGCGCTCGGTGGCATTCGCTTGATGTAGCCCGACTGCGTGATCGCAATCACCATGTCCTCTTCGGCGATCATGTCCTCGAGCTCGAGCTCCTCCTCGGCGGCGATGATCTCCGTCCGGCGATCGTCGTTTCGGCCGTAGATCTGCTTCAGCTCGAGCAGCTCCTCCTTGATCAGCGCGTCGATCTTCGCCTCGTCCGAGAGAAGCGAGCGCAGCTCGCCGATTCGCTCCTGGAGGTCTGAGTACTCCTGCTCGACCTCCTTGCGCGCAAGCCCGGTGAGGCGAGCGAGGCGCAGCTCGAGGATGGCGGAAGCCTGGATCTCGGTGAGCTCGAAGGCCGCGATCAGCTGAGTGCGTGCGTCGTCCACGTCTGACGCGGCGCGGATCAGCGCGATCACCGCGTCGAGTGAGTCGAGTGCGATCAGATAGCCGCGCAGGACGTGCGCGCGCTTCTCGGCCTGGCGCAGCTCGTGCTGCGAGCGGCGCGTGACGATCTTGCGCTGGAAGTCGAGGTAGTAGGTGACGATCTCGAGCAGCGAGAGCGTCTTCGGCACGCCGTCGACGAGCGCGACAGCGTTGTAGCCGAAGCTCGTCTGGAGCGACGTGTGTCTGAAGAGCTTGTTGAGCGCGACCTGCGGGATCGCGTCGCGCTTGAGCTCGATCTGGATCCGCATCCCCGTCCGGTCCGAGTGGTCGGCGACATCGGAGATCTCCGTCAGCACCTTCTCGTGGAACAGGTCTGCGATCTTCTTGATCACGCCGTTGTCGCCGCCCTTGCGCACGCCGTAGGGGAGCTCGCTGACGATGATCGCGCTCTTGCCGCCGCGGAGCTCCTCGATGTGGGCCCGCGCGCGCATGACGACGCGGCCACGGCCGGTGCGGTAGGCGTCGCGGATCCCGGAGCGGCCGACGATGAACGCACCCGTCGGGAAATCGGGCCCCTTCACGTGCCGCATCAGGTCCTCGACGTTCGCGTCGGGCTTGTCGATCAGCTCGACGACGGCGTCCACGACCTCGCCCAGGTGGTGCGGGGGCATGTTCGTCGCCATCCCGACCGCGATCCCGGCAGAGCCGTTGACGAGCAGGTTCGGGAACCGCGCGGGCAGGACAAGCGGCTCTCTCTTGGACTCGTCGTAGTTGGGGCCGAAGTCGACGGTGTCGGAGTCGAGCTCTCGCAGCATCTCCTCGGCCAGGCGCGCGAGACGCGCCTCGGTGTACCTCATCGCGGCGGCCGGATCGTCGTCGATCGAGCCGAAGTTGCCCTGGCCGTCCACCAGCGGGTAGCGGAGCGAGAACGGCTGCGCAAGGCGCACGAGCGTGTCGTAGATCGCCGAGTCGCCGTGCGGGTGATGGTTGCCCATCACGTAGCCGACGATGTTCGCGCACTTCACGTAGGGCCTGCCGGGGCGGTTTCCGTTCGTCCACATCGAGTAGAGCACCCGGCGGTGGACGGGCTTCAGGCCGTCGCGCACGTCGGGCAGCGCGCGGCCGACGATGACCGACATCGCGTAGTCGAGGTAGCTCGAGCGCATCTCCTGCTCGAGCTCGCGGGACTCGATACGTCCGGGCCCGAGCGCGCCGGTCTCGACCTCAGACATCCAGCAGCCGTCTACACATCGAGGAACTTGACGTTTCGCGCGTTTTGCTCGATGAACGCCCGGCGCGGCTCGACCTGGTCGCCCATCAGCGTCGAGAAGAGATGGTCGGCGGCGACCGCGTCCTCGACGTCGACGCGGATCAACAGGCGCTTGGCCGGGTCCATCGTCGTCTCCCAGAGCTGCTCTGCGTTCATCTCACCGAGGCCCTTGAAGCGGGAGAGTTGGACGCCGTGCTTGGCGGCGTCGAGCACCTTCGTCCGCAGCTTGTCGTAGGTCTCGGCGGCCTCGATCTCCTTCCCCACCGTAATGGTGAAGGGTGGCAGGCCCACAACCTCTGCGAGCCTCGCGTACGCCTTGCGCACGTGCTGGTAGATCGGCGAGGCGAGCAGCTCGTCCGGAATCGTGACGTTCGTCGCCGTGCCGGTCTCGGTCTGGACGAGCCGGATGCGGAACGCATCCTCGCCGCGTTCCAGCGACGCCAGCTCGTAGCCGTTCGGGGCGATCTCGCCGATCGCGCGCTCCACGCCGGAGGGATCGGCGATGTCGTGCTCGACGAGCCGGTGCTCGATCATCAGCTCGACCGCCGGATTGCCGAAGTCGGAGCGCAGGCGAGCGGAATAGCCGTTGTACTGCGCGATCTCCTTCGTGAAGCGCGTCCACCTCGCCTCGGTCAGCTTCACCTCGGCGCCGGCGCGGTCGGTGACCGCGACCTGCGGAATGCGCTCTCGCGCGAGCAGGTCCTCGAGCTGCGCGTCCTTCTCGAAGTAGAACTCCTGATTGCCGAGCTTGACCTTGTAGAGCGGCGGCACGGCGATGTAGATGTGGCCGCGGTCGATCAGCTCGGGCATCTGGCGGAAGAGGAAGGTAAGGATCAGCGTGCGGATGTGGGAGCCGTCCACATCGGCGTCGGTCATCACGATCACGCGGTGGTAACGCAGCTTCGTGAGGTCGAACTCGTCGGCGATGCCGGTGCCGATCGCGGTGATCATCGCCTGGATCTCGTTGTTCGAGAGCACCTTGTTGATGCGATTCTTCTCGCTGTTGATGATCTTTCCGCGGAGCGGCAGGATCGCCTGGTAGCCGCGGTCGCGGCCCTGCTTGGCCGAGCCGCCGGCGGAGTCACCCTCGACGATGAAGAGCTCGGTCGACTCCGGGTCGTTGCTCGAGCAGTCCGCGAGTTTGCCCGGAAGGGACATGCTCTCGAGGGCCGACTTGCGCCGCGTCAGCTCGCGCGCCTTGCGCGCCGCGAGCCGCGCCCGCGAGGCGGCGATCGCCTTCGCGATGATCTGGCGCGCGTCGGTCGGGTTCTCCTCGAAGAACTCGGCGAGCTTCGCGTTCACCGACGACTCGACCAGGCCCGCGATCGCCGGATTGCCGAGCTTCGCCTTCGTCTGCCCCTCGAACTGCGGATTCTGGAGCTTCACCGAGATCACCGCGGCAAGGCCCTCGCGGGCGTCCTCGCCCTCGAGGTTCTCCTCCTTCTCCTTCAGCAGCGCCTTGTCACGCGCGTACTTGTTCAGCGTCCGCGTCAACGCCGAGCGAAAGCCCTGCATATGGGTGCCGCCCTCGTGGGTGTTGATGTTGTTCGCGAACGAGAAGATCGACTCCTGGTAGGAGCTGTTCCACTGCATCGCGACCTCGACGAGGCCTGCGTCGTTTTCGTTCTCGAAGTAGACGATGTGCCGGTGGATCGTGTCCTTCGCCTCGTTCGTGTAGGCGACGAAGTCCTTGATCCCGCCCTCGTAGTGGAACTCGACCCGCTCGCCGCCGGCGCGCTCGTCGGTAATCGTGATCCGCAGGCCACGTGTGAGAAAGGCCGTCTCGCGCAGACGTTGGACGATGATCTCCTCCGAGAGCTCGAGCTCCTCGAAGATCTCGGAGTCGGGCAGGAACGAGATCGTGGTGCCCGTCTCGGTCGTCTGCCCGGTGATCGTCATCTCGCCTTGTGGGACCCCGCGCGCGAACTCCTGGCGGTAGACCTGGCCGTCGCGCTCAACCTCGGCGACGAGCCACTCGGAGAGTGCGTTCACGACGGAGACGCCGACTCCGTGAAGGCCGCCGGAGACCTTGTAGCCCTCACCGCCGAACTTGCCGCCGGCGTGCAGCTTCGTGAGCACGACCGTCATCGCGGGCAGACCCTGCTCCTCGATCATGTCGACCGGGATACCGCGGCCGCGGTCGCGCACCGTGACCGAGTTGTTCGGATGGATCGTGACCTCGATCTCGTCGTTGTAACCGGCCATGGCCTCGTCGACGGCGTTGTCCACAACCTCGTAGATCAGGTGGTGGAGGCCCCGCTGGCCGGTCGAGCCGATGTACATGCCGGGCCGAAGCCGGACCGGCTCGAGACCCTCGAGGACCGTGATGTCCTTCGCCGAGTAGGACGGGTTTTCCTGAGACTTTGCCATTGAAAGAGCCCCGAGGGGCTGTTGGAGGAAAAGCCTGCAAAAACGAGGTTTTGCGGCTTGTCGAGAGTCTATCAGAGCGAGCGGTCTGCCGCGTTCCTCGCAAGGCTGAAAAGCACCGCTTTTTGCACACTTCGGCGCACGTGCTCGTCCTCGATGGCGGAGGCGATCGTCACGGCCTGCTGTTCCTGCTCGGCGGTTGGCTCCAGCGGCGGCGGCAGGGGCTGCCGGCGCTCCTCTTGCGGGATGGGGCCCGCGGCGAAGCGGACGCGCGGAACCTCGAGTCGTGCGGCGATCTCGGCGGCGCTATGGCCGAGCTCGAAGGCCCAGACCGAGTCGGTGGTGCTCACATGGAGCGTGCCGTCGCGGGCGATCCGTGCCGGCCACGCGTTGCGCGCGATCGCCTCGCCCACCGTCTCCGGCCAGCGCGCGACGATCTCCGCGAGGCCCGCCTGGGGGCCGAAGCGCGAGAGCTCGAGGTGGATGTGCTCAGACAGCCTGTCCAGGAGTCACCTCCACGACCTGGGCCGGCTCGATCGGCAACGCTCTTCGGTGCGTCGTGGTGATCACGGCCTGTTCCATCGTCGCGACGCGGTCGGCCAGCACCCGGCGGCGGCGCGAGTCGAGCTCCGAGAGAACGTCGTCGAGGAGGAGGAGGGGGGCCGACGGCAGCAGCTCCGCCTCGGCAAGCAGGAGGGCGAGCAAGGCAAGCCGCTGCTCGCCCTGCGAGCCGAAGCTGCGCAGCTCGCGGCCGCCGGCCGCGATCCTCACGTCGTCGCGATGGGGGCCGAGCCCGGTCGCCCCGCGTGCAAGATCGGCCTCGAGGCGCGCCTCCAGCGCATCCGCGGTCGGTGGCTCGCCGTCATAACGGAGGTCCGCTCCGGCGAGGCCGAGCTCCTCCGCGCAGGCGGTGAAGCCGGGTGAGACCGCCGCGATCGCTCTTTGCCGCGCGCCCACGAGTTGCGCCCCGATAGCCGCCACGCGCTCGGTCCACGGCGCCAGCGCGTTTCGAGCGGAGAGCCCGAGCTGCACACGCCGCAGCGCGGCGTTGCGTTGGGCGAGCGCGGCGGCGTAGTCCTGCGGCAGCCCTGCCTGGACTGGTTGCAGTCGCCCCATGGCGCGGTCGAAGTACGCCCGTCGTGCCGCAGGTGCGCCCTTCACGACCGCCAGCCGGTCGGGCGTGAACACGATCGCTGCGAACGACCGTCTCAGAGACTCCGGCGACGGCAGCGGCGCCCCGTCCAGCTCGGCCACCTTCGCCGAGCCGGCGGCCACCTTCACGCGCACCTGGTGCGAGACGCCGTCCCGCTCGAGGTGCAGCGACACGAGTGCGCCACGTTCGCCGAAGCGGATCAGCTGCCCGTCCGAGCGAGTCCGCGGTGAGAAGCCCTGTGTGCCGACGTGCAACGCCTCGAGCAGGTTCGTCTTGCCGGCGCCGTTCTCTCCGACGACGAGCACGGTCCCGGCCGAGAGGTCGAGGTCGAGCGACGCGTACGAGCGGTAGTCCCGAAGCGTGACGTGTCTGACGATCAGCCCGCGAGCCGGATCGGCATGATCAGGTACGTGTAGTCGTCGCTCTCGCCCTCGAGCACGGCCGGGCGAAGCGGGCTGATCAGCTTGATCCGAACGGTCGGCGAGTCGATCGACTCGAGGCCCTCGCGAAGGAAGTCGGCGTTGAACCCGATCTCCATCGCATCGGCCGCGAACGGCGCCGGCAGCGACTCGCGCGCCTCCCCGACGTCCTGCGTCTGGGCCGAGACGGTGAGCTCGCCGTCGGCGAAGCGGACTCGCAGGGGCGAGTTGCGCTGTGCCATCAGAGAGACGCGCCGCACGACGTCGAGCAGCTCTTCGCGAGGCAGCTGCAACTCGTGCTCGAACTGTTCCGGCAGCAGCTGGCGGTAGTTCGGGAACTGCCCGTCGATGCGGCGGGTGGTCAGCCAGGCGCCGTCGACGCCGAAGACGACGTGGTTCTCGTGCACGCCGAGCTGCACCTCGTCGGTGCCGGCGGCGATCCGGGCGAGCTCCTGGAGCGCGCGCGCCGGGATGATCGCGTCGAGGTCGGGCGACGGGCCGGGCAACGGCGTCTCCTTCACCGCGAGGCGATACGAGTCCGTCGCGGCCATCACGAGCTTCCCCGGCTCGAAGTGGACGAGGATGCCTGTCAACACCGGCCTGCTCTCGTCGCGCGACGCCGAGCGCCCGACGCGACCGATCGTCTCGAGGAGCGCTCGGCGATCAACCTGGTGGAGATGCACCGACTCGAGCTCCGGCAGACGAGGAAAGTCCTCCGCCGAGTAGGTGTGGAGCCGGTAGCTCGCCGAGCCGGCGTCGATCAGCAAGACGGACTCGTCGCTCCGCTGCTCGATCGAGACGTCGGCGGAAGGAAGTGAGCGAACGATGTCGAGCAGGAGCCGTCCCGGCACGACGACCTCACCCTCGCTCTCGATATCCGCGGCGAGGGTGGTGCGCAGCGAGAGCTCCATGTCGGTTGCGGCGACCTCGATGCTGGCCTCCTTCGACCTTGAGGCGAATACCTCCGAGTACGAGAACGGCAGCCCGCGTCGACACCGCGCGTGCGACCAGCGCAAGACGCTCGACCAGAACCTCCTGGGAGACGCGAAGTTTCAACACGTTCGCGAGCATGACTTCTGAGTCAATCATTCTTTAGAGAAGTCGTTGTAGTCATAGGTGCTGTGGGAGTCGGGGATAAGGCGGCTGTGGGGTTGCGCTGAGTCATTCTGGCTGTGGGCTCGGATGGGGAAGGAGCTGCGCTTGCCAACAGCCGTTCCGGTTCAGCGCGCTTGTTTGATCCGCGCTGTCAGCTCTTGCACGAGGTTGTACACCGACCTGTCCTCTCGGATCAGCCGCGCGATCTTGGAGGTTGCGTGGATCACGGTTGTGTGGTCGCGGCCGCCGAACTCCTTGCCGATCTTGGGTAGCGACGAGTCGGTGAGCTCACGCGAGAGGTACATCGCAACCTGGCGCGGGTAGACGATGTTCTGTGAGCGGCGGTCGCCGGTGAGCTCACCGAAGCTGACACTGAACCGTTCGCAGACGAGCTGCTGGATGCGGTCGATCGAAACGGCGGCGGCCTCACCCTGGGGGTAGGCGTCGCGCAGGACGTCCTGCGCGAGCGCGACGTCCATCCGCAGGTCGGTGAGGGACGAGAACGCGACGACGCGGGTCAGAGCCCCCTCGAGCTCGCGGATGTTGGTCGAGACCTGGCTGGCGATGAACGTCAACACCTCTTCGTCGACGACCTCGACCCCGTCGTACTTGACCTTGCGGCGCAGGATCGCGATTCGCGTCTCGAGGTCGGGCGGCTGGATGTCGGTGATCAGTCCCCACTCGAAACGCGAGCGCAGCCGGTCCTCGAGAGTCGCAATGTCGCGCGCCGGGCGATCGGAGCTCATCACGATCTGCCGGCCGGCCTCGTGGAGCGAGTTGAAGGTATGGAAGAACTCCTCCTGGATTCGCTCCTTGTGCTCGAAGAACTGGACGTCGTCGATCAGCAGCACGTCGTAGGTGCGGTAGCGCTGCTTGAAGCCCTCGATTCGCTTGTCCCGCAGCGAGTTGATGAAGTCGTTGACGAACGTCTCCGAAGTCACGTAGCGGACGGTCATGTTCGACGAGTGCGCGCCGACGTAGTTCGCGACTGCGTGCAGCAGGTGCGTCTTGCCGAGCCCGGTGTGCCCGTAGATGAAGAGCGGGTTGTACGCCTGGGCCGGCGCCTCGGCGACGGCGAGCGCGGCTGCGTGGGCGAAGCGATTGGACGAGCCGATCACGAACGAGTCGAACGTGTACTTCGGGTTGATCCCGCCGCCGTCGGTCCTCGGCAACGCCGGAGGTGTGATGACCGCCGCGACGAGCGGCAATGCCGCCGGAATGTCCGGTGGTTCTGCTTGGACGGTCAGCCGTAGCCGCCGGCCGGTGCCCGTCGCGTCCTTGATCGCGGCGCGGATCAACTCGGCGAAATGGCCCTCGATCCACTCCCGCGTGAAGTCGTTCGGGACGGCGAGCACGAACACGTCGTCGTCGACTGCGACCGGGGCGACCTCGCTGAACCAGTTGCGGAACGTCTTCTCGTTCAGAGCCCCTCGTAGCCTGGCCGACACGCCGTCCCAGAGACTCTCCGCAGTCGGCTCGATCGGGTGCTCCACGGGTCCGGTCCGTCCTTCGCTCGCAGTGGTGAGGGCCGAGAATAGCAGCGTCCGGCGGCTGCGTCGGGAGAGATTTCGGGCTCGCACTTCGAGCAAGAACTGCCCGATTTGCAGGGAAATCTCGCTCCTCCACACAGGTCTCCACAGGTGTGGAAAGACGGTCTCCAGACTGTCACCTCTGGGGAGTTTCCACGGCTTTTCGCCCTCACCGGGGCTGTGGACAACTTCTCGCGGAGAGGTCCGTCTATACTCCCGCCCGGCCGGTTCGAATTGCCGGCCTTCTCCGCTCTTTCCAGAGAAATGAAACGGACCTACCAGCCAAACGTGCGCAGGCGGAAGCGCAAGCACGGCTTCCGTGCGCGGATGTCGACGCGCGCCGGCCGCGTGATCCTCAAGCGCCGCCGCGCCAAGGGGCGCAAGCGCCTGTCGGCCTAGGTGCAGCGCAAGAACCGCCTCTCCCGCTCCCGCGATTTCGACGCCGTCTACCGGCATGGCCGCTCGGTTTCGACCCGCTTCCTGACGCTGTACTGGTTTGCGCGTGACGAAGAGCCTGGAGACCCACGCCTTGGGCTCGCCGTGCCGAAGGCCGCCGGCAACGCGGTGGTCCGCAACCGCATCAAGCGCAAGCTGCGCGAGATCTGGCGCGCGAAGCTGGCCGAGGAAAGCATCCCCGTCACGAACGACTACGTCCTCGTCGTCAGGGCCGGCCTGCCCGAGGCGGCCGAGGCGCGTGGCCAAGGCTGGCTCGTCGAGCGCGTCGACGAGGTGCTGGAGAAGGTCGCGGCATGAGCCGTAGGCTTGACGCAGGCTCACAGAGAGCGGAGGCGCCGGCTTCGCCGGTGCCGGAGCGGGTATCAGCCCGTAGGCATTGACGCAGGCTCATCGAGAGCGGAGCCGCCGGGCTTTGCCGGCACCGGAGCGGGCATCAGCGTCCAACCGAGGACCGGCCCCATGAGCGCCGTCCGTCGGGTTCCGTCGCAGGTGGGCGTCGCGCTCGTCTACGCCTACCGCTGGACGCTCGGGCTGTTCGTCCCGGAGGGCACCTGCAAGTACCACCCGAGCTGCTCGCAGTACGCGATCGACGCGCTCCGCAAGCACGGCCTCATCAAGGGCTCGGCGATGACGTGCTGGAGACTGCTCCGCTGTAACCCCTGGTCGCGCGGCGGAGTCGACCACCCGTGATCCTCGCCGACTTCCTCTCCGGGATCACCAGCGTGCTCCAGCCGCTCGAGGACGCCGTGCTGTGGCTGCTCGAGCGCTTCCACTACAACGTGGGGCTTCCGTGGGCCTGGGCGATCGTCGGGACGACGATCGTGGTGCGGATTCTGCTCGTGCCGCTGACCGTCAAGCAGATCCACTCGATGCAGTCGCTCCAGCGGCACGCGCCGGAGATGAAGGAGCTCCAGCGCAAGTACAAGGGAGACCGGGCGAAGCTCAACGAAGAGCTGATGAAGTTCTACCGGGAGAACAACATCAACCCGGCGGCGTCGTGCCTGCCGCTCCTCGCGCAGTTGCCGGTCTTCTTCGCGCTCTTCTTCGTCCTCCAGGACTTCTCGAAGGACCCGCCGCCGGGTCCGCTCGGCTGGCTGGGAATCGTTCCGAGCATTGCCGAACCGGCGAATTCGCACTGGTCCGGCTACCTGCTGCTGGCGATCTACGCCGCCAGCCAGGTGCTCTCGACGTGGTTCATGTCCACGACCATGCCCAAGGCGCAGCGCATGATCATGCTGGTCGTCCCGCTGGTCTTCATCGGCGTCGTTGCGCACTTCCCGGCCGGCCTCGTCCTCTACTGGGTGACGACGAACCTGTGGACGGTCGGGCAGGGCCTGATCACGAGGCGGCTCGTGCCGAAGACGCCGCTCCCGGCCGGCCCGAAGCGGTCGTCCAGGACGCCGGCCAAGGAGGAAGAAGAGCACGCGCCACCTGCAAAGGCGGCCGCGCCCAAGCCGCCGCCCCGGCAGCCGCGCCGCGTCAAGCGCAAGAAGGGCGGCGCGCGCAGGTGAGCGGGGCCGTCACGGTCGAGGCGACCGGCGAGACCGTCGGCGAGGCGAAATGGAAGGCGCTGCGCGAGCTCGAACGGCTCACGCCGGCGCTCGACAAGGCGGCTGTCCGCTTCCAGGTGCTCTCGGAGGGTGAGCGGGGACTCCTGGGCGTCGGCTACACACCGGCCCGGGTGCTGGCGAGCGTCGAGGAGTCCGCCGCCGGCGAACTTCCGCCGCAGGCCGACGAAAGCGAGCTTGCGGCGCGCATGAGAGCGCTGCTCGAACACGTTACGACCGCGCTCGGCGTCCGCTGCGGCATCGAGATCGTCGAGACCGACGGGGCGCTCACCGCGACCTGCACCGGCGACGAGCTGGGTCTCCTGATCGGCAAGCACGGCGCGACGATCGACGCCGTGCAGACGCTCGCCGGCGCGATCGCCGGGCGGGGAGCCGAGGAGCGGATAGGCGTCGTGGTCGATGCGGCCGGCTACCGCGACCGCCGCCGCCGGACGCTCGAGGCGGTTGCGGTGCGCAGCGCCGAGGAGGCGTTGCGGGTGGGCACTCGCGTGGAGCTCGAGCCGATGAGCGCGGCCGAGCGGCGTCTCGTGCACGAGCGGTTGAAGGACTACGGCGGCGTGAGCACGGTCAGCGAGGGGGACGAGCCGAATCGCTACGTCGTCGTCGAGCTCGCTTGACGAGTGGCTCCGCGCGGTCGTCGCGACACCGGGGCTGACGTCGCTCGACCTCGACGCAGCCCGCCGCGTGCTGCTGGAGGACTCACTGCGGGCCGCTGAGCTGGTGCGGGTGCACGAGGGGCCGATCGTCGACGTGGGATCGGGTGGCGGCGCGCCGGGAATCCCGCTCGCGCACGCGCTGCCGGAGCACGAGGTGGTGCTGCTCGAGGCCGAGCGCCGAAAGTGCGACTTCCTCGAGCGCTGGGCGCCTCCGAACGCGCGGGTCGTCTGGGGTCGTGCGGAGGAGCAGGAGACAGACTGGGCGGGCGTCGCGCTGGCAAAGGCGCTCGCGCCGCCGCCGGTCGCCGCGGAATGGTGCCTGCCGCTCGTCCGCCCCGGCGGCATCGCCATCCTCTGGATCGGTGAGACGGCCGAGCCGGAGCGCGTCGCGCGCGTCGCCGAGCGCCTGGCGGCCGAGCCGGTCGACTCCCCGCCGGGTCTCCTCGTCCTGCGCAAGCTCGCCCCGACGCCGGCCGGCTTCCCGCGCCGCACCGGTGTTGCCCGGCGCCGGCCGCTGGCGTAGCTCCGGCTGCGGCGTCCGCGGCCGCCACTACCCTCCGAAATGTGACCGCCCGCGTCTATGCCTTCGCGAACCAGAAGGGCGGCGTCGGCAAGACGACCACTGCCGTGAACCTGGCCGCCTGTCTCGCCGAGGCCGGCGAGCGCGCGCTCGTCGTCGACCTCGACCCGCAGGCGAACGCGACCTCCGGGCTCGGCATGCGCGCGAACGGCAGCTCGAGCTACGACCTGCTCGACGGCGCGCCGCTCCATGAGCTCGCGAAGGCGACGGCGTTCCCGAATCTCTTCCTCGTTCCCTCGAAGCCCGAGCTCGCCGGCGCCGCAGTCGAGCTCTCGCAGCGAGCAGACGGCGAGCGGTTTCTCGCGGAGGCGCTCGCCGGCGTCGAGGGGTTCGACTTCGTCCTGCTCGACTGCCCGCCGTCGCTCGGCCCGCTCACCGTGAACGCGCTTGCGGCCGCCGACCGCGTGATCGTGCCGGTGCAGGCCGAGTACTACGCGCTCGAGGGCCTCGCCCAGCTCATGCAGTCGATCAACCTGATCAAGGCGAGGCTCAATCCGAGGCTCGCGGTCGCCGGCGTGCTGATCACGATGAGCGACAGCCGTACGAACCTCGCGGCCGATGTCGAGCGCGAGGTGCGGCGACACTTCGGCGACGCTCGTCTTCGACACGGTCGTGCCGCGCTCCGTGCGCGTCGCCGAGGCGCCGAGCCACGGCCTGCCCGTCACGCACTACGACCGCCGCTCCCGCGGCGCCGAGGCCTACTGGAAGGTGGCGATGGAGCTTGTCGAACGCAGCTAGGCGGGATCCCTCAATCGCGCCGTGGCCTGGGCCGCGGCTTCGAGGTCCTGATCGGCGGCGCGGGCGACACGCAGCTCGCGCATCTGCCCGTCGAGCAGGTGCACGCGAACCCGCGCCAGCCGCGGCGGCGCTTCGACCACGAGGCGACGGCCGGCCTCGCCGACTCGATCCGGACACAGGGCGTCGTCCAGCCGATCGTCGTGCGGCCGCGCGCCGAGGGCGGCTACGAGCTGATCGCCGGAGAGCGTCGCTGGCGCGCCGCGCGCGAGGCCGGCGTCCCCACCGTCCCGGCCGTGATCCGCGAGGCCGACGACCGCGACACGCTGCTGCTCGGCCTGGTCGAGAACGTTGCGCGCGAGAACCTCTCCCCGGTTGAGGAGGCACGAGGCTACGCGGTGCTGATGGACGAGTTCGAGCTCTCGCTCGGCGACGTCTCGGAGCGAGTCGGCCGCTCGAAGCCCGCGATCTCGAACAAGCTCCGCCTGCTCGACCTCTCCGACGACGTGCTCGCGATGGTCGAGCGAGGCGAGCTCTCGGAAGGCCACGCGCGGGCCGTTCTCGCCGTGCCGGACCAGGCCGAGCGCCGCAAGCTCGCGCGCAAGATCGTCGCGCTGGGCCTGTCGGTGCGAGCTGCCGAGCGGGCGGCACGCTGGTCGGGCGCCCGCACGAAGCCGCGCACGAAGACCCACGTCGATCCGGCGCTCGCGGCGCGGGTCAAGGCCGGCCTCCAGGCTCTGACCGGCCTCGAGGCGCGCATCGCGCCTGGCAAGGTCGAGCTCGCCTACGGCGACGAGCACGACCTCGAGGAGCTCGCCGAGGCGCTCGACCGGCTCATGTTGCGACTCTGATCTTGGACGGAAGCGCTGCCGCGCCCGACCTGTGCGGGCGCGGCTCGCACGGGCCGGAAGGCCGCAGAACCCGGAACGAATCGTCATGCCCGAGCGAAGCGAGGGCGGATTCGTTCCGGGCGAGAGAGTGGGCGATCGTGGATTCGAACCACGGACCTCCGCCTTATCAGAGCGGCGCTCTAACCGACTGAGCTAATCGCCCGCGCGGGGCAGTGTAGCGACCTGGCTGTGCGCCCGAGGAGCGTGGGTAAGCTAGTCGCAGATGGTTGAGATGACGATCTACGGCGTGTCGTTCGAGCTCGTCGGGAAGCAGCCGATCGTGCTCCTGAAGACCGCTGAGGGCGCGAAGTTTCTGCCGATCTGGATCGGACATCCCGAGGCGGCGGCGATCCTCATGAAGCTCCAGGGCGCGTCCGCCCCGCGGCCGTTGACGCACGACCTGCTGATCAACATCCTTGGCGAGCTCGAGGTCGAGGTCGTGCGTGTGACCGTTACCGAGCTGCGCGAGAACACCTTCTACGCCTCGATCACGATCTCCCACGACGGCGCCGAGATCGAGATCGACTCCCGCTCTTCCGACGCGATTGCGATTGCCGTTCGCGCCCAGGCGCCGATCTTCGCCGCGGACGCCGTGATCGACGAGTCGGCGATCGAGTTCGAGGGCGAGGACGTGAACGAGGAGGAGATCGTCGACGAGTTCAAGCGCTTCCTCGACCGCGTCTCGGCGGAGGACTTCGCCGAGGCCGACGTCGAGGAGGAGGATGACGTCCTGCGCTGAGCCGCGCGCCGCTCAGGTGTAGACGTAGATCGCGCCCCCACTCGGGATCTGCGCGAAGAGCTTTGGCGCGATCCACATCGGTACGCGCACGCAGCCGTGCGAGGCCGGGTACGCCGGCACCTCCGGGTAGCCGTGGATCGCGAAGCCGCGGAGGAAGTAGTTCGGGTACCAGAGCACCCAGCTCCACCCCACGACCTTGCTGTAGACGTGCCAGAGTCCGAGCGGCGTGTTGCCGGTGGCGCCGGTCGAGACGTGCGTCGTGAGCGCGACCTTGCCGTCGCGGACGAGGAACAGCACCTGCCGCGTCTTGTCGACCTCGACGTGGTCGCCGGGGTAGCGCGCCCGCGGCACGCCGGCGTTCGCGAGCAACTTCCACAGCGCCGGTGTGACGGCGCCGGTGCGCTCGAGCCCGTTCACTTTCTGGAAGGCGAGCACGGCGCCTGCGTCGTCCTCGTCGAAGACGCCGTCTGCGGCGCGCACTGCGTAGCGCAGCTCTCGAAGCCGCTGCTCGAGCGCGACGACGCCCGGCCCGCGCGCGCCCAGAGAGAGGCTCGGGGCGTGGATGTGCGCCTGCACGACCCGCGACACGCCGGCCCAGCTCGGCCTCGGCTTGCTCGAGACGACGATTCGCGCCGTGCGGAGGCTGCTGGTCTCGACGCGTGTCGAGGGTCTCCCGTCGACACGGACCTGAACCCGCCCGGCGTGCGCGGGCCGGAGGACGGCAACGACGCGCAGGGGCGAGCCGATCGTTCTCGAGCCGTCGAGCCGGACGTCGAGCCGGGGTTTGACGATGATGGTCGCGCGGGCGGCGACGGGCCCCGCGACGGCGGTCAGGAACGGCTGGGTGACCGTGATCGTGAGGGCACCGTGCCGGAAGAGCCGGCCTCCCAGCCGCACCGGCAGCTCGGGCTTGACCCGCGCGCGCAGCGTCACGGTCTCGCCGTAGTCCGCCCGCCGCGGCACGACGAGGCTGAGCGCCACGGATGTGACCGTGGGCAGCACCCATACGCCGGAGTTGGTGGTGAGCGTCGGCGTGAAGCGGCCGCCGCGGTAGGCGTGGGTCACCGACTCTCCCCGTGCGACCGTCCCGTCGCCGAAGTTCCAACGGTAAGAGGTGGAGATGCAGGTGGCGTGGAACGAGACGCGAAACGGCGCCGCGCCGCGCACGGCCGAGACGGTCACCGGGCAGGCCGCCTGGGCCGTGGGCGCGAGCGCGAGGAGTGCAAATGCTGCAGTCAGGGCACGCATCGGCATCGCAGCTTAATTAGGCGGCAACCGCGACGACGAGCGCGATCGCGTTGAACGTCGAGTGCAGCATGATGCACGGGTAGACGCTCTCCGTCCGCGCTCGGAGCCACGCGAGCGCGCAGCCGAAAAGGGCCAGTTCGAGGAAGCCCTGAACGAGGCCGTGCTGGGCTGCGAAGACAACCCCGACCACGCCGATCGCGGTCCACCGCCCGATGGGCTCGAGCAGGGAGTAGCCGAGCCCGCGGAACGTCAGCTCCTCGACGAACGGCGCGACGAGGGCGATGACCACGAAGTTGGCGGCGTACGCGCCGGCGTGGTCCGGCTGCCAGCCGTTCGGTGTCAGACCCTGTTCCTCTCCGCCGTGCAGGACTTGCTCGAGCAGAGAGATCACGATGAACATGCCGACGAACAGAGCCGCCGAGAGCCCCAGCGTGCGCGGCCACGAGCGAGGGCGGCGCAGCGCGAGCAGATCGCGGCTGAAGCCGGCGATCGCGAGGACGATCAGGAGCATGAACGCATAGATGACCGCGGCCCCGACCGCGGTCTCGTAGCGATAGAGGATGTCGCGGTCGGGCTCCTCTCCGCTCAGGCGCCCCGCGTACTGGATCAGCACGGGCACCGAGACGAGCAGCGACCACCAGAAGAGCCTCAGTCGCTGCACTGCACCCGGACAGCGTCCCTAAGATGGCCGTGCGCAGTGGCCGCCCGCACGTTCA
Source organism: uncultured Actinomycetes bacterium (assembly GCA_963781435.1). Classification (GTDB taxonomy): domain Bacteria; phylum Actinomycetota; class Thermoleophilia; order Gaiellales; family Gaiellaceae; genus PALSA-600. Next base: position 140,164 of record CAWAGR010000021.1, on the reverse strand, counting down.
CTCCGTCCGAGGCTAACAGCGCCCTGGCACGGGTGCGGCCTCTGGCCGAGCAAATGGTGGCGGTACGGGCCCGGCTCGGGGAGTTGGAAGGCGAGCAGCGCGAGGTCGTGAGGATCGTCGCCGGCAACGGCAGCGGCTATGCGATCGGCGAGGCGCGCACGCCCGAGTTCTCGCGGCTCGCCGCCGAGCTCGAGGACTGCCTCACTCGTCTTGCCGAGCTCGGGGTCGAGGTGAAGGACGCCGAGACGGGCCTGCTCGACTTCCCGGCGGTGCGCGAGGGCGAGGAGGTGCTCCTCTGCTGGCGCTCCGGCGAGGACGCGGTCGAGTGGTGGCACGGGCGCGAGGAGGGTTTCGCAGGCCGGAAGCGGATCGATTGGCATGAGTGAGGCCGGATGAGTGTGCTCAGATGAGTGAGTTCTGGCAACGCGTTCTGGTGGCGCTCGTCGTCGTCGTCGTCGCGGCGGTCGTGGCGAAGGTAGTCGACCGCCGGATCAGCCGCCGCGGCCTTACGCCGGCGGCGGCCACGCGCTACCGGATCCTGCGAAGGTCGATCTTCACGACGATCGTCTTCGTCGGCTGCCTCTCGGCGCTCCTCGTGATCCCGCAGGTGCGCGCGGTGGCGGGCGCCATCCTCGCCTCGTCCGCGGTGCTTGGACTCGTGATCGGCTTCGCCGCCCAGCGCACGATCGGCAACTTCATCGCCGGGCTCCTGATCGCGTTCACGCAGCCGGTGCGGCTCGGCGACGAGGTGGAGATCGCAGACGGGCGAGGCGTCGTCGAGGAGATCGGCCTGACCTACACGTGGGTACGGACCCGCGACAACGACCAGCTCGTGATCCCGAACGAGAAGCTCGTCTCGGAGACGCTCCGCAACTCGACCATCCGCAGCCCCAGAACGCTGGCCGAGGTGACGGTGCACGTCCCGCTCACGGCCGACCTGCGCTCGCTCGTGGCTGCGCTCGGGCGCGACTCGGTGGAGGCGTACGTCACCGATCTCGACGCGGACGCGACGATCGCGGTGAGGAAGTGGACCCGGACCAGCGGCTGGTCGATCGCGCGGAGAGTGACCTGCGCCTCGCGGTGCACGACCGCCTGCGCGAGCTCGGGATCGTGGCGGCCGGCTGAGATGCCCCGTTCGGCGAGCCGACGAGCGCATCGCCGCGCACCTTCGGCGCAAGCGGCGTCGACAGGAGCGCCGGCATCGCCGCCGCCGCGCCGGTGCGGTCGCCGCGGCCGTCCTCGGCGGCCTCGCTGCGCTCGTGCTGACCGCCGGTATCGGTACGGGCACCGCGTTCTCGCAGAGCTGCGACCTCTCGAGCCTGCGACCGATCGAGATCGGCCAGAACTCGTTTGTCTACGCGTCCGACGGCAGCCTCCTCGGCGCGATCCCTGCCGAGAGGAACCGCGAGCCCGTCCTGCTCGGGCAGATCAGCCGCTGGGTGCCTCGGGCGGCGATCGCGGTCGAGGACAGACGCTTCTACCAGCACGGTGGAGTCGACTACGCGGGGATCGTCCGGGCGCTCTGGCGTGACGTGAGCGCCGGCAAGGTCGTCGAGGGCGGTTCGACGATCGCCCAGCAACTCGCGCGCAACCTCTACACCGGCCGCGAGCGCACGTTCGAGCGGAAGCTCAAGGAGGCCTGTCTTGCGATCAAGCTGAGCCAGAAATACCCGAAGAACCGGATCCTCCGCGATTACCTCAACATCGTGTACTTCGGCAACCACGCCTACGGCATCGAGGCGGCGGCGCAGACGTACTTCTCCAGGCACGCGCGGACACTGACGCTGCCGCAGGCGGCGCTGCTCGCAGGGCTGCCGCAGGCGCCGTCGCTCTACGACCCCTTCCACAATCCGGAGGCTGCGGTCGCGCGCCGCAACGCGGTGCTGGCGGCGATGCTCCAGACCGGCGCGATCACGCACAAGCAGTACCGGGGCGCCGTCCGGGCACGGATGGTGCTGGAACCGGGCCGCATCTACACGCATATCCAGCAGCCGTACTTCTTCACCTACGTCACCGAGGAGCTCCAGCGCGTGTACGGGACGAACACGGTGCGCGAGGGCGGGCTGCGCGTCTACACGACGATCGAGCCCCGGCTGCAGCGCGCCGCGAAGACGGCGATTCGCGAAACCCTCTATCTCGGCGACGATCCTGCCGCGGCGATCGTGTCGATCGAGCCCGGCACCGGGGCGATCCGCGCGATGACGGCGGTGATTCCGGGCAACACGAAGAACCAGTTCAACCTCGCGGCCCAATCCGCTCGGCAGGCCGGGTCGACGTTCAAGGCGTTCGTGCTCGCGGCCGCGATCGAGAAGGGCGCCAACCCCGACGCGACCTACTACACCTCCGCCCCGTTCACGTGCACGAGCGGGCCCTGGTGCGCCGGCGACTACGCGGCCGGGAAGCCGTGGCAAGTGACCACCTACGGCCACTCGTATTCGGGGCCGATCTCGGTCACCTCGGCGACGTTGGCCTCGGACAACACCGTGTACGCGCAGCTCACGCTCGATGTCGGCCCGGACTACGTATGGCGGCTCGCGAGGCGGCTCGGCTTGCAGCTGACGCAGAAACCCGTGGCCTCGATCGGGCTCGGCCCGCTTGCGGTCTCGCCGCTCGAGATGGCGGCGGCCTACGCCACGTTCTCCTCGGGCGGTATCTACGCGCGCCCGATGCCGATCACGAAGGTGGTGCTTCCCGGTGGGAAGATCGACCGGTCCGCCGGCTGGGGAAGACCGCAGGCCAAGCGCGCGCTCTCCGAGGGCGTCGCCTGGAAGGTGACTCAGATCCTCGCCGCGAACGCTCTCTACGGCACGGGCGCCGGGTCCGGCGACGGCATCCATCCGGCCGCCGGCAAGACGGGCACGACCGAGGACCATGCCGACGCCTGGTACGTCGGCTACACGCGCGACCTCGCGACCGCCGTCTGGATGGGCTACCCGTCTGGCGAGATCCCGATGGTCTCGGTGCACGGGCAGGCGGTCGCCGGCTCCACGTTCCCGGTGCCGATCTGGCATCTCTACATGTCGGCCGCCGAGTGGCGACGTCCGGCCCGGGAGTTCCTCGAGCCCAAGCGCGAGGTCGTGTACGGGACGCTCGAGCACGGCGACTTCGGGTACTCGTCCTACACCCCGCCCGAGGAGACGACCTCGACTGAAACGACCGAAACGGACACCACTCCGGCGGCGCCGGCTGTGACCACGCCGCCGGCTGCGGAACAGGTGCCGAAGCCCGAGCAGAACCTCCCCCGAACCGCGCCTGCGGCCAGCCCGAAGCCGGCGGCGCCGTCAGGGCCCAGACCGGCCGAATAGCGCCACGCCGTGGCTCGCGGTGTGAACTAAGGTTGCCGTCGGTGTCCACCACGACGGACCTGCTGACGATCGACGAGGCTCTCCGGCTCGTGCTCGACCGCGTGCGCCCGCTCGAGGGCGAGGACGTGCCGCTCGAGGCTGCGGCAGGACGGGTGCTCGCAGAGGAAGCACGGTCGGCCGTCGATCTGCCGCCGTTCGACGCCTCGGCGATGGACGGCTTTGCGCTTCGCGCCGAGGACGCGCCCGGGACGCTGCCGATCGTGGCGAGGATCGCGGCCGGGCGCCCGGCGCCGCGCCCGATCGGGGCGGGTGAGGCGATGGCCATCGCGACCGGAGGTGTCGTCCCGGACGGTGCCGACAGCGTGGTGCCGATCGAGGACGTGGAGGAGGGCGAAGACACCGTCACCGTGCCGGGAACGGTGGGAAACGGCGACAACGTGAGGTTGCGCGGCGGCGATCTCCGTGCCGGTGACACTGTCGTCGTCGCCGGCACGCGGCTCGGGCCGGCCCACGTCGGTGCGCTGGCGGCGGCCGGTGTTGCGAGCGTTCGCTGCCATCGCGTACCGCGCGTCGTCGTCGTGGTGACCGGCACCGAGCTCTGCGCGCCGGGCGAGCCGCTCGGCCCGGGCGAGATCTACGACGCGAACGGCTTCATCCTCGCGACGCAGGTGCGAAGCGCCGGCGCCGAGGTCGAGCGGTTGCCGCCGGTCACAGACGACGCGGAGGCGACGCGCGCCGCGATCGAGCGCGGTCTGGCCGCCGACGTGCTCGTCACCACCGGCGGCGTCTCGGTCGGTGTCTACGACCTCGTGCGGGCGGCCGAGGCGGAGCTCGGGGTCGAGGAGGTCTTCTGGCGGGTCGCCGTGCGCCCCGGCAAGCCGGTCGCGTTTGGCGTCCGCGAGCGCACGCTCGTGTTCGGGCTGCCGGGCAACCCTGTCTCGTCACTCGTCGGGTTCGAGCTGTTCGTCCGCCCGGCGCTGCTCGCGATGCAGGGCGTGAAGACGACGGCGCCGGCGTTTCGACCCGGCCGGCTCGCGGGACCGGCGCGGCGGCTCGGGGCCCGCGACTCGCTGTTGCGAGCTCGTTCGCGCGTCGAGGACGGCAACGTCGTTCTGGAGCCGCTCACGGGCCAGGAGTCGCACATGATCGCCCAGGCGGCGACGGCTGACGCGCTCGTGCTCGTCCCTCGCGGCGAGGGTGAGATCGAGGCCGGCAGCGTCGTCAGCTACCTGGCTCTGTAGCGCGGCGTCGTACCTCGAGCTCGCGCCGGCGCGCCCTGACGGCCAGGACGGTGGTGCGAACGAGCATGCGAACCGGTCCAAGGGGCCTGTGCTCGCGCGCCCCGGGATACGGGGCGTAGCGACCGGCGGCCGCGGCGGCAAGTTGGGCTCCCGCGGCCGCGGCGGCGAGGGCGATCACGACCGGAGTCGCCTTGACGTAGCCGACCGAGATGAGCGCGAGCAGATACCACGGCGCATCGAGGCCGAGTTCGAAGCGGGTGGCGAGCGACACGAGCACGATCGCCGCGCCTGCGAGACCGGCCGCGAAGACGGCCAGGCGCACGGGGAGCCGCGCCGTCCGCACCTGAGGCAGCCAGAGCCAGGCGTGTAGCGCCGGGAGCAGGAAGAGCAGCGCGAACGGATTCGTCGCGACGACGAGCAGCGCGATCACGCCGAGGGCCAGCAGCGCCACCGTTTGACCCGCGAGTTGCTCCTGTGCTGTCACCTCCCGGCGCGGCACGAGGCGTCTGCGGGCGACGAGCCAGCCGGCGAAGGCGAGCACGAGGAGCGCCGTGAGCGGCAGCACGCGCCAGTCGCCTGCGAGGTCGGTTTCCGGGTTCGGGGGTCGAGCCGGTCCGCTCGGCCAGGCGCCGAGCACGCCAAAACACGTGAAAACGATCCCGGTGAAGAGCCAGAAGGCCAGACGCGTGCGCAACGAGCGCACCGCCGGCGCGAGTCCGATCCGCTGGCGGCGGCAGAGCGCGAACAGGTCGACGCTCGCGACGAAGAACGGCACGAGCAGCGCGATCAGCATCAGCTCGATTGCCCAGCCGCGCACGACGCGGTCGCCGAACCAGACGTAGCTCGTCGTCCCTTGCGCGAGCTCGAGGCCCGGGTCGAGCGAGCCGAGCAGGTCCTGGGCCGACTTGCCGAGCTGGGCGAGCTTCCTGACCTGAAGCGGGCCCGCGACGTCGCCGAAAGCGGCCGGCGGGCGACTGCCGGCGCTCGTGAGCGTGATCGCGGGGATCCCTCGCGCGACGAACGGGCCCTGCTCGTAGAGGGTGAACGGGAACGCGAGGTCGATCAGCTGTCCGATCAGCCCGGGATGCTGCGGGCGGCTCCCCGTCTGCTCCACGATCCGGCGTGAGGCGGTCTGCACCAGCGTGGTGGCCGGCGAGCGAGGCCGGTCGCCCGCCACCTCGACGCGTGCCGGCCCGGTTCCGGCGAGCGTGTCCAGGTTGACGACAGCGACGACCCGCCCGGTCGCTGCGGCGCGCTTTGCGTAGCGGAGCGCGCCGAGGCCTCCAAAAGCCCCGGCGTCCGTCGAGAGAAAGACGAGCGTGTGCGTCGGCTGCACGGCCTCCTGGTTCTCCGACTGCGGCCGTGCGTAGGCGCGCGCGAGCTCGAGCAGCGCGGCCGTCCCGCTCGCGTTGTCGTTCGCCCCCGGTCCTGCGCCGGTGTCGTCGCGGTGCGCCATCACCACGATCGCGTCGGGTGACTGGCCCGCGACGACCGCCGTCACGTTCTGAAGCCGCACCCGTCCGAGGCCGGGCACCGTCTGGCGCCACGCGTCCGTGCGCGTCGGCAAGTCGTACAGCGAGAGCTTGTCGCGAAACCACTCCGCGGCCCCGAGCGCACCCGAGCCGCCCGGTGATCGGTCCGGGTACTCCGTGGCGAGCTCGCGCGCGAGGTCGAGCGCGCCGTTCGCGTCGAACGCCGGAGGCAGCGCCGGTCCCGGAAGCGGCGCCGGCTTCGTGACGGAGAACGCGGCGAGCAGGAGAGGGAGCAGGAGCACGAGGAACGACGCGCGGTAGAGCCTGCCGTCCACAGGACGTTCGAGCGTGCCGCGCCGCGGTCGCCGGCGCCGCCGAGCAGTCCTCTCTCGAACGCCTTCGGGGGGCTGGGAGGCCGCCATCGGAGGGCTATAGTAGGAACAGGAGCCGTCGCACACGTAGATGATTGATTCCACGATCTCGCGTGCCCGGCTGCGCGACAGCGAGCGGAACCGATGGCCGACTCCTCCACGATTCTCCTCGTCGACGACGAGGCGGCGGTGCGGAAGGTGCTGACCTTTCCGCTGGAACGGGACGGATACACCGTCGTCCAGGCCTCCGACGGCGAGGAGGCGCTCGAGCGGTTCGGCGGCCAGCCGGTCGATCTCGTCGTGCTCGACATCATGCTGCCGAAGCTCGACGGCCTCGAGGTGTGCAGGCGGCTGCGCGCGCAGAGCTCGGTGCCGATCATCATGCTGACGGCGCGCGACGACGAGCTCGACAAGGTGCTCGGGCTCGAGCTCGGCGCGGACGACTACATCACGAAGCCGTTCTCGATCCGGGAGTTCCGCTCGCGCGTGAAGGCGCTCCTGCGGCGCGCCCGGACACCATGGCACGAGGGAATGGGGCCCGAGAGCGAGGAGCAGCTCGTCGCCGCGGGGCTCCTGATCGACGTGCCGCGCCGCGCCGTCGAGGTGCGCGGAGAGCGCCCACAGCTGACATACGTCGAGTTCGAGCTCCTGCGGACGCTGATGGCCCACCCGGGGCGGGTCTACAGCCGCCGCATGCTGCTCGAGGCGCTCTGGGGCACTGCGGAGTCCCGCGATCCGCGCACGATCGACGTGCACGTTCGCCACATCCGGGAGAAGATCGAGGCCGACTCGCACCGGCCTGCGTACATCCTCACCGTGCGCAGCGTCGGCTACCGCTTCCGCGACGCGTGAACCCGCTCCGGAGCGTCGGCGGCACGCTCGCCCTCGCGCTCTTGCTCGTCGTCGCGGGCGCGCTTGCGATCGTCTACGTCGTGGTCGTGCCGTCGTACGAGCGCTCCGTGGTCGACGCTCGCCTTGCGGACGTCGACAAGACCCTGCGCACGATCATCGCGGAGCCACTGACGGCCGACGTCTGGAGCGGCCGATGGGTCGAGGAGCAGGAGGAGGCCGCGCCGATCGCGAACGCGCGCGTGGTCGTCTTCCAGCTGATGAAAGGGAGGCTGAAGCCGTACTCCGACTCCGACCCTGCAGGTGGAAGCTCCAGGGATGTCGAGAACGACCCGGTCGGCCTGAAGGCGATCGCGCTCGGGAACGGGTACGCGCAGGGGACGGTGACCCGGCGCGGTCAGCGCTTCGCCGAGGCTGCGTACACCTACGACGCGACGGGGCCGGTGGTGATGCTGTCGTCGCCCCTCTACAACGATCTCGTCTCGGTGAGCGTCGTGCGCAAGCGTGTGATCATTGCCGGCGCGCTTGCGGCCGTCTTCGCGATCGTGCTCGGCTATGCGCTCGCGACCATGTTCGCGCGCCGCATTCGGCGGCTCGATCGGGCGGCTGCGCGAATCGCGGACGGTCGTTTCGACGTTGCGGTGGTGGACGCCGCGCCGGACGAGCTCGGTCAGCTCGCGCGGACGTTCGAGCGCATGCGGGTTCGGCTCGCCTCGCTCGACCGCGCCCGCGCGGAGTTCATCGCCAACGCCTCGCACGAGCTCCGCACACCGCTCTTCTCCCTCGCCGGCTTCCTGGAGCTGCTCGCGAGCGAGGAGCTCGATGCGGACACCCGTGCCGACTTCATGGCCGCGATCGGTAGCCAGGTCACGCGCCTGACGAAGCTCGCAACCGACCTGCTCGACCTTTCACGGATGGATGCGGGCCGACTCTCGATCGCGACCGAGAGTCTCGACCTCGTGCCCATCGGAGAGCTGCTCGCAACCGAGTTCGGGCCGCGAGCGAGCGCGAGCGGACATACGCTCGAGGTCGACGTGCCGGCCGCCGCGCCTGCGCTCGGTGACGAGGAGCGGGTCCTGCAGATCGGCCGCATCCTGGTGGAGAACGCGATCGTGCACACGCCGCCGGGCACGCTCGTCCGGTTGTCGGCGAACACAGCCGGCGGCGGGGCAAGGTTGTCCGTGACCGACGACGGTCCGGGTATTGCGCGCGAGGCCCAAGCGCACGTCTTCGACCGCTTCTACCGGCTGGAAGGAACGGTCGCGTCCGGCAGCGGCCTGGGTCTTGCGATCGCAAGCGAGCTCGCGGCACTGATGGGTGGCCGGATCGAGCTCGACTCGGCGGCTGGGACGACGCGCTTCACGCTCGTGCTACCGGCGGACGCGGCCGACCGCACGCCCCGGCTCGCGCTGGCCTGACTCGCCGCTTGCGCCGAGCCCGGCGCGCTCCGGGCAGAGGGAACGTACGTTCGCCGATCGTGAGCTCGTGCCGGTTGAGGCGTTCGGCCCGACTCGTCCGGCCCGCGCGGATACCGTTCCCGGCAATGAGCGAGCGTCGCAAGCTGATCGTGGTCTCGAATCGCGGGCCGCTCTTCTTCGGACGCGACGCGAGCGGGGAACGGACGGTGCGCCGCGGCGGCGGCGGCCTCGTCACCGCGCTGCGCGGGCTGATCGCCCATCACGACGTGACGTGGATCGCGAGCGCGATGAGCGACGAGGACCGCCTCGTCGCCGGCGAGCGAGGTCACGAGCCGATCGAGGAGGACCGCAACGGCACGAAGTACTGGCTTCGCCTTGTCTCCCACGACCAGCTCGCCTACGACCGCTACTACAACGCCGTCTCGAACGGCACCTTCTGGTTCATCCAGCACTACCTCTGGGGCCTTGCAAGCGTGCCGGACATAGAGCCCTCGTTCCGCACGGCCTGGACGCAGGGGTACCAGCGCGTCAACCGCGCCTTCGCCGACACGGTGCTCGAGGAGCTCGAGCGCAACCCGGAGGCAGAGGTCTTCATCCACGACTACCACCTCTACCTCGCACCGGGCTTCGTGCGCGAGAGTCGGCCGGACGCGCGGCTGGCGCAGTTCATCCACATCCCGTGGGCACAGGCCGACTACTGGCACGTGCTGCCCGAGGATGTGCGGCGCGCCGTCCACGAGGGCCTGCTTGCGAACGACGTCGTCGCATTCCACACCGACCGTTGGCGCCGGAACTTCATCGAGGCGTGCACGACGATCACCGAGGCCGAGTGGGACGAGGACGGCGACTGTCTTGTCCACGACGGCCGCCGCACCTACGTCCACACGCGCCCGATCGGGATCGACCCGGCGGAGTTCGACGCGCTCAAGTTGCATCCGGCGGTCCTTGCGGAGGAGCGCAGCATCGTCGAGAAGCGCCCGGAGCTGCTGATCGTGCGAGTCGACCGCACCGACCCGTCGAAGAACGTCGTTCGCGGCTTCCGCGCCTTCGCGCTCATGTTCCAGCGACATCCGGAGCTCGCCGGGCGGGTGGGGATGCTCGCGCTGCTGGACCCGTCGCGGCAGGATCTCGCGTCGTACTCCGAGTATCTCGTCGCGATCCAGCGCGAGGCGCGCGCGCTCAACGAGCGCTTCGGCACCGACGGCTGGCAGCCGATCGACCTCCGAGTCGGCGACAACTTCCACCAGGCGATCGCCGGGTACAAGCAGTTCGACGTCCTGCTCGTGAACCCGATCTTCGACGGCATGAACCTCGTCGCAAAGGAAGCGCCGTTCGTCAACGAGCGTGACGGCGTCGTCGTGCTCTCCGAGAACGCGGGCGCCCACGAAGGTCTCGGCGACTGGACGCTGACCGTGAACCCGTTCGACATCGAGGGCCAGGCCGAGGCGCTGTACCAGGCGCTGACGATGCCACTGGAGGAGCGCCGTCGGCGAGGGGCGGCGATGACGAAGTACGTGCGGGAGAACGACGTCGAGAAGTGGAGCCGCGACCAGCTCGACGATCTCGACCGGCTCGCACCGGCGCTCGCGGCCGACGTAGACGATTGAGGCCACGATCTCGCGTGCCCGGCGGCGCTCGCGGCCCGGCTCAGACGATTTCGTGGCACCAATCATCTAGCATCCGCTCAATGACCGAGCTCTCGCACGTCGACGAGTCATCGGGCGAGGTGAAGATGGTCGACGTCGGCCACAAGCCCATCTCGCGGCGCAAGGCGATCGCGCGCGCGACGGTGCTGATGGCGCCCGAGACGGCACGCCGGATCCACGACCTCCCGAAGGGCGACGCGCTCACGACGGCGCAGCTCGCCGGAATCATGGCGGCGAAGCAGACGAGCAGTCTCATCCCGCTCTGCCATCCGCTGCCGCTTTCGCACGTCGGTGTGGAGCTGACGGTCGGCGAGGACTGCGTGAAGATCGTCGCCTCGGCCGAGACCACCGGCCAGACCGGTGTCGAAATGGAGGCGCTGACCGCAGCCAGCGTCGCCGCGCTCGCCGTCTACGACATGGCGAAGGCGATCGACAAGGGGATGGTGATCAGCGACGTGACGTTGATCGAGAAGACCAAGGTGGAGGTTTGAGGGCAGCGGTGCTGACCGTCTCCGACCGTGTCTCGCGGGGCGAGGCGCAGGACGGAAGCGGAGACACCCTCGAGGAGCTCCTGCGGGCGGACGGCTACGAGGTCGAGCGCCGGCTCGTGCCCGACGAGGCGGAGCAGATCGCAGCCGCGATCGCGGAGCTCGCCGAGGACGCCGACCTCGTCCTGACGACCGGCGGCACCGGGCTCGCCGCCCGCGACGTGACTCCGGAGGCGACCCGCTCGGTGCTCGAGCGCGAGGCGCCGGGGATCTCCCAGGCCATTCGCGCGGACTCGATCGCGAAAACCCCGCACGGGTTGCTCTCGCGCGGCGTCGCCGGGACGATCGGCGGCACGCTCGTCGTGAACCTCGCCGGCTCGCCGGGCGCCTGCCGGGACGGATACGCGGTGCTGGCGCCGGCGCTCACGCACGCGCTGAAGCTGCTCGCCGACCAGAAGACCGCGACCGACCACGTTCACACCTAACTCGCCACCGTGAGCGACGCGTATCCGGCCGGCGGGCCCGTTCAGACTGCGACGCTCTTTGCGCGGCTGATCAAGATCGAGCACACGGTCTTCGCGCTGCCGTTCGCCTATGTCGGCGCGTTGCTCGCAGTCGGCGCGGTGCCGTCGGGCCACGACCTGCTGTGGATCACGGTCGCGATGGTCGGCGCGCGGTCGCTTGCGATGGCGCTCAACCGGCTGATCGACATGGGCATCGACGCGGCGAACCCGCGAACGGCCTCGCGCGAGCTGCCGTCGGGCCTCCTGACGGTTGGCGCGGTGGTGACGTTTTGCGTCGGGTCGCTGGTCGTGTTTCTGATCGCGGTCTGGCAGCTCGACCCGATCGTGCGCTGGCTGTGGCCGATCCCGGTCGCCGCGTTCGTGATCTACCCGTACCTGAAGCGCTTCACCTGGCTCTGCCACCTGTGGCTCGGCGCGGTTGACGCGCTCGCGCCCGTCGGCGGCTGGGTTGCGGTCACCGGCGAGCTCCCGTGGGAGGCCTGGGTGCTCGGCGCCGCGGTCGGCACGTGGGTTGCGGGCTTCGATCTCTTCTACTCGTTGTTCGACGTCGATGTCGACCGTCGGCAAGGGCTTCATTCGTGGGCGGTGCGCTTCGGCGAGCGAGGTGTCTTCTTCGGCGCGCGCGTCCTGCACGTACTGACCGTGGTGTGCCTGGCCGCGGTGGGCTTTGGGCTGACGGTCGACGCCTGGTACTGGCTCGGCGTGCTGGCGGTCGCCGTGCTGCTCGCCTACGAGCACACCCTCGTGCGCCCGGGCGACCTGCGCCGGCTGGACGCGGCGTTCTTCACGATGAACGGTGTGATCAGCGTCGTGTTCTTCGCATTCGTGCTGCTCGACGTGATCTAGACACCGGGCTTCTCCGACTGGACAGGATCCCCGCTAGCGTTCCGGCTAGGGGCGCGTCGCCAGGCCCCCCAAGAACGTGCGTCAAGAGCGCACCTGTCTGAAGGGACCTGCCTCATCCGGGAGGACTCATCCGGATGGGGTATGCAAAGGAGACCGACGTGATCAGCGCCCGCAACCTCTCGAAGCGCTTCGGCGTGAAGCGTGTCTTCGACCGCGTCGACCTCGACGCTTGCCCGGGGCGACTTCCTGCTCGTCACCGGGCCGAACGGCGCCGGCAAGACGACGCTGCTGCGCGTGCTCGCAGGCCTTGCCGCGCCGACGAAGGGCGAGCTGGAGCTGCCGAACCGCGCGGTCGTCGGCTACCTCGGGCATGAACCTCTCGTGTATCGGGAGTTGACGCCGCTCGAGAACCTCCACCTCTATGCCCGGCTCTACCGCGTCCCGGAGCGTGGGGAGCGGATCGGGATGCTGCTCGAGCGCTTCGGGCTCTGGGAGGCGCGCGACCAGCGCGTCGGCACGTTCTCGCGCGGAATGCAGCAGCGGCTCGCGCTCTGCCGGGTGCTGTTGCACGATCCGGCATGTCTCGTGCTCGACGAGCCGTTCAACGCGCTCGACGCCGCGGGCGCAGAGTTGCTCGACCGCACGCTCGAGGAGCTCACCGACCGGGCCGTGATCGTCGCGACCCACGACCCGGATCGCGTCGCCCACCTCGCGACCGGCCGGCTGGCGATGACGTGACGTACCTGTCATGAGATACCTGGGGGACGTCGCTGCGCTCGCGCGCAAGGACCTGCTGCTCGAGCTGCGGGCGAAGGAGACGCTGCCCGCGATGTTGCTGTTCGTGCTCTCGGCGCTGACGATCCTGCACTTCGCGGTTCCGGTAGGGACGGAGCGCGTCGCCACGCTGGGGCTGCTCTGGATCGCGCTTGTCTTCACGGCGCTACTCGGCCTGACACGCGCGTTCGTACCGGAGCGCGAGCAGGGCACCATGGACGCTCTCGTGCTTGCGCCCTGCGACCGGAGCGCGATCTGGCTCGCGAAGTCGATCGCGGTCTTCGCGTTTCTCGCCGTTGCCGAGATCGTCGCGCTGCCTGCCTTCTCGCTCTTCTTCTCCGCGATCGACGCGCGCACGGTTGCCGCGGTCGCGCTCGCGAACGTCGGCATCTGCGCCGTAGGGACGCTGACGGGCGCGATGGCGGTCGCCGGCCGGGCGCGCGAGCTGATCCTGCCGCTCCTCTTTCTGCCACTTGCGATTCCCGTCATCGTCGGCGGCGTCGGGGCGAGCGCCGGCGCCGGGCGGCGAGTACCTCGCGTTCCTCGCGCTCTACGACGCGGTCTTCGTGCTGCTCGCCTGGGCGTCCTTCGAGTACGTGGTCGCAGAGACCTGAGCGTGCGGCCTTGAGCGAGCCGTTTTCCGCGCCGCTGTCTACGATGCTGCCGTGAGCGCGAGGCTGACCCGCAACCGCCTGCCCGTGCTGGCGGGCGCGACGACGATCCTGCTCGGCATCTCGATCGCGATGATCTTCTTCTACGCGCCGAGCGACGCCGACCAGGGAATCTCCCAGCGGATCTTCTACTTCCACGTCCCGCTCGCCCTTACTGCCTACGTGTGCTTTGCCTGGGGCGCCTGGAAGGCGCTGCGCCTCCTCTGGAAACGGCAGGAGGGTGCCGACCTCGAGAGCTACGTCGCGATCCACCAGGGCGTCATCTTCGGCTCGCTGACGCTGCTCACAGGCTCGATCTGGGCGAAGATCTCGTGGGGCGTCTGGTGGGACTGGGGCGACAACCAGCTCGTGCTCTTCCTGATCCTCTTCCTCTTCTACTCGGCCTACTTCATGCTCCGCTACTCGGTCGACCCCGGCCCGCAGCGCGAGAACATGTGTGCGGTCTACGCCCTCTTCGGCGTCGTACTGATCCCGGTCTCCTTCCTCGCGATCCGGCTCGCCGAGAGCCTCATCCACCCGACCGTCTTCACGCGTGACGGACCGCAGATGGAAGGTTCGCAGTTCCTCACGTTCTGCATCGCGATGCTGGCGATGGTCGTGCTGTTCGCGATGCTGTACCAGCTCGAGCTCGCGGGCAAGCGCCTCGACACGCGCCTTCGCGAGTTGCGGGAGGTGCTCAGCAGATGAGCGTCCAACCGGAGGTTGGCAGATGAGCGTCCAACCGGAGGTTGGCAGATGAGCCCGGGCGAGAAGTACACCGCCGCGGCGTATCTCGTCGTCTTCCTCGGCCTGCTCGCCTACGTGCTGATCATTGCGGCAAAGCTTCAGCGGCTCGAGCGCGAGGTCAGCGAGCTCGTCGAGCTCGCCCAGGAGCGGACGACGGATGATGGTTGACCTGCTCTTCTGGCCCGCGCTGATCGGCTACGGCGAGGCGGCGGTCGCCTACTCCTCGCCGCGCTTCACCCGGTTCGCGACGTGGGGCGTGCGCATCGGCTGGCTGATGCAGACGGCCCTGCTCATCGTTCAGGCCGCCCGCACAGACGGTTTCCCGTGGGCGACGTGGGCAGGCTCGCTCAACCTTTTCGTCTGGCTCGTCGTCGGCGGATACCTGTTCTGGGGCTGCCGGCCGCGCTACCGGCTGCTCGGCCTCGCGGTGATGCCGCTCGCGGCGGTCCTGCTTCTCGTGGCCGGGCTCGGTGGTGGCACCGAGACCGGTGAGCAGTCCCATTACGGGAACCTCTTCCTGACCCTGCACGTCGGCTTCGTGCTCGCGGCGTTCGCCGGCTTCACGCTGGCGGCGGCGCTGGCGGGGCTCTATCTGATCGAGGAGCGGCGGTTGCAACGGCGCTCGGCCGACATCCTCCGGCTGAAGCTGCCGTCGCTCGTGACGCTCGAGAAGGTCACCTCGCAGGCGATCACGATCTCGCTGCCGCTGCTCACGCTGGGGCTCGCGATCGGGATCTTCCGGCTCTACGACCGTGGCGGCGGGATCGACGCGCTGATGGCGGCGACCATTCTCGCCTGGCTCGTCTACGGCGCGTTCGTCGCCCTCCGGCCGACAGGGCGCTCCGCAGCGCACCTCGCCCTCGTCGGCTTCGCGGTCGTGATCGTCGTTCGCATCGTGCTCGCCGGGAGCCATTTTTGAGGCTCTCGCTCGTCGGCATCTCGCACCACGTCGCGCCCGTCGAGCTCCGCGAGCGCGTGGCTCTCTCGCTCGACCGCGCCGCCGCGCTCGCGCGCGACCTGGGCGACGCCGTCTGCCTCTCGACGTGCAACCGCACGGAGATCTACAGCGGAGGTGACTCGACCGACCGCGCGCTCGCGACGCTCGAGGAGATCGCGGGCGAGCCGCTCGGGCCGGTCGCCTACCGCATGCACGACGAGGCCGCTGCGGTGCACCTCTTTCGCGTCTCGGCGGGGCTCGACTCGCTCGTGCCCGGCGAGAGTGAGATCCTCGGCCAGGTCAAGGCCGCATACGAGGCGGCGTCGGCCGGGCCGCTGCTCGATCGGGTCTTTCGCCAGGCGCTCCAGCTCGGCAAGCGCGTCCGTTCCGAGACCGCGATCGGCGAGAGTCCCGCGTCGGTTCCGTCCGCGGCGGCGGCGCTGGCAGAGCAGGTCTTCGGCGACCTGGCGGGTCGTCGCGTGCTTCTGATCGGCGCGGGCCGGATCGGCGAGCTCGCCGCCGGCAGCCTTTCGGCGCGCGGGGCGACGATCTCGTACGTCGTCAACCGCAGCCCGGAGGCGGCGCAAACCCTCGCCGCGCGCTTCGGCGCGGAGCCGCTTCGGGGCGACCAGATCGCCTCGAAGCTCGGCGAGGTGGACGTCGTCCTCACCTCGACGAGCACTCCTGAGTTCGTCGTCCGGGCCGGGGACGTGCCCTCGCGGCGACGCCAGCCACTCTTCTTCATCGACATCGCCGTCCCGCGCGACGTCGACCCCGCCGTGCACCAGCTCGACGGCTGCTACCTCTACGACATCGACGACCTCGAAGCGGTCGTGGCCGAGACGCTCGCCGGGCGGCGCGTGGAGGCCGAGAGCGCCGAGTTGCTCGTGGTCGAGGAGGCCACGCGCTTCCGGGCCTGGCAGGCCTCGCTCGACGTGGTGCCGGCGATCGCGCAGCTACGGGCGCACGCCGAGGAGATCCGCGCCGCCGAGCTCGCCAGACTCGGCGATCTGCCCGAGCACGAGCGCCGGACGATCGAGGCCGTGACTGCGCAGATGCTCAGCAAGCTGCTGCACCTGCCGACCGTTCGGATGAAGGAGGCGGCCCTCGCGGCGGAAGGGACGGCATATGCCGAGGCCGTACGGCATCTGTTCGGCCTCGAGGAGAAGCGGTGAGGGAGCAGCCCCCGCGCATGGCGCTGCCGCTCCCGACCCAGACGCCGGCGGCGTTCTTCGGCCCGGACGCCGCCCGCAGGCGATGCGGGCCGAAGCGGTGTGCGTCGAAGCGCGGCGGAAGGGTGTGCAACAGTGCTCGTTCGTATCGGGTCGCGCGGCTCTAGGCTCGCGCTCGTGCAGGCGGAAGTCGCAGCCGTCGAGCTGCGGCAGGCGGGCCACGAGATCGCGTTCGTCCCGATCACGACGACCGGCGATCGCGACCGAAAGAGCCCCTTCGGACAGATCGGCGAGCGCGGTGTCTTCGTCAAGGAGATCGAGGAGGCGCTGCTCGCGGGACGGATCGACGTCGCCGTCCACTCCGCGAAGGACATGACCTCGACGGACACCGCCGGTCTCGCGGTCGGCGCCTACCTCGAGCGCGACGACCCGCGCGACGCATTGGTCGGCGCGGATGAGCTTCGCGAGGGCATGCGGATCGGCACGGCCTCCGTGCGCCGCCGCGCGCAGCTCCTCTCGTACGACCCCTCGATCTCGGTCGAGCCGCTGCGGGGCAATGTCGACACGCGCCTGCGCAAGGCGCGCGAGCGGGGGCTCGATGCGCTCGTGCTCGCTTGCTGCGGGCTCGACCGGCTCGGCCTTGGCGGTGAGATTGGCTTGCGACTTCCGGTCGACACGATGCTGCCGGAGGCCGCGCAGGGAGCGCTTGCACTCCAGGTGCGGGCGGGCGAGGAGGAGCTCGTGGCCCACGCGGACGACGCGGAGACACGGCGCTGTGTCGACGCCGAACGGGCCTGCGTGGCCACGGTCGGCGCCGGCTGCCTTGCCCCGGTCGCCGCCTATCACGACGGCGAGCGGCTGGCGGCGCTGATTGCGGCCGAGGACGGCTCGTGGACGGAGATGCGAACCGGCGACGACCCCGCGGTGGTTGCTGCCGCGCTCCTCCGGGGAGCCGCGCGGCACGCGGCATGAAGGTGATCGTCACCCGACCGCGCGCGCAGGCGCAGCCGCTCGTCGAGCGACTCGAGGCGCGCGGGTACGAGGTGGTCGAGTGCCCGCTGATCGAGATCGTCCGGATCTCCGACGCGCCGATCGACTGCTCCGGCTACGAGTGGCTGATCGTGACGAGCCCGAACGGCGCCGACGAGATCGCCCGCCGCGCGCGCAACATCCCGAAGGTCGCCGCCGTCGGTCCGGGCACCGCGGAGACGCTGCGAAAGCACGGGATCGAGCCCGACTTCGTGCCCGCGGTGTCGTCCCAGGACGGTCTGCTCGCGGAGTTCCCGCGGCCCGAGGGGAAGGTGCTGTTCGCCGCCGCCCAGAACTCGCGCCGCCGCCCGATCGACGAGCTCGGCGCCGACTTCGTCCCCCTCTACGGCACGCAGCTCCTCTCGCCGGACCCGCCGGAGGGAGACGTCGTCGTCCTCGCCTCGGGCTCGGCCGCGCGCGCCTACGCCTGGCTCGGCGGGACGGCGCGGGCGGTCAGCATCGGCCCCGAGACGAGCCGCATCGCGCGCTCGGTCGGGCTCACGGTCGCCGCCGAGGCCGAGACACACGACCTCGGCGGCCTGCTCGAGGCGGTCGACCGCGCAGCGCAGACGGCGGAGGCGAGCGGTTAGGCTCGCTCTGATGATTGACGCCCCGAGCTCGTGTGCCCGGCTGCGCGATCTGGCGTGCCTGGGCCGCTCCCGCCTTCCGCAGCCCGGCAGAGCCGGCCCACGCAAGGCGTCCGCTTCACGCCGTCGCCCTGGCGCCGATGCCGCCAGCATCGCCACCAGACCGTCGACGCGCCCCAGGCAGGCCAGCTCGCACCCCGGAGCAGACGATCTCGTGGCATCAATCATCTGATGTTCGGGACGATCACCTTCCTCACCGACTTCGGCATGCGGGACGATTTCGTCGGAGTGTGCCGCGGCGTGATCAAGCGCATCGCGCCGGACGTGCAGATCCTCGACGTCACCCACGGGATCTCTCCGCACGCGGTGACCGAGGGCGCGCTCATGCTCGCGCGCGCGATCCCGTACCTCCCGGAAGGGATCCACCTCGCGGTCGTCGACCCGGGTGTGGGCGGCTCGCGCCGCGCGGTCGCGATCAGGGGGCGCGACGGCTGTGTCTACGTCGGCCCCGACAACGGCCTGCTGACCCTGGCCGCGCCGCGCGACACAGTCGAGGCGGCGCGGGACCTGACGAACTCGCGCTATCACCTCGAGCGGGTTTCGAGGACCTTCCATGCCCGCGACGTCTTCGCGCCGGTCGCGGCGCACCTCGCGAACGGCGCCGACTTCGCCGACCTCGGCGAAGAGATCGATCCTGCCACGCTCGTCTGCATCGACCTTCCCGAGCCGGTCGTCGGCGCCGGCGGGATCCGCGCGACGGTGCTGGTGGTCGACCGCTTCGGCAACCTCCAGCTGAACCTCGAACGGAAGGACGTCGACGAGTTCGGCGTGCAGCCGGGCGACCGCGTCGAGCTGCGCTTCGAGCTCGACTCCTACTACGCGGTCGTCGCGGAGACGTACGAGGACGCCAAGCGCGGCGAGCTTCTGCTGTACGAGGACTCGTACGGCGCCTACGCGATCGCAATCAGCGGCGGCGACGCGAGCAATCTGACGGGAGTGGGCTCCGGGGACGAGGTGCGCATCGGCCGCGCCTACGACTGAAAGCCCGAACGAATCCGCCCCTCGCTTCGCTCGGGACATGACGATTCGTTCGGGATCTCGTGTGACCCCGGCCGCGACGGTCCACGAATGTTTCGTAGCTCGATCCGACGAACGCCTTCGCGATGTTGGTCCAGAAGGGGTACTGCTTGCCTTCTCGCTGAATGTGACGGGTGATGACGAAACTCGTGAGGCCGCCCTCCTGGTCGAAGCCCTTGTCGTAGTGCGACTCGCCGAGTAACAGGATCGAGAGATCCCAGCGGCTCTGGCGGCCGTAGGTGGATCCCACCCAGGGCGAGAAGCACCGTTCGGTCATCACCCGAGTATCTCCGGCACTCGCCGCCGCGACCGACATGGCGGGCGCGGCCTCAACGGCTGTCCGGAGCAGCCGCCGAATCGCGAATTGCTGGACGGCTACGAGTCCGTACCGCGCCGTGGCCGAAAGATGTCGGAGAGGGCCGCGGGGAGAACCGAGGTGCTTCCCCGCGATGGAGTGGCGAGGGCCGGATTTGAACCGGCGACACCACGGTTTTCAGCCGTGTGCTCTACCAACTGAGCTACCTCGCCGCGGCAGCCGGCTCATCTAGCCGGGTCGGGGGCGTCAGTCTAGCCGCGCCTGCGCAGTTAGCTTGTCGGGCGATGAATGGCGCGAACGCACCGCGGCCGGTGGCCGTGATCGGCGCTGGGCTCGACCTCGGAGCGGGCCGTCGCGGCGTCGACATGGGTCCCTCCGCGATCCGGTACGCAGGCCTTCAGGAGCGGATCGCGGGTCTCGGCCGCGACTGCGTCGACTGGGGCGACGTGGACGCGAGCCTTCCCGAGGCGACGGAGGTCGGGGACCCGCGGGCGCGCTATCTCGAGCCGATCATGCGCTCGTGCGAGCGGGTGGCAGCGCTCGTCGGGGACGCTCGTCGCGGCGGGTTCGTGCCGCTCGTCCTGGGTGGCGACCACTCGGTCGCGATGGGCACGCTCGGCGGGATGGCGAATGTGCACGGCCCGGGCGGAGTGCTGTGGATCGACGCGCACGGCGATCTCAACCTGCCCGAGAGCTCGCCCACCGGCAACGTGCACGGGATGCCGCTCGCCGCGGCGCTCGGCGCCGCCGGCGACGTGTTTGCCAGCGAGGCCTGGCCGACGCCCTCGCTCGAGCGGGTCGGCACTCGTCGGCGTGCGCTCCCTGGACGCGGCGGAGCGAAAACTGATCGGGCGGCTCGGGGTGAAGGTGTTCACGATGAGCGACATCGACCGCCACGGTCTCGAGCGCGCGGTGCGCGAGGCGCTGGAGTACCTCGACGGCGCGGCCTTCCTTCACGTGAGCCTCGACCTCGACGCGGTCGATCCCATGTTCGCGCCGGGCGTCGGCACGCCCGTTCCCGGCGGCCTCTCCTACCGCGAGGCGCACCTCACGCTCGAGCTCGTGTCCGAGTCGGGCCGGCTCGACTCGCTCGAGCTCGTCGAGGTGAATCCGATTCTGGATCGCGTCAACGAAACCGGGACCCTTGCCGTCGAGCTCGCGGCGAGCGCTCTTGGTGCACGGATTCTTTGAGCAGGCGAGAATGGAGGCCGAAAAGATCGTCGCTCGCGCGAGCGGACGCCTGCAGATGACGCACAACCCGACACGACTTGCACTGGTCGCGGCGTTCGCCGCACTGCTCTTCGCCGGCTGCGGCGGCGAAGGTAGTTCCTCGACGGACGGGACGACCTCGACCGCGGAGCGCCGCGCGCGGCTCGTGCCTGCGCGGCTCGCCCAGCCGAAAGGCTGCTTCATCACCGTGTACCTCAGCGATATCGTGACCCCGGCGCAGACCCGGCACGTGCGGCTGCTGCTGCTCTCGAGCCAGCGGATCGTCACGGTCTCGTTCGTCTCGAAGGAGCTCTCCCTGAGGCGCCTCGAGCAGACCCAGCCCGAGCTCGTCGCCAGCATGTACGTGAACCTGTTTCCGGACAGGTTCGAGGTCGTGCCGGGCACGAGCATCGACGTGTTCGCGATCATCACCGAGTTCGCCGCCGGGGTCGACGGCGTCACGAACGCGCGTGCCAGCAGAGGCTGCTCTCAGCCTTGAACATCTGATGGTTGATGCCACGACCTCGCGTGCCCGGCTGCGCGATCTGGCGTGTCCGGGCCGCTCGCGGCGTGCGCCGGCCGGCGAAGCCGGCCCACGCAAGCCGCCGCTTCACGCCGCCGCCCTGGCGCCGATGCCTCGAGCATCGCCGCCAGACCGTCGCCGCGCCCCAGACAGGCCAGTTCGCGCCCCGGCTCAGACGATCTCGTGGCATCAACCATCTGAGCCGCGCGGCACGTCCGTCTCCTCGCCGGCGCCGGACGGCCGGTAGAAGACGGCCCCCTTCAGCTCGCCGGGCAAGCAGTCGACTTCGAAGCCGGCCGGATCGTCGTGCGGGTAGCGGTAGCCCTCGCCGCGGCCGAGCTTGCGGGCGCCGGGGTAGGCGGCAGAGCGCAGCTCGTCGGGCGGGCGGAGGTGGCCGTGCTCCCGGACCGCGGCCGTTGCCGCGGCGAGCGCGCGGTAGGAGGCGTTCGACTTGGGCGCGCGCGCGAGGTAGACGGCGGCCTGGGCGAGGTTCAAGCGCGCCTCCGGCAGGCCGACGTGTTCAACCGCATGTGCCGCAGCGACAGCAACGAGCAGCGCCCGCGGGTCGGCGTTGCCAATGTCCTCGGAGGCGAGCACGATCATCCGCCGCGCGATGAACCGCGCGTCCTCGCCGCTCTCCAGCATCACGGCGAGGTAGTAGAGCGACGCCTGGACGTCGCCGGCGCGCGTCGACTTGATCCAGGCCGAGATGAAGTCGTAGTGCGCGTCGCCGCCCTTGTCGTAGACGAGCGGCCGCTTGCGCGCCGCGTCCTCGACGTGGCGCTCCTCCACGGGTGTGCCCTCCGCCTCGGCCGTTTGCACGGCCAGCTCGAGGATGCCGAGCGCGGTGCGTGCGTCGCCGCCGGCGCGGTGCGCGACGAGGCCGGCCACGTCGCCCGAGAGCACGACGCCGAGCGTCGCCTCGCCGCGGCGGACGACCTCGACGAGCTGCTCCTCGCTCAGCGGCTCCAGCTCGTAGAGCTGCGTCCGCGAGAGGAGCGCCGAGTTGAGCTCGAAGTACGGGTTCTCGGTGGTCGCGCCGATCAGCGTCACGAGCCCCTCTTCGACCGCCGGCAGCAGCGCGTCCTGCTGGGCCTTGTTGAAGCGGTGGATCTCGTCCAGGAAGAGGATCGTGCGCCGCCCCGTCCCACCCAGCCGCTCGCGAGCGCGGGCGAGCGCTGCTCTCACGTCGGCGACCGTTGCCGAGACCGCCGAAAGCTCCTCGAACTCGGCGCCCGTCGTGCCCGCGACGATCCGCGCGAGCGTGGTCTTACCGGAGCCCGGCGGCCCGTAGAGGACGAGCGACGGCATACGGTCGGCCTCGATCGCGAGTCGCAGCGCCCGGCCCGGGCCGACCACGTGCTCCTGGCCGACGAACTCGTCGAGCGTTTGCGGGCGCAGCCGTCGCGCGAGCGGGGCCACCTCGTCCAGCCGCCGCCCGGCCGCCTCGTCGAAGAGATTGCCCACAGCTCGCAAGTATGCTCCCGGCGCGGTGAGAGAGGCCTGGAACGAGGCGACCTACGATCGTCTGGCGGCGGTGGTCAGCCCCGTCCAGGACGATCTGCTCGCGCGGCTCGCGCCGCAGGGCGGTGAGAGTTGGCTCGTCCTCGAGACCGGCAGCAGCACGTTCCCGCTGCGCGCCGCTCGGGCGGGCGCAGACGTGACGGCGATCGACAGTGCCGCGCCGGTCGTCGAGAGGCTGCGTGCGGATGCGGAGGAGGAGGGCCTCGTGCTCCGGTCGGACGTCGGGAACGTCGAGTACCTGCCCTACGACGACGCGAGCTTCGACGTGCTCGCCTCGGACTTCGGCCTGATCTTCGCCGAAGACCACGCGAGCGTCGCGGCCGAGCTGGCGCGCGTGGCCCGCCCCGGCGCCCGGCTCGGCTTCACGGCCTGGAAGCCGGATCTGAAGCTGGGCGAGCTGTACCGCCGCTTCACCGAGGAGCCGCTCGAGGGCCGCGAGTCGTCGGAGTGGGGTCGCGAGGACCACGTCGAGGACATGCTGGCCGAGGACTTCGAGCTCGAGTTCCACGACGGCGCGCTCTGGATCGAGCGCGAGCTCCGGCGAAGAGCTGTGGGAGCTTCTCTCGACGACCGCGCCGCCCGTGATGGCACTGCTCGCGAAGCTCGACGAGGATGACGACGACGGCGCTGGCGCCGACGCCTTCCACCGCGCCTTCGTCGACCTCTACGAGACCTACCGCAAGGGCGACGGGATCTGCGCGCCGCGGCGCTACCTGCTGACGACGGGGAAACGGCGCTGACGGGCGAGGTCGTCCGGCTCCTGCGGGAGCTGATTCGCGTCGACACCTCGAACCCGCCCGGCAACGAGACGGCCGCGGCCGAGCTTCTCCGCTCGTACCTGGAGGAGGCTGGGGTCGAGTGCGAGCTCCACGCGAAGGTGCCGGAGCGGGCGAATCTCGTCGCGCGCATCCGGGGCACGGGCGGGGCGCCGTCGCTGGCGCTCCTCTCGCACACCGACGTCGTGCCCGCCGACGCGCGCGAATGGACCGCCGACCCGTTCGGTGGCGAGCTGCGCGACGGGCTCGTGTGGGGCCGCGGCGCGCTCGACATGAAAGGTCAGGTCGCAGCGAGCGCGGTGGCGGTCGCGTCACTCCTGCGGGAGGGCTGGCGCCCACGCGGCGACCTCGTCTTCATCGCCGCGGCCGACGAGGAGGTCGGCGACGGCTTCGGTCTCGAGTGGCTCGTGCGCGAGCACCCGGAGGCCTGCCGCGCCGACTACTCGATCAACGAGGGCGCCGGCGACCGGGTCGAGCTCGCCGGGCGCACGCTGTACCTCTGCGCGACCGCGGAGAAGATGAGCGCGCCGTTCATGCTGCGCGTGCACGGTCGCAGCGGGCACGCCTCGATGCCGGGGATCGCCGACAACGCGCTCGTCAAGGCGGCGCGGCTCGTGGAGCGGCTGGGCGCGTTCGTGCCGAAGCCGCGCCTCGGCCCGGAGACGGAGGCGCTTCCTCGCTGCGATCCACGACGGGAGCCCTCCTCCGGCGGAGGAAGCCCTGGCACTCGCCCGCTCGATCCATCCGCTCGCGGCCGAGCTCCTGGAGCCACTGCTCGGGACGACGCTCTCGCCGACGATGATCGCCGCGTCGCAGCGGCGCAACGTGATTCCGTCGCGCTGCGAGGTGACGGTGGACTGCCGGCTCCTGCCCGGGGACGAGCCGGAGGAGGTGCTTGCGGCGGTTCGCGCCTTCCTCGGCGACGGGTGACTACGAGCTCGAGACGATCGAGCGCCGAGGGGGCACGCGCTCGCCGCTCGACGGCCCGCTCTGGGACGCCGTGCAGGCGTTCGTTCGCGAGGAGGAGCCGGGTGCGCGGGCGGTGCCGGTGTGCACGGCCGGGTTCACGGACTCGCACTGGCTGCGCGAGGCGTTCGGCACCGTCTCCTACGGCTTCTTCCCGGCGAGGTTCGACCCCGAGACGGCAGCGCGCGTGATTCACTCGGCCGACGAGCGAGTGCCGGTGGACGATCTCGCACTCGGCGTCCGCTTCCTGCGTCACGTCTCGCACGCGATCTGCAGTTAGATTCGGCGGATGCTGGAGCTGCACGACGCGGAGGGTGCGTTCGCGGCGCTCGAGGAGTACCTGGCCGAAGAGGGGTTCTGGGGGCGAAGCGGCGTCGTCGCCGACCTCTACCTCGGGTACGGCCTATCGGATCGCCTCCGCCGGAGCGCCGTGCCCGCCCCGCCGGAGCCGTGCCGGTTGCCGCTGCTCGCCTGTCGCATCCGCGCCGAGCGCCGAGAGGGGCACATGTCAAGGACGCGGCAAGTGGCGACTTCCCACTTGCCCGGTTTCGGCGACTGGGAACGCACCTGGGACGACGACGCCTACGCGGGCGCGATCGAGGCGGTACGGGCTGCGATCGCGCGCGGCGACGTCTACCAGGTGAACCTCGTCCAGCACCTCTCCGCGCCGTTCGACGGCGACCCGGCCGGGCTGGCCGCAGCGCTCGCGCCGCTCCGGCCGCTCCACG
Organism: uncultured Actinomycetes bacterium; assembly: GCA_963781435.1. Lineage (GTDB taxonomy): Bacteria > Actinomycetota > Thermoleophilia > Gaiellales > Gaiellaceae > PALSA-600. The sequence continues at coordinate 114,989 of CAWAGR010000021.1, read as the reverse complement.
GCCGGCCGCTCGCCGGTGCGGACTGGGCCGTCGTCTCGGCCTCTCCGGAGCGCTTTCTCGCCCGCCGCGGTCGGCGTCTCGTGACCATGCCGATCAAAGGCACCCGCCCTGCCGGCGAGGACATCGACGACGCGAAGGACGCGGCCGAGCACGTGATGATCGTCGACCTCGAGCGAAACGACCTCGCGCGCGTCTGCGAGCCGGGCTCGATCCGCTGGCCGCAGTTGATGGAGCAGCGCGAGCTCGCCGGCGTCACGCACCTCGTCTCGACCGTCGAGGGGCGGCTCCGGAAAGGGGCGACGCTCGCGGGCATCCTCGCGGCCACCTTTCCGGGTGGCTCGGTGACCGGCGCGCCCAAGATCGCCGCGGTCGACCTGATCGCCGCGCTCGAGCCGGTCGGGCGCGGCGCGTCGATGGGTGCGCTCGGCGTCCTCCGGCCCGACGGCGACTTCGATCTTGCGCTGACGATTCGCACCTTCGCCGTCGCCGACGCTCGCGCGCATCTCTGGGTCGGCGGCGGCATCGTGTGGAACTCCGAGCCGGAGGCCGAGATCGAGGAGTCGTGGGTGAAGGCGCGGCCGCTGCTCGCGGCCGTCGGCGGGTTCGTGGCCGCATGAGGCTGCTCGCGGTTGCGGTGGCCGGCCGCGGCGTCGTCGATCCCGGCGAGCCGGTCTTCGGCGCCGGCGACGAGGCGTTGCTGCGAGGCCGCGCCGCGTTCGAGACGACGCGCGTCTACGGCGGCAGGCCCTTCCGCCTCGCGGATCACGTCGAGCGGCTCGCCGCGTCGGCCGCCAGCCTCGGGCTTCCCGCGCCCGACACCCGGGAGTGCGAGCGGCTGGCGGCGACGGCGCTCGAGGCGGCCGGCGAGCGCGATGCCGGGCTCCGCCTCTACTGGACCGGGGTGACGCTCGCCGCGACCGTCGCCGGGATCCCGCCCGAGCTCGAGGAGCGGCGCGCGCGCGGCATCCGGCTTGTCTCGCTGCGGCTCGGTGTCGACCCCGGCCGGCCGGGCTGGCTGCTTCCCGGCGTCAAGTCGACGAGCTATGCGATCAACATGGCCGGCGAGGCCGAGGCTCACAGCCGCGGCGCCGACGACGCCCTGTTTCTCGCGAACGGCGACATCGTCCTCGAGGCGCCGATCTCGAACGTCTGGTGGCGCAGCGGCGACGCGCTGTCGACGCCGTCCCTCGAGGTCGGCGTGCTCGCGGGCGTCACGCGCGCGACGCTGCTCGAGCTCGCGCCCGCCGCCGGCTACCGCGTCCGCGAGGGAGCGTTCGCCCTCGGCGACCTTCTCGGCGCGGACGAGGCTTTCACCTCCTCCTCCATCCGCGAGGTCGTGCCGGTGGTCGAGCTCGACGGAAAGCCGATCGGAGACGGTGCTCCGGGCGAGGCCGCACGCACCCTGCAACGTGCTCTTCGCGAGCGCGCGACTGCGGGGTAGCGCTGCTGGCAGGCGGTACGCTCTCGCCGTGGCCGACGACAAGGTAAGGCTCGGTGGCATGGCTCTCGCGAACGGGGTTCTCGTGCATGGTCCGACATCGTGGGCATGTGCGGTGCGTACGCAGGACGGCCGGCTGAAGGTCGTCGCCGAGCCGAAGCGCGTGCTCGGCTCGCGCTTCCGGACGCCGTTCGTGCGCGGCCCGGCGAGGCTCGCCGAGTCGTTCGCATTCCTGCCGCGCGTCAAGCGCGCGCTGCCCGAGGCCGACTTCCCGTTCGCGGGCCGCCGCGCGGTCGTCTCCCTGCTCGCCAGCGCGGTCGTCGTCCAGGGCGTGCGCCGGACGCGGGCGGGTGACGCCGTGAAGGAGCTCGCCACAGCCCTGCTCTCCGTCGCGCCGGCGGTGCTCACGCTGCGGCAGGGCTCGCTCGCCGCCTACCACGGCGCCGAGCACATCGCGATCGGGAGCTACGAGCACGACGAGCCGCGGGCGAGGGAGCACGAGCGCTGCGGGACGCACCTGGTCGGGCCTCTGCTCGCGACGGCGGCCCTCGGCAACGTGCTCGCGGCCCGCGCGCCGGTGCGCGTCCGCCCTGCCGCGCGCCTCGGGGCGACGGTCGGCGCGGTCGCCGCCTCGACGGAGATCTTCTCGTGGATGCAGCGCAACCCCGAGCGCCGGCTCGCCCGTGCGCTCGCGAGGCCGGGTCACGAGTTCCAGCATCGCCTCGCGACGGCCGAGCCGACGCCGGAGCAGCTCGAGGTCGCCGAGGCGGCTCTGCGCGCCTGTCTGGAGCTCGAACGCGATCGGGCCCGGACATAGACCGCCCGTGACGAGCAGCCTTCGCGGCTCGGGCCCCCGTGCCGCTCAAGCGCTCGCTGAAGCATGCCGATGAGCTCGCAGGTGGCGCTGCTGGCCAGTATCGGGTCCTTGATGCACGAGTTCGCCCTGACGTGGATGCCGGTCCTGTTCTTCCTGCTCATGTGCATGGTCGTCTGGCTGCTCTGGCGGACGGTCAAGCTGATGCCGCGGGTGAGGCCGACGGAGATCACGCCGGGCTCGTCGTCGGCGGTCACCTGGGAGCAGGTGGCCGGGCTCGACGAGGCGAAGGAGGAGCTCCAGGAGGTGGTCGACTTCCTGCGCGACCCCAAGCGGTTCGAGCGGCTCGGCGCCCGCGTTCCGAAGGGGATCCTCCTTCACGGCCCGCCCGGGACCGGCAAGACGCTCGCCGCGAAGGCCGTGGCGAACGAGTCGGGCGCCCATTTCTACGCCCAGAGCGCCTCGGCGTTCGTCGAGATGTTCGCCGGTCTCGGCGCGGCGCGGATTCGGAAGCTGTTCGACGAGGCCCGCAAGAACGCGCCGTCGATCGTCTTCATCGACGAGCTCGACGCCGTCGGCCAGGCCCGCAGCGGCCACTCGTTCAACCGCGAGCAGGATCAGACGCTGAACCAGCTCCTGGTCGAGCTGGACGGCTTCGGCCCGCGCGACCAGGTCGTCGTGATGGCCGCGTCGAACCGGCTCCAGGACCTCGATCCCGCGCTGCTCCGTCCCGGCCGATTCGACCGGCAGATCCTGATCCAGCAGCCCGACCTGAAGGGTCGCATCGAGATCCTCCACGTCCACATGCGCGGCAAGCCGCTCTCCGACGACGTCGATGTCGAGATGATCGCGCGGCAGACAGCCGGGCTCACCGGCGCCGATCTGTCGAACCTCTGCAACGAGGCGGCGATCGGGGCCGGGCGCCACGACGGGCAGGTGATCACGCAGGCCGACTTCGACCACGCGATGGACCGGGTCGTCGCAGGTCTCCAGCAGCGGCGGGTGATGACCGAGAAGGAGATGCGAATTCTCGCGTTCCACGAGGCCGGCCACGCGTTGATGGCGCACTTGATGAACGCCGTCTCGCCCGTGCAGAAGGCGACGATCATCGCTCGCGGCGGCGCGCTCGGCTACACGCTCAACCTGCCCGAGGAGGAGCGTTACCTCCACACGAAGGAGGAGCTGATCGACTGGATGATGGTGACGCTCGCCGGCCGCGCCGCCGAGCAGGTCATCTTCGGCCGGGTCACGAACGGCGCCGCCAACGACCTCGAGAAGGTCACCTCGCTCGCGCGTGCCATGGTGTTCGAGTACGGGATGGGCGAGAGCGCGGTCTCCCGCACGATGCGTGCCGACAACTACTCGCTGTCGGAGGAGACCAAGCGAATGCGAGACCAGGAGCAGGCGCAGCTCACAGACCAGGCCTACAACGAGGCGCTCCGCATCCTCACGAAGCACCGCGCCGTGCTCGACCGGGTCGCACACGCGCTGCTCGAGAAGGAGACGCTGTCCCGGAAGGAGCTGCTCGAGCTCTTCGGCGACGTCGAGCCGGAGTCGCGCTCGTCGGAGGCGGTCGGCGTGGTCCGCGTGCTCGACGGGAACACCACCCAGTAGCCCGCTCGGCGCAGTCGCGAAGCGGCCGCTACTGCTGGAGCTTGGAGAAGTCGATCGCGTCTTTCGGCGCCGTGAGCTCGATCGGCTTGTCCCACTCGTCGAACGTGATCGAGCCGGGCGAGTCCTTCCCGCCTTCCACCTGGAGCGGGTACGGCTTCCCGGTCGTCGCGACGTACAGGGTGCCGCCCGACGACGTCCGGACGACAGCGATCACGGGCGCGTCGTCTGTTCCTACCGTTGTCTCCTCGCCCTTCTGCAACGTTCCGTGGTCGCCGAGCAGCGCCTTGAACAGCTGCTCGATGTCGGTGAGCGGGGTGAACGAGGAGAGATCGCCGGTGTCCGCGGGGGCTACCAGCCAACGGCCGTGGAAGAGCTGGACGGCCGCGGTTCCTCCGAACTGACGCCAGAAAGCGTCGTCGCCCTTGAAATAGGCCCGGTCGCCGATTCGCACGATCTCGAAGCGGAGACCGCCAACCGCGAGCGTTCCCGCTCCGCCCTTACCCGCGACGAGGTGCAGGTCGAGCTCGAGCGGCGACCCGCCGCTCGTGCCGGCGCCCTTGACGTGGACAGCCGTGGCGTCGTCTATCGCATTCTGGGCGTCGGCGACGATCTGGTCGGCGGTCTTCTCCGCCACGCCGTTCGACTTCGCTCCCGAGCCGCCGCAGCCCGCGACAAGACCAACTGCGACGAGGAGAACGGCGAGGCGCGCCAGCTTCATCGGCGGATCCTACGCACCTCTCCAGGACGGCGCGGCCGATCATCTAGCATCGGGGCGATGGGGGCACGCGGGATTCACCATGTGGGCGTCGCCGTTGCCGACCTCGACGAGGCCGTCGACCGCTACCAGCGGCTCTTCGGCGCGGAGCTCGAGCATCGCGAGACGGTCGAGGAGCAAGGTGTCGAAGCCGCTTCGATGAGAGTCGGCGACGGGCGCGTCGAGCTGCTCGCCTCGCTCGGGCCGGACACGCCGGTGGGGAAGTTCCTCGCCAAGCGCGGGCCCGGGATGCACCACGTCGCGTTCGAGGTCGCCGACGTCGGCGCCGAGCTCGAGCGGCTGGCCGAAGACGGCGCCGACCTGATCGACGAGGCACCTCGTCTCGGCCTCTTCGGCCTCGAGGTGGCGTTCATTCACCCCGACGCGACAGGCGGCGTGCTGGCCGAGCTGGTGGGCCGTGCCTAAGCACGCCCGGATTCGGCTCGACATCGCCTTCGAGGGCGGCCAGTCGCTTGCTGTCACCGTCCCCGTCGCGACTGCGGACGACCTCGACCGCGCGCTCGCCGACACCGCTGCGGACTCGTTCAGCTTCGAGGCCGATGACGGCCGCTACACGCTCTCGGTGCGGAAGATCGTCTTCACCAGGCGCTCCGAACGCGAGCAGGTCGTCGGCTTCGGCGCGATCGAAGCGTCCTCCGGCTGATCACCGTTTCCCGATGCAGGCAGTGAGGTCGCGCGGGACACCCAGCGAGCACGGCGCCTGCTCGAGCCGAGGTAGACGATCTTCCAGGACTTCGACCTGGCGAGGATCCACTCTCCGTTCGAGGCATGCGAACGCAGGGAGGGCCGCGGCGTCGAAGAACCGCGGCGTCACGGTGGCGAAGCGCGTCCGAGACGCGATGCGAGTTGCACGCAGATAGCCGGGTAGCTCCGCAACCGGGTGTCCGGCGCGCTCGTCGAGGGTCGGCGCGCGAGGCCTCGGCGCTCGACGCGAGCCGCTACCGGCGTGGCGAGCAAGGCGATGTGGCGGGCAGGCGTCACGGCGATCCCTCCGCCGCAGCCTACGTCGGCGAGACCTACTAGGGTGAGGGCGTGGCGCTCGAGGTCGGGATCGTCGGGCTCCCCGGCGCGGGGAAGACGACGCTCTTCACCGCGCTCACGAAGACCGGCGGCGGGGAGTACGGGAAGACGAACGTGGGCATGGCGCAGGTCGCGGACGAGCGGCTGGCCGCCCTGGCGAAGGTCGTCTCGGCGCGCAAGGTGACGCCCGCGGCGATTCGCGTCCAGGACGTGCCGGGTACGGGGCCGGCGTTGCTCGGCAACCTGCGCCAGGTGGACGCGCTGCTCGTCGTGCTCGACGGCCACTCGCCGGAAGCCGACCCGGCGCGCGACCTCGAGAACCTGCAGCTGGAGCTGCTCGTCGCCGACCGGGACCACGTCGAGCGGCGGCTCGAGCGAGTCGAGAAGCAGGCCAAGTCGGGTGACGCGAAGCTTCGGGTGGAGGTCGAGGAGCTGCGCAAGGTGCTCGCGCACATCGACGGCGGCGCGGCGCTGTCGGAGTATCCGGGCGAGCTGCCGGCGGAGCTCGAGCCGCTGACGACGAAGCCGCTGCTCGCGGTCGAGAACGGGCCCGGCGGTATCGACCTCGCCCTCGAGGCGGAGCTGGCCGAGCTCGACGACGAGGAGGCGGCGACGTTCCGCGACGGAGGCGCCTCTGCGCTGGAGGAGGTCGTGCGCCGGCTGCGAGACGCGCTCGACCTGATCACGTTCTTCACCGCGGGCGATAAGGAGACGCGCGCCTGGTTTCTGCACAGAGGCGAGACCGCGCTCGACGCGGCCGAGTCGATCCACTCCGACATCGCCCGGGGCTTCATCCGCTGCGAGGTGATCGACTGGCGGGACCTGGTCGAAGCCGGCTCGCACGCAGAAGCCTCGCGTCGAGGGCTCCAGCGCCTCGAAGGCAAGACCTACCCGGTTCGAGACGGCGACGTCCTGAACATCCGCTTCAACGTCTGAGCACCGTCGCCGGCTTGCGGCAACCGCTTCACGCGGCGATCAGGGCGATGCCGGCCAGGGTCAGGACGATGCCGAGCCTCTGCAGTCCGGCGACACGCTCCTTCAGGACGACGGCGGCGAGTGCGACCGTCACGACCGGGTACAGCGACGCCAGCACCGAGGTCACGCTGACCAGGCCGTAGCCCGACGACGCCGCGAAGAGGAAGCTGCCGAGCGTGTCGCCCACGCCGACCGCGAGCACGATCGCGAGCGGCCAGCCGCCGAGCCTCACCCCGGGGCGCCGCACCCGCACCACCGCGAGCACGAGCACGGCGGTGGTCGTGCGGAAGATCAGCGAGCTCCACCACGGGTCGGCCGCTCCTGCCGCGTGCATGAACGGGAAGTAGAACCCGAACCCGATCGCCGCCAGCACGGCGAGCCAGACCCCGGCGGCCACTCGCCGCTCGCCTTCCTGGTGCTCCTGCGAGGCGAGTGCGACGCCCACCAGCGCGCAGGCGATCCCGGCGAGCTGCGGCGCCGAAGGCCGGTCGCCGGTCGCGATCCCGAACACCACCGGCACGATCGCCGAGGCGCCCGCGATCGGAGCGACCACGCTCATCATCCCGGTCTGCATCCCCCGGTAGAAGGCGTACAGGCCGAGTATTCCCGAGATCCCCGCCGGCACGGCCAGCAGCACCACCCGGTCGTCCGGCGGGTGCGAGCGGATCGCGACCGCGAGGGCGATCGACGCGAGCCCTCCGACCTGCACCCAGAGGAGCACCCGCAGTGTCCCGAGCGCGCGGGCCTTCCACGGGCCGACGAAGTCCGCGACCCCCCACGCGAGGCTCGCGCCCAGCGCGAGCAGAACCGCCGTCACTCGACGGGACGGGTGGCCGCGATCGCGTCGAGCTGGTTTGCGTGGTAGAGCACCGCCGCCTCGGCCGTGCGGGCGGCGCGCGCGTCGTGGTGCGCGGCGACGCAGTGCAGAAGCTCGGCGCGCTGGGTGGCCGTCAGTCCTTCTGCGTGCTCCTCGACGAGGCGCAGGCCGAGGTGGACGTGGCCGAGCAGCCGCCCCTCCTCGGTGGGCTCGAACGACGGCCCGCGCGAGAGCTCGAGCGTGCGCCCGCAGTCGTGCACGAGCGCCGCCGCGAGCAGCAGGTCGCCGCGCAGACGCGGGTGGAGCTGGGCCGTCTCGCGGCAGAGCGTGGCCACGCCGACGGTGTGCTCGAGCAGCCCGCCGGCGTAGGAGTGGTGGCCCTCCGGGGTCGCGGGGAACGCGGACAGATCGCACTGCGCGAGCACGGCGCTCACGGTCGCAGCAAGACCCGGATGCGACACCTCGCCGGCCAGGTACTCCAGGAACCCGGTCAGCTCCTCGGCGTCGCGCCGCAGGGCAGGCGTCAGGCTCGCCGGGTCGACGTCGGTCGCCTCGAGTGTGCGCACGTCGAGCTGGAGCCGGTCGCGGAACCGCTCGACGCGGCCGAGCACGCGCACCGCATCGCCCTCGCCGAAGCGCCCGTCGAGCAGCTCGACGTCGTTCCAGACGCGCGCCTCGATCCGCCCGCTCGGGTCGACGAGCTCGAGCGCGAGGTATGCCGCGCCGCCCTTCGTGCGGAGCTTGCGCTTGGTCTTGACGGCGAAGACGCCTTCGACAACCCGGTCCTCCGCGAGGTCGGAGATCACAGCGGTCGCCGACGAGCAGCGGCCGGCGCGCGGAGGTGGGCTATGCCCGCCGCAGCGCACGAAACGGTTCGCCGAGACGCGGCGGAAAGGAGGGGGTTCATGGGGGAACCCTGGGTTCCCCCATGCGGGTCGGAGATCACCGGACCGAGTCTACGGTAGCCTCAGGCGGTGTCCACGATCTCCCCGTTTCGAGCGCTCCGCTACGACGAATCGGTCGCCGGCCCACTCCACGATCTCGTCGCGCCGCCCTACGACGTGATCGACGAGCCGTCGCGCGAGGGCTACCTCGCGAGCAGTCCGTACAACATCGTCCACCTCACGCTTCCCGACTCGGAGGAGGCGGCCGGGACCGCGCTCGCCGACTGGCGCGAACGCGGCGTTCTGCGTCTCGAGGAGCCGGCGCTCTGGTGGATCGCCCAGGAGTTCACCGGTCCCGACGACGTCGACCGCGTGCGCGAGGGGCTCGCGGCGTCGATCGAGGCGACGCCGTACTCAGAGGGCAAGGTGCTGCCGCACGAGCTGACCCACGCCGGCCCCAAGGAGGGCCGCCTGCGGCTGCTGCGCGCGACGCGCACGCAGCTCGAGCCGATCTTTCTCCTCTACGACGCCGACGCGGTTGCCTCGCGTCCCGACGGCGACCCGGAGATCGACGTCGTCGAGGGCGGCGTGCGCACGCAGGTCTGGCGCCTGCCCGACGACGAGGTCGAGATCGACGTGCCGCTGCTGATCGCCGACGGCCACCACCGCTACGAGACCGCCGTCGCCTTCCGCGAGGAGGACCCCTCCGCCACCCACACGTTCGCCGTCCTCGTCTCGTCGCGTTCGCCCGGGGTCGAGATCTTCCCCACGCACCGGATCGCCCGCTCGCTCGCGACCGAGCCGGACGGATTCATGACCTCGAGCTGGGACCAGTCGTCGCTCGCGCTCTACCGCGAGGGGAACTTCTTCCGACTCGACACCGACGACGAGCTCGACGTGCAGGCGGTCGAGCGGTTCGGGCCGGAGGGCGTGACCTACACGCCGTACCTCGACGAGGCGATGGCGGCGGTGGAGGAGGGTGAGGCCGACTCGGCGTTCCTCGTCCGCGCGCCGACGATCGCGCAGGTCGCCGCCTTCGCCGCCCGCGGCGAGACGATGCCGCAGAAGTCGACCTACTTCTTCCCGAAGCTCACCTCCGGCCTGCTGCTGCACCCCCTATGACGCCCTGGTTGGAGTTATGCCGCGCCGCCGTCGAGGACGTGAAGGCGGTGCTCGCGGCGATGCCCGTCGCGCGAGGAGCGCGAGCGGGTCGTCGGGCACGGCGAGGGCGGCGACATGACGGTCGCGCTCGACGAGGCCGCCGAGACGGCGACCCTGAAGCACTTCGAGCGCGAGGACGTGCGGATCGTCTCGGAGGAGATCGGCTTCCGGGGCGAGGGCCGCTACACGGTGCTCGTCGACCCGATCGACGGCTCGCAGAACGCCGAGCGCGGCATCCCGTACTTCTGCCTCTGCGTCGCGGTCGCCGAGGGCGACACCGTCGGTGACGTCTTCTTCGGCTACGTCTACGACTTCGGCGCGAACGAGGAGTGGATGGCGGTGCGCGGCGGCGGCGCCTTCCTGAACGGCGAGCCGATCACCGACGCGCCCAGGGACTACGTCGAGTTCCTCTCGCTCGAGGCGACGCGCGCGCAGCTTGTGTACGAGAGCCTCGCCAAGCTCGCGCCGCTGACCGACCGAGTACGCGTGATGGGCGCGCAGGCGCTCACGTACTGCCATCTCGCCGCCGGCCGGACCGACGCCGTCGTGTGCCTGAAGCCGTCGCGGGCGGTCGACTTCGCCGCGGCGCAGCTCGTCGTCCGCGAGCGCGGCTTCGCGATCGAGCTCTTCGACGACGCGCCGCTCGATGACGCGCCGCTCGACCTGGAGGCGCGCTCGCGCGTCGTCGCCGCCGGCGAACCCCGAGCTGTGCCGCATGCTCGCGGACGCGCTCGGCCCGCTGTAACCCCTCGTCAGGTGAGTCCCAGAACGGGCCGAGCCGTTTCCGGCAGCGGCTCCCCGAACCAGGACGACCCGCCGTACGAGGATTGCTGATCACTCGGCCCCTGCACGACTTCGCGCCGGCGCTCGTTCCCTCCTCCACGAGCGTCGGTCGAGGCCACATGACACCTCCTCCCAGCGGGCAGGAGCGGGCACTCCGGCACTTGCCCGCTATGCGTTCCCCGTCAGGGCTCGCGCATGTCTCGAGCTCGCGCAGCCGACGGGCTTCGGCCTGCTCTGGCAGACGCGTGACAGCACCGGGTTCAGGCGGCTGCGGCGCCTCCCTCGACCACCTTGGTGACGCACCAGGTGTACGTCTCGAAGGCGGGAGGAGCGTCGGCCTCGGCGCGTCTCGACCGCGATCGCCAGCCAGCCCTCGGATCTCGTTCCGCGCCCGGAGGCTTTCGGGAACCTCGTCCGCCGTGATCGATCGTCTCCCAGTCTGCTGCCTCCTTCCAGATCGCGACGCCGTCGACGATCACCGGCGGGTCGCTGGCCTTCGGGCTGCGCCCTCCTGGATGAGCAGGAAGCGAATGGTGACCGTCACCCAGGATACGTGCTTGTTCCCCGGCGTCAGAGAAGAGAACGGCCCGCTCACCCAAGTCGCCGTTCTGGCCTGAGTACCGGGTTGAGGAACTCCGTGCGTGGCATCGGTACCTCCTTTTGGTTGGTCGAATCATGTCGAAGCGAGTGTTGCGACGAGCGACCGGGCATGCGCGGCCGAGACGAGGTTCCCCTTCCGCTCATAGAGCTCGATCGCCTCTTGAACAGCCGCATCCGCGTCGGCCGGTCGCTCGCCGAGACGGAGGACCTCGGCCAGATCGAGCAGCGCGTCGCCGTGGGGAGTGAGCAGGTCCGTCTGCGCGATGAGCCGGAGAGCCTCGTGGGCGAGTACCTCCGCCTCGCCGATCCGGTCCTGCCGAGCGAGGATCTTCGCGCGCACTCCTCGCATGATCACCTGCGTCAGGAGATCCTCGGCCGCTGCCGTCCTCTCGCTCACCGAGCAGAACCGCTCGGCCTCCCGGTAGCGCTCCTGCGCGTAGATCGCCTGGGCGAGCATCGCCGCGGTCGTGGCGAGCAGTGCCTTCTCGCCCATCTCCTCGAGCTTCTTGTAGCCAGCGTGCAGAAGCTCCTCGACCTTCGCGTGGTTTCCCGCGAGCGTCTCTACCAGCGCTTCGTGATGCGAGACCGCTGATTGCATCCGGCCGAGGTCGTCGAGGATCGCGTTCCCCTCGCGGATGAGCGAGCGAGCGTCGTCGAACTCTCCCAGCATCGCGTGGAGCGCCGCGAGCGGATGGAGGGTCACGGCCACGGCGACCCGGCTGCTGCGCACCTGCTCGCGGATCTCCGTGCACGTCTGGATCGCCTCCACGACCGGGGTGGGTCCCTCGACCGCGGCGGAGGCACGCCAGCCGAGGATCTTGAAGAGCGCCCGCTCCTCTCCGACCGACTGCGCGTGTGCCGCGGCGCGCTGCCAGGCCTCGTCTGCCCCGGTCGCGTGACCCTCAGTCCACTCGATCCAGGCTCGCAGGAACCACGCCCGGCATTGACCGAGGTCGTCGCCGTGCTCTTCGGAGACCCGGAGTGCGGCGGTCGCGACTCGGTGCGCCTCGCCGATCGCTCCTCTCGATTCCGCGTGCAGCCGGACAAACTGCTGCTCGACGCGCGCACGTGACTCGAGGAGCGGGTCGTCGTCTGCCCTCTCGATCGCCTCGGCGAGGACCTCGTCGGCCTCCGTGAACCTGCCGGCTTCGAAGAGAGCCTCGCCAAGCTTGGGCAGGAGCTGCGCCGCCTCGTCGGGTGGGAGCAGCTCGCGCGCCCGCTCGAGCAGCGAGACGGTTGCGGGCAGGTCAGTTCGGCCGAACGATTCCTGGCCTGCCGCCCGGAGCAGCCGGCCCGCCCGGGCGCCGAGCTCGGCGTCCGGGCTTCCGAGCTCCTGTCGGAGTCGGAACGCCTGCTCGAGGTGGTAGCCGACCAGAGCGTCCCCGGCGGCGTGCGTCTCGAGCCGCGCCGCGACGCGTTCGTGCAGGTCGGCGCGGGTGCTCTTCGGGATGCCGTCGTAGGCCGCGTCGCGGATGAGTGCGTGGTGGAAGCGGAACCCCTCGTCCGGCATCGTCGTGTCGGGCCGGACGAACCTCTTGCGCACGAGTGCGAGCAGACGCGTCTGAACGCTGTCGCGTTCCTCCTGCGGTGTGAGGTCGAGGACGGTTTCGAGCAAGAAGCTGCGGCCTGCGACGGAGGCGCGCTCGAGCACGGCGCGCTCGTCGCGCTCGAGCCGGTCGAGGCGCTCGTGGAGGACGCTGCGGATCGAGCCCGGCATCTCGCTCGAGGCGCCGTACTCGTGGACGATTGCCGCAAGCTGTTCGACGAAGAGGGGGTTTCCCTCGGCCGTCTCTGCGATCCGCGTTCGCATTGCGAGGGGGGCTCCGAGTGCTTCGAGCAGTGTTTCCGAGTCGGCCTCCGACAGCGGTCCGAGGACCAGCGCCGTCGCCGGCTCCTGCAGCCAGTTCGGGCGCTTCTCGGCGAGCTGGGGTCGTGCGAGGCAGAGCAGGAGCACGGGCGCGCTGCCCAGTCGCCCGGCGAGGTACTCGACAAGGTCGAGGAAGGTCGGCTCGGCCCAGTGGACGTCATCGAAGATGGCGACCACCGGGCGCTCGGCGGCGAGCTCTTGAAGGAGGCGGCGCGCGGTGGCGAAGACCTCTTGGCCGCTTCCCGCGAGCTCTCCCTCGTCGCGTCCGGCCTGCCGAAGCAGCTCGCGCAGCGGCCAGAACGTGATCCCCTCGCCGTAGGGCGGGCAGCGGCCGACGAGTGCGGTCGCCCCGGGCGAGACCGTGCCGGCGAACTCTCGCGCGAGCCGCGACTTGCCGATCCCGGGCTCGCCCAGGAGCGTGACCAGGCGGGCGCCTCCGCCGCCTGCGACCCGGGCGTACAGCTCGCGGAGCTGCTCGAGCTCGTGCTCGCGGCCGACGAGCGGCGTGTCGCCGCGGCGCGGGATCGCTGTCGCCTCGGGGTCCACCGACTCGAGCCGGAACGCCGTCAGCTTGCCCGGCATGCCCTTCACCTCGAGCGGCTCCAGCGGCGTCGCCTCGACCGCATGCGCGACGAGCAGGTGCGTCTCCTCGCCGAGCAGAACCTCGCCGGCGGCCGCGCTCTGCTGGAGCCGCTTGCCGACCGCGACCGGCTCGCCGGTGACGAAGCCGTGACCCGCGGCCGGATCGCCGGCAACGACCTCGCCGGTGTTGATTCCGATCCGCACCTCGAGTCGGGCGACGGAGCCAAACTCGATCTCGAGGGCCGGTATCCGCCCTCGTAGCTCGAGCGCCGCGCGTACGGCGCGCAGCGCGTCGTCCTCGCGTACGACCGGGATGCCGAACACGGCCATCACCTCGTCGCCGATGAACTTCTCGACGGTGCCGCCGTGGCGCTCGATCGTGCTCGCTGCCCGCTCGAAGAAGCGCGACATCAGGTGCCGTAGCGTCTCGGGGTCGAGACGTCCGGCGAGCTCTGTGTAGGCGACGACGTCGCAGAAGAAGACGGTGACCGTCTTGCGCGTCTCGATCGAGGCGTCGGCCGCGAGCGGCGCCCCACACGCCTGGCAGAAGTCGGCGCCGTGCGCGTTGGTGGTGCCGCAGGCCGCGCACACCGGCGCGGGCGCCGCCGGCCGCGGCCCAGGCGGTGTCACCGTCGCCGGCGTCGCCGCGGGCGGGGCTGGGGTCACGGCGGCCAGGTCGAGCGACGGATCCTGAAGCAGGATCGCCTTCTCGAGCTGCTGCAGCGCCTGGCTCGGGTCGAGGCCGAGCTCGTCGACGAGTGCTGCCCGCGCGTCCTGGTAGACGGCGAGCGCGTCGGCCTGCCGTCCCGCGCGGTAGAGGGCCAGCATCAGCAGGCCGCGCAGGGTCTCGCGGTGGGGATGCTCGCGGACGAGCGTCTCCAGCTCGGGAATCGCCTCGGCGTGGCGCCCGACGGCCAGGTCGGCCTCCAGCCGCTGCTCGAGCGCGACCAGGCGGAGCGCCTCCAGGCGGCCGATCTCGTCGCGGGCGAATGTCTCGTAGCGAAAGTCGGCGAGCGGTGCGCCACGCCAGAGCGCGAGCGCCTGCCGGAGCAAGTCGCCCGCCTCCCGTGCGGCGCCGTCCGCGAGCAGCCGCCGGCCCTCGGCGAGCATGTGCTCGAACCGCTCAGAGTCGAGTGCTCCCTCCTCGACCCGGACGACATATCCCAGCGGTCTCGTCTCGAGTACGCCCTCGCCGAGCGTCTTGCGGAGTTGCGAGACGTACACCTGTAGCGCCTTCACCGCCGTTGCGGGCGGCTGCTCGTCCCAGAGCGCGTCGACGAGCCGGTCCGTCGCCATCGTCTCGCCGGCGTGGAGGAGCAGGACGGCGAGCAGCGCCCGTTGCTTGGCGGCGCCGAGCTCGAGCTCTCGGCCGTCCTCCCAGACAGCGAGCGGGCCCAGGATCCCGAATTCCATCGAGCGAACGTAACACCGGCACGAGCAAGCTTCAAAGACAGGCTTTGCCGGGCCTTTACCGACCTCGAGGGCGGCGCTTTGCCGCGCGGAGGTCTTCTTGGCGCAGCGATCGCGCACCAACCCCCGAAGAAAACCAAGACCAAAGGAGAGGAATTCATGTCCACACTCAAGTTCGACGTCCCAGTGCCCACGCCGCCGGCGATCCTCGACGCTGCCGTCGAGTCGGTGCAGGTCATCGACCTCGACGGCAACCCGAATCGCGTGGTCGAGGCCGGCACTGGCTTTCAGGTGAAGGTGCGCTGGCACCTCACCGGCGTGCTCGCGCCGCTCATCATCAACGACTGGCACGTCCGCCTCTTCGCCGAGTCGATCGGCCCCGGCTTCGAAGGCAAGCTGGCCGAGCAGACGGCCGTCACGCCGACCCTCGTCACGCCGACCGACGTCCGGCTCGACGCCACGCTGAACGTTCCGGCCGCAAGTACCCTGGCCATGGTCAACGCCGAGGGCGACGGCGTCTACGAGCTCGTCGTCGTGATCGCACACGACAACGTCGTGAACCTGCGCGACACGCTGGCCGGCTTCGCCGACGGCCTCGTGATCGACATCCGCAACCCGTAGTCCCTACCACCGCCGTTCGAGGCTCCGGCGCTTGCGCCGGGGCCTCTGGCGCGGTCCCGGTCGTCCGGGAAGGACGTCTGCTCAGTCGAGCAGGCCGCGTCGCGCGGCTTCCATGCCGAACAGCTCGGCATCGCGCCGGGACGCTGCGAGCTCCAGCGGGTCGGGGCTCCCTGCCTCGAGCAGTCGCTGGACGTCGCCGGCGAGCAGGCGGTAGGCGCGGCTCACGTGCGCGTCGGGCATGGCCGAGAGCGGGCCGACGGCCACTTCGATGCTGCGGGAGTCCATGGAGCTCACGATACACCGCGCGCCGGGTGGCCGAGTCCGTGTCGGCGTTCCTCAGAGCGAAACCCAGTTGTCGCGACGCGGCGCCCTCGGCGGCCGGCCCGCAGAGGAGCGGTCGACCCGCAGGTGCTCACCGGCCGGCATCAATCACTCGCAGGAAGCAACGTCGGCTGCCCCTGTTCTTCGGTTAGGCTCGACAGCAGATGGAGCCCTCGCGCGAAGCCCTGATGGACGCCCTCTCGCGGGTGATCGACCCGGAGCTGCGCAAACCGGTGACCGAGCTCGACATGGTTCGCTCGCTCGAGATCGCCGGTGGAGACGTGACCGTCACGATCGCGCTCACCGTCGCCGGGTGCCCCTTGCGCAACTCGTTCCAGGAGCAGGTTGCACGGGAGGTCGGCGCTGTCGAGGGCGTTTCCTCGGTGCGGCTCGAGTTCGACGTGATGAGCCCCGACGAGCGCTCCGCGCTGACGACGAAGCTCCGCGGCGGCCGGCCGGCCGACGAGCGCTCGATCCAACTCGACCCGCGGACGCGCGTGATCGCGGTCGCCTCGGGCAAGGGCGGCGTCGGCAAGTCGTCGCTCACCGCCAACCTGGCCGCGGCCTTCTCGCTGCAGGGTCACCAGGTCGGGATCCTCGACGCGGACATCTACGGCCACTCGATCCCGCACATGCTCGGCATCCACCAGAAGCCGGTGCTCGTCGACAAGCTGATGATCCCGCCCGTCAACCACGAGCTGAAGCTGATGTCGATCGGCTTCTTCGTCGACGACAACGCGCCGCTGATGTGGCGCGGACCGATGTTGCACCGGGCGCTCGAGCAGTTCCTCCAGGACGTGCACTGGGGCGAGCTGGACGTGCTCTTGGTGGACATGCCGCCGGGCACCGGCGACGTCTCGATCTCGCTCGGCCAGATGCTGCCGCGCGCCGAAGCCGTCGTCGTGACGACGCCGCAGGCCCTCGCGCAGGAGGTGGCGAGCCGAGCCGCGGAGATGGCGCGGAAGACCGGCATGCAGCTTCTCGGCGTGATCGAGAACATGACCTCGGAGGTCTTCGGCTCCGGCGGCGGCGAGCGGTTGGCGGCGGAGCTGGGCGTGCCTCTCCTCGGCTCGGTGCCTCTCGATGCGCGGCTGCGCGAGTCGGCAGACAGCGGCACGCCGCTCGTGCTCTCGGATCCCGACTCGGAGCCGGCGCGGGCGATCGTCGAGATCGCCGCGCGGCTCGACAAGGCGCGCGGCGCCGGCTTCACGCGCACGCTGCCGCTTGTCTCCTGACGAGGCGCGGAGGCGTCTCGCGGCGCTCGGCTTCAGGCCCGAGGACGTCGAGGTACTCGCGGAGCACTTCCTTGCCGCGGATCGCCACGGCCGCGAGGGCCACGGCGTGCGGCGGATCGAGTGGCTCGAGACGTGGCCGGAGCTCGCGCCGGAGGCGCGGCCACGCCGCATCGTGCAGGAGCCGGGCTACGAGCGCTGGGACGGGAACGGCGCGCTCGGCTACCTCGTGGTGCACGCGATCGTGGAGGCGCAGCTCGCCGACCCGCCACGCCGGGCACGGCTGGTGGTTGCAGGGAACACCTTCCCGACGGGGATGCTCGGCCACTGGACGCGACGGCTCGCCGACGGAGGTCTCGTCGCGGCGCTGACCGCCACCTCGCCACGCAGGCTGGGCCATCCCGAGGGTGGCCCAAGGCTGACGGGCACGAATCCACTCTCGATCGCGATCCCGTCATCCGGTGGAGACCCAGTCGTCGTCGACGTCTCGATGGGGAATCTCACCTACGGCGACGTCCTCGCGGGCAAGGCGAGCGAGGACGACCTCGCACCGTTCGGCGGTGAGCACGCCCACAAGGCGTTTGCGCTCGCGGTGGGCCTGCAGCTGCTCGTGGACGCGCTCATTGCGGTGCCCGCTCCAGTGCCGGTAAAGCCGGCACCTCCGCCTCTGGGCGGCTCCGTCGAGCCTACGCCGCCGGACGCGTTCGGTGCCGTGCTGCTCGTGGCGCGTCCCGGCAGCGACCCGGTTCCGGCGTTCCGCGCCCTCGCGGCGGGCGTACGGCTGCCGGGAGATCGCTGAGCGCGGTTCGGCGCTTCCCCCGACCGGCACTGCGGAAAAACCCGGATGCGACCTCGGGGCCCCGAAACGAGACTGGGCCGATATGAACGACAAACCCCCGTTTCCAGGAGGCACACCATGAGAAAGTTCTTCGAGGTCGGCGGCTTCATCGCAGGCGGCTTGCTCGTGATCTTCGGGGTGGCCGTGATCGCGCTCGGCGTGTCCGGCCGCTCGACCGTCCACTCGAACCTGAGCCAGGAGAAGATCGTCGGCTCGGACGACATGACGCCGGCACTGATCAAGGAGGCGGTCGATCAGGCCGGCCTCACGAACGTCACGATCCCGAGCTGCTCGGTCGCCGGCGAGTCGATCGACACCGGCGGCGAGGCGCGCTGCTTCGCGAGCTACATGCGAATTCACGCCCTCGAGTCCTCGGGCGGCTTTACCTACGCGGAGATGGGCCGGTTCGCGACCGCGGACGGCTCGCCAAAGGGCACGAGCGACGAGGCGGTGGCCCTCAAAGACAGCGAGGGCAAGCCGGTCGCCAACGCCGTCCGCAATACCTGGGTGACCGAGACGGCGCTCGCGACGGCGCTCAACATGAGCTTCATGGCCGAGCGTCTGTCGCTGTTCTCCATCGTGATCGGAATCGCACTGCTGCTCACCGGAATCGGCTTCGTGGTTCTGGACTGGGTCGCCCTGCATCGCAGGCGCGTTGCAGCGGAGGAGGCCAGGACGGCCGCTGCGTCGCAGCCCGTCAAGCCTGCCATCGCCTAGAGCTCCGGTCGCCTGGAGGCCGGGGGTAGCGAGAGGTGCGGGCTTCGGCCCGCACCTCTCCGCTTACGTCGGAAATCCGGGCTCGCGGCGGATCGGGTCGAAGTCCGGGTCGCGGCGCGCGTCCTCGGCATTCTTGGGGTTCAGCCGCAGCGCCTCGCGGAGATGCGTGATCGCCTCGACCGGCCGGCCGGCCTGCGACTCGGCGCAGGCGAGGTTGTAGAAGAGCGAGGCGTTCTTCGGGTGCTCGCGCAGGCCCTCCTCGAGCACGACGATCGCCTCGGCCCAGCGGTTCGCCCGCAAGAGCGGGATCGCCGCGAAGTTCCACTCCCACGGCGAGACCTCGAACGCGCGGCCGGGCTCGCCGCCGACCGCCAGCACGACGGTGCCCTCCTCCTCGGCGATCGCGACGCGCCGGAGGGCCGGGTCGCGCAGGAAGACGATCGTGCCCGCCGGCGCGTCGAGCTCCTCGCCGTCGATCGTGAACCTCGCGCGGCCCCGGAGGACGACGTACATCTCCTCGTGGCCACCGGCTCCGCTGCCGAGCTCGTCGTGCTCCTCGACGATGTGCCGGCCGACACCCTCGCTCGTGTACGCGTTGGTGCCGAAGGCGCGGATGCCGAGCCGGCGCCGCAGCGGGCGCCAGACGACGCCCTCGGCGACCGGGATCGCGTCGAGGTCGTCGACGTGGACTGCCTCCCACGGTTTCATCGGTTCCGCAGCTCCTCGAGCACGACCGGGTCGATGCGCTCCACCCCGTCGACGCGCTCCTCGAGGTTCTCCGTGCCGGCCCAGGCCGCGAGCGCGCTCTCGCCCTCGTAGCCGAGCCTGGCGAGCCGTTCGCGCAGCTCTCGCGCGAGCGCGTCGTCGACCTCGAGCCAGTCCTCGGGCGGCGTCTTGCCGAAGAGCAGCTGATGGCTGCGGTAGAGGCGAAGCAACTCGTCGAGCGGGCGCTCGTGGTCGTCGACGCGCAGGTCGACCAGTACGTCGGAGAGGCCGGCGTAGCCGCCGTCGCACTCGACCACGAGCAGTGCGGCCGACTGCTGGCCGCGGCGGTCCCCTCCGGCGGCCTGGGCCGCGAACAGCGCTTCGATCAGCCGTTCGGCGAGCGGCCGGCCCGCCGAGGTGACGAACGCGCGCGCGAGTTCCCCCACCGTGTCCTCGGAGACGAGGATGTTCCCCTGCACGGCGAAGCCCGGCCCCGAGACGCCACCGGCCCAGTCCATACACGCGGCGCCGGTGTACGTCGCGCTTTCGCCGCCGCCGTCGACGACGCCGAGCTGGCGGTGGTCGCGATCCTCGTCGGCTGCCGTGAGGCGCGCGACGACCTCCGCTGCACCGAGACCCTCGCGCAGCAGACCGAGTCCCTCGGGGCCGTAGCGCGGGTTTGCGTAGGCCTGCGTCGCGATCGCGCCGGCGTGCGGCTCCGCCCACGGCACGACCGACCCGACCGCGAGGAACTTCGACTGCGTCGCGACGCCCCACTGACCGGCGTCGAGGTCGCAGGCCGCGATCGAGTACGTCAACTCAGACCTCGATCGTGTCGCCCGGCTCGAGCTCCTCGACGATCGCCTTCTCGGCGAGGGCCGCCAGCGCCTGCGGCGTTCCGGTGAGGATCGGGAACGTCCCCCAGTGACACGGCACGCAGCGCGGCTGGCCGAGCATGTCGAGCGCGATCGAGGCCTCGTACGGGCCCATCGTGAAGTGGTCGCCGATCGGCAGCACGACGAGCTGCGGTTCGTACACGTGGCCGATCACCTGCATGTCGGAGAACAGGCATGTGTCTCCGGCGAAGTAGACCGGCACGCCGTCCTCGAGCTGGATCACGATCCCGCACGCCTCGCCGAGGTACTCGCCGGTGTCGCTGGATGAGGAGTGGCGAGCGTCCACGAGCGAGAAGAAGAGGTCGCCGATCCGCTGCTTTCCACCTTTGTTCAGCCCGGGGATCTCGCCGACCAATGCGCCCTGGCGGCCGAGCCAGTTCTTGAGCTCGACCTGGCAGACGATCTCGGCGTCGGGGAAGGCCTGCGACAGGGCGACGGTGTCGCCGACGTGGTCCGAGTGCCCGTGCGTGATCGCGATCACGTCCACGCGCTCCGGTGTCTTCTCGGCCTCGGGCGTCTTCGGGTTCCCCGTCAGCCAAGGGTCGATGTAGACGCGCTTGCCGTGGTCGGTCTCGAGTCGGAACGCCGAGTGACCGAGCCATGTAAGAGTCGCCATCTGAGCCTTTCGTCGCGGGAGGCGTGAGCATAGAAGGACCGTCCGATGCGGGCGCGAAGCTATGCGGCGGTGGGACGTCGAGTGCTTCCGGCCCTGCTCGTCACCCTCGCGGCGATCGCGGATTCCCGCGGTTTCCACGGCCTCGCGTTCGACGCGCTGCTCGTGGCCATACCGTTCGCCGCGGTGGCCGCACTCGCGGCGTTCGGGAGCTACCTCGAGGTGCGAGAGGACGCGGTTGCCGCGCTGCAGGCGCTCCTCTCGGGCCTCGTCGTCCCCCTGCTCGTGGTGTCGTGCATGGTGCGCAGCGCGGCCCTCCACGGCATCCCGCCGCTGGCCGTGACGACGGTCGTCGCCTGCCTCGTGATCTTCACGGTGAAAGTCACGGTCGCGGCCGCGCCGTATGCGCGCCGGCTTGCGCAGCTCCGGCCGGCGAAGCCGTAGCTCAGAAGGGCAGCGACTTCGCCGCCGACTCGGCGACGTCGATCAGCGGCTGCACGGCGAAGAACGAGCCGACCGTGACGACCAGGCACGCGCCCACTCCCGTCGCGAGGGCCAGGTCGCGCGGCGGCGAGCCGCCGGCGGGGGCGAGTTGCAGCTCCGCGCTGTCGCGCATGAACATCGCGCGCACGACGGCGAGGTAGTACGCCGCGGAGACCATGGTGAAGACGACGCCGACCACGATCAGCCACCACCAGCCGGACTCGTACGCGGCGGCGAAGACGTAGATCTTTCCCCAGAAGCCGCCGGTCAACGGGAAGCCGAGGAAGCCGAGCATGAAGACCCACATCGCGACGCCGAGGTACGGTCGCTCCCAGCCGAAGCCCGACAGGTTCTGGAGCGTCACGGGCAATCCCAGCTCGCGCTCGCGCACCGCGACCACGGCGAATGCGCCGAGGGACATCGCGCTGTAGGGGATGAGGTAGTACATGAGCGACTGCGCGCCGAGGTCGCTGTCGGCCACGATCGCGATCAGCATGAACCCGGCGTGCGAGACCGACGAGTACGCGAGCAGTCGCTTCAGGTTCCGCTGCGCGAGCGCGGCGATGTTCCCGACCGCGAGCGAGATGCAGGCGATGATCGCGAGCGCCCACGTCCAGAGCTCCTCGTTCTCCGGGAACGCCGTCACGAGCAGCCGGTAGGTGACGACGAACGCCGCGATCTTCGTCGCGGACGACATGAACGAGGTCACGGGCGTCGGCGCGCCCTGGTAGACGTCGGGCGTCCACATATGGAACGGCGCCGCCGAGGCCTTGAACGCGAGCCCGGCGATCACGAGCGCGAGGCCGAGGACGAGCAGCGAGTCGTCGGGGTTCCCGGCGGCGCCGATCTCCCGGAAGCCGAGCTCGCCGGTCGAGCCGTAGACGAGCGCCGAGCCGAAGAGCAGCGTCGCAGCGCCGACCGAGCCGATGATCAGGTACTTGAGCCCGGCCTCGAGCGAGCCGGCGAGGTCGATGTCGATCGCGCACATGATGTAGAGCGCGATCGAGAACCACTCGAGCCCCAGGAACAGCGTCATGAGGTTCGACGCCTGCACGAAGAACGCCATTCCGGCGCCGGCAGCGGCGAGCAGTGCGTAGTACTCGGCCACGTGCTCGCGGCGCCAGCGCTCGCCGTGGGAGATCAGCACGCAGACCACGCCGCAGCCGGCGATCAGCACCTGGGCGACGGCGGCCCAGCGGTCGCGGAAGATCGCGTCGGCGACGGCTGTGCTCGCCTCCGGGCTCTGGTCCGCCAGCACGACCGCGAAGACGAACGCGACCACGAATCCGAGCCCGCAGACGATCGCCGAGACCGACCGCAGATGGCGCTTCGGCGCGAACACGGCCACGAGCAGGAGAACGCCCGTCGCGGCGATCATCGCCAGCGTCGGCGAGAGCGCGAACCAGTCGACTGTGGGCTTGTCGATCACGGTACGCTCGAGTCGCCCTGGAGGGTCGCGCCGACGTTGTCGCTGGCCAGATAGGCGAACGAGTGGCCGGTGATCGCGTTCGGCCAGGCCGAGAGCACGAGCAGGATCGCGACCAGCGGTACGAGGATCGCGAGCTCGGCGCGGCGCAGGTCGAGCGCGACATCGCTGACCGCCGGCCCGACGTCCTGGTGCAGCACGGCCGAGATCAGCCGCAGCATGTACATCGCCGCGAGCACGATCGCTACGGCGCCGACCACGGCCCAGCCCCAGCCCACCTGGAACACACCGGCGAGCACGAGGAACTCGCCCGCGAAGTTCGACGACAGCGGCACGGCGAGGGCCATTACGCCGACGATCATCAGCAGCGTCGCGAGCGCCGGCCGGCCGCGGGCCATGCCGCCGAGGAGCGTGAGCTCGCCGGTCGCCGTCCTCCGCTCGACCATGCCGGCGAGCAGGAACAGCGTCATCGAGATCAGCCCGTGGTTGACCATCTGAAGGACGGCGCCGTCGATGCCGAGGTCGTTGAAGGCGAACAGGCCGTACGTGATCAGCGCCATCTGCGCGAGGGAGGAGTACGCGATGACGCCGCGGATGTCGGGCGCGCGGAAGGCGAGCAGCGAGCCGTAGACGAGCCCGACCGACGCGAGCACGAGGATCACGACCTGGAAGTCGTCGGCCGGCTCCGGGAACTTGGCGATCGCAATCCGCAGGAAGCCGTACGCGGCCACCTTCGAGATCACACCCGACAGGAGGCCGGCCACCTCGGGCGAGGACTCGCGGTAGGCGTCGGGCAGCCAGCCGTGGAACGGGAAGAGCGGCGCTTTGACCGCGAAGGCGACCGCGAAGCCGAGGAAGAGCCACTCGTTCGTGCTCTCCCCCATCTTCGTCAGGTCGAACGTTCCCTCCTGGAGCCCATACACGATGATCGCCGCGAGCATCAGCAGCGAGCCGGCAACCGTGTAGACGACGAACTTGATCGTCGCGCCGAGCCGTCCGGCGCCGCCCCAGACGCCGATCAGCACGTACAGCGGGATCAGCATCGCCTCGAAGAAGGCGTAGAAGAGCAGCAGGTCCTGCGCGCAGAAGACGCCCACGACCGAGCCGGTCAGGAAGAGCAGGAGGCCGAAGTACGCTCGCGGCCGCTCGCGGCCGGCCCACCACGCGTAGCCGCAGGCGGCGGCACCGCAGACCACCGTCAGCCCCACGAGCCAGACCGAGAAGTCGAACTGGCCGACGTAGTAGCTGACCCCGAGCGAGGTGAACCACGAGTGCTGCTGGGCGAGCTGGAGCGAGCCGTCGTCGAAGTCGAAGTGCTGGATGGAGGCCACCCAGACCCCGATCTCCATCAGCGAGACGAGCGTCGCGAGCGAGCCGACCCAGTAGCGCGGCATCGGCACGAGCCAGACGACGATCGCGCCGGCCATCGGCAGGAAGATCAGGATGGTCGAGAGCCAGTCGGTCATGGTCTTTGTGTCACCGCGTGGAGATGAAGACGACGGCGAGGATGGCGATCCCGCTCGTGAGCACGAGCACGTACGAGCGGACAAGGCCGTTCTGGACGCGGTCGAGCTCACCGGAGCCGAGCCGGAAGCCTCGTGTCACCTCGGTGATCGAGCCGGCGATCAGCGGCCGCTCCACGAAACGGCCGAGCGCGAGGGAGAGGGCCACGGCCGGCCGGTAGAAGACGAGGTCGTAGAGCTCGTCGAAGAGGAACTTGTCCTCGAGGATCAGCGACGGATTCGGCACCGGCCGCCACTTGCGCACATAGAAGAGCCAGGCGAGGCCGATCCCGAGGAGGCCGAACCCGACGGCGAGCACCGACGCGAGCGAGCTCCTGGCGTGCCGCTCGCCTCGATCAGCGGCGCCGCGACCGGGTCGAGCCAGTGCGTGATCGGCTCCCAGTACGGCGCGAACTGGATCCAGCCGGCGAAAGCCGCCAGCACGGCGAGGACGCCGACCGGCCACACCATCGACAGCGGCCCCTCGAGCCGGCCGTGCGGCTCGTGCAGGTGCTCGCGCGCGAACTCCGACTTCTCGCCGCCGAAGACCAGGAAGTAGAGGCGGAACGTGTAGAGGCCGGTGAGGAACGTCCCGGCAATGCCGCAGGCGAACAGGACGTATCCAAACGTGCCGTCGTCGAGCAGCGCCGCGAGGATCGGGTCCTTCGAGAAGAAGCCGGAGAACGGCGGGATGCCGACGAGCGCGAGCGCGCCGACGAGGAACACCCATTTCGTGTACGGCAGCGCGCGCCCGAGGCCGCCCATGCGCCGGATGTCCTGCTCGGCGGTGAGCGCGTGGATGATGATCCCGGCCGCGAGGAAGAGCAGCGCCTTGAAGAACGCGTGCGTCATCAGGTGGAACATCGCCTGCGGGTAGGCCCCGGTCGCCGCGCCGACGAACATGTAGCCGATCTGCGACATGGTCGAGTAGGCGATCACGCGCTTGATGTCGACCTGGACGAGCGCGATCAGGCCGGCGACGAGCAGCGTGACCGCGCCGAGCACGGCGGCAAGGTCGGCCACGGCTTCGGCGTTCTGGAACAGCGGATTCGTACGCACGAGCAGGTAGACGCCGGCCGTGACCATCGTTGCCGCGTGGATCAGGGCGCTCACCGGCGTCGGGCCTTCCATCGCGTCCGGGAGCCACGTGTGGAGCGGGATCTGCGCCGATTTCGCCACGGCGCCGCCGAGCAGGCCGAGCGCGACGATCGTCGCCACCGTGCCGGTCGGTGCGTCCGCGAAGACGCCGGCGTAGTCGAGCTGACCCGTCTGCTGGATGAGCAGGAAGAGCGCGATCGCCATCGTCGCGTCGCCGACCGCGTTCATCACGAACGCCTTCTTCGCGGCTGCGATCGCCGACGGGCGGTCCTGGTGGTAGCCGATCAGCAGGTAGCTCGAGAGGCCGACCATGCCCCAGCCCGCCAGGAGCAGCAGGAGGTTGCCGGACTGCACCAGCAGGAGCATCGAGAAGACGAACAGCGACATGTACGCGAAGAACCGCCGCTCCTCGTCGTCGCCGTCCATGTAGCCGACCGAGTAGGCGATGATCAGCGCGCCGACGCCGGTGACGATCAGCATCATCATCATCGAGAGCTGGTCGGTGAGCAGCGTGAGGCCGAAGTCGTACTGGCCGGCGGAGAGCCACGTCCACGCGGTCGAGTAGGAGGCGCGGTTGTCGGGCGACTCGCCGAGCATGATCACGAAGCCGACGACCGCCGCCACGAACGAGGCGATCGTCGTGCCCGTCGAGAGGTAGCCGGCGGCGCGGCGCGAGATGCGCGTGCCTGCGAGCGTGATCGCGGTGGTCGCTGCGAGCGGAAGCAGGAGGCAGATCCAGGCGGCGGCGTTCAGAGACGTCATGGGCTACCCGCCGAGGCTCTCAACCGCGCAGAGTCCGTAGCTTGTCGACGTCGAGCTCGATGTTGCGCCGGCCCATGGCGACGATGAGCCCGAGGCCGACCACGACCTCGGAGGCGGCGATCGCCATCACCGCGATCGCGAAGATCTGCCCGTCCTCGGTTCCGAGCTGCCGTGAGAACGCGATCAGGGCCAGGTTCGCGCCGTTGAGCATGATCTCGACCGAGAGCAGGATGATCAGCGGGCTCCTGCGGATGAGCACGCCGAGCGCGCCCGTGACGAAGAGCATCCCGGAGAGCACGAGGTACCAGGTGACGTCAGGCCCGTCCATCGCGGCCTCCTGCTCCGGCACCGGCAAAGCCGGTACCTCCGCCGATTGGCGGCTCCGTCGAGCCTACGCCGCCGTGTGTTTCCGCTGGTTCGCCGAGTGATCTTGCGTGCGAGCCGAGCACGACGCCGCCGACGGCTGCGACGAGCAGCACGATCGAGGTGACCTCGAACGCGAGCAGGTGGTCGGTCAGGAAGAGCGTCCCGATCGAGGCCGGCGAGCCGAACGCGCGGCTGATCGGAGGCGGATCACCGAGCGCGCCCCCGGCCTCGAGGCCGATTGCGACAACGATCTCGACGAGGATCGCGCCGCCGGCGAGGGCCGCGCCGACCGCCTGCCACGACGGGCCGCCCGCCCAGGGCGCCTCGAGCGTGCGGTCGCCGAGGTAGGCGATCACGAACAGGAACATCACCATCACGGCGCCGGCGTAGACGAGCACCTGGCTCGCCGCGACGAACTCGCCGCCGAGCAGCAGGTACAGCACCGCGAGCGAGCCGAGGTTGCCGATCAGCGCGAGCGCCGAGAAGAACGGGTTGCGGAACGAGACGACCGCGAGGGCGCTCGCGATACACGCGAAAGCCGCGCAGATCCAGACGCACCAGACGAGGAAATTGGCCATCAGCCATTTCCTCGGGAACTGGCTGATGGCGGGGAGGTGTTCGAGCCGCTTATGTCCAGACCGCTGCTTTCCGTAAGAGCCATTCGCCTACGAATGGCTCTTGTAGTAGGGAATCGGCGTGTCGTAGAGCTCGCGGTCGGCGACCGGCACCTTCTTCACCGGCTCGGCGAGCAGCATGTCCTTCGTGTAGATGAGGTCGTCGCGGTTGTACTCGGAGATCTCGAACTCGTTTCCGAGCGTGATCGCGTCGAACGGGCAGGCGAGCTCGCAGTAGCCGCAGAAGATGCAGCGGCTCATGTTGATCTCGTAGATGCGGGCGTAACGCTCGCCCGGCGAGACGCGGTTGTCGGCGGTGTTCTCGGCCGCGACCACGCGGATGCAGTCGGCCGGGCAGGCGGCCGCGCACAGCGAGCACCCGACGCACTTCTCCAGGCCGTTCTCGTGGCGCCACAAGCGGTGCCGGCCGCGAAAGCGGGGATACACCGGCCGCTTGTACTCGGGGTACTGCTGCGTGATCGGCTTCTTGAAGACCTGCCTCAGCGTGACGCCAAAGCCTTTGAAGGTGTTGGGAACAAGTGGACTCATGTCTCGATCTTTCGCGTCCGCAAGTGCAGCAAGGTCAGATGACCGAGCGCGTTCGGTCGCCGGCGAAGCCGGGCTTTGCCCGGTGAGAGCCGAGGAACGCCATGTGAAGGCACGGCGAGAAGAAGGGGGCAAGTGGGGGAAACATGGTTTCCCCCACTAGATCAAGACCACGAAGAAGGCGGTGATGATGGCGTTGGCCGTGGCGATCGGCAGCAGCACCTTCCAGCCGAAGCGCATGAGCTGGTCGTAGCGCAGGCGCGGCTGGCTCGCGCGCAGCCAGATGAAGCACAGGATGAGGAAGCCGAGCTTGGCTGCGAACCAGATCGGGCCGAAGCGGTCGAGCGACTCCACGAACGGGAAGCTCCAACCGCCGAGGAAGAGCGTCACCGCGAGCCCTGAGAGCACGATCATGTTGATGTACTCGGCCGTCTGGAAGAGACCCCAGCGCATCCCGGAGTACTCGGTGTGGTACCCGGCGACGAGTTCGGTGTCGGCCTCGGGGAGGTCGAACGGCGGCCGCGAGGTCTCCGCGATCCCGGCGAGCAGGAACACGACCAGTCCGATGATCTGCGGGACGAAGAACCACAGCGTCGCCACCTGCTTGTCCACGATCTCGACCAGGTTCAGCGACTGCGCCATCATCACGACCCCGAGCACCGAGAGCGCCAGCGCGACCTCGTAGGAGACGAGCTGGGCGCAGGTGCGCATCGAGCCGAGGATCGAGTACTTCGACTCGGAGGCCCAGCCGCCGACGATGAACCCGTAGACGCCGATCGAGCCGAGCGCGAAGATCAGGATCAGCGAGATCGGCACGTTCACGATCACGCCCGAGATGTAGTAGTCGCCGACAGTCCAGCCGGGGCCGAACGGGATCACGCTGAAGGCGAGGAGCGCCGTGAAGCAGGCGAGGACCGGGGCCACGATGTAGGGCGCCTGGTGCGCTGCGGACGGGAAGAACGCCTCCTTCCGGACGAGCTTGACCAGGTCGGCGATCGGCTGCAGGAGCCCGAAGGGTCCGGCCCGGTTCGGGCCGTAACGGAGCTGCATCCGACCGAGCAGCTTGCGCTCGAGCCACGTCGTGTAGGCGAACGCGCCCATCACGAGGTTGATCACGAGCGCGATCTTGATCAGCGAGATCCACCAGACCTCGTCGGGATGGGTCACCTTGTCACCGTCACGTGCTCACCTCGACGAACTCGTGCAGGCCCTCCGCCTCGGCGCGCGGCATGCGGGCCGTACCGGGCGGCAGGTCGCGGGCGATCCGGGCGCGGAGCGAGACGGTGGTGCCGTTCGAGCTGACGGTGACGGCGTCGCCGGTCGCGATCCCGCGCGCGCGGGCGTCGGGCCGCGCGAGCTCGATCTCACCGCCGGGCCGCTGGAACTCGAGCTCGGGCGTGCGGTCGACGGCCGGTCCGGAGAAGAGCGGCCGGTAGGTGAGCAGGCGCAGGCCCGGTTCGGCGGCGAGCTTCTTCGCGGGCGGGTTCGGCAGTGGCTGCACCGCCTCCGGTCGCGGCGGCAGCGACGCCTGCTCCTGGACCGCCGCGAAGGGGATGCCGCCGTAACAGATCGCCGAGACCTCCTCGAACACGAGCGAGGCGTGCGGCGAGAGCTCGACCCCGAACCGCTCCGCGAGCTTGGCGATCCAGGCGAGCTCGTCGGGGCACGGCGCGATCACCGCTCGGCGCTGGCGCTGAAGGCGGCCCTCGAGGTTGACCGTGGTGCCGTCTCGCTCGAGGTAGCTCGTCCCGGGCAGGACGAGGTCGCAGAAGCCGCGGAAGGAGTCCTCGAACATCCCGATTCCGATCACGACCTCGGCGCGCTCGGCAAGGGCGCGGACAGCAGGATCGGCGGCCGCCTCGTCGCCCGAGACGATCAGCAGCTGCGGCTCGCCGTCGGCGGGCTCACCGTCGGCTGCGGCGCTCCAGGCATCCGCGACGCCCCGGCCGTTCGGCGTGCAGGGGAGGTAGAACGCGGCGGCGGCGTCCAGGTCACGGGCGAACCACGCCGCGTGCTCGGCGTCGTCGGTGATCAGCACAGCCCCTTCCACCCTCTCTTCGGGCAAGTCGGTCAGGACGCGCGCGCCGGCGCGGCGTGCGGCCTTGACCCAGAGGTCGACGATCGGGGCCCGCTCGACGACCGGCTCGTCGCAGAGGACGACAACGACCTTGGCGTCACGGATAGACGAAAGTGGAGCGCGGAAGTGGTCGAGCGCGTCGGGCACGTCTTCGGCCAGCACGGCTGCGTGCGCGCCGAGGCCGAGGCGCAGGAGCTTTGCGAGCCCGTAGGCCTGCTCCACGGTCTCGCTGCCCGAAAGCGCGGTCACGATCGCGGAGCCGGCCGCGCGCAGGTGCCGCTCGGCCTCGTCCACCGCCTCGTCCCAGCCGATCGGCTCGAACCGCCGCACGCCCGCCTTGCGCAGCGGATCCTCGATCCGGTCGTCGGCGCGGAGGTGCGAGAACGCGAAGCGACCCTTGTCGCAGAGCCAACCCTCGTCCACCTCGGGGTGGTTGCGCGAGAGGATCCGCTTGACCTTGCCCTCGCGCGTCGTCGCGCTGACGTTGCAGCCGACGGGGCAGAGGCCGCAGACGGTGGGCACGTTCTGGATCTCCCAGGGCCGCGCCTCGAAGCGGTACTGGGTCGAGGTCAGCGCACCGACAGGGCACAACTCGATCACGTTGCCGGAGAACGGGGCCTTGTACGGCTCGTCCTCGAAGGTGGCGATCATCGACGCGGCGCCGCGCTCGAGCGCCACGAGCTGCCCGTCCTCTGCGACCGACTCCGAGAAGCGCGTGCAGCGGTAGCAGAGGATGCAGCGCTCGCGGTCGAGCGCGATCGTGGGCGAGATCGGGATCGGCTTCTCGAAGGTGCGCTTCGGGAACTCCATCCGCGTGTTCCCGGGGCCGTAGCGGAAGGTCAGATCCTGGAGCGGGCACTCGCCGCCCTTGTCGCAGACGGGACAGTCGAGCGGGTGGTTGACGAGGATGAACTCGAGCGTCGCGTTCTGTGCTTCGGCCGCCATCTCGGAAGTGAGCGCGGTCCTGACGGCCATGCCCTCGGCGGCAGTGAGCGTGCACGCGGCCTGAGGTTTCGGCGGCCCGGGCGCGACCTCGCAGAGGCACATGCGGCAGGCTCCGACCGGCGGCCCAAGGCGCGGCTCGTAACAGAAGACCGGGATCTCGATCCCGGCCGCGAGAGCCGTCTCGACGAGGCCTGTGCCTTTCGGCACCGAGACCTCTACGCCGTCGATGGTGAGCGTCACCAGCTGGGGTGCTCTCGCGTCCGGCGGGGTCATGCCACCTCCAGCTGCGGTCCGCGCGGCTGCGACAGCGTGCACCCGCGCCCCCACCCAGGGTGGGGAGGCCTACCCGCCACCCTCAATGCCAATTTTACGGGGTTCGAGAGGTCGGTCTTGTGCCAACTTTGGAACATCTCGTCAACAGCGGGCCTGAACGGACAGCCCCGATCGAACGGGGCGCTCAAGCGGTCACCTCCGCGGCGTGATGGGCGTGCGCGTCGCTCGGTGCGACGATGCCTTCGAGGCTCGACTCGCCTGCGAACGGGCAGCCGCCCTGCTCGATGTGCGCCTCGAACTCGGCGCCCCAGTGCTGCACGTAGCTCGCGACCGGGTAGACGGCGAAGTCGCCGAGCGCGCAGAGAGACTTGCCGAGGATCCGCGAGCCGACCGAGCGGAGCAGCTCGAGGTCGGAGAGCTCGCCGCGGCCCGCCTCGATCTTCTCCAGCAGTTGCACCATCCAGCGCGTTCCCTCGCGGCACGGCGTGCACTTGCCGCACGACTCGTGCATGTAGAACTTCGTCGAACGCAGCGCGAGCTGCACCATGCAGCAGCGGTCGTCGACCACGATCAGCGAGGCGGCGCCGAAGAAGGTGCCGATCGCCTGAAGCGAGTCGTAGTCGAGCGGCACGTCGATCTGCTCGGGCGTCAGTGCCGGCACCGACGAGCCGCCGGGGATGACCGCCTTCAGCTCACGGCCGTCGGCGATTCCGCCTGCGTGGTCGTAGATCAGCTCGCGCATCGGCGTCCCCAGCACGAGCTCGTAGTTGCCGGGCCGCACCACGTTGCCGGAGATCGAGAAGATCGCGGTGCCAGGCGAGCTCTCGGAGCCGACCTTGGCGAACTCGGCTGCGCCCTGCTCGAGGATCGAGGGCACGGTGGCGATCGTGCACA
Organism: uncultured Actinomycetes bacterium; assembly: GCA_963781435.1. Lineage (GTDB taxonomy): Bacteria > Actinomycetota > Thermoleophilia > Gaiellales > Gaiellaceae > PALSA-600. The sequence goes on along the minus strand of CAWAGR010000021.1, from coordinate 83,320 downwards.
CGTTGTTGATCTGCGTCGGCGCGTTGAAGAGGCCCTGCACGGGCGGGAACGGCGGCCGAGGCCGCGGCTGCCCTCGGCGGCCCTCGAGCGAGTCGAGCAGAGCCGTCTCCTCGCCGCAGATGTACGCGCCTGCGCCGCGGTAGACCGTCACCTCGACCTCGCCGAGGAGCCCTCCGGCGTGCGCCTCGTCGACTGCGGCCTGGAGGATCTCGTACTCGGACAGGTACTCGCCGCGGATGTAGATGAAGACGTCGGTCGACTCGATCGCGTGCGCGGCGATCAGGCAGCCCTCGATCAGGCGATGCGGAACGCGCGCCATCACCTCGCGATCCTTGAATGCGCCGGGCTCGGACTCGTCGGCGTTGACGACGAGGTACTTCGGCTTCGAGCTGCCGCGGTCGATCAGCGACGCCTTGCGGCCCATCGGGAAGCCGGCGCCGCCGCGCCCGCGCAGGTTCGACGCCTGCAGCTCGGCGATCAGCTCCTCCGGCGTCATCGCGCGCGCCTTCGGCACCTGCGCGTAGCCGCCGATCGCCTGATACTCGGCGAGCTTCGTCAGGTCGCGCTCGTCCGCGCCCGCGAGCAGAACGTTAAGAGCCGGCATCGATCCCTTCGCGAAGCTCACGCACGATCGCCGGCACGTCGTCGGGCTTCACGTCGTGGCGGTAGCGGTGGTCGATCGCGACGACGGTTGCGTAGCCGCAGCCGCCGAGGCACTCGACGGCGCGCAAGGTGACCTCGCCGTCCTCGGTCGTCTCGCCGATCCGGACGCCGAGCTCGTTCTCGAACGCCTCGACGACGCGCTGGGCGCCGACGAGCGCGCAGGAGAGGTTGGTGCAGACCTCGACGAGGTGCTTCCCGATCGGCTCGCGGTGGTACATGTCGTAGAAGGAGGCGACCGCCTTGCAGTAGGCCGGCGTCAGGTCGAGCGCGTCGGCCACCTCGACGAGCGCCTCGGGCGAGAGCCAGCCGTACTCCTCCTGCGCGAGCCGCAGCGCAGGCAGCGTCGCCGAGCGCGAGCCCTCGGGAAACCGTGCGCGCACGTCCTGAATGCGGTCGTAGAGCGTCGCGCTCACGGGCGCAACCTCGGGAGCGGGTTGCGGGCGCACCGCGAGCCGGAGCGAGCGCGGGCTCTGCCCGGGCTCGCCCACGACGAGCTGCAACGTGTCGGAAGGGGGGAACAGGGCGGAAACCGGAGGTTTCCCCCGCGAGCGAGCCTGCGAGCGATGCTCATCTGTCGACCTCTCCCATCACCGTGTCGAGCGAGCCGACGATCGCGATCATGTCGGCGATCAGCGCGTCGGTCATGCAGGTCGCGGTCGCCTGCAGCGCGACGAACGACGGCGCGCGGAACTTCACCCGCCAGGGTCGCGGTCCGCCGTCGGAGACGACGTAGCACCCGAGCTCGCCGCGCGGCGACTCGACCGTCGTGTAGACCTCGCCCTCGGGTACGCGGTAGCCCTCGGTGACGATCTTGAAGTGGTGGATCAGCGACTCCATCGAGGTGTGCAGCTCCTCGCGCGGCGGGAGCACGACCTTGCGGTCGTCCGCGATCCACGGCTCACCTTCCATCCGCTCGAGCCGGTCGAGGCACTGCGAGACGATCTTCACCGACTCGCGCATCTCCTCCATGTGCACGCGGTAGCGCGCGTACACGTCGCCTTCCTCGTGCACGGGAACGTCGAACTCGCACTCGGCGTAGGACAGGTACGGCTGGACACGGCGCAGGTCCCAGTCGACGCCTGACGCGCGCAGCACGGGACCGGACTGGCCGAGCGCGATCGCGTCCGCGGCCGAGAGCAGCCCGAGTCCTTGCGTGCGTTCGAGCCAGATCTTGTTGAGGTTCACGAGCGACTCGTAGTCGTCGACCGCGTGCGGCATCCAGTCGCAGAACTTGCGCGCCTCGGGGAAGAAGCCGCGCGGGATGTCCTCGGCGAGGCCGCCGGCCTGGAAATAGCGCGTGTGCATGCGGGCGCCGGTGACGAGCTCGAACAGGTCGAGGATCTGCTCCCGCTCGCGGAAGCAGTACCAGAACATCGAGATCGCTCCCAGCTCGAGCGCCGCTGTGCCGAGCCAGACGAGATGCGAGTGGATCCGGTTCAGCTCGCACAGGCAGGTTCGCATCCACGAGGCCTTCGCCGGCGTCTCGAGCGCGAGCAGCTTCTCGATTGCGAGCACGAAGACGAGCTCGTTTGCCTGATACGAGAGGTAGTCGATCCGCTCCGGATACGTGATCGCCTTCCACCACGTCTTCGCCTCCATGTTCTTCTCGAAGCCGGTGTGGAGGTAGCCGACCACCGCCTCGAGCCCGACCACGTCCTCGCCGTGCAGGTCGACGATCAGGCGCAGCACCCCGTGCGTCGATGGGTGGTTCGGCCCGAAGTTGACCGTCATCACGTCGCCGGTCGCCCTCATCTCGTCGGACACGCGAAGGCCCGTGGGAATCGGATGCGGAATCCGCGTGCCCTCGTAGATCGCAGCACGCGTCCGCTCCGGTGCGATCGCCACTACTCGTCCTCCGAGAAGCGAACAGGCTCGCCGCCGAGCGGGTAGTCCTTGCGCAGCGGGTGGCCCTCCCAGTCCTCGTCCATGAGGATCCGCTTCAGGTTCGGGTGCCCCTCGATGTGGATGCCCATCATGTCCCAGGCCTCACGCTCGTGCCAGTCGGCGGTCGGCCACACGCGGGTCACGCTGGGGACCGGCTCGCCGTCCTCGACCCACGTCTGCACCCGCAGCCGGCGCGGCGTATCCGAAACCGAGAGCAGGTGATAGTTGAGCGCGAAACGCTTGGGCTTTGCCGCGGGCATGACCTGCAGGCCCTGCGTCATCGGCGTGTTGAGGTCGCGGCCGGCTCCAATTCCAGTGTTGCTCGTGCCGATGTAGCCCGAGACGCCGCGGTCGCCCCAGCCGAGGTAGTCGGCGGCCGAGATGTCGGAGAGGAAATTGAATCCCTCCTCGTCACGCAGGTGGGTGCAGGCCTCGACGAGCAGCGCCGGCTCGACGACGAGCGTGGTCTCGTCGTGCTGCTCGGCGACCGACAGGAGCCCCGGCACCGCCTGCCAGCTCTCCGGCGCGTCGGTCAAGAGGCGACGCTCCGCAGCTCGTACGCGGGCGGCACGCCTGCCTGCACCGCCTCGTGCAGCCGGATGATTCCCTCCATCAGTTGCTCGGGGCGCGGTGGGCAGCCGGGAACATAGATGTCGACGCCGACGATCTTGTCGACCGACTGGAGGATCGCGTAGTTGTTGAACATGCCGCCCGAGCTTGCGCACGCACCCATCGCGATCACCCACTTCGGCTCCAGCATCTGGTCGTAGATCTGCCGCAGCGGCGCCGCCATCTTGTGACTGACGCGGCCGGAGACGATCAGCAGGTCGGCCTGGCGCGGCGAGGAGCGAAACGCCTCCATTCCGAAACGCGCGATGTCGTAGCGCGACGAGACGATCGACATCATCTCGATCGCACAGCACGCGAGCCCGAAGGTGTCGGGCCACATCGACTTCGTCTGCGACCACGCGACGGCCTTCTCGAGCGTCGAGAGGCCGACCTTCTGCTCCAGGTTCGCCACCTCGTCCTCGAACTTGCCCGGTCCTTTTTCCGGCCAGAGCAGCCGCTCGGAGTTCAGGCCGAGGTCGCGAAGGCGCTTGTCTACCGCCATTCGAGCGCCCCCTTCCGCCAGATGTAGACGTAGGCCAGCAGCAGGATTCCGAGGAAGACGAGGAACTCGAGGAAGCCGAACCACGCGAGCTCGTTGATGATCACCGCGAGCGGATACAGAAAGACAATTTCGATGTCGAAGAGGATGAAGAGCATCGCCGTGAGGTAGAAGCTGACGGTGAAGCGCTGCTTCTGCATCGGGCCGGCGGAGACGCCGGATTCGAACGGAACTGTTCTCGCCCGAACTCTCTGTTTGGGGCGTGTGGCCAGCGCGAAGCTCGCGAAAACCATCGTCGCCGGGATCGCCAGCGCGAAGAGTCCGTAGATGGCGAACGGGAGCCAGTCGTTGAACAAAGGCGTTCTCCTCCGTGCGGTTCCGGCAGGCGGACGCTAGCAGGATCGGCTTCGCGAGACGATTTGCACGCGTGCACGAAAGCCGCCTCGCAGCTTCCCCTTTTTGAGGAGCGACGTGGTCGGTACACTGCGGCGCGTGGCGACTATCGAACACACAGAGACCGAGCAGGTCGAGACCACCCTCACGCTCACCGAGCGCGCGGCGGGCAAGGTGAAGGCGATGATGGCGCAGGAGCCCGCTGGTAGCGCCGAAGTGCTCCGGGTCGCGATTCGCGGCGGTGGTTGCGGCGGGTTCGAGTACGCGCTCGGCTTCGACCGCGGCGCGGCCGAGGGCGACACCGAAGTCGAGTACCACGGCGTCAAGGTCGTGGTCGATCCGGCGAGCGCGCCGTACCTCAAGGGCGCGTCGGTGGACTTCGTCGAGTCGATTCAGGAGTCCGGGTTCAAGATCGAGAACCCGAACGCCTCCGGCTCGTGCGGCTGCGGCTCGAGCTTCCAGGTCGAAGACGGCGAAGAGCCCGCCGGCTGCGGCCACCACTAACGCCCTCTTTCGCACCTTCCGATGAACACGTGAGCGTCGAGCGCCCACTGCGCGTGGTCGTGGTCGGCTCGGGCCCCGCGGGCTTCTACGCCGCCGAGCACCTGCTCGCCGACGAGCTCCCGGTCGAGGTCGACGTGATCGAGCGGCTGCCGACACCGTGGGGACTCGTCCGTCTCGGCGTCGCTCCCGACCATCCGGAGCTCAAGGCCGCCTCGCGTGCGTTCGAGAAGACCGCCCGCCGGGAGGGTTTCCGCTTCTTCGGCAACGTCGAGGTCGGCAAGGACGTGGCTCACGGGGATCTGACCAGGATCTACGACGCGGTCGTCTACACGGTCGGCGCGCAGACCGACCGCCGGCTCGGCATTCCCGGCGAGGATCTGCCCGGCTCGTGGGCGGCGACCGAGTTCGTCGCCTGGTACAACGGCCACCCCGACTTTCAGCGACTCGACTTCGACTTGTCGGTCGAGCGGGCCGTCGTGATCGGGAACGGCAACGTCGCGATCGACGTCGCCCGCATGCTCGCCCGCACCGAGGCCGAGCTCGCCCCGACCGATGCGACCGACAGGGCGATAGCGGCGCTCGACGGCTCGGGCATTCGCGAGATCGTGATGCTCGGGCGACGCGGCCCCGTGCAGGCCTCGTTCACCCCGCCCGAGCTGAAGGAGCTCGGCGAGCTCGCGGCCGCCGATGTCGCGGTCGATCCGGCCGACCTCGAGCTCGATCCGGCGAGCGAGGCCGCCCTCGAGGCCGACCGCGCGAGGACCCGGCGCAACGTCGACATCCTGCGGGAGTTCGCCGCGCGGGCGCCGGAGGGCAAGCGAAAGACGCTCAGACTGCGCTTCGGCGTCTCGCCGGTGGCGATCATGGGCGAGGGGCGCGTCGAGGCGGTCGAGGTCGTCCGCAACGAGCTGGTTGCCGGCGAGGACGGACAGATCCGTGCCGTTCCGACGGGCGAGACGGAGGTGATCCCGTGCGGGATCGTGTTCCGCAGCGTCGGCTACCGCGGCGTTGCGCTTCCCGGCCTGCCCTTCCACTCCTCGCGCGGCGTGATTCCGAACGTCGAGGGCCGGGTCGTCGACGAGGACGGGGGCGTCGTGCGCGGTGTCTACTGCGCCGGTTGGATCAAGCGCGGCCCGAGCGGAGTGATCGGGACGAACCGGAAGGACGCCGCCGAGACGGTCGAGCGGCTATTCGAGGACACCCGCGCCGGGCTGCTCTGCGCAGAAGGCGGCGAGCTCGAGAAGCTGCTGTTCGAACGCGGTGTGGACTTCGTCGAGTACGCAGGCTGGGAGGCGATCGACGTGCACGAGCGTGCACGCGGCGACGAGCAGGGCCGGCCGCGCGTGAAGCTCGTCACGTGGGACGGGCTGCTCGAGACAGCGCGCGAGCAGCTTCCGCGCGGCTCGGTGCTAGCCGGCTCGCGACGGCGGCCGAGCTGCACGTCAGGCCCTAGACTCAGTTCATGGCCGAGGAGCTCTGGGGCGAGGAGACGCGTAAGGCGGTCGACAACTTCCCTGTCTCCGGCGAGCCGATCCCGTCGCCGGTCGCACACTGGCTCGGGCGAATCAAGGCCGCGGCTGCGCGGGTGAACGCCGAGCTCGGTCTCCTGGACGCGGACAAGGCCGAGCGCATCGCCGTCGCCGCCGATCGCGTTGCGCGCGGCGAGCTCGACGACCAGTTCCCGATCGACGTCTTCCAGACGGGCTCGGGAACCTCGTCGAACATGAATGCGAACGAGGTGATCGCGGCGCTGGCCGGTGAGGACGTGCACCCGAACGACGACGTCAACATGGGCCAGTCCTCGAACGACGTCTTCCCGTCGGCCGTGCACCTGGCGGCGCTCGGCGAGATCGTCGGCGACCTGCTGCCGGCGCTTGCGCAGCTCGAGCAGTCGCTCGCCGCCAAGGCGCGCGAGTTCGACGACGTCGTCAAGTCTGGCCGCACCCACTGGATGGACGCGGTCCCGGTCACGCTCGGCCAGGAGTTCGGTGGCTACGCGGCACAGGTGCGCGAGGGCGGCGCCCGCGTCGAGGCCACGCTCGAGCGGCTCGGGAAGATCCCGCTCGGGGGCACCGCCGTCGGCACCGGCCTGAACACCCATCCCGAGTTCGCGGCCCGCGTCCGGGCGCGACTCGCCGAGGAGACAGGACTCGCGATCGGCGCGCCCGCGGATCCCTTCGAGTCCCAGGCGGCACGCGACGGCCTCGTCGAAGCCTCCGGCGCCCTCAAGACCGTCGCCGTCTCGCTGACGAAGATCGCGAACGACCTCCGCTTCATGGGCTCGGGGCCGCGCGCCGGCCTCGGCGAGATCTTCCTGCCCGAGCTCCAGAAAGGCAGCTCGATCATGCCCGGCAAGGTGAACCCCGTGATCCCGGAAGTCGTCACGCAGGTCGCCGCGCAGGTGATCGGCAACGACGCCGCGATCGCGATCGGCGGCATGCAGGGCCACTTCGAGCTCAACGTGTTCGTACCGCTGATGGCGCGCAACCTTCTCGACTCGATCGGGCTGCTCGGGAGCGCCTCGCGCCTGCTCGCCGGGCGCTGTGTGGACGGGATCGAGGCGAACCGCGAGCAATGCGAGCGCTACGCAGAGCTCACGCTCTCGGCGGCGACCGCGCTCAACCCCTTCATCGGCTACGACAAGGCGGCCGAGATCGTGAAGGCGGCGGCTGCGTCCGGCCGATCACTCAGGGAGGTAGCGCTCGAGGCCGGCGTGGAGGAGTCGGTGCTCGACGAGGCTCTCGACTACCGGAAGATGGCGAAGCCGCACGGTCCCGGCGCGTCGGCCGCCTAGCTGCGATTCCGAGCGCGCAGGGCAGCCTCCTGGCGGGTCTGGTCGTGTGACCGACCGCATTTCTTAACACTCCGAACTAGCCGGATGGGGAGGGTTTCGAGCGAGAAAATGGCGGGAAAAGCGGTTATAACTGAGTCTTCCGAACGAGGTCTTCTCGAGGAAGTCCTTTGAGGCGGACGGAGAGAGGCGCGTTACTCGGAACGGAGCCTGCGGTGCCGTCGAACGGAAGGGGTCATAGCGTGAGACATCTGAGGACGTTCGCCTCGTTGCTCGTGGCTGTCCTGCTGCTCGGCACCTTGGTCGCCGTTGCAGGGAGCGCGTCGCAACCAAAGTTCACGGCGTCGTCACTCACGCCCGACTCCACATTCGTCGGCGCGAAGTCGGCCTCGGGCGCGCTGGCCGAGACCGACCCCGCGCTGCTCGGACGCACCGACTCGACCCCGGTCAGCGTGCTGATCAAGTACGACTACGACGCAACCGCGTCGTACGCCGGAGGAGTCGCGGGTCTCGCGGCCACGAGTCCGACCGTCACGGGCAAGAAGCTCAACGAGAACCTGGCGGCCGTGCGCGCCTACGAGCGGCGCACAGACCAGGTCTCCAGCGAGATCAGCGCTGCCGTGACGAAGGCGGTGCCGGATACGGAGATTCGCGAGTCCTTCCAGATGGTCTACGGCGGTGTTGCCGCGCAGGTGCCTGCGAACAAGGTCGCCGACCTACTCGAGGTCGCCGGCGTGGTCGCGGTGCAGAAGGACAGCCTCGCGCAGCTTCAGACCTCCGTCACGCCGGACTTCATCGGTGCGACGGATGTCTGGCCCTCGCTCGGCGGACAGGACGACGCCGCCTCGAACATCGTCGTCGGTGTGCTCGACTCCGGCATCTGGCCTGAGCACCCGTCGTTCGAGGACCACGGCCTGCCGGCGCCGCCCGGCGGTCCGTACGGCTGCCAGTTCGGCGACGGGAAGGACGTCGCGAATCTCGGGCCGACGTTCGTGTGCAACCGGAAGCTCGTCGGCGCATACGCGTTCACGAACACCTACATGGCCGAGATCGGCGCGGGTCCCGACCAGTTCTGCAACGACAAGACCCAAGTCTGCTCGGCCCGCGATTCCGTAGGCCACGGCACGCATACGGCCTCGACGGCCGCGGGCGACCGTGTCGACTCCGCAGTGCTGTACGGCGCCGAGCGGGGCCCGGTCAGCGGTATGGCTCCTGGCGCCCGCGTGATCGCCTACCGCGTCTGCCTCGCCGACGGCTGCTTCGGCTCCGACTCGGTCGCGGGGATCGAGCAGGCGATTCTCGACGACGTCGACGTGATCAACTACTCGGCCGAGGGCGGCTCGGAGCCGTACACGGACGCCGTCGAGCTCGCATTCCTCGACGCGTTCCACGCTGGAATCTCCGTGGTCGCTGCGGCGGGCAACGGCGGGCCGGATGCGGGGACAGTCGACCATGGCGGCCCGTGGGTGACGACGGTCGGCGCATCGACGTCCGACCGCTTTTTCGCCTCGACGCTGCACCTGACCGCTGACGACGGCGCAACGCTGGACAAGACGGGCTACACGATCACGCAGGGCATCTCGAGCGCGACACCGGTCATCCTCGCCGAGAGCATCCCCGGCGAGGACGCTCGCTGCCTGACAAAGCTCACGACCGCTGCGCAGGTCGCCGCGGCGACCGGGAAGATCGTCGCCTGCCAGCGCGGCGGCAACCAACGCCCCGACAAGGGGTTCAACGTCGTCTCGGGAGGTGCGGCCGGGATGATCCTCTACAACCAGATCGCTCAAGACGTCGAGACCGACAACCACTGGCTGCCGACGATTCACGTCGACGGGCCGAGCGCGCCGCTGCTTGCGTTCATCAACGAGCACAAGAACGTGAAGGCGACGTGGGTGCAGGGCGTCGCCACGCCGACGCAGGGCGACGTGATGGCGTTGTTCTCCTCGCGCGGCCCGCAGGGCGACTTCATCAAGCCGGACCTCACGGCACCCGGCGTCCAGGTGCTGGCCGGAATGACGCCGGACCCGGATGAGACGACACCCGCGAACGGCCCGCCCGGCAAGCTGTATCAGGCGATCGCCGGCACGTCGATGTCGAGTCCCCACGCGGCCGGCGCCTCGGCGCTCGTCAAGGCGGCGCATCCGAGCTGGACGCCCGCGATGATCAAGTCGGCCCTGATGACCTCGTCGGCGCAGGACGTGGTCAAGGAGGACGGCGTGACGCCCGCCGACCCGTTCGACGACGGCGCCGGGTCGCTCCGGGTCGACCGGGCGATCAACCCGACGCTGGTCTTCGATGAGTCGTTCGACGACTTCTTCGCCTCGATCGGCGACCCGCTGCACCGGATCGACCTCAACCTCGCGAGTGTCGACGCGCCGACGATGACCGGCACGATCACGACCAGGCGGACGGCGATCAACGTCTCCGGCGCAGAACAGGAGCTCGAGGTCTCGGTCGACGCCCCGGACGGCGCAAGCATTCTCGTCTCCGACAGCGCTCCGGCTTCGAGGGGCCGAGAGAGTGAACGAGGCAATAGCCGAAGAAATGGCCTGAACAATGGCCGAGACCATGGCGACGACCATGACGACGACCACGGCAATGACCACGGCAATGGCCATGACGGCGACGGGACGATCCATCTGAAGAAGTACGGGAAGACGGACATCTGGATCACGATCAGCGGTCCGGAGCTCGCGGACGGGCAGTACTTCGGGCGGATCACGCTGAGTCCGAAGAAGAGCCGCTACAACGACGTGACGATTCCGGTTGCCTTCAACAAGCGGCAGGGGGACGTCACGCTGACGTACGACTGCACTCCGACGACGTTCAAGAAGAAGACCGAATCGGCGCACTGCATGGCGCGCGTCGCCAACGTCGGCAGCGTCGCGGCGGACGTCGGCCTGAAGGTGACGAATCTCGACAAGCAGAGGGGCCTCGAGTTCAAGAACATCTCGGCGCCTGCGACCTCGATCAAGAGGGACGACGGCGTTCAGTGGAGCGGCAGCCTGACTCCTGCGGTTGCGCCTCAGATCGTCTCGATCACACCGGGCGGCTCTCCGGGCGGGTACGTGCCGCTGTCGGTGATCGGCGTTCCCCCGATCGCCGGGGTGGGTGACGAGACGATCACGAACTTCACCGTGCCGACCTTCATGTACGGCGGTGAGCCGTACACGACGCTCGGCGTCGTCTCGAACGGCTACCTCGTGCTCGGCGGCGGCACGGCGATCGACATCGCCTCCGAGCCGCAAACCTTCCCCGACCCGAACCGGCCGAACAACGTCGTTGCCCCGTTCTGGAGCGACCTCAACCCGGCCGCCGGAGGGGCGATTCGGATCGGAGGCCTGACCGACGGCGTCAGCACGTGGATCGTCGTCGACTGGGCGGGCGTCCCGAACTTCGGCAACGCGACGACCCACTCGTTCGAGGTCTGGATCAAGACCGGCAACACTGCTGCGAGCGAAGAGGTGACGATGGCATACGGCGTGGTCGGCGCGGGCGATCCGGACTCGGGCGTCAACTACGGCGCCGAGAATCGCGACGGCACGAGCGGGAAGAACATCACGCCGGCACCGAAGGACGGCTCGGACTACACGATCAACACGAGCCCGCCGGCGGACGGCGGGACCGCGACGATCGAGTTCGACGCCTCCAGCAAGAAGAAGGGCACCTACAAGTCCGTCGCGGCCATGACGTCGAACGTCACGCCGGGCACGACGCAGGTGGTGGTGACGCTCACTGTCACCGGGTAATGGCGTCTGGCCGGAGTTGCGAGGAGCTGCCGGCGGGAGGCAATTCAGCGCGGGTACGCGTGCCGAGCCGTCAGTGCGGTAGAACGCCGCGGCCGGCAGCGGCGGCGTGCCGCTGCTCGTCGGCGCGGTAGCTCGAGCGGACGAGCGGGCCCGAGAAGACGGAGCCGAAGCCGAGCGCCTCGCCCTGCTCGCGGAGCCGGCGGAACTCGTCGGGGTGCACCCAGCGGTCGATCGGCGTGTGCTTCGAGCTCGGCTGGAGGTACTGCCCGATCGTGACGACGTCGACGCCGTGCTCGCGCAGGTCGCGCAGCGTCTCGACGATCTCGTCGTTCGTCTCCCCGAGCCCCGCGATGAGGCCGCTCTTGGTCATGACCGGATAGCTCGCGAGCTCCTTCGCGCGGCGCAGGAGCGCGAGCGCGCCGTCGTAGCTCGCCTTCGCGCCGCGCATGCGGCGATGCAGCCGGCGGACGGTCTCGATGTTGTGGTTGAAGACGTCCGGCCGCGCCGCGAGCACCGTCCGGAGAGCGTCCTCCTCGACCCCGAGGAAGTCAGGAGTGAGCACCTCGACGGTCGCCTGCGGCAGCTTGTGGCGCAGGGCGCGAATCGTGGCCGCGTAGTGCGCCGCGCCGCGGTCGGGGAGGTCGTCGCGGTCGACGGAGGTGACGACCACGTGCTCGAGCCCCATCTGCGCAGCCGCCTGCGCGAGGCGCAACGGCTCGAGCGGGTCGACCGGGCCGGGCGTCCCCGAGTGGACGTAGCAGTAGCGACAGGCCCGGGTGCAGGTCTCGCCGAGGATCTGGAAGGTCGCCGTGCCGCGGCCCCAGCACTCGGCGATGTTCGGGCAGCGCGCCTCCTCGCAGATCGTGTGCAGGCTTGCGCCGTGGATCAGCTCCTTGACCTCGAAGTAGCGGCCGTCGGCGCTCGGTGCGCGAACCTTCATCCACTCCGGCCGGCGAGGCCGCTCGGCCACTGAACGGGATCTCTGCATCCGCCTGAGTCTAGAGCGCTGCCGGTCGCGACGCCCTTCTGTCAACGACCCGCGGCTTGCCGCTTGACAATCCGTCGCCCTTGCGCGCAGGCTTGCGCGTTGTGCGGCACTTTCATCCATCCGCTCGATCCGGTCCGAAGGACGCGAGCCGAGCACAACGCGCAAGGGGGATGAGCATGTTCGGGAAAGGTGCAAGGATCATTGTGGCCGCGCTCGCGAGCACGGTCGCGGTCTGCTGCCTGGCCGGCACGGCGGCTGCTGACACGCGGGCGATACCAAGCGGGGGGACGACGACCATCCGCTCCGCGCCGTTCGGCGTGGATGGGCTTCAGCAGCCCGAACTTCGCGCACCTCGGGTGCACCAAGGTGAGGCGGGCGAGGTCAACCGGGATCGTCCCGGGTTCAAGAACGGCAAGTTCCCGAAGAACCCGCTCGACGCGCCGACGGTGCCGTCGGCCGGCGTGGCGGGCTCGAGCCCCGAGCTGAACCTGAGCTTCCTGGGGTCTGAACCACCGCGACCAGCGGCTCGCCAACGGCGGCAACCAGTTCTCGCTCGAGCCGCCCGACCAGGCGCTGTGCGTCGGCGGCGGGTACACGCTCGAGGCGACCAACAGCGTGCTGCGCGTCTACAGCTCCGCCACCGGTGCTCCCTTGACCGGTGTCCAGGACCTGAACACGTTCTTCGGGTACCCGGCGGCGATCAACCGGACCACGGGCGTATTCGGGGCCCGGGTGATCGATCCGGTCTGCCACTACGACCCCGACAACAACCGTTTCGTCGTCGTGATCACGACTCTTCACTCGTTGCCGGACGGCACCTTCACCGGCCGCAACACCATCGATCTCGCCGTCTCCAACACCGGCAATCCGACGGGTGCCTGGACCATCTACTCCGTGCCGGCGCAGAACGACGGAACCGAGGGCACACCGAACCACGGCTGCACCCTCGACGGGATCGATCCCGGGCCCTGTTTCCAGGACTACCCGCACGTCGGCGCCGATCGCTGGGGCCTCTACGTCACGACCAACGAGTACGACCTGTTCGGGCCGAGCTTACAACGCGGCGCAGATCTACGCCTTCTCGAAGGCGCAGCTCGCCGCCCACCCGGCCGCGATCAACGTGACGCTGGTCGAGAACCTCGCTGTCGACGGCTCGCCCGGCTTCACGGTGTGGCCGGCCACCTCACAGGCCGGGCAGTACTCGAGCGAGCGCAACGGCACCGAGTACTTCCTGAGCACGATCGCAGGCGACGGCTCCGAGACCGGCAACCCGACCGGAACCGCCCGCCGGATCGGCCTCTGGGCGCTGACGAACACGAAGTCGCTGGACTCGGCGTCACCGGCGGTGGGGATCACCAGCCGGCTGATCAACAGCCAGACCTACGTGTTCCCGCCGAAGTCCGAGCAGAAGCCCGGCAACATCCCGCTCGGAGACTGCATCAACAACACCACCACTCCGACCATCTTCGGCCCCGGCTGCTGGCAGCTGCTGTTCGTCGACGAGCCGGCGCACGACGAGGTCGAGTCGCACCTCGACTCGAACGACACCCGCATGCAGCAGACCTGGTATGCGAACGGGATGCTGTGGGGTGCCGCGGACACCGCGGTCAACGTCGGCGGCGAGCTCAAGGCGGGCATCGCCTGGTTCGCGGTCGCGCCGAAGATCAACGGTGCCGGCAAGGTCGAGGGACAGGTGAAGAAGGAGGGCTATCTGGCTCTCGAGAACAACAACCTCACCTATCCGGCGATCGCGATGGGAACCAACGGCAAGGGGGCGATTGCCTTCACGGTCGTCGGTGAGGACTACTACCCGAGCGCCGGGTACGCCCTGATCGACGCCAAGGGCAACGTCAGCCCGGTTCACATCGCCGCCGCCGGCCTCGGGCCGTCGGACGGCTTCACGAGCTACAAGGCGTTCGTCGGCGACCCGCCGCGGACCCGCTGGGGCGACTACGGGGCGGCCGTCACCGACGGCAGCTCGATCTGGCTCGCCTCGGAGTACATCGCCCAGACGTGCACCTACTCGCAGTACTACCCCGCGCCGCCGTCCCCGGCCGGCTTCGGTAGCTGCGGTGGAACCCGCACGTCGCTCGGCAACTGGGCGACGCGGATCAGCAAGATCACGCCGTAACCGCGCGTTCTCTGTGATTGAGGAGGCGGGGCCTCATCGTCGGCCCCGCCTCCTCAACGCCGTCCTTACGGATTCGTTACCGGCATGCGCGATACTCGTTGTCATGTCCAGCCTCGGCGCGGCACTAGCGGTCGTGGCCGGCGCGCTTGCGGCGTCTCCCTTCAGTGCCAGCGCCGCCAATGCGCCTTCGCTGCGCGCGCTGCCTTCGGCGCAGGTGCTGACGCTCGCAGGCCGAGGGTTCGCACCCGGCGAGCAGGTCACTCTGACCGTCGCCGCCGGGCGGGCGTATCGCACCCATGTTGCCGTGACCGTTCGCGGGACCTTTAAGGTCAGCTTCGCCGGACGTGCGCGTTGCGCCGCTTGGACAGCGATCACCAGCGGCTCCCTCACTGGCCGCAAGCGCTTCCAAAGCGATGTTCTCGAGTGTCGCCGCCTCGTCGCTCCCGGGCCTCCCTCCACCGTCGCTCCAGAGCCTCCCTCGACCGTCGCTCCTGGGCCTCCCTCCATCATCGCTCCCGGGCCCCCTTCCACCGTCGGCACGGATGGTTCGCGTTCGTCGTTTCCTCGGGCAGCTACGTCCTGAGGGTCGTCGGTTTCATGTCGCGCCGATGGGCGTGGAAGTGCGGACACACGCCGTCGCTGCGGTGACAGTCTCGGTCGACACCGGAATCCGCTGAGCCGCCGGCGGTTGCTCAGCGCGCGGCGAGCTGCCCGTGCAGCGGCTGGGCCCAGAGGCCGGGCTCGTCGCCCGGGAGCTCCTCGAACACCAGGTCGAAGACCTCGGCGACGGCGTCGCGCGCTGCGGGGCGCACCTCGTCCACGGTCACCGGCCGGCCGAGCTCGCGCGCGAGCGACGTGAACGCGTACCCGTCCAGGCCGCACGCGTCGATCCATTCCGTGAACGGCGCCGGGTCGAGATCGACGTTCAGCGCGTAGCCGTGCGTCGAGATCCAGCGCGAGAGGTGGACGCCGATCGACGCGAGCTTTCTCGGCGGCGAGTCGAGCCAGACACCCGTCAGCCCCTCGATCCGCGTCGCCTCGATCCCGAACGAGCCGACGGTGCGGATGATCGCCTCCTCGAGATCGCGGCAGAAGCGCTTGACGTCCTTCCCGTGCAGCTTGAGGTCGAGGATCGGGTAGCAGACGAGCTGCCCCGGCCCGTGGTAGGTCGACCGCCCGCCCCGGTCGGTCTCGACGACCGCCACCTCGGCGTCCTCGGGAATGTGCACCTCACCGGGGTCCGTGCGCCGCCCGAGCGTCACCGTCGGCGGATGCTCGAGGAAGATCACGGTCTCGGGTACCGCGCCCAGCGCGACCGCCGCCGCGAGCGAGCGCTGAAGGTCCCAGGCCTCCTGATAGGCGACCCGCCCGAGGTTCATCAGGTACGCCCCGTTCGGCATCCCTAGACCCTACGACCTACGTTGGCCTCGATGTCGATCCTCGCTCGACTCATGCTGCCGTGCTCGCGCGGCAGCATGTCGTACTGCTCCCACTCAGACCAGGAGCCGGGGTACAGGCGTCCCTCGCGCCCGGCGAGGTGGAGGCGATGGAGCGGGACGCACGCGGTGACGCCGGAGCCGCAGTAGGCGACGAGCTCCCCAGCGGGCAGCTCCGGCAGCGGCTCGTTCCAGGGCGCGTTCAGGGCGCCGGGGATCCTCCCGGGGACCTTGTCGATCGGGTTCTCCTCGCCGCGCCAGCGCGACGGGACCCTCGAGTCGACGACGACGAGCTCGTGGCGGCGCGCGTTCAGCTCGTCGAGGTCGATCGTGTCGCCGCTTCGCACGAGCGGCTCGAACGTCTCGGGCTCCGGGTGCTCCTCGCGGCGCGTGAGGGGTCCGCGCCAGGCGTCGAGGTCGATCACCGCGCAGTCGTCGTGCCCGAAGTGCCGGAGCAGCCACCAGAGCCGCTCCGCCCCGCCGAGCGAGCCGTAGGCGACGACGAAGGCACCGGGCCCGATCCCCGCTGCCCCGGCCGCGCGGGCGAAGTCGGCCAGGTCCGGAAGCGGGTGCCGCCCACCTGCACCCGCCGGTGCGGCAAGCTCGCGCTCGACGTCCAGGAACGCCGCGCCGGGAATGTGCCCTTCGAGGTAGCGGGCCTTCCCGAAGCCGGGGTCGTCGAGTGACCACCTGCAGTCGACGAAGCGGTAACGCACGTGTCAACCGTAGCCGCGTCCCGGTGTCAGGCACCCGGACGCGAGGCCGTTTCCCCTGCTCTCGAAGTGTCTGCGACTCCCGTTCTAGCCCACCGCCACCGCCTCGGGCACCAGCGCGGCGGCGCCGGAGTTGTGCTTCGGAACCGTTTCGATCGTCTGGAGAATGCGGCCGGCGATCTGATACGGGTCGCCGAGCGAGTTCGGACGGCGGTCCTCCAGATAGCCCTTGTAGCCGTTGTTGACGAAGCTGTGCGGGACACGCACCGAGGCGCCGCGATTGGCGACCCCGTAGTTGAACTTGTCGATCGCCTGCGTCTCGTGCTCGCCGGTGAGGCGCAGGTGGTTGTCGGGGCCGTAGACGGCGATGTGCTCGTCCTTGTACGCGTCGAACGCCGCCATGAGGGCTTCGAAGTACTCCTTGCCACCGACCTCGCGGAGGTAGGCGGTCGAGAAGTTCGCGTGCATCCCGGAGCCGTTCCAGTCGTAGTCCACGCCGAGTGGCTTGGGGTGGAAGTTCACGTCCACCCGGTAGCGCTCACAGAGGCGCAGGAGCAGGTACCGGGCGATCCACACCTCGTCCGCGGCCCTCTTCGAGCCCTTGCCGAAGATCTGGAACTCCCACTGGCCCTTGGCCACCTCGGCGTTGATCCCTTCGTGGTTGATGCCGGCTTCGAGGCAGAGGTCGAGGTGCGCGTCCACGATCTCGCGCGCGATGTCGCCGACGTTCTTGTAGCCCACACCGGTGTAGTACTCGCCTTGCGGGGAGGGGAATCCTTCACGGGGGAAGCCCAGCGGGACGCCGTCTCTGTAGAGGAAGTACTCCTGCTCGAAGCCGAACCACGTGCCGGGATCGTCCGGGATCGTCGCGCGGCTGTTCGACGGGTGCGGCGTACCGTCGGGCAGGAGCACCTCGCACATGACGAGCGCGGCGTTGACCCTGGCCGGGTCGGGAAAGACCGCGACCGGCTTCAGCAAACAGTCCGAGTTGCTGCCTTCGGCCTGGCGCGTCGAGCTGCCGTCGAATCCCCACATGGGGAGTTCCTCGAGCGTCGGGAAGCTCCCGAACTCCTTCACCTGGGTCTTGCCGCGGAGGTTCGGGACGGGCTCGTGGCCGTCGAGCCAGATGTATTCCAGCTTGTACTTCGCCATCAGGCTGCCCGCGTCTTCGCCGTTACACCGGTCAGGTCACTCATGCTTGCCATCCCTTCTGTCGCCAACCAAAAAAGAGGCCCGAGAACTCGTAAAGAGTCCTCAGGCCTCATCGCCTCGGGCCGCCCTCGTCGGCCGCGCCCTGCTCGGGTTATAGCGACGGCCGCGCACCGGCGTCAAGCGCGAACCGGCGGACGAGCCGAACCGTTCACCCGCAGGCGAGGCTGCGCTAGAGTCGCGCCACTTATCCACAGGAGGGCGCGAAGATGGGGATGATCGAGAGCAGGGCCAGGGCGACGTCTGATCCGGGGGCGCGGAAGGCCGTCCTCGAGCAGATGAAACAGGAGGGCGTCGACTACCTCCTCCTGTGGTTCACCGACATCGAGGGGCACCTGAAGAGCTTCGCGATCACGCTCGACGAGGTCGAGGGCGCGCTCGACGACGGGATGGGATTCGACGGCTCGTCGATCACCGGCTTCAACGCGATCGAGGAGTCCGACATGATCGCGATCCCCGATCCGGCGACGTTCCGCCTGATGCCTTCGCGCGAAGGGGAGGCGAAGGTCGGCCGCATGATCTGCGACGTCGTCAAGCCCGACGGCAATCCCTACGAGGGCGACCCGCGCTACGTGCTGCGCCGCGCGCTCGAGCGCATGGAGGCGCTCGGCTTCGACACCTACAACGTCGGCCCCGAGCTCGAGTACTTCTACTTCAAGTCGAGCGACGGCACCGAGACGCTCGACGAGGGCGGCTACTTCGCCATGACCGCACTCGACGCGGCAACCGACCTCCGCTACGAGACGATCAAGGCGCTCGAGCTGGCCGGGATCCCGATCGAGTACCACCACCACGAGGTCGCGCCATCCCAGCACGAGATCGACATGCGCTTCGCCCCGGCGCTCGACATGGCGGACTACACCGTCACCTACCGGCTGCTCGTGAAGGAGGTGGCGGCGAAGAACGGCGTCTACGCGACCTTCATGCCCAAGCCGCTCTTCGGCGAGAACGGCTCGGGCATGCACACCCACATGTCGCTCTTCAAGGACGGCCGCAACCAGTTCTTCGACGGCGACGACCAGTACCACCTGTCGCCGGCCGGGAAGGCGTTCATCGCCGGGTTGCTGAAGCACGCGCGCGAGCTGTCAGCCGTGTTCGCGCAGTGGGTCAACTCGTACAAGCGGCTGGTGCCGGGCTACGAGGCGCCGGTCTACGTCGCCTGGTCGCAGCGCAACCGCTCCGCGCTCGTCCGGATCCCGCTCTACAAGCCCGGGTCGGAGCAGGCGACACGAGCAGAGCTCCGCTGCCCCGACCCTGCGTGCAACCCGTACCTGACCTTCGCGGCGCTGCTGCACGCGGGTCTCGAGGGAATCGAGAAGGGCTACGAGCTCGCCGACCCGATGGACACGAACCTCTACCATCTGACGGCCGAAGAGCGGCGCGAGCGCGGCATCGTCGCCCTCCCTGAGACCCTCGGCGAGGCCGTCGACGAGTTCGCAGCCTCGGATCTGATGAGGCGCGCCTTCGGCGACCACATCTTCGAGAACTACGTGAAGCTCAAGCGCGCCGAATGGGACGAGTACCGCATCCAGCTCACCCAATGGGAGCTGGACAAGTACTTGTCTGTTCTCTAAGCCTCGTGACGTGAGGTCGGGCTCTGCCCGGCCTCACCATCCACGCAGTCGGAGTGCGCCAATCCGGCAAGCAATCGAGGGCCGGCGAAGCCGGCACGAAATTGTGTGCCGCGAACTAGAGGAAGGTCTTGATCGAGCCGCGCTCGATCCGCAGCCCGATCACCCTCGTGCCGTTGTCGATCTGCTCGATCGAGTCGGCCGGGACGATTCGCCGGCGCCGTGCGAGGAAGCCCGAGCGGACAGAGAGCGCGTCGGGCGTCTCCGGCGAGGTGCCGTACATCGGGCACTCGACGCGACCGACGATCCGACCTTTCGCATCGGCCACGAGAAAGCCGGCTGTCCGACGGAGATCGACGGCGAGAGCGCTCATGTGGCGAACGTATTCCGTGTCCGCAAGGAAAACCCCTCCCTGGTCGTAAGCGCTTTGTAAACCCTCAGGTCGGCACCTTGGCGGACATGACCCACCAGGCGACCGCAAGCGCGACGACGTAGAGGGAGGTGAGCGTCGCGATCGCGGTCACGGGCCAGCCTCCGGAAGGGCGTCGCGTCCAGCGGTAGGCGAGGCCTGCCGCGACGAGCAGGACGATGAGGCCGGCGTCGGCGACGGCGACGCCGACGCCGATCCAGGCAGGGTCGCCGGGCCAGTCGCCCTTCGACTTCGTCCACTCGCCGAAGGAGAGCATCACGATCCACGCTGGGATCGCGCCCACGAGCAGCGTCCACAGCGAGGCGCGCGCGAGCGGAAGCTGCACCTCCCGGCCCCTCGCGGCGAGGGCGAGCACGGCCACGGCGCCCGTCGTGCCGAAGAGCGCGATCGCACCGAGCACGTGCAGGAAGAGCTGGGTCTCCACGTCAGTCGCCCGGCTTCCAGATCATCAGGGCGAGCACGACGACCAGCATCAGGCCGCTGCCGTAGTCGAGCGCGAGCGTGCGCGGGTCGCGCAGGCGGTCGCGGAGCTCCGGCGTGGCGACGTCGTCGCCGGCCGCGAGCTCCTCGGCGAGGAGGCGCGTCTGGCGGTCGCGCGTGCCGCCCATCTGGCCGGCCCAGACGGCCGCGAACCAGAGGATCAGCGAGAGCACGAGCCACGCCTCGCTGAACGAGGCGTCCTGGTCGCTCACGAGCCAGAAGCCGACCACCAGCGTCAGCAGCGCGCCGAAGGCGATCGCGACCACGGCGATCCGCGTCAGGCCGAGGAAGAGCGCGATCTCGCTCGGGCGCTCGCTCCGCTGGGCCGAGAGGTTGAACACGGTCGCGAACACGCCGCCCCCGAGGAGCAGGAACGCACCGCTCACGTGGAGCGCGAGCAGCCATTGCGTGAGGTCCACCGCGCCGAGCGTACGCTTGCCGTCGGATGGACGCCCCCGAACGGCATCTGCGCCTACTGACCGAGACGATCGAGGCGGTCAACTCGACGCTCGACCTGGAGGAAGTGCTGTCGCTCGTCGCGAGCAAAGTCCCTGACGCGCTCCATACGGACGCCTGCTTCGTCTACCTCTACGACGAGCGCGCCGGTGAGCTGGTTCTGCGTGCAACTCATGGAACGCACGTCGACGAGATGACGCAACGGCCACGGATGCGGCCGGGCGAGGGCATCACCGGCTCGGCGGCCGAGGCGCGCGCGCCGGTGACGATCGCACGCCAGGCGCACCTCGACCCGCGCTTCAAGAACTTCCCGAACCTGCCCGAGGACGAGTACGAGTCGATCCTCGCGGTGCCGATCCTCGCGCGCGGCGAGCGGCTCGAGGGCGCGCTCAACGTTCGCACGCGCGAGCCGCGCGAGTTCAGCGAGGACGAGATCGAGCTGCTGCTCGCGATCGCGGCTCAGGTCGCGCAGTCGATCGAGCACGCGAAGCTCTACGCCGAGGCGCAGCGTCGCGTGCACGAGCTGGAGGCGCTCGCGCGGATCTCCGAGGCGGTGTCGGAGTCGCTCTACCTCGAGGAGTCGCTCGAGGCGATCGTGAAGACGACGATGGACGCCCTCTCGGCGACCGGCGCAGCGCTCGTGCTCGAGGATGGCGCGATCGCCTGGCCCGAGGGCAGCGCCGACGCGCACGCGATCCGCCAGCCGCTGCGCTGGCGCGGACGCCAGATCGGCGAGCTTGTCGCCGACCGTGCGACGCCGTTCACCCGGCACGATCGCGAGCTACTCGCGTCGATTGCCCAGCAGGCGGCGGTGGCGCTCGAGCACGGCCGCGCGGTGATGCGCGGCGTGCTCGCCCAGGAGATCCACCACCGCGTCAAGAACAACCTCCAGACGGTGGCCTCGCTCCTGCGTCTCCAGGCGCGCGCGCCCGGAGTGATCGACTCTCGCAAGGCGCTCGAGGACTCGGTGAACCGGATTCTCGCGATCGCCGCCGTCCACGAGGTGCTGACCGAGCAGCGCGACGAGGACGTCGATCTCGCCGAGCTGCTCGGCCGGCTGCGCGCGATGCTCGTCCAGAGCGTCGGCGTCGGCCGCGAGGTCGAGGCGAGACTCGAGCCGGTCTCCCTCGCGGGCAACCGTGCGACCGCGCTCGCTCTCGTCTTCTCGGAGCTGCTCGGGAACGCGCTCGAGCACGGCGGCAAGCATGTCCTCGTCGAGCTTCGCCGGCGTAACGGCGAGGCCGTGCTCGCGGTTGCCGACGACGGCCCGGGGATCGCCGCAGAGCCGGCTGCGGGCACGGGCCTGTCGATCGTCCGCGCGCTCGTGCGCGACGAGCTGCGCGGCACGCTCGACCTGTCGAGCGACAGCGGCACCCGCGCCGAGGTGCGGTTCCCGGTCTAGGCGGCTGGTTCGTCCGGCTCGTCGTCCGCCGGGCGCTCGTTGCCCGCCCTGCGGCAGGAAGTCGAAGTGCACGTGGTCGTCGTGCGACTCGATCTCGAGGATCTGGTCGGCGAGCTTCTCGGCCGCGAGCGGGTCGAGGAAGACACGCGCGCCGCCGCGCTCTACGACCTGGTCACCGTCCTCGGGCCCGTCGGCCAGCGACGGGTCGAACTGGAACGATCCCTCCTCGCCGGGCTTGCCGACGAACCTGAGGCCACCGTTCCCGGCGAGTTCCTTGATCTCCCTGACGGCTCCGTCGGTGAGCTCGAGCATCGCAGCAGACTAACGCGAGCGTGAGCCGGATGCGCTCTAGACTCGACCGATGCGCATCCTCGTCGCCGAAGACGAGACGATCATCCGTCTCGACCTGCGCGGCCTGCTCGAGCGCGCCGGGCACGAGGTGATCGGCGAGGCGCGCGACGGCGAGGAGGCGGTCGCGCTCGCCCGCGAGCTCGAGCCCGACCTCGCGGTGATGGACGTGAAGATGCCGCGCCTGGACGGGATCGAGGCGGCTCGGCGGATGCTCGAGGAGCGGCCGATCCCGATCGTGATGCTGACCGCGTTCGGCCAGCGCGAGCTCGTCGAGCGTGCCGCGGAGGTCGGTGTCTTCGGCTACCTCGTCAAGCCGTTCCGCGAGCAGGACGTCGTGCCGGCGATCGAGACGGCCCGTGCGCGCCACCGCGAGCTCGTGGCCGTCAGGGCCGAGGCGGACTCGCTCGCCGAAGCGCTCGTCGCGCGCAAGGCGATCGAGCGAGCCAAGGGCCTGCTGATGGAGAAGGAGAGCCTCTCGGAGGCCGATGCGTTCGCGCGGCTGCGGAAGGCGAGCCAGGTCTCGGGGAGGCCGCTGGTCGTGATCGCCGAGGCGGTGATCGCTACCTTTGACGGCCAGTGACGACCACGTTGACGCCTCCGAAGGAGCGGCTCCGCCGTGGCACCGGCTCGGGCACGGGCGACGCGTGGCGGGTGATCGTCCTGAACGACGACCACAACACGTTCGAGGGCGTCGCGTTCGCGCTCGCCTCGACGATCCCGGGGATCGACTACGACAAGGGGATGCAGCTCGCGGGCAAGATCGACGCGACCGGCCAGGCGATCGTGTGGTCGGGCGACCAAGAGGCTGCCGAGCTCTACCACTCCCAACTCGAGGATCACGGGCTGACGATGGCCCCTCTCGAGCGATAGCGAAGTCGGCGACAGGCGCCGCGATCCAGGCGCCGCGATCCAGGCGCTAGTTCAGGAACAGACGCAGGTCGTGTGCGATCTCGCCGGGGAGGGCGGTCGCGTCGTAGAGCACTCGGGCCTTGCCGTCGCGATCGACGAGCAGTGTGTACAGCGTGTGGTCGACGTCGCCGGCCTTGCGGCGGATCGAGACCACGTTGTAGGCCTGCCAGACGGGTCTGAGCTGCGCGCCGGTGCCGATCAGGTAGTGGAACTCGGGCAGCAGGCGGTGACTCGAGACATATCGATGGACGGCGCTCCGGGTGTCGCCGATCGGGTCGACGCTGATCGCGAGCACCCGCACGTCCTTGCGCTGCGGGCCGAGCCGCTTCAGGGCGGTGTTGATGTTCCCGGCCACGATCGGGCAGACGTCGCGGCACTCGACGTAGAGGAAGGTCAGCAGGACGAGCTTGCCGCGCTCGGACCGAAGGCTGACGAGCCGTCCGCTCTGGTCGCGCAACGCGAAGTCGGGCAGCGTTTGGGGGTTCTCGATCGTGGCCCCGATGTACGACGGGCGCGAGTTTGCGCTCGCCTGTGAGGCGGACGCGGCGAGCGCGAGCCCGATCAGGGCTACGGCAGCCATGTGCCTTGTCCGATCCCGATGATCCCTTGCGCGCTTCATCCCGTCGCCAAAAAACGTACCCGGTTGCCTCGGCGACTGTGAAGTCCTAGGATCGCCCGCCAGAGGGTAAACACGAACGAAAGGGGTTCCGTGAAGCGGCTTTTCCTCGTCACCGCGATCCTCGTGGTGGCCTCTGCGGCAGGCGGGCAGGCCCACGCTGCGGACTACAAGGTCTTTCTGGGCGAGCAGGTGCCGTGCGGGTTCGCCCCGATCCCGGGTTGTCCGTCGGGCATTCCGAAGGGGACGACGCTCGACGAGTTCTTTCCCGGCAAGGTGACGATCGCCGCAGGCGACAGCGTGACGTTCTCGAGCGCGATCTTCCACTCGGTCGCGTACGGGATCAAGCAGCCGGCGTTCTTCCTTCCCGACCCGGCCAAGAGCAAGTACGCGGACCTCGACGACGCCGCCGGAGAGCCCTTCTACTTCGTGGGGCTTGCGAAGTTCATCTACAACCTGCAGGCGTTCGGGCCATTCGGCCCGAAGACGATCTCGGGATCGACGCCCGCGAGCAGCGGCGGGCTCTCTCCGGCCGGCCCGAAGGCGAAGCCCGCGACCTTCACCTTCACGTTCCCGAAGGCGGGCACGTACAAGCTGATCTGCTCGGTTCACCCGGGTATGAAGGCCACCGTGGTCGTCAAGCCGTCGGGCAGCGCCGTGCCGCTCACGCCGACGCAGGTATCGGCAGCAGCGCTCCAGGGCGTGAACGACGCCTGGGCGAAGGCGAAGTCGGAGGCCGCCGCCGCCAAGCCGCCGGCGAAGACCGTCTACATGGGGGTCGGCAAGGGAACGACCATCCTCGGCTACTTCCCGAAGAAGCTGTCGGTCAAGGCCGGCACGACCGTGACGTTCGTCAACAAGGCGCCCGAGGAGGTGCACAACGTCGTCTTCGGCCCGAAGAAGTACATCGAAGGGCTGCAGAAGAAGACCGACCTCTTCCCCGGCCCGCCCGGCTCGCCGAACGAGACGGCGGCGGTGCTTCCGTACGGGTCGGAGCCGAAGGGCCACTACGGCTACGACGGCGGAAACCACGGCAACGGCTTCCTGGCGACGCCGGTGACGATCGGACCGGGCGCCGTGCCCCTCCCGCACTCGTCGAAGGTCACGTTCACGAAGCCGGGCAAGTACAAGTTCTTCTGCTGGATCCACGGGCCCGACATGGGTGGCGAGATCGACGTCACTCCTTGACGAGTCGTAACTCGGTGATGAGGGAACTTCTGCGGGGGCCGCGCGCATTCTTGCTCGCGGCCCTCGTCGTCTCCGGGCTGGTGGCGGTCGCCGTCACGGTGCAGGCGGGGCCGGGCCGCGCGGGCGGGCAGGTGCGCGAGTACTGGGTTGCGGCGGTGCCGGTGAACTGGCACATCGCGCCGAACCTGCGGAACGCGGTCGAGGGTCACATGCTCGAGGCGGACAAGACGACGTTCGACACGGTCGTCTACCGGCAGTTCACGAAGGGCTGGGCGCGGCCGATCCCGAACGAGGAGGGCAACCGCGGGATCCAGGGGCCGCTCCTCCACGCGGACGTGGGCGACACGATCCTCGTCCACTTCCAGAACCTCGACACGGTCAACAACCGGCCGCACTCGATGCACTTCCACGGCGTCCACTACCGGCCGGGCTCGGACGGGTCGTACCTGCCCGGCTTCTCGGGCCCGGGAGCGAACGTCCGGCCGGGCCAGTCGTTCACCTACCGGCTCGTCGCCGGCACGGACTCTGCAGGTGTCTGGCCCTACCACGACCATTCGCCGTCGATGGACGATTCGATTGCCGGCGGGATGTACGGGGCGCTCTCGATCCTCGGCCCCGGCGAGCAGGCGCCCGACCGCGAGTTCGTCGTCTACCTCGAGACGACGCTCGACTTCAAGACGATCAACGGCCGGGCGTTCGTCGGCAACACACCCGTGTTCCACTCGAAGGTCGGCGAGCTCGTCCAGTGGGACGTGCTCTCGCTCGGAGAGGACCACCACACCTTCCACGTGCACGGACACCGCTGGGAGGCCCCCGGCGGCGAGTCGATCGACACGATCACGCTTGGCCCTGCGGAGAGCTTCCGCATTCGCTGGCGGGAGGAGGATCCCGGCACGTGGTTCTACCACTGCCATGTGGAGGGCCACATGGCGCAGGGCATGATCGCCATCTACCGGGTGTCCCATTGAAGCGAGGGGTGCTCGCGCTCATCGGCGCCGTCGCCGTCGCCGGCGTTGTGCTCGCAGCCCGAGGTGAGGCGGCTCAGGGTGGGCCAGGTCAGGTCCGCGAAGTGTCGATGCCCGGGAGAGCCTTTGCGCCGGGGCGGCTCCAGGCGCTCGTCGGCGACACCGTCGTCTGGCGGAACGCCGACGGCACGAACCACACGGTCACTTCGGACGACGGCGATCTGCTCGACTCCGGGTTCATCGCACCCGGGACCACCTTCGCGCACGCGTTCGGGAAGACGGGCCGCTACGCCTACCACTGCTCGATCCACAAGTTCATGCGGGGCGAGGTCGTGGTCGTCCCGGTCGCGCTGTCGGCGCCGGCCGAGCCGGTCGTCTCGGGCGGCCGTGTCGTCCTTCAGGGGCTCGCGCCGACCGGAACCGCGAAGGTGGCGGTCGTGCGCGTCGGCAAGGCGGGCCGAGTGCTCGCACGCGTCGCGCCGGCAGGAGACGGCAGCTTCACGGTCACGCTCCGTGCCTACCGGCCCGAGGACTTGAGCGCGCTTGCGAAGGGCGTCGCGAGCCCGCACATCCACGTGGCGGTCGCACCGAAGGTGCGCGCGCGGCGGAGCGGCAACGTCGTGCGTGCTTCCGCCACCCCGGCTCGACCGGGCGCCCGCGCGGCGCTCCAGCGCTACGAGCGCGAGCGCTTCGCGTGGAGGACGCTCTCCCGCGGGCGACTCGACTCGAGCTCACGTGCGTCGTTCGCGTTGCCGAGCCGCGCCGGCCGTTTCCGCGTCGTCGTGCGCGGCACCAAGGGTTGGGCCGATGGCGCATCGGGCGCCATCGTCGTCCGCCGGCGCTGACGCTTCAGGTCTGCGCGTCGTCGAAGAGGGCTTCCCAACGGGCGAGGAGCCCTTCGAGGTCGTCTCGCGCCGCCTTGTGAGCCGAGACGAGGTCGACGTTCGTCCAGTCCTCGGCGAGCCGGCGCTCCAATTCGGCCAGGCGCTCCTCGCCCCGGGCGACCTCGCGCTCGATGAGTTCGAGCGACGTTGGCGTCGCGGGACGCTCGCGTCTTTGGCGGTCCGGCTTCGGCTTCGGTTTCGCTGGTGGCCGCGGCGCGGGCGCGGGGTCGTCGCGGCGCAGGTACTCCGCCCAGCCGCCGGCATAGGCGACCACGCGCTGGTCCTCGATCGCGAGCACGCGGCCGGATACCGCGTCGAGGAGCGCCCGGTCGTGGGTGACGAGCAAGACCGTTCCGGGGAAGGCCTCGAGCGCCGCCTCGAGCGCCTCGCGGCTCTCGACGTCGAGATGGTTCGTCGGCTCGTCGAGCACGAGGAAGTTCGCTCCGCTCGCGACCACGAGCGCGAGCGCGAGACGGCGGCGCTCGCCGCCCGAGAGCACCGTCACGGGTTTCTCGTGCTCGTCCCAGCCCGAGAAGAGAAAGCGGCCGAGCAGCTTCTGGGCGTCCGGCCGGCGCAGGCCGGTCGCGGACATCGTCGCCTCGAGCACCGACCCGCGCTCGTCCAGCTCGATCTCGTGCTGGGAGAAGTAGGCCGGCTCGACGCCGTGCCCTAACCGCACCTTGCCCGCCGCCGGCTCGCGCCGCCCGAGGATCGTCTCGAGCAGCGTCGTCTTGCCGGAGCCGTTCGGCCCGACGAGCGAGACGTGCTCGCCTCGCTCGAGCGCGAAGGAGACGTCGTGCAGCAGCTCCTTGTCGCCCGCGCGCAGGGCGACGCCGTCGACGTCGACCACGACGCGGCCGGAGCGCTTCGGCTTCAGGAACTCGAACCCGAGCGTGCGCCTCGGCCCCGGCCCGACCTCGACCCGCTCCGCCTTGATCCGCTCGATCTGCTTCTGCTTCGACTTCGCCTGCTTCGCCTTCGTGTTCTTCGCGCCGAAGCGCTCGACGAACCTTTCGAGGCGGGCGATCTGTTCACTCTGCCTCTCTGCCGTCTTCGCCGCGTGGAGCGCGCGGGCGGCCTGCTCGCGCCGCCAGACGTGCCACTGGCCGGGGAAGTAGACCGAGCGGCCGCGGTCGAGCTCGAGTACGGCCGTGGTCAGCGCCTCGAGGAACCAGCGGTCGTGCGCGACGAGAATCACCGCCGCGTCGATCGTCTTCAGCAACTCTTCAAGCCACTCGATCGACTCGATGTCGAGGTGGTTCGTCGGCTCGTCGAGGAGCAGCAGGTCGGGCTGCGCGGCGAGTGCGCGGGCGAGCGAGGCGCGCGTCAGCTCGCCGCCCGAGAAGGTCGTGAGCGGCCGGTCGAGGTCGGCGTCGGTGAAGCCGAGCCCGCGTACGACGCCGGCTGCGCGGTCGCGCCAGTCATAGCCGCCGGCGTGCTCGAGGCGCGCTTGCGCGGCGCCGTACCGCGCGATCGTGCTCCGGTCGTGAGCGCCGCCCGCCATCGCCAGCTCCAGCTCGCGCAGCTCCGCCTCGACGGCCGCCAGGTCGGCGGTGCCCGCGAGCACGTAGTCGCGCAGCGGCCTGTCGCTCGCGGCCGGCGGGCGCTGGTCGTGGAGCGCGAAGCGGGCGCCCTTTTCCCAGCCGAGCTCGCCGCCCTGGAGCGACACCTCGCCGGCGAGCGCGCGCAGCAGCGTCGTCTTGCCGGCGCCGTTCGGGCCGGCGAGCGCCAGCCGGTCGTGCCGCTCGACCTTGAACGAGACGCCGTCGAAGAGCACCGACCCGGACAGCTCCTTGCGCAGGTTGGAGGCGATCACGATTGCCATGCCGCGTATTCAAGACGACCGGGTGGCCGGGCCCGCTGCGGGTTCGCAGGCGATAGGCTCGAGGCCAAGCGACTCGGGAGGCAACCGTTGCGAGGGAGGGACACCGAATGAGGATCGCGGTCGCGTTCGACCATCGCGGCGTCTATCTCCGCGAGGCGGTCCTCGAGGCGCTCGCCGGCCACGACGTGATCGACCTCGGCACCGACAGCGACGCCGTCCGCGTCGACTACCCGGACAAGGCGCGCCAGGTCGGCGAGGCGATCCAGAGCGGCGAGGCCGAGCGAGGGATCATCGTGTGCGGCTCGGGTGCGGGCGCGGCGATCGCCGCCTGCAAGATGGCCGGCATCCGCGCCGCGATCTGCCACGATCTCTACAGCGCCCACCAGGCTGTCGAGCACGACGACATGAACGTGATCTGCCTCGGCTCCGAGATCGTCGGCGCCTCGGTCGCACGGGAGCTGGTCGCGGTGTTCCTCGCCGCTCGCTTCGACGGCGGGGAGCGGTATGTGGCGCGGCTCGAGAAGGTGGCACAGATGGAGAAGGAGATGAGCCAGAGATGAGCCTGACGATCTCGAGGCTCCACCGGCTCGCCGAGCGGGGGCAGTCGGTCTGGATCGACTACCTCTCGCGTGCGTTCGTCCACGGAGGCGAGTTGCGCCGCGTGATCGACGCCGACGCCGTCACCGGCATCACCTCGAACCCGACGATCTTTCAGCAGGCGATCTCTCGTGGAGCCGACTACGACGAGCAGCTGAAGACCCTGCTCGAGACGATCGACGACCCGGTCGAGGTCTTCTTCCGCCTCGCCGCCGACGACGTGCGCGACGCGTGTGACGTCCTGCGACCGGTGTGGGAGGAGACGCACGGGCAGGACGGCTTCGTCTCGCTCGAGGTCGATCCGACGCTCGCGCACGAGACCGAAGCGACGCTCGAGCAGGCGATCGCGCTCCATGAACAGGTCGAGCGCCCGAACGTGCTCGTCAAGATTCCCGCCACGAGGGCCGGCCTGCCCGCGGTCGAGGAGAGCATCGCCCGCGGCGTCTCGATCAACATCACGCTGATCTTCTCGCTCGCCCGCTACCGCGCAGTCGTCGAGGCGTACCTGCGCGGGCTGGAGCGGTTCGTCGCGGCCGGGGGCGACCCGTCGCAGGTGGCGTCGGTCGCGTCTTTCTTCGTCTCGCGCATCGACACCGAGACCGACCGGCGGCTCGAGGCGCTCGGGAACACCGAGCTGCAGGGCAAGCTCGGAGTCGCGAACGCGCGGCTCGCCTACCGCCACTTCGAGGAGGCCTTCGCGGGTCCGCGCTGGGAAGCCCTGGCGGGCAAGGGCGCGTCGAAGCAGCGTCCGTTGTGGGCGTCGACCTCGACCAAGAACGCGGCCTACCGCGACACGCTCTACGTCGAGGAGCTGATCGGGCCGGACACCGTGAACACGATCCCGCCCGAGACGATCGCGGCGTTCCAGGACCACGGAGCAGTGCGCGGCGACACCGTCCTCGAGGGGATCGACGAGGCCGAGCGGCTGCTCGGGGAGCTGCGCGAGGCGGGTGTCGACTACGACGACGTCGTGGAGACGCTCGAGGTCGAGGGCGTGGAGAAGTTCGTCAAGTCGTTCGACGACCTCGTCGTGGACATCCGCGCCAAGCAGGGCGCGCTGGCTTCCGCTTGAGGTTGGGGGCTTGACCGAACGGCGCGACCTCGTCGAACGCATCTGGTCGCGCGACCCGACCGTCTGGACGGGCAGGGACGAAGGCCGCTGGCTCGGCTGGCTCGACGGGCCGACGCGGATGGGCGAGGACGTCGACCTGTTCCTGGCGCTGGCGGACGAGGTCGCGGGCGAGGTGGACGATGTCGTGCTGCTCGGGATGGGCGGCTCGTCGCTGGCGCCCGAGGTGCTGCGTCAGAGCTTCGGCGGCGACCGCTTTCACGTCCTCGACACGACGCACCCGGAGGCGATCAGGGATCTCCAGTCGCGGCTCGACCTCGAGCGCACGCTCTTTCTCTCGGCCTCCAAGTCGGGCTCGACGCTCGAGACCCGCTCGCATACCGAGTACTTCTGGAAGCTTGCGCCGCGCGGGGAGCAATGGGTGGCGATCACCGACCCCGGCTCGGCGCTCGGCAGCCTCGCGCGCAAGCGCGAGTTCCGAGCGATCTTCCCGGGCGAGCCGACGATCGGCGGCCGTTACTCGGCGCTCTCGCCGTTCGGGCTCTTGCCGGCGGCACTGCTCGGCGTCGATCTGAGGCGGCTCCTCGACCGCGCGCGCGAGATGGCCGACGCCTGCCGGCTCGCCGAGGGCAACCCGGGTCTCGAGCTCGGGCGCTCGCTGGGAGAAGGCTGGGAGCACGGCCGCGACAAGGTCTGCGTCCCGAACCCCGGCGGCTTCGGTCTCTGGGTGGAGCAGCTCGTGGCCGAGTCCACCGGCAAGGACGGCCTGGGCCTCGTGCCCGCGCCCGGCGAGTCGGCCGACGGGCCCGACCGGCAGGCGCAGGAGGTTCGCGTCGCCTCGCCGTACGAGCTCGGCCAGGAGTTCTTCCGCTGGGAGTTCGGCGTCGCGGTCGCCGGCTCGATCCTCGGCATCAACCCGTTCGACCAGCCCGACGTGCAGGCGGCGAAGGACCGGACGAACGAGGTGCTCGCGGCCGGCGAGGCCGAGCTCGCGCCGGAGGGCTCGGTCGAGGAGCTGCTCGCCTCCGCGCGGCCGGGCGACTACGTCTGCATTCAGGCGTTCGTCTCGCCGACCGCCGACGGCGAGACCCGACTCACTGCGTTCGCCGACCGCGCCCGCGAGGCCACCGGCTGCGTCGTCACGAGCGGTTTCGGCCCGCGCTACCTGCACTCGACCGGCCAGCTGCACAAGGGCGGGCCGAACACGGGCGTCTTTCTCCAGGTGGTCGAGGATTACGGCGAGGAGTTGAAGATTCCCGGCCAGCCCTTCGGCTTTGCCCGCCTGATCCGCGCCCAGGCGGCCGGCGACTACGAGTCCCTCCGCGAGCGCGGCCGCCGTGTCGCGCGGGTCTACCTGGAGAATCTCGCTTAGGCCGCTCATGCTCCCAGCCCGACACGTCGTGATGTGCTCTTCACCCGTTGAATCGCCAGCAGTTGCAGCCGGAGCCGGGCTTTGCCCGGCGGGAGGCTCAGTGCGGTGCAGAGATGGCTTCGACAGGAGGAGGGGGCCCGTGGGGGAACCATGGGTTCCCCCACGCTGATGCAGGTCGGGATGATCGGACTCGGCCGCATGGGCGGCAACATGACCAAGCGGCTCGAGCGCGCCGGACACGAGGTGAAGACGTACGACCCGGGAGTGGAGTCAACGGCATCCTCGCTCGCCGAGCTTCGCGGCCAGCTCGCCGCACCGCGCGCGTTCTGGCTGATGGTGCCGTCCGGCGCGATCACGGAAGGCACCTTTCAGGAGCTGCTGCGGCTTGCCGATACGGGCGACACGATCGTCGACGGCGGCAACTCGAACTTCCGCGACTCGCAGCGGCGCTGCGCCGAGGCGGCAGGTCGCGGCGTCCACTTCGTCGACGTCGGCGTCTCGGGCGGGGTGTGGGGCCTCGAGGCCGGCTACTGCCTGATGGCCGGCGGCGACCCCGCCGCGGCCGAGCGGCTCGAACCGATCTTCACCTCGCTCGCGCCCGAGGATGGCTACGCCCATGTCGGCGGGCCGGGCGCCGGGCACTTCGTGAAGATGGTCCACAACGGGATCGAGTACGGCCTGATGCAGGCCTACGCCGAGGGGTTCGAAGTGATGAAGGCGTCGGAGTTCGACCTCGACCTGCACGAAATCGCCGGTATCTGGCGCTACGGCTCGGTCGTCCGCTCGTGGCTGCTCGAGCTCCTGCACGACGCGTTCGAGCGCGAGGGCGGAGACCTCGAGCGAATCAAGGGTTACGTCGAGGACTCGGGTGAGGGTCGCTGGACGATCGCCGAGGCGATCGCCGAGAACGTGCCGGTGCCCGTGATGACAGCTGCGCTCTTCGCACGGTTCGCGTCACGCCAGGACGAGTCGTTCGCGGCGAAGGTGAACGCGGCTCTCCGCAACGAATTCGGCGGCCATGCGGTGCGGTCGGCTGAGGACTCCGAGACGTGAGCACGCTCGAGGAGAACCCGCTTCTCGAAGGGCTCCAGCTCCGCCGGCGTCCCGAGCCGTGCGTCGTCGTCATCTACGGCGCCTCCGGGGACCTCGCCCAGCGCAAGCTCATGCCCGCCCTCTACGCCCTCGCGGTGCGCCGTCTGCTTCCCGAGCGCTTCGCGGTCGTCGGCGCCGCGCGGAGCGAAGAGACCGACGACGCCTTCCGCGAGCGGATGAAGGAGGCGGTGCAGCGCCACGCGCGCGACGAGTTCAGGCAGGACGTGTGGGACGAGCTCGCGGCGGGGATGCGCTACTGCTCGCTCGAGCTTGCCGACGCAAGCGGCGAGGATCGGCTCGCCCGGCTGCTCGCCGACGTCGACGCAGAGCGCGGAACACGGGGGAACCGCGTCTACTACCTCGCGGTGCCGCCGAGCGCGATCGCGATCCTCGTCAGCAAGATCGCCGAGCGCCGAGCGGCGGAAGGCTGGGTCAGGCTGATCGTCGAGAAGCCGTTCGGCCACGACCTCGCCTCGGCGCGGGCGCTGAACGTGCAGATCGCGGCGCACTTCGAGGAGCGCGAGGTGTTCCGGATCGACCACTACCTCGGCAAGGAGACGGTGCAGAACATGCTGGCCCTGCGATTCGCGAACGGCATCTTCGAGCCGATCTGGAACCGCCAGTTCATCGACCACGTGCAGATCACGGTCGCCGAGTCGATGGGGATCGAGGGCCGCGCCGCCTTCTACGAGCAGGCCGGCGCGGTGCGCGACATCTTCCAGAACCACCTGCTCCAGCTCGTCGCGATCACGGCCATGGAGCCGCCGATCGACTTCACCGCCGACACGGTACGGAACGAAAAGGTGAAGGTGCTTCGGTCGCTGCACACGCCGGGGCCGAAGTCGGTCGTGCGCGGGCAGTACGGACGCGGCTTCGTCGAAGGCGTCGAGGTGCCGGGCTACCGCGAGGAGGAGGGAGTCGCGCCCGACTCGGCGACGGAGACGTTCGTCGCCGCGAAGCTGTACGTCGACAACTGGCGCTGGGCGGACACGCCGTTCTACGTTCGCATGGGCAAGCGGCTGGCGCGACGCGAGACGACGATCGCGATCCAGTTCAAGCGGGCGCCGCATCCGCCGTTCGAGGAGGTCTCGGCCGAGGGGCTGCGGCCGAACGTGCTGCTGATCCACGTGCAGCCGAACGAGGGGATGTCGCTCGGGATCGGCGCGAAGGTGCCCGGGCTCGGGATGACGATCCGAACCGTGCACATGGACTTCCTCTACGGCAGCGCCTTTCGTGAGGGTCTGCCGGAGGCGTACGAGCGGCTGATCCTCGACGCGATGCACGGCGACGCGACGCTCTTCACGCGCGCCGACGAGATCGAGGAGCAGTGGGCGCCTCGTCGAGGCGGTCGTTGCGGCCTGGCAGCGCGACCGGCCGGCGTTCCCGAACTACGCGGCCGGAACGTGGGGGCCGCCGTCGGCGGACGAGCTGGTGCATCGCGACGGCCGCTCCTGGCGGAGGCACTGAGTGCCGGCCCCACCGGCCATCGAGGTGTGGCAGGGCGAGAACGTCTCGATCGCCGAGATCGAGGCGCAGCTCGCTCGCATGCGCGCAGACACGACCGGCGCCGAGACGCGGCAGCCCAACCAGCGTACGAGTGTGATGACGCATGTGGCGTGGGTTCCACCGGAGTGGCTCGACGCCGCCGAGCGGACGCTGGAGGGAATGGATGAACGCCACCCGTCGAGGTCGGTGATCCTCGTGCCGATGCCGGAAGAGGAGGCCGGCCTCGACGTCGAGCTCTCGGTCCGGTGCTTCCCGGCAGGAGACCGTGCCGTCGCCAGCGAGCTCATCCGGCTGCGCCTGCGCGGAAGCCGTGCGGCGGCTCCGGCGTCGCTCGTGCTGCCGCTTGCGGTCTCCGACCTGCCGCTGTTCCTGCGCTGGCGCGGTGAGCCGCCGTTCGGCGAGGGGCACTGGGAGCAGCTCGTCGAGGTGGCAGACCGCCTGGTCGTCGACTCGTCGGAGTGGGACGAGCTGCGCTACCGGGAGCTCGCGGGTGTCTTCGGCAAGTCGGCGGTGTCGGACATCGAGTGGGCGCGCACGTACGACTGGCGTGCCACGCTGGCGAGCTGCTGGCCCGGCATCCGCGAGCAGGAGATCCGCATCCGCGGCCCGCGTGCGCAGGCGACGCTGCTGCGCGGGTGGCTGAGGGCGCGGCTCGAGCGCGCGATCCGCCCGACCGAGCCGGCGAGCGAGCTCGGTGTCCGGCTCGGCGGCGAGGAGCTGCGCGCGCCGGACGAGCCGCAGCGCTCCCCGAGCGACCTCCTGAGTGCGGAGCTGGACCGCTTCGGCCGCGACCGGGTCTACGAAGAGGCCGTGCTCGCGGTGGCCGGCTCCTAGATCCCCAGAGAACGCGTAGAGAGGGCCACCACGCCGTGGCCTGCGACCGTTACTGTCGCCGCGCCGCCGGCGTCGGAGGTGACGGAAGCGAGCGGCTCGAGTCGCCCCGTGCCGTCTCGATTCCAGTCCACGCGGTGGTACCGTCGCCGTGCCTTGAGTCCCGCGACTCGCACGTCCTTGCTCTGAGGAGAGTTGTTGAGCACGACGACCGACTCGTTGTTGCCGCCCGGGCCCGCGAACTTGCTCGCCAACAGGCCCGCGGCGGGGCTGCGGCCCAACCCAGCTGCCGTCCATCCGGGGCCGATGAGACTGTTGAACAGCCGCGTCACCCGGTAGGTGGGAGACCGCTGGAATCCGCTCTTTGGTGCGTCGATCATCCCCCATTCGCCCCATCCATCACGGATGATGTCGGTGCGGTAGAGGACCCATTTCGCCAGACCGACGCAGCCGTACTGAGGCGCCAGCGCATTGAACCACGCGTATTGGAACGCGGCCTCGGGCGAGTGCTCCAGCTTCTTCCCCTTGTAGGTGCCCGGCTGAGG
This sequence comes from uncultured Actinomycetes bacterium, assembly GCA_963781435.1. Classification (GTDB taxonomy): domain Bacteria; phylum Actinomycetota; class Thermoleophilia; order Gaiellales; family Gaiellaceae; genus PALSA-600. Next base: position 47,662 of record CAWAGR010000021.1, on the reverse strand, counting down.
TTTGGCGCCCAGCTTTCGTACTCCGTACTCGGTCACGTAGACCGGCCTCTTGCTCGGCAGATTGCGGATCGTCTGCTCGAGGTTCTTGATCCGGGTCTCCGGCTTGTCGGGAAACCCCTCGGCGCCTGCATCCGGTTGCCAGTAGACGTGGATCGAGTAGCCGTCGATCACGCTGGGAAAGTTCTCGCGAGGGACCTCCATATTGGCGTGCATGTACTTGAGCCAGGCGTCTTGGTGGCTTTTCGGGGCGAGCTTGCGCTCGACGAGGTCACCACCGACGATCCGGATCGACTCGCGCAGTGTCCGGGACGGGTCGTTCGGGTCAGGAAGCGCCTTGAGCCGGGCGTCGAGATGTCGATAGAGCAGCTCGTAGAACCTCATCGAGAGCCCCGGATCCCCCTGCATCGCGATGTCGGTGTTCTCGTCGTTGACCTCGTTCTGGATCGTCACGTGGGTGACGCAGTCGAATCCGCGCCGTCGCGCCTCCTCGATGATCAGGGCGAAGCGCTGCATCATGAGCCTCGGTTCCTTCACCGCATTGGGGTGCGCGGGGTCGGTCAGCTCTACAGGCCACTTCCGTAAGGACGGTTGAGGCCAGTTGCTGACCCTTCGGTTGGGCCACTTGAGCGCGCGCAGCTCCTGCGCGTTCCCGTACGGACCCTGACCCCACCACGTCAGGTTGACGGGCGCGCCCGACGCTTGCGCGAGCTCGATCGTGTTCATGAGCGCGACAAACTCCGGCGCCGACTTTCCTTGCGGCAGCTCGGGGCGCAAACCCCGCCGGATGAAGATGCGGCTGTGCCCCAGCTTCAGGTCATCGATCGTCGCTCGGAGATCGGCGAGCTGCCGCGCCGTCAGATCCTGAGCCTGTCCGGCTCGCGTGAAGAGGTTCGTGTTGAACTGACCTCCAAAACCCTCGAGCGCGTGAGGCCTCTGCGCTCGCGGAGGAGCGAGGCGAACGGTAACAGCCATCAGAAGATCGGCGGAAAGCTACGCGGTCTCGACTCTGGCGTGCGGCACGAAGGCCGCGTGGGCCGGGGTGATGCGGACCTTTGGTTGGCTCGTGATCCCCATCTCGCCCGCCATCACCGGCATCAACCGGTCGTCCCGACGTCGCGCTAGCCGTCGCGCGTACGCCGTGTCGCACCGCCGGGAAGACGCCCGACCTCCTCGTACTCGTCGACGCCGATCTCCGGCCAGTGCATCTCCATCACGAAAGGCATGCGCGCCTCCTCAGCTTGGGCGTGGAGCCTAATGCACTGAGAGTAGTGCGCGCACCTCGTCGTGGACCATGCCGTTCGTACTCAGCAGCGAGCGGTCCGGCGTCGGCGTGTCCCCCTCGAACGTCGTGCACCGCCCGCCGGCTTCCTCGACGATCAGCGCGACTGCGGCGTAGTCCCACAAGGCCACGACTCGGTCGGTCGCGACATCGAGGGCGCCTTCGGCGACCAGGCAGTGCTGCCAGAAGTCGCTGAATCCGCGCACCGCCCACGCGCGACGCGCGAGCTCCGCCCATCCCGGTGGCATCTCGCGCGGGGACGTCGTCGAGACTGCGCAATCCTCGATTCGCGCCACCTGCGACACCCGGCAGCGCTCGCCTTCGACCCAGGCGCCCTCGCCGCGCACTGCCCACCAGCGGCGGCCGAGCGCAGGCGCGGACACGAGGCCGACCTCGACCCGCCTCTCCTGCTCGAACGCCAGCAGCGTCGCCCACACCGGGATGCCGCGCACGTAGTTGATCGTGCCGTCGATGGGGTCGACGATCCAGCGGGTTTCCGCTCCGTCGTCGCCGAGCTCCTCGCCGAGCACGCCCTCTCCGGGTCGGCCGCGCGCGACGAGGTCGCGGATCGCGTGCTCGGCCGCCCGGTCGGCCTCCGAAACCGGCGTCAGGTCGGGCTTCGTCTCGACGACGAGGTCGAGCGAACGGAAGCGCGCGAGCGTGATCGCGTCGGCGGCGTCGGCCAGGCTGTGCGCAAAGGCGAGGTCGACATCGCGGCTCATGCCCGCTCCCGGCGCCGGCAAAGCCGGCACCTCCGCTCTTTGGAGCCTCCGTCGAGCCTACGGGCTGATACCCGCTCCCGGCGCCGGCAAAGCCGGCACCTCCGCTCTTTGGAGCCTCCGTCGAGCCTACGGCTCATGCCCGCGACGCTACCGCGAGCGCCGCCTCGAGGGCGAGCCCGGCGGCGAGCACGCGCGCGTCGTCGCCGGGACGGCCGACGAGCTGGACCGACGCCGGGAGCCCGTCCTCGGCCGGACCGCACGGAAGCGCGAGTGCCGGCCAGCCGAGGGCGTTGAACGGATAGGTGAAGCGGATGATCCGCTCGCGCCAGGCGAGCTCGTCGATGTCCGCCGGCGGCGCAACGAACATCAGCGTGGGGGTCAGCAGGAGGTCGATCCCGGCGAAGGCCTCGCGCGCGAGGCGTCGGTACTCACGCCGAGCCACGCCCGCCTCCTCCGCCTCGGCGTCGGTCACCGCGAGGCACTGCTCGATCTTCGTCCGCGGGTTCTCGCCGTACAGCTCGCCGTGCTCCTCGATGAGCTCGCGGTGCACGCCGGCGACGTCGCGCATGAACGCGGGTGTCGTCCCGACCGGCTCCGGGAACGCGAGCGCCTCCCGACGGGGGAAGTACCCGGCTGCCGTGAGGACCTGCATGCGGACGAGCGGGTCTGCGTGCTCGGCCCAGGTGAGGCCCACGCGCACGTCCCCGAGCCCGACCGGCTCGACCGCGAACCCGGGCTCGAGCGCCGTCATGAGCGCCACGCAGCCCGCGACGTCGCGCGCCATCGGCCCGCAGTGGTCGAAGCTCGGCGCGAGGGGAAAGAGCCCGTCGGTCGGCACGAGCCCGAACGACGGCTTGAAGCCGACGATCCCGCAGCACGCGGCGGGGATCCGGATCGAGCCGCCGGAGTCGGAGCCGAGCGCCGCGTCGGCGAGTCCGGCCGCGAGCGCCGCCGCCGAGCCGCCGCTCGAGCCGCCCGAAGTGCGGCCGGGCGCGGCCGGGTTCGGGACGGTGCCGTAGTGCGCGTTCTGCGAGGTGACGCCGTATGCGAACTCGTCCAGATTCGTCTTGCCGACGTTCGCATACCCGGCCGCCTCGAGGCGGCGCACAGCCTCGGCTGTCTCCGTCGGCACGTGCTCGGCGAATACCGCCGAGCCGTACGTCGTCCGCACGCCGGCCGTGTCGAAGAGATCCTTGACCGCCAGCCGAATGCCCTCGCCCGGCTCGAGCTCCGTGATGAAGATCCCGTCCATCCGTCGGCCGAGCGGGCTCCTGCCGCTGGCCTAGTCGAACTGGAGGTATGCGAGTGCGACCAGGAAGGTGCCGCCGAACATGATCAGCGCGAGCACGAACAGCGACCAGCCGAGGAAGGTGGCCCGCCGGCCGAGGCCGGGCGTCCAGTCGACCCCTTCCTGGAGTGTGTCAGCCTGCAGGGTCTCTGCCGGCTCGGACATCAGATCACGACCGAGTCGGCGGCCATCGCCACGAAGAGCAGCGCCAGGTAGAGGAGCGAGTAGTGGAAGAGCGCCACCGCACGCGGCCGCGTCAGCTCGCGCCAGAGCGCCCAGGCGAGCCAGGTGAAGATCACGCCGAGCACGAGCGCCGACACGCCGTAGAGGAGGCCGAAGACGCCGAAGCCGACCGGCGCGAGCGTCGCAGCGACCATCACGGCGGTGTAGAGGAGGATCTGGCGCACGGTCTCGCGCTCGCCGCGCACGACCGGCAGCATCGGCACGCGCGCGTTCGCGTAGTGCTCGCGGATCATCAGCGCGAGCGCCCAGAAGTGCGGCGGCGTCCAGAGGAAGACGATCCCGAACATGACGAGCGCCGCCCAGCCGAGGTGCCCGGCCGTCGATGCGTAGCCGACGAGCGGAGGCACGGCGCCGGCGGCGCCGCCGATCACGATGTTCTGCGGCGTCGTCCGCTTCAGCCAGCGCGTGTAGACGAAGACGTAGAAGAGGTTGCCGCCGAGTGCGAGCAGTGCGGTGGGCAGGTTGACCAGCGCGTCGAGCAGGACGAACGAGAGCGCCGAAAGTGCGATCCCGAACTCGAGCGCGAGCTCGGGGGCGATCCGGCCGGACGCGACCGGGCGCTGCGCCGTGCGCTCGCCCATGAGCTGGTCGATGTCGCGGTCGAGGTAGTGGTTGAGCGCCGCGGCGCCGCCGCACGCGAGCGCCAGGCCGAGCATCATCACCGCGAACACGCCCCAGGCCGGCACACCCGAGGCGCCGACGAACGCCGCCGCGCCGCCGGTGAGGAGCAGTAGTGACATCACCCGTGGCTTCGTCAGGGTGACGTAGTCGTGCACGTCGCCGCTGGCGGGAGCGCGGTCGCGCCAGGCCTGTGCGCACAGGAGCGCCGAGGCGCCGAAGGCGAGCGATGCGGTCGCGAGGTGCACGGCCGGCTGGGTCAGGAGCGCCGCGAGCCCGAACAGGACGAGGGCCGCGACCGAGGCCGGAAGGAGCTGCCGGGCCGAGATCCACGCGAGCACGACGAGCCCCGCGAGCGGCGGCAGCGCGAGCGCTGCGAGCAGCTCGTGCGCGGTGCCCCAGTCGGCCACGCCCGAGACGACGGCGAGGCCGGTGCCGAAGACGGCGGCGACCGCGAGCAGCCGTGCCCACGGGCCGATCAACGCGCCCTCACCCCAGCGAGCCGCTGCCGCAGGTCGCGCAGTGGGCGGGCGCTCGTGATCCGGGGTATGCGGTCGAAGTTCCATGCGGGCGGAGGTGAGGCTGCGTACCACTCGAGCGTGTCGGCCTGCCACGGGTCCTGCCCGGCGCGCCTGCCGGTGCGGGCCGTCTTGATCACGTTCGCGAGGAACACGAGCATGCCGAGTGCAATCACGTACGAGCCGAGTGTCGAAACCATGTTGTAGGCCTCCCAGAGGCCGCCCGAATGGTACGTGTAGACGCGCCGGGGCATCCCCAGCAACCCGAGGAAGTGCTGCGGCAGGAACGTCACGTTGAAGCCGACGAAGACGAGCCAGAAGTGGAGCTTTCCGAGCTTCTCGTCGAGCAGGCGGCCATGGAGCTTCGGCCACCAGTAGGTAAGGCCGGCAAAGACCGCGAAGAGCGCGCCGCCGAAGAGCATGTAGTGGAGGTGTGCGACGACGAAGGCCGAGTCCGAAAGCGCCCAGTCGACCGGGAACGCGGCGAGGAAGATCCCCGACAGGCCGCCGACGGTGAAGACGGCGATGAAGCCGAGCGCCCACAGCATCGGCGTGTCGAACGAGACGTTGCCGCGCCAGAGCGTCGCGAGCCAGTTGAAGATCTTCACTCCGGCCGGCACGGCGATCACGAGCGCCGTGATCATGAAGAGCGAGTCGAAGCCCGTTGGAAGGCCGACCACGAACATGTGCTCACCCCAGGCGAGCAGCGAGAAGGCCGCGATCGCAAATGTCGCGTAGACGACGGCCTTGTAGCCGAAGATCGGCTTGCGGGCGAACACCGGGACGATCTCCGAGACGATCCCCATCGCCGGCAGGATCAGGGCGTAGACCTGGGGATGCGCTGCGAACCAGAAGAGGCGCTGGTAGACAAGCGGGTTGCCGCCGCCTGCCGGGTCGAAGAAGTGGGTGACCCCCTGGCGGTCCAGCTCGCAGCATCGTCAGCACGGCAGCGAACACCGGCAGCACGAGCACGAGCACCCAGGCGTAGGCGAGGACCGACCAGGGAAACAGAGGCATCCGCATCCAGGTCATGCCGCGGGCGCGAAAGGTGTGGATCGTGGCGACCAGATTGATCGCGGCGGCGAGAAAGCCGATCGCCACCAGGTGCAGTCCGAGGATCCAGTAGTCCTGGCCGTTGCCCGGCGAGTGCAGCGTCGAGAGCGGCGCGTAGGCCGTCCAGCCGGAGGATGCCGGCCCGCCCTTGGCGAGGAAGCTCGCGTAGACGATGACCCCGCCGAAGAGGTAGAGCCAGTAGGAGAGCGCGGCCAGTCGCGGGAACGCCATGCGCCGCGCGCCGATCTGGAGCGGCACGACGTAGGTGCCGAGCCCGACCAGGATCGGGAGGACGACGAGGAAGATCATCGTCGTGCCGTGGATCGTCAGCACCTGGTTGTAGGAGTCGCGCGTCAGCAGGCTCTCGTCGGGCGTCGCGAGCTGCGTGCGGAGCAGGAGCGCCAGGATGCCGCCGAGCGCGAAGAAGACGAGCGCCGTCCAGACGTAGAGGATCCCGATCCGCTTGTGGTCGGTCGTCGCGAGCCACGACGCGAGGCCGTGGCGTCGCCAGTCGGCGCGGTACGGCACGGGCTCAGCCCTGGCTGCCATCGCTCAGCCCTTTCGTGTAGGCGAGGAGCGCGTCGATTTGCTCGCGCGTCCAGGTGCTGCCGACGGCCGGCATCGTGCGCACGCCTTCGCGCACGAGCTTCTCGAGGCTCGCGCGATCGGTGAACGCCGAGCTACCCGCCAGCGCGGGGCCGATGAACGGCTCGTCGAGCCGGTGGCACGCGAGGCAGACTCCTTCGAACTGCTGGCGCCCGAGGGCCGACTTGGGGACACCGCGGTTGAGGAAGCTGACGTAGGTAGCGCGGGGCACGACCACGACCTGGCCGGTCATCACTGTGTGCTGGATCCCGCACAACTCCGCGCAGCGGGCGACGTAGCTGCCCACAGGCGCCTTGAACCAGGTCTCGTTCGTGCGACCGGGGATCGCGTCGATCTTGCCGCCGAGCTCCGGGACCCACCAGCTGTGGTTGACGTCGTTCTCCGGCGCAGTGACGTCGAGATGAACGACGGTGTCGGCCGGGGCGAACATCTCGTTCACGGTGACGGCGCCGTTCGGATAGCGGAAGAGCCAGTAGAACTGGTGCCCCTCGACGACGATCCGGGTCTCGCCCGTGGTGTCCGCCGCCGGGGCGTCCGTGATCCCGGGCAGCTCGTAGAAGACGAAGCCGGCGATCGCGGCGAGGGCGACCGCCGGTAGGACCGCCCAGGCGATCTGGGCGCGCCTGCTTCCCTCGAGCTGCGGGCCGTCCTCGTTGCGCGCCAGCGGCGTAGGCTCGACGGAGCCGCCCAGTAGCGGAGGTGCCGGCTTTGCCGGTGCCGGAGCGGGGAACCGGCCGCGGCGGTAGCGGATCGCGAACGCGACGAGAGCGCCCTCGACGAGCAGAAAGACGACGGCCGCGAAAACGAGGACGAAGACGTAGAGGTCGCTGATGCCGTCGGCGTTCGGCGACTGCGGCGAGGGCGGCAACAGGCCGCCGTTCCCGGCGGCGGCGACTCCTCCCGATCCGAGCGCGGCCGCGGAGGCCAGGACGAGTACGAGGGCTCTCCGACGCACGCCGGCTCGGATCGTATAAGAGGCTCTCACAGAATGACGCTTCGTCGACCGAGTGCGATGGGCGGTGCGAGTCAAGGACGCAGGGAGTCCCGATAGCAGCGCTATCGGGACGACTGAGGACGAAGGATCGCTCCGTCCAGCGCGGCCGGGCGACTCAACGCTTCATTCTGTGAGGGCCTCTAAGAGCCCCTCGCCGAACGAAGCCTCGAGTCGCCCCGGGCCGCGACGCCGGCAAGTGGCGACTTGCCACTTCGTTCACATCGCCTGCGTGATCCACCGTCCACGGTCGACGAGCCCACCGTGTGCGAACCTCTAGCCGTGGAGAGTCGCTCGCGCGTCGACCTGCCTTCGTACGTGAGCCATCCGTACGAGGTGTTCGTGAACGGCGTGCCTCAGGTGGAGGGCGCCGATTACGAGGTCGTCGGGTCGAGCCTCCTGTTCAACCGCTCGCTCGCCCGTGAGGGACGCCTCGGTTTCTGGCGCTGGCTCTCGATGCTCCTCGGCATCGCCGGCACCTACCGCAAGCACGACACGATCGACGTCGTCTTCACCGTCGGCGGCCAGCGCAAGGTGATCGGGCTCGCCCCGGCCGAGCCCGACGGTGACTCTCCGTAGAGCGCCGAGGCTGCGCTTGCCGCCGCGCTTTGGGCCCGCATTGCGTCTCGTCGCAGGCGCCGCCGTCCTTGCAGGTGCCGCCGCCCTCGCCCTCCCGGCCTCGGCGGTCGCGCACGGGGGCGGGGCTACCGTCGCGCTCGACTACCGTCTCCAGCTCGACCTCGTCTCGCGGTCGCTGCCGGGCGTTCAGGTCCGCGTGCTCGACGGCGACCGTGCGCTCGAGGCACGCGTGGACGACGGCGTCGTGCTGCTGGTGCGCGGCAGCCTGCGCGAGCCGATGTTCCGGATCGGCGATAACGGCGTCTGGGTGAACGCAGGCTCGCCTACCGCGACGGCCGACGGGCTCGTCTCGAAGGAGCGCTCGGGCTGGGTTCGCGTCGGCGACGGACGCTCGCTCGCGTGGCACGACCACCGGCTCGCGCCGCCGCCCTCGGCGCGGCCCGGCCCCGCGGGCCGCTTCTCGATCCCGGTCGAGGTGGACGGGCGTGCGGCGACGATCGGCGGCACGTTCATCCGTGTGGCGCGTCCTTCACTCTGGCCCTGGCTCGGCGGCGCGATCGCCCTTACGGCAGTGATCTGGGCGGTGTCGCGACGGCGGCCGTGGCGAGGTGCATTGACGGTAGCGCTGGGCGTCACCGGAGGGCTGGCCGCTCTCGTGGCCGCGACCACCTTCGCGATGCGGGCCGCGCCGACGGGCGGCGTCGCGTGGCTTCAGCTCGTCTCGGGCATCGCCGTCGCAGTCGCGCTCGGCGGGTTGCTCGCCTTCATGCGAGGGCAGCGTCGCGTTCACGCCGCGGGGGTCGTCGGCGGCGTCGCCGCGGCCGTCACCCTGAGCTCGTTGCCCGTGTTCTGGCACGGAGTAGTCGTCTCGGCGCTACCCGAGACGCCCGCGCGTCTGGCCTGCGCGCTCGCGCTCGTCTGCGGCCTCGCGGCGGCTGCGCTCAGCTTCCTGCCGGACTTCGACGAGGCGCCGCGCTCGAGGCAGGCGATGATCCTGCTCGCGGCCGCGCTTGCCCTTGGCGGCGACCCGTCGGTCGTGCCGTTGCCGATCGGTCCGGGGCCGCGGTACCGGCCGCCCGCCGTGGCACGCGCAGGCCGGCCCGTCGGGGCGCTGACCTGCGGCCGGTCGGGCAAGACGTTCCGCGTGCATGTCGAGCTCTTCGCGCACCGGCGGGTCGTGATCGTTCCGGCCGGGATCGGCGTGGCGCGCGGCGGTTGCGTCTATCCGGCGCGCACGCTCACGCCGACCGGGATCGTCGAGGTCGCCCGCGGGTCGACGCTGCGCCTGGGCGACCTCTTCCGCATCTGGGGCCGGCGCCTCGGGCCGCGCGCTCTCCTCTCGTTCCATTCGGTGTCGCCGGTGCGTGCCTACGTCGGCGGCAAGCGGTTCGACGGGCCACCGGCCGCGGTCCCGCTGACGCCGGGCGCGCAGATCGTGGTCGAGCTGGGCGCCTACGTGCCGCCGCACCCGACCTTCCTGTTCCCGCGGCGGGCCCAGTGATGACGGGCGCAGTCGTGACGCGCCGCCTTGGCACTCCCCGGCGCAGTCGCCGACACGGCCGCCGTCGTTACCGCCATCCTTCGTGCGTGACGCGCCTGGCGAAACCGTTGATTCCCGGCCTCCGCCTGGTGTCCCTCCTCGCGATCCTGCTCGCGAGCTCGGCCATCCTCGCCCCGCTCGCGGCGGCGAACGGCGATCCGGCCAGTGACTACCTGATCACGCTGCCGGTGTTCCTGCCGTTCGAGTCCAAGGTGAGCGACACCGCCTCGCAGGAGTTGACGCAGCTGCTTGCCGCGGCGAAGCAGAAGCGCTTCGAGGTACGGGTCGCGCTGATCGCCACCCGCGGCGACCTCGGGGCGGTGCCGGTTCTCTACCGCAAGCCGCAGCGCTACGCGGATTTCCTCGGCCAGGAGCTCGTCTACTACTACAAGGGCGTGCTGCTCGTCGTGATGCCGAACGGCTACGGCGTCTTCCGCAGCGGCGACGCGCTCCCGAAGGACAAGGAGCTGCTCGCGCGGCTGCCCTCGCCCGGCACGATCGACGGCAACGCGCTCGCGGCCTCGGCGCAGAAGGCGGTGCGGGTCCTCGCGCGCGAGCGCGGGATTACCCTGCCCACCGCCCCCGCCGCGTCGAGCTCTTCGAGCAACCGCCAACGCGTCCAGATCGTCGCCGGCGTGATCCTCCTCTGCGGCGTCGCCTTCGGCGCGCGCCTGCTGCTCGGGCGGCGGCGGAAGGGAGACCCCGATCCGGCGTAGAGCGATCTACGCCTACGTCGTAGGCGGGGCCGTCCTGCTGTTCGCGTTCCTCGCCGTGGCCGCGGGCTGCGGCGGGAGCGGCGCGGACGCGCAGGCCTCTTACCGCGGCACGGTCCTTCCGGAGCGGCCCGCTGCGCCGAGCCTGGCACTCCGCGACCAGCACGGTCGTACGGTCACCCTCGCCGGCCAGCGTGGACGGTGGGTGCTCGTCACCTTCCTCTATACCTACTGTCCGGACGTGTGCCCCGTGATCGCAGGCAATCTCAACGCCGCCCTGCGGAGCGCGCCCGCACGCCGCGCAGGGCTACGGGTGTTCTCCGTCAGCGTCGACCCGGCCCGCGATACGCCCGCCGCAGTCCGTCGCTACGCCCGGCAGCATCGACTGGCGCCGTCATTCCTCTGGCTGCTCGGCACCCGCGCGGAGCTTCGGAAGGTCTGGGACGCCTACCGTATTGCCGTGCTTCCCGGCGCGAAGGGGACGATCACGCATTCGGCCCCCTCGCTCCTGATCGACCCGGAGGGACGCGAGCGGCTCGTCTACGACTCCACCGTCCAGACGGCCGACGTCGTCCACGACCTCGACCGGCTCGCGGAAGGCTGAGTGCCCGCGCCGCGCGCGCAGGCGCCGCTCCCGGGAGGCAGGCCGCTCTCGAAGCGCACACGGCAGGTCTTCGCGATCGCGCTCGCGCTCGCGCTGGCGATCACGGTTGTGGCCGCCGTGCTCGTCGCGACCACCTCGTCGAACGCGCCGCCGCCTCGCGCGACCCCGCTGTCCGCGGAGGACCGCGCCGCCTCGCCCGCGCTCGTTCGCGCCGCGCGGGCAGTGGGCTTCTCTCCGACGCACGCACCGGGTGCCGGCACCCTCCCGGACGCGCCCGCGGCTGCGGCCAAGCCGCCGGGGAACCCCGACCTGCTTCCGGTCGGAAGCGAAGCGCCGCCCTTCACGCTGAAGACGCCGACCGGCCGGGCAGTGAGCCTCGGCGAGCTTCGCGGCAAGGCCGTCCTGCTCGAGATCTTCGCCACCTGGTGCCCGCACTGCGCCGCAGAGGCCCCGCACCTGCGCGACCTCGCCAACTCGCTGCCGAAGTCGAAATACGCGTTCGTCTCGATCGACGGGAGCGGCGCCGACGCGGCCAGCGTCTTTGCCTACCACTCCTACTTCGGCCTCCCGTTCCCCGCCCTGCTCGACCCCACACCCGGCGTCTCCCCGGTCACGTTCCCCGACCACGGCACACCGGGGCCGGTGTCGAAGGCCTACCGCCTCGGCTACTTCCCGACCTTCTACGTGATCGACCCGAAGGGCCGGATCACCTGGCGCTCCGACGGCGAGCAGCCGGATGCGCTGCTGCGCCAGGAGCTTCGGCGCGCGGCGGGTTCGTAGAGCGACGCCTGCTCTCGCGCGGCGGAGGGAGGATACTCCGCAAGCGCCGTGAGCACCCTGTGGCCGACTCGGAAGGTGACCGACCCGAAAGGGCGCGAATGGGAGATCTACGTCTCGCGTTACGCCCCGCCGAAATGGCATCCGTCCGACTACGACTCGCCACAGGCGTTGGTGCCCATCCCGGCGGTGGTGCTGTTCGACGTGCTGACCGCATTCCCGCTCTTTCTCTACCACGAGATCATCTCACCGGTCCTCCGCTTCCTCGTGCTGACGCCGTACCTGGTCGTCACTGGTAGGCGGTCGCACATGATCTGGGTCGAGGCGATCACGTGGGACGTCGACCCGTACAAGGAGTCGCACCTCTGGACGACGAGCCCCGACCAGGTTCACCGCGTCGTCGACCAGATCGCGCGGGGCCTCGCGGCAGGCGAGATCCCGCCGAAGCCGATCGGGGCCGTCTGGCAGCGCCCCCCGCGCGACCGGTTCGCGTTCTAGCCCAGTCGGTACCGTTCGTTCCATGCCAGGGCCACGCAGCGCATTCTCTCCGCGCGAGGCGGTCGAGCGTCCCGCCGATCCCGCGGTGCGGAAGGCGAACCTGCGCCGCATCGGGCGCCTGTTCCGCCAGTACCGGCTGAAGCTGACCGTCGTCTCGGCGCTGATCGTCTTCTCGTCCTTGCTCGGCGTCGTCTCGCCGTTCCTGCTCCGCGACATCCTCGACACGGCGATCCCCGACCAGAACATGGCGCTGCTGAGCCTGCTCGCCGGCGGGATGATCGCGATCTCACTCGCGACCGGCGCGATCGGCGTCGTCCAGTCGTACCTCTCGACGCAGGTCGGCCAGAGCGTGATGCACGACCTGCGCACCGCGGTCTACCGCCACCTCCAGCGCCTCTCGCTCGCCTTCTTCACGAAGACGCGCACCGGAGAGGTGCAGAGCCGGATCGCGAACGACATCGGCGGCGTCGACAACGTCCTCACCTCGACCGCCACGTCGGTGATGTCGACCGTGACGACGGTGATCGCGACGGTGATCGCGATGTTCCTGCTGAGCTGGCAGCTCGCCCTCTTCGCGCTCGCCTTGCTGCCGCTCTTCGTCTACATGACCCGGAAGGTCGGCCAGCAGCGGCGCGCCATCGCGACCGTGCGGCAGGAGTCGATGGCGGACATGTCGTCACTCGTCCAGGAGTCGCTGTCGGTCTCGGGAATCTTGCTCGGCAAGACGATGGGCCGCTCGAGCGAGCTCGCCCAGCGGTTCGACTACGAGTCGCAGCGGCTGGCCGGGCTCGAGATCCGCAGCCGCATGGCGGGCCGCTGGATGATGGCGTCGATCCAGATGACGTTCGCGATCATGCCGGCGGCCGTCTACTGGGTCGCCGGCCTGACCGGGGTGGTCTCGATCGGGACGCTCGTCGCCTTCACGACGCTCCAGACGCGCCTGTTCGCGCCCGTCGGCAGCTTGCTCTCGATCTCGGTCGACGTGCAGAGCTCGCTCGCGCTCTTCGACCGCGTGTTCGAGTACCTCGACCTGCCGGTGGACATCGAGGAGGGGACGCGAACCGTCGAGAACGTGCGTGGCGACGTGCGGCTCGAGGACATCTGGTTTCGCTACGGCAGCGGCGAGTGGGCGCTCGCCGGCATCGACGTCGCGATCCCGGCCGGCACGACCACGGCGATCGTCGGCGAGACGGGCGCCGGCAAGACGACGCTCGGCTACCTCGTCTCGCGGCTCTACGACGCCTCCCGGGGACGGGTGACGATCGACGGCGTCGACGTGCGTGAGTTGACCTTCGAGTCGCTTGCGGCCACGGTCGGCGTCGTCTCGCAGGAGACCTACCTCTTCAACGCGACCGTGCGCGAGAACCTACGCTTCGCGAAGCCCGACGCGAGCGACGAGGACGTCGAGGACGCGGCGCGGGCGGCGCAGATCCACGCGCTGATCTCGTCGCTGCCGGAGGGCTACGAGACGGTCGTCGGCGAGCGCGGCTACCGCTTCTCGGGCGGCGAGAAGCAGCGGATGGCGATCGCCCGCGCGATCCTGCGCAATCCGCCGATTCTCGTGCTCGACGAGGCGACTTCGTCCCTCGACACGCAGACGGAACGGCTGGTGCAGGAGGCCCTGGCGAGACTCGTCGAGGGACGGACGACGATCGCGATCGCGCACCGGCTCTCGACGATCCGCGACGCCGACCAGATCGTCGTCCTCGACCAGGGCCGCGTCGTCGAGGCGGGTACGCACGACGAGCTGCTCGCTCGCGGCGGGCGTTACGCGGCCCTGACCACACGCGACGCCGACTCGCCCGCGCCTGAGCTCGCCGAGATCGTCTAGCACTTGACTTTGGCGTGCGTCTCCGCGTCCGTGCAGGAGACCGAGGTGGTCGACCAGGCGAGCCGGCTCTGGTTGTTCAGAGTCGCCTTGGTCTTGTAGACGCCGAGCAGCGAGTACTTCGTGACCTTGAACTTTGCGGTGCACTTGCCGGAGATCAACGCGCTCGTGGCCGGCACGTAGCACGTGACCTTGGTGACCACGAGGCCCGGCACGGCCTTCTTGAGCTTCATCTGCATCGCCGGCTTGAGCGCTCCCGCGAGGACCGCGGACGCAGACGGATCGATCGCGGCCGTCGCCGACGTGGCGGCGCCGAGCGCCGTTGTCGCCGCCAGGCCGATCGCGAGACTCCTCAGAACGTTCATGTGTCTACCTTCTTTCGGGTTCGTCCCTCCGGCAACGATGGTAGACGTTGATTCCCGCTTCGGCCGGTGCTGCGGGTGGCGACGGTCCACCCGATCTGGGGTTGCCGTGCGTGTGACAATGCGCTCTAATCCGGGGTAGATGACCGACGTTCCGAAGTACAGCGGTCCCTTCGGCAAGGTCCAGGCGGAACGGCTTCTATGGCGCGCGGGCTTCGGCGCTCGTGCGGGAGAGGCGGAGAAGCTGACCAAGCTCGGGCTCAAGAGCGCGGTCCGCTCGATGACGCGCCCCGTGCCGTACCAGCTCGTCGGCCCGGATCCGAAGGACGAAAGGAACCGGGCTCTTGCGCCGATGGATGCGATCGGGCACGACCACCTTTCGTGGCTCGACAGGATGGTGCGGACGACCGCGCCGACGATCGAGCGGATGACGCTGATCTGGCACGACTGGTTCGCGACCTCCAACGTGGGCGTTGCCTCGCAGCGGCTGATGCTCGACCAGATCGAGCTGTTCCGGCGCAATGCGCTCGGCTCGTTCAAGGACATCCTGCTCGGCGTGACACAGGATCCGGCGATGCTGGTGTTCCTGAACGGCAACCAGAACATCAGGCAGCGGCCGAACGAGAACTACGCGCGCGAGTTGATGGAGCTCTTCACCCTGGGCGCCAATCGGGGCGCCTACACCGAGACCGACGTCCGCGAGCAGGCACGAGCGCTGACCGGCTGGCGCGGCAACGTCGTCAACCGGCAGAGCACCGGGTTCACCTACGACGCCACTCGCCACGACAACACGAACAAGACGATCTTCGGCAAGACCGGCAACTACGCCTGGCAGGACTCGTGCCAGCTCTGCCTCGACCACGAGCTCCATCCCTCGTTCTTCGTCACGAAGCTCTGGAGCTACTTCGTCCCGACGCCGATCGACGCGACGACCTCGAAGGCATTGCAGGAGCTCTACGCTGCGCGGAAGGTGCGGCCGGTCGTCGAGGCGATCCTCCTGCACCCCGAGTTCTACAACGGCCCGCGCATGGCGACGCCGCCCGTCGTCTTCAACGCAGGCCTGCTGCGGATGCGCGGCCGCTACATCGACACCTCCACCTGGTGGACGCTCGGTCAGCAGGCCGGGCAGCAGCTCTTCTACCCGCCCGATGTCGGCGGCTGGGACGACACGCGCTGGCTTGACACCTCCACGTTCCGCGCGCGCTGGTTCATCGCGGCGGTGGCACAGGCCGACGGCTCCACTCCCACCGACAGTCCGAGCGATCCTCCGAAGCTCGTCGAGCGGGCACTCCAGTTCTGGGGCTCGCCGACGATCACGCCGACGACGCAGGGGCTTCTCAAGGCCTTCGCCGCGGCGCAGCTCAAGCGGAAGATCGCCCCAGACTCCGTCGAGACCGCGCTGCGCCGGCTGATCGCCTCGTCCCCCGACCTCCAGACGGCATGAGTCGTAGGCTGGACGGAGGCTCACAGGGAGCGGAGGTGCCGGCTTTGCCGGCCACTGGAGCGGGCATGAGCCTGTTACGACTGCAACCGTTCGGAGAGCTTCAGGCGCGCCGTGGCGGCGGGCAGCGGTTTGCCGGAGATCGAGCCGGGCATGCCGATCCCGGCGGGCACGGGCATGAGCCGCCGCTCGTTCCTGTCGCGCTCCGCCGGGCTCGCCCTCGCGGTCTACGGCGGCAACGGCCTCTCGAGCGTCGCGCTCGACGACGGGATCGCCCAGGCGGCGGCCAACGCGCCGGCGAACCAGAAGGTGCTCGTCTCGATCTTCCTGAACGGCGGCATCGACGCATTGAGCGTGCTGTTCCCGGCAGGCGATCCGGCCTACTACTCGCTTCGACCGACGCTGGCGATCGCCCAGACACAGGGCACGGCATTCGCCGAAGACGAGCGACTGCGCTGGCATCCGAGCGCCGGCGGCCTCGCGACCCTGCACGCCGAGGGCAAGGTCTCCGTCCTCCAGGCGGTCGGCTACGACAACTCCGACAAGTCCCACTTCACCGCCCGTCACTACTACGAGGTGGGCCAGACCGACGCGCACCTGCGCACCGGCTGGCTCGGCCGCTACCTCGACCAGGTCGGCGTCCAGGACAACCCGGTCCAGGGGCTCACGCTCGACGCGACGCTGCATCCGGCCCTCGCGACCGCGAAGGTTCCCGTCGCGACCTTGCAGGGCGCCGACCAGTACCAGTTCGCACCGCCGGGCATCTCGCCGCACCCGCTCGAGGCCTCGATGCTCCAGATGGCGGCGAACATCGGCGCGGCGCACAAGAAGTCGACCGACGTGGGCCTCAAGCAGGCCGGCCAGACCGCATACGACGCGCACCATCTCTATTACCAGCTCGGCAACTTCAAGTACGGGTTCAACAGCCCCGTCGCCTACCCGAGCTCCGCCGACCCGTTCCCGCGCCGCCTCGCCGGACTCGCGGCGATGATCGCCTCCGGGATGCCGGTTCGCGTCGTCGGGCTGACGATGGGCCGTTTCGACACGCACGCCGGGCAGGTCGCAGCGATGAACCGCGATCTCGGGCTCGCGTCCGCGTCCCTGCTCGCGTTCCAGCGCGACCTCGAGTCGCGCGGCATCGCCGACCGCGTGCTCGTGCACGTGTGGTCGGAGTTCGGCCGCCGTGGCGCCGAGAACGCCTCGAACGGCACCGACCACGGCGGGGCGGGCGTCGGCTTCCTGATCGGCTCGAAGCTGAAGGGGCAGCAGATCGGCAGCTTCCCGGGCGTCTCGGGCGGCCTCGACAGCCAGGGCAACCTGAAGCCGAGCGCGGACTTTCGCGCGGTCTACTCGGCGATCCTCGAGCAGTGGCTCGACATCGACGCGAACGCCGTCATCCCCGGCGTGCAGGCGTTCAAGCGCCCCGCGCTCCTCAAGTGAGGCTCGCCGCGCTTGCGGCGCTCGCGACGGTGGCCATCCTGGCCGTGATTCCCGCACACGCGACGGTTTCGCCGGCCCGCGTCCAGGTGAGCGCGAAGGAATTCTGGTTCGCGCTCTCGCGAAGCAAGGTCACCGAGGGCCCCGCAATCGTCGAGCTGGTCAACTTCGGCGAGGACCCGCACGACCTGCGCCTCCAGCGGATCGGGGGGACGAAGGTCTACCGCACACCGCTGATCCAGCCGGGGAAGTTCTTCGACCTGAGCGTGAAACTCCTTCCCGGCCGCTACAAGCTGTGGTGCAGCATCCCGACGCATGCCGGACTCGGCATGAAGGCCACGCTCGTCGTCCGCAAGCGGTAGCCGGGACGGGCACGCGCCCGGGCAACGGGTGTCGCGGGCGCCCGCTGCAGGAGCGGGCGCCCGGCATTCGGGGCCGCCCCTAGACGAGGAACGGCGACACGGCCGCGGTCGCCTGGGCGGCCGTCAGGACCTTCGGCAGGTCGGGCGCCGGGACGATCGAGCCGGCGGCGATGTTCGTGAGCACGCTCAGGTGCCGTGACTCGCACGCGCCTATCGCTGCTGCGACGCCCTTCAAGTCGTTGCTCTTCAGCGCCGTCACGGCGCCCATGTACGCACCGACGAACGCGGTCTCGAGCGCCTGACCGAGTGTGCCGATGCTCTTGCGCGAGTCGAAGGCGCCCTTCGGGTAGGTGAACTTGAGGCCGGCCGGCGTTGCCGTCTTGAGGACGCCCTTGAGCGCTGCGTAGTGCGCCCGCTCGTTCCCGAGCGCGCCGACCAGGTAGCTGAGCTCGTCGCCCTTCAGCTTCTTCGACGCGATTGCCTGGCCGTAGAAGTCGATCGCGAGCAGCTCGGCCGTCGCGGCGAGCTTCGCGATGTCGGTGTCGGCTGTGACCGCGCCGAACGCGGTGCCCTCGGCGAGGCCGAGAATCGAACCGCCGGCGACCAGGGCGAGTCCGCCCTTCGTGCCGCGGGCGAGAAACTGGGCGCGAGTCGTACCGCTCATCTCGGAACCTCCTTCGTCGTTGCCCGCGGTTGCGAGCCGACTCTCATTCGCCGTTGCTTCGTGATCGGTTCGGACCGGTCGAACGAACCACAATGGGCCCGTGATCGAATACAAGTGATGGCCCGCGACCTTGCCCACCTTTCCGACGAAGCGGTCGTAGCTCTGGTCGCGCGCTCCGAGGAGGTTGCACTGGCGGAGTTGTACGACCGGCACAGCCGCGTCGCCTACGGACTCGCGTTGCGTGTCCTGCGCGACGAGGCGCTTGCGGAGGACGCGGTGCAGGAGGCCTTTCTCGCGGTCTGGCGAGGGGCCGGCCGCTTCATCCCGGAGCGTGCCAAGGCCAGCACCTGGATCCTGACGCTCGTGCACCGGCGAGCCGTCGATCTCGTCCGGCGCGAGCAGCGCCGACGGGCAGAGCCGCTTACCGAGTCGCACGACGTGGGCAGCGAGGGATCGGCCGCGGACGATGCCTGGCTGCGGCTCGAGCGCGAGCGGGTGCAGGCAGCCCTGCGCCGTTTGCCCGACACCCAGCGCGAGGCGATCGAGCTTGCGTACTACGGAGGCTTCACGCAGTCCGAGCTCGCCGAGCGACTCGGCGAGCCCCTTGGCACGATCAAGAGTCGTATGTTCACCGGCCTCGCGCATCTGCGCGAGCTACTCGAGTCCCCGCTCGAAGGAGATGCATGGAGCACGACGCCTACAACGAGCTGACCGTCGCCTACGCGCTCGATGCGCTCAGCGCGGCCGAGGCACGCGCCTACGAGGAGCACCTCGCCGGCTGCGCGACCTGTCAGGACGACCTGGCAGCGCTCTCGGCGACAGCGGTCGCGCTTGCCTACGCCGCGCCGCCCGTCGACCCGCCGGCGCCGCTCCGTGAGCGGATCCTGGAGGCGGCTCGCGTCGAGCGCCAGAACGTCGTACCGCTCCGGCCGCGCTGGGCGCGCGCGAGCACGGCCGTCGCCGCGGTGGCCGCCCTCGCCGCGTGTCTCGTGATCGGGCTCGGGATCTGGAACGTCAGCCTCCGCAGCCGCCTCGACGATGCGCGCCAGGCGCTACAGACCGTCCCGCTCCAGGGCGCGAACGGCTCCGTCGTCGTCGGCT
This sequence comes from uncultured Actinomycetes bacterium, assembly GCA_963781435.1. Classification (GTDB taxonomy): domain Bacteria; phylum Actinomycetota; class Thermoleophilia; order Gaiellales; family Gaiellaceae; genus PALSA-600. The sequence continues at coordinate 28,438 of CAWAGR010000021.1, read as the reverse complement.
CCGGCAAGCACGGTGTGCTCGTGGTCTCGAACCTCGCCGCCGCGCCGGCCGGCAAGACCTACGAGGCGTGGGTGATCCAGGACGGCGCCGCCGCACCCGCGGGCACGTTCGGCGGCGGCGGAACCGTCGCCGTGCGGCTCGAGCAGCCGGTCCCGTCGGGCGCGATCGTCGCGGTCACGATCGAGCGCGCGGGTGGCACCGAGCAACCGACGAGCAAGCCGATCATCACGTCGGCGCCCGTTTAAAGGGATTCTTAGGTGCTGCCGGCGCCCTTGGGGTAGAACGGGCAGATGACTCGTCTCAGGATTCCACTCGCCATCCTCGCGCTGTCGGTTCTCGTCGCCGTGGTCGTTGGTTTCGGCTCGAGCCAGTCGAGCCTCGCCAGGGCGGCGTCCGGCGCGAGGGACGCCGGCCCCTCCGTGGCCGCCCAGCTCCAGGCCGACTTCGTCAACGTCTACCGCAAGGTCGCCCCGTCGGTCGTCCAGATCGAGACCTCGGAGGGCCTCGGCTCCGGAATCGTCTTCGACGCGAAGGGCGACATCGTCACGAACGCGCATGTCGTCGGCACGGCGACGAGCTTCGTCGTCACCACGTCGAAGGGCCGCCGGCTGAAGGGGACGCTGGTCGGGAAGTTCGCCGCCGACGACCTCGCCGTGATCAAGGTGCCGAGCTCGGCCGGCCTGCGCCCGGCGGTGTTCGCCGACTCGTCGAAGCTCCGCGTCGGCGACATCGCGATGGCGATCGGCAATCCGCTCGGCCTCAGCTCGAGCGTGACCCAGGGCATCATCAGCGCGCTTGGCCGCAGCGCGAGCGAGGGCAGCGGCATCACACTTCCGAACACGATCCAGACCAGCGCGCCGATCAACCCCGGCAACTCCGGCGGCGCGCTCGCCGACATCCAGGGACGCGTGATCGGCGTGCCGACGCTCGCTGCCGGCGATCCGCAGCTCGGTGGCGTTGCAGCCGGAATCGGCTTCGCGATCCCGAGCAACACCGTGCGCGACATCGCGGGCCAGATCGTCAAGCACGGCAAGGTCGTCAACTCGCACCGCGCCTACCTCGGCGTCGAGATCGGCGAGACCGGCAACGGCGTCTACGTCGGCAGCGTCACGGCGAACGGCCCGGCCGCGAAGGCGGGGATCGGCGCGGGTGACGTGATCGTCGCGATCGCGGGCAAGCCCACGCCGACCTCGGACGAGCTCGGCTCGGTGCTGGCGGCGCACCGGCCCGGCCAGACGGTCAAGGTGAAGATCGTCCGCCAGAACGGAAGCTCGGCCACCGTCGACGTGAAGCTCGGCGAGTTCCCCGGCGGCTGAGGCCCGGGAGCTGACGCCTGCGCCTACTGCGGGCCGGAGCCGGGGGTGTTGCTCGACGCCGGGATTCCCTCGGGCCCCTCGCCGCGGTAGGCGGAGCGGAATGCGGCGAAGGCCTCTTCGTCGAACCGCGGGCAGACGGCGATGTGGCCGACGCCGTAGTCGCCGTCCACGGTAGTACGTCGACGGGTCGCCGGTCCACGCCGTCAGCGCGATCTTGTTCCCGAGCCCGGCGATCGGTGTGCCGAACATCGAGTTCGGGCTCTCGCGGTAGAACGCCTCGAGTTGGTCGACGGTCGCGGGCGGCACCTTCGGACCCCACCAGATCACGACGGCCCCGTGCTCGAGGTTGTGGACGACCTGTCGCGGATTGATCGCCCCGCGGTAGAAGCCCCAGACGGCCCACCGCCCGTAGTGCCCGCCGGCAGAGGGCGGGGACGTGCTCCATTTCACCCTCGAGGCGAGCGTCGGCGAGTCGGCGTGGTAGTTCACCTTGTTCTTCGGCGGGAAGGGCTTGATCTCTCTGAGCGTGCAGTCGGCGGCCGCCATCGCGGCCTTCACGTCTCCGCCGCCGCTTCCCCCGCCCCCGGACGTCCCGAACACCACTGCTGCGACGACGCCGGCCGCGACGAGCGCGCCGACCGCAATCGCCCAGCGCGGCACCGACCCGAGGCCGCCGCCGGACCGGGTGTCACGCCGCTTCGGCGCCTGCACGGGCGGCCGCGGTGTCTTCGCCTTCTTCGCCACGCGCCTCACAGCATACGGAGAGGTCGTGCGCGTCCGTGGTGGCATCCGCCGGTGTTGGGTGGCGTCGGGCCCGGCAGGGCGTCGGTACTAGCAGCCGGTGGGGTATTGCACGTTTCGGAGTGTTGCGAGGAACTGGCCGAACTCGGTGCCGGTGATGTTCTTCGCCACCACCACGGTGGTATCGGGACCCTTCCCCGACGTGTTCCATTGCGCGAACAGCCGTCCGTCCCTCTGTCTGAGAACGACGACGTTCCGGCCGAGGTTTTCGAAGCGGGCGTTGAAGACGACTTGCGCCTTCGGGTCGCCGAGCTTCCCGCCACGGGGCACCCGCACGAGCCAGAAGTAGCGAGTCTCGACGGACCACTTGAGCCCGCGGACGTACTTCGGCGGCGCGTCCGCGTTCACGGTCAGCGTCGTGTCCGCCGGCTGCGGGACGGGGAACCAGACCGGCTGCGCCGGCACGAGCTCGAGTGCCTTGGCGATCTTGCAGCTGAGCTTCGGGGAGGCGGCACCCGCCGGCTCGGCGCTCGCCAGCGCACTGGCGGCAACGAGGGCCCCGAGAAGCGGCAGCCGCGTCAGGCGTTCACCGAGCATCGCTACGGGAGCGTCTGCTAGCCGACCGTGGTCTTCTTGACAGCTGTGGTCGAGACCGTCTTCGGCGCGGGCTTGCCAGCGTATCTCGCGACGAACGACGCGACGTCGTAGATCTGCTGGAAGGTCAGGCGTGCCAGGAAGTACTCGGCGGGTAGGCCTCCCTCGCCTTGGACGATCGCCGTGACAACCCTCGAGTAGTGCGGTTTGAGCACGTCGAGGTCGGAGCCCTGAACGCCTCCCTTGGCGGACGCGTGCGTCCCGTTTGCCATGAAGGTGTGGCACCTGGCGCAGAACTCCTTGAAGATCTTCCGGCCCGCCTGAGGATCGCCCGGCTTCGCCGTCGTCTGTGCCAGGGCGGTACTCGCAAGGACGACCCCCATGACCATCGTGAGCGCCGCAAACGCCCAGAAGCGCCTCGTAGTCACCTCAGGAACTATAACGACGCTCGGGGCACTTGACCACCCGAATCTCGGAGTCCTTGCGTAAGGACACTGCGCTCCTGCCCCACCCGACGCGGCTCCGGGGTGGCCGGTGCGTCCCCTCGAGTTGTGGGAGCACAGCGTTGCCGGGTAAGCCGCTATCGTGATGCGGCTTTGGGGTTTCGCCTGCGTCTCGTTGTGGTCCTCGTGCTCGCCGTTGTGCTCGCGGTGCCGGTGACGGCTGGTTGGGCGGGGCGGACGCCGCCTACCCCAGAGACTCTCGAGACTGGGAGGAAGCTGTACAGGAAGTACTGCGGTCAGTGTCATGCGCTCAAGGCGGCGCGTGCGGTCGGGTTTGGTCAGGACAAGCTGAAGACGGATCCGGGCCCGAGCTTGAACAGCTTGAGGGTGTCGTGGAACCTGTGCATGTCGGCGATCGTGCTGGCGATCAGCGGTCATGAGACGATCCAGGACAAGATGAAGTGGAAAGAGATCGAAGACGTCTCGACGTTTGTGGACAAGGTGACGCGCGGCAATCCGATCCTGGCGAAGATCACGGGTGCGGACTTCACCGCGGTGCTGGCGCCGAAGAAGTAGCGTGTTTGTGGGTTGGCCTTGTGCGGGTGAAGCGGGTACGTTGGCGGCTATCTTCGCCCGGGTCCGCATTGTGTTGGCTTTGATCGTGGTCGCCGTTTTCGTGTCGGTGGTTGAGGTGGCGGATGGAGGTGTTGGGGTGGCGCCGAGGGGTGACGTTGTGGCGGGTAGGAAGGTTTTTAGGGCTGAGTGTGGTGTCTGTCACACGTTGAAGGCGGCGGGTGTGATTGCGAGGGTGAGGTCGCGTGGGGTCAATTTTGATCGTCGGCGGGAGTCGTTTGAGCGTGTGTTTCGGGTGTTGGTGGAGGGTGAGGGTGACATGCCTCCGTTTACCGACAGGTTGACGTTCAAGCAGTTGAGAGATGTGGCGGCGTTTGTGGCCGATTCGACGCGGAGTAATCCGTCTGTCGGTTATTGAGTGTTCGCGAGTGGGTGGTCGGTGACCGTGGTTGTCCTCGGGTTCTTGGGGGTGTGGGTGTTGTTGTGTGTTGGTTTGTGTGGGTTGGGTGAGTTGGGGTGAGTTCGGTGGGGGGTGTGGTGGGGGGTTCGTCTGGGGCTGGTGCTGTTGTGCGTGGGCGTGGGCGGTTGCGGCGGCGGTGGTGGCGTGGTGTTGGTTTGGGGTTTGTGTGGGTGGTTGTGTTGGGGAATGTGGTGGTGATTTTTTGGTTGTGGGTGCATGGGGGGTTGCAGAGTGGTGATTTGAGGAGTACGAGTACGGGGAGTGTTGCGCTGAGTTTGTCGCGGATTACGGGGTTGTTGGGTGCGTATTTGGCGTTGGTTGAGGTGGTGTTGCTTGCGCGGTTGCCGTGGTTGGAGCGGCTTGTTGGGTTTGATCGGTTGACGGTTTGGCATCGTTGGAATGGGCATGCGTGTTTGTGGTTGATTTTGGCGCATACGTTTTTGAGTATTTGGGGGTATCAGCTGACTGATTTTGTGCCGGTTTCGTATTGGGGTGAGACGGCGAAGCTGGTTTGGGGTGATGTGCTTCCGGGGATGATCGCTGCGACTGTGGGTACGGGTTTGGTGGTGTTGGTTGTGGTGTCGTCGGTGGCGATTGCGAGGCGGCGGTTGTCGTATGAGCTTTGGTATGCGGTGCATTTCACGGCGTATGCGGGGATCGCGCTTGGCTGGTTTCATCAGATCCCGACGGGTAACGATTTGATCCATATCACGGCGGCGGAGAGGTATTGGCGGGGTTTGTATGTGGTGACGTTGGTGTTGGTTTTGTGGCGGGTTGCGGTGCCGTTCGTGAATGGGTTCCGGTATCGGTTGCGGGTGTCGGAGGTGGTGGTGGAGGGGCCGGGTGTGGTCTCGTTGCGGGTTGTGGGGCGGCGGCTGGATCGGTTGCGGGTGGCTCCGGGGCAGTTCTTTATCTGGCGGTTCCTGGCGAAGGGGTTTTGGTGGGCGCCGTTGCCGTTTTCGCTTTCGGCTGCTCCGGATGGGCGTTCGTTGCGGATCACGGCGAAGGCGCTGGGGAACCATTCGGCGAGGATGGACCGGCTCAGGCCGGGGACGAGGGTGGTCGCGGAGGGGCCGTTCGGTGTGTTCACGGATGCTTTCCGTACCCGGGAGAAGGTGTTGCTGGTCGCGGGTGGGATCGGGATCACGCCGGTGCGTGCGCTTTTGGAGGAGATGGAAGGAGACGTGGTCGTGCTCTACCGGGTGGTGGCCGAGCGCGACCTCGTGTTCGCGGCTGAGCTGGAGCGGCTCGCTGCCGAGCGCGAGTTCTCGCTGCACTATGTGGTTGGTGATCACACGACCGCGGAGGGCCGGGAGCTGCTCTCGCCGGCTCATCTGAGGGAGTTGGTGCCCGACGTGGTCGAGCGCGAGGTATACCTGTGTGGGCCGATCGCGTTCATCGAGGTGCTGGAGAGCGAGCTCCGTCGCGCCGGGGTCCCGCGGCGGCACCTACACGTCGAACGGTTCGCCCTCTAACCGAAAGGAGAACGGTTGCCCAGAAAGACGATCACCACGCTCGCGGCCGCCTGGCTGCTCGCGTTCCCGCCGCTGAGCGCGTGGGCCGCCGTGCAATCCCCGAAAACAGCGACACCGAAGAAGAAAGTCGTGACCACCACCACCCAGAGCGTGACCGGCACCCTCGAGCCATGCAAACGCTGGGGGCCGCTCCAGGTGCGGATCAAGGTCAAGAAGACCACGACCACGATCGGGACCACCAAGAACGTCAAGATCAAGATCCTCGCGATCGACTTCCCCGTCGTCTCCGACGCGACCTTCAAAACCCGCTACATCAACCAGCAAGCGCTCCCGCTCCTGGTCGAAGACACCCTCGCACTCCAAAACGCAACCGTCGAAGTGATCTCCGGCGCCACCGACACCACCATCTCCTTCAAAAAATCCCTCCAAGCCGCAATCCTCCAAGCCAAAAAATAACCACCCCCATGCCGGAACCACCCGGCACCCGCCGCGTCGAACAGATCATGGGCATGCCGATCATCATCGACGCGCGCGACAACGACATCGACGAACGGCTGCTCGACAACGTGTTCGCCTGGTTCCGCCACGTCGACGCCACCTTCAGCACCTACAAGGAAGACAGCGAGATCAGCCGCCTCAACCGCGACGAGCTCGCCCTCCGCGACTGCCAAGCCGACGTACGCTCCGTGATCGCCCGCTGTCGCGAGCTGTGTGAGGAGACGGGCGGCTACTTCGACGCCGAGGCGGTCGCGCCCGGAACGATCGACCCGTCGGGTCTCGTGAAGGGCTGGTCGGTCGACCGCGCCGCCGGGATGCTCGAGGAGGCCGGTCTGCGCAACTACGCGGTGAACGCGGGCGGCGACATCCGTCTGCGCGGCGGAGCATTGCCCGAGCCGCGGTGGCGTGTCGGGATCCAGCATCCGCGCATCCGCGACCGGATCGCGGCGGTGGTCGAGGCCGACGACCTCGCGGTCGCGACGTCGGGTGCCTACAGACGGGGCGACCACGTGGTCGATCCCCACACGGGGCGACCGCCGGAGGGCGTCCTCTCGGTCACGATCGTCGGCCCGGACCTCGCGACCGCCGATGCGTATGCGACGGCCGCGTTCGCGATGGGCACGCACGGGCCGGAGTGGACACGCTCGTTGCTGCCGTATGAGGCGCTGACGATTGCCGCCGACGGCAAGATGCTCTCGACCGCCGGCTTTCCCTCGGCTCCGTAGCGTCCGCCGCCGCGGGTGCTCTAGCTGGTGGCTGCCGTCGCCAGCGCGACGCGAGGCGAGCCGCGCTCCGTGAGCAGCTCTGCGAAGGCTGCGACGACGATCGGGTCGAACTGCGTCCCGGCGCACCGCTCGAGCTCGGCGAGCGCCGCGCCGATCGTCAACGCCGCGCGGTACGGGCGCTCCGCGGTCATCGCGTCGAAGGCGTCGCACACGAATACGACGCGCGAGACGAGCGGAATACCCGTGCCGGCGAGCCCGTCGGGATAGCCGGAGCCGTCGAAGTGCTCGCGGCTCGAACGGACGACACTCGCGACGTGTGCGAGGGCCGGCGTCGCGAGCAGGATTCGCTCGGCGATCACCGTGTGCCGGCGGACGAACCCCCACTCCTCGGCCGAGAGCGGGCCCGGCTTGTAGAGGATCGCGTCGGGGATCGCCATCTTGCCGACATCGTGGAGCTCCGCGGTGAGCCTGGCGCGGGCCACCTCGCTCTCGGGCAGCCCGAGCTTGACGGCGAGCGCCTCGGCGAGCTCGACGACGACCGTGGCGTGGTCGCCGAGTTTCGGTTCACGGTTGGAGATGGCCGTCAGGAAGACGTTGCTCGACCGCTCCTCCGACGAGATGCGGCCCAGCTTCTTCTGCGCGTACATCCGCTGGTCGGCCAGGCCCAGGGCCTCCGAGACGGTGCCGGCTTCGTCGGGCACGGTGACCGCGCCGAACGAGGCCGAGATCGCGAACCCGTCGCCGTGCTCCCGAGGGCGCGCTCCGCGCCCGCGACCACGAGCTCGTGCGGCTCGTCGCCGTTCTCGAACACGATGCAGAACTCGTCGCCGCCCATCCGGTAGGCGTCGCCTCGCCGGGCGATGAACCGCGAGAGGCTGTCGCCGAGCCTGTTCAGAAGCGCGTCGCCCGCAAGGTGGCCGAACGTGTCGTTGTACTGCTTGAAGCCGTTGAGGTCGAACAGCACGAGGGTGACTCTGGTCTCCCCGCTGTCGAGCCTCCGCTCGAGGTCGACGAGCAGCCGGCGACGATTACCGAGACCGGTGAGCACGTCGGTGTCCGCCTCCTCGCGCGTGCGGGCGATCATTCTCATGTTCTCGGCGAACGTCAGCGCCATGCGCGCGATCACCCCGAGGAGCGACATGCTTGCGAGCAAGAGGGAGACCGGGTTGACGCGGTGGAAGTGGTCGTAGAGGAGTACGGCCAGCCCGAGCATGCCGAAGCCGACGGGTGCGATCAGCAGCGGCCAGCCTTCGATCGCGCCGTTCGGGCGCTCGGAGCGCGGCTGCCAGGCCGCCCAGGCGAGCAGCACGCCGCCTGCGACCCAGCCGAGGTCGGTCGGCGACCCGGATACGTACGAGCCGACGGCGGTCTGGTACAGGTAGAGGCAGTCGCTGATCGAGAAGACGAGGAGTCCGGCGGCGATCAGTCCCCAGGTGCGCCCGGGTCGCCAGCCGGTCACCGCAAGCGCCCAGACGACGAGACTGATCAGCGTCAGGTCGGCGAGCGGATACGCGATGTTCGTCGCCACGGCCGCGCGTGAGCCTCCGAGCGTGCCGAAGACGGCAGGGAAGATGATGGCCGTTCCGGCCGCCGCGACAGCCAGGCCGCTGATCACACCGTCCAGCCACAGGCTCGAGCGAAGCTCCCGGACGCGGGTGCGCAGCAGCAGCACGATCGCGACATAGGCGGCCGGATAGACGGCGAGGAAGCCGATGTCGGCCACCGACGGATACGGCGGGTCCGGCAGGTCCGCGACCGTGAAGGTCCAGACAGTGTCCCCGACCCCCCACGCGAGCACGGCGATGCCCATCGAGATCCACGCCACCCGGTCGCGTCGATGCACGACTCCCCGCGCCACGCAGACCAGCCCGGCTGCCAGCACGGCGCTGTCGTAGACCCAGACATCGAGCGCGTCCCGCAGTGCCTGGCTCACCGGGAAGGTGTACGCGACGGCCAGCAATACGAAGACCGCCGCCAGCGAGAGCAGCGCCGCCTGGGCGGGTCCGCTCGAGGCAAGAGGATGCACGCGCACAAACCGCATGCTTCGCTGATCGGCTGCAGGGGAAGCCGCCGAAATCCCCTTTCGGGGGAGGCGCCGGGCGAGGCGGCACGGCGGTCGCCGGTCCCGCGCGCGCGGCTGGCCGTGGCGGCTGCGTCTCCGGCTCGACGAAACTCTCAGGATTCTGAGCATCGGAGCGGCGGCACCGCTAATGTCCGGCTACTGCCGTGTGGGCACGCTGCGTTGGTCCCACGGCGGCTCATGCAATCGCTTCGTTCGAATGAGGAGGGACGAATGGCGAGCAAGTTGAAGATCAAGGTGAACGGTCTCGTGCACAGCGTGACCGCGAGCCTCGACACACCACTGCTTGTACGTCCTGCACAACGAGTTGCATCTGCACGGCCCGCGCTTCGGCTGCGGTCTCGCGCAGTGCGGCGCCTGCTCGGTGCTGTTGGACGGCAAGGAGATCCGTTCGTGTGTGACGCCTGTTGCTGCTGTGAGCGGGAAGGCGATCACGACGCTTGGAGGGTATGCCTGCGATGTGGGCGGCGGCGCGTGGCACGACTGCTGCGACTCCGGCTGCTTTGCATCCGTTGCAGCAGGCGTGGATCGATGTGCAGGTGCCGCATTGCGGTTACTGCCAGAACGGGATGATGATCCAGGCCGCTGATCTGTTGGCGACCACGAAGCGTCCGACCGAGGCGCAGATCCGGACCGCGATGAACGGCCATCTCTGCCGTTGTGGGACGTATCCGCGGATTCTGACGGCGATCCAGAAGGCTGCTGCTGTGATGGCGAAGGGTGGGAAGTAACCATGACCGAAATGCTCAAGAAGGAGTTCTCGCGCAAGTCGTTCGTCAAGGGCGGCGGCGCGATGATCGTCGGCTTCTCGATGCTCGGCGCCGTTGTCGGCGGGAAGGTCGCGAAGTCGGCGGGCACCGACCCGTATGCGTCGATGGGCCCGTTCGACCAGACCGCCGTCGATTCGTGGCTGATCATTCACTCCGACAACACGGCGAGTGTGAAGATCGGCAAGGTCGAGATGGGTCAGGGCACGCCGACGGCGTTGTTGATGATCGCGGCTGAGGAGCTCGACATGAGCTTCAGCCAGATGAAGATGATCACGCACGACACGAATGTCACGCCGGACCAGGGCAACAGCGTCGGCAGCCAGGGTGTACAGACGGGTGGCAAGCAGACCCGTGCCGCGGCTGCTGCCGCGAAGGGGGCGCTGCTGAAGCTGGCGTCGACGAGCCTCGGCGTTCCGGTCGCGAGCCTTTCGGTCGCGGGCGGTGTCGTCTCGGGCGGCGGCAAGACCGTCACCTACGGCGACCTGCTGGGCGGGAAGCTCTTTAACACCACGATCACCGGTTTCTCGACCGTCGGTACGGCAACGGCTCCGGCACAGGCCGTCGCGGGCTCGCCGAACACCAAGCCGGTCGGCCAGTACAAGATCGTCGGTACCAGCCCGCCGCGCCTGGACATTCCGGACAAGGTGACGGGTGCGTACACGTACGTCCACAACATCAGGGTTCCCGGCATGATCCACGGTCGGATCGTGAGGCCTCGCGGCCAGGGCGCCTATGGTGACGGTACGGCTCCGACTGTCATCTCGGTCGACGAGAGCTCGATCAAGAAGATCCCTGGGGCGAGTGTCGTCCGCTACGGAAACTTTGTCGGCGTCGTCGCCGAGACGGAGTACGCGGCGATCCAGGCGGCCGCTCAGCTGAAGGTGAAGTGGGCCGATCCTCCCGTGATGTCCGGCAGCGGCAACCTCTGGAAGCAGATGCGCGACTTCGACAGCGCGGGGAAGGCTCCGGCACGGATCGCGTTCAACAGCGGCAATTTCGACAACGCTTTCAAGTCCGCTGCGATCACGGTGAACCAGACGTACAAGACCCACTACACCGGGAGCATGTCTATCGGCCCGGAGTGCTGCGTCGCCGACGTGACACCGAACGGGGCGAGGATCTTCACGAACTCGCAGCGGTTGTACGAGAACAGGGCCACCGTCAAGACGGTTCTCGACAAGGTGATGGGGAAGGCGATGCCGGAGAACCGGATCCATCTCACCTACTACGAGGGCTCGAGCGTCTACGGGCCGGCGGCGCCGTACGTCGACGCGAGCCAGGCCGCGACGATCATGTCGGCGCTCACCGGGAAGCCGGTGCGGTTGCAGTTCATGCGCTGGGACACGCACGGCTGGGGCAGCTACGGCCCGGCGGTGATGGTGGACATCCGCGCTGGTGTGGACGCGAACGGCAACCTGACCGCGTTCGAGTTCACCGACTTCGGCATCCCCTACTTCTCGACGCAGCCCTCCGAGCATCAGGTGACGGGCAACGCGACGTTCTCGACCGCGGGGCCGGTCGAGACGACGATCAGCGGTGAGCAGTACAACATCCCGAATCGGAGAGTGATCGGGAAGAGCCTGCCGCTTCAGAACAACTATCTGAAGTCGATCCAGCTGCGGGCGCCGAGAGGCCCGCAGACCGCGTTCGCCGCGGAGCAGGCAGTCGACGAGCTGGCCTACATGGCGAAGATGGATCCGGTCGCGTTCCGTCTCCAGAACATCGCCGTGTCGGCCACCACCGATCCGGCGCTGCGGTGGCGCAATGTGCTCACCGCGGCGGCCAAGGACACCAACTGGCAGGCGAGGGTCGCTGCGTCGAACCTCTCGAGCGCCAATGTGGTCACCGGCCGCGGGATCGCGTTCGGGTTCTACTCGAGCACGATGACGTGCTGTGTCGCCGACGTCGAGGTGAACAAGAGCACCGGCAAGATCGTCGCCAAGGAGCTGCACATTGCGGGCGACGCGGGCCTGATCGTCTACCCGGCCGGCAGCGAGAACAACGAGGAAGGCGCTGCGATGCAGGGCCTCTCTCGCGCGCTGTACGAAGCGGTCGCGTTCGACAAGAGGGGCGTCACGAGCACCGACTGGGCCACCTATCCGATGGTCCGGTTCAAGGACGCCCCGACGATCCACATCCACGGGCTCACTCGCACCGACGTGCCGGATCCCGCGGGGGCCGGCTCGCGCACTACGGGCTCGGGCGAGCCCGCGATGTCGCCGGTACCGGCGGCGATCGCGAACGCCTTCTTCGACGCCACGGGCGTTCGCATCCGTGAGTCGCCGATGACGCCGAGCCGCGTCCGCGCGGTCCTCGCAGCCGCCGGCAAGTAGCCGAACGCGGTAGCTCAGCTGTAGGGAGGGGGCCCGGAGACGGGCCCCCTCCTCTTGCACGGGCGGACTCCTCAGGCGCCAGATGGGTCGCCCGTCGGCCGGTTGTCCGCAGTTGCTTGTCGCAGGTCGGGCTGGCCCGTCTGCCGAGCCGCCCGACCCTCTTGCTGCCGGTTCTCCTACTTGCCGGCTGCCTTCAGCACTGCCCGGACACGGCCCGGCGTCATCGGCGCTTGCCGGATGCGCACACCCGTGGCGTCGAAGAACGCGTTCGCGATCGCGGCCGGCGTCGGCACCGCCGGGGGCTCGCCCGAACCGCCCGGGACGAGGTCGGTCCACGTCGGACCACGACAGACGTATGACCACTTCGGGTGATCCTTGAACCGCAGCAGCGGATAGGTCACCCAGTCGTTGCTCGAGACGCGCCTCTTCGTCGAACGTGATCTGCCTCGGAGAGCGACCGGCTCACCGCCTGGATCACCCGCCCTCATCTGGCTCTCGGCACCCGACGGATAGACGACAGACCCGCGATCCTGGCGAGGTGTACACTGCTTGACCGGATCTTGCCGGTCTTCTTGTTCACCTCGATGTCCGCGACGCGGCCGACGCGAGCTCGAGAACGTGCCCGAACGCGACGCCGCGACCGGTGACCACGTTCGCCTGGACAGGTTCGACGCCGCCACCTTCGGTTGCCAGTTCGCAGCCTTGGTCGCGCGCGTTCAGGCGTTTTCGATCCAGCGACGGATCGGCGTCTCTGGGCCAGCCGGAACGCAACCGGATCCATCTTGGCCGCGTACGCCAGCTCGTCGATCATCTGCTCGCGGCGAAGCCGCCTGCAGGTCACCCGGAGCCCGGAGCGGCGTCGTCTTCAGAAGGGCTGCTCGAGCGGCATGCGACTTGCTCGTCACCCGGCGGTTCGCGATCGTGTACTGCACGCCGTTGCGTGATGCTCGTGTTCGCACGGCGGTGCCCGTCGTGAGTGGCGCCGAGACGGGCTGCTGCACGCGGTCTCCTGCGCGTTCGTCCCCGGCATGACCCACGACGTGTAGTCGATCGCGACGATCTTCCCGTTCGCGTCGATCGCACCGCGGACGTCGTTGAGCTGTGCCGGTCCGTAGTTCTCCCAGCCGTTGTCGTCCCAGCGCATGAACTGCACCCGCACCGGGCTTGCCGAGCACCTGCGACATCACGGCGGCGGCGCAGGCCGCGTCGTCGGTCTCGCAGTGAGCCGAAGGCGCTCGCGCCCTCGACGTACTGGACGCGGAGCTGCTTGTTGTTCGTGCCGAGCGCACCGGCGAGGTACTGGTCACGAAGACGGTAGACGCCCTGCGTGTTCGTCATCACGAGGCCGCTGCCGTCGGGCTTGACGATCGCGACGGCGCACGGCGGGCCGATCGGCCCGTGCATCTGGTAGTCGAACGTGTAGCTCGCCGACAGCACCTTCGACGCCGAACCGATCGCGTTGTCGATGTTCCCGGTGTTGACGGTCAGCGCGTCGACCGTCTGCACTGCGCGCATCGCGCGAACAGGTTGCCGCTCCCCGGCAGCTTCGCGGTGTCGTCCTACTTCACCTTGAGCTGCGACGCCGCCTGGATCGCGTCGTACTCCTTCGGCGCGACGACCCCGACGAGGTCGCCCTTGCGGACGACCTTGGCGTCCGGGATGTGCTTGATCGAGCTCTCGTCGATCGAGAGCGGCTTCGCGCCGGTTCCGTAGCCACCCTGGCCGCGCGGGCGGACGATGCGGCCGTGGAGCATCCCCGGCACGCGGACGTTGTGGATGTACGCGAAGGTGCCGGTGACCTTGTCAGGGATGTCGATCCGCGGCGGGCTCGTGCCCACAAGCGTGTACTGGGCGACCGGCTTTGCGGGCGAGACGCCCGGGTTGAGGGTCGCCGCTGCGGTCGTCGCGTTGAAGACCTTGTCGCCGATCAGCGCGCCGTAGGTCACCGTCTTGCCGCCACCGGAGACGACGCCCGACTTCACGCTCAGGCTTCCGACGGGCACCCCGAGCTGCGTCGACGCCAGCGACAGCAGCACCTGTCTGGCGGACGCGGCGCCGGCGCGAAGCGGTGGCCCGGCCTGGGTGATCGACGAGCTGCCGATGGTGTTGCCGGTGTCGGGTGTGACGTTCGTGTCCGACTCGATCCACTTGAGCTGGCTCATGTCCATGTCGAGCTCCTCGCCGGCGATCATCAGCAGGCCGTTGGGCGAGCCCTGCCCGAGGTTCACGCGACCCGAGTACACGGAGGCCGTGTTGTCGCCGTGGATCGCGATCCACGTGTCGACCTGCCGCGCGTCCGGTGGACCTGCGACTGCCCCGGTGTGCGACGGCGAGGCTGCTTTGGGATCGTTGTAGGCCTGCGCCGTGCCGGTCAGCGAGAGACCGACGATCAGCGTGCCGCCGCCCTTCACGAACGACTTGCGTGAGAACTCCTTCTTGAGCATTTCGGTCATGGTTACTTCCCACCCTTCGCCATCACAGCAGCAGCCTTCTGGATCGCCGTCAGAATCCGCGGATACGTCCCACAACGGCAGAGATGGCCGTTCATCGCGGTCCGGATCTGCGCCTCGGTCGGACGCTTCGTGGTCGCCAACAGATCAGCGGCCTGGATCATCATCCCGTTCTGGCAGTAACCGCAATGCGGCACCTGCACATCGATCCACGCCTGCTGCAACGGATGCAAAGCAGCCGGAGTCGCAGCAGTCGTGCCACGCGCCGCCGCCCACATCGCAGGCATACCCTCGAGCGTCGTGATCGCCTTCCCGCTCACAGCAGCAACAGGCGTCACACACGAACGGATCTCCTTACCGTCCAAAAGCACCGAGCACGCGCCGCACTGCGCGAGACCGCAGCCGAAACGCGGGCCGTGCAGATGCAACTCGTTGTGCAGGACGTACGAGAAGTGGTGTGTCGAGGCTGGCGGTCACGCTGTGCACCAGACCGTTCACCTTGATCTTCAACTTGCTCGCCATTCCATCCTCCAATCGATAACTGCGTATCGAGCGCCCCGCGGCAGGCGCGAGCCTGCCGCCGAACCCCGGCAACTACGTGCGAGACGATATGACGCCCACGGCGTAAGCACAAGGTGCTCTCCACTAGGCGCGGTTGGCCAGGGCGCTCAGTCCACTGCCAGAAGGTCGACCACGAACACGAGCGGCTCGTGCGGCTGGATCACGCCGCCTGCGCCGCGCGCGCCGTAGGCCATCGCGGACGGGATGGTGAGCTTCCGCCGCCCGCCGACCTTCATGCCCTGCACGCCTGCGTCCCAGCCGGGGATGACCTGGCCGCGACCGAGCTTGAACGCGAACGGCTCGCCGCGGTTCCACGACGCGTCGAACTCGTCGCCGGAGCGGAACGCGACGCCGACGTAGTGCACGGTCACCCGCGCGCCGACGACGGCCTCGTCGCCGTCGCCCACGACGATGTCCTCGATCCCGAGGTCGAAAGGGATGTCGCCCTCGGGCTTGTCGATCTCCGGCCGTTCGAGTGTCAAAGCGAGCCTCCAGTCGTGCGGTTGGACGGCGTGGTCGCGGCCGCCGGGTCGGCGGCACCCTACAGCGCCTCGGGGAACGACTTCGGACGCGAGGTTCGTGCGCTGAGGAGTCGTGGCTCCGGTGTGGTCAACGGCCGGCCCGCGAGGCAGCGCTTGATCGAGTGCCTCGGCCAGGCGCTTCATTGCGTTCGCCAGGCCGTGTGTGCAATACTGAACTCAATGGTTCAGTATCCTACGACCGTCGACCGCGCCTTCGCGGCCCTCGCCGACCCGACCCGTCGTGCCGTGCTCGAACGGCTCGGCGGCGGCAGCGCGACGATCAGCGAGCTCGCCGAGCCCTTCGGCATGTCGCTGACCGGGATGAAGAAGCACATCCGGCTGCTCGAGGAGGCGCAACCTCGTCACCACGGAGAAGGTCGGCCGTGCCCGCAGATGCACGCTCGTGCCCTATGCCTTCGAGGGCATCAGCACGTGGCTGCAGCGGCTCGACCGCTTCGCGCAGGTCGTCGAGCGCACGAAAGGAGCACGATGAGCACCACCGTCACCACCCCGAACGAGCTCGAGATCCGCGTCGAGCGGATCTTCGACGCACCGCGCACGCACGTCTTCTCCGTCTGGACGGATCCGGAGCTGATCCCCGAATGGTGGGGCGACGGCACCGTCGTCGAGGAGATGGACGTCCGTCCCGGCGGCACGCTACCGGTTCCGCACCGCGTTCGGCGTCGTCGAGGGCGAGTTCCGCGAGGTCGAGCCGCCCGCGCGCCTCGTGCAGACGTTCCAGAACCATCTGCAGACGCTCGAGTTCGAGGATCTCGGCGAGCAGACGAAGCTGACCCAGACGATGCGCTTCGAGACGACCGAGCAGCGAGACACGACCATGCAGTACGGCGTCGAGGAGGGCGCGAAGGCGGGCTTCGCGAGCATCGACGCGCTGCTGGAGAAGATCGCAGCGTGAGACGGGAGCGAGGGCCGGAGCCTCTGAGGCGGCGCTGCACGGTGCCGACAGCCACGATCTGATCCGCGTGCACGGCGCGCGCGTGAACAACCTCAAGGACGTCAGCGTCGAGATCCCGAAGCGCCGGCTGACGGTGTTCACCGGCGTCTCCGGCTCGGGCAAGAGCTCGCTGGTGTTCGGCACGATCGCCGCGGAGTCGCAGCGGCTGATCAACGAGACCTACAGCGCCTTCGTGCAGGGCTTCATGCCGACGCTGGCGCGGCCCGAGGTCGACGTGCTGGAGGGGCTGACGACGGCGATCATCGTCGACCAGGAGCGGATGGGCGCCAACCCCCGCTCCACGGTCGGCACCGTCACCGACGCCAACGCGATGCTGCGGATCGTCTTCAGCCGGCTCGGCAAGCCGCACATCGGCTCGCCCCAGGCGTTCTCCTTCAACACCGCGACGATCAGCGGGGCCGGTGCGGTCACGTTCGAGAAGGGCGGCAAGAAGACGAGGGAGAAGCGCTCGTTCACGCGGACCGGCGGCATGTGCCCGCGCTGCGAGGGCATGGGATCGGTGACCGACTTCGACCTGTCCGCAGCTGTACGACGACAGCAAGTCGCTCAACGAGGGTGCGCTCACGATCCCCGGCTACAGCATGGACGGCTGGTACGGCCGCATCTTCCGCGGCTGCGGCTACTTCGACCCGGACAAGCCGATCCGCAAGTTCACCAAGAAGGAGCTCGACGACCTGCTCTACAAGGAGCCGACCAAGATCAAGGTCGACGGCATCAACCTGACGTACGAGGGTCTGATCCCGAAGATCCAGAAGTCGATGCTGTCCAAGGACGTCGACGCGATGCAGCCGCACATCCGCGCGTTCGTGGAGCGGGCGGTGACGTTCACCGCCTGTCCCGACTGCGGCGGCACCCGGCTCAACGAGGCCGCCCGGTCGTCGAAGATCGAGGGGATCAACATCGCCGACGCCTGCGCGATGCAGATCAGCGACCTGGCCGAGTGGGTGCGCGGTCTCGACGAGCCGTCGGTGGCGCCGCTGCTCGCGTCGCTGCGGCAGACCCTCGACTCGTTCGTGGAGATCGGGCTGGGCTACCTCTCGCTCGACCGGCCGTCGGGCACGCTGTCGGGCGGCGAGGCGCAGCGCACCAAGATGATCCGCCAGCTCGGGTCGTCGCTCACCGACGTCACCTACGTGTTCGACGAGCCGACGGTCGGGCTGCACCCGCACGACATCGCAGCGGATGAACGACCTGCTGCTGCAGCTGCGCGACAAGGGCAACACCGTGCTGGTCGTCGAGCACAAGCCGGAGACGATCGCGATCGCCGACCACGTCGTCGATCTCGGCCCCGGCGCCGGCACGGCCGGTGGCGAGGTGGTGTTCGAGGGCACCGTCGACGGGCTGCGGGCCAGCGGCACGCTGACCGGGCGGCACCTCGACGACCGGGCCTCCTTGAAGCAGTCGGTGCGGACGCCGTCGGGAGTGCTGGAGGTGCGCGGCGCCAGCACCCACAACCTGCAGGACGTCGATGTCGACATCCCGCTCGGCGTGCTGGTGGTGGTGACCGGCGTGGCCGGGTCGGGAAAGAGCTCACTGATCGACGGCTCGGTGTCGGGGCGGGACGGCGTGGTGTCGGTCGACCAGGCCGCGATCAAGGGCTCGCGGCGGAGCAACCCGGCGACGTACACCGGACTGCTCGACCCGATCCGCAAGGCGTTCGCGAAGGCCAACGGCGTGAAGCCGGCGCTGTTCAGCGCCAACTCCGAGGGCGCCTGCCCCAACTGCAACGGCGCCGGCGTCATCTACACCGACCTGGCGATGATGGCCGGCGTCGCCACCATCTGCGAGGAGTGCGAGGGGAAGCGGTTCCAGGCCGAGGTCCTGGAGTACAAGCTCGGCGGCAAGGACATCAGCGAGGTGCTCGCGATGTCGGTCGACCGAGGCCGAGGCGTTCTTCGCCGCCGGCGAGGCGAGCACGCCGGCCGCGCACAAGATCCTCGACCGGCTCGCCGACGTCGGGCTCGGCTACCTCAGCCTCGGCCAGCCGCTCCCCACGCTGTCCGGCGGCGAGCGGCAGCGGCTCAAGCTGGCCACCCACCTGGCCGAGAAGGGCGGCGTCTACGTCCTCGACGAGCCGACCACCGGCCTCCACCTCGCCGACGTCGAGCAGCTGCTCGGCCTGCTCGACCGGCTCGTCGACTCCGGCAAGTCGGTCATCGTCATCGAGCACCACCAGGCGGTCATGGCGCACGCCGACTGGATCATCGACCTCGGCCCCGGCGCCGGCCACGACGGCGGCCGGATCGTCTTCGAGGGCACACCCGCCGACCTCGTCGCCGCCCGCTCCACCCTCACCGGCGAGCACCTCGCGGCCTACGTCGGCACCTGACCGAGGCCCTCGCGGACACCGTGAGACGAGTTCACTCATCTGTTTCGGTCGGGGCTCGGAGCTTGCCGAGCAGGGGTCGGGCTACACATCACCGGCGCGACCGACCCCGGCTGGAACGACGACGACTTCGAGCAACTCGATCACGTGCCGCGCAGCGCATTCGAGGCCGTCGAGACGGGCCCGATCGTCCGCCCCTGAGGCGGCGCGTGGCGCGCGGTTGGAGAAGGCGCTCGACCGCCAGATTCGGTTTCACTGCGGGATCAACAGATGACGCGGCGCGCGCGCATACGTACACGAACCGTGAGGCACTCTGCATCGATGATGCATCTGTGTCTCGCTGGATATCCGGGCCAGGTAGTCGCTGTACCGCGCTCTAACTTGACCTACTAAGCACGTAGAGAAGGCGAACAGGTCCAAATGGTAGATCTGGACCGACATCATGCTCCCGCGTGGAGGTAGGTCGAATGTCTCCTAGAGGTCGTGGCCGCCCGAGCCGCGAGGAGGTTCTACGCACTCTTGATCGGGCAGTCGATGACCTTCGCAGCGTCGGGGGGTTGCCGCTGCCGGTAGAGGCGGATGCGATCTGGGAGGGAATCTGGTACGAGGAGGCGCATCACTCGACGGCGATCGAGGGCAATACGCTCGTTCTCAAGGAGGTCGAGCGACTCCTCCGCGAAGGGAAGGCCGTCGGCAGCAAGGAGCTCGCTGAGTACCTCGAAGTCGAGGGCTACGCGAAAGCGGCGCAGTGGGTGTACGCACAGGCGGTCGAGCAATCTCACGACTGGTCGGCCGGAGAGCGGATCAACCTGACCGAGTTGCGCCAGATCCACCGGCTCGTCGTCGAGCCGGCGTGGCTGCACTCGCCGCCTGAGGGCCTGGACCAGCGCGAAGGCCCCGGCTCGTTCCGTCAGCACGACATCCGTCCGTTCACCGGCGGGATGACACCGCCGCCGTTCCCGGAGGTGCCGGCGCTTGCCACCGACTGGCTGGGCGACGCCAGTCGAGGGCCGGCCAACGGTCAGCATCCGATGGTGTTCGTGGCGGACATCCACGCCCGGTTTGAGCGGATCCATCCCTTCCGCGACGGGAACGGGAGGGTCGGCCGCCTGGCGACGAACCTCCTGCTTGTCCGGCACGGATATCCGCCTGCGGTCATCTACAAGCGCGATCGGACGCGGTACCTGAACGCGCTCAGAAGGGCGGATCGAGGCGACGCGGGGCCGCTCGCCGAGATCTTTGCGCGGGCGGTCACCGACGGCATCTACCGCTTCCTGCTTCCGGGTCTGGCGGGGCCGCATCGACTCGTCCCGCTCCGGTCGCTGGCCGACTCCGAGCTCTCGGGCAACGCGCTCGCCGTCGCGGCCAAGCGCGGTCGGCTACGTGCCGTTCGCCGGACGGATCAGTGGTACTCGACGAGGCAGTGGATCCAGGACTACAAGGACAGCCGTTACAAGCGTGCGTGAATTCGACCCACTCGAGCGTTGCGAAAATCGAACAGGTCAACTTCGCTACTCGTCGAGTTGCGCGATCCGCGAGGAAGTGTCGGCTCGCGCGAGGTAAGAATCGACCAACGCCGCAGCTTCCGCTTCCGAACCGGGCATGAGCTTCCCGTAGAGGTCGAACGTCGTCTCGATCGACGCGTGAGAGGCGCAGGTCCTTCTTGATGGAAAGAATTCCTGCAAACCGCGCACTTTTGGCAGGCGATGGAGGGATGCCCCCGGCCGGAATCGAACCAGCGCACGCGGTTTAGGAAGCACCGGGGCTACTGGCCGATATGCAGGGACTTCGCCGCCGAATCGTCGTCCCGCGGCACGTCTCGCGGCTCGCTCCGCTCGAACCCGGGCGTGTGGTCGACTCTCTTCAGCGCACCCAGCCCCAGCCGGCGCTGAATAGCTCGACGGCTACGGCGGCGATCACGCCTGCAAGGAAGACGACGGCGGCGGCGCACCACGCAACTACCACGACCGCAAGTAGCTCGGCTGCGCGCAGTACGGCGGGGGCGCCGTCGTGCGCTTCGCGGACGCTCATCTGTATGTGCGGATGTCTACGTCGGGGCGGGGCCGCAGAAGCGCCTCGGCTGCTAGGGCGGCTCCGTCCTCGTAGCCGATGCCGAGCTGCTCGGATACGACCTCGGCTAGATCTTCTCCTTTCATGCGGTGACCTCCCGCAAGAATGGGCGGACAGCCTCCGCAAGCTCGTACGGGTGGTCGTGATACGCCGCGTGCGTGCCCGGCGTGGTGGCGACCTCCACGCCCAAGCGCTTGCCGAGCCGGCCCGTGATCTCGGGGGAGAATGGGAGGCCGTCCTCGCTCACGAGCAGGCTCACTGGTGCTGAGAGCGCGGCCAACGTTTCCTCGTCGGGCAGGTACAGCTCGTAGCTCCCGAGCTCGACCTCGAACAACGTGCTGGCGGTGGCGCGCAGCCGCTCGCGAAGCGCGGGCGTCAGCCGGTTCCAGCCGTCGTCTCCCGCCACGTAGCACCAGAAGCGCTCAACCGCGGCAGGCGGCCCGCCTCTCTCCATCGCCTCCTGGACAAGCGCCCGCAGCGGGGCTCGCACCGCAGCGAAATCGACCAGCGCGTACAGCCCCGGCTCGTGCAGGATCGCGCCGCGCACCCATGCCGGGTGACGGACCAGCAGACACAGCGCGAGGTCCCGCCGCTGCTCGTCCCGAACACAGCTGCGGGACCCGTTTCGAGCGCCTCAAGTAGCGCTGCCGCGTCGTCGGCCTGCTCCTCCGGCGACGTCGTCTGCCAGCCGGCCGGAACGGGACTGCGACCGTTCCCGCGCCGGTCATAGCTGACGACCGTGAACCTCGTCGGCGAGTAGGTCGGCGAATGCGTCGAAGTGGCCGCCGTCGCCTGTTGCTCCCATGATCAGCATGGACCGGTGGCCCCATGCCCCGGACCTCGAAATAGAACTCGGCCCCGTTGACAGTCACTGTCGACATCTGCGCAGTCCCGATCGCCTGCCAGCGAATCTTCTCTCCCGATCCACACCAGCGCAAATTCCGAGGACGGTCGGTGGGCTCCGCAAGCGGCCTTACGACCCACGGCTTCACGCGGCCCGTGCCTTCTCCGAGGAAACCCGGTGCTTCGCGAGGTAGATGCCGGCGCAGCCGAACGACGGGTACCACCGGCAAGCCGACCATCGCGACCCCGTCGCCCTGGGCACCGAATGGGGCGTCGCGCTCGTGGCGGTTTACGTTGCCGGGAAGATGGTGGCGCAGCGCGCCCTCTGGTTCAACCTCTAATCGCACCGCGCGCCTCCTAGCCGCGCCAGGCGCCGCGCCAGGGATCGCCCTGTTCGGGGCGGTGTCAGGTGGTGCCAGGCGGAAACCGCTCCGACCGCCCCGGCGGTAGAAAGTCCCTGCGGACCCACCCGGGTTTCGGCCTGTTCAACGGGAGTGCCCCCGGCCGGAATTGAACCAGCGCACGCGGTTTAGGAAACCGCTGCTCTATCCACTGAGCTACGGGGGCATTTGGCTCAACCATAGGGTTCTGAGCCGATCGGGGTCTGCCCACTGTAGCCCGGGTTTCGCCGCCTTGTCCTTGGAGCGAGCGGACTCGAAACCGGCGACCTTGGGATTAAAAGTCCAGCCCGACGTCTGCAACGAATTGCAGCTTACGGAAGTTGCCTGGAAAAACGAGGGCTTTCCACTGTGCAACGAGCAGCAGCGGATCGCACCCTTTGGAGGCAAGCCCGGACGCGCACGGGACGCGCGCCCGTCGACCTCCTCAGTCCGGGGCGCCGGCGAGCAGCTCATCGATGAACTCGTCCGAGAGACGATCGCAAACCTCCTGCGGCAGCAGCTCGACCTCCGCCGCCGGCCCGCCGCCGGTCTCGCTCTTGGCCTTCGTAGACATGACGCTCCCTTTGTCATGCCTACAGGGTGTCGGACACTCCCCGAGATCGTCTGAGCCCGGGTTGGTCAGCAGTCGGACAATGATCTGGCGTACGAGCGTTTGGTAGGGCAGGCGGAACGATGGATCGAGCGTGTCGAAGTCGCTGCCGCGGGCGAAGGTGGGGTGGTGTGCGATGGGGAGGAAG
Organism: uncultured Actinomycetes bacterium; assembly: GCA_963781435.1. GTDB lineage: Bacteria > Actinomycetota > Thermoleophilia > Gaiellales > Gaiellaceae > PALSA-600. The sequence goes on along the minus strand of CAWAGR010000021.1, from coordinate 5,545 downwards.
AGGAGGCTCACGAATGCGGCGCTGAGGAGCCGGGGGTCGAAGATCGTGAGGCCGAGGCGCTGGGCGTTTCTTGATGAGTTGGCCGAATGCATCGGAGATTGCCGCGCGGAGGCGCCGGCCGTTGAGGAGAGGTCGTGGGCTCCGCGGAGGTTCTCCCAGGAGATGAGACGGGCGAAGGTGGGCCGCTCGTCGAGGAATCGCACGTAGCCATCGATCGCCTGTACGGCCGCTTCGAGATGTTGGTCGGGCACCTCCGTGGCCGACTCAGCGAGAGCTCTGAGGGGCCGAAAGGCGGCGGCGAGTGATTCCTCTCGAGCGTGCATCACCTCCCAGAGGACGGCCTGATAGAGCCGTTGCTTGGAGCCGAAGAAGTAGTTCGGTGCGGCCCTCGACAGGCCGGCATGCTCAGCAATCCGGCCCAGGCTGACACCGTCAAAGCCGTGTTCGGCAAAGGCGCTTTCGGCGGCCGCGAGAATCGCCGCGGCGTGACCGCTCCGCGTCCCGACTCGGCGCCCCCTGTGAGTTCGCCATCTTGTCGACCGTATCAGCGGGCACACGCACGTGGGCCACCAAGGTTATAACTAGTTGAACGTTTAGTTATCTGTCGTGGCCAGAATAGCCTATGCCAAGCGTCGAGGGCGCGCCGTTCGAATTTGCGACGGGCCACCCAAGCCTTGCATCTAGCTGATCGATCAGCTAGTATCCTTGACCCGTACTTCGACGAAGGAGGAGGAGATCCATGCGTCGAAGCGAGATCCGAGCGCACAGGCACGACAAGCGAATCGCGAGGAAGCGCCGGCAACTGGCACGCGCGCTCTCTAGCTTTCGGCGGTTCCCCAACGCCCCCTCTACGGGCGTGGGCCGCGCTATCTCGTCCACCCGACGGTCACCGTAGCCTGCGCTCCCGCGCTGCGAGCGATGGCGGCTGCGCTGCGGGGAGGACGCGTTCGCCCTCGACGAAGAGGCTCGCGGAGCGCGGCATTCATCAGGATCGGAGATTCGCCCTTCTTCGGCCGGGCATCGCCGCAGCCGAACGCGAAGCCGGACGCCTTCGAAGCCTCGTTCTCGGGGCCCAGACGGTTGCCGTCGACGACACGAGCCTGGCCCTCGCCGTCTGAAGCTTGAGCACGCTCTAGAGGCAAGCCCGGACGCGCACGGGACGCGCACCACTGACTCGCCTGCCCTAGCCGGCAGGGGTCGTCCCGGTCTTCGAGGATGCGGTCAACGATCGCAGAGAGCCCGTGGTCGTCGATCTCAGACCGAGCGGGTTGCCCGAGCTTGGAGCCGAGGAAAGGCGTAGGGCGTTCGCGGCAGGCCGGTGATCGGCGCGCCCTCGTCGACAGCTCATCCAGATCCCCGAGCTTCCATTGGCCCGCGACGTGCAGGACGTTGTTCGGCCGTTTGCGCAGGGCACCGAAAAGTGAGTTGAGGCATCAGGTGCGCGCCGACGGCTCCTACTGCGCGAGCCACGAATGGCTCCAACACGATCAGCAGCGCCCCGCTCGGAGGGGGCGGGGTGGCCTCGACGACGCATCTGACCACCAAATGACCCCGCCCCTTTTGCGGGTGTCTCGAGGTGTCTCGGCGTAGGCTCGCCTTTACCTACGGCGCCAAGTCCCCTGCCCGCTGAGCGGTGCCGCTGCTCCAGCCACGCTTCGAGCTCGGCCGCGTCGAAGCGGAGCACGTTCGCTGCGATCCGATGACCGGCAGTTCGCCGGCACGCCAGCGCACCCCTGCTCCGTCTGCCCCCTACTAGCACGGCAGAGGCTCACGCCGCACAGCGTTTGTCAAGTCAGAAACAGAAGCCTGCCCCAGCTCTGATGGCTGTCGGCCGCCCAGCGATCCCAGTATCCATGAGGATCTGCGGGTGTGGTCGGATCGTGGTCGTAGAGAATTGACGGTTGAAGGCGACCGCTCTTCCTACCCCGGGGCTTCGTTAGCCGCTTCCGATGCGTCTTCGCCCCATGCCTTGTGGCTGCCCGCGCGGCTTCAGAGGAAGCCGCTACTCCAAGTCCTCGGTCGCTAAGCCCACCAACGGGCGTTACAGCCTCGGGGTCATGATCTCGGGGATCGTCCTCCGTCACGAGGACGGTCTCCTCGATGATCGCTGTCGCAACCCCGGGACGCTGAATCGCCCCTTCGATCGCTACTGTCATCCCGGGTTCGAAAGTGGTCTCGTCCTCTGCGATGATCCACGGTCCCTCCGAGCCCACCCCAACGCCATGGCCGAAGGCAGGGAACGAAGCTGCGTCCGTATCCCCTCCCGCCATGATCTCGGCCCAGCGGGACTCCTGGAGCCATTGCACTCCCCGCGGCATGGGCGTCGCATGCACGGTTGCCCGGCTGCAGGCATCGGACACTCGGCGCAGACGAGATCGACGACGGCCTCCAGGGCCTCTCTCTGGCCTGGGTTAGGGCCGCCGATAACGAGTGAGCGTTGGAAGTCGTAGAAGTAGCCGTCAACACAGCCGAAGATATCCGGATGGAGGAGGTCGCCCGTCTCGTAGTGCCGTCGCGTGTCGTAGGCGGGCAGGCGTGGCCGATACCAGTTGTCAGAGGTTGGGCCCGACGATAAATGCGTAATGGGTACGGGGTGGCTCCGTATCGCGTTCCGACCTCAAAGGCGGCAGCGGCGAGGTCTCCGTCGGTTCGTCCGGGAGCTGCGGCTGAGAGAAGAGCGTCCATCATCTCGACAGCGACGGCGGAGGAGTGGCGCATCATCGCGACCTCTGCCGGGGCTTTCTGGACCTCCAGTTGCTCCAAGATGTCGTCCCCAACGACGAATGTCGCCCCGGGCAGATCGCGCCGAGTCGTGATAGAGCGGGGAGGGGAGGAGATACTCGCGAGACACACCGATTCGCCCTTCGGCGAGGCCCTTTTCGCGCAAGGCAGCGAATAGTCTCCGCGTACAGATCTCGGCCACTCCGGACCTCGTCGACTTGTACGAGGTCGGTTCGCCAGTTCGGCGGCCCCACGAGGAGTGTGGCTTCGCCATCCACGGGGAGGATTGCGCACACCATGCCCAAACCCCGTCCAGTGAGGCCGCATGTTGGGCGCCTTGGGCTCGACCGAGAAAAGTGGTTTGTTATAAGAGACGTCTCCGTACGAGTCGAGCGTCGAGCCCCCCATGGACCAGACGAGAAGCCCGTCCAGGCCAGCCTCGGCGCGCAGCGATCCGTGCGCTGTCCCGCCGGGCCCCGTACTCGCTGGTGGGGATTAACCGGAGGATGATTGATTTTCCATCTCGCTCCTTCCTGACTCGCAGTTCGGGCCGAGTCGGCAAGAGCCTACTGCCTCGCCGGGTGGCTACCTGCTCCGGCCCCGGAGCACCGGCTCAGCTTGGCGAGGGTCAGCCCCGGCTCGATCGAGCTCATAGGCGGAGGCGCGCTCGGCCCTCTGGTCACAGACGAGTGGGGGGGGACTGCAACGTCTGGGCCCTCCATGGGCAAGATCGCTCGGTCTTGATCGACGCAGGTGCCGGACAGACGCCTATTCTGCTCCCCTCCCGCGGCAGTGGACGCTGCGCTTGTCACGCACCTCCATTTCGATCACTGCGGAGGCGCTGCAGCACTAGCTCGAAACGGTCTTCGCGCGCCGGCTCACCCCGACCGCCGAGGGGCTTCGAACTGGCGATGGAGAGCGCGCCGGCCTGGACATCTCTGAGGAGCGCGGGGTTCCACCCCTCGCGCTTTCAGGATCGACCCATGCCCAGCTGAAGTGCTGGAGCCCGGGGGCCGTTATCGACCTTGGCGGCGTGACGGTCACAGCAATCGACACACCTGGCCACGCTGACGGGGCATCTTCGTTCCTTGCGGAAGGACCCGACGGCAGGACGACTCTCTTCGCTGGAGATCTCGTCTTCCCGGCGGATATGTCGTTCTTCAGCCGCTGCCCGACTGCCGGCTCGACAGACTCTGGAGAGTCTCGCGTGCGTACGTGCCCTCGAGCCCGAAAGGCTCGACGCAGGGCACTGCCAACCAGTTGAGAGCGACGCGGTCGGCCACCGAGACCGCTATCGCCGCGTTCGCCGCTGGCGGGCGCTCCCGCGTCCAGTTGGCCGCCTAGCCGATGAGTGCGATCAGATGCGCAGTCGTCGGGCTGGGCCTCTTTGGCTGACACCACGCAGCGATACTCGCCGGAACCCGTGATGTAGACCTTGTTCTTGCATCGACACTAACCCGGCAGGAGAGCGCCTGTCCGGCGCGCGCTTCGCGACCGATCTGGACGCGCTCGCTGACGCGCACCCAGACGCCGTGGTGGTCGCATGCGCGGACCAGGCGCATCGGCCCGCGGTGGAAGCGGCCTTCGCGGCGGGAGCGGGAGTTCTCTGCGAGAAACCCCTGGCATTGACGCTTGAAGACGTCGACGCGATGGTCGCGGCCGCGAGAACTGCAAATCGGCAGCTGTTCCCGGCCGACACCCTTCGATTCGAGCCACGGTACCGGCGGATCGACAAGGTCGCGCTCGGTGGAGAGGCGCCGCGATGTGGTTCAGCTTTCGGCCCGTAGGGCGACGTGGGCTCCCGAGGGGCGGATGTATGGGCAGCGGACGCGCTTGGAGTCTCGCCTTGGCGTTCACGACCTCGACGCGATGCGTTGGTGCGCCGGCGAGATCGACCGCGTCTATGCGGAAGCGGCACCTGGCCGCATGAGCGGAACGGACGCTGTCTCTGCAACGGTCAAGTTTCGATCAGGTGCGATCGGACTGCTCGAGCTTAGTTGGGCGCTGCCGGAGGAGACGGGAATCCGGTGTGGATACGTACTTCCATTGCATTGGGTCTCAGCGCTCTGTGTACACGGAGCTTCGAGGTACGACGACGCTCGACTTGGGCTGGCCGGCGACCTTCTCCCAGATCTCGACCCGCACGTTTTGACATTGAGGGCATCCCCGGTGGCGTCGTTCGCGTCCAGGACGAGCACTTTGTGCGCGCCGTGCATCATCCGCAGACCTGGCCCGGAGCTTCTGTCGCCGATGCGCGACGCGCAGTTGAGGCTACGCTCGCGCTGGCAACATCGGCCGTATGAGAGCCGTGTCGTCACGTTGTCCGCAGACGCAACGCCCGATCGCATGACATGAGACGAAGAGGAGATAGTGACAGCAGACGTCATTTCGACTGCTCGAGATCTGCTCCGCATCGACACGAGCAATCCGGGAGCCACAGAGGAGCCGGCAGTTAGACGTCCGCCGATCGCCTCGCGGCAGCTGGCATCGAGACGCAGGTCATCGACCTTCGCCTGGGCCGGTGCTCCTCGCGCGGTCATGCTGCGCAGTGATGGCGAGCTTCCAGGCTTTCTTGTGCACGGCACCTCCAGCAGTTGTCCCCGACAAGGAATGGGCGATCAATGCACCATTTGGCGCGCCAGGTAGGCAATTCGTCTTCTGGTGGCGCAGCGGTTGACGAGGATGTATCGGGATCGGCCGCCGCCATTCAGCTCGCCGCTTCGAGGACGTACGCGCTCGACGTACATCACCAGTCGTTATTCGCCGATGAGGAGACGGTCGGCGGGCTCGGCGTGAGCAGCGGGCCGTAGAGATGTCCCGATCT
>CAWAGR010000020.1:0-39762 GCA_963781435.1 uncultured Actinomycetes bacterium | reverse complement strand
GCCCGTCCTCGGCCGCGGAGGTGCCGAACGGCGAGAGCCCGTAGAGCGCGATCCCGCAGCGCGCGGCGTCGAAGCGCGCCTCGGGCAGCCGCAGCGCGGCGGCGCTGTTCGCGGCGTGGCGGGTGAGGTGCGGGTACGCGGCCGTCGCTTCGCGGAACCGCTCGACCTGCACGCGGGCGAAGTCGAGGTCCGAGTCGGCGGTCGCGAGGTGCGTGGCGAGGCCGACCACCTGGCGCGGCAGCGACGTGAGCTCGGAGACGCCCCAGCGCCCCATGCCCGTGTCGAGCTTGACGTGCACCGGCACTCCTTCCGGGATAAGGCCGTCGCCAACGACGAGTTGCAACTGCGCCTCGCGGGCTGCGGCGACCTCGGCGCTCGAAGCCGGCCCCATGACGACGATCCGCGCCGTCGGGAACTCCGGCCGCAGCGCGAGCGCCTCCGGCACCGTTGCGACGCAGATCGCCGTCGCGCCCGCATCGAGCGCCGCCCGGGCGCAGTCGGCGGCGCCGTGGCCGTACCCGTTGGCCTTCACGACCGCCCACAGCTCGGCGCCGCCGAGAGCGTCGAGCAGGCGGCGCGCGTTGCGCCGCACGGCCCCGAGGTCGATCGTGATCTCGCTGCGCACTACACGAGCGGTGGCCACTGCCAGCCGTCGCCGCCGAGCGCGCGCTGGAGCGCGGGCAAGAGATCGCTCGCGACGAGTCCGATCTGCGGCTCCGCGAGCCGGGACGCGAGGCCGTGCGCGACCGCCGCCGCCGCCGCCGCGAGCTGCGGCTCGAGGCCCTTCGCCAGGAACGCCGCGACCACGCCGGTCAGGACGTCACCGGTGCCGGCGGTCGCAAGCGACGGCTGCCCGTAGCTCGCCACGAGCACGCCGGTGCGCGGGGCCGCGACCAGCGTGTCGGCTCCCTTGAGCAGGACGACCGACCCGTAGAGGGACGCTGCGCGCCGCACCGCGTGGAGCCGGTGTGCGTCCACCTCCGCCGCCGTCGCGTCGAGCAGCCGTGCGAGCTCGCCGGCGTGCGGCGTGAGCACGGTCGGCGCGGCCCGCGCGAACGGCTCCAGCTCCCAGAGCGCGTCTGCGTCGAGTACGACCGGAAGCTCGAGCCGTTCGAGCAGGGCGCGGACGAGCTGTCGCGTGCCGTCGCTGCGGCCAAGTCCAGGACCGAGCGCGACCGCGTCGGCGCGCTCCGCAGCGGTGAGCACGGCGTCGGCGGCGCGCGCCAGCAGGCGGCCGGACGAGTCCTCGGGCAGCGGCCACTTGACCGCCTCGAGCAGTCGCGACTCGATCACGGGCAGCGTCGACTCCGGAGCGGCGACCGCGACGTAGCCGGCGTCGGCGCGGAACGCCGCGAGCGCGGCGAGCATCGGCGCGCCGGTGAGCCCGCGCGAGCCGCCCACGACGAGCACGCTGCCCGCGCGGTACTTCGTGCTGGAGCGCGACTTCCGCGGCACCTCGGAGAGCACGGTCGCCGGGACGAGAGAGTGCTCGTGCGCAGGCGTCGCGAGCCCGATCGACGCCACCTGCACGGAGCCCGCGTGGAAGCGGCCGGGCGCGATCGCGAGCCCGACCTTCGCGGCGCCAAAGGTGACGGTGACCGCGGCGCGAACGGCCGCGCCCGCCACCTCGCCGCTGGAGGCGTCCACGCCGGAGGGCACGTCGACCGCGACGACCGGCTTTCCGCTCGCGTTGATGCGCTCGATCATCCGCGCCGCGTCCTCGCGTGGCGCCTCGCTGAGGCCGATCCCGAGCAGAGCGTCCACGATCACGTCCGGCCCGCCCGGCTTGTCAGAGTCACCCAGCTCGCCGAATCCCTCGACCACCGTCACGTCACGGCCGGCGTCCTGCAGGACGCGCGCGCAGACGCGGCCGTCGCCGCCGTTCAAGCCGCTGCCGCAGACGACGGCAACGCGGCCGGGGAAGCGCGCGAGCACGACCTGCGCGACGGCGCTGCCCGCCCGCTCCATCAACTCCTCCAGCGGCCCCTCGTGCGCCTCCTCGGCGCGCCGCGTCTCGTCCGCGGTGACGAGCGCCTCTAACCGCGGGGAAACCCGTGGTTCCCCCGCGGGCCCCCTCCTTTGCGCATCTGATTCGCTCACTCGCCCCTGGCCTCCCGCCGGGCTGAGCCCGGCTCCGGCCGCGTAGGTGCAGCGACGTCCGACTGCTCGACCACGACGAGCAACCGCCGCTGCCAGCTCGCGCGAGTGGGTCATCGACAACTCGATCCTCCCTGCGCCGACCTTCTCGGCGTAGCGTGCCGTGCGACCGCTGAGCCGGACGCCGGGCTTCGGCCGGCCGACGATCTCGATCTCCTTCCAGGTGAAGTAGACGCCCGAGCCGAGCGCCTTGCCGACCGCTTCCTTGGCCGCGAACCGACCGGCGTAGTGCTGCGGAGGGTTCGGCTTCGAGTCGCAGTAGACGCGCTCGCCGGGCGTGAAGCAGCGCTCGCGGAAGCCGTCACCGTGGCGATCGAGCGCGCGCCGGACGCGGTCGATCTCGATCAGGTCGACGCCGACGCGCATCATCAAAGGTTGAGCTCGAGCCAGTCGGGAAGCTGGGCGATCGACGAGACGATCCCGTCGGGCAGCACGCCCGTCTCCTCGAGCTCGTCGGGGCGGAACTTCCCCGTGCGCACGAGGACGGTGCGCATGCCGTGCTTCTGGGCGCCGACGACGTCGCCCTCGATGTCGTCCCCCACCATCCATGCCAACTCCGGGTCGGCGTCGATCGTCTCGAGCGCTGCGCGGAAGTACTCCGGGCTCGGCTTGCCGAGGACCGTCGCCTCGATTCCCGACGCGTACTCGAGCCCGGCCACGAATGCGCCCGAGTCGAGCCGCGGCCCGTCGACCGTCTGCCACCAGCGGTTGCGGTGCAGGCAGTAGAAGTCCGCACCGGCCTCGAGCTCGAGGAACGCGCGGTTCAGGTTCAGGTAGGAGAAGATCCGGCCGGGCTCCTCGGTCTCGTCGGCGCCGCCGATGAGCACCGCGTCGGCGTTCATGCCGATCAGCTCCAGGCCCTCGAGGTCGTCGAGGATGCCCGGCATCGTCATCGCGAGCACGCGCTTGCCCTTCAGCACGCGCGCCGCGACGCTGCCGGTCGTCTGCAGCTCGTCGTCGTCGATCGCGAACCCGAGCGAGCGCAGGTGCTCACCGAGCTGCGCACGCGACATCGTGGTCGAGTTCGTGACGAAGCGGATCCGGTGGCCGGCGTCCCGCAGCCGGCGGACGGCGTCGACGGCGCCGGGGATCGGCTCGCCGGAGACGTGCAGGACGCCGTCCACGTCAAGGAGAATCGCCGCCATGGACGTCGAGTGTAGAGCCTCGCCCAGGACGAGCACCATGCCACCCCGCCCGCGCAGGACGGCGCGCTGCCGCGTCCTCAGTCGCGCCGATAGTTCCTCACTATCGGCACTCCCTGCGTCCTTGCATCGCACCGCCCATCACGACCGGATCGGCGGGTGATCGTCCTGGACGAGGCTCTCCTTCGCTCCGAAGTGGCGTTCCGTTTCTCCCGCTCGAGCGGCCCCGGCGGGCAGCACGCTCAGAAAAGCTCGACCCGCGTGGAGGCGCTCTTCGACGTGGAAGGCTCGGCCGCCCTGACCGAGGGCGAGCGCCAGCGCGTGCTCGAGCGGCTCGGCCCGGTCGTCCGCTCGATCGCCCAGGACGAGCGTTCGCAGCTCCGGAACCGCGAGCTCGCCACGGATCGCATCCTCGAGCAGCTCCGCGAGGCGACGAAGGTGCGACGCCCGCGGCGTGCGACGAAGCCGACCGCCGGCTCGCGCGAGCGGCGGCTCGACGAGAAACGCCGGCAGGGCCAGACGAAGCGCTTGCGCCGGCCGCCCGACGAGTGATCCGCTCCGGACGAAGACCGGGGTGGCCCGCTCGAGCTGCGGCGCTCGGCGTAAGCCACCCCGGACTGGGAGGGGGGCCGAATGGCCGCCCCGGGGGGTACTGCACGCCGGATCGTGACAGATGCGGGGCCCCGGCGCCAGCCCCGGGGGCGGGGCGACCGGAGACGCGCGCCCGTCCTGTCGCGGCTGCTCGTAACCGGGGGCGAAGCTGATCGGCGATGCGATCAGCGGCTTCAGCGGATAGCGACCCGGATCGGCGCGGCTACTCGACGGTGACAGTCTTCGCGAGATTCCGAGGCTGGTCGACGTTGAGTCCGCGCAGACGCGCGATCTTGTAGGCGAGCAGCTGGAGCGGCAGCGTCGCGAGCACCGCCTGGAGGAAGGCCGGCGACTTGGGGACGTAGATCACGTCGTTCGCGTGGTGCTGGATGTCCTCGTTGCCGTCGGTCGCGATTGCGATCACATGCGCCTCGCGCGCGCGACACTCCTGGATGTTCGAGACGATCTTGTCGTAGACGTGGATGTTCGTCGCCACGCAGACGATCGGTGTCCCTTCGCCGAGGAGCGCGATCGGCCCGTGCTTCATCTCGCCGGCCGAGTAGGCCTCGGTCGGGATGTAGGCGATCTCCTTCAACTTCAGTGCTCCCTCGAGCGCGATCGGCAGCCCGATGTGGCGACCGAGGAAGAAGAAGAACGGCTCCTGGTAGAAGCGCTGCGCGATCTCGTCGATCGGGTGGTTGCCGTCGAGGAACGTCTGCATCCTCACGGGGAGCCGGTAGACCTCGTCGAGGATGAACTCGATCTCGTCCGGCGGCAGCGTCTCGCGGGTGCGCGCGAGCTCGAGCCCGATCAGGTACATCAGGCCGACCTGCGCGGAGAAGGTTTTGGTCGCGGCGACGCCGACCTCGAGCCCGGTGCGGGTGTACAGGACGGAGTCGACCTCGCGGGTGATCTGCGAGCCCATGTGATTCGTGATCGCGACCGTGCGCGCGCCGAGCTGGCGCGCGAGCTGCATCGCCTGGATCGTGTCGCGCGTCTCGCCCGACTGGGAGATGCCGATCACGAGCGTGTCCTTGTCGAGTACGGGCCGGCGGTAGATCCACTCGCTGGCGATGTCCGGCTCGACCGGAACGCGGCCCCACTCCTCGATCACGTAGCGGCCGACGACGCCGGCGTGGTAGGCGGTACCGCAGGCGACGACCACGATCCGGCGCAGCTCGCGCAGGTCGTCCTCGGTCATCCCGAAGCCGTCGAGCACGAGCCGCCCGTGGCGGACGCGGTCGCCGATCGTCTCCGCGAAGGCCTCGGGCTGCTCGTGGATCTCCTTGAGCATGAACGTCTCGAAGCCCGAGCGCTCGGCGACCTCCTCGTCCCATTCGATCTCGTTGACTTCGAGCTCGACGGTCTCGCCGTCGTCGGCACGCACGAACCGGACGCCGCGCGGGGTCAACTCGACCACGTCGCCGTCGCCCGGGTACTGGACGCGACGCGTCTCGGCCAGGAAGGCCGCCACGTTCGAGGCGACGAAGCTCTCGCCGTCACCGAGCCCGACGACGAGCGGCGTCTGGTGGCGCACGCCGACGAGCCGCTCGGGCTCGTCGTGGTGGATGACGACGAACGAGAAGTGGCCCTCGAGGCGCGCGAACACCGCGCGCACGGCCTCGACGAGATCGCCGTCGTAGAACGTCTCGAGCAGGTGCGCAACTACCTCGGCATCCGTCTCGGAGCTGAAGCGGTGGCCTCCCGCCTGGAGCTCGGACTTGAGCTCGCGGTAGTTCTCGACGATTCCGTTGAGCACGATCGCGAGCTTGCCGTCGTCGCAGCCGGTGAGCGGGTGGGCGTTCTCCTCGTTCACCATTCCGTGCGTGGCCCAGCGGGTGTGGCCGAGGCCGGTTGTCGCGTACGAGCCGTTCGAGCCTACGGCCCGCTTCAGGTTGGCGAGGTTGCCGACCGCGCGGACGTAGGCGAGCCCGTCATCCTCGAGCAGTGCGATCCCGGCCGAGTCGTACCCTCGAAATTCGAGCCGCTCGAGACCTGTGATGAGCAGATCCTTGGCCGGCCGCTTGCCAACGTATCCGATGATTCCGCACATTTCGGAAGCTCCCCGCTACGAGACGTGTCCGTTACTTTGCCTGGCCGGCGTATCGCTTGCATGCCAGACCTCGTCGATGTCCGTCCGAAGGGCTAGGTCCGTCCAAAGGTCCTGGAAACACACCGGAAACACAAGAGCCCGGCCTCTTCCGCGTCCCTGTGTCGTCTTGCTTGGTCGTCTTGCCTTCGGGGACGCTCAGCCGAGCTCTCTCTGTACGAGAGCGGCGATGCTAGCACAGGCCTCCCGGGCCACCTCGGCGTCCTCGGCCTCCACGAGCACCCGGATCAACGGCTCCGTTCCCGACGCGCGGACGAGCACGCGGCCTGCGCCGCCGAGCTCGCCGTTTGCCCGCTCGACCGCCACGCGGATCGCGGGTGTCAGCTCGCGGGAGGCGACGGCGACATTCTCCTTGGCCTGCGCGAAGCGGGGCATAACGGCGGCTGCCTCGCTCAGCCGGCGGCCGTGCAGCGCGCCGCACAGAAGCAGCGCGGCCGCGAGGCCGTCGCCGGTGACGTGGTTGCGCAGGTAGATCACGTGCCCGGACTGCTCGCCGCCGAGCAGGCCTCCCTCGCGGCGGAGCGCCTCGAGCACATAGCGGTCGCCGACGTCGGTGGTGACGACGCGGATCCCGCGCTCGGCCATCAGCCTGTTGAAGCCGTGGTTCGTCATCTGCGTGACGCAGACGAGGTCGACGTGCAGATCGAGCGCGAGGATCGCGACGATCTGGTCTCCGTCGATCGGCTCGCCGCGCTCGTCCACCGCCAGCACGCGATCGCCGTCACCGTCGAATGCGACGCCGAGGTCGAAGCCACCTTCGCGCACGAGCGCCTGGAGTGCGGCGGTGTCGGTCGCGCCGCAGCCGACATTGATGTTCGTCCCGTCGGGAGCGTTTCCGATCGCCTGCACCTCGGCCCCCAACCGCTCGAAAGCCCGTGGCGCAAGACCGGAGAACGCGCCGTTGGCACTGTCGACCGCGATCCGCAGCCCGCCCAGGTCGGAGCCGAAGTGCGTGAGGACGTGCTCGAGGTAGGCGCCGGCCGAGTCGCCGGCGTGCTCGACTGCTCCCTTCTCGGCGGCCGGCGGCGCGTCCAGCAAGGCCTCGATCTCCTCCTCGGCCGCATCCCCGAGCTTCCGCCCGCGTGAGTCGAAGAGCTTGACCCCGTTGTACTCCGGCGGGTTGTGGGAGGCGGAGATGACAACGCCGAGGTCGAGCCCGGCGAGGGCAACTGCCGGGGTCGGCAGCACCCCAGCGAGCACCGCGACGCCTCCGGCCGAGACCACACCGCGCGCCAGCGCCTGTTCGAGCTCGATCCCGGAGGCCCGCGTATCCCGACCGACGAACACGCGCCGAGCCCCACTCCAGAGCGTCACAGCGCGGCCGAGTCGCTCGACGAGCTCCGACGTGAGGAACTCGCCGACGACGCCGCGAACACCGTCAGTCCCGAAGTAACGCCGGCCCATGGGCCAGGAGCCTAGAGACACGAGCAGAGCCGCTGACCGAGGTGCGGGCTTTGCCTTCTGTACTCGCGCGCAACGAGAGGCAAAGTCTCGAAGCGGCCCTTCGGGGAAAACCGAAGCGGTCCCGCCCGCTGGTTCCGATCCTGCGCGGCCTCGACGACCTGGCGTCCTGAGCCTCAGGCCGGGACGGGTACCGAGATCGTAGAGGTCTTCCGGTTGCCGCTCGTGTCGGTGATCAAGATCTTGAGCTGGTAGGTGCCCTTCGTGATGCCGGTCGCGATCGGCGCTTTCAGCCCGTTGGCGCCGCCCTTGACCGGGAACGTCTTGCGCAGTCTCGTGACTCCGCGGCGGAGCAGCGTGAGTTGCGCCTTCGCCGGCTTGTTGATGCGGATCCGGACGCTGAGGGTGCGCTCCTTGCCGTGACCGACGACGGTGGCATCGACGATCCGGGCGACGATCGGGTTGGCGGTTGGCGGTGCACTGTTGAACAGCCAGGCCGCCCCCTTCGTCGCGTCGTCGTAGTAAGCGCCGATCAGGGCCGTCGAGCCGTCGGCCGAGAGCGCGACGCTCCCGCCGAAACGGCCGTTGCCGCTCTGGCCCATGCCGGTGAGCTTGTCGCCCTGCTGTGTCCACGTTGTCCCCGACCGAGTGAACACGAAGGCCGCCCCCTTCGTCGCGTCGTCGTAGTAGGCGCCGATCAGAGCGGTCGAGCCGTCGGCCGAGAGCGCGACACTTCGGCCGAACTGGCCGTTGCCGCTCTCACCGGTGCCGGTCAGCTTGGCGCCCTGCTGGTTCCAGGCGGTGCCGGAGCGCCTGAACACCCAGGCCGCCCCTTTGGCCAGGGCGTCGGCGCCGCCGCCGATCAGGGCGGTTGAGCCGTCAGCCGAAAGCGCGACGCTCGTGCCGAACTCGGCGGTGCCGGTCTCGCCGCTGCCGATCAGCTTGCCGCCCTGCTGCGTCCACGTCGTTCCGGATTTGGTGAACACGAAGGCCGCCCCCTTTGTCGCGTCGTCGTAGTACGCGCCGATCAGGGCGGTCGAGCCGTCGGACGAGAGCGCCACGCTCACGCCGAAACTGCCGGCGCCGGTCTCGCCGCCGCCGGTCAGCTTGCCGCCCTGCTGCGTCCAGGTCGTCCCGGACCGGGCGAACACGAAGGCCGCCCCCTTCCCCGAGTCGTCGTCGAACGCACCGATCAGAGCGGTCGAGCCGTCGGACGAGAGCGCGACGCTCGCGCCGAAGAGGCCGTTGCCACTCTCGTCGTTGCCGGTCAGCTTGGCGCCCTGCTGGTTCCAGGCGGCGCCGGAGCGCGTGAAGACCCAGCCCGCCCCCTTACCGCCGGCGTCGAGGAAACCACCGACGAGCGCGGTCTTGCCGTCGGCCGACAGCGCGACGCTGCCGCCGAACTGGGCGTTACCGGTTGCCCCGCTGCCGGTCAGCTTGCCGCCCTGCTGGCTCCACCCTGCGCCGGAGCGCGTGAAGATCCAGGCGGCTCCCTTGCTCCCGTCGTCCCTGTAACCGCCGATCAGCGCGGTCGAGCCGTCGGCCGAGAGCGCGACGCTCACGCCGAACTGGCCGCTGCCGGTCTCGCCGCCACCGGTCAGCTTGTCGCCCAACTGGATGAACGGGTCGACCGTCAGCGGGTAGAGCGCGCCCGCGTCGTCGACCCGCAGGAGCAGCGTCCGGCCGGCAAGCTCGAGCCGCGTCGGCAGCGTCGTGCCGGCAGCGTCGACTGCGAACAGCCCGCCGTAGCGGGCAACCGCCGTGCCGTCTGCCCCGGCAAACACGACCTCTGCCCCCGACCGCCGCGGCTGGAGCGGCCCGGAGGCGCGCACGGCAAGCGTCAGTGAGCCCGCGCCCGCCGGCCGGCGGGAGAGCGTGAACCCTTGCTCGAGCCCGAGCGCACCGTTCAGGTACCACTCCTCGACCGAGCCGCGCCGGTAGGTGACACGGTTGCCGCTCGCCGTGGGCGCGGCCACTCCGACCCGGACGAGCGAGCCGCTCCGGCCGACTGCGCCCAGCCGCAGCGACAGCCGCCCGCTCGGGGCTCGCACGACGAGCCCGGTGGAGTCGAACTTGGTCGCCAGGCCACCTCCGCGCGCGCTCAGCATCCCGTTCCGGCGCACCGCCGCGAACTCCGGCCACTCCGCACCGACTGTCGAGGACGCGACCGCTACCAGCGCGGTCGGCAACGGCGAACGAGCCTCACCCGCCGGGCTCGCGCCCGGCACCGGCACGCGGCCCTGCCCACCGACCGCAACCACGAGCGTCACACCGACCGCGAACACCGCCCGCCGTGTCCACCCGATCCGCACGGCTACACGAGCGACGGCTGACATCCGTTGCACTCGCCATGAGCCGACCGCGGCCACAACCAGGCGGACGAGCGCAGCTCTACCGCTTGGAGAACTGGGGCGCCTTGCGTGCCTTGTGCAGGCCGGCCTTCTTCCGCTCGACCTGCCGCGCGTCGCGCGTGAGGTAGCCCTGCCGCTTGAGCAGGACGCGGAAGTCCGGGTTCACCTCGACGAGGGCGCGGGCGATTCCGTGGCGGACCGCGCCGGCCTGACCGGAAGGGCCGCCGCCGTGGACCCGCACACGGAGGTCGTACTGACCCTCGAGCTCGGTGACCTTGAGGGGCGCCAGCACGGCCACGCGGTGGATCAGGCGCGGGAAGTACTCCTCCAGGGTCTTTCCGTTGATCCAGGTCTTGCCGTCGCCGGGGCGGAGGATGACGCGCGCGACCGAGGTCTTGCGCTTGCCGGTGCCGAGGTACTGGGCGAGCGGGCGCTGGGAGATCGTCGACATCAGAAGGGCCCCGACATCAGAAGGGCTTCGGCGCCTGCGCCTCGTGGGGATGGTCGGGCCCGGCGTAGATCTTGAGCTTCGTGATCTGCTGGCGCGCGAGCCGGTTGCGCGGGAGCATGCCCTTGACCGCCTTGCGCAGCACCTCCGTCGGCCGGCGCTCGAGCTGCTCGCGCAGCGGGCGCTCCTTGAGTCCGCCGGGGTAGCCGGAATGGCGGTAGTACATCTTGTCGTCGAGCTTCGAGCCGGTCACCGCGATCTTCTCCGCGTTCACCACGACCACGAAGTCGCCCGTGTCGACGTGAGCGGTGTACTGCGGCTTGCCCTTGCCGCGCAGGCGGTCGGCGATCTGCGTGGCCAGCCGGCCGAGGATCTGCCCCTCGGCATCGACGATGTACCACTCACGGCTGATCTCGCCTTTCTTGGCGCTGTAGGTCTTCATTCGCAAGGGTTCATACGGAGAAACGGCGCACGAGTCGCACGCCGACCGCGGATGGTAGCAGCAAGATCCAGAGGGCAGGCACCGCGGCCAGCGCGGCGGCAGAGACGGCGAGCGGCACCGATCCGCCGATGCTGTAGACGACCCCGCCCCCGAGCGCGAGCGCCGCGCCGGTGAGGCTCGAGGTGAGATCGGAGACGCCGACCAGGCGACCTCGCTCGTTCGGGGCAGCGAGCGTGACGAGTTGCGTCGTCGCCGCGACGTAGGCGAGGTTCCAGCCGAGGCCGAGCCCGAAGAGCGAGACCGACATGCCGGCGATCCCGTCGAGCCACACGAGGCCGGCGTTCGAGGCGGCCATCAGCAGGAGGCCGATCGCCATCGACCGGCTGCGGCCGATCCTGTCGACCAGGTCACCGGCGACGAGCACGAGGCCGTACATGCCGACGATGTGCGCGCTGATCACGGTGAAGACGTCGCCGTGGTTGTGGCCGTGGCCGACGGCGACGTAGCCGGCGAGGTTCATCACGCCGACCATCACGGCGAAGCTCGCAATCGCCGCGAGCATGGCCGTGAGCACGCCCGGCCGGCTCAGGATCTCGGCCAGAGGCGCGGGCGGTGCGGCCTCTTCGGCCTCGGTCTCGAAGGCCTTGGAGAGCTCCTTCGGGTCTGGACGGACGGCGAAGGAGATCAGGAACCCGGCGAGCGCGAAGAGCGAGGAGCCGAGCCAGGGCAAGGCGAGCTGCTCCGGCGTCAGCTCGCGCCCGGCGAAGATCGGGCCGAAGACGAGCGGCCCGAAGATGGCGCCCGAGACGGCGCCGAAGAGCACGTAGGACATGCCCCGGGCGCGGCGCTCCGGCGGGATACATCTCCGCAGCCGCCGCGCGCGAGAGCATGACGATCGCCGTCGCCGCGCCGCAGAACGCGAGTCCGAGGAAGACGAGCTCGCCGGAGTCCGACCAGCAGCCGAGTGCGACGATCGCAGGGCCCGCCATTCCGAAGCCGAAGCCGCCGCGAATCACGGGCATCCGCCCCACCCGGTCCGAGATACGTCCGGCAGGCCCGACGGCAATCGCCCCCGCGATCAGAAACACCGCGGGACCGAGCCCGAGAATCCCCTCGAAGCCGGTGACGACCACGAGCGTCACGGTGCCGAGCGCGACGGCCAGCTGAACCATCCCCGACAGGCACACGAGACCTGTCGCAAGCACGATTGCGTTGCGGCGGGTGGGGCTCACGAACCCCTCGATTTCAGAGATCTCTCGGAGCCACTGAAGACAACGCGACATCCGCTCCACGAGCGCCGGCTCATGCGAAAAGCGCCCCGAGGCCGCGCCGGAAGTCGGCTGCCCCGCCGTGGGCCGGGTGGCGGAGGTACGCGCCGCCGAGCGCCTCCTGTGCGACCCGTCCGACCGCAACGACGCGGCGGCCTCGGGCCAGCTCACCCACGAATGGCAGGCCGGCCGCGACCTCTGCGCGGGTCGGGCGGCGGTTCGAGCGCTCGTCGCCTGGATGCGTCGGCACGACGTTCCAGAGCAGCACGTCTTCCGCAAGGCCGAGCTCGGCGAGCGCCCGGTGGACGACCGTCGCAGTCGCCTCGGCCGGCCCTTCGCCCGTCAGTTGCCTCTCCGAGGTGAGCGGGATGCCCGAGACGCGCGTGCCCAGGTAGCCGGGCGCCTCGGCCACGAGCACGATCGACGCCGCGGCGCGCTCGTCGAGGTAGCGACCGAGCCGCGCGCGCAGCAACGAGGCGCGGGCGCCGTCACGATAGAAGTTGTAGGTCCGACCGATGTCCGCGGCCGCCAGTCGATCGACGTAGCCGCCCAGGCCGCGGTTGATGCAGGAGCGGCTCAGCGTCAGGCGACTGAGCCGGAAGGCAGCGTGAAGCGGAACGTGTTCAGCGCCTTCTCATTGCCGGGCCCGATGATGAGCACGCCGCGCGCCCCCAGGTACTTGCCGCCCCCGTCGACGATCTTGATCGAGCTGTTGCCGTTCGCGAGATCCTTCATCACGCCCTTGTACTTGAGCGATCCCTGTCCCGGGAAGAACGCCGCGCCCGCGAACCTCGCGGTTGTCGCGCTCAGATAGGTGAGCGTGCCCTTGTCCCACCCGACTGCCACGCCCTTCTTCTTGCCGAAACGCGGCTCGGTGTTCAGGAGCAGGCTCTGGTACTTGAGGTAGTCGCCCTTGTTCTCGCGGCCCTTGGGCGGCAGGTCGTGGGGAATCGAGACGCGGACCTGCGATTCGACCGTGATCGTTATCGTCTTCGCATGCGCCGCGGGGACGATCGCTGCTGCCAGCACGACCGCGATCAGGGGAGAAACACGCCGCACCATGCCGCCATTGTGCCGAACGCCGCCTCCGCCGTCGACTCGCGGCTCAGGCGGTCGTGCCGAGCACGCTGATGGAAATAGTGCTGAGCACGCTGATGGAAATAGCCGAACCTGTGGAAATAGTGCCGCGCACGCTCAGGCAATAGTGCCGGGGAGCGTCAGCTTGTAGACGTTCAGCACCTGCTTCTCACCCGGCCCGACGGTGAGCGTCCCGGTGGCCGCCGCGTAGCGGCCTGTTCCACCCGCGACGGGGATCTGGATGCCGCCCCCGGCGATAGGCCTTACGTTGCCCTTGATCCTGATCGTCCCGCCGGGTAGCCGCGCCACCCCGTTGAAGCGCGCGGTGTTCGGGCTCGTGAACGTCATCGTCCCCTCGTCGGTGCCCACGCGCGTGCCCTTCGGCTTGCCGAACTGCCTCACGGCGTTCAATAGCTTGTCCCGGTAGACGATCCGGTCGCCCGCGCTGCTCCCCTTCGGTCTCTTGTCGATCGGCTTGATCGTGATCACGACCGAGGTGACCTGGATCGTCAGCGTCTCGGCCTGCGCGGCCATCGGAGCGGCGATCGCCGCGAGTGCGGCGAATGCGATGAGGAGGACGGCTCGCCGGAGCATCCCCTCGAGGTTACTCCCACTCGATCGTCGCCGGAGGCTTCGAGGTGACGTCGAGCACCACCCGGTTCACGGCCGGGATCTCGTTCACGAGCCGCGACGCAACCAGCTCGACGAGGTCATAGGGCAGGCGCGCCCAGTCGGCCGTCATCGCGTCGTCGGAGGTGACGGCGCGGATCGCGATCGGGTAGCCGTACGTCCGCCCGTCGCCCTGCACGCCGACGGAGCGGATCGCCGGGAGCACCGCGAAGGACTGCCACAGGTCGCGGTAGAGGCCGACGCGGCGAACCTCCTCCTGAAGGATCGCGTCCGCCTCGCGCAGGATCTCGAGCCGCTCGAGGGTCACCTCGCCGATGATCCTGATCGCAAGGCCCGGGCCGGGGAACGGCTGGCGCCACACCATCCGCTCCGGCATGCCGAGCTCCTCGCCGACGCGGCGCACCTCGTCTTTGAACAGCAGGCGCAAAGGCTCGACCAGCTCCATCTTCATGTCCGCCGGAAGGCCGCCCACGTTGTGGTGGCTCTTGATCGTCTCGGCGACGCCGTCGGTGCCGCCGGATTCGATCACGTCGGAGTAGAGCGTCCCCTGGACGAGCCAGTGCACGTCGCCCAGCTTGCGCGCCTCGTCCTCGAAGACGCGGATGAACTCCTCGCCGATCCGCATCCGCTTCTCCTCCGGGTCGATCACGCCCGCGAGTCGTGCGAGGAACCGGTCCTGGGCCTGCACGTGCACGAGCGGCACGCCGAAGCGGTCGCCGAACGTCTCGACGACCTGCTCCGCCTCGTCTTTGCGCAGCAGCCCATGGTCGACGAACACGCATGTGAGTTGCTCGCCGACCGCCTTGTGCACGAGCAGCGCCGCGACGGCGCTGTCGACGCCGCCCGAGAGGCCGCAGAGGACGCTGTCGCGGCCGACCTGCGCGCGGATCCGCTCGACCTGCTCCTCGATCACGGCCGCGGGCGTCCAGGAGGGCGAAGCGCCGGCGATGCCGTAGAGGAAGTTCTTCAGCACCTGCTGACCGTGCGGTGTGTGCACGACCTCCGGATGGAACTGCACGCCGTAGAGGCGGCGCCGGTGGTCCTCGAACGCGGCGATCGGCGTGGTCGCCGAGCCGGCGACCACGCGCGCTCCGGCCGGCGGCGCGACGACCGAGTCGCGGTGCGACATCCACACCTGCTGCTCGGCCGGCAGGTCGCGGAAGAGCTCGCTCTCGGACGCCTTCAGCTCCGTCTTGCCGAACTCGCCGGCGCCGGTGCGGTCGACGCGGCCGCCGAGCTCGAGCGCCATCAGCTGCATGCCGTAACAGATGCCGAGCGTCGGCACGCCGAGCTCATAGAGGCCTGGATCGACGTGCGGTGCGCCCTCTGCGTACACCGACGCGGGCCCGCCGGAGAGGATCAGCGCCACCGGGTTGCGCCGCCGCACCTCGTCAGCGCTCGCCCGGTGCGAGACGAGCTCGGAGTAGACGCGCGCCTCTCGAACGCGGCGAGCGATCAGCTGCGAGTACTGGCCGCCAAGGTCGACCACCAGGACCGGCCGCTCCTCGGGGAGCGCCTCCGGCCGCAGCGGAATGACCTCAGCTACGTCGGTAATTGGGCGCGTCCTTCGTGATCGTGATGTCGTGCGGGTGCGACTCGGCCAGTCCGGCGCCGGTGATGCGGACGAAGCGGGCGGCCTTCATCGCGTCGATCGTCGGTGCCCCGCAGTAGCCCATCGCCTGCCGGAGCCCGCCGACGATCTGGTGCAGGACGCCCGCGAGCGGCCCCTTGTACGGGACGCGGCCCTCGATCCCCTCGGGAACGAGCTTCTCCACATCCTCGACGTCGCCCTGGAAGTAGCGGTCCTTCGAGAAGCTGCGCGCCCTCATGGCGCCGAGCGAGCCCATGCCGCGGTACTCCTTGTAGCGCTCGCCCTGCTGGAAGATGACCTCTCCGGGCGCCTCGTCCGTGCCCGCGAGCATCGATCCCAGCATCACCGTGTCGGCTCCGGCCGCGATCGCCTTCGCGACGTCGCCGGAGGAGGTGATGCCGCCGTCGCCGATCACCGGAACGCCGTAGCGAGCGGCGAGGACGGCGACGTCGTCGATCGCCGTCACCTGCGGCACGCCGACACCGGCGACGATGCGCGTCGTGCACGCGGTGCCGGGCCCGATGCCGACCTTGAGCGCGTCGGCGCCCGCGTCGAGCAGCGCTTCGGCCGCCTCGGCGGTCGCGATGTTGCCGGCGACGACCTCGAACTCGCCCGGCAGGCCCCTGATCCGGGTCACCATCTCGATCACGCCCCGCGAGTGGCCGTGGGCAGTGTCGACGATCAGCACGTCCGCGCCCGCTGCGATCAGCGCCTCGGCGCGTTCACTGGCGTCCGGGCCGACGCCGACTGCCGCGCCCACGCGCAGCCGTCCTTGCGGGTCCTTGGTCGCGAACGGGAACTCGATGCGCTTCTGGATGTCCTTGACCGTGATCAAGCCCTTGAGCACGCCGGCTGAATCCACGACCGGCAGCTTCTCGATCCGGTGTCGGTGGAGCAGCCTCTCGGCTTCCTCGAGGGTCGTCCCGATCGGCGCGGTGACGAGCCCGTCGACCGTCATCACGGCGGAAACCGCCTGTGACACGTTCTTCTCGAAGCGGAGGTCGCGGTTCGTGAGGATGCCGACCAGGCGGCCGTCGCCGTCGGTGATCGGCACGCCGGAGACGTGGTAGCGCTCCATCAGCTCGAGCGCATCGGCGACGGTGGCCGTCGGCGGCAGCGTCAGCGGCTCGACGATCATCCCGGCCTCCGAGCGCTTGACCTTGTCGATCTCGCCGACCTGATCCTCGATCGAGAGGTTGCGGTGGACGATGCCGATGCCACCCTCCCGGGCGAGCGCGATCGCCATCCGCGCCTCGGTGACGGTGTCCATTGCCGCCGAGACGACCGGGACGTTGAGCGCGATCGTGCGGGTCAGCCGTGTCGCGGTCGAGACGTCGTTCGGGAGCACGGCCGACTCGGCCGGCACGAGCAGGACGTCGTCGAAGGTGAGGCCTTCCCGGCCGAACTTTTCGGACCGGGAGAAGTCGGAACGGGAGAGCTCGGATTCGACCGCGAATCTCTCGACGTCCATCGGGCAAAGATACCCGGCTCGTCGGGCGGATCGCTCCAGACGGAACTATCTAGACCGGGGCCTCGGCGACCGGGCTCAGCTCGGTCACCTCGACCGCCGGCTGGAGCCGGCCTGCGTGGCGTGGGTCGAAGCGGCCTGCGCCGAGCTCGAACGTCGAGGCGGCGCCGGCTGCGACAGCGGCGCGCAGCTGGTCTTCGACCGGCCGCCCGGCGCTGCGCGCGGCGATGAACGCACCGAGCAGCGTGTCGCCCGAGCCCACGGCCGACATCGGCTCGACGCGCGGGGCGACGACCCGGTAGCGCCGCGCCACGCGCTCCTCGCGGAGCAGGGCGAAGCAGCCGGACTCGGTGGTGATGATCACGTTGCGGGCGCCGGCGTCGGCGATCTGGTCGAGGGCGAGCGCGAAGTCCTCGTCGTCGTGGAACTCGTGGCCGACGACGGCCTCCGCCTCGCGCTGATTGGGCGAGACGAGCAGAGGCTCCGCCTCGAGCCCGAGCCGCAGCGGCTCGCCGTCGCAGTCGAGAGCAGCAGGAATGCTCTTGCGGTTGAGCGCCTGGATGGCGTCGGCGTAGAAGTCGTCGTCGACGTCGCGCGGCAGCGAGCCGGCGAACACGACGAGCTCGGCGCCCTGCGTGAGGTAGTCGAGCTTCTCGAGCAGCACCTCCAGCTCTTCCGGCCGCACCGCCGGACCCCACTCGTTGATCTCCGTGTAGCTGCTGCCGGCGGGATCGACGACCGCTGTCGAGGTGCGCGACTCGCCTTCGATGCGGACGAAATCGTTGAGGATCGACTCCTCGGTCAACTCCTGGAGGATCCGCGTCCCGGTCTGGCCGCCGGCGAGGCCCGTGGCGACGACCGGGACGCGCAGCGTCTTCAGCACCCGCGCGACGTTGATCCCCTTGCCGCCGGCGAGCGCGAGCCCAGAGCTCGCCCGGTGACGCTGGCCCCGCTGGAAGTTCGGGACGGTGACCGTGCGGTCGATCGCCGCATTGAGTGTGACGGTAATGATCATGGGACGACGATCATGTGACAGCGATCAAGTGACCCAGCCCAGCGCGTTGTGCGCGGTGCGCCTCGCATACCAGCCTAGCCGCGCCGGGACGGACGGCCGAGCGACGGGGCGCGAGGCGACGAGCGGACGGCGCCCGACCAGGCGGCCTCCGGAGAAGATCTCGATGCGGCCGACGACCTGTCCGCGCCGCACCGGGAGCGCGAGCGCCGCGGGGGCGACGACCCGCTCGACGAGCGGCCGTCCAGGGCGCACGACGAGGCGCAGCGGCCGCGCCGCGACGAGCGCGATCGTGCCGCGCCCGTACGGCAGCCGAGCCTCGGCGTACGTGCGGTCGAGGCTGACCGCATCGACGACGCGGTAGCGCGAGAGCCCCCAGGCAAGCAGGAGCTGGAGATCCGCGTTCCGCTGCGCGCGCGACGGGCTGCCGAGGATCGTCGCGTAGATCGTGCCGGCTTCCCCCTGCACGGCCGCCACCTGCGACCAGCCGGCCTCGTTCGTGTGGCCGGTCTTCACTCCGATCACGCCGGGGAAGACGCCGAGCAGGTCGTTCCAGGTGTAGAGCGTCCGCCCGGCGCTGATCACCGCGGTCACCTGGCGCACCGTCCGGCGGATGAACGGGACGCGCATCGCCTCCTCGGCGAGCGTCGTCACGTCGCGCGCGCTCGAGTACGCGCCGCCCGAGTCCAGCCCGTCGGGGCGAACGAAGTACGAGTCGGTGAGACCGAGCGCGGCGGCTTTCGCGTTCATCAGCTCGGCGAACGAGGCGAAGTCGGGCGCAACGGCGAGCGCGAGCGCGTCGGCGGCGTTGTTCGCCGACTGGATCAGCGCCGCCTCGATCAACTCGCGCACCGAGATCCGCTCGCCGGCCGGTAGGTAGATGCTCTCCTGGCCGACCGCAGCAGCCCGCGGGTCGACCTCGACCACGTCCGCGAGCTCGAGGCGGTCGAGTGCGACGAGCACCGTCATCAGCTTCGTGATCGACGCGATCGCCAGGTGGTCGCGCGCGCCGGAGGAGGCGAGCACCTCGCCGGTCGAGGCGTTCTCGACCAGCCAGGCGCGTGCCTGTGGCTGCGGGGCGGCCGCCGCCTGAGCAGCCGGGTACGCCGCCGCCACCAGGCAGCAAACGGCGAGGAGTCGTCTCAGGCTCAACGCAGGCGGATCTTGTCGCCGATGAAGAGCGAGGTCGGCTCGGCGTTCGGGTTCAGCTGCCGCAGACGCGCGACCGAGACGCCCGTCGCGGCCGCGATCGTGACGAGCGTGTCGCCGGCGCGCACGACGTACACGCGCTTTGCCGCCGGGCGCGCGTGCACGACCTTCGTGGTCTTCGCCGGCTTCGGCTTGGTGGCCGGCCCGCCGTCCTGCAGGCCGGCGCGCACGAGCACGACCACGAGGGTCGCCGCGAGCAGGAACGCCGCGGGCGCCGCGAACGACCGCCACGGACGTCCCGTCAGGGCTACCAGCCGGACACCGCCCAGATCTCCTGCCGCAGCCGCGCCGCCTCGGCCCCCGCTGCTCGCCGGTAGTCCTCGCCGGAGTCGCGGGAGGCGTAGATCACCGAGCGGGAGGCGTTCACGAGCGCGCTCGCAGGGCCGCTCGTGAAGGCGCGGACGAGATCGGCCGGCCGGGCGCCCTGCGCGCCGATCCCGGGCAGGAGCAGCACAGCCTGCGGCATCAGCTTGCGCGCCTCGGCGACCGCGCGGGGGTGGGTGGCGCCGACGACGGCGCCGACCGCGGAGAGGCCGTTCTCGCCGACGACGTCGGCCCCCCACTCGGCGACGAGCCCGGCCACGTGGTGCCACATGGGCCGGCCGTCGGAGAGGGTCACGTCCTGGACGTCGCCGCCGGCGTTCGAGGTCTTGACGATGCAGAAGAAGCCGGTCCCGTAGCGGCGTGCCGCGGCCAGGTACGGCTCGACCGACTCGCGCCCGAGCCACGGGTTGACCGTGAGCGCATCCGCGAGCGGCTCCTCGCCCTCGAGGTACGCGGCTGCGTAGGCGCGGGCGGTCGAGCCGACGTCGCCTCGCTTGCCGTCGGCGATCACGAGCAGCCCGGCGCGGCGTGCATAGGAGCAGACCTCCGCGAAAGCCGCCATCCCCTCGACGCCGAGCGCCTCGAAGAACGCGAGCTGCGGCTTCACCGCGACCGCGTGCGGGGCGACGGCGTCGACGATGCCGCAGCAGAAGCGCGCGACGTCGCCGCGAAGCTCGACCGGGAGCAGGTCGGGTCGCGGATCGAGCCCGACGACGAGCTGGCTGCGCTTGCGCTCGACCTCGCGCGCGAGCCGGTCGGCGAAGGTGAGCGTTGCAACGGACATCGGGTTTCAGCTTAGACGGCCGTCACGACAGAGGGTCGCTCGGCGCAGCGCGGCCACAACGACCGAGGGCCGCTCACGGCGACCCTCGGTCAGAACCCACCTCGAGCGGGGCTCAGCCGCCCTTCACCGCCGCCTTCAGCTGGCTGCCGGCACTGAACTTCGGCACTGTCGTCGCGGCGATCTGGACGCGCTCGCCGGTCCGGGGGTTGACGCCCTGCCGGGCGGCACGGTCGGCCGCCGAGAACTTCCCGAACCCCGTGAAGTTGATCGAGTCGCGGGACTTCAACGTCTCGGTCACCGCCTCCATGAAGGCGTCGACGGCCTTGCCCGCGTCGCGGGTGGTGAGACCGCTCTTCTGGGCGACCTTCTGAATGAACTCCTGCTTCGTCAAAGCCTTCCTCCTGATTGGGGTGTGGCGTTAGTCAGTTCTTGGCGGAAAACCCTAACAACGCGGTCGGATACCGCTCAACCATGCGCTCTTGCGGCACTTTTTCGAAGCTCGGAGGCGCGGAAGAGCGGGCGCAGGCGTACCGCGGCACGCGCGAGCGCGTCGACTCCGCCCTCCTCGCGGTCGACGACGCAGACCGCGGTGGACACGCGCAGGCCCGCCTCGCGAAGCGCCGCGACCGCCTCGAGCGCCGCCCCGCCGGAGGTGACGACGTCCTCGACGAGGCAGACGCACTCGCCCGGCTCGAAGACGCCTTCGATCCGGTTCGCGGTGCCGTAGTCCTTCGCCTCGCTGCGCACGATCACGAACGGCAGGCCCGACTCGAGCGAGGCCGCGGCCGCGAGCGGCACCGCTCCCAGCTCGGGCGCGGCGAGGCGCACCGCACCCGGCTCGTGCTCGAAGACGGCTGCGGCGATCGCCTCGCCGAGCGGCCGCAGCAGGTCGGGACGGGTGACGGCGCGGTACTTGTCGAAGTAGTAGGAGCTCCGCTTGCCAGACCGAAGGACGAAATCGCCCTCGAGCAGAGCGGCGTCGCGGAGCGCGGTGGCTAGGTCGTCGTCCACGGTCAGCGCGGTGCGACGGCCATCAGCTCGCGCGCCAGTGCCAGCAGCCGCTCGGCCTCAGGTGAGCCGTCCGCGATCGACGCCATCGAGCCGTCCTCGGCGTAGAGGTCGACCCGCTCGCGTCGGCGCGCGGCGCGGCGGCGGTACAGCACCGAGCCGGCGAGCGAGCCGGCCGCGAGCAGCATCCCGGTGAGGAGCCTACGCGGGGGCATCGGACTTCTTCCGCGAGGCCTGGCGCCGCTTCTCCTCGGGCGGCGGAGGGCCGTCCTCGATGCTGCGCAGGCAGTGCTTGAGGTCGTAGAAGACGAGTCCGACCGTCGGGTCCGGCCGCGTCGTCGCCGCGATCACGCGCCCGTTGCGGCGGACGACGAACACGCTGCCGTCGAGCGTCGCCGCCTCGAGCTGGGCCAGGTCCGGCAACCCGCGCGACTCGCGCAGAGCCTCGGCCTGCTCGAGCAGCTTCGCGATGCCCGCGACGAAGCGCTCGGAACGATCTTCGGCCGTCGTCGCCATGATCGCCCCGTTCTCGTCGATGATCGCGACGTCCACCACCTGCGACGAGATCTCGGTCAGGTCGGCCAGCGCCCGGGGAGCGTCCATGGCCCGGAGCATACTGCGGTGTCGTGCCCGCTTCAGGCGATACGCGCCGAGATGGTGATGCCACGAGATCGTCTGAACCGGGGAGCTCGCGCAGCCGGGCACGCGAGGTCGTGGCATCAACCGTCTAGGTCTGGGCAGGCATCTGCGGGCGGTCATCGCGAAGTTCTTCGCCGACCGGGGAACACACCTCGCGGCGATGATCGCGTACTTCGCGCTGCTCTCGTTCGTGCCGCTCCTCTTCCTCTCCCTCTCGATACTCGGCGCGGCGCACCAGGCGGACCAGAGCTCGTTCTTCGTACGAGAGCTGCAGCGGACGTTTCCGAGCACGTCGGTCGACTCGATCCTGCGTGCTGTGCGGGCGATCCAGGAGAACGCGACCGCGCTCGGGCTCGTCGGTGCCGCCTTTCTGCTCTGGTCGTCGCTCTCGCTCTTCAGCGTGCTCGAGAGCGCGTTCAACATCGTCTACGACCGGCCGAACCGCGGCTTCCTGCGAGGCAAGGCGCTCGCCTCGATGATGATGGTCGGCTCGCTCGTCTTCCTCTTCGCGTCGCTGGTCGTGGGCTCGATCGGCACCGAGCTGCTCAGGCGGCACGTCGACCTGATCGACAACGCGACGTTCGCGACGCTCGTGTCGGTCGCCGTCTCGCTCGTCGGCATCTTCGTCTTCCTGGCGACCGCGTACTTCGTGCTCACAAACGACGACCTCGCCTGGCGCGAGGTGCTGCCGGGCGCGGTCGCGGCCGCAGTGATCCTCGAGGGGACGTTCCAGCTCCTGCCCGTGTTCGTGCGCGTGTCGAGCCACAACCCGGTGCTGAGGGCGCTGTCGTGGCAGGCGGTGCTGCTCGTCTGGCTCTACGTGATGGCGAACGTGACCGTGCTCGGGGCGGAGGTGAACTGGCAGCTCCGTAACGCGGGGGGAAACCTCCGGTTTCCCCCCGCGGGCCCCCCATCCGACACCTGACGGCTCGCGTTGGTCGGCGACTGCGCACGCAATTGCCGTCCGCGGGCGTTCGGCTTCTCGTTGGGATGGTTCGGGCGCTTGCGGCGGTCAAGGGTGCGTCGTGGCGGAGACGCCGGCAGAGCCGGCATCTCCGCCTTGAACCACGTCAAGAACTATCTCGCTACGGCCGCTCGCGGCGGCGCACCACGGCCGCAAGCTCGTTCGCGGCCTTGCCTCGATGCGAGTGCTCGCGCTTCCAGTCATCGCCTAGCTCGGCGACCGTCCGGTCGTAGCCGGCCGGGACGAAGATCGGGTCGTAGCCGAAGCCGCCCTCGCCGCGGCGCTCGGTCGCGATCGCGCCCTCGAGGATGCCGCGACCGCGAAGCTCCTCGCCGTCGGGGGCGAGCGCGACGAGCTCGGCCACCATCCGCGCCCGGCGGTTCGGCTCGCCGCGGAGCCGCTCGAGCAGCGCGTCGGCCTGGTCGCCGCGCGGCGCCCACCGCGCCGAGTGCACGCCCGGCGCCCCGTCGAGCGCGTCGCACTCGATGCCGGAGTCCTCACCGAGCAGCCAGACACCCGGCTCGGCGAGTGCGCGGCCGAAATGCGCCTTGAGCCGTGCGTTCTCCTCGTAGGTCGTCCCCGTCTCCGCGGGCCACTCGGCGGCGTCGAGCGGCTCGATCTTCCAGCCGGGAAGCGCTTCGCGCAGCTCCGCGAGCTTATTGGCGTTCTGCGAGGCGAGCCTCGCCCTCGGCGTCACGCTCGCCGCGCGCCGGTCAGACCACGACTAGTCACGAGGCGCATCGATCGCCTCCCGCTGGTGCAGGGTGAGCTCCTCGATCCCGGCGCCCGCAAGGTCGAGCATCGCGTCGAGTCGGGCGCGGTCGAATGGGACCTTCTCGGCCGTCGCCTGCACCTCGACGAGCCGGCCGTCGGCGGTCATGACGACGTTGACGTCGACGTCGGCGGCCGAGTCCTCGGCGTAGTTCAGGTCGAGCAGCGTCTCGCCATCGACGACGCCGACCGAGACCGCGCCGACCGAGCCGGTGAGCGCCTTGGAGAGGCCGAAGAGGTCGAGCGCCCGCCGCGCAGCCACGTAGGCGCCGCAGATCGCGGCGCAGCGGGTGCCGCCGTCTGCCTGGAGCACGTCGCAGTCGAGCCACACGGTCCGCTCGCCAAGCGCCTCGAAGTCGACCACCGAGCGCACAGAGCGCCCGATCAGCCGCTGGATCTCGACGGTGCGCCCGCCCTGTTTTCCGCGCACGGCCTCGCGGTCGGTGCGGTCGCCGGTCGAGGCGGGCAGAAGCGAGTACTCGGCGGTGATCCAGCCGCGGCCGGTGCGTTGGAGCCAGCGCGGCACGCGCTCCTCCACCGACGCGGTGCAGAGCACGCGGGTGCCGCCCTGCGACCAGAGCACGACGCCGTGTGGCTGCTCCAGGAACGCCGGGTCGGCCACGATCGGCCGCAGCTCGTCGGGCCTGCGCCCGTCCGCGCGCGTTCCCGCTCCGGCGCCGGCGGAGCCGGCGCCTCCGCTCTTGGGCGGCTCCGTCGAGCCTACGCCGCTGGTTCCCGCTCCGGCGCCGGCGGAGCCGGCGCCTCCGCTCTTGGGCGGCTCCGCCGAGCCTACGCCGCTCATACCCGCTCCGGCGCCGGCCGAGCCGGCGCCTCCGCTCCTTGTTCGCCTCCGGCGAGCCGACGGCTCATGCGGCGGCTCGCTCGAGCTCGGCGACCGTGACCTGCTCGACCTGCTCGAGCGGAAGCTGGAGGAACCGCTCGCCGAGTTCGCGGAAGAGCGCAGGCTCGCCGGTCGTGAGAAAGCGGTAGGTGCCATCGCGGTCGCGTTCGTTCTCCCAGCCCCTTGCCGCGAGTGTCGCGTCGACCTCGCGCGCCGTCTCCTCGGCGGAGAAGACGAGTGTCACGTCGCGTCCGAAGACGCGCTGGAGAACCGGCCGAATCAGCGGGTAGTGCGTGCAGCCGAGGATCACCGTGTCGCAGCCCGCCGCCTCGAGCGGCTGCGCGTATTCGCGAACGGCGTCGACCGTCTGCTCGCCGGCCTCGATCAGCGGCACGAGCTTCGGGCAGGCGACCGCGGTGAGGCGGACGCCGGCGTCGAGCGTCCGCACGAGCTCGTCGTAGCGACCGGCCGTGACGGTCGCCTGTGTCGCGAGGAGTCCGATGCGCCGGTTGCGCGTCACGCGGACTGCTGTATAGGCCTCCGGTGCGATCACCCCGACGACCGGCACGGCAAGCGACTCCTGGAGCGCCGGCAGCGCCGCGGAGGTGGCGGCGTTGCACGCGACCACGATCAGCTTCACGCCACGGGTCTCGAGGTAGCCGGCGATCTCGAACGCAAACCGCCTGATCTCGTCGAGCGGGCGAGGCCCGTAAGGCAGACGCGCGTGGTCGCCGAGGTAGACGAAGTCCTCGTTCGGCATCGTCACGAGGCACTCGTGCGAGAACAGTCAGGCCGCCGACCCCGGAGTCGAACACGCCGATCGGCCGCGGATCCATCACGCGATTCTAGGATCAACTCGTGACGACGCCCGTCCGTATCGGCACTTGCTCCTGGGCCGACGACGCGCTGATCCAGCACTGGTACCCGAGAGGAGTGCCCGTCGCGAGAGCGACTCGGCTGGTACGCCGAGCGGTTCTCGACGGTCGAGGTCGACTCGACCTACTACCGGGTTCCGGACGAGAAGATGGTCCAGGGCTGGGCCGACCGCACGCCGCCCGGGTTCGTGATGCACGTCAAGGCGTTCGGCCTGATGACGCGGCATCCAGTGCGTCTCGAGCAGCTGCCGCCGGACCTGCGCGACGGCATGCCGCTCGACGACCGCGGCCGCGTCGACCGCCCGCCGCGCGAGCAGCGGGCCGTCGTCTTCCGCGCGTTCCTCGAGGCGCTCGAGCCGCTGCGGACGGCGGGCAAGCTCGGCGGCATCCTCTTCCAGCTGCCGCCTTACGTCGTCTGGAAGACCGCCTCGCTCGACTACCTGGAGTGGGCGCGCGAGCAGCTCGGCGCCGACCGGATGCTGGTCGAGTTTCGCCATCGCTCATGGTTCGAGGATGGGATCCGCGAGGAGCTCCTCCGCTGGCTCGAGGAGCGGACGATGTCGTACGTGACGGTGGACGCGCCGAAGCTGGACGCACGCAACGTCCCGCGCACCGTCGTCGCGGCGACGAGCCCGCTCGCCTACGTTCGCTTCCACGGCCGGAACGCGGCAACGTGGAACGCGCGCGGCGGCGGCGCGGCGCAGCGCTTCGACTACCTGTACGGAGAGGACGAGCTGCGCGAGTGGGTCGAGCCGCTGCGGGAGCTCGCGTCGCAGAGCGAGGAGGCGTACGCGTTCTTCAACAACAACAACCAGACGGACGGCGTCGCACAGGCGCCGGCCGGTGCGCAGCTACTGCGGAGGTTGCTGGAAGAGGAGAAGGTGCCAGCGGCGTAGCCGGCCTCTCGAGAACGCCCCCACCCAGGGTGGGGGCCGAACCCCGCCGCCCTCGCGGCCGACACTACCCGCCTTCGGGGCCCGCGAACGTGAAAATTGCGCAACGATTTCTCCACACCACCGGCCACTGCAGCCATCCGGTCCGGATGCGGGCCGGCTCGAGCGACTACGTCTCGAGCGGCAGGTCGGTGCGCGACCACTCGTGCCACGAGCCGGCGTAATTCCGCGCCTCGTAGCCGAGCTGGCGTAGCACCTGCGCGGCGAACGCCGAGCGCGAGCCGCTGTGGCAGTAGACGACGACCTCCTGACCGGCGCTGAGACCGACCCGCTCGCCCACCTCCTCCTCGGTCAGCAGGAGCAGGTCGTCGACGCTGAGGTTGAGCGCCCCCGGGATGTGGCCCTGTCGCGGGTCGCAATGGGCGCCGCGCGTGCCGTCGTACTCGTGGTCCGCGCGCACGTCGACCACCGTCACCTCGCCGAGGCGGCTCGATAGCTCCTCGAGCTCGATCTCGCTCATTCCCGCTCCGGCACCGGCAAAGCCGGCACCTGCGCCGCTTCTCTGCCGGCTCCGTCAAGCCTACGCCGGAGAGAGCCTCCGTCGAGCCTACGGACAGAAGCCCGCTCCGGCGCCGGCAAAGCCGGCACCTGCGCTCCCTGTGAGCCTCCGTCGAGCCTACGGGCTGACACCCGCTCCGGCGCCGCCGGCAAAGCCGGCACCTCCGCTCCTTGAGAGCCTCCGTCGAGCCTACGGACTGATACCCGCTCCGGCGCCGGCAAAGCCGGCACCTCCGCTCCCTGTGAGCCTCCGTCGAGCCTACGGCTCACGGCGCCTCAATCACGGCGAGCTCGCGTGCGATCGACGGGCGCTCCGAGAGTTTCTCGAGCCACTCGTCGAGGGCGGGCGGCAGCTCGAAGTCGAACCGGTCGCGGGCGCGAAGCACCCACGGGACGTACGCGATGTCGGAGAAGAGGCTGAGCCCGATCGGCAGTCCGGCAAGACGCTCGTCGAGCGCGTTCGGCTCGCCCCTGCGGAAGGCGTAGTAGTCGTCGCCGAGCAGCTCGTCGAAGCGGAACACCGCGAGCCGCGCCCGCGCCCGCGCCGCCGCGGCCCCCGGTAGCAGCGGCGGCTCCGGGTACCGCTCCTCCAGGTACTCCATGATCACCGCCGACTCCGGCAGGACGAACCCGTCGTCCAGGATCGGCACGCGACCGCTCACGTTCAGGTCGTAGATCCAGGACGGGCGGTCGCGGAGGTCGATCTCGACCGGCTCGTAGTCGAGCCCCTTCTCGGCGAGCACGATCCGGACGCGGACGCAATAGGGACACGCGGGCGCGTCGTAGAGCACTGTCCCCCGCTCCGGCGCCGGCGAAGCCGGCACCTCCGCTCCTTCGTCGCCTCCGGCTCTGTCCCCGGCTCCGGCCATACGGCTCATGGCTCGAGCCCCATCATCCGCGCGATCGTCTCGTACAGCTCGTCCGCCGGGGGCAGGTCCGCGGGCGAGATCGCCGTCCGCATCACCCGCCGCACCTCGTCGCGGTCGGCGCCGGTGAGACGCGCGACGAGCGTCGGGTTCGCCTCCAGCGCGAGCTCGTCGCCCTTGGGCAGCTCGCCGTAGAACGCCGGTACCGAGAGGTACTCGTCGACCATCCGCCCGCGCTCGTAGAGGCGGAAGCGAACGACCGCTCCCTGCTCCAGCGAAAGCGTCACGACGACCGCGCCGAGGCGGTGGGCAAGCTCGCGGGAAAGACGCCACTGCGCCTCGCGGTCGGTGTCGATCAGCGGGTCGCGAATCCGGATCCAGCCGTTCGCGGCCGCCCCCACCTCCGGCGCTTCGAGCCGCGGCACGAACTGGGCGAGCGCGCGCTCGACGGAGGTGTGGTCGTCGCTCTGCACGTGCAGCGAACCGCGCGACTCGCCGATGGGGGCGTCTGCGAGCCGCCGCTCGAGGTCGGCGAGTGGCGTCTCCAGCACGAGTGCGACCTCCTCGAAGCCGAGCCTGGCCCACACCGCCCGCGCCGCCTTGTTCGTCGAGAGCACGTCGAGGCTGACACGGCGCCCACCCTTCTCCTTGACCTCGGCCACGCAGGCGCGGACGAGCGCCTTCGCGACGCCGCGGCGACGCGCCCGCGGGCGCACGTACACGACCACGAGATGGGAGCGCCCATGGTCGGGCGCCGCCGCGCGGGCCATGCCGGCCGTGCCCTCGTCGTCCTCGGCGAGGTAGACGGCGCCGCCGTCGAGGTCCCGGCTCACGTCGGCCCACTCCTCCTGCCACGTCTCGGGAGTTGTGCCAGGCGGCTCGGGCACCTCGCGCTCGAACTCCTCCCAGAGCTCGCGCAGCGCGGCCTCGTCGGCGAGCGTGGCGCGGCGGACGTTCATGCCTGCCCCCGGCGCCGGCAAAGCCGGCACCGTGAGCCGGCATCTGCATTCACGGAGCCTCCGGCCCTGTCGCCGGCTCCGGCCAAACGACTCATGCCGGCGGCGCGACGCGGAGCCCGGTCAGCAGGTAGTGGGCGGACAGGTTCTGGAACGGGTCGAGGCGTAGACCGAGCTCGTGCACGCCGAGACCGTAGAAGGTTTCGGCCGCCTTGCGGAGGCCGAGGTCTCCGGCGGGCCACGCGCGCGGCCGTGCGAGGTGGCGGGCGAGGAACCATTCCGCCGTCCACGGGCCGAGCCCGCGGATCGCCGTCAGCCGTGCGCGCACCTCGTCGTCGGGCAGGTCGGCCAGCTCGTCGAAGTCGAGCTCGTGCCGCGCGAGGCCGACGACGTACTCGGCCTTGCGCTGCGAGAAGCCGAGCGCGACGAGCTCCTTCTCGCTCGTGGCGGCGAGGCTCTCGCGGGTCGGAAAGCCGTAGGCGATCTGTCCCCGCTGGCCGTAGCGCTCGATCAGCCGCGAGCGAATCGCGAACGCCGAGAAGAGCGAGACCTGCTGGGCCGTGATCGAGGTGACGAGGCTCTCGAAGGGATCCGGAGCAAGCGGCGGCCGGAAGCCGACGAGCTTCGGCACGAGCTCGTCCAGAACCGGCTGCCCGGCCGCCCAGGTCGTGAACGCATCGAGGTCGAACTCGAGCCCGAGCAGCTTCGCGATCACCGGCCCGGTCTCGCCGTCGAGCGGCTCCACGTCGACACCACCGGACGCAGCCTCGATCCGCACCTCGCGCGTGCCGACGACGCGGTGCAGGCCGCCCTCGTGCCAGAGGTTCGCGACGTCGACCCCGAACGAGCGGAAGCGCTCGGTCGAGAGCGCGAAGTCGTACGGCTCAGGTAAGAGCAGCAGCAATGTCGTCCAGGGTCTCGAACGGCTCGTAGGGCATGTGTTGTGAGTCGAGGTACTCCGCGAGCGCCCGGTGGGCGAACACGCGATCGGCCGCGATCGCCGCGCAGCGGTCGGAGTAGCCGTCGCCGACGTAGACGAGCGGCCGCTCGCTCGGTAGCGCGCGCCGCTTGCAGAGGTCGCCGCAGACAGGGCAGGGCGTCTCGTCGGCCCAGATGACCCGCCAGCCGTCGGGCCGCGGATC
Organism: uncultured Actinomycetes bacterium; assembly: GCA_963781435.1. Lineage (GTDB taxonomy): Bacteria > Actinomycetota > Thermoleophilia > Gaiellales > Gaiellaceae > PALSA-600. The sequence goes on along the minus strand of CAWAGR010000020.1, from coordinate 10,244 downwards.
GAGCCGGTTCGCGCGGACATCGACCGCGACGCGCTCGCGCTCGAGGATCGGTGCGATCGTCTCGTGAAAGCCACTCGACAGCACGAGCGGGTTGTACCGCGCGGCGAGCTCGCGAAACCCGCTGCGCACCTCGGCCTCGGCCACGAGGAACGCAACGGCCTCGTCGAGCGAAGCGGTGACGGTCGCCATCTGCACCTCCATCACGTCGCGAAACGAGAGCGTCGCCCCGAGACCGTCCTCGGTCCGGTCGAAGACCGACCGGTCGCCGAACCGCTCGAGCAGCATCCACTGCGTGTCTCGGACGGTGACCGTGCCGTCCCAATCGAGTACGAGCCTCATGTCAACTCGGCGGCGCCGGAATGCCGAGTTGACGGCAGATCGCCCGAGCCGTTCCGATCGGGATCTCGCGATGCCGTGGAACGGTGACCGGCCGCTCGGCGGCTGGACTTCTCCACACATCGTGGCGGGTGCCGTGGCGAACGAGCTCGCAGGCGTGCGTACGAAGGTGCCGCTCGAGATCGCGCAAGGCTGTCATGGCTTCGACGCGTCCGTGGGCATCGTCCGAGTCAATCATGCTTTTCCGAGTACCTGTCCGCAGTCGCGCTCCAGCGCAGGCGGCCAGACGATGAAGCGGGCGGTACGCTTCGAGCGTGGAGTTGCATGTTGTCTTCGAGTCGGACGAGGAGGGGTGGGTTCGCGCGACCATCGAGGAATTGCCGGGCGTGATCACCTGCGCACCGACACTCGCCGAGGCCCGCGAGCTTGTGCGCGACGCGCTCTCGGAGTGGCTCGCCTCGCTCACGTCGAACGAACACGCATCGGTCGCAGCGAACGCGACTCGCGAGACGCTGACGTTGAGCCTCGCCTGACGAGCGAGGCATGGGGGTCAGCGCACGAATCGAGCGCGAGGTCGCAAGCTGGGAGGGCGTCACCGTTCAGCCGCACCGGTTCGGGGGCGTCGAGTTCCGTCTCGGCAAGCGAGAGCTCGGTCACCTGCACGGCGACCGCCTTGCCGACCTCCCGTTCAAGCGCCGGGTCCGCGACATGCTCGTCGAGACGGGCCGCGCGCAGCCGCACCACGTCCTGCCGGAGTCAGGCTGGGTCTCGAAGCCGATCGAGACCGACGAGGACGCCGACCACGTGATCGAGCTGTTCCGGCTCAGCTACGAGCGGGCGCTCGTTGCGCTTGCGGTGCGGGCCGCGCGCGAGAGCTAACGCTCGCCGCGCCGACCGCGTCGCGCCTCACGAACGAGACCGCGTGGCCGCGCGCGTTCGCGGCGCGCGCCTCTCCCTCGTCGAGCGCGCCGACGCGCAGCAGGAGCTCGAACTCGTCCCGCAGGTGCGTCCGCATCATCTCGGGGCCGTCGGTGGCGATCGTGAACGGGACGCCGTGGTCGAGGAACGTGCGGAACGTCTCGCGCACCGCCTCCTCGCCCGCGAGCGCCTTCGTCAACAGGTTCGAGGTCGGGCAGATCTCGAGCGTGATCTCGGCCTCGCGCAGCGCCTCCATGAGCGCCGGCTCCTGCGCCGCGAGGATGCCGTGGCCGATCCGGTCAGGGCGCAGAAGGGCCACCACCTCGGCGATCTCCTCGATCCCGTGGCGGCCGCCCTCCTCGCCGACGTGGATCGTGACGCCGAGCCCGGCCGCGCGTGCCGTCTCGACATGCTCGCGGATCGCCGTGTAGTCGTAGCGCCCGCCGCCCGGCCGCGGGCCGGCGATGTCGACCCCGACGATGCCTCGTGGCGCGTAGCGGATCGCCTTCTCGACCACGACCATGTTCTGCCGCGCGCTGAAGGTGCGGTCCATCATCAGGATCAGCCCGGCGCGCACCTGCGGGTACTCGAGCGAAGCGCGGTCGAGGCCGCGGATCGCCGCCAGGATGATGTGGTCGAGGTCCTGCTCGCCGCCGCGGTTTCGCTTCATCGGGTTGAAGCGCAGCTCGAGCGTCGTGATCCGCTGCGAGCGGTAGGCGCCGCCGATCGCGCCGTGCACGCTGCGCTCGACCGCGAGCGGCGACGACTGGATCAGCTCGGTCAGGTGGTAGATCCGGTCGAGCGCGTCGAGATCCGGCACCCCGCGCGGGTCGGAGACGGTGACGAGCCGGTCGAACTCCCAGAAGTCGCGCGTCGGCAGCGCGATCCCCTGCTCGTGCGCGAGGCTCCACATGATGTCCGAGGCCACCGAGCCGCCGAGGTGGGTGTGCAGCTCGGCGAGGCCGCCTTCGAAGAGCGTGTCGAGGGTCACGGGAGAGACGGTTCGGGAGGCTCCATCCCTGCGAGTGCGGGCGGGACGCGCCGCCGGGCCGGCTTCGCGATCGGTAGCCCGCTCGCCTGCCAGGCCTCGAAGCCGCCGACGACATCGCCGACGCGGCCGAGGCCCAGGTCGACGAGCGTCGCGGCCGCGAGACTCGACGAGAAGCCGTGGTCGCAGATGACGACGATCTGCCGGTCGAGGCCGCCGACATGCGGGTTCCGCCAGCGGCTCTCCGGCGCGAGCCTCCACTCGAGCACCGTGCGCGGGATGTGCACGGACTCGGGGACGACTCCGGCATGCTCACGGTCGGCGTCGGAGCGGATGTCGACGATCAGCGCGCCGTCCGCCGCGGCCGCGAACGCCTCGTAGGCGCTCAGGCGTTCGATCCTGCTCCGCGCGCTCTCGAGCAGCTCCTCGAGGGTGAGGCGTGGGCCCGACGTCACGAACGGATGATCCGCCACCCGCGCCGCCGTGTCCAACCTCACGGTCCCGCGCGGAACACGGCCCAGGTGAACGCCTGGACTCCATCGCCCGGCGTCACGTGCTCCTCGCGTCGCTCATGGACGAACTCGAACTCCGTCCCGAGGACGGAAGCAAGCGCGTCCGCGTCGTAGCGTGCGACGGGCAGGCCGGAGCAGGTGTCCGGACCGTCGGGGGCGAAGGTTGCGATCACGACCGCGCCGCCCGGCGCGAGCGCTCGCCGGAGCGAGTCCAGGTAACGCCGCCGATCGTCCTCCTCGACGAAGAAGTGGAACAGCGCGCGGTCGTGCCAGAGGTCGAAGCGGCGGCCTGGACGCCAGGAGCGAATGTCGTCCTGCACCCAAACGACCCTCCCGGCCGTCTCGCCCAGGCGCTCCCGCGCGGCCACGAGTGCCGCCTCGGCGAGGTCGAGCACGGTCACGTCCACGAAGCCGCGGTCGAGCAGCCGGCCCGCGAGCGGCGACACGCCGCCGCCAACGTCGATGATCGCCTCCCCGGGCCCGATCCCGAGCGAGTCGATCAGCTCGAGCGAGACCGCCGGCTCGCGCTGGTGCCAGGAGAGCGTCGAGAGGTCGTCGCGGCGGTAGACCGCGTTCCAATGCGAGGGCGACGGCCGGCTGGAAGGCTCCGCGCGAGAAGGCGGCACCTCCCCAGTCTAGGCCGCCGCGGCGCCGCGTACGATCGGCCCGTGCGTCCGCGCCCGGACCGGCTCGAGCGGCTGCCGAAGCAGTACTTCGCTGCGCTGCTCCGTCGCGTCGCGGCTGCGGCGGCCGACGGTGGGCCGCCCGTGCTCGACCTCGGCCGCGGCAACCCCGAGGTCGGGCCGCCGCCTCACGTCGTCGAGGCGCTGAGGCGAGGCTGCCGCGCGGCCCGACGTGCACGGCTACGCGCCCTTCCGCGGGCTGCCGGCCCTCCGCGAGGCGATCGCCCGTCGCTACCGCGACCTCTACGGCGTCGACCTCGACCCCGAGCGCGAGGTCGCGATCGTGCCCGGCACGAAGACGGCGATGGTCGAGCTGGCGCTGGCGCTCGCCCAGCGCGGCGACAGGTTCCTGCTGCCCGATCCCGGCTACCCGGACTACCCCTCCGGCGTCGCGCTCGCCGGCGCCAAGCGCACGCTGCTGCCGCTTGACCGCGCCGCCGGCTGGGCGCCCGACTTCGACGCGGCGCCCGTCGCGGCCGCCGCCTTCCTCAACTACCCCTCGAACCCGTGCGCCGTGGCCGCGCCGCCAGGCGCGTTCGAGGCTGCGGTCGCCTACGCGGAGCGAACCGGCGCCGCGATCATCCACGACGCCGCCTACGTCGACCTCGTCTTCGACGGGCGCGCCCCGGAGAGCTTTCTCGCCACACCGGGCGCGAAGGACGTCGGCGTCGAGATGTGGACGATGTCGAAGTCGTTCGGCATGGCCGGGTGGCGGATCGGCTTCGTGCTCGGCAACGCGGAGATCGTCGAGCGCGTCGAACGTCCTCGGCGATCACTCGCGCGTCGGCATCTTCCGCGCGCTCCAGGAGGCGGCGATCGCGGCGCTCACCGGCCCTCAGGACTCGGTCGAGGAACGGCGCGCGGGCTACGAGCGGCGGCGCGACCGCCTCGCGGCAGCGCTGCCCGAGCCGCCGATCTGCGAGGGCACGTTCTACGTCTGGCTTCGGCTTCCGGACGGGCTGACGCCGGAGCGGCTGCTCGTCGAGCACCGCGTCGCGGTCGCGCCCGGCGAGGGCTTCGGCCCGAGCGGCGCCGGCTGGGCGCGCCTCTCGCTCGCCGTCACCGACGAGACGCTCGAGCTCGGCGGCATCCGAGCGCGCTCTGCAGCCGGCGCGCTGCCGGCGCGCCAGGACGGCGTGCAGCCGCATGAAGATCGGGATCGTCGTTCCGTTCTCGTGGTCGTACTGGGGCGGTGTCGTCGAGCACGCCGAGAACCAGGCCGAGGCGCTGCGGGCGCGCGGCCACGAGGTGAAGCTCGTGATGGGGCACGACCCGCCGGGCCGTCTGACGCGGCTGCTCCACCCGCGCAGCGGCCGGCACGGTGACCTGCCGGCGGACGTGATCCCGGTCGGTCGCTCGGTGGTCGTGCCGGCGAACGGCTCGCTGCCGAACATCGTTCTCTCGCCGCGCTGCGTCGGCCGCCTCCGCGAGGTGCTGCGCGATGAGCACTTCGACGTCATCCATCTGCACGAGCCGATGACGCCCGCGATCTGCGTCGCCACGCTCTCGCTCGCGCGCTGCCCGATCGTCGCGACCTGGCACGCGGCCGGCGACCTCGCCTGGATGCGCCTCGGGCGGCCGGGGTGGGGCTTCCTGATGGAGCGGATCGACTGCCGGATCGCCGTCTCGCCGATGGCCGCGGAGTCGGCCGAGCGCTGGCTCGGCGGGCCGTTCGAGATCGTCCCGAACGGCGTCCTCATCCCCGAGCACGCCGACCCGGCCGACCGCGACCACCGGATCGTCTTCATCGGCCGCCACGACGCGCGCAAGGGCCTGCCGGTGCTGCTGCGTGCGTGGCCGGAGATCCGGCGGCGGACCGGTGCGCGGCTGCGGCTGATCGGCACCGACCCGCTCCAGTACCGGCTGCTGCACGCGCGGATGCGCGTCGACGACGAAGGGATCGACGTGCTCGGCATCGTCACGAACGAGGTGCGGAGCGCCGAGCTCGCGACCGCGAAGGCGTTTGTCTCACCGGCGCTCGGCGGCGAGAGCTTCGGGCTCGTGCTCGTCGAGGCGTTCGCGACCGCGACGCCGGTCGTGGCCTCCGACATCCCCGGCTTCGCCGACGTCTCGACCTCCGACGTCGCCGTGCTCGTGCCGCCGGGCGACGAGGCAGCGCTCACCGACGCTGTCGCCGTGCTGCTGGCAGACGAGGAGCGGCGCGTCGCGATGGGGCGCGCCGCGCGGGCGCTCGCCGAGGAGCGCTACGGCTGGAGCGACGTCGCGCGGCGGCTCGAGGAGCTCTACGAGGAGCGGCCGCATGAGCCGTAGGCTCGACGGAGGCTCTCACGAGCCGGCATAGCCGTGGCGCCCGCTGGCAGCTGCTCGTGCCGGTCGTGCTCCTCGCGGTCGCCGTCTCGCTCATGTGGTGGCGCGGGCCGGACTGGCACCTCGTGCGCGACGTGTTCACCGCCGTGAGCTGGAAGTGGGTGGTCGCGGCGATCGGGCTGAACCTGCTCTCGATCGTCGTGCGCGCGGCCTCGTGGCACACGGTGATCAAGCAGGCGGTGCCGCCGCCGCACCCGCGCTTCGCGACCGTGTTCTCCGCGTTCTGCGTCGGCCTGTTCGCGAACGTCGTGCTGCCCGGCCGCGTGGGCGAGCTCGCCCGCGTCGCCGTGCTCGCGCGACGGATGCCCCAGCGGCGAGGGCACGTGGGCGACGCTGATCGGCTCGGTCTTCGCGCACCGCCTCTTCGACCTCTTCCCGGCGCTGACGCTCGTCGTCTGGGTCCTGTTCGCGGCGAAGCTGCCGCACTGGGCGGTCACGAGCCTCGCGATCGCGCTCGTGATCGGCTTCGGCCTGTTCACGTTCGCGGTCGTGAGCGCGCGACGCCACCACAAGGACCCGCTCGACGAGCTCGGGACGGTGCGGGTGCTGCTCGAGCGGGCGCGCCTGGGGCTCGCGGTGATGCGCGAGCCGATCCCCGCCGCCACCGCGGCGATGTTCCAGTACCTCGGCTGGATCTTCCAGCTCGCCGCGGTGTGGGCCACGATGCGCGCGTTCGACATCGACCTGCCGCTCGCGGCCGCCGGCCTCGTGCTCGTGCTGATGAACGTCGCGACGATCTTCCCGCTCTGGCCGGGGAACATCGGCCTCGTCCAGGCGGCGGTCGCGCTCCCGCTCGTGCAGTACGGCGTCCCGTATGCGCGCGGGTTTGCATTCGGCATCGGCCTCCAGGCGATCGAGGCGTCCGTCGGCGTCGGGATCGGCCTCATCTTCCTCGCGCGCGAGGGCCTCTCGTACGCGTCGCTGAAGCGGATGCCCGACGCGAGCGGCGACGCGACGTCGCTCGAGGAGGCCGCCGAGGCGGCCCTGGAGCCGGAACCTGCTCGCGCTCGCCTGCCCGGCTAGCCTCAAAGGCGTCCTCTCGCCGGTCGAGGCGGCGGCCGCGCTTGCCGCGGGAGTGCGGCGCGTCGCGGGGTGGGAGGCCGACGAGCTGCCGGTCGCAGACGGCGGCGAGGGAACCGCGGAGGTGCTCTCGCGCGCGCTCGGCGGGGAGTGGCGGACGGCGGCGGCTCTCGATCCGCTCGGCCGCCCGGTGACGGCGAGCTGGCTGCTCCTGCCGGACGGCACGGCGGTCGTCGAGTCGGCGCAGGCGGTCGGGCTCGGCCTGCTCGCGCTCGAGGAGCGCGACCCGCTGCGAGCGTCGAGCGCGGGGCTCGGCGAGCTCCTGCTCGCGGTGCTCGCCGCCGAGCCCGCGGCAGTGCTCGTGGGCGTCGGCGGGACCGCGACGGTGGACGGCGGCGCCGGCCTGCGCCGCGCTCTGCCGCGCTGGCCGGACGGCGTGCCGCTGCGGGTGGCCTGCGACGTGCGCAACCCGCTGCTCGGCCCGCGCGGCGCCGCGCACGTGTTCGGGCCGCAGAAAGGGGCCGGCCCGGACGCGGTCGCCGAGCTCGAGCGGCGCCTCGCGGCGCTGGACGAGCTCGGCCCCTACCGCGACCTGCCGGGCGCGGGCGCCGGCGGCGGGCTCGGCGCCGCCTTCGCGGCGCTCGGCGGGGAGCTGCTGGAGGGCGCCGAGCTCGTCCTCGACCTGATCGAGTTCGACGAGCGCGCGAGCGGCGCGGCGTTCGCGGTCACCGGCGAGGGCACGGTGGACGAGGCGACGCTCGAGGGCAAGGCGCCGGGCGCCGTGCTGCGGCGCTGCCGGCACCTCGGCGTGCCCTGCGTGCTCTTCGGGGGGCGCGTCGTCCGGCAGCCAGGCCTGGACGCACGGGCCCTGAGCGGCGACCAGAGCCGCGCGCGGGCCGACCTCGCCGCCCTCGGCGAGGAGCTCGCCGCTCGGTCGCCTTATTCGTAGCTGTGTACGTCTTCCGGGTCGGGAGGCGGAGCGCCGATCTCGTCGATGTCCGACTGCCACGAGGCCGCGACCGGGTCGCGCGAGAGCGCGAGCTCGGCGAGGTCGGAGGCGAACTGGACGAGCGCGGCGGTCGCAGCCTCGGGCGTGTCGTAGCGCTGCTCCTCGAGCTCGGCCGCGCTCTCCTGGATCGTGTACTTGCGGCCGGACACTCGGGTTACCTTGAGCACGAGCGCCTCCCCCTCGACGTCCCATGCGTCGGTGGCCATCGGCCTCGGCGCCTCGCCGGGCCGCCACGGGCGCTCGTCGTCGAAGAAATTGCTCGGGCGTAGCTCGACGCTGAAGGTGATCCCCTCAGCGGGGTCCTCGACGGCGCCGTTGACCATCGCCTGGCCCGATTCGTAGACCTCGACGCCGACCCCGCTCGTCTTCCAGGTGCGGCCCGAGCGCTCGCCGAGCGTCGCGGCCAGGTCGGTGAGACACTTGCCGGCGACGTCGAGCTGCTCCTGGACGAGCGCCTTGCGGTCGTCCTCGAGCTCGCCGAAGACGACGCTCAGATCGGGCGGCGGCGCCACTTCCTCGGTGGCCTCTTCAGCCTTCTCGACCTCCTGTTCGTTCATGTCCTGTTCGCTCATATGTCCCTCATTCTCCATCAGCCGGGGCCTCGTCGCCCAGACGTCGGGCGAGCTCCTCGATCTTGCCTTGAGCGCCGGCAAGCTGCTCGGACAAACGGCGGTAGAGCTCCTCGCCGCGCTCCCAGAGCTTCGTCAGCTCGCCGAGATCGACGTCACCGCGCTCGAGCCTCTCGACGATCCCCTCGAGCTCGGCCTGCTGCTGCTCAAATGACACGGGGGAAACCATGTTTCCCCCGTGGGCCCCCTTCTTCTGCTCACGGTCGGCCACTGGCCCGCTGATGCTAGACGTCGACCGGGAGGGCCACCGTCGTCGCGGCGGAGGCACGGGCGAAGCCCGCACCTCCGTCACGCGAAACCTCGAGTCGGCAGCGGTCCGCTCGGCCGCAGCCGAAGGGCTCCGTGGTCATTCGGTGCGTGCCCCGAAGGAGCCACCGACGACCTCGACGGCGAGCTCCGTCCCGGGCAAGGGCGGCTCGCGAACGAGCTGCTCCCCGGCGCGCACGATGGCGTAGCCGCGCTCCAGGGTGGCCCGCGGCGAGAGGGCGAGCAGGCGGCCGTGCGTGGTGTCGAGCCGCGCGCGCCGGCGCTCGAGCGCGAGCAGCGGCGCCCGGCGGAGCCTGTCGTGCGTCGCCTCGAGGCGCGCGGCCCGGCGTTCGCACACCTGCCGTGCGCCGCGCTCGAGCCTGACGTGCGAGCGCTCGAGCCACGCCTGCAGCTCGGCCAGGTCCGGGACGACGAGGCGGCCGGCGACCGACGGCGTCGAGGCGCGCACGTCCGCGGCGAGGTCGACGAGCGGCGTGTCCTGCTCGTGGCCGACCGCCGAGACGATCGGCACCGGGCACCCCGCGACCGCGCGCACGAGTCGCTCGTCGGAGAACGGCAGCAGGTCCTCGAAGCTACCGCCGCCGCGGGCGAGCACGATCACGTCGGCGCCACGTGCGCAGAGCTCGCCGATCGCGGTCGCGAGCTCCGACGCGGCGCGGGCGCCCTGTACGTACGTCTCCGCGACGAGCACGTGCGCCGGCGGGAAGCGCGCCGCGATCGCGGTGAGCACGTCTCGCTTGGCCGCCGCGTCGTTGCCGGTGACGAGCCCGACGAGGCGCGGGATCCGCGGCAGCGCGCGCTTCCGCTCGGCCGCGAACAGCCCCTCGCCGGCGAGCTTCTGCTTCAGCCGCTCGAGCGCGGCGAGTGCGCGCCGAGCCCGTAGCGCTCGATCGTGAGCGCGCGCAGGTGGAAGTCGCCGCGCTGCTCGTACAGCTCGGGCCGCCCGTAGACGTGCACCCGTTCGCCGTCGGCGAGGTCGAGCCGCAGCCCGTCGAACTGCCCGCGCGGCATCTGCACCGCCAGGCACGCGCCGTCCTCCGGATCCTTCAGCGTGAAGAACACGGACGCCCACCGCTCCTGCCGGCGCAGCTCCGTGATCTCGCCCTCGACCCAGAGCGTCGGCAGCCGCTGCAGCCAGCTCGCGACGCCCTGGTTGAAGGCGCGCACGGAGTAGACCTTCCGCCCCTCGATCTCGGTGGCCTCGACCTTCACCGGAGCAAGGCTAACGGCCGCCTCGCGTCGGCTCCTCGGCCCGACGCACCACTTGCTGCTCAGGAGTCGAGACTCTGTGCGGCTGCCAGCGCGAGCTCGCGGCGGAGCTCGACGGGGAGGCGGAACTCGACGTCCTCGTCCATCAGGCGGTACGGCTCGAGGTCCGTGATGCCGCGGTTGCGGAACCACTCGAGCACGCCCTCCACGAGCGTTTCCGGCGCCGAGGCGCCCGAGGTGATACCGACGATCTCGACGCCGTCGAGCCAGCGCTCGTCGATCTCCGTCCAGTCGTCGATCAGGTGCGACGGGACGCCGCCCGCGCGCGCCACCTCGACCAGACGG
>CAWAGR010000019.1:0-241443 GCA_963781435.1 uncultured Actinomycetes bacterium | reverse complement strand
CGTCGCCGGGCCCGACGCCCGCGAGGCGCATGCAGAGATGGAGCCCGGCGGTCCCGGACGAGACGGCGGCACAGTACGGCGCCTCGACGGCCGCCGCGAACAGCGCCTCGAAGCGCGGCCCCGTCGGCCCGAGCGAGAGCCACCCGGAGCGGAGCACCTCGAGCACGAGCGCCTCGTCGCGCTCGTCGATCCACGGCGCCGAGAGCGGAATCCGGCGGGTCGCGGTGCTCACGGACACCTCCGGTGGACGCTCACGCCCGCTCCGGCGCCGGCAAAGCCGGCACCTTCGCTCTTTGTGAGCCTCCGTCGAGCCTACGGCTCATGCGGCGCGCGACGCGCTGGGCACGAGCTCGCGCCACTGCGACCAGCGCTCGCCGACCCCGCGGACGGTGTCGAGGTAGGCCTGCTGGAGCGCGAGCGTGACCGGCCCGACGCCGATCTCGTGATCGTCCACCGACCGCACCGGCGTCACCTCGGCCGCGGTACCGCACATGAACACCTCGTCGGCGAGGTACAGGTCGGAGCGAATCAGCGTCTGCTCGAGCACGACGTAGCCGAGGTCCTCGGCGATCCGGATGATCGAGTCTCGGGTGATCCCGTGCAGGATCCCGGTCGAGAAATCGGGGGTGTAGAGCTTGCCGCCCTTGACGACGAAGATCGTCTCGCCCGGCCCGTCGGCGACGGTGCCCTCCGGCGTCAGCAGGATCGCCTCGTCGTAGCCGGCGTTCTGCGCCTCGGTCACCGCGAGCATCGAGTTCAAGTAGACGCCGGTTGCCTTGGAGGCGTGCGGGACGACGTTGGCCGGGATGCGCTGCCAGCTCGAGATCTTCGCGCGGATTCCCTTGCTGAGCGCCTCCTCGCCGAGGTACGTGCCCCACGGCCAGGCCATGATCGCCGTGTCGATCGGATTCCCGCGCGCCGAGACGCCGAGCTCTTTGAAGCCGTAGAACGCGATCGGCCGGATGTAGCACTCCTGGAGCGCGTTCGCGCCCAGCAGCTCGTTCGTCGCGTTGCGGAGGTCGTCGACCGAGTACGGCAGCTCCATCCCGATCAGCCTCGCCGAGTCGTGCAGGCGCTGCATGTGGTCGGTGAGCCGGAAGATGGACGGCCCCTTCGGCGTGTCGTAGCAACGGATGCCCTCGAAGACACCGGTGCCGTAGTGCAGCCCGTGCGAGCCCACGTGCACGCGCGCGTCGTCCCAGTCGACGAGCTCGCCGTTCATCCAGATCTTCTCCGTGGCTTGCACGTTTCGCCTCCTCTGGCCGGGTCGCCGAACTTTAGCGTCGGGCGACGAGATCGGCCGTCCGCGCGCGGGCGAGGCGCTCGAGGTCGACGGGCGCGAGCGCGGCCATGTGCGCGGGTGACCCGGCGCCGATCCAAACGACGCCGTGCTGGAGGAGAGTCCGCTCCATCACGACCACGGTCACCTCCGACGGAAAGGGCGCCACCGCGCCCGGCTCGAACCCGGTTGCGGCGCGCACCTCCTCGGCGCGGGCGACCCGGGCCGAGGTTGCGCCCGCCGCGGCCGCGACCTTCGCCTCGTCGGCGCGGCGGTCGCCCGGGACGAGCGCGAGCACGTACTCGCCGTCGCAGACGAAGACCAGCGACTTGACGATCTGCTCGAGTCGGCAGCCGACCGCGCGCGCCGCCTCCTCGGCAGTCGGCGTTCCTTCCGGGAACTCCTGGACGGTGGCATCGACCGCCGCGCTCGCGAGGAACGAAGAGACTCGCTGCACCGGCTCCGGCCACATGGCGCCGGCGGTCAGGCCGGGATGGGCGTCTCGTACGCCTCGAGCGCACTCTGCACCGCGACGCCGCGCTCGATCTCCGCCCCGAGCTCGATCAGCGACAGCTCGACCGCGGCGAGCGCGACCGCGATGTCGAAGACGTCGAACCAGCCGATGTGGCCGATCCGGAAGATCTTCCCCTTCAGATCGCCCTGGCCGGGCGCGAGCGTGACGCCGTGCCGGTCGCGCAGGTGACGCAGCAGGTCGCTCGAGTCGATCCCCTCGGGTGCGCGGGCGGCGGTGACCACCGCGGCCGAGTCGTCATCCGGCGAGAAGAGCTCGAGGCCCATCGCCTTGATCCCGGCGCGCGCCGCGCGGCCGAGGCGTACGTGCCGCTCGAACGCCGTCTCGAGGCCGTCGTCGAGGATCATCCCGAGCGCGACGTCGAGGCCGCGAATCAACGAGACGGCGGGCGTGAACGCCGAGTCGAACTCCTCCTGCGCCTTTCGCGCTCGGGCCCAGTCGAAGTAGAAGCTCCGCGACTGCGGGAGCGTGTCCCAGAGCCGCTCGGCGACGCTCGCCATCGCCAGGCCAGGCGGGCACATGAGCGCCTTCTGCGAGCCCGAGATGACGACGTCGACCGACCAGGCGTCGGTCTCGAGCGGCACCGCGCCGAGCGACGACACCGCATCGACCACGAGCACCGCGTCGCCGACCGCCGGCTTGAGCGCCTCGATGTCGGCGACGACGCCGGTCGAGGTCTCGGACTGGGTGCAGAAGACGACCCCGGCGCCACTGTCGGCCACCGCCGCGCCGACCTCCTCGGGCACCGGCGTCTCGCCCCAGCGGTAGTCGATCCGCTGCACGTCGAGGCCGTACTGCTTGCAGATCGCGACCCACCGCTCGCCGAACGCGCCGGCGACGACCACCGCGACCCGATCTCCGGGGTCAGTGAGGTTCGCGACGGCGGAGTCCATCGCACCCGTGCCGGACGCGCTGAAGAGCAGCACCTGGCTCTCGGTGCGGAAGACGCCCTGGAGGCGCTGGAGCGTCCGCTCGTAGATCTCGCGGAAGTCGAGCCCGCGATGGTGCACCATCGGCTCGGCCGTGGCGGCCAGCACCTCGGGCGGCACCGGCGTCGGGCCGGGCGTGAACAGGTAGCGCTTCTCCATCGCCGCAGGCTAGCGATCAGTACAGCGAGTCGGGCGGATGCTGCTTGTGCTCGTCTTCCCGCCACTGCTCCTGATAGGCCTCGGCGTCCGCGAACTCCTGCTCGGTGCGCAGCCTGGCGGCGTCGTCCTCGTCCGGAGGGTGCTCGCCGGAGGCGGTCGACCGGCGCGTGGCCATGAAGGCGATCACGAGCACCGGGATCGCCACGGCGGCGATGATGATGACCGGCAGCACGCGCCCAGCCTAGATCGAACGCGCCGAACCCGCTCGTCACGGCCGAAGGCCGCTCGTGTCGACGACCTCGAAGTCGGCGCCGGTGACGCGGCCGAGCGAGTGCAGGTCGTCGTTCACCCAGCGCGGGTCTGGTGCGCCGGTGACGTACAGGCTCGAGCCGTTGTCGGCGAGGATCATTCCGTAGCGCTTCAGCGCTTCGAGCACGATCCGTGCCTGCGGCGGGAAGCTGCCGGTCGGGAAGTCCGCGCGCAGCCGGAGGCGAAGCCCCATCGGCGGCAGGCTCGAGTCGGTGAGGTCGCTCGCGTAGTGGCGCGCCGGGTAGGCGTAAGCGCGCCGCGTTCTGTCAGCCGTGAAGCGAAGGGCGTGGTCGATGCGACCGCGCGCGACCTCGTCGTAGCGAGCGAGACCCGGCAGGATCGGCAGGCCGGCGGCGTCGGCGGAGGTCCAGCCGGCGGGACGCAGGCGGTTGGAGCGGAGGCTCCAGATCGCACCCGAGCCGGCGCGCCAGCCACCCGCCCGGCGCTCGAGCGCGAAGAGCTCGTACAGCATGCAGCTCGAGCGGTCGACGATCAGCGCGTGACGGTCGCTGCCGCCCTCGACGGCGACGTTCGCGGGGATCGGATACGGGCCCTTGTCGCTCTCCCTCGCGTACTCGAAGGAGACGCGCACCTTCTTCTGCGCGGGGCCGACGACCGTGATCGGAATGCCGATCTTGGAGCCCTCCCAGGTGCCGGAACCGAAATCGGGATGGAGGCCGGTGCCGGAGCCGATCGAGTCGATGAGGCCGTCCGAGCCCGGCGCGACCGGGAGGCGATCGACGCGCTGGTTCCACGGGTTGTCGCCCGGGAAGATCGGGCAGCTCGGGGCCTGCGGCAGCGGCAGGGCGTGCGCCAGCCCGCCGCCGAGCGCGACGGCGACGGCACTCGCCGCCACGGCCGCGCCTGTCCAGAAGACCTTCATGCGCTCCTCGACTCCTCTCCGGCCAGCAGCTCCATCAACACACAATCGTGCCAGCCGTCGCCGCCGACGTCGCGCTCGCAGGCCCGCATGACGCCGACAGGCCTGAAGCCGACTTTCTCGTAGCACCGGATCGCCGCGGCGTTCGCCGCCGCCGGGTCGATCGTGATGCGGTGGTGGCCGCGGTCGTCGATCAGGTGGGAAACGACGCGGCGCACCGCCTCGGTGCCCAGGCCACGGCCGTGCAGCGCCGGATCGACGAACAAGTCGATCCCGGCATGGCGGTACTTCGGCTCGGGCTCCTCCCAGAACTGGATCAGACCGGCGATGGCGCCGTCGACCTCGATGATCAGGCGGGTCGACTCGGGCTCATCCCAGGGAAAGCCCTCCTCGGGCACGTCCCACCAGCGCTGAACCTCGGGCGTCGTGTGGATGCGCAGCAGCTCGGCCTCGTCACCCTTGGCGAGGGACCGGAGGACCGTGCCCGGTCGCGCCTCTACCTCCAGCCGCATCGGATGACAGCACGAACCCGCCTACGACACGGGAGCGTCATCCCGCGATCTCCGCGGGAGCCTGGAGCGCCGCGTGGGCGGCCGCGACCTGCTCCCGGCGGGCCTTTGTCAGCTCCTGGACGAAGATCTGGATCGTCGCCGCGAGTGGCACCGCGGTGAGCGCGCCGAGCACGCCGAGCAGGGCGCCGAAGAGCGTCACGGCCAGGATGATGAAGAACGCAGAGAGGTTGACGGCCTTGCCCTGGATCTTCGGCGTGAGGATGTTGTTCTCGACCTGCTGGTAGACGAGCACCACGACGAGCATGATGATCGCCGCCGTCAACCCTTCCTCGGCCCAGAGCGTCGGCACGAGGATGAAGCCCGCGAGCGTCGCGCCGATGTTCGGGATCATGTCGAGCAGGCCGGCGATCACCCCCAGCCCGACGGCGTAGCTCGAGCCGAGCAGCCACGCCGTGAGGCCCTGTGTGGTGCCGGCGATCGTCGCGATCACGACGAGGCCGATCGCCCAGCGGGAGACCGCTGTGGTCACCTGCTCCCAGACCCCGAGCCACCGCTCGTCCTCGCCCGGCATGAGCACGCTCGCGAGCGCGCGCTTGAGCCGCTCGATGTCGGTGAGCAGGAAGAGGCAGATGAAGAGAAGCGTGAAGCCGGCGAGGAAGACACCGAAGAAGGTTCCGGCGATCCCGAGCACGCCCGAGATGGCGTCGGGCACCGACACCGAGATCTTCTCCGCCCCCGCCTGCGCGTTCTCCGCGGCGCCGCTGTCGCCGAGCCAGGAGAGCTCGCCGGAGTCGCGCAGCGACTGCACGGTCGCGGGCAGCTCATGGAGGAAGTCACGCACGCCGCCGACGAGCGGAACGAGCAGAAGCAGCGCGAGCAGCGTCACCGCGAGCGCAGTGCCGAGAACCGTGACGGTCGCCGCGAGCCCGCGCGACATGCCGGTCTTCTCGATCACGAACCGCACCGGGTACTCGAACACGAGCCCCAGGAAGATCCCGATGAAGACGATCAGGAACGTGTCGCCGATAGACCGGAAGGCGGCGACCAGGCCGACCGCGGCCACGACGAGCAGCACGGTCCTGATCGGGAGGATGAGCTCGACGCGCCGCGACTCGCGCCATGCCTCGCGCACGTTCATCGGCCCGGACTGTACGCCCGCGGCCGGTCGGAACCCACGTGCCTCGCCGCCGTGGTCACATGCGCAGGTAGGACGCGCCGTTCAGGTCGAGCACGGCGCCGCTTACGAACTCGGCCTCCGGCGAGGCGAGGAAGAGCACGGCCGCGGCGACCTCCTCGGGGGTGGCGACGCGGCCGAACGGGCTCTCGGCCCTGCGCGCGTCGCCACGCTCACCGGCGAGCTCCTCGGCCGCCATGTCGGTCTCGGTGAACCCGGGCGCGACCGCCGTCACCGAGATGCCGTGCGGGGCGAGCGCACGCGCGAGCGACTGGCCGAACGCGATCAGGCCGGCCTTGCTCGCGCCGTAGGCGGGCGCCTCGGGCTCGCCGCGGAAGGCGCCCCGCGACGAGACGTTGACGATCCGCCCGCCGCCGCCGCGGATCATGTGCTGCACGGCGCACCAGGTGACGTTCGCGGCGCCGACGAGGTTGACGGCGAGCGTCTCGTGCCAGCTGCGCTGCCACTCCTCGTACGCCGTCCGGTCGATCGGGTGGTGCGCGAAGACGCCTGCGTTGTTCACGAGCACGTCCAGCCCGCCGAGCGCAGCCGCGGCCTCGTCCACCATCCGCCGCACGGCGTCTGCGTCCGCAAGATCGGCGCCGACGACGAGATGCCCGTCACCCGGCAGCGACGCGGCCACCTCGTGCGCCCGGTCGGCGCCGGCGGCGTAGTGCACCGCGACGCGATCGCCGGCCCCGGCGAAGGCACGCGCGACCGCCGCGCCGATCCCTCGCGAGGAGCCTGTCACGAGCACCGCCCTCATTGTTGGAGTCTCGCTGCCGGCTCGGCGACCGGCGACGACCGGACGGCGCCGGCGCCGGTCGCCCGGGCGGCGAGCATCACGACTACGAGCCCGGCGCACAGCGTCGAGAGTGCCACGGGTAGCGAGGTCGCCTGGGCGAGGAAGCCGATGAACGGCGGGCCGACGAGGAAGCCGATCGAGCCCATCGAGCTGACCGCGCCGATGTTCGGGCCCGACTCGCGTCCCGGCGCGTGGCCGGCGGCGCTGAAGAGCAGCGGCACGCCGTTGGCAAGGCCGAGGCCGACGAGGAAGAAGCCGGCGAGAGCGACCGCCGGAGCGCCAATGAGCAGCAGGGCGCCGAGAGCAAAGGCCGCGAGGCCGGCGCCGGCCCGCATCAGCCTCGGCGCGCCGAGGAGTCCGTTGAGGGCGTCGCCGAGCACGCGACCGCCGGTCATTCCGGCGGCGAACGCCGCGAACGCGAGCGCAGCCGTCGCCGTGCTCGTGCCGAGGTCCTGGGTCAGGTACACGCCGCCCCAGTCCGCGATCGCGCCCTCGGAGACCATGATCAGCAGGCAGAGCACGGCCAGGAGCATGACGCCGCGCGAGGGACGCACGAAGCCGGCCGGCGAGCCCACCGTGACCGAGCCCTCGCCGATCCGGCGCAGGCACGCGACCAGGATTCCTCCCAGGCCCGCGGCCGCGACGAGCGTCTCGGCGCGCGGCTCGAGGCCCGCGACGCCGGCGGCCGCCACGAGCGCAGCCCCGGCCAGGCCGCCGAGGCTCCAGCCCGCGTGCAGCGACGACATGATCGGGCGGCGGAGCACCCGCTCCACTGCCACGCCGTGCGCGTTCATCGAGACGTCCATCGCGCCGCTGCTCGCCCCGAAGGCAACCAGTCCGAAGGCGAGGAGCCACGGCGTCGGCGCCAGCAGGGGAAGTGGCAGCGCGAGCACGCACGCAAGCCCTGCCAGGCGCGTCGCGCGGGCGCTGCCGAGGCGCACGACCGCCTGGCCCATCAGCGGCAGCGCCACGATCACCCCGGCCCCCATGGCGAGGATGACGAGGCCGAGTGTGCTCTTGGACAGGTCGAACCGGGCCTGGACCCACGCGATGTGGCCCACCCACGTGCCGATCGCGGCGCCGTTCACGAAGAAGACCCCGAAGGTGGCTGCCCGCTGGGTCACAGGCGCATCATGCTCACGCGGGCGGCGTGACCGCGGCTCGCGCCGATCTGCCGGTCAGCCCACTACGGCCGTGCGAGGTAGCTCCTACCGGCCCGGAGAGTGATCTGTCTGCGTTGCGGGAAGTCGGCGACTCCGAGCACGCCTCGCGAGACCTTGACCTGGGTGCCGTCGCAGCGGTCGGCGGTGAGCCACTTCGTCCCGCGAATGGTGGCCGATGCGTACCTCCCCCGCGTGCGGAAGCTGCCCTTGCCGTCGCCCCAGAGCTGTCGCACGACGGTGGCGGTCGTCCTGGCGACGCTGCTCGTCTTGCGCTTCGGGCAGACGCCGAAGTCGCCCTTCACGAGGCGGAGCTCGACGACCGGCTTCTTCTTGTCCACGCCGCGGAGCAGCTTGAAGACGGCGGAGACGCCGCCCGCGCCGTTGACGGCGAGCTGGCCGGTGCTGGTCAGAAGAACGAGCCTGCCGCTGGTGACGTCGACGGTCGCGCCGAACGGGATCGTGCCGCTGGTGAAGGGCGTGCCGTTGACGAGCACGATGCCCGTCGCGGTGCCGGTCGGCGGCGCCGCCGCTCCGCCCGAGGGCGTTGTCGTCGTCGTCCCGCCGCCGCCGCCACCGCCGGGCCCGGCCGCGGTCGTGTTCCGGAGGCAGGCGCCCGCACTGCAGTCGCCGTTCCAGTTCGTGTTCCAGGACGTCGGCGCGCTGTCGTACGTCCAGCGGCCGGTCAGCTTCTTGCCGTTCGCGCTCATCGTCAGCTCGACTGCGCCCGCGTCGCTGGGGCCTTTCCGCGTCGGCAGCTCGGTCCAGCGACCCTTGAACTTGTCGCCCGTCACGGTCCCTGCGATGTGCCCGGTGTCGTGCGGGTAGGTGCCCCTGACGTTCGACCCTGTCTGGGTCAGCGCCATCGCGCCCCACTCGGTGTCCCAGGTGCCGGTCCACGTGTTCGCGAGGATGCGCGCGGAGGAGCCGGGAACGAGGATGAGCACCGCGACCGCCGCGGTGAGCAGCGCGCGGGTGCTCATACACGGATGATCGCGCGGCGAGCCGGGAACGGCAAGCTCGATCCCACACCGACGATCTCGGCCGCGCGACAGACTTAACGAGAACGCTCCGACCACGAAGGAGGCGCGATGGGAAAGCTGATCGTTGACATCACGACATCGCTCGACGGGTTCGTCGCCGGGCGAAACCAGACGCTCGAGCAGCCGCTCGGAGCGGGAGGCGAGGCGCTCCATGAGTGGGCCTTCGCCGCGGTCGCCTGGCGCGAGCGCCACGGCCTCTCCGGCGGTGAAGCCAGCGTCGACTCCGACGTGATCGAGGAGTCACAGGGCAGAGCCGGCGCGACGGTGATGGGCCGGCGGATGTTCAGCGGCGGCGCCGGCCGCTGGGAGGACGACCCGAACGCGGACGGCTGGTGGGGCGACGAGCCGCCCTTCGGCCACCCGGTGTTCGTCCTCACCCACCACGCCCGGGAGCCGCTGCCCATGAACGGAGGGACGACGTTCACCTTCGTCACCGACGGCATCGAAGCCGCACTCGAGCAGGCCAGAGCGGCGGCGGGAGACAAGGACGTCCTCGTCGCCGGCGGCGCGAACGCCGTCCAGCAGTACCTCGCGGCGGGCCTCCTCGACGAGCTCCAGATCCACGTCGCGCCGTTGCTGCTCGGCGACGGCGTGAGGCTGTTCGAGCACCTCGGCCCCGACCGGCCCGCACTCGAGCTGACACGCGTGATCGCATCGCCGACCGTCACACACCTCAGGTACCGCGTCGTGCGCTGAGTGCCGCCGCGGCGAGCGACGATCTGCGGCTAGGTCACCTCCGGCTCACCGGTCTCCTCGCACTCGAGGCAGATCCAGTCGCCGACGCTCGTCTCCCGCGCGCTGAGCGCGGCCGGAACCATCGTCACACCGCAGGTCGGGCAGATGGGAGGACGCTCGTCATCCATGCTCGGGGCAGGTACGCATCTATCCAGCGTCACGGGAAATTTGCCGATGATGAATGCTCACCCACCGGCGGCTCGACGCGCCGGCCGCCACGATCAGGCAGGGAGGCGTCTATGCCAGCGATATTCATGGTAGGGGCGACCGGCTACATCGGCGGGACGCTCGCAGAGCGGCTTGTGGCGGACGGGCATGAGGTTCGGGGGCTTGCTCACACTCCCCATGCCGAGGCGGAGCTCCTCCGGCGGGGACATACCCCGGTGCGGGCGACCCTCACGGACGTCGACGTGCTGCGGCGGGCGGCTGTCGAAGCAGACGCGGTGGTTTGGACCGTGCATGTCGCTGAACCCCGCGGAGTATCCGGGGATGGAGACCGCTCTCGATGCGATGAATGACGCTCTCGCGGGCTCCGGTAAGCCGCTTCTCTGCATGGGAGGCGGCATCGTCTACCGAGACACGGGGGACGGCCCGGTTGGAGAGGACGGACCACTCGACACGACCGGTCCGATGGCAGCGCATGCGCTGGAGCTCGAAGACGTCGCGCTCGACGGGGCAAAGCGCGGCGTTCGGAGCATCGCGATTCGGTCATCGCTTGTGTATGGCCGGGGTGCGGGAATGTTCGTGCAGGGCCCGATCGACTCCGCCCGGGCAGACGGCGAGGCCCGCTACGTCGGAACCGGGGCGATGAAGATGTCGACGGTTCACGTAGACGACCTCGTCGATCTCCTGGCTCGAGCTCTCCGCGAAGCACCGCCTGGCTCGGTGTTCAATGCGGCCGCGGATCCGCCGGTCACAACGCTGGAGCTGGCACGTGCGACCGCCCGCGCGGCGGGAATCGAGAAGACTGCATCGATCGCGCCGGAGAAGGCCTTCGAGACCCTGGGCTTCCTGGGCGACGTGATGGCAAAGAATCTGTGGTTGTCGGTCGACCGGGCGCGCGAACTTCTCGGTTGGGTCCCGAAACAGCCGTCGATTCTCGATGACCTCGCCACCGGCTCCTACGCGTCTGGCTGAGGATCCCGTCGGCCGGGGCGGGGGACAGGCAGACATCGATGGACAGCGACCGGTTCAACTCGCAGAATCCCGACCATGACGACGAACTACGAGCGCGCGTTCGCCGAGGCTCCGAGACCTCGGCCTTTCGGAAGCCGAGATCATGGACGTCATCCTCGCCGCGGCCGCGCGCTGCTTGTTTTCGAAGACCCTCGACGCGCTCGGCGTCCGCCCCGACGCGAGCTACCGCGACCTGGAACCCGAGCTCCGCGACGCGCTCGTCGTGGGCCGGCCGATCGCCGACGCTTAGTCTCGCGCAACCCTTCTCGCAATCCCCGCCCGAAGCTGGTTGACTGGAGGCACGTGTGCCTAGTGGGACCGTGACGCCATGAAGGGTCGGGACGTGCGGGCTATCGAGAACAGGCAATGGTTCGAGAGGACTGACTACCGTCGGATTCGAGCGGCCGGCCTCGCCGTCTCTGCCGAGCCACCTCTCGGGCCACAACATCAGCTCGACCGCGCGGACGTTGACAGGCTCATCGTCGGTGGCGGGTAGCGCCTTTGATCGCGTCGTACCTGTCGGTCTCGCGAGGTGTGCTGAACAGCATGCCGTACGCGGCGCTCCTGGCTCTCGTCACGGTCTGCTCCGTCGGCGGGGCCGTCCTCGCTCTTTACCTCGTTCGCCGGTTCCTCGGACAGTGGCGATCGAGCGCCGATGCTGCCGTCATCGGTGGTGTCGCTGCGATGGTGCTCACGTTGTTCGCTCTCTTGCTGGCTTTCGGGATCGTCACCCTCTACGACCAACGCCGGGCCGCGCAGAGCGCAGCTGCACGGGAGGCGGACGACCTCGCAGTGGTCGAACGAGACACGGGCGTACTCGAGAAACAAGGCGTGCAGGGCTCGCCGCCGGTGAAAGGCGCGGTCAAGACGTACGTCTGCAACGTTCAGCGGTTCGAGTTCCCGGCGATGCAGGACGGACAACCCGTAGGGAAGATCGTCCCCGAGACGCTGACCAAAGTCTTCGAAGCGCTCAGCACGTACGCGCCAACGACTCAGGCGCAGACGGCGTTCTACGAGTCAGCCGTGTCGCAACTCAACGACGCCGTGGCGCAGCGGCGAAGCCGACTCCAGAGCGTCAACAACGCTCTCCCGTTCGCGTTCGCCGTTCTCTTGATCCTGACGGCGCTCATGAGCGTCATCCTGACCTGCTTCATCAAGACGACAGGTCTGAGCAGGCACGGCACACCGCATGCCGGAATCGAATATGTCCTCGTGGGGAGCGTGGCGTTCGTCGTGGCGGCGGGGCTACTGACCGCACTCATCTTCGAATTCCCGTTCTCAGGTCCCCTGGCGATCTCGGACTTCCCGTTCAGATCGCTCCACGGCTGCCCGAGCGGATAACTCGTCGTGCACCCGAAGTAGGCGACTGCGCCTTCGGCTGCGCTCGATATTCAGGTCGAGGCTGCGGAGCAGGTTCGCGACCTGGTGCACCAGGGCCGAGGCGACCTGCGAGACGAGGCGAAGCTCAGAGCGCGTAGAAGACGAGCACTCCGGCCGTCGCGCCGATCGCGAGGATCATCGTTGCGATCTCGGAAGCCTTATCCTTCGTGGGCCACGCCTGCGAGACGGCAAAGACCCACAGCGGCGCGAGGAACGCCACGATGTTGACCGTCACGTCCATGACGTTCTTCGCGACGATTGCCTCGACGACAAGGCAGGCAGCAACAACAACGGCGATCCGGATCTGTGGCGGCCACGTTCGGGGCGCGTAACTACGCCGAGGGTGAGTTCCGGTGAGCTGATTCATTTGCGTCCTCCTTCCCGCAGTCATCTTCGCGCTCGCTCGCACCTGAGGCATCGGGGCCTCACCGGCTCCGACGTGCGGGGTTACCGCAAGCCGTGGCCGGCGCGGCCGGATTTGGCCAACACGGCGGCCCCGAGCCTCACGTAGGAGACTGCTCGAACCGCTCGAAGCTTTCCGTCAGGCCCGCGGTTCAGTTCGCGCGTGACTAGCATCTTCGGGCAGCCGCGTCTGCGGCGATGGCCTACGGCCACCGGCGCGTGCTCGCCGCGCTCACGTTCTCGAGCGCGTAGTTCGGTTTACCACACCACGAGACGCGGGCTCGCCCCATTCCGCCGCGCGGGCGCGGGTGCGACGCTCGTGGCCTGATGCTCGCGTCCTCCCTATCCCGTCCGCATCGCGCCGCCGTGGAGGTCGGCATCCTCGTCGCCCTCTACGCCGTTTACGAAGCCGTGCGCGGTACACGCGACGCGAGCCTTTCCGTCGCCCTCAATCACACCGCGGACATCGTCGCGCTCGAGCGCGTTCTTCACGTCTTCGAGGAGCAGACGTTGCAGGAGTGGTCGCACAGCGTTCCCTATCTCCCGGCGTTGCTAGGCCTCGCCTATATGAGCTTTCATTTCGGCGCCACGACGCTTGCGGTGCGCTGGGTCTACCGCGAACGCCGGCAGGTCTTTCCGCTCGTGCGGACGACGCTGATCGCGTCCACTGCGCTCGCGTTGGTCGGCTACCTCCTCTATCCCGCTGCCCCTCCGCGGCTCGCCGGACTCGGCTTCTCGGACACGGTCACGACGCAGACGGGATTGAACCTGAGCTCGGATCTCCTCGGGGCTTTCTACAACCCGCTGGCCGCCGTGCCGTCGCTGCACTTCGGCTACGCGTTGATCGTCGGCGGCGTCCTACTCGGGCTCGCGCACCGGCGGTGGGTGCGCGTGCTCGGCGCTGTCTATCCCGCGTTCATGCTCTTCGACATCGTTGCCACGGCGAACCACTTTTGGTTCGATGCGGCGGCGGGCGGCGCCGTCGTCGTCGCTGGCTGGTGGATCGCCCGCGCACTCGTGCGCGGCTCGCAGTCGGCCGCGCAGCTGCAGGCGGTACCGGTGTGAGGCAGATCGGCTAGCGGCACCTCTTCGCAACGGGCGGGACCCTTGCGCAGAGACCTTCGCTTGGGCCAGGGTTCGGGGAATGTCGCCCGATGTGCGGGGACGTCGGTGCTAGCGTCGCCGGTGGTGCACGTCGAGCAGGTGGACTTCATCTCGATCCCGACGCGGGACGTCGCACGTGCGATCGCGTGGTACCGCGACGTCCTCGGGCTGCCCGAGAGCGAGGTGTCCGACGGAGAACTCGAGACGCCGAACGTGACCCTGAGCTTCTGGGAGCCCGAGCGGGAGGATCTGCTGTTCGCCCGGAACGAGGCTGGGTTCGCAATCCGGGTGTCGGACGTCTCTGCGGCAAGAGCCGAACTCGAAGCGAAGGGCGTCGAGTTCATCGCTCGGACGTGGGACTCGGGCGTCTGCCACTTCGCCGCATTCCGCGACCCGGACGGCAACACGATCATCCTGCATCGCCGGTACGCACCGAGAATTCCGCGCGATCAGCGGTGACGCTCGCCTGCGCCAGTTCACCGATGGCGCCTGACCAGGTATCGCGATTGGCTGGGTTGCAAGGGGTGTGGGGCGTAGATTTTGCTCATGAGCTTCGCCGTTCCGGCAGACGCGTATGACCGGTTCATGGGCAGGTACTCGGTCCTGCTGTCACCGCAGCTTGCCGATCTGGCCGGTGTTTTCGGCGGTCAGCGGGTACTCGATGTCGGTTGTGGTCCTGGCGCTCTCACGGCGGAGCTGGTCACACGGGTAGGGCCTGAGGCTGTGTCGGCAGTCGATCCCTCCGAGCCGTTTGTCGCGGCTGCTCGCGCACGCAATCCGGTGGTCGACGTGCAGCAGGCGTTCGCCGAGCAGCTGCCTTTCCCTGACCAGGTGTTCGACGCCACCCTTGCCCAGCTCGTCGTTCACTTCATGTCGGATCCGCGGGCGGGGATTGCGGAGATGAGGCGCGTGACCCGACGAGGTGGTGTCGTTGCCGCGTGTGTGTGGGATCACGCGGGCGGACAGGGGCCGCTCAGCCCGCTGTGGGCGGCTGCGCGTGAGCTCGACCCCGAGGTCGTGGACGAATCGCGGCTTGCGGGCACTCACGAGGGACAGCTGAGCCAACTGTTCCAATCCGCAGGATTGTCCGAGATCGAGGAAACAGCGTTGTCCGTAGGTGTTGAGCACCCGAGTTTCGAGGAGTGGTGGGAGCCGTTCACCCTCGGCGTCGGCCCCGCGGGCTCCTACGTGGCCGGACTCGAAGGAGAACGGCAAGCCCAGCTGCGAGAGCACTGCCGCGCCCAGCTCCCCGACGCACCGTTCGTGCTCACGGCGCGGGCCTGGACGGCTCGCGGTGTCGCATAGCCCCATCGCCTGTCTGCAGTCACCTTCCGCGCCAAGCGCCGCAGCACTCCTGTGCGCCAGTTCGCGAATGACGCCTGAGCACATCCGGCTCTGTGTAGCCGCACCCCGCGTTTGGGCACGTGCGAGGGCCTGGGAAGGTCATCGAGATCAGCGGCGGGAGCGGCGATCGGCTCGTCAGCCGCACGGCCGGTGTCGAGCCGGCCAGCAGAGCGGGCGCGAGCGCTACAGGTAACGAGTGGGCACCGGCGGGAGCGGGCCGGCAGGGTCGATCCCATGCACGTCGGCGATGTTCTCGACGAACCAGCGGTCGAACTCGTGGTCGGATGAGACCACATTCGCGGTGAAGTCGTCGGCGCCGGGCCCGTCCTGAACGACGACCACGAGGAAGTTGCCGTCGGGCGTCGGTTGCAGGTAGGCCCGGTGCTCCGTCAGTCCTAGCCGAGCGTTCATGTCGTCGAACCCGGCCTTCCGCGGCCCCTTCAACTCCTCCACCCACCTCTCCCAGGCACCCAGCTTCTCCGCCGCGAGCGGCACTGCCAATGCGGGCATACCCTTCCTTTCCTCGATGGAGTCTGTGGAAGGCCACTATCCCGTGACGGCTAGGAAGGTGTCAAGCGTGCAAGCGCACCATCGCTCGGAGGACACAGTCGCTGTCTGGGCGAGCGTCGGCGGATGACGCCTGAGCGCCACAGCGACTGCAACCAAGCCGAGTGTTTCGGCCGCCCGGACCGTCGGGGTCGAGGTTTTACGCCTCGACGAGGATCACCAGCGTTTCGGGGAAGACCCCGTCGTAGGCCATTGCCTCTGCGGCCTCCGGGGTTTCCATCGCGGCCATGACTGCGCCCATCTCGGACACGTCCATGAGCACAGCGACGCGAGTCCGGTTGGTCGGATCTACGAACGTTCGGATGTTGGTCACTCCGAGGGGACCGAAGAACTGTTCTCGCTTCGGCGAAGCAAGCCAGTGGTCAGTGTCCTTGACGTCGTGGTAACCGATCACGGTCGGCATGGCCGCTCCTTGTGTAGGGGCTTGCGCCGTCCTCCCGGATCGGCTCGAGGACCGATATTACGCCTGCGACGC
The DNA here is from genome assembly GCA_963781435.1 of uncultured Actinomycetes bacterium. Taxonomy (GTDB): domain Bacteria; phylum Actinomycetota; class Thermoleophilia; order Gaiellales; family Gaiellaceae; genus PALSA-600. Next base: position 225,478 of record CAWAGR010000019.1, on the reverse strand, counting down.
TCGGCGTCGGATGAAAGAAAGCTTGCATGCCCCAGCGTTCGCTGGGTACACCCTGAGCCTGGTCACTGCTCCGAGGTGATGGACTGGCGCCGGGTCGCGATTCTGAAGCCGGTCCCCGCGGCGCTCGAGAGGATCACGCGGGGGCCAGGGTCCGTTCCGGCGCAGATCGGGCGGCGAGTCGCGCGTGAAGCGACCACACCGGCTGACTGTCGGGTAGCCGTGTGTTTCAGCGCCGACCGCCGAACTCCCAGTTGTGGATCTCGACCTCGGAGAACGCGCCAAGCCCGGTCCGCTCGTCTTTCATGAGCGCATCGACAGCTTCTCGATCCGGTGCCTGAAGGGCCAGCGCGACTCCGGCTGGCTCAGCGCCATCGAGTGTGCTGAGTGCTCCATACAGGATAAGCCGCTCGAGCAACTCTGCTGGGAGGGTCTCCGCTGGGGCGGGCCGGCCGAGATGCGAACGGCCGACGACTAGGAAACGCGGCTCTGTCGCCGGACCCGAGAAGTCCCACATCGAGCGTCCGAGCAGGTTCTCGAACCGCCAGACCAAGTGCTCCCGGTAGACGCCTGCACGGTTGTTCGGTTCGAGCGCAACGAACTCACGCGCAGCATCAACGCTGCGCAACGCAAGGACGTGAAGGCTGCCGGTCGCGGTCTCGCGGTCGGTGTCGAGCGTCGGCCCGCGGGCGATCATCGACTCCGCGAACCTGTCCATGTACGACCAGTGCTCCTCCAGCAGCTCCGGGTCGTCACGAAGCTCTGCGGTATCGGCCGCATCTCGGCTGTACACGAAGAAGTCCAACTGCAACAGAGCCTACGGGGGGTAACCACCACCGCCTGGGCCAGCGTTGCGCTATGACGCCTGAGCGAAGCGGCGCGGAGCGGGAGTCGAACCTGCACCGGCTCCGCCGTTCTCGGAGAACGCGCCTCGCCTCTCGTGTTCGGGGATTCGAAACCGCATGACCGCCTACACGGGTCCGCGGTCGGCCGCGATGATCGCGTCGATCCTCTTCCCGAGCTGGACCTCGCGCTCGCACGCGTGCTCGGCACGCGTCATCGCCTTCGACGGCCGCGTGGCGCCCGGCTTGAACCCGAACATCGCGCGCCCGCGGCTCATGTTCGTGACCACCGGCTCGCCGAGGCGGAAGCCAGCCTCGCGGACGCACGCGCGGAGCTCCTTGATGACCTTGACCGCCTCCGCCTTCGCGTGCGCCGAGAGCGGCTTCGTGCTCACCACGGGCTTGAGGAAGTGGAAGCACGCCTGGTCCGCCGCCTCGACCTTCGCGTGGCCGACCGCCCGCAGCCGCGTCTCCTGCGCGGCCGTGAGGTGGAAGTCGCCCTTCCGGTCGGGATTCGGGTGCGGCACGCCGTGCGCGCGCATGCAGGCGGCGTAGGCGAGGCCTGCCCGGTACGGGTCCGGGGTCGCAGCGCCAGCCTGCGCCGCAAGTGCGGCCGCGGCGAGGAGCGCAACGACGGTGAGGCGGGGCACGCGTCCCTTGTACACGGACGCGATCCAAGAGGTTCCGCGGCGCTCGTGAACGGCCGCCCGGCTCGCCCGGACGGCCGTTCGTCGGTTGCTCAGGCGACGCAATTTCGTGGCCGAACGGCTCGGCCTCGCTCGAGCCCTGGACGGTGAAGCTGAACCGCGCCTAGTGCTCGGGCTCGTCGCCGGCGATCAGCGGTAGGCCCCACAGCTCGCGGAACTCGTTGAACGGCACTGCGATCGTGTCGGACGGGTCGGTTCTGCCTGCCGTGACCTTGCCCTCGTCGTCGCGCTCGAACGGCGTCTCGAACGTGGCTTCTTCGCCCTCCGCGCTCAGCGCGCTGAGCACGAGCACATCCTCTTCGAGCTCGCTGTCGTCGGGCTCGTCGTCGTAGGCTCGCTTCGCCTCGGCGACGAAGTAGACGGCGTTCGCGCTGACGCCTTTCGCCCACGTCGCGACGCGGCCCCAGGCGTCGGCGACGTCGTGCTGGCCGGTGGCGTCGAAGCGCTGGGCGCGGACGCTGCCGTCCGGCATGCCGAGGAAGACGACCGACGCGTGCTCGCCCTCCTCCTCGAGCGCGGTTCGCGACTCGTCGGCGAGCCACTGGACGATGTCGACGAAGCGCGGCGGGCCGAGCTCGTCCGGGTCGAGCTCGAGCTCCTCGTCCCCGTGGCTGTGCCCGTTGTGGTCGTGCTCGTGATCGTGATCCGAGGCCATTGGTCAATACTGCCGAACTCGAGCCTGTCGGGACGCGGTTCGCGTCGTGTCTACACTGGCCGACGGTGTTCGACGCTCTTTCCGACAAGCTCGGCGCCGCGCTCGGCGACCTGCGCAAGCGCGGCACGCTCGACGAGGAGGCGATCTCGCGTGCGATGCGCGAGATCCGGCTCGCGCTGCTCGAGGCCGACGTCAACCTCCAGGTCGTCCGCGACTTCGTCGCCCGTGTGCGCGAGCGCGCGCTCGGCGAGGAGGTGCTGAAGAGCCTCACGCCCGGCCAGCAGGTCGTGAAGGTCGTCCACGACGAGCTGACCGAGCTGATGGGCTCGGGCGCGGCCGGGCTCGAGCTGCCGGGTTCGGCGGTGATCCTGCTCGCCGGCCTCCAGGGCTCGGGCAAGACGACCACCGCCGCGAAGCTCGCGCTGCACCTGCGCAAGCAGGGCCGCAAGCCCGGCCTCGTCGCCGCCGACCTCCAGCGTCCGGCCGCGATCGACCAGCTCGAGCAGCTCGGCCGGCAGATCGACGTCCCCGTCTACCGCACCGACACGTCCGATCCCGTCGAGGCGACGAAGGCCGGTCTTGCGCGCGCCCGCGAGGACGGTGTGGACACGGTGATCGTCGACACCGCCGGTCGTCTCCAGATCGACGAGGCGCTGATGGAGGAGCTTGCGAACGTGCGCGACGTCGCCAAGCCGACCAACGTGATTCTCGTCCTCGACTCGATGACCGGCCAGGAGGCCGTGAACGTCGCGGTGGCGTTCGAGGAGCGCATCGACTTCGACGGCGTGATCCTCACCAAGCTCGACGGCGACGCCCGCGGCGGGGCGGCGCTGTCGGTGAAGGCGGTCACGCAGAAGCCGATCATGTTCGCCTCGACCGGCGAGAAGCTCGACGCCCTCGAGGTCTTCCACCCCGACCGGATGGCGTCGCGCATCCTCGGGATGGGGGACGTGCTGACCCTGATCGAGCGTGCGGAGGAGGCCGCCTCCGAGGACGAGACCGAGGCGATGGAAGCTCGGATGCGGAAGGGCCAGTTCACCTTCGACGACTTCCTCCAGGCGCAGAAGATGCTGCGCCGCATGGGCCCGCTCCAGGGCGTGCTGAAGCTGATCCCGGGGCTCGGCAACCAGCTCTCCGGCGTCGATATGGACGACCGCAAGCTGAAGCAGGTCGAGGCGATCGTGCTCTCGATGACCCCGCGCGAGCGCGCGGTTCCGCACCTGATCGACGGCCGCCGCCGGCAGCGGCTCGCGCGGGGCTCCGGCACCTCGGTCGAGCAGGTGAACCAGTTGCTCGAGGCGCGCAAGATGATGGAGAAGATGATGAAGCAGATGGGGAAGGGGAAGGCAGCCGGACTCCCGAGCCTTCCCGGCGGGCTTCCCGGCCAACTCGGCGGGGGTGCCGCAGGCCAGCAACAGTCCGGCGGCATGAGCGCCAAGGAGCGCGCCAGGAAGAAGAAGGCCAAGCGCAAGGCGAGCCGCCGGTAGATGATCGGTCATCACGTGTCGAGGGGATGCATGCGCCGCGTGCAGGCCAATCCGCGCGTGCGGCGAATTGAGAACCGATCATCTAGGGTGTCGGCATGGCAGTGAAGCTCAGGCTCACGCGTGTGGGCTCCAAGAAGAACCCCATCTACCGCGTCGTCGCCGCCGATTCGCGCGCGCCGCGCGACGGCAAGTTCCTCGAGATCGTCGGCCGCTACAACCCGCAGACCCACCCGTCGATCATCGAGCTCGACGAGGACAAGGTCCGGAGCTGGCTCGGCAAGGGCGCGCAGCCGACCGAGGCCGTCGCCCGGCTGATCAAGGTCAAGGGCATCCTCTAGACCCGTGGCCGAGTTGCTCGCGTACCTCGCGCGGGAGCTCGTCGACGACCCGGAGGCGGTGCGCGTGGACGCCGAGGAGCGCGACGGCGCGCTCGTGCTGCGCCTGCACGTCGCTCCGGACGACATCGGCAAGGTGATCGGCCGCGGAGGTCGCATCGTGCGCGCGCTGCGAACGGTCGTCCGCGCGAGCGCCGTGCGCGAGGGCCGGCGGGTCCTCGTCGAGATCGCCGAGTAGGCGCGGGGGAAACCATGTTTCCCCCGCGGGCCCCCTTCTTTCTCGCACGGTCGGCGTTGCGTGATCGTGATACCCCCGCCGGCCGAATCCGAGCGCTTGGCCTTGCGGAGGCGCGGGCGGAGCCCGCACCTCCGTCCTGGAACCCGCTGCGTCGGGCGCGGCCGTGAAGGTGGCCGCGCTCTACGACGTCCACGGGATGCCGCACGCGCTCGAGGCGGTTCTGCGCGCGGTCGAGGACGAGGGCGCCGACCTCGTCGTGTTCGGCGGCGACCTGATCGTGGGGCCGTTCCCGCGACGCGTGGTGGAGCGGGCCCGCGCCGTCTCCGGAGCGCGGTTCGTGCGGGGCAACGCCGAGCGCGATCCTCCCGAGTGGGACCGTGCAGAGCTCGGGGACGCCGAGCTGGGCTGGCTCGCGGACCTGCCGTTCAGCGTGTCGATCGACGGCGTTCTCTACTGTCATGCGGCGCCGGACGACGACACCACGCTTACGACCGAGGCGACGCCCGACGCCGTTCTGGTCTCCACCTTCGGCGGGGTCGAGGAGCGCGTGGTCGTGATCGGGCACACGCATCACCAGTTCGACCGGCGCGCCGAGGACGTCCGTGTCGTCAACGCCGGCTCCGTCGGGTGGCCCTACGAGGGCGACGTGGCGGCGTTCTGGGCTGTCGTCGACGACGGCGAGCCGTCGTTCCGGCGAACGGGGTTCGACGTGGAGCGAGCCGCGGCCGAGATCCGCGTGAGCGGCTGGCCGCTGGCCGAGGCCTTCGTGGCGGAGAACCTGCTCGCGGCATCCTCGCGGGAGCAGGCGATCGCGCACTTCGAGGGCCTTCGAGGATGAGCGAGCGCGTTGTCGTCGGACGGGTCGGCCGCCCGCACGGGCTCGACGGCTCGTTCGTCGTCGAGAACGCGAGTGACGACGCCCGCTGGTTCGCGGTCGGTTCGAGACTCCTCGTCGAGGGCGCCGAGCTCGAGGTGGTCGCCGCCCGGCGTGCGGGCGGGAGGCCGGTGATCCGGCTCGCGGGCGACGTGGCGCGCGGGACGCCGCTCGAAGTGCTGCGCGAAGCGTTGCCACCGACCGGGGAGGACGAGTACTACACCTTCGAGCTCGTCGGGCTGGAGGTGGTCGAGCAGGGCGATCGCCCCCTCGGTCGCGTGGTCGCGGTCATTCCGGGCGTCGCGAACGACGCGCTCGAGCTCGACGGCGGCGCGCTGCTTCCGCTGGTCGGCGAGTGTGTTCGCGACATCGACCTGGAGGCGGGACGTATCCTTGTGGCCCCCGGCTTCTCCGACCCCGACTGACTCCTTTGCAGCTAGACGTCTTCACCCTCGTTCCGCACGCGTTCTCGTGGCTCACCGAGCAGCGTCCGCTTGCGGCCGTGCTCGGGTCGGAGCTCGACCTGCGGCTCTTCTCGTACCGCGACTCGACGCCGCTCCGCTCGGGGCAGGTCGACGACGAGCCCTACGGCGGCGGCGCGGGGATGGTGCTGCGGGTGGACGTCGTCGCGGCGGCGCTGGAGGCCGTGTACGGCGGCCAGCCGGAGCACCGGGTCGTCGCGCTGACGCCGCAGGGCCGGCAGCTCGACGCAGGCAGTCGTCGAGGAGCTTGCGCAGGAGCAGCGGGTGACGCTCCTCTCGGCGCGCTTCGAGGGCTTCGACGAGCGCATCGTCGAGCACCTCTGCACCGACTCGCTCTCGATCGGCCCGTACGTCCTCTCGAACGGCGACCTGCCGGCAATGGTGCTCGTCGACGCGATCGCCCGGCGGCTTCCCGGCGCGCTCGCCGAGGGCTCGGGCGAGCTGGAGTCGTTCTCGCCCGACCTCGAGGGGGGGCTCGAGTACCCGCACTACACGCGCCCGGCCGAGTTCCGGGGCTGGCCTGTTCCCGAGGTGCTGCTCTCGGGCGATCACGCGAAGGTCGAGCGCTGGCGGAAGGAACACGTCCGGTGAGGAATCCGGCGGCGCAGCCGCCCGTCCGTGCAGCGGACCCGTGGAGAGGGTCTGGGGCGAACCCGGAGGTTCCCCCAGAGGAGCGGGCTGACGTGAGGAACCCCATCGACCGGCTCACCGCGGGGTTGCCGCGGAGCTGGCGCATCACGATCGACTGGCTCGTCACCATCGTCGGGGCGATCCTGATCGTGCTGGCGATCAAGCAGTGGGTCATCAACCCGTACCGGATTCCGTCGAGCTCGATGGAGCCCACGCTCCACTGCGCGCGCCCCGCGAGCGGCTGCGAGTCGAAGTTCTCGGACCGCGTGCTCGCCTGCCGCTTCTGTTACCGGCTGTGGAGCCCGAAGCGCGGCGACATCATCGTCTTCACGACGCCGCCGCGGGCCGTGCAGGACTGCGGCTCCGGCGGTGTGTTCGTCAAGCGTCTGATCGGCCTTCCGGGAGACACCTGGGAGGAACGGGACGGCTCCGTGTACATCAACGGCAAGCTCCTCGACGAGCCGTATGTCAAGCCGGAGCGGCGTGACACCGAGTCGCACGAGCCCATCAACATCCCCGAGGGTCAGTACTTCATGATGGGCGACAACCGCACGGGGTCGTGCGACTCGCGCAGGTGGGGGACAGTGTCGCGCGACAACCTGATCGGCCAGGTGATCGCCACCTACTGGCCGCCGAAGCGAGTCTCGATCCGGTAGAGGTCGCACCGGGCGCGAGCTTGGCATCAGCCGCGACCTGGAACGGGAAAGTCACACAATCGGCACCAACACGGCACACCCCGTCGGGTAGCGTCAGTTTCTCTTCCCCCTGGGAGGGAGGGGGGTGAGTGGGTGGCGAGCCCCCGCCGTGGTCCGGTTAGGCCGAGGTTCCGCTAGCATTGCCGAGCCCTCCGGGCCTCCTTTCGACATGAGCACGACGATCCAGGAACTCGAGCGCCGCCAGTTGCGCGACGTCCCTCGCTTCAAGGCGGGCGACACCGTGCGGGTGCACTTCCGCGTCATCGAGGGCAACCGCCAGCGGATCCAGGTGTTCGAGGGCATCGTGATCAAGCGCCAGGGCGCCGGGGCTCGCGAGACGTTCACGGTGCGCAAGAACTCCTTCGGCGTCGGCGTCGAGCGCACCTTCCCGTTGCACTCGCCGAAGATCGACAAGATCGAGGTCGGCGCGATCGGCGACGTGAACCGCGCGAAGCTCTACTACCTGCGCGACAAGGTCGGCAGGAAAGCTCGCGTCCGCGAGCTGCGGCAGCGCTAGACGATTACAGCGCATTTTCTGCAACACCTCTGTGACGATTCTGCAACGGCGAGGTCGTGCGCGCCGTGCCCGGCGCTATCCTCGCCGTCGTGGTAGTGAGCCCATTTCAGAACGAAGCCTTAAGGGCCTGTCCAAGAAGGCGTCGCGGTGACTGGCGAGCGAAAAGCGGTGCGATGCAAGGACGCAGGGAGTACCGATATGCAGGCATATCGGTGCGACCGAGGACGCGGCAGCGTGCCGCTTTGCAGCCGCCAGGCGCCACGAGCGACTTCTTGGACAGGCCCTTAAGCCGTCGGGACGCGCCGGGCACGCGCGCTGCTTCCTCCTCGCTCGGCCGGATGGCGCGTCTATCGGGGCTCCCTGCGTCCTCGCATCGCACGCGCCCATCGCGCCCCGACGACGAAGCGTCATTCAGAAATGGGTTCTAGGCGCACCGGCGGGAAACTGCTCGCGTTCGACCGCAAGCTCGGCGCCCGCTTCGTCGCCGGCGCGGACGAGGCGGGCCGCGGGCCGCTGGCCGGGCCGCTCGTCGTTGCCGGCGTACTGCTCGACCTGGCCTGCGTGCGCGACCACAGGGCGCGACCGCTCGCGTTCCTGAACGACTCGAAGCAGGTCGACCGCGAGACCCGCGAGGAGCTCTATCGCGCGGTTCTCGCGTGTGCCGACCGCGTCTCGGTACACGTCTATCCACCCGGCGTGATCGACCGCGAAGGACTCCACAAGTCGAACCTGCGCGGGCTGCGTGCAGCGCTCTGGGCGTGCCGGCCCGCGGACGTCTACCTGGTTGACGGGTTCAAGCTCGGGCCGTCCGCGCCGCCTCACCGGGCGGTCGTCGACGGCGACGAGAAGAGTGCCGCGATCGCCGCCGCATCGATCGTCGCGAAGGTGACCCGCGACCGCTACATGCGGACTGTCGACGCGGTCTATCCCGCATACGGCTTCTCCTCGCACGTTGGCTACATCACGCCGGCCCACAGCGCCGTCGTGCGGCGCCTCGGGCCCTCCGAGATCCACCGGCGCTCGTTCCGCGCGCTCTGCTACGGAGGCGAGACCGACGCCGAGCTCGTCGCGGCCGAAGCCTAGGAGCAGTGCCGCCCCGAGAAACAATGCCGAGCGGCGGGCCGCGCGCTGGTATCGCCTCCGCGGCTACCGAATTCTGGACACGAACGCCTGGCTTGCCGGCGGCGAGCTCGACGTTGTCGCGCGCCGGGGTGGGACGCTCGTCTTCTGCGAAGTGAAGTCGAAGTCCGCTGCGGGCTTCGGCGATCCGCTCGAGATGGTGAGCGCGGCGAAGGTGCGCCGCATCCGCCGCGTGGCGGAGGCGTGGCTCGCGGCCCACCCGGAACTCGGTGCGCCGACGGTGCGCTTCGACGTGATCGTCGAGCGGGGCGGCCGGCTCGAGTGCGTGCGAGCGGCGTTCTAGACGCTGCGGCGGCCTGCAGGAAGAAAGTCTCACCTTTGTCACGATCCGATCACAGACACGTGACGGTTTGCCTCCTACCGTGGTTCTCGTGCTCGCACGAACCGTCACGCATGCGCTCGTCGGGCTCGAGCCGCGCCGTGTCGAGGTCGAGGCGCACCTGCAGCGCGGCGTACCGGCGTTCGCGATCGTCGGCCTGGCCGATCGCGCGTGCCAGGAAGCGAAGGAGCGCGTCCGCAGCGGCATCGCCTCCGCCGAGCTCGAGTGGCCGCTGCGCCGGATCACCGTCAACCTCGCGCCGGCCGACCTGCGAAAGGAGGGCTCGGGATTCGACCTGCCGATCGCGCTCGCGGTGCTCGCAGCGTCGCGGCAATTCCCGCCCGGCTCCCTCGCCGGGCATGCGTCGATCGGGGAGCTCGCGCTCGACGGGCGGCTCCGGCCGGTTCCGGGCGCACTCGCGGCGGCGGAGGGCGCGCAGCGCAACGGATCGAGACGACTCGTCTGCGCAGCCGAGTCCGGAGCCGAGGTCGCGCTGGCCGGGATCGAACCGGTTCCGGTGCGGCATCTCGTGGAGGCGGTCGAGTACTTCCGTGGCGAGCGCGACCCGCCCCCACCCGGGCCGGCGGCCGCGTCGGTCACAGCCCCCGTCCCGGACTTGAGCGACGTGAGAGGTCAGGAGCGAGCGAGGCGGGTGCTCGAGATCGCCGCCGCCGGACGGCACAACCTGCTGCTCGCGGGCCCGCCCGGCATCGGCAAGACGATGCTCTCCCGCCGCCTGCCGGGGATTCTGCCCGCGCTGGAGCCGGAGGCGGCACTCGAAGTGACCCGGATCCACTCGATCGCCGGACTTCTCCCGAGCGGCGGCGGCCTCCTGCGCACGCCGCCGTTCCGGGCGCCGCACCACACCGCATCGACTGCGGCGGTCGTGGGTGGCGGCGCCGCACCCAGGCCCGGCGAGGTGACCCTGGCACATCACGGGGTGATGCTCCTCGACGAGTTGCCCGAGTTTTCGAGGGCGGTGCTCGAGGCCCTGCGGCAGCCGCTCGAGGACGGCACGATCGCGATCGCACGCGTCGGCGGCCGGGCGTTGTTTCCGGCTCGCTTTCAGCTCGTCGGAACGATGAACCTCTGTCCTTGCGGCGGCCGTGGGGACCCGGCCGTCGAGTGCAGGTGCTCTCCGCTGCAACTCGACCGCTACCGCGACAAGCTCTCGCGGGCGCTCCTCGACCGGTTCGACCTCGTCGTTGCGCTGCCCCGCCCGCGGGCATCGGAGCTCGCCGCCCCGCCCGGCGAGGCCTCAGCGGCCGTCCAGGCACGGGTGGTCGGGGCGCGCCGGCTGCTCGCGCACCGCGCCGCTGCTCGCGACTCGTGAGGCGCAGGAGCTTCTCGCTCGCGCGGTGGAGCGGCTGCCGCTGTCGGGCCGTGGCCGCGCCCGGGTCGCGCGGGTCGCGGGAACGATTGCCGCGCTGGCGGGCGCCGACCGGATCGCGCCCGAGCACCTCGCCGAGGCGCTCTCCTACCGCTCGCCCACAGAGTTGAGCACGTCATGAGCGGAGGCGACCACTCGCGTAGGCTCGGCGGAGCCGGAGAGCAAGCGGCGGACGTGCCGGCTTCGCCGGCGGCGGTGCACGGATGAGGGGACTTGCCCTCGCCGTGTTCGCGGCAGCTCACGACCAACACGCCTGCGAGCGCGAATCGCGGTCGCGTCGCTTCGCGCGCTTTCGGGACTCGTTCGACGCGCCGGCGTACCTTCGCACGCTCGAGGACGGCGGGATGCGTTGGCTGTCCCGCGACGACGGGCGCTTTCCCCGGCGTCTCAGTTCGATCCACGACCCACCGCCGGGGCTCTTCCTGCGCGGATCGGCGACCCCCGAACTGCTCTCCGAGCCGAGCGTGGCAGTCGTCGGCGCCCGCAGCTGCACCGACTACGGCGCGCAGGTCGCGCGCTCGCTCGGGCGGGAGCTCGCTGCGGCCGGCGTCGTCGTCGTCTCAGGGCTCGCCCGCGGGATCGACGGCTGGGCGCACCGCGGCGCGCTCGATGCAGCGGGGAAGACGGTCGCGGTTCTCGGGTGCGGGATCGACCGTGACTACCCCCGCGCGCACGCCGCGCTGGCGCAGCGGGTCGCCGAGAGCGGGCTGCTCGTGTCCGAGTACCCGCCGGGCGTGGCTCCGGCGCCCTGGCGGTTCCCGGCGAGGAACAGGATCGTCGCGGGGCTCTGCGCCGCGACCGTCGTGGTCGAGGCACGCGAGCGGAGCGGCGCGCTGATCACGGCAGACCTTGCCCTCGAGGAGGGACGGGAGGTTCTTGCAGTTCCCGGGGAGATCACCTCGAGTCTCTCGCGCGGGACGAATGCGCTGATCCGCCTCGGATCGATCCCCGTCACCGGCGTCGATGACGTCCTCGAGGCGATCGGGATCGCGCGACCGGAGCCTCCGCCGACGTCGCCTCCGGAAGGCCCTGCCGCCCAGGTGCTCGCCGCGATCGAGGCCGGGATCGCGACGATGGACGAGGTGGCCCGAGCGACGGGACTCGCCGCCGGGGCTGTCGCCGCAGCCCTGACGGAGCTCGAGCTGGCAGGGGTCGTCGAGGGCCGCGCGGGGGTGTACAGGAGGTGATGCCGCCGCCGTAGGATCGGAACGTGCTGACAACTTCATACTGGCTCGCCGACCCGCGCGAGGCTTTCCCCGCACGCGTGACGTCCGGCCCGGTCGACGTGGTCGTGGTGGGCGGTGGCGTTACGGGATGCTCGTGCGCCCTGACGCTCGCCGAGCGAGGGCTTCGGGTGCGCCTCCACGAGGCCCGCCAGGTTGCCGGCGGCGCCAGCGGCCGGAACGGCGGCTTCGCCCTCCGTGGTGGCGCCACGAGCTACGTCGGCGCATGCGAGAGCATGGGCCGGGAGCGCGCGCGTCTCCTCTGGGAGCTGTCCGAGCGTGCGTTCGACGGGATCGAGGCGCTTGCCGGCGACGAGCTCAGGCGCGTCGGTAGCCTCCGCCTCGCGGCCGACGAACGCGAGCGCCGCACGCTGGCGGCCGAGCTCGAGGCGCTGCGCGAGGACGGCTTCGCCGCCGAGTGGCTCGACCCGCTCCCGGCTCCGCTCGACCGCCTGTTCCAGGCTGCGATCGTCCATCCTCGCGACGGAGCCATTCACCCTGCCCGCTGGGTGCGTCGGCTCGCGGCGATGGCGGCCAAGGCCGGCGCGGAGATCGTCGAAGGTAGCCGTGTCGCGGTCGACATGCTCGATGCGCCGGCGGTCGTCGTCGCTGCCGACGGGTTCACGTCCGGGCTCCTGCCGGAGCTCGAGCCGGTGGTCCGGCCGGTTCGAGGGCAGATGCTGGCGACCGAGCCGATTGCGGAGCGCCTGTTCGACCGGCCGCACTACGCGCGCCACGGCTTCGACTACTGGCAGCAGCTCGCGGACGGCTGCCTCGTCGTCGGCGGCAAGCGTGACGCGAGCCTCGAAGCCGAGAACACCGGCGTCGAAGAGACGACGCAGATCGTGCAGGCGAACCTCGAGGCTCTCGTCATCCAGCTGCTCGGAGCCCTGCCGCAAGTGACCCATCGGTGGGCCGGGATCTGGGGTGAGACGCCGGACAAGCTGCCACTCGCGGGGAGGCTGCCGGGCCGCCCGGGCGTGTGGATCGCCGGCGGCTACTCGGGCCACGGCAACGTCCTCGGCTTCGCCTGCGGCGACCTCGTAGGCCGCGCGATCGCCGGCGAGCATCCGCCCGAGCTCGAGCTCTTCGACCCTGCGCGGTTCGGCTGAGAGGTGCGTCTACCGACGGAGCGAAGGGGTTGCCAGGCGGCCCGAGGGAGTGACAGCGATTCACCCGCCGGAGCCCGGCTTGGATCGGCGCCCCCGATGGACATCGCGGCCTGCTTCCTGCTCCCCCTGCAGCTCGACCGGACGATCTTGAAGCCGTGCTCTCGGACGGCAGAGGGCCGGCCCGAAGAGCCAGGCCGCCGGGTCGGTCAGTTGTTGGTGCGAGGCCCGGTGCGCTGGGTGCCCGGCTGTGTCGGGTCGGCGTCGAAGTTCGCCTCCCCGCGCTTGCGGACGATGTCGTGCATGTTCTCCGCGCCGAACGAGATCGGGAGGTCCCTGGTCAGGCATCGCGACAGGGCGATCTTGCGCTCGGCCGGAATCTGAGTGCGGCACAGGAGCCTCATATCGGCGAGGAACTTGTCGTCGACTTCCTTTCTCGACCAGCCCCGGTAGTTGACGATGCCGCCGTTGATCACGTCGCGCACGATCGCGCCGTCGTAGCCGGCGTCGTGCAGGTCGCACGCGGCGGTCCAGACGACGACGAACGAGTCCGCGAGGGGACCGCCGTCGCGAAACTCCGATGTGTTGCGGAACAGCGCCGGAATAAACGTCTCCCATCCCGTCCCGCCGCAGCCATTCGAAACCGACGCGATCGGCACCTGCTCGAGGTCGCGCACGGTGGCGATGGCGTTGAAGGACCCCTCGTTGTCTCCGTACCACCCGGGCTTGCCCTGAAAGCTCCAGCCGTCGGCAATGCCGAGGAAGAAATGCGTCGCTCCCTCTGGAACGACGAACTCCACCGCCACGCCGTCGGGTGACCGGAGGCCGACGTAGAAGACCTGGCCGAGCAGAGGTCTGTTCGTCCTTGTGTTCGTCGGGGGCGGAGTCGACGCGGGGCTCCGGCTGACGAAGACGCCCACAAGGGCCATCGCGGATCTCATCGACACACCCGAGATGCCGCCGATGCCGGTGAGGTTTGTGGGGAAGTCCGACCTGCCCTCGATGCCGTTGTAGGTCGCCGGCTTCTGCGTGTTGCAACATGTGACCTTCCCCGAGAGTCCGGACATCGTGACGATGCGGTACTTCGATGCGGGCAGCCTGATGCCGGGCGGCCGTGTCCCTGCGCCTCCGTCAGCCGCCGGAAGCGCCGAGGTTCCGGCCGCGAAGATGTTGGCGGTAGCAGGGATCTTCCCGGTCGCCGCAGCCGCCACGCCGAACGGGCCGCACAGTGCGAGCAAGCCAACGGCGAGCGTCGGCGCAGAGAGGCCCGCGGAGCCGTTTCACCTCTCGAGTATCTCGCCCCTGGAGGCGGGTGGCAACGGTGTCTCGGTCTCCCGTCGCCTCGGTCTGAGTCCGGGCAAGCTCGCGGCCCTGTCGATCGAGGTCAGAGGTCGATCGACCGGAGGTCGAGCGCGTCCCGCTGCGAGAGCGCGGCGAGCGCGATCGCCAGATCCTGGATCGCGAGGCCGGTCGAGTCGAACGTCGTGATCTCGGCGTCGCCGGTCCGGCCGGCCGCCTCGCCGGCGAGCACCGCTCCGAGCTGCGTCACGTCGTCCCGGGCGACGAGCCCCGCCTCGACGGCGTTGACGAGCTCCCCGCTGTGGCTCGCCTGCTCCCAGTCGTCGCAGAAGATCCGCGTCCGCGCCAGCTCGGCGGGGGCGATCTCGGCCTTGCCGGGGCCGTCGGCGCCCATCAGGCTCACGTGCTGGCCTGGCCGGAGCGCTCCCTCGTCGAGGAGCACCTCGTGGCCCGGCGTGACCGTCACGAGCAGGTCGGCCGCGAGCGCGTCCGCCCGCGACTCGGCCACCGAGCAACCGAGCTCGGCCGCCGCTTCGCGCGCGCGGGCCGCGTCTAGATCCCAGACCGCGACGGCACGACCGCGCGCGAGAAACGTCCGCGCCGCCGCGCGCCCGTTCACACCGGCGCCGATCACGGCGGCCGACGCCGCGTCCGGCCGGCCAAGAGTCTCCGCCGCCAGCACTGCTGCGGCACCCGTCCGCAGCGCCGTCACGGCGCCCGCGTCGAGCACGGCTTCGAGACGGCCGTCGTCCGCGTTCGAGAGCAGCACCAGCCCTGTGACCGTCGGCAGGCCGCGCGCCGGGTTGCCCGGGAACGACGTCACCCACTTGAGCAGCGCGTGCCCCGCGCCGAGCGCCGGCATCGCGCGGAAGTCGCCCGCCGGGTAGTTCGTCACGTACAGCTTCGGCGGCATCGTCCACTCGCCTCGTGCGTGCGCGACGAACGCCGCGCGCACCGCTTCGACCGCTGCGGCCGGCGACACGGCGAGCTCGACGTGCCGCGGCGCTGAAGACCGGAACGCCGGTCAAAGTGCCTTGACGCCGGCCACGAGCTTGACCACCGAGTCCTTGGCGTCGCCGAACAGCATCGCGGTCTTCGGATCGAGGAAGAGCGGGTTGTCGATGCCCGCGAACCCGGTCGCCATCGACCGCTTCATGACGACGATCTGGTTCGCCTGGTCGACGTTCAAGATCGGCATGCCGTAGATCGGACTGTTCGGCTCGTTCCGCGCGGCGGGGTTGACGACGTCGTTCGCTCCGATCACGAGCACGACGTCCGTCTGCGGGAACTCCGGGTTGATCTCGTCCATCTCCTTCAGTGCCGGGTACGGCACGTTCGCCTCGGCGAGCAGCACGTTCATGTGACCGGGCATGCGGCCCGCCACCGGGTGGATCGCGTAGTCGACCTCGACGCCCTTCTTCTCGAGCTCGTCCGCGAGCTCGCGCACCGCGTGCTGGGCCTGCGCCACGGCCATTCCGTAGCCGGGCACGATCACGACCTTGCGCGCGAACGAGAGCATGATCGCCACGTCCTCGACGGTGACCGACCGCACGGTCCCCTCGAGCGCCGCCGCCGACCCCGCGCCGGCCTGCACCTTCCCGAACGCGCCGAAGAGGACGTTGCCGAGCGAGCGGTTCATCGCCCGCCCCATCATCAGCGTGAGCAGGGTTCCCGAGGCGCCGACGAGCGCGCCGCTCACGATCAGCACGTTCGATTCCAGCTCGAATCCGGTCGCCGCCGCGGCGAGCCCGGTGAAGGCGTTCAGCAGCGAGATCACGACCGGCATGTCGGCACCGCCGATCGGCAGCACGAACAGCACGCCGAACACGAGCGAGCCGCAGATCACCGCGACGAGCAGCCACTGCTCTTCGGCGCCGGCCACGATCGCGGCGCCGCCTGCGACGATCGCGGCAAAGAGGAGCAGGTTCACGAACTGCTGTCCCGGATAGGTGATCGGTCGGCCCTGGATCAGTTCCTGGAGCTTGGCGAACGCGACCATCGAGCCCGCGAACGAGACCGAGCCGATCACCGCCGCGAGCACGATCGCGAGCGGAGACGTCGCCGTGCAGTCGCCCCGGCTCGTCCGCGATGTTGTGGAACTCGGCCAGCGAGACGAGCGCCGCTGCGCCGCCGCCGACGCCGTTGAACAGCGCCACCATCTGCGGCATCGCGGTCATCTTCACCCGGCGTGCGGCGACCGCGCCGAAGGCCGCGCCGATGGCGCCGCCGAGAATCATCACCCAGCCGACGTGCACGCCCGTCTGCAGAGCGGTGACCACGATCGCAAGCGCCATCCCCGCCGCGCCGATCCTGTTGCCGAGCCGCGCGTGCTTGGGCGAGGAGAGGAAGCGCAGCGCGAGGACGAAGCAGATGATGGTGACGAGGTAGAGCAGGTTCGAGGTGGTCTGGCTCACCGCTCCGTGCCCTTGCTCTCGCCTTCGGCGCGCGGCGGCTCGCGCTTCTTGAACATCTCGAGCATCCGGTCGGTGACGACGAATCCGCCGACCACGTTGGCGGCGGCCAGGATCATCGCCACGAAGCCGATCCAGCTCGTCAGCAGATCCGGGTCGGCCGCCCCCGCGACCATCATCGCGCCCACGATCACGATCCCGTGGATCGCGTTCGTGCCCGACATCAGCGGCGTATGCAGCAGCGTCGGCACCTTCGAGATCACCTCGACACCGAGGAAGATCGCGAGGGCGAGGATCGTCAGCTCGACGACGAGTTGCGCGTAGTGGCTCATACCCGCTCCGGCAGAGCCGGCACCGCCGCCGCTTCCTGGCCGGCTCCGTCAGCTACGCCGGTGTTAGCTCCGTCGAGCCTACGGCTCAAGAGGGACCCGCCTTTCGCGTCACGCACGTGCCCGCGGTGATCTCGTCGTCCCAGTCGAGCGTCAGCTCGCCGGCGGGGGCGAGGTGGGAGAGCAGGGCCGAGACGTTCCGCGCGTAGAGCTGGCTCGCGTGCGTCGGCATCGTGCTCGCCAGGTTGAGCGGGCCGAGGATCGCCACGCCGGCCACCTCGGCCGTCTCACCCGGCCGGGTCAGCTCGCAGTTGCCGCCGGTTTCGGCGGCGAGGTCGACGATCACCGAGCCCGGCCGCATCCTCTCGACGGCGGAGGCCGGGATCAGCTTCGGGGCCGGCCGGCCGGGCACGGCGGCGGTCGTGATCACGACGTCGAACTCCGGAATCCGCTCCTCGAGCGCGCGCTGCTGGAGCTGCTGCTCGTCCTGCGTCAGCTCGCGCGCGTAGCCGCCGGCCGTCTCCTCGCCGACGACGCCGAGGTCGAGGAAGCTGGCGCCGAGCGACTGCACCTGCTCCCGCACGGCGGGGCGAACGTCGAAGCCCGAAACGACCGCCCCGAGCCGCCGCGCCGTCGCGAGCGCCTGAAGCCCTGCGACGCCGGCCCCGAGCACCAGCACGCGCGCCGGAGCGATCGTGCCCGCCGCGGTCGTCAGCATCGGGAAGAAGCGGGGCAGCCGCTCGGCCGCCAGCAGCACAGCCTTGTACCCGGCCACCGTCGCCTGCGAGGACAGCGCGTCCATCGGCTGCGCGCGCGTCGTGCGCGGGATCGACTCCATCGCAAACCCGAGGACGCCGGCGGCGGTGAGACGTTCGACGAGCCCCGGGTCGGTGAGCGGCTGGAGGAACGCGACGAGCAGCTCGCCTGCGCGCAGCCTGCCGACTTCCTCGTCGCTCGGCTTGCCGACCTTGACGACCCCGTCCACACCCTGCCAGGCGTCGTCGACGAGCTCGGCGCCGGCCTCCTCGTACGCCGCGTCGGCGAAGCCGGCCGCCAAACCCGCCCCCCGTTCGACCGAGACGGTGATCCCCTCGAGTCGCGCGACGGCGTCGGGGACGAGCGCAACCCTCCGCTCGCCTGCCGCAGTCTCTCTGGGAACGCCCACCCTCATGCGCGCGCGGACGGTATCGCAAAGACTCCGGCCCGCAGGGCGGCGACGGCCTGGCCTCGCGCTCGCGGCGGCGGTCGAATCTCACATCAGACTCTAGACTCGAGGCAGTGACCGACCTCCTTCTCGAGCACGGGCTGATCATCCTGTTCGCGCTGATCGCGCTCGAATCGTCGGGGGTGCCGCTTCCTGGCGAGACGGCGCTGATCGCTGCAGGGGTGCTCGCGCAACGCGGTCATTACTCGATCGTCGTGGTGATCGTGGTGGCCGCACTGGCGGCGATCATCGGCGACAACGTCGGCTACTGGATCGGTCGCAAGGGCGGCCGGGCGCTGCTGGCACGGACGCCCGTGATCCGCGACGCGTTCGAGAAGGCCCTGCCACCTTCGGAGAGATTCTTCGCCCGCCACGGCGCGAAGACGGTCTTCTTCGGGCGCTTCGTCGCGTTTCTCCGCATCACGTCGGCCTGGCTCGCCGGGATCACCCGCATGCCGTGGTGGCGCTTCCTGTTCTGGAATGCGCTGGGCGGGATCGTCTGGGCGATCGTGGTCGGAGTCGTGGCCTACAAGTTCGGCGAGGCGGCCGCAGAGGCGATCAACAAGTACGGCCTGATCGGCGGAATCGCCGTCGTCGTCGTGCTCGTGATCGGCTATCTCGGGTTCCGGTTTTGGAAGAAGCGACTGCTCGAAAACGCGGAGACCTGAGTTTTCGTCCGACGTCAAGACCGAATGCAACGTCGTCGCCGATTTAATCGGGCAGTGTTTTCGCTCCACGTTTTTGACTACGATAGGGCCTCGGCAATTCACCTCGTCGCAAGGAGACGATTACTTGGCTCGGAGAACCGTTCTTGTGTGCGATAACTGTGGCAACGAAGTCGGTGAGAACAAGGGCGCCGCGTTGCGCCTCACGTTCACCGACGCGCGGCGTGGGTCGAAGGTCGCAGATCTCTGCGACGACTGCGCCGGCAAGATGCCGGGTCGCGCTGCGGCGCGCCGCGGCCGTCGGCCGAAGTCGGCCGCTACGGCCGCCTGACGGCGCAGCGGGTCGGTGCAGCCGCCGCCCGTGGCGGTTGCACCGGCGCCCACGGCTGCGGAGCGCCGACGTCCCGGCTCTCGTTGCGTGCCGCGGGGAACTCCGCTCTCAGCGCTGTTTGCGCCCGCTCGGCTCGCCGAATCCGTCGGCGTCCGGGATTAGCATGGCTCGATGGGACTGAGGGCTCGATGAGGCTGAGGGCTCGATGGGACTGAGCCTCCTCGCGGGACCGGCAAACGCGGGCAAGGTCGCGCTCCTGCTCGAGCGCTATCTGGCGCGTCTCGACGACGAGCCGTTTCTGATCGTGCCCAACCGGTCCGATGTCGACCGCGTCGAGCGCGATCTGCTCCGGCGCTGCGGCTGCCTGCTCGGCGGGTCGATCGGCACCTTCGACGACCTGTTCGCGCAGATTGCCGCGGGCGATCCGGAGGCCCGCCCGGTGGCGACCGAGGCGCAGCGGATGCTGATCGCGCGGCGCGCGGTCGAGGGTGCCGTTCGCGGCGGCACGACGTCGCTCTCACGCTCGGCTCGCTTCGCCGGGTTCGTCGACGCGCTGCTCGGGACGGTGGGCGAGCTCGAGTCGGGCCTGCTCGACCCCGATCACCTCGACGGTGACGTGGCGGAGCTGTACGGCGCTTATCGCCGCGAGCTTGCCGGGGTCGGACTCTGGGATCGCGACCTGCTGCGGCGCCGGGCGAGCGAGCGTCTGCAACGCGACCTCGACGCCTGGCACGGCGAGCCGGTGTTCGCCTACGGGTTCGAGGATCTCACGGCGGCCGAATGGTCGCTGCTCCAGGCGCTCGCGGGCCGCGCCGAGGTGGACGTCTCGCTGCCGTACGAGCCGGGCCGCGCCGCGTTCGCGTCGCTGCAACGGACGGCCGAGGATCTCGCGGCGCTCGCCGACGGCCGCACGCTCGAGCTGGAGCCGCGTTCCTCGGAGTACGCGGCGCCGGCGATCGCATGGCTCGAGCGGACGCTCTTCGAGGTGGCCTCCGGAACGCCGCCGCCGATCGGCGGCGCGGTCGCGTTCCTCGAGGGCGCCGGCACGCGCGGCACGCTCGAGCTCGTCGCCGACGAGGTGCTCGGCGCTCCTGGGCGACGGCGTGCCGGCGGAGCAGGTCGCGCTCGTCGTGCCGTCGCTCGAGCGCTGGCGCGCGCCGGTCGAGACGGTGTTCGCGAACGCCGGCATCCCGTACGCAGTCGACGGGCGCGTGCGCCTCCCCGCGACGCCGCTCGGCCACGCGCTCCTCGCTCTGCTCCGGTTCGCCTGGGCCGGCGCGGGGCGGAATGCGCTGTACGCGTTCCTGCGCTCGCCGTACTCGGGGATCGCGCGCTCGAGCGTCGACTTCGCCGAGGGACGGCTGCGAGGCCGTGCCGTCGAGGCGCCGGAGCTGGTCGAGGCCGAGACGGAGCGCCTGCGCGAGGCGCCGCTCGTGGCGCTGCGCGAGCTGCGGGCCGCGGCATCGCCGGTCGAGGGCGTGCGGGCGCTGCTCGGCGCGATGGCGTCCGCCGCGTACGGCCTCGACGGCCCGCCGGTCGGTGACACGTCGCGCCTCGACCTGCGCTGCGTCGCCGCCGCGACGCGGCTGCTCGACGAGCTCGAGGGCTGGGAGCGCCTGGGCGAGCAACTCGCCGCCGCCGATGTGATCGCCGCGCTCGAGCGGCTCGAGGTGTCGGACGGGAACGCGGGCGAGCCGGGACGCGTGGCGGTGCTCGACCTGATGCGGGCGCGGACGCGGCGGTTCGAGTGCGTGTTCGTGCTCGGGCTCGAAGAGGGGTCGCTGCCGCGTCGGGGCCGCAGCTCGCCGTTCCTGGACGACGATCGCCGCCGCGAGCTCGGCGCGCGGCTCGAGCGGCCGGACCCGGTCAGCCGCGACCGTTACCTCTTCTACACCGCCTGCACGCGCGCCACTCGCCGCCTCTTCCTCGTTCGCGAGGCGGCGACCGACGACGGCGCGCCGACGCAGCCGAGCTCGTTCTGGGATGACGTCGCGGCGGTCTTCGACCCGGAAGACGTTGTGCGCGCGACGCGGCGGCGCGCGCTCTCACAGCTGACGCTGCCGATCGACGAGGCGCCGACGGCCCGCGAGCGAATGCGGGCGCTTGCCCGCCTCTCGGTCGAGTCGGGGTCGCCCGACCTCGCCGCCGCGCTCGCCGAGGCGAACGGCTGGACGCGTCGGCTACGCCGCGCGCGCCTCGCGTTCGACCGGCCGACGCGCCTGCGCAACCCGGCCGTGCTCGAGGCGCTCGGTGCGCGCACGACGTTCGGCGCGACCGAGCTCGAGCGCTTCGTCGACTGCTCGTCGGCGTGGCTGTTCGAGCGGGTCGTCGACCCGAAGACGATCGACGCCGAGGCCGACGCGCTCCTCCGCGGGAAGCTGGCCCACCAGGCGCTCTACGCGTTCTACAACGGGCTGCCGAAGGAGCTCGGCACCGAGCGCGTGACCGAGGCGAACCTCGACGCCGCGCTCGTGTTCCTCGAGCGCTGTCTCGCCGATGCGTTGCGCGGCGGTGTGCGGCTCGAGCTTGGCGAGGTCGACGCGGCCGAGCTGCGCGAGGGGTTGCGCCGCGACCTCGAGCGGTTCGTGCGCGACGAGGCGCGCTCGGCGCTCGCGCTCGTGCCGCGGAAGTTCGAGGTCGGCTTCGGAACCGACCGCTCGGCGCCCGAGCTGCAGCGCGGCCTCGAGCTCGGCGACGGCATCTTCGCGAGCGGCAAGATCGACCGGATCGATCTCGACCCATAGAGCGCGCGCGGCATCGTCCAGGACTACAAGTCCGGCAAGGGCTCGTTCTCGGCCCGCCAGATCGACGGAGAGCGCCGGCTCCAGGTCCCGCTCTACCTGCTCGTGCTGCGCGACCTCGTCGGGATCGAGCCGCTCGGCGGCGTCTACCGCGCGCTTTCGGGCACCCGCGGGGCCCGCGGCATGCTGCGCGCAGAGGCCCGCGACGACCTGCCGGGCTTCAGCGCGAACGACTACCTCGACGAGGACGCCTTCTCGGCTCAGCTCGAGACTGCACGCGAGCGGGCGCGCGAGGCGGCACAGCGCATGCGCAGCGGCGACGTCGCGCACGACCCGAAGGGCGGCGAGTGCCCGGCGTGGTGCGACGTCTGGCCGATGTGCCGGGTGGCGCGGGCGCTGATGAACGAGCAGCAGACCGCGGCCGTCGAGGCGCGCGGAGAGGTCTTCGTCTCGGCCGGCGCGGGCACCGGCAAGACGACCGTGCTCGTGGAGCGCTTCGTGCGCGCGGTGTGCGACGAGGGGCTCGACGTCGAGTCGGTGCTCGTGATCACGTACACCCGCAAGGCCGCGGCGGAGCTGCGCGGCCGGATCCGCGCCGCGTTGCTCGCGCGCGGTCGCGACGATCTGGCACGCCGCCTCGACGGCGCCTGGATCTCGACCATCCACGGCTTCTGCGCCCGCCTGCTGCGCACGCATCCGTTCGCGGTCGGCATCGACCCGCGCTTCCGCGAGCTCGACGAGCAGCACGGCGCGGTGATCCGCGGCGAGGCCTTCGACCGCGCGCTCGCCGCGTTCTGCGCGTCGGGGTCCTCGACCGCCTCCGGTTGCTCACGACCTACGGAGCAGCGCGGCTGCGGCGGATGCTGACCGGCGTCTACGAGACGCTCCGCTCGGCGGGGCGGCCGCTCGTGCTGGTGCCCGACGAGCAGCCCGACCTGGCTTCGCTTCTTTCCGAGTTGCGGGAGGCGGCGGAGAGCCTCGCGGCGGACTCCGGCGCAACAGCCGGTCAGCGTGATGCCGCTCGCGCGGCGATCGAGTTGCCGGCGGCGCCGGAGCGGCTGCTCGACCTGAAGGCGCTGCGGGCGTCCGGCCCGCGCGCGGCGACCTACGAGGAGGCGCGCAAGCGCGTCGAGCAGGCTGCGCTCGAGCTCGTCGCCGGGCGCGACCGGGAGCTGCTCCAGGAGCTGCTCGACCTCTTCGCCGCCGAGTACGCGAGCGGCAAGGAACGCGAGTCGGCGCTCGACTTCGAGGATCTCCAGCTCTACGCGCGCGACCTCCTTGTGGGGGACGAACGCGTCCGAGAGGCCGAGCAACTCCGCTTCCGGACGATCATGGTCGACGAGTTCCAGGACACGAACGCGCTCCAGTGCGACCTGATCGACCTGCTCGCAGCCGGGCCGGAGAAGGAAGTCTTCTTCGTCGGCGACGAGTTCCAGTCGATCTACGGCTTCCGGCACGCCGACGTCGAGGTCTTCCGGCAGCGGCGCGCGGCGTCCTCGCAGCCGCTGCCGCTGACCCAGAACTACCGCTCGCGACCCGAGGTGCTGGCCGCCGTCAACTACCTCTTCGAGCCCGCGTTCGGCGACGGCTTCCAGCCGCTCGCGTCCTCCGGCGAGTTCCCCGACCCCGTCTTCGGCCATCCGGTCGAGCTCCTCGTCACCGACAAGGCGTCGTATCGCGACGGTGGCGACCACTGGCGTCGCGCCGAGGCGAGGCACGTCGCGCGTCGCGTCCGCGAGCTGGTCGACGAGGGCGCGGCGACGCCCGGCGAGATCGTCCTCCTGTTCGCCGCCGGCACGGACGCCGAGTGGTACGAGGAGGAGCTGCGGGTGCAGGGTCTGCCCACCTACCGCGCCACCGGGCGACGCTACTTCGGCCAGCAGCAGGTGGTCGACCTGCTGCTCTACCTGCGGCTCCTGCGCAACCGCTACGACGACGAGGCGCTCGTGGCGGTGCTCGCCTCGCCCTTCGTCGGCGTCTCGAACGACGCGCTCGTCCTGATCCGGCGCCACACCGGCCGGCGCCCGCTCTACACGGGCATCGAGCGCTCGCTGCCGCCGGCGCTCGACGAGCGCGACGAGCAGCTGATCCGGGCGTTCAAGCAGCGCTACGAACGGCTCGTTGCGGCGTCGGCGCGCGTCTCGCTCGAGCGCCTCTGCGAGCAGGTTGTCTGCGAGCACGACTACGACCTCGCCGTGCTCGCGCGGTGGGACGGGCAACGGCGCTACGCGAACCTTCGCAAGCTGATGCGGCTCGCGCGCTCCTACGAGGAGCTGCGGGGCCGAGACATCGAGGGCTTCGTCCGCTTCATCCACGAGCAGGAGGCGCTCGGCGCGGCGCAGCTCGAGGCGGTGTCGGAGGAGGAGGGCGCCGACGCGGTGCGGCTGCTGACGATCCACGCCGCGAAGGGCCTCGAGTTCAAGGTGGTGGTGGTGGCGGACGCGGGTCGCGACACGGGCGGCCCGCCGGCCGCCGACGAGATCCTCGCCCTCTCCGACGGGCGCTTCGGGTTCAAGGTGGTGCATCCCGCGACCGGCGCGTCGCACGGCGTCTTCGCCTACGACGAGGTGCGCGCCGCCGGTCTCGAGGCCGACCGCGGCGAACGGCTCCGTCTCTACTACGTCGCGATGACGCGCGCGATCGACCGGCTGATCGTGTCCGGGTCGATCGACGAGCGCCGGGACACGCCGATCGGCTGGGTGCTCGCGCGGCTCGAGTGCGACGAGGAACTGGCGGCGGCGAAGTCGCCGTTCGAGCTCGTCCGCGACCGCGCGACGTTTCTCGTGCGCCTCGACAGGCGGGTCGGGGAGGCGCCGGCGGCGGAGCCGGTGGCCGCAACGCCCGACGGCGAAGACGGGCAGCTGGCGCTCTTCGCAGAGCTTCCGGCGACCCCGGCCGCTCGCGGCTATCGGCTCCCGGAGCTCGCGCCGGTGCCGTCACCGCCGATCCATCGCGTGCGGCGCCTTTCGTACTCGGCCCTGGCGCTCTTCGAGCGCTGCTCCTACCGCTACTACGCCGAGCGCGTCGCGGGCCTGCGCGAGCGGCGCGGCGCGGTTCCGGGCGCGATCGGTCTGGCCGCGACCGAGATCGGCGACGCGGTGCACCGCCTGCTCGAGACCGTCGACCTGCGCGACCCGCAACCGCCCGGGCTGGAGATCGTGCGCATGTGGTATCCGGCGGTCAGTGACGAGGAGCTCGAGCGGATCGGCGGCTTCGTCGCGGCGTACTGCGAGTCCGAGCTCGCGCAACGGATCGCCTCGCTCGGCGGTGCGCGGCCGGGTACCCGCTCCGGCGCCGGCGAAGCCGGCACCTCCGCTCATGGCGGCTCCGTCGAGCCTACGCCTGAGCGGCCGTTCGCGTTCGAGCACGACGACGTGCTCCTGCACGGTCGCCTCGACGTGCTGCACCGCGACGGTCCGGCGGCGCTCGTCCTCGACTACAAGACAAACCTCCTCGGGGAGCGGACGCCGGAGGAGATCGTCGAGGCGGACTACCGGTTGCAGCGACTCGTGTACGCGCTCGCGTGCTTCCGCGCCGGGGCAGAGGAGGTCGAGGTCGTGTACGCGTTCCTCGAGCGCGCCGACGCGGTCGTCTCGACGGCCTTCTCTCGGGCCGATGTCGGAGGGCTCGAGGCCGAGCTGTCCGAGGCGATCCGGCGGATCAACGCCGGTGAGTTCACGCCGTCACCGGACGAGTTCACCTGCTCAGGCTGCCCGGCGCTCGACCTCGTCTGCGCGGGCCCGCGCCTCCGCGGCGGCACCGCGCTCCCCCGCGAAGCGGCCGTCAGCACCTGAAGCGGCGCGGCCGTCAGCACCTGGAGCGGCCGACCTGAAGCGGCCTTCAGCACCTCCGGCCGTCGTCGGCAACTGAGGCGGTCGTCAGCACCTGCGGCTCGCTGTTTCACAATCGGCGCACAATCGGCACAGACATGTGCGGGTTTCGCAGCTACCGTCAGTTCTTCTTTCCCCCTTGGGTGGGTGGGGGGTCAGTGGGTGGAGTGGCGTGCGGCTGCGCAATCGAGACCGGACATGGCTCGAAGGGCCGAACTAGCTCGATGTGGCGGTGCGGTAGCGTCGCGCCGATGGCGAGGAGCTATGTGGACGAGGCGCGCCGTCGGGTGGGGCCGAAGCGGGCACGGATCGGGCCGGTGATCGAACGGCTCGCGGCTGAGCACGCGGACGCCGGAATCGCGCTCCGCTTTCGGAGCCCGCTCGAGCTGCTCGTGTCGGTGATGCTCTCCGCCCAGACGACCGATGCGAACGTCAATCGCGTCACCGAGCGGCTCTTCCTCAAGTACCGCCGCCCGGAGGACTATCTCGCTGTGTCCTCGGAGGAGCTCGAGCGCGACATCTTCGCGACCGGCTTCTACCGGCAGAAGGCGAAGTCGCTCCGCGGGACGATGCGGATCCTTGTCGACGAGCACGACGGCGCGGTGCCGACAGAGTTCGAAGCGCTGCTGCGTCTACCTGGCGTCGCGCGAAAGACCGCGAACGTCGTCTCGGCCGAGCGCGGCCATACGCACGGAATCGTCGTCGACACGCATGTGCGGCGGCTTTCGCAGAGACTCGGCCTCACGCGGCAGGAGGATCCGGTGAAGATCGAGCGCGACCTGATGCGGCTCGTGCCGCGCGAGCACTGGGCGCTCTTCCCGCACCTGCTGATCTGGCACGGGCGCCGCGTCTGCGAGGCACGCCGGCCGGCGTGTGAGCGCTGCGTCGTCGCCGACCTCTGTCCGGCGAGCCGCGTGTAGTTACGCCGGAGTGAGGGCCACGAGCAGCCCGCCGTCGTCGTCGTAGGCGGGGAAGAAGTCGCCCTTGACCTTCTTCTCGATGCCGTTCCGCGTCCGCAGGGAGAGCGGCTGCTCGAGCTTCCGCACGCCCCATTCGCGCACCGTTTCGATCGGCTCGGGATCGGACAGCCCGAGCGCCTCGGCGACGTCACGGCCGAGCAGATCGGCTTCGCTGAACCCGGTCAGCTCGAAGACGCCCTCGCCGGTCGCGAGCACGCGGCGATCCTGATCGCACAGGATGAAGCCCGTCGCCGGCGCCGGGTAGTAGTCGGCGAGCAGCTGGAACATGAAGCCGAAGCTGCAGCGCTCGCACGCAGGCGGCTGCATGGTGATCCCCTCGCGCCCGTCGTCATCGACGCGCCGGGTCTTGCAGCGGGGACAGATGAAGTAAGGCATCGCATCCAGCGTACCGAGCCGCGTCCCTTGCTGTCTGTCTGGCTCTTCTCGGGAGAAGCCGGAAGACCCGAGTTCGCGGCGAGTGCGGGCTCTGCCCGTACTCGCCCGCCACGGCGGAAAGATGTCGGAAGGGGGCCCGCGGGGGGAAACCGGAGGTTTCCCCCCGCGTCATATCCAGCGCTTGCGGCGGAAGAACACGAGCTGGCCGACCGTGGTCAGGACGATCAGGATCCACGACCACGCGTAGCCGTAGCCCCAGGCGAGCTCGGGGATGTGCCGGAAGTTCTGGCCGTAGACGCCGACGATGAAGGTCGGCACGAGGAGGAGCGACGCGATCACCGTCAGCCGCTTCACCACCTCGTTCTGGTCGTTCGCGATCTTCGCCTGGAAGTAGTCGCGCACGCCGGCGACCAGCTCGCGCGAGGTCTCGAGGCCCTCGGTCGCGCGCAGGAGCTTGTCGTAGGTGTCGGCGAAGTTGATCTCGATCTCGCGCGGGAAGAGCTCGGCGTCGTCGAGCTCCACCCGGCCGTCGACGATCTTGCGCACGGCGTCGCGCAGCGGCGAGAGGTGCCGGCGGATGTGGAGCAGGTCGTGTCGCAGCGACGACATGCGGACTGCGAACCATCGTCGCCGCCACTTCTCGACGTTCTCCTCGAGCTCGTCGATCTCGTCGTTCAGGGCGTCGATCAGGTCGAGGTAGCGCTCGGCGATCTCGTCGACGAGGCGGAAGAGGCACATGCTGACGGGCTCGCCGGGCTGGCACGCGGCCCTGGCGGTGCCGGTGTCGAACGGGTGCTCGCCCGCAGGCGTCTTCGTGACGGTCAGGATCCGGTCGGGCCAGAGGACGAAGTCGATCTCCTGGTAGTAGACGCGGTCCTCTTCCGGCACGGCGACTGCGACGAGGAACACCCCGACGACGTAGGCGCCGTGCGTCTCGATTCGCGGCCGCGGCTCGTCGTCGTGGACGAGCGGCGCGAGCAGGAGCGCGAGTGCGGCCGGATGCACGTCGGCCGGCAGGTTCGCGCGGAGGTCGTCGGCCGACGGGTCGAGCAGGTCGATCCAGCGTGGCGCCTCGTCCACAGGGCGAGGCTAGCCTCGCCGTCGGCTGGAGCTACGCCTGCGCGTGTGCGGGTTCGGCCTCAGGGCGTGGTGCTGTGAGCGCCGTTCCAGCGTGGCCTTCGAGCTCGGCCAGGAAACGCTCGGCGTCGAGCGCTCCCATGCAGCCCGACCCGGCCGCGGTGACGGCCTGCCGGTAGACGTGGTCCTGTACGTCGCCGACCGCGAACACGCCCGGGACGTTCGTCTCGGTGGAGCCCGGCTTCGTGAGCAGGTAGCCGGCCTCGTCGTGGTCGAGTTGGTCGACGAACAGCTTCGTGTTCGGGTCGTGGCCGATCGCGACGAAGAAGCCGCCGGCGTCCACGTCGTGCTCCGCACCCGTCTCCACGTGCCGCACCCGGACTCCGGTCACGGCGGTGTCGCCGAGCACCTCCTCGACGACGTACGGCGTCAGGAACTCGATCTTCTTGTTGGCGTGCGCGCGGTTGACCATGATCTGCGAGGCGCGGAACTCGTCGCGCCGGTTGACGAGCGTCACGTTCGTCCCGAAGCGGGTGAGGAAGAGCGCTTCCTCGAACGCCGTGTCGCCGCCGCCGACGACGACGATCCGCTTGTCCTTGAAGAAGGAGCCGTCGCAGGTTGCGCACGCCGACACGCCCCGGCCCTGGAGGCGCTGCTCGGAGTCGAGCCCGAGCCAGCGCGCACTCGCGCCGGTCGCGACGATCACCGCCTTCGCGCGGTACTCGTCGTTCTCGACCCAGACGCGGAAGGGCTGCTCGGAGAAGTCGACCTTCGTCACGTCGTCCGTGACGTACTCGGCGCCGAAGCGCTCGGCCTGGCGGCGGAAGTCGGCCATCATCTCCGGGCCGGTGATGCCGTCGGGGTAGCCGGGGTAGTTCTCGACGTCGCTCGTGATCATCAGCTGGCCGCCGTGCATGAACCCCTCGATCACAAGTGGCTCGAGCTCGGCGCGCGCTGCGTAGAGCGCCGCCGTGTACCCGGCGGGGCCGCCGCCGATGATGATCAACTCGCGGACGTCGTTCGTGGTGCTCAACGATTCCTCCTTGAAAGTGTTGCTCTATTAAACGTGTGCGCCCGGTCGTCCGTTCCCGGCATCGCAACGGGCTTCAGGCAGCGTCGACGGCTCGCTGTGCCAACTCGACAACCGGTTCGCCGTTGGCCAGTTCGGCCGCGACGAACGGCCGGGCCTGCCGTTCGATCGGGGTCAACTCGGGCGGCGCGTCGCTTCCTGCACCGTGCTCGGGGAACTTCCGGGCCGTCACGAGCACGCGCGTCTCGAATGAGCCGACGGCCTCGTTGTACGCGCCGACGGCCGTATCGAGTGAGCGTCCGACCTTCGAGAAGTGCTTCGAGAACACGCCGAGACGGTCGTAGACCTCGCGGCCCAGCTGGGCGATGCTGCGGGCGCTCTCGGCGACGGTCTCCTGCTGCCAGCCGTACGAAACCGTGAGCAGCAGAGCGATCAAGGTCGTCGGCGACGCGGGAACCACTCGCACGACGCCCGACTCGGCCCCCGCGTCCAGAAGCGCAGGATCGTGGTCGAGCGCTGCGCGGAAGAAGCCCTCGTCGCCCAGGAACATGACGACGAACTCGGGAGCAGGGCCGAACTGCTGCCAGTAGCGCTTCTGGCCGAGCTTCAACATGTGCTCGCGCACGAGGCGCGAGTGCCGGACAAGATGCTCCCGTCGCGTGTCGTCGTCCTCGGCCTCGGCGGCGTCCAGGTAGGCGTCGAGCGGGGCTTTCGAGTCGATGACGAGGTTCTTGCCACCCGGGAGCTTCACCACCATGTCCGGTCGCAGGAGTCGGCCTTCGCTGTTCCGCTCGCTCGTTTGCTCGACGTAGTCGCAATGGGCGAGCATTCCCGCCCGCTCGACCACGCGCTGGAGCTGCATCTCGCCCCAGCGGCCGCGGACGTGCGGCGCGCGGAGGGCCGTGACGAGACTGCCGGTTTCCTTCCGGAGGCGCTCCTGTCCCTGCGCCATGTTCTTGAGCGTCTCGTCGATCGTGGTCACGGCTGTGAGCCGCTTGTGCTCGAGCGCCTGTGCCTGCTGTTCGAACCGCTCGAGCGTGTCTGCGATCGGCTGGAGCTTGCCAGCGGCGAGCTCGAGGAGCGATGACGAGCTGCTCGCGAGTGCGTCGTGGGTTAGTGCTTTGAGCTGCTCCTCCCATTGCTCCTGCGTGCGCTCGACGAGCGCCAGCTTCTCGTGTGAGGCGGCGAGCTTCTCGTGCGATGTGGCGAGAAGCGTGTTCTGCCGCGCGATCTCGGCGTCCTTCTGAGCGATCACAGCGCGTGTTCGCAGCACTGCGACCAGAGCTGCGATCAGCGCTCCGAGAGCCAGTCCGACGATGAGTGCGAGCGGAGTCACGAGCCGCGACACGCTACTCACCGGATCGGACGGCGTCGGAAAAAAATCAGCCCCGGCGAGTCCGAAGACCTACCGGAGCTGAGTGCCGGATCCAGCGAGCCCGAAGACCTACCGGATCCGACATCGCGCACGCTACCGAGCACGCGCAAATCCCGTCAATGGTCGCCACAGCGAGAAAAGCCGCTCCGAGCGGCAATTACGTCAGCGGCGAACTATTGAGCTATCCGGCGCCGATCTCGAGCTGCGGAAGGGAACAGCCGTTCGCCCGCGTACCCTATGCAGCCGTGCGCGATGCTTTCGGCTCGGCCGGCGCGCTTGCTGCCACGCTCCCCGGCTACGAGCCGCGGGCGGAGCAGGCCGCCCTTGCGACGGCCGTCGAGCGGGCGCTTGCGAATGGCGATCACCTCGTGGCCGAGGCCGGCACCGGCACGGGGAAGAGCCTCGCCTACCTGATCCCCGCGCTCGAGTCGGGGCAGCGCGTGGTCGTCGCTACCGCGACCAAGGCGCTCCAGGAGCAACTGCTCGCCCAGGACGTTCCGGCAGCGGCCCGCGCGCTCGGTCGTGACGTGCGCGTAGCTGTGCTCAAGGGCCGCCAGAACTACCTCTGCCGCAAGCAGCTCCAGGGCTTCGGGCCGATGCTCCTGCGCGACCCGCGCGACGAGGAGGCGTTCGAAGCTCTGCAGCCATGGCTCGCCGAGACCGAGACCGGCGACCGCGCCGAGCTGCTGCTCGAGCCGTCGGATGCGCTCTGGGCCGAGCTCGCGGTCGGCTCCGATCGCTGTGCAGGGCGCCGCTGCCCGTTCGTCAGCACGTGCTTCGCCGAGGCGGCGAAAGCGCGGGCCGGCCAGGCCGAGCTCGTGATCGGGAACCACGCGCTCTACTTCGCCGATCTCGCCGCCGGAGGCGGAGTGCTGCCCGACCACGACGCGGTGATCTTCGACGAGGCGCACCGGCTCGAGGAGACAGCAGCCACCTGGCTCGGCGGCCGCGTCTCGCGCGCGGTGTTGCGCCGTCTCGCAGCGGACGTCGAGCGCGGCTGCCGCGAGGCGTCCGAGCCGGCGCCCGGCCGCTCGCTCGACCGCGTCGAGCGAGCGGGAGACCGCCTGCTGCGGACGGTGGCGCCCGCGAGCGGACGCCGCAGGCTGCGCGAGCCGCCGGCCGACCTGCTGCTCGTGCTGATCGACGCGCTCGCCGGACTCGCGGATGACCTCCAAGGGCGTGGGGAGGAGCTCGATGCGCTCTCGCGCCGCACGCTCGCTGCTCGCGGCGCAGGCGGAGGCCTGCCTGGAGCCCGGTCCGCTCGAACGGGTCGTCTGGGCAGAGCCGGATGCGATCGCTTGGGCGCCGGTCGACGTCTCGCACGAGCTCCGGCGGCGCCTGTGGTCCGACGGCCCGACGGCGATCCTCGTCTCGGCGACGCTTACGACCGGCGAGGACGCGGCCTTCGTCCGCAGCCGCCTCGGGCTCGAGAGCGCGCGCGAGCTCGTGGTCGGCTCGCCGTACGACTACCGCGAGCAGGCGCTCCTGTACGTACCGCGGACGATGCCTGATCCGCGCGCCGACGGATTCACCGAGCGCGCGGCCGAGGAGGTCGTCTCGCTGCTCGCCCTCTCCGAGGGACGGGCACTCGTCCTCACCTCCAGCTACCGCGCCCTCGAGGTGCTGCGTTCCCGGGTGTCAGGACGGGTGCCGTACGAGGTGCTCGTCCAGGGGGATGCGCCACGCGAGCGGCTGCTCGAACGCTTCCGCGACGAGGTGGGCTCCGTGCTGCTCGCGACCTCGACCTTCTGGCAGGGCGTCGATATCCCCGGCGAGTCGCTTTCGCTGCTCGTCATCGACAAGCTGCCGTTCTCGGCGCCGGGCGACCCGCTGCACGAGGCGCGCTGCGAGGCGGTCGAGGCAGCGGGCGGCGACTGGTTTCGCGACTACGCCCTGCCGACCGCGGTACTCCAGCTGCGGCAGGGCTTCGGCCGGCTGATCCGAGGCCACGGCGACCGCGGCGTGGTCGCGATCCTCGACCCGCGCCTGCGGACTCGGGCGTATGGCCGGGCCTTCCTGACGGCGCTCCCGTGCTGCCCGCTCGTCGACGACCGCGCCGCTGTCGCGGCCTTCTTCGGCGCCGGGGTGCGCGCGTCGGCGTAAGCCCGAGGCCCGATCAGCTAGCTCCGGGCGCGCCGTCCCGAGGGTGGAGAAAGCGGTCGACGCGCCCCGCTTCACACCCGGTGCCCTTTGCGGGCGTGGAGCCAGACCGCGGGGAATGGGATCCGGCACGACTTGACAAGCAAACGCTAAGATTTTATTCTGTTGTAGACATCAACTAGCCAAATATCGGAAGGAGATACGGGAAACATGGCAACCCTGGTTCGTTGGGACCCGATTCGTGAGGTGTCCGCCGTGCAGAACGAGCTCAGTCGTCTGATGAACGGACTGTTCGAAGGGAACGGCCGCACCACGCAGTCGTGGGTGCCGATGCTCGACGCGTGGGAGACGGACGACGCGCTCGTCTACGCGTTCGACCTGCCGGGTGTCCCGCAGGACAAGATCTCGATCGAGGTCGAGGACGGAGCGCTGACGGTGGCGGCCGAGCGCGAGCAGAGCGAGGAAGTCTCCAAGGAGCACTTCCATCGCGTCGAGCGCCGCCACGGCACCTTCACGCGCACGGTCGGCCTGCCTCAGGGCGTCTCGGAGGATGCGATCAAGGCGACCTACAAGGACGGCGTGCTCGAGATTCGAGTCCCGAAGCCCGAGCAGGCGAAGCCGAAGAAGATCGAGATCGGCCTCGCGACCGGCCCGGAGACGATCGAAGGCACGGCCACGAAGAAGTAACGCCACGAGTAACGGCAGCCGGACGGCTGCCGCTCGCCGCGGGGCGGTTGCAGTGGCCGCCCCACCCCTCCTCGCAGCGGCCGTCGCGCGAGACATGCATCGCGCGGTGGCCGCTTTCGCGATCGCTCCTAGACGGCCAGCCCCTCGCGGATGCGATCGGCGACCGCGGCCATCTCGAGCCGGGCGCCGGTCACCTCACGAAGCAGCTCCTCGGCGGTCGGTCCCTGGCCGAGCGACCAGAGCTCGCGCAGGAGCCCACCTGCCTCGCGCCGCGTGAACCACTCGTTGCCGAACTCGCTGCGCAGGAAGTCGCGCAGCTGCGCCTCGAACGCCCACGAACGCAGGTAGCCCGTGACGTAGAACGACCCGTCGATGTCGGCGAGGTAGCTCTCGGGGTTCGCGGGGATCTTCAACGCCTCGCTCAGCAGCTCGGCGTAGCGCGGCCGCATCGACGCCGGGTCGTTTGCCTGGAAGAACTCGATCTCGTAGAGGAGCTTCGCGCAGTAGCGGCGGGAGAAGTAGAGCAGCGACACCGCGCCCTCGTTCGCGAGCTTCTCGACGCGCGGGACGTCGAGCCGGCGGTTCAGCCAGGCGGGCTCGGTGACGAGGTGCTGGAACAGCATGGCCCAGCCCTCGGTGACCGCCATGTCGCCGAGACGCCTGGCCTCCATCGGTAGATCGGCCGAGGTGTGGGCGTAGTGCTCGGTGTGGCCGGCCTCGTGGAAGAGCGCTTCCCAGTCGTCGCGGCCGCCGATCGGCTGGATCACGAGCATCACGCGTCCCGGCACCTCGATCGGCGCGCAGAACGCGCGAGGGCTCTTCGCCGGCCGCTGCTCGAGATCGAGGTGGACGTTCTCCTGTGAGGCGAGGTCGATGCCGAGATCGCGGAGCGTGGCCTCGAGCGCGGGGAGCATCCCGTCGGGCGGATAGGCCTTGTCCCACTCGGGCGCGCGGAACAGGCGCGGCACGTCCCAGGGGCGCGCGTCGGCGAGGCCGATCTGGAGTCGCTCGCGGAACAGGCGGTCGGCCCCCTCCTCCCACTGGCGCTCGGTCGCGTCGAGCAGCTCGGTGCACTCGGCCGCGAGCTCGTCGAGCCGGAAGCCGAAGCGCTTGTAGAGCTCGTAGTAGTTCGGCGCACCGAGCTCTTGAACCGCCTCGCGGTCGATCCGCGCGGCGTCGAGATAGACCGGGTTCAGCTCCTCGTCGGTCAGCCGCATGCGGGCCTCCTCGAGTCGTTGCCGCCGGTCGCGATCGGGCTCGTTCGAGAGTGCGACCCGCAGCATCCGGAACGGGATCTGCTCGCCGTCGACCGTCGTCTCGAGCTCGGCCTCGATCTTCGCCAGCTTCTCCTGGTGGGAGCGCGTCAGGTTGCCGAGGAAGCCCTCGCAGGCGAAGCGCCACAGCTCGGTCGGCGCGCCCTCGAGGCGCTGCGCCGTCTCGATCTTCGTCAGCTCCTCGTGGCGCTCGTAGATCGCCTCGACGTCGAGCGTTTCCTTGTGACCGGCGAAGTGGAGGTAGAACTCCTCGTCGAGCTCCGCGATGAAGCGGTCTGCGGTGTCCCGGAAGGCGTCGAGCTCGCGGCTCGTAAGGGTCTCGGTGGACAAGGCTCCGTAGGATAGGCGAGTGCGCGAGATCACGGTCAAGACGGAGCGCCGGACGCAGCTCATCGACATCACGCACCAGGTGCGCCAGGCGCTCGACGGGCTCTCCGGTGCAGCCGCGCTCGTCTACGTGCCGCACACGACCGCGGGCGTGACGATCAACGAGCACGCCGACCCGATGGTCGCCCGCGACTTCGAGACGGCGCTCGAGCGGATCGTCCCCGACGGACTGGAACTGGCAGCACATCGAGGAGGGTGAGGAGAACGCGCCCTCGCACCCGCGCGCCTCGCTGATGGGGCCGCAGGTGCTCGTTCCGTTCCGCGACGGCGAGCTCGCGCTCGGCACCTGGCAAGGGATCTTCTTCTGCGAGTTCGACGGCCCGCGCACGCGCACGGTCTACGTCAGCGTCCTCCAATAGGGGGAGGCCGGCCCGCCGCCGGTGGCGTAGGCTCATCGCGTCGAACGGCGACCGGAGGGACGGAACATGAGACTGAAGGCGATCTGGATTCTTTGCGCGCTCGCGCTCGGAGGGCTGGCGCTTGCCACTGCCGGTTGCGGCGGCGGCGGCTCGTCGACCACCGCGACGGTAGAGACGGCCACGACCGAGACCGTCGACACGGCCACGACCGCGACCGAGACGACGCGACCGAGACAGACGACGACCGACACGACGACGACCGAGCACGACCGACATGACCGCGACCGAGACGACCGGCACCGAGACGACCGGCACCGAGACGTCGGCGCGCCCGACCTGTCCTTCGCTCACCTCCGAGAACTGCCAGGAGTTCGTCCAGTTCGTGAGCAGTTCTCGGACCGCGATGTCGGGCACGGGTGGCACCGGACATCCAGGAGGCTGCGCAGGCGATGCAGGAGTTCGCCGACAAGGCGCCGGAGGAGATCAGGGCCGACTTCCAGACGTTCGCGGAGTTCTACGTGAAGCTCGCGGACGCGCCTACGAGGGAGTCGACATGAGCTCCGGCGCAGACTGTCGCCCGAGCTGCTCGCGAGGCTGCCAGAAGCTCTCGAGCGAGATCGACACGGCGAAGGTGACGGCGGCGAGCACGAACATCAGCGACCTGGCTGACCGCAGAACTGCACGGGCGTGACCGGGGGCTAGCGCGCTTGCGTGCCCTCGAGCGATGAACCCGGGCACGTGAGCGGAAGCACCGGGAGCGGCTCCGACGACTTGGAGCCGCTCCACGGGCTTCGCCTGCTCACGCCGCGGCTCGAGCTGCGGCTGCCGTCCGAGGAGGAGCTGGTCGAGCTCGCCCACCTGGCCGAGCAGGGCGTCCACCCGCCCGAGGAGATGCCGTTCTTCGTCGCCTGGACGGACGGGATCGGCAAGCCGGGCTTCGTCGACGGCTTCGTCGCGTTCCACCGGCAGCGCGTGAGAACTGGCGGCCGGAGCCTGGCACTTGCTGCTCGGGGTGTGGGCGGGCGCCGAGCTGATGGGGACGCAGGGGATCGAGGCCGAGAACTTCGCTGCGAGCGGCACGGCCGAGACCGGCTCGTGGCTGGGCAAGCGCTTCCAGAGGCGCGGCTTCGGGACGGAGATGCGCGCGGCCGTGCTCGAGCTGCTCTTCGCCGGGCTCGGCGGCCGCGCCGCCACCTCGGGCGCGCTCGACGGGAACCTTGCGTCGGCGCGCGTCTCGGAGAAGCTCGGGTACGTCCAGGTGGGCGAGGGCGTCGCCTCGCCGCGCGGCGTCCCGGTGCGCGAGCGGAAGTTCCGCCTCGAGCGCGAGGCCTGGGAGGCGCTCGATCGAGTGTCTGTCGAGATAATTGCGCTCGACCCGTGCCTGCCGCTCTTCGGCCTGTAGCCTCGCCTAGTGGCCGCGCCGGTGCATCGAGGAGACGAGGTCGAGCTCGAGGTCGACTCGCTCGCCTACGGCGGGAACGGGGTCGCCCGGCTCGGCGGCTTCGTCGTCTTCGTCCGGCGCGGGCTTCCCGGCGACACGGTTCGCGCCCGCGTGACGAAGGTGCAGCGCCGCCACGCCGAGGCGGAGGCGATCGAGCTCGTCGAGGGCGGGCCGGCGCGGGTCGAGGCGCTCTGCCAGCACTTCCCCGCCTGCGGCGGCTGCCGCTTCCAGGACCTCGCCTACGAGGCGCAGGTCAAGGCCAAGGCGGCGTGGGTCGAGGACTCGCTCCGGCGGATCGCCGGGATCGCCGACCCGCCGATCGAGCCGATCGTGCCTGCGGAGGAGGTCTTCGGCTACCGCAACAAGATGGAGTACTCCTTCGCGCCCGGCCCCGACGGGCCGGAGCTCGGCCTGCACCGCGCCGGCCGCTGGGACGAGGTGCTCGGGATCGAGCACTGCAGGCTCACGACCGACCTCGGCAACGCAGGTCCGCAACGCGATGCGCGACTGGGCGCGCGAGGAGCGGCTCGAGGCCTACGACCAGGCCGAGGGCAAGGGCTACCTCCGCCACCTGATCGTGCGCGAGGGCTTGAACACGGGCGAGGCGCTCGTCCAGCTCGTCACACACGAGCGTGAGCGGTTCGACCGCGAGCGGCTGATCGAGGTGCTGACGGCGTTCCCGCAGGTGCGCTCGATCCAGTGGACGGTGAACGACTCGCCGGCCGAGGTGACGAACCTGCCGACCCGTCTCCTCTGGGGCGCCGACGCGATCGAGGAGGAGCTCGGCGGCCTGCGTTTCCGGGTGCGCCCGAATGCGTTCCTGCAGACGAACACGCGCATGGCCGAGCGGCTGTACGAGCTCGCCCGCGCGCGAGGCCGCGGCTGACCGGCAGCGAGACGGTGTACGACCTCTACTGCGGCATCGGCACGATCGGCCTCTCGATGGCGCACCACGCGCTGACCGTGTGGGGAGTGGACATCTCGGAGGAGTCGGTCGCGTGCGCGATCGAGAACGCGGAGCTGAACTCGATCGGCAACGCCGCGTTCTTCGCCGGCAACGTCGGCGAGGTACTCGCGCGAGCTGCGCGAGCGTGCGGGCGAGCCGGACGTGGTCGTCGTCGACCCGCCGCGCGCCGGCCTCGCCGGCAAGGCGCTGCGGCGGCTCGGCGAGCTCGCGGCGCCGCGCGTCGTCTACGTCTCGTGCAACCCGACCACGCTCGCCGGCGACACGAAGCGCCTCGCCGAGGACTACGGCTACCGCCTCGTCCGCACGACCCCGGTGGACATGTTCCCGCACACGCCGCACATCGAGTCGGTGTCGCTGCTCGAGCGTAGGCCCGACGGAGGGTCGAACAGAGCGGAGGTGCCGGCCTTGCCGGCGCCGGAGCGGGAACCGCGCACGCCCGACTGACCGGCGTGGCGAAGACGCACGGGGTGCGCCACGACCGCTGGGACGGCCGACCGCGTCCCGCTGCCAATCGCACAGCGTGAGGTCGACTTCGGTCATCCCGTAACGGCGAACTTGCGAGAGGACCGTCTGCTGCGCAAGTGTCTTAACGGCCTGAGCGTGATCAGCGCACGGATTGAGCCCGTGCCGGGCGGAGGCGACGCCAGAGCAGGTCGGCGTTCGGGAGCAGGAAGCCGAGCGACAGGGCGGGGAGCGCCGGCAGGCCGGATACCTCCCACCAGGTCGCGCAGATCATCGTCAGCGAGAGGCCCGCCGTCAGGCCGACCCACGTCGCGAACGGGCGCAGGTCGAAGCGGACGCTCGCGGCGAGGAAGACCGCGAAGAAGAGCACGTCGGGGAGGCCGAGCCGCGCGGAGCCCCCGCCCGGGACGACGAACGCGATCGAGAGCGCGCCGAAGACCTCTGCGTGACCTTCGGTGATCTGCTTCGTCGGGCCGCGCCAGACGGAGTACGCGTCGACCCACGGGATCAGCAGCGCCACGATCACGACCCACGACAGCTCCTCGAAGAGCCGGAGGAACCACCAGCCGATGAAGGTCAGCGCCGCGAGCTTGCAGAAGTTCGAGCCGACCGGAAGATCGAGCCTCGAGAGCACGATCCCGAGCAGGGCGAAGCCGATCCCCGCCGGCAGCAGCCACCGCCATTGCCAAAGCGGCAGCGCCAGCCAGACGATCAGGAAGGTCGCCGGGATCAGCACGAGCGCGACCAGCAGGATGCTCGGCCAGAGCGACGGCTCCGAGAAGTGCGGCGCGATCTCGAACCACGCGACGAGCGCGGCGACGAGTGCGAGCGCTAGTACGGCGGCAGCGCGGCCCACCAGGGCCCGACCGGCTTGAAGGCGTTCCAGAAGCGCGTCTTCGCCGCCTGCTCGTCGAGCGCCGAGTCGATGTCGGGCACGACAAGCGCCTCGATCGTCGGGGTGAACCGCTGCAGCTCGCCGAGCGTCGCCTCCAACCGCCGCGAGAGCGGAAACGCGAGCTCGTGGACGAACGCGAGCGCGTCCTCGCCCATGACGACGAGCAGTCTCGGCTGCACGATCCGCAGCTCGCGCCGAAGCCACGCGCGGCACGTCTCGAGCTCGGCGCCCGCGAACTTGACGCAGTTCGTGCCGAACACCTCGCTCGGATCGACGTGCAGCCGCTCGAGCGAGCGCTTCAGCGCGTGACCCGCCCGGCCGTGGAAGGCGACGCCCTTCCTGCAGTTCCTGGGCCTGCGGGCCGTACTTGACCAGGAAGATCGTGCCGAGCGGATGGCCCGTCGGCTGGGCGACAGGACGGCCCTCCGCGGCAGCTGCGACCTCGTGCTCGAGGCGGAGGATCTCCTTGATCGCCTTGTCGAGGTACCGCTTGTAGATCTCGTCTGTCGTCACGGCGGCGGCCACGGGGCTGAGGTTCCTTTCTCGCCTAGCGCACCTTTTCCTTGACCTGGGCCATCCACTTCAGGCTCTGGAGGTAGGCGAGCGACTTCGGTCGCCGCAGGATCTCGGCCCGGTGGAGCGAGATCAGGAACTCCTCGGGGTCGCGGAACGCGCGCATTCGCAGCGCGCCCGTGCCGACGCCTTGCAGGACGTGCGCGTCGGAGCCGGCGCCCATCGTCAGGTCGTACTTGCGCGCAAACCGAAGGGCCTCGTCGTTGTGCGCCTCGAACAAGAGGCGCGCGTTGTAGACCTCGAAGATGTCGATGTCGGCGAGGTGGCGGTGCAGCGTCGCGGCGTCGGGAACCGAGTGCATGCGGTCGAACGGGTGCGGCACGTAGACGAGGCCGCCCTGCTCGCGAATCGCCGCGACCGTGTCGGCGAACGGCATTCCGCGCGGGATCTCGCGCTCGAGGAAGAGGCCGATCACCTCGCCTTGGACGTCCGTCTTCACCTCCTCGCCCGGGATCACGACGAGGTCGCGGCCGAGCGCGAGGTCGAGCGTCTCGAGCGCTCCGCCGAAGACGTTGTGGTCGGTGACCGCGATCGCCCCGAGTCCTTCCGCCTCGGCGTGGTCGACGAGCTCGGCGGGGTCGACCTGGCAGTCGTACGACCACGACGTGTGCATGTGCAGATCGGCGACGATCCACGGCCGGTCCCCCAGCGGGTCTGCGGACCGCTGCCGGCCGCGCCGCCGCTTGGTCAGAGTGGTGTAGAGCTGCTCGAGCTCGGCCGCGACGTCGGCGAACGAGTTGCCGGCAGCGGCGGCTCGCGCCCGTTCCTGCTCTGCGGCCCGGAGCGCCTCGTCCTCGACCAGCCTCGCGACCGACGCTCCCGCCAGCTCTGGCTGCTCCTCCACGCCGCGAGGCGCAGCGATCGCACACCCGGCCGCCTGCGCCTCGAGCAGCACCCGCGCGAGCCCGTCCAGGCCCGGCACGAAGATCGCCGTCTCGTTCAGGAGCACGGCGCGCGAGGCGCCGTCGCGGGCGGTGCGCACGCGAACCCGGTTCGCGAGGTCGCGCGGGATCGCAGGTCGCGCCACGAGCGGCTTCGTGCGCAGGAGCACGGCCTCCCAGCCCGGCAGCTCCCGCAGCGCCCGGAGGACGCCGCGCGCGACCGCGCGCTCGTTCGGGCGCAGCTCGACCACGATCAGCCTGCGCTTCGCGACGGGCGAGAAGAGTGCGGGGTCGATGCCCGGCGAGACGAGGCGGTAGTCGCCGGGGAACCGCTCGGTCGCGGCGTCGCGAACGCGCTCCGAGAGCGCCACGAGCGCGTCGAGCCGACCGAGCAGCTTCTCCCGCTGCGAGCGCGCCGGTGGGTACGAGAGCCGCTCGGGCGAGGAGAAGGTGGCGACGGTCAGCGCTCCGGTGTCGCGCAGGGCGAGGTACGAGAGGGAGGGGAGCCCGGGCTCGAAGCCGTGGACGACGTCGTAGCGTCCCTGCGCGAGCGCGAGCGAGAGGTTCGCGCGCACGCCGACCGGCACGCCCATCTGCGAGCGGCGCGAGATGGGAACGGCGGGCCCGACGGCGATCATCTCGCCCGTCGGCCCGTCGCGGTGGAGCGCCCGGCGTCCGGCCCGCAGGTCGGCCGCACGGGTCGAGGGTGCGAGCACCGTCACGTCGTGACCTCTGTCCCGGAGTGCATGCGCGACCCCCGCGACGTGCTCGTTCACGTCGTGCGGTTGCGACCACGCAAAGGGCGTCACGAGGCAGATGCGCACTGCGCCGCAGCGTAGCGCCGGGACGGCGCGAGCTGAGCCGCAAGTGCGAACCGCCGAATGGAACGCCTCGGCGATCGCCGCCCGTGCGGCGGCTACGCCTTCGCCCGCTTCTTGGCCGTCTTCCGTGCGTGCTTCGCGATGAACGCCTCCGACGACTCGTACGCCTCGTCGTCGACGATCTGCTTGGGCGGCGACTTCATCAGGTACGCGCTCGGGCCCTCGAGTGAGCCCGCGACGCCGTTGTTCAGTGCGAGCTTCGCGAGGCGCACGGCGTCGATCACGATCCCGGCCGAGTTGGGCGAGTCCCACACCTCGAGCTTGAGCTCGACGTTCAATGGCACGTCGCCGAACGACGAGCCCTCCATCCGGATGTAGGCCCACTTCCGATCGGTCAGCCACGGCACGTAGTCGGACGGGCCGACGTGGACGTTGCCCTTGCCGAGGTCGTAGTCGAGCATCGACGTGACCGCGTTCGTCTTCGAGATCTTCTTCGACTCGAGCCGCTCGCGCTCGAGCATGTTCAGGAAGTCCGAGTTGCCGCCGACGTTCAGCTGCATCGTCTTGTCGAGATGGACGCCGCGCTCGCGGAAGAGCGAGGTGAGCACGCGGTGCGTGATCGTGGCGCCGACCTGCGACTTGATGTCGTCGCCGATGATCGGCACGCCCGCCTGCTCGAACCGGCGCTGCCAGTACGGCTCGCGCGCGATGAAGACCGGCATGCAGTTCACCATCGCGCAGCCCGCGGCGAGGATCTGCTCGGTGTACCACTTGGTCGCCTCCTCGGAGCCGACCGGCAGGTAGTTGACGACGACGTCGACCTTCGTCTCCTTGAGGATCCCGACCACGTCGGCGGTCTCGCCCGGCGCCTTCTCGACGATCTGGGACAGGTACTTGCCGATGCCGTCGTGGGTCATGCCGCGGGAGACCTTGATGCCCGTCGCCGCCACGTCCGCGAACTTGATCGTGTTGTTCGGGTGCGCCCACATCGCGTCGGCGAGGTCCTCGCCGACCTTGCCCTTGACGACGTCGAACGCCGCCACGAACTCGATGTCGCGGATGTGGTAGCCGCCGAGGTGAGACGTGCATCAGGCCCGGCACGAACTGGTCGTCCGCGGCGTCCTTGTAGTAGGTCACTCCCTGGAGGAGCGAGTTGGCGCAGTTGCCGACGCCGATGATCGCGACGCGGACCTTGTCCTCGCTGCGCACTGCCCCGTTCGTCGACGCCACGCTCGAATCAGTCACTTCGCTTCCTCCATCAGTTGCTTGCGAACGTGCAGGACGCGCTGCGACGACCGTGATCCAGGCGGTGACGGCCAGGAGCGCGATCGCCCACGGGAGCACGCCCCACGGGGCGAGCACGAGGCCGGCGGTGATCACGACCACGCGCTCGGCGCGGGAGCCGATGCCGACGTCGCCGCGCAGCCCGAGTGCCTCGGCGCGCGCGCGCGTGTACGAGACGAGGAACGAGCCGGCCACCGCCGCCACCGCGACGACGACGAAGACGTCGAGCCCTTCGCGGGCGAAGACGTAGGCGATCGCCGCGAGCATGAAGCCCTCGCTGACGCGGTCGGTGGTCGAGTCGAGGAACGAGCCGAAGGGTGTCGTCTTGCCGCCGGCGCGGGCGAGTGCCCCGTCGAGGATGTCGAGCACCGAGCCGGCCACGAACACGACTGCGCCGAGCCAGAAGAAGAGCAGCTCGTTGCGGTTCTCGAAGAGGACGAGCACCGAGGCGACCCCGCACAGCAGCACGCCGCTCACGGTGAGCGCGTTCGGGGTCACGCGGGTGCGCGCGAGGCCGGAGATCGAGCGGGTCGCGAATCTGCGCGCACCCGAGGTGTAGCTCTGCTTGATCGCCGCGGCTCTGCTCACGGCAGTGACCGTAGCAGCGTCGTCCGCGGGCGGCGCCTTCCGGTCGGCAGGCGGTCGCCTACGCTCGCTGAGCGGCAAAGACCCGGAAGACGTCCCGCCGGTAGACGACGGCCAGCGCCACCAGCGCGACACCGACACCGGCGATGCAGTCGAGCCAGAAGTGGTTGCCGGTCGCCATCACGGCGAACCACACCCAGGCGGGCCAGATCGCCCAGAACACCTTCGCCCACCAGCGGCGGCACACGAACGCGAGCACGATCCCGACGATCAGCGCGTCGGCGGCGTGCAGGCTCGGCATCGCGGCGTACGGGTTCGCGGCGAGCTGGACGAGGCCGTCCTTGTGGTGGTCGTCGGCGAAGCCGAGGCCGAGCAGCCGCGGCGGGGCCGTCGGCATCAGCACGTAGCCGAGCAGGCCGATCACGTTCGCGAGCAGCAGCGTGTTGCGGAAGCGCGCGAAGTTCTCGTGCCGGCGGACGTAGAGCCAGAGCAGAGCGAGGGTGAGGACGGTGAACTCGGAGGTCCAGTACGTCCACGTCGCGAGCGTCGCGAGCCAGTCGCGCTGCGCGACGAACTGCTGGAGCGTCAGCTCGTAGAGCCGGTCGCTGACGTTCGTCTCGAAGTCGACGACCTTGAGGCCGTTCGCGATCGCCTGCCTCGGGCTGGCGGTCGGCGACCCCGCGCGCCACCTGGTAGGCGAGCAGGAAGCCGAGCCAGATCGCAACCTGGCGACCCAGATCCGACCACCCCTGCGGCAGGTAGCGCCGCCCGACTGCAGCTACCGACGACACGACTCGCGGATTCTACTTCCCCGGCCTGTAGCGCGGGGGAGCACCTTCGGTTCTCCCCCGCGGGCCCCCTCTCCGACACGTGGCGACTGAGGGTGAGCGAGCACGGGCGAAGCCCGCACTCGCGGCAGTCTGGCATCGCAATTGCACTTCGCGAACGGCGAGTGGCCGGACGGGGAGAGGTGACGGCGAGTGCGGGCTTTGCCCGTGCTCGCCCACTACGGCAGAAAGATGTCGGAAGGGGGGCTCGCGGGGGGAAACCGGAGGTTTCCCCCGCGCTCTAGCCGCCGATGTAGCTCATCTCGACCTTGCGCTCGCCGATCGCAGGGTCGACGGTGTTCTGGGCGCGCAGCTCCGAATAGCGGTCGCCGCGGACCTTCCAGATCTCGCGCAGCTTGTCGCCGATCTCCTCGTCGCTCGCGCCGCCACGGATCAGCGCGCGCAGGTCGTGGCCGCGCACGGCGAACAGGCAGGTGTAGAGCTTCCCCTCGGCCGAGAGGCGCGAGCGGGTGCAGTCGCCGCAGAACGGCTGGGTGACAGAGGC
Organism: uncultured Actinomycetes bacterium; assembly: GCA_963781435.1. GTDB lineage: Bacteria > Actinomycetota > Thermoleophilia > Gaiellales > Gaiellaceae > PALSA-600. The sequence goes on along the minus strand of CAWAGR010000019.1, from coordinate 181,143 downwards.
GATCACGCCGATCTCGCCCGAGCCGTCCTTGTAGCGCCAGCGCTTGGCGACCTCGCCGCGGTACTCCGGGTCGACCGGCTCGACCCCGAACTCCTTGTCGAGGATCGCGACGATCTCGGCGGCCGGCACGACGTCGTCCATCCGCCAGCCGTTCGTCGCGCCCGACGTCCATGTACTCGATGAAGCGGAGCGTGACGCCGGTGCCGCGGAAGTGGCGTGCGAGCTCGACGATCTGGTCCTCGTTGACGCCGCGCTTGACCACGCAATTCACCTTCACAGGCATCCCGGCCGCCTGCGCCGCCTCGATCCCCTCGAGCACCCGCGAGACCGGGAAGTCGACGTCGTTCATCGCCTTGAAGATCGTGTCGTCGAGCGCGTCGAGGCTGACGGTGATGCGGTTGAGGCCGGCGTCCTTGAGCGCCTGCGCCTTTTTCGGCAGAGCGGATGCGTTCGTCGTCAGCGTCAGGTCGACCGGCAGCGCCGAGAGCATCGCGATCAGCCGCTCGAGCTCGACCCTGAGGAGCGGCTCGCCGCCCGTGAGCCGGATCTTCGCGACACCGACGTCGACCGCCGCGCTCGCGAGGCGCGTGATCTCCTCGAAGGTCGAGGAGCTCCTTGCGGTCGAGGAAGCGGTAGTCCTTGCCGAAGACCGTCTTCGGCATGCAGTACGTGCACCGGAAGTTGCAGCGGTCTGTGACCGAGATGCGAAGGTCGCGGAGAGGCCGGCCGAAGGCGTCGAGCACGGGCACCAGGTAACAAGCGTAGCGCGAACGGGTGACGATCCGGTTACGGCGGCCCCCGATTTGAGCCGCGCGGTGCTGCTTGAATCGGTCGGTGCCCGTCCTCCTCGCCCTCGTGGCCGTGACCGCCGTCTGGGGCGTCACGTTCGTGCAGGTCAAGGACGCTGTCGCGATCTATCCGCTGTTCCCGTTCCTCGCGCTCCGGTTCGGGATCGCGACGCTGACCCTCGCGCTTCCGGGCGCCGCGCGCGTACGCGGCCTCGGGCGTGCCGGCGCGGCGGCCGCGTCCCTCGCCGGCGTGCTGCTCGCCGGCGGCTACGTTCTCCAGACGCTGGGGCTCGAGCGGACGAGCGTCTCGAACGCCGGCTTCGTGACCGGGATGTACGTCGTGCTCACGCCGCTGCTCGGGCTCGCCCTCTTCCGGCTGCGGGTCGGGGCGAGCGTCTGGCTCGGCGTCGTGCTCGCCACGGCCGGGCTGGCGATGATCGCGGGCGTCCCCGGAGGCTCGTCGGCGGGCGATCTGCTGGTGCTCGCCGGCGCGGCCGTCTACTCGCTTCAGATCCTGCTGATGGAGCGCTACGCGCCGCGCTACGACCCGCTCGGCTTCACGCTGCTCGAGATGATCGCCGCGTTCGCGGTGCTCTCGGTCGCCGCCGCGCCCACGATGGAGGTGCCGCACGGCTGGACGGTGTGGGGTGCGCTGCTCGTGACGGGTGTGTTCGCGAGTGCGCTCGCATTCCTCGTGCAGACGTGGGCGCAGAGGAAGACGAGCGCCAACCGCACGGCTCTCGTCTTCACGCTCGAGCCGGTCTGGGCAGCGCTCTTCGGCTTCACGCTCGCGGGCGACCGGCTCGGCGCGCTCGGCTGGGCCGGCTGCGCGGTGATCATGGCCGGAATCGTGCTCGCGGAGCCCGCCGCGGCCAATGTCCTCGCCCGGCGCGTGCGCCGGCCCCGCGCGGCATGACGGCCGTCGGCCTCGCGCTCGCCTCGGCGGCGTTCTTCGGTGCAATGACGGTGGCGATCCGGCTCGCCCTGCGGGACGGCGACACGGGGGCGGGCACGGTGGCGACGCTGCTGCCGGCGCTCGCAGTGGCCCTCGTCGCCGCGGCTCCGGCGCACGACGCGCACCGCGTCTGGCCCTTTCTTCTCGCGGGCGTGCTCGCGCCGGGCTGCTCGCAGGTGCTGTTCACGCTTTCGATCCGCGAGGCCGGCGCCGCTCGTACCTCGGTCGCGGTCGCCGCGGCGCCGCTCGTCGCCGTTGCGATCGCGCTCGTCTTTCTCGACGAGCCCTGGCGGTTGCCCCTCGTCCTCGGCGCGCTCGCGATCGTCGGTGGTGCGGTAGCTCTCGCGGGCGAGCGCGACCGGCCCGAGCACGTGCGCATCGCGGGGCTCGCGTTCGCGGTCGGCGCGACGGTGCTCTTCGCCGTGCGCGACAACCTCGTCCGCGCGCTGCACGCCCACGCGAACCCCGAGACGGCGGCGGCCGCCACCCTGCTCGCCGGCACGCTCGTCGCGCTCGCCTACGCCCGCCGCCTGCCGAGCGCCGGTGAGTTGCGTGGGTTCGCGCCGGCCGGCGTCCTGTTCGGGCTCTCCTACGTCTGCCTCTTCGAGGCGTACTTCCACGGGCCGGTTTCGGTCGTCTCGCCGCTCGTCGCGACCGAGTGCCTGTGGGGCGTCGGCCTCTCGGCGCTCGTGCTCGGCGCGAGCGAGGGAGTGGGGCCGAGGCTCGCCCTCGGCGCCGTCCTCGTCGTTGCCGGCGCCGCGCTGATCGGCGTCTCCTGACGACGGCGATGCGCCTCGGCAGAGACCTGCTATAAAGAGGCTTAGATTTTCTCAGTATCAACCAGGACTAGACAGAAGGAGATTGACCCTATGGCAAAGACGATCGGCATCGATCTGGGCACGACCAACTCGTGCATGGCCGTTCTCGAGGGTGGCGAGCCGACCGTGATCCCGAACGCCGAGGGCGGCCGCACCACTCCGTCCGTCGTCGGATTCACGAAGGACGGGCAGCGGCTCGTCGGCACCCCTGCGCGTCGCCAGCAGGTGACGAACCCGCAGAACACGATCTTCTCGATCAAGCGCTTCATGGGCCGCAAGTTCGACGAGGTCTCGGAGGAGATGAAGATCGTCCCCTACGAGGTCGTCAAGGGCCAGAACGACGACGTGCGCGTGAAGGCCGGCGGCAAGGAGTACGCGCCGCCGGAGATCAGCGCGATGATCCTCCAGAAGCTGAAGGCGGACGCCGAGGCCTACCTCGGCGAGACGATCGAGGACGCCGTCGTCACCGTTCCCGCGTACTTCAACAACGCCCAGCGCGAGGCGACCAAGGACGCCGGCAAGATCGCCGGCCTGAACGTCGTCCGCATCATCAACGAGCCGACCGCAGCCGCGCTCGCCTACGGCCTCGACAAGGAGGGCGCCGACCAGACGATCCTCGTCTTCGACCTCGGCGGCGGCACGTTCGACGTCTCGGTGCTCGAGCTCGGCGACGGCGTCTTCGAGGTCAAGGCCACGAACGGCGACAACCATCTCGGCGGCGACAACTTCGACAAGGCGGTCGTCGACTGGATGGTCGCCGAGTTCAAGCGCGACCAGGGCATCGACCTGGGCGCGGATCCGATGGCCCTCCAGCGGCTCTACGAGGCGGCCGAGAAGGCGAAGATCGAGCTCTCCTCGACGATGACGACGCAGATCAACCTGCCGTTCGTGACCGCGACGCAGGAGGGCCCGAAGCACCTCGACCTCCAGCTCACGCGCGCGAAGCTCGAGGAGCTCACGCACGACCTGCTCGAGCGCACGGTCGGCCCGACCAAGCAGGCGCTCACCGACGCCGGGCTCGACGCCTCCAAGATCCACCACGTCGTGCTCGTCGGCGGCATGACCCGCATGCCTGCGGTGCAGGCGAAGGTGAAGGACGTGATCGGCAAGGACCCGCACAAGGGTGTCAACCCCGACGAGGTCGTGGCCGTCGGCGCGGCAATCCAGGGCGGTGTCTTGAGAGGCGAGGTCAAGGACATCCTGCTCCTCGACGTGACGCCGCTGTCGCTCGGGATCGAGACGAAGGGCAGCGTGTTCACGAAGCTGATCGAGCGGAACACGACCATCCCGACGCGCAAGGCGGAGGTGTTCACGACCGCCGAGGACAACCAGCCGTCGGTCGAGGTGCACGTCCTCCAGGGGGAGTCCGAGATGGCGATGTACAACAAGACGCTCGGCAAGTTCCAGCTCGTCGGGATCCCGCCGGCGCCACGCGGCATGCCGCAGGTCGAGGTCGCCTTCGACATCGACGCGAACGGGATCATCAACGTCTCGGCCAAGGATCTCGGCACCGGTAACGAGCAGCAGATCAAGATCGAGGGCGGCTCGGGCCTGGACGAGAACGAGGTCCAGCGGATGATCAAGGAGGCGGAGGAGCACGCCGGTGAGGCGCACAAGCTGCGCGAGCTCGCCGACACGCGCAACCACGGCGAGAAGCTGGCCTACGACACCGAGAAGTCGCTCGACGAGCATCGCGACAAGATCGACGAGGCGATCGCGTCCACGGTCGAGGGCCGGATCATGGAGCTGCGCGCGCGTGCTCGAGTCGAGCGACGTCGCCGAGATCAAGGCGAAGACGGACGCGCTCCAGGAGGCGTGGACGGAGGCTGCCGCGGCGATCTACGCGCAGGCATCCGCGTCGACGCCCACGGGCGACGGAGCCTCTGCTCCGGATGACGAGGTGATCGAGGACGCCGACTACGAGGTGGTCGACGAGGAAGAGGCCAAGGCCTCGTGAGCAGCGTTCGCCGGAGCGCGAACGTCCGCGCAATCCGCGACCGTGGAGCCGGTTCGGGTGAGCCGGGCGAGCCGACCGCGATGAGCGGATCCGGAGTGAGTTCAGGGCCTGAGCGACGAGTTTCTGGAACAGGACCGAGTCCGCGGAGCATGTCGAGGCGGAGACGATCGACGATCTCGCCGAGGTGGCCCAGGAGCGCGACGAGTACCTCGACGCGCTTCAGCGCCTGAAGGCCGAGTTCGACAACTTCCGCAAGCGGGCGCAGCGCGACCAGGCCGAGCTCATCTCCCGCGCGTCCGAGCGGCTCGTCAAGCAGCTGCTGCCGGTGGTCGACGACCTCGAGCGCGCGCTCGAGGCGGCCGCTGCCCACGAGGAGGCCCAGCTCGAAGACGGCGTTCGGCTCGTGCACCGCGCCCTCGCGGATACCCTCGCCCGGGAGGGGCTCGTCGAGGTCGAGACCGATGGCGCGTTCGATCCGCACACCCAGGAGGCGCTGCTCACGCAGCCCTCCGACGCGGAGGAGGGCACGGTCATCCAGGTGCTCCAGAAGGGCTACAAGCTCGGCGACCGCGTACTGCGGCCGGCGCGCGTGGTCGTCAGCGCCGGGAAGGGTGACGCTGAAAGCGGTGACACGGGAAGCGGAGGCGATGGCTAGCTCGCTGTACGAGGCGATCGGCGTCCCGAAGAACGCCTCGGCCGAGGAGATCAAGAAGGCGTACCGAGCGCTGGCCCGCAAGTACCACCCGGACAAGAATCCGGGCGACGAGGCGGCGGAGACGCGCTTCAAGGAAATCCAGCACGCCTACGACGTCTTGTCCGACCCGGATAGGCGCAAGCAGTACGACAGGCATGGCGAGAGGAACGGTCAACCCGGTCACGGGCCGACGAGCTTCGATCTCGGCGACTTCGATCTCGGCGACATCTTCGGCGGCATGTTCGGCGGCGGCCGCGGGCGGACGCAGGGCAGGCCGCAGCGCGGCCAGCGAGGGGCGGACGTCGAGGTCGAGGTGGGGATCTCGTTCGAGGACTCGCTGCGCGGCCTCGAGGCAACCGTGCCGGTGGAGCTCGAGCTGGCCTGTCACACCTGCCACGGCACGGGCGCCGCGCCCGGGACGGCGCCGAAGCGCTGCCCCGAGTGCAAGGGCAGCGGCGTCGTCGCGACCTCGCAGGGGCTCTTCGCGCTCCAGCAGCCGTGCCCGCGCTGCCGCGGCAACGGCACCGTCGTCGAGACACCTTGCGAGACCTGCCGCGGCAACGGCCGCGAGCGCAGGACGAAGCGCTACACGGTGCGCATTCCGGCCGGCGTCAGGGACGGCACCAAGATCAAGCTCAAGGGCAAGGGCGAGGCGGGCTGGGGCGGCGCGCCCGCAGGCGACCTCTACGTCGTCACGCGCGTCGAGCCATCGAAGCTCTACGAGCGCCGCGGCGACGACCTCGTGCTCGAGGTGCCGGTCACCCTCGACGAGGCCGCGCTCGGCGCCGAGGTCGAGATTCCGACGCCGGACGGCCGCGTCTCGCTCAGGGTTTCGGCCGGCTCGCAGGACGGCAAGCTGCTGCGCGTGAAGGGCCGCGGCGCTCCGCGTCTCAAGGGGGACGGGCGCGGCGACCTGCTCGCGCGCCTGCGGGTGACCGTGCCGGCGAAGCTGACGAAGAAGCAGCGCGAGGCGCTCGAGGAGTTCCAGAAGGCCACCACGTCGAATCCGCGCGACAGGCTGTTCGGATGAGCCGAGCGGCGGGGCCGCCGTCGTCGCCGGCGGAGGAGCTGGCTGATGGACGACCACCCGCGCTACATGATCAGCGTCGCGGCCGAGCTCGTCGGCATGCACCCGCAGACGCTCCGCATCTACGAGCAGAAGGGCCTCGTGCGGCCGAGGCGCACCGCCGGCAACACGCGGCTCTACTCGGACGCCGATGTCGAGCGGCTGCGGCTGATCCAGCGGCTGACCACCGACCTCGGGCTCAACCTCGCCGGGGTCGAGCAGGTGCTGCACCTCGAGGACGAGCTCCAGCGGATGCACCGCCGCCTCGACCGGATGGAGCGCGAGATGCGCGAGGCGATCGGTCAGGTGCACAAGCAATACCGCCGCGACCTGGTCCCCTACCGGCCTGCGCAGCCGCCTGCCCCCTGGAACCAATGACCGTGTCGGAACGAGCCATGTCCGGTGCCAGGCACCGTCGCGAGAGCGTCACGCCAGACGAAGGAGACTGAGACGTGGACTTCAACAAGCTGACGATCAAGAGCCAGGAGGCGGTCGCCGCCGCACAGGAGCTGGCGCGTCGTCGCGGCAACCCCGAGATCTACCCCGAGCACCTGCTGGTCGCGTTGCTCGACCAGGAGCTCTTCGCCGACTGGCAGCATCTTCGCGCCGAGGCCGAGCAGAAGATTGCGGCGCGCCCGACCGCGAGCGGCGCGCAGACGCTGCCGCAGACCTCGTCGGCGTTCCGGCGAGTGCTCGACCGGGCCGATCGCGAGCGCGCGCAGCTCGAGGACGACTTTGTCTCGAGCGAGCACCTCTTCCTGGCGCTCGAGCCGGCGCCGCGCGACGAGGTCCTCGCCTGGATCAAGCAGGTGCGCGGCGGTCAGCGCGTGACCTCGCAGGACCCGGAGGGCAGCTACCAGGCGCTTGCGAAGTTCGGCCGCGATCTGACCGAGGCCGCGGAGGCGGGGAAGCTCGACCCGGTGATCGGCCGCGACGAGGAGATCCGCCGCGTGATCCAGATTCTCTCCCGCCGCACGAAGAACAACCCTGTCCTGATCGGCGAGCCCGGCGTCGGCAAGACGGCGATCGTCGAGGGGCTGGCGCAGCGGATCGTCGCCGGCGACGTGCCGGAGGGCTTGAAGGACCGGCGTGTGTGGTCGCTCGACATCGGCCTGCTGCTCGCCGGCTCCAAGTACCGCGGCGAGTTCGAGGAGCGGCTGAAGGCGGTGCTCACGGAGATCAAGACCGCCGAGGGCAAGATCGTGCTCTTCATCGACGAGCTGCACACGATCGTCGGTGCCGGCGCCGCCGAGGGCGCGGTCGACGCCGCGAACCTGCTCAAGCCGATGCTCGCCCGCGGCGAGCTGCGCTGCATCGGCGCGACGACGCTCGACGAGTACCGCAAGCACATCGAGAAGGACGCCGCGCTCGAGCGGCGGTTCGCGCCGGTCTTCGTCGGCGAGCCGTCGGTGGCGGACACGATCGCGATCCTGCGCGGGCTGAAGGAGCGCTACGAGGCGCACCACGGCGTGCGCATCCGGGACGCGGCTCTGGTCGCGGCGGCCGTGCTCTCGCATCGCTACATCGCCGACCGGTTCCTGCCCGACAAGGCGATCGACCTCGTGGACGAGGCGGGATCGCGCCTGCGCATGGAGATCGACTCCTCGCCGGTCGAGCTCGACGAGGCGAACCGACGCGTGATGCAGCTCGAGATCGAGCTCGCAGCGATGGTCAAGGAGTCGCCCGAGGTGCGCGAGCCAGTCGAGCGCGCGCTCGCCGAGGCGAAGGAGGAGCGGAACACGCTCGCCGCGCGCTGGGCGAAGGAACGAGAGGCGCTGGAGCTGGTCAAGGACGCGACGCGCCGGATCGACGAGCTGCGGATGGAGGCCGAGCGCGCCGAGCGCGAGGGCAACCTCCAGCGGGTCGCGGAGATCCGCTACGGCGAGATCCCCGACCTCGAGCGCGAGCTCGCCGAGCGCAAGCTGCCCGAGAACCCGATGGTCAAGGAGGAGGTCGACGAGGACGACATCGCCTCGGTCGTCGCTCGCTGGACGGGGATCCCGGTCGACCGGCTGCTCGAGGGCGAGACGGAGAAGCTGATCCACATCGAGACGCGGCTGCACCAGCGCGTGATCGGTCAGGACGAAGCCGTCTCGGCCGTCGCGAACGCGCTCCGGCGCTCACGGACCGGGCTCCAGGATCCCGACCGGCCGATCGGCTCGTTCGTCTTCCTCGGCCCGACGGGCGTGGGCAAGACCGAGCTCGCCCGCGCGCTCGCCGAGTTCATGTTCGACGACCAGCACGCGATGGTCCGACTCGACATGAGCGAGTACCAGGAGCGGCACACGGTGTCGAGGCTTGTGGGGGCGCCTCCCGGGTACGTCGGCTACGACGAAGGAGGCCAGCTCACCGAGGCGGTGCGGCGGCGGCCGTATTCGGTCGTCCTGCTCGACGAGATCGAGAAGGCGCACAGCGAGGTGTTCGACGTGCTGCTCCAGGTACTCGACGACGGCCGCCTGACCGACGGCCACGGCCGTACCGTCGACTTCCGCAACACGGTGCTGATCATGACCTCGAACATCCGCAGCGCCGAGTCGATGCGCGAGCACTTCCGGCCCGAGTTCCTGAACCGGATCGACGAGATCGTCGAGTTCAAGCCGCTGACACGCGACCAGCTCGGCGAGATCGTCGAGCTCCAGCTCGCGCGCCTGCGTTCACGGCTGGCCGAGCGCGGCCTGTCGCTCGAGCTGACCGAGACGGCCAAGGAGGTGCTCGGCGACGCCGGCTGGGACCCCGCCTACGGCGCGAGGCCGCTCAAGCGTGCGATCCAGCGGCTGCTCGAGAACCCGCTCGCGCTCCGCCTGCTCGAAGCCGACTTCGCCGCCGGCGACGTGATCCTCGTCGACGCCCAGAACGGCGATCTCGTGTTCACGAAGGCCGAGTCCGAAGCGGCGGCGACCGTCTGAGGGCCGGTCAGAGCTCGACGTCGTCGAGGTCGATATCGTCGAGGTATTGGGCCTGGCCGGAGACCGGCGGGGCGCCGTAGACGAAGACCACGACTTCGGAGTCCGATTCGTTGCGCATCTGGAGGCCCGTGCCCGTGGCGACCGAGACCACGCTCTGCGGCGGCAGGTCGACTCGCTCGGGCGGCTCGCCGAGCAGCATCGTCAGTGTCCCCTCGAGGACGACGAAGACCTCCTCCTGGACGAGCTCCTTGTGGCGGCGGCCGCGGGTGCGGGGTGGATAGCGCCAGATGCGGGCGCGCGACTGCGTCAACGCCGCGGCCGTGGTGATGTCGGTGAGACGGCGGGGAGGATCGCCCGCGGCGTACGGGCGCTCCTCCCACTGGTGCTCGTCTCCGCGCACGACGCGATACGTCATCCGCGGATCCTCTCAGACGTCGCCGCGTCGCCCGTCAGTGGTTCGCCGCCTTCGGTGTCGCGGTGGCGGTGATCGTGAAGTCGGCCGCGTTGGCGTTCGTGTCGTGGCCGTCGGGCAGCCGGACGATGCTCGACCCCGGTGCGGCCGTTGTCGGCGGCGCGGGTGCGGCGGCGCCTTCGACCAGCGCGTTCGCGGCGGTGCCCCAGCCGGCGCTGTCGACGAGCGCGCCGGTGGAGTCACGAACGCCCACGGCGCCTCCGGTGGCTGCGAGACCGGTGGTGAACGACTGGTCGTCGGTCGCCGTGCCGGCGTAGCCGCTGCCGCCGAGGAGGTAGAAGCCGCCCGGTGCGATCGTCGTGCCGGCAGGAATCGTCGCCAGCGTCGTGTCGGACGTGCCCGCCGCGGAGCGGTAGACGACCTTCCAGCCCGCGACGTCGACGGCCGCTCGGCCCGGGTTGTAGAGCTCGACGAACTCGTCCGCGGCGGCGCCGGTCGTGCCCGTCGCGAGCTCGTTCACCCGCACCGCTGAACTCGGCGGAGGAGGCGGCGGAGGAGGAGGCGGTGGCGGTGGCGTCGTCGTGCACGTGAACGTCGCGTGGCCCGCGGCGTCGAAGCTGATCGCGATCGTGCCGGTCTCGCCCGCGTTCGTGCACGGAAGACCGTTGAGATCGGAGAACGAGGCGAGGCCCCCACTGCCGGGAGCGCCCTTGGGGCCTGTCGGTCCGGTCGGCCCGATTGCGCCGTCGCTGCCCCGCGCGCCCTGCGGCCCGGCCGGCCCTTGCGCCCCGGCCGTCCCGCGGTCTCCTGCCGCGCCCTGTGGACCCGCCGCGCCCCGCGGGCCCCACCGGGCCGGCCGGGCCGACCGCGCCTGGCGATCCCTGCGTTCCGGCGGGGCCGATCGGACCAGCGTCACCCTTCGGTCCGGGATCGCCCTTTGGGCCGGTGACGCTCCACTTGACGACGCTCTCGTGCCGGCGGCAGGCCGTGGCGTCGGGGACGAGTCTGATCTCGCCGTTCTTCTTCGCGCAAGCGGTGATGACGGTGTCGGCGCTACGCGCCGGACTGCGCTCGGTGGCGAACGCGGCCCCGCCCAGCACGGCAAGCGCCGCGACGGCGACCACGAGCACTCCTACCAGGGTCGACTTCATGAACACTCCTCTCGGCTCGGTTTATTCGAACGCCTTCCGAAATAGCGGCGGCCCCGGGACCGCGCCAGGGTGCGTGCGCCTTTTGTCTCTGTCTCGTGACGAAGTTGGCGCAAAGGAGCGCTCCGAGGGCCCGAACCACTAGGTTCTGACGGTGCTGGTGATCGCCGCAACGGAGCGCGAGCTCGAAGGCCTCGACCCGGCGGCGCACCGCTCCCTCGTGTGCGGCGTCGGGCCGGTCGAGGCTGCCGCCGCGACTGCGCGAGCCCTCGCCAGAGAGCGCCCGCGCGCCGTCCTCCAGGTCGGCCTCGCGGGGACGCACGGCTTCACCGAGCCTCACCTCGTGCTCGGGAGCGAGGCGATCTACTGCGACGCGAGGATTCCTTCGCTCGTTCCCTCACGCGTCCGCCCCGACGAGGCGCTTCTCGCCGCCGCCCGCGCGGCCTTCCCTGGCGTACGCGTCTGCGCCATCGGCACGACTGCCCGTGTCGGCGGCTCGAGCGGCTGCGAGGTGGAGGCGATGGAGGGCTTCGCCGTGCTGCGCGCGTGCGAGCAGGTCGGCGTGCCGGCGCTCGAGGTTCGAGCCGTGGTCAACGAGATCGCGGAACCGGATCGCGGGCTCTGGCGCTACGAGGACGGGCTCTCCCTCCTGCGCCCCGCGCTGCCGCGGCTGCTCGAGGCGCTCGATGCCTGAGCTGCCTCCTCCGCTTCCGCCCGGGGAGAGAACAGTCGGGCAGCTGATCGCGGAGACGATCCGCACCTACGGCGACCGCTTCTGGCGCGCGCTCCCGCTCGGGCTGCCGATCGCCGTCCTCGACCAGCTCGACCTGGGACGCGGCGGCTCGATCCGGATCGTGCTCTTCGTGGCGTGCGCGCCGTTCCTGGCGCTCGCGTTCGCCTACGCGTCCGCGCTCGTGGGCCGCGTCCGGCCGGGCGCGCGGACGCTCGCCGTCGCGACCGCGACCGGCACGGCGGTGCTGCTCCCGGCGTCGCTCGTCTTCACCTGGTTCGCCCTTCTCGCCGCCGCCTACCTCGCGTTCGTCGGCCTGGCCGTGCCAGTGGCCGTGATCGAGGGAAGTGGCCCGTGGCGGTCGGTGCGCCGGTCGCTCGAGCTCGGCCGCGCCGACTACGTGCACGCGCTCGGCTCGCTGGCGGCGCTCGTGATCGTCTACTTCCTCTCGCGCCAGGTGCTCGTCTCGCTGCTCCAGGGCCAGGCCGACGAGACGATCCGCGTCGCGGTCTTCCTCGCCGACCTCGTGCTGGCGCCGATCATGTTGCTGGGTGCGGCGATGCTCTACTTCGACCAGGCTGCAAGAGTCGGCACGGGCCGAAAAATGGGTCGCGCGGCCGATGCCCGAGGGCGCTCGGACGCCGGAGGCGAACGCTGACGCGGAGGGATCTCGGCCCCTCCGAGCTGTCGCTCGCCGACGCTGTCGCAAGTCCTCGAGTGGGCGGCAGGGACCACTGTCGCCAGCAGAAATCAGCACACGACGGTCATTCTGTAAGGAGTTCTCATGCGACCTTGACAGGCTCCGCTCGGGGCCGTACAGCTACCTGCGGACGGTGCACCACCGCCCGAAGATCTGTCACCCGAAGACGGAGGTTCTGATGAGTAGACGTCTCGTTCCCTCGCGCACCACGGTCGTCGCAGCGATTGCGCTCGCCATCGCGCTCGGGGGTGCAAGCTGGGCAGCAGCCTCGCTTAGTTCGCCACAGGCGAGCAGTGGGAAGGCGAGCGCATCCCAGGCCGGCAGCCGCTCTGCCCAAGGCCCACGAGGCCCACGAGGCCCGCGAGGTTTTCGCGGTTTTCGCGGTCCGCGCGGTTTTCGCGGCCCGGCAGGCCCCGCAGGCGTGGCAGGCGCAGCAGGGCCGGCAGGGCCGGCAGGCCCGGCGGCTACGGCTCTCTGGGCCGCGGTCGACTCGACCGGAACGCTCCTGCGCAACAAGGGGGCGGCGTCTGCCCTCAAGACCGCGGTCGGGACGTATCAGGTGATCTTCAACCAGGATGTCGTTGGCTGCATCTACCAGGCCACGTTGGGTGGGCCGATTACAGGCCTCGTCCCCGGCGAGGTCTCGGCGGCGCAGCGAGCAGGCATCTCCGCCGGGGTCGCCGTGGCGACGTTCACCTCCGCCGGAGCAGCCGCCGATCGCGCGTTCTACATCGCCGTTCACTGCTGACCGAGCGTCAGGGCCCGTCGCGCGCGCGGCGGGCCCCTGACCTCACCCGCCTTGGCTAGCCTCAGGCGATGCACGTCCTCGAGGAACGCCAGCGCTGGCTCGCACTGATCGTCGTTTGCATCGGCGACCTGATGATCGTGCTCGACGCGACGATCGTGAACGTCGCCCTGCCCTCGATCTCCGAGGACCTCGGCTTCTCGGACGCCTCGCTCGCCTGGGTGGTGAACGCGTACCTGCTCACCTTCGGCGGCTTCATGCTGCTCGGCGGTCGTTTGGGCGACCTGTTCGGCGCCCGGCGCGTGTTCCTGATCGGGCTCACGCTCTTCACGCTCGCCTCGCTCGCCTGCGGGCTCGCGAACTCGCAGGCGACCCTGATCGGCGCTCGCGCGGTTCAGGGCGTGGGCGGCGCGATCGTTGCCGCGATCGCACTCGCGCTGCTGATGAAGCTCTTCACCGAGCCGGCCGAGCGGGCGAAGGCGATGGGCGTCTTCGGCTTTGTGGTGTCGGGCGGAGGCACGCTCGGCGTGCTGCTCGGCGGCGTGCTCACCGATGCGCTCGACTGGCACTGGATCTTTCTCGTCAACCTGCCGATCGGCGTCGCCGTCTTCGCAGGCTGTCGCGTCCTGCTGCCCACGGACCTGCCCGTGGAGGAGCGCGGCCGCATGGACATCGCGGGCGCCGTCACGGTCACGGCCTCGCTGATGCTCGCGGTCTACGCGATCGTGAACGGCAACGAGGAGGGCTGGGGCTCCGGGCCTACTCTCGGCCTGCTCGCTGCGGCCGCCGCGCTGATGGGCGTCTTCCTCCTGATCGAGAGCCGCACCCCGGCGCCGCTCGTGCCGCTCGGCCTCTTCCGGCTGCGGAACCTGGCGACGGCGAACGTCGTCGCCGCCCTGCTCGCGGCCTCGATGTTCTCGTGGTTCTTCCTCTCGGCCCTGTACCTCCAGCTCGTCCTCGGCTACAGCCCGCTCGAGGTCGGCCTCGCGTTCCTGCCCGCGACGCTGCTGATGGGCGCGTTCTCGCTCGGCCTCTCGGCGAGGGTCGTGATGCGATGGGGGATCAGGACGCCGCTCGTCGCCGGGCTCGGGTGCCTCGCGGCGGGGCTCCTGTTCTTCGCCCGCGCGCCGGTCGACGGGACGTACGTCGCCGACGTCCTGCCGTCGATGATCCTGCTCGCGCTCGGCGCCGGCCTGGCCTTCAACCCGCTGCTGCTCGCCGCGATGGGCGACGTCTCGCCAGAGCAGTCCGGCCTCGCCTCGGGGATCGTGAACACGACCCAGATGATGGGCGGCGCGCTCGGCCTCGCGATCCTCGCGAGCCTTGCCGCGGCGCGCACCACGTCACTGCTCGACTCCGGCAGTAGCGACCTCGCGGCCCTGAACGGCGGCTACCACGCCGCATTCCTGGTCGGCGCCGGTTTCGCGATCCTCGGCCTCGTTCTCGCCGCGACTCTCCTCCACGCGAAGATGCCGGCGATGGGCGAGCACGGCGCGGCGCCGGACGCGGAGGCGATCGGCGAGCGCGGCTGACTCGGCGCGCGGTTATCCCCGGGCATGTCCGAGGCTACTTGACCTTCCGGGCGAAGACGTTGGCGCCTTCTTCGTGCAGCACGAGCCCGGTTACCGCTCCGTCGGAGTCGCGCCGAAACGTGATCTGTGCGTCGATCGCCTTGAAGAAGAATTCCGTCTCGGTCTCCGCGTAGATCCGCTCGGCCTGCTGGCTCCACCGGGCGACGAGTCCCTTCGGCGAGCGCGTGATCCTGGCCGCCGGCCCGTGCGGGAACTGGTAGACGCCGACGTAGCGCTCGAGCACGTCCGGCGACAGCTTGATCTCCTTGCGTGCCTTCGGCGGCGCCTCGAGGGGCACCCGTTCGTCCAGGACGTGGAACCCGATGTCGTCGACGCTCGACGCCGCCGAGTTGCTGAGCACGACCACCGCCATGCGGCGCGCCTTGTCGAGCCCGATGAAGGTGACGAAGCCGGCCGTCCCGCCGTTGTGCCACACGATGTCGCGGTCGAAGGGCCGGAAGATGTGCCAGTTGAGCCCGATCCGCAGCTGCGGATTGATCCTGTGCCGCGGCGTGTGGGTGGCCGCCATCGCGCGCGCGAGCGATCCGTCGTCGCTCCCGAGGTTGGCCGCGGCGAACGTGAGCATGTCGGTGATCGTGGAGCGAAGCGCGCCCGCGCCCGCGAGGGTCGGCAGGTCCCAGGCCGGGACCACTTTCCCGCCTGCGTCGTGCCCGGAAGCAAAGTGTTGCTGCATGGCCGGGGTGAGCGTGATGCCGGTCATCGTCATCTCCAGCGGCTCGAGGATCCGCTCTCGCACGAGCTCCTCGTAGCTCTTCCCGGCCCGCAGCGCGAGCGCGTGTCCGAGCAGTCCGACGCCGACGTTCGAGTACTCGTACTGCGCGCCGATCTCGCGCGTGAGCTTGTAGCTCGACAGGAACTCGTAGAGCTGCGCGACCGTGTAGTCGGCATAGGGGTTGGCGTCGTCCTTCGGGCGGAAGTTGGTCGGCATCAAGGGCAAGCCGGACGTCTGCGTCGCGAGGTCGACGAGTCGGATCTGCCGCCCGCCGCGCGTCGGCACTTCGACCGTCTCGGGCAGGAAGCGCGCAACCGGATCGTCGAGCTTCACCTCGCCGCGCCGCACCATGTCCGCGAGCAGAATCGCCGTGAACACCTTCGTGATCGAGCCGATCTCGAACACGCTGCTCGCATCCAGGCGCCGTCCCGCGCCCGCATCACCGTAGGCGAAGATGCGTGTACTCCCGTCCGGGAAGACGACACCGGCGACGATGCCTGTGCTCCGCTTGCTCTCGACCCGTTCGCGGACGATGCGCCGGACATTCGCCATCGTCTTCTCGACACCGGGCTCGGCGGCCGGTGCCGCGACGGTGGTCGAGCCGTCGGCCCCGCCGCAGCAGGCGGCGGAAGCGGCGACGAGCATCAGCGCGACCCACGTGAACGTCGACTTGCTCATCTCAACCCCCTTTCTACATCGCGGACCCCTGGCGATCGGCGATCACGGCCGGCAGGAGGCTCGCGGTGTTGCGAGCCGCTGCTCTTCCAGATGGTCGATCTCGCAGCCAAGGGCTCGGCCGAAGCGCCCGGAACTGTGCCCCCAGCATCGGTTCTGACGGGAGTGGGGAGACGGCCGACGAGGTCGATGCGGCCCTGTCGGCGGCGCGGAGCTATGTCGGCGAGAGACCCGCGAGCGTCGAGCGACTCCTCGGCGCGACCTCCTCCGCCGCTAGATGATTGATGCCACGACCTCGCGTGCCCGGTTGCGCGATCTGGCGCGTCCGGGCCGGCTCACGCCCCGGATCAGACGATTTCGTGGCATCAATCATCTGGGCGCTGAGCGGCCGGCGGGCGCCGAGAAACCACCCGTCGCGAATCAGAGACTGCCGAACCACGAAACGATGAGCTCGACGAACGCCTCGCGCGACGCATCATCTTCGAGCGTGTGGCCGACCCCGGGAATCACGACATGCGACTCGTGCTTGCACGCCGAGGCGTACGCCTCGATCGTCCAGCGCGGAATCACCTCGTCGAACTCGGACTCGACGATCATGACGTCCCCGTCGTACCGGCGAAGTGCCTCGAGCGCGTTGGAATCGAAAACCGCGCTGGAATCGAGAACGTCGGTCTTCGCCCGGGCTGCGAGCGGCACGTCGAAGTCGGCATCGCGATAGAGGGCCGGTGCCCGTAGCAGGAGGCGCTTCACGCTTCGGCGGGCGCACACGAAGCGCCGCCAGGTAGCCGCCGTAGCTCGCGCCGCACACGCCGATCCGGCGAGCGTCGACGGACGCGCGTCCGGCGAGGACGTCGTATGCGGCCAGCGTGTCTGCGAGGTGGTCGCGCAGCGAGAGGTCGGCCAGCGTTCCGTCGCTCTGGCCGTGGCCGCTCAGGTCGAACGTCAGGCAGGAGACGCCGAGCCGCGTCGCCGCGATCTCGGCCCGGACGAGGTACCCACTCTGGTCGCTGTGGAGACCGTGGAGGAAGAGCAGTCCCGGCCGTACGCCCTCGGCGGGCTCCGGTTCGACGAGGAAGCCACGAAGGACGGAACCCGCGGACTGAAACGACGTGGGCTCGGTCCGCGCGATCACTCGCGGGACTGTAGACGCGGAGGCGGGCTGTGCATCGCGTGCAGCGTGGGCACCACGGCGAGCCGGTAGAGGTTCCCCCGCCAGCCGTCCCACGCCGGGAAGCGTCGGTGCTACGGAAGCGCCACGAACTGCCCGAGGAACGCCCGGGCCGACGGCGTGTCGAGCCGGTAGTCGACGTTCGTCGAGCGGCAGGGCGTATCGCCCCCGATGGTCGTCGCGGCGAGGATGTTCGTCTCGGTCGGCCCCGCGCCGAGGAAGTTCGGGCCGCCCGAGTCGCCGTAACAGGTGCCGCCGTTCCCGGTCGCCGGGTTCTGAGAGATCCGCAGCCAGCTCGGCGTGATCGAGTTGAGCGTCCCGGACGAGACGTAGCGGACGTCGGCGTAGTGGAACGTCTTGCCGCCGGGCCCGTTCGTCACGGCCTGGGCGCCGTACCCGACCGAGGTGAACTGCTGGTCACCGGAGAGATCGCCGAGCGAGTCGGCAGCCGGAAGGCGCGCCGGGGTGATCCTCTTGACCGCCTTGTCGAGGAGGACGACCGCGAGATCGTGCGGGTCGCTCTCCGCCTTTCTGTAGCTCGGATCCGCCACCCAGGTGCCCCAGTAGGTGGTGCCCTTCACCGGGTCGTAGGACGACTCGAACGTGACCGCGACCCGGCTGAGCCCGTCGCAGTGAGCGGCCGTCAGGAAGACGCGCGGCGCGATCAGCGTCCCCGTGCATGAGGCCCAGGTGCCGTCGGAGTACGCCTGCGGGGCAAGCAAAGCCCCGACCTCGGGATGGCCGTTGCCGTCGGGAACGCCGTAGGTGATCGCTCCTGCAACCACCGCGAGTGCAAGCGCTGCAACCAACGCGCTGAGGGCCGGAATGACTCTGCGCACGACTTCCTCCTTGAATCGAGCCTCGGAATCTCCTGCCAGCAATCCGCAGAAGGGTAGCGGCGCGACGTGGGCGGAAGCGATCGGCGAGCACGGCAGCGGTTCCCGCGGCTCACTTTGACGCGCTTCGGGAACCGGACGACCGCGTCTTGCGATCAAGCGTTTGTAACGGGAGTGTGTCCAGGCGCGCGTGTCAGCATGGCGAATGACGCATCCGCACCAGGGGTGCCGGTCACGCAGGCGCCGGAGCTACGGCCGCAACCTCGCCCGCGAGGCGCGCGTTGGCGATCACGAGCTCGCGGTTTGCTCGCAGCGTCCTGCCGCCGCTTTCGCGATGGAGCCACGCGAGGACGAACGGGGTCACCGCCTGGCCGCGGATGCCTGCCGCGTTCGCCTCGGCGAGCGCCCGCTCGATCAGCGGCTCGATGTCGTCGAGGCTCTCCTCCGGAGGGCGCGCGAGGAGCAGGCCGTGGCCGCCCAGCTCCCAGTGAGCCGCCGCGATGCGGGCCGCCTCCTCGGCCGACTCGACACGGGCCGAGACCGGTGGGCCGCCGTGGGCGGCGTAGAAGAGCGGTAGCTCGTCCGTTCGCCAGCCGAGGACCGGCACGCCGAGCGTCTCGAGGAGCTCGGAGGTGGCCGGCACGTCGAGGAGCGACTTCACGCCCGACGAGACGACCAGCGCTTGGGTCTGCGCGAGCGCCTGGAGGTCGGCGGAGACGTCCGGCGGCGTCGGCCAGCCGCGGTGGACGCCGCCGAGGCCGCCGGTGCCCATGAAGCGGATCCCGGTCGCGCTGCACACGGCGAGCGTGCCGCCCACCGTCGTCGCGCCGGTGGCGCCCTGCACCGCCGCCGCGGCGGCGTCGCGCGGGCCGACCTTTCGCGCCGACGCGTCGAATAGCCCGAGCTCCGCCCCGGTCAGGCCGACCACGATCTCGCCGTCGAGGACGCCGACCGTGGCCGGCACCGAGCCCGACTCGCGCACCGCTCGCTCGGAGGCGAGCCCGACCTCGACGCCCTCGCCCGGCGGGAAGCCGTGTGCGACCAGCGTTGTCTCGAGCGCGACCACGCCTCGACCCTCGCGCAGCGCCGCCGCGACCTCCTCGGCCGACGCGGATCACGGCATCGCTCCCAGCTTCGCGCAGCAGCGCGCCGCGGCCTCGAGGCCCGCCTCGACGCCGCCGACGAGGAAGCCCGCCGCGAAGGCATCGCCGGCGCCGGTCGCGTCCACGACCTCGACCGGGCGCGCCGGATGAGCCACGCCGTCCACGACGACGCCGGCGGCGCCGCGCTTCACGATCCAGCGCGTGTCGAGCTCGCCGAGCGTCTCGCGCTCGCGCTCGACCGCGAACACGACGTCGGGCGCGAGCGCGCGCACGCGCTCCCGGAACGCCTCGTCGATCAGCGTCCACGAGGAGAGGTCGACCGACACCGACGCGTCCGCGTCGCGCGCCAGTTCGGCCGCCCGCGCCGCCGCCGACGCGACCGGCTCCCGCATCAGCGCGTACCCCGACACGTGCAGAGCATCGCAGCGGAACCACGCGGGATCGAGCTCGTCCGCGCGGAGCGAAGGCGCCGAGCCGCGGTCGGAGACCATCGTGCGGTCGCCCGCCGCCGCGACCGCGACGACGACGCCGGTGCGCCCTTCGACCGGCCCGAGCACCTCGACGCCGTGCCCACGAAGCTCGCCCGCGACGAGCTCGCCGGCCGCGTCTGCGCCACGCTTCGTGACGAGCCGCGCCTCGGCGCCGAGCGACGCGGCCCACGCGGCGACGTTCGCGGCCTGCCCGCCGGCGCCGACCCGCGTCGTCGCCATGCGGTCGTCGCCGGGTACGAGCGGCTCGTCGAGCCGGGCGATCACGTCCAGGAGCAGGTCGCCGAGAGTCGTGATCCGCATCGTAGGATGGTCGCATGGACGACGAGCAGCGGCGCCTCTCCTCGGGAAAGCGCGCCCGCCTCCGCTCCTTCGCGCTCGGCGGGCTCGTCGGCGCGGCGGGGATCGTGACCGCCCGCCGCCTGCGCCGGCCCTCGCGCCGCCCGCGCGACGCGCCCGCCGGGCTCGCCGCGTTCGAGGACGCGCCGTGCTTCCTCGAGCTGGTCGAGCGCGAGGCGCAGAGCTACCGCGAGGGCGGCGGCGAGATCGACACCGGCCGGTCGAAGCCCGAGTAGACGTGGTCCATGAAGTGGGCGGTGCCGACCATGTGCAGCTCGCGCACGTGCCCCGTCCGCGGGTCGAAGCGCACGCGGAACCAGGCCGGAAACGACGGGTCGTAGAACGCGATCTCGTCGTTCGCGACGTAGTACGCGTTGCGCGCGCCCGCCGTCCAGTAGGCCGACGGGAACTGCCGCGGCGTCTGCGGCGAGGCGGCCCAGGCCCCGCCAGGGAACCGATCCCAGCGGCGAGAGCCGATCACGATCCCCTCCGTGCCGACGAGCCTGGGGTTGCTCGCCCCCACGATTCGGTAGGCCATGCCGGCCGGCGCCCGCTCGCGGAACTGCGTCACCTGGAAGCTGCCGGGGCCGGACGAGAGCCGCTCGTGGATGACGACGCTCGAGAGCGCCTCGTAGTCGCGTCGCAGCCGCCTCACCTCGGCGGTCGCCGGACGGAGCCGCGTGGGCACTGCGAAATTCAGGGCGGTGGCACCTACCTGGACCGCGACGCTCCGGCCGCGCACAGGCAGCGAGAAGCAGCCGCGGCCGCACGACGCGCGGGGCGCGGCCGTCGATCGTGACCGGCGTGCGGGTGACGCCGTCGCCGTCGCGGCCGGTCAGCGTCACGATCGCGTTGCCGCCCTCGTAGGCGAAGCCGACCGCGAGCGGTCCCGCCTGGGCGCCGTCCACGAACGCACCCGGCGGGGGCGCTGGCGGCGGCCGGTGCACCCTCGGCTGCGTCGGCTTCGGCGTCGTCGCGCGGGCGCTGCCGGGTCGCTGGTCGGTGAGCGCGCCGACCGCGACGACGACCACGAGCAGGACGAGCAACTCCGCGAGCGCGATCCGGCGCAGGCGTGCGAACCCGGCGGCGAGTCCGCGGCGGTTCAGCCAGCCGAGCACGATCAGCACCGCGAAGAGGGCCGACTTGACGAGCAGCGTCCGGCCGTAGCCCGTCTCCCAGAGCTGGCTCACCGACGTGAGCTGGGTCAGCGCCCTCGAGGCGCCGGCCGTGGCGAGCACGAGCACCATCGGGATCGCGAAGTTCGAGAAGCGGCGTGCCGCGGCCATCCGCGTCGCCTCGGGCGCGCGCCCGACGACAAGGACGAGCGACGCGAGCCCGCCGAGCCAGACGGCCGCGGCACCCAGGTGCAGCACGTCTGCGAGCGGCGCGAGCAGTGCCGGCTGGTCGCCGTCGAGCGCGTGGCCTGCGCGTGTCGGACAGGCGAGCAACACCAGGGCCGCCGCCCACGCGAGGTAGATCGCGCGCGCCCAGTAGAGCGCTACTGCAGCCGCAGCCGTGCCGACGAGCGACGCCACCGCCGCCACGACGAGCACGCGCTCGAATCGAGTCGCGCTGCCGCTCGTCGCGCGGATCAGCGCGTCCGCGCCGACGAAGGCGAACAGGAACGAGGCTGAGAGCAGGACAGCGTGCCGCCGCATGAGCTCGCGCCCGGCCGCGAGCGGCCCCAGCACGACGAGCCCGAAGAACGCGGCGCCCACGGCGGCCAGCACGCCGAGGAAGAAGACCGCCCGCATCGCAATCTCCTGCCAGGCGAGGACTCCACGCGTGCCGAGCGCCGCCACGGGCGTGCCGCCGCCCTTGCCGATCCCGAACGCGATCACGCCCTCTTCCTGGTGGCCGTCGTCCGAGACGATGCTCCAGCGGACGGTGTAGTTCCCGTTCGGGAGGTTGGGCTTCAGCGGGATCACGAGCGTGCGCGACTGACGGATGGTCGGCCGGCCGCCGATCACGTCGTCGCCGTCGTTGCTGATCGCCGCGTTCCGCGAGCCCACCCGAACGGCGTCGTCGAAGCTGACGGCGACGACCGTCGGGGAGCCGGCGAGGACGGATCCGTTCGGCGGGTCGGTGCCGATGACGATCGCGTGCCCCCACGCCGACGGGGCTGAAACGAGCGCCAGCGCGCAGACGAGGAGGAGGCGGCGAGGCAAGGCCCGTGCGAGGCTATCGCCTCCGAGGCCGCTGCTAGCCTTGCCCGTCCGATGCCGATCTACGAGTACAAGTGCCCGAACGGGCATCTGTTCGACGTGTTCCACGGCATGACCGAGCCCAGCCCCGACCGCTGCGAGGTGTGCGGCGCCGAGCCACTCCAGCGGGTGCTCCACTCCGTCGCCGTTCACTACAAGGGCTCGGGCTTCTACTCGACCGACTACGGCAAGGGCGCGCGCAAGGGGAAGGACTCGGCCTCCGGGGAATCGAGCTCCGGCGACTCGTCGTCATCGTCCTCCGACGGCTCGTCCTCGTCCGATGGATCATCGTCGTCGGGCGGCTCCTCGGGCGGCTCCTCGTCGGGCGGCTCCTCCTCGTCGGACAGTCTCGTCGGGCGGCAGCAGTGCCGCCGCCGCCGATTCCTGACCCGGGCGTCGATCATCTCGAGCGATCTACCGAAGCGGGCGGCCCTTGACGCAGCCCGGCCCGAACGTCGTCGAGGGCGGCTGGGGCGCCGAGTCGCCCTGCCACATGGCGAGCGCGTTGCGATTGTCCTCGCTCGGGATGATCACCGACTGACCGCCCAAGGTCGTCGCGTCCCCACCCAGCCGGCAGTAGATCGTGTTGCCGCCTGACGCACGGCGCTTCACCCAGCCGAGCTGGAGCAGCTGCCCGGTCGAGAGGTCGGTCGCGAGCGGCTTCAGGAGCGAGCGGCCCGAGAACGGCAGCTTCAGCAGCGTCGCCGGCGAGGTCAGCTTCGCGGTCGCGGCCTGCATCACGGCCTGCTGCCGCGCGCCGCGCGTCAGGTCGGTCTCGCGCGGGTTCAGGCGGTTCTCGCGAATGCGCGAGTAGATCAGCGCCCGCCTTCCGTCCATGTGCTGCTTCCCCTTGCGGAAGCGCCAGCCCTGCCACTGCTGGCAGCGCTGCGCCGTCTTGTACGGGCAGTCGAAGCGGTTCGAGAGGATCGGCGCCGGCACGTCGATCGTGATCCCGCCCTCGGCGTCGATCAGGTCCTCGAAGTTGGAGAAGTCGACGATGACAACGTGGTCGATCTCGAGGCCGGTGTACTCGCGCACCGTTCTGATCGCCAGGGGCGCGCCGCCCGCCTGGTACGAGGCGTTGATCTTCGCGTTGCCGACGCCCGGCACCGGCACGAGCAGGTCGCGCGGCACCGAGAGGTAGGAGATCCGGTGCCGCGACGGGTTCGTGCGCACGAGCATGACCGAGTCGGCATGCCGGTCGCCGCTGCGACCGGGGAGGTCAGCGGAGTCGACGCCGAGCAGCAAGATCGTCGTCGGATGCGAGAGCAGCAGGCCGTCCGTCTTGCTGAGCGCGGCCCGGGTCCCGGGCTCGAGGCGCTTGTTCGCCGCCTCCACGCCGCTCCGGACGGCGAGGTAGCTGGTGACCGCCCACGCGACGAAGAGCGCGAGCAGCACGAGGATGCCGATCACGATCACGCGTTTCCACGAAGGCCGTCCCGGCAGCCTGATGCGCCGCTTCTCACCCGGGCGGCCGCCGAGAGTGGAGGCCCGCTCCGGCTCTCCGTCGGGCCCGGTCCTGCCGGGACGCGGCTTCGAAGGCGCGGGGACCTTGCCCTTGACCCGACCGCCTCGATAGACGCGGTAGGGCTTCTCGTCCGGCGCCATCCGGAGAAGTAGGGTACCCACCACCTTGGCCGGCGCGCGCGTGATCGGGGTCGACGTGGGCGGGACGAAGATCCTCGCGGGTGTCATCGACCGTGGGGGCGAGCTGGAGCGGACGGTTCGTCATCCAACCGTCCAAACGTCCCAAGAAGCCCTGCTCGACGAGCTCGCCGCGACCGTCGGCGAGCTCCGAACACCCGATGTGGAGGCGGTCGGATTCGGGATTCCGGCCCGTGTCGACCAGAGGACGGGCGGCGCCCTCGGGGCCGTGAACATCCCGCTCACCCACCCGCGTTTTCGCGACGAGATGCAGGACAGGCTGGGGTTTCCGGTCAGCGTCGACAACGACGCGGCGATGGCCGCGCTCGCCGAGCATCGCCTCGGCGCCGGTCGCGGCAGCCGGGATCTCGTCCTCCTGACACTCGGCACCGGGGTCGGGGGCGGTGCGATCCTCGACGGGAGGGTCGTTCGGGGCTGGGGCGAGCTCGGCCACATCGTGATCGTCGAGGACGGCGAGCCATGTCTCGGTGCATGCACGGGCCGTGGTCATGTCGAGGCCTACTGCGCAGGTCCAGCCGTCGACCGCGTGGCCGGGCGCGTCCTCGGTCCGGGTGCGACGGCGCACGACCTCATCGCCCAGCGTCACCCTGCCCTGGTGCAGATCGGCAGACATCTCGGCACGGCGACTGCCTCGCTCGTCAACATCTTCGGGCCGGAGGTCGTCGTCGTCGGCGGCGGTCTCGGCATCGCTGCCTTCGATCAGCTGCTCGCGCCGGTGCGGGAGGTCGTCCAGCGCGATGCGCTCGCACCGGGTGGAGACGTGCGCGTCGTCCCGGCGGAGCTCGGTCCGCTCGCAGGCGTGATCGGCGCCGGTCTCGCGGCGTTCGACCTGGTCGGGTAGGCCGGTCAGGATGCCCCTCGCCGTCTGCGCGACGCCGATCGGCAACCTCGACGACGTCACGTTGCGCGTGCTCGAGGAGCTGCGCGAGGCCGGGGTCGTGCTCGCCGAGGACACGCGGCACACGCGTGGGTTGCTGTCTCGTCACGGGATCGAGGCACGGCTCCTCTCCTACCACGAGCACAACGAGGTGGCCCGGATCGCGGAGCTCTTGCCGAGGCTCGCAGCGGGCGAGCGGATGGCGCTCGTCTCGGACGCGGGCCTGCCGGGGATCTCGGATCCGGGGGCGCGCCTCGTACGTGCGGCTCTCGACGCGGGGGTGCCCGTGACGGTGCTGCCGGGACCGTCGGCGGTCGAGACGGGCCTCGTCGCGAGCGGACTCGTGTCGGAGCGGTACACGTTCGTCGGCTTCCTGCCGCGCCGCGCCGCGGAGCGCGAAGCGCTCTGGCAGGAGCTCGCGCCGTGGCGCTGGCCGGTGGTCGCGTTCGAGTCGCCGCAACGTCTCGGGGCTTCGTTGCGGTCGCTGGCGGCGGCTGCTCCGGGCCGGGAGGTCGCCGTGTGCCGCGAGCTGACGAAGCGGTTCGAGGAGGTCGTGCGCGGGACCGCCGCCGAGCTCGCAGAGCGGTTCTCGACGCCGCCGAAGGGCGAGATCACCATGGTGCTCGGGCCGTGGGCGGGCGCGCCCCGCGCGGCCGCGGCCGCCACGGCTGTGGCCGATCTGGTCGCCGCTGGAACGCCTCGGCGGGTTGCCGCCGACGTGGTCGCGCGGCTCACTGACGTGCCGCGAAACGACCTCTACCGCGGCTCTCTGTGACAACTCTGTGACAAATCTGTAATCAGGTTTGACAGCCGTCGCCCCCGTTCGTACGGTGGGCGAACAGACGTTCTCCCAGCATGTCCGACTCAGAAGAGGTGGAAGCTCATGCGGCGAATCCTGCTCGTGCTCGTGGTTGCGCTTGCCGTCGTCGCGCCGGCCGGCGCCTGGACATGGCCGGTCGAAGGCGTCGTGCTCCAGCCGTATTCCTTCGACCGCGAATTCCCCAAAGCGGCGGGCCAACATCGCGGTATCGACGTGGCGGGGGCGCTCGGAGCGGCGGTACGAGCACCGGCGACGGGGGTGGTCTCGTTCGCGGGCACGGTGCCGACGAATGGCAAGTGCGTCACGATCGAGACCGTCGACGGCTGGTCGGTGACGCTCACCCATCTCGGCTCCATCACCGTGACGAAGGGCGCGTCGGTCGCCGAGGGCGACGGCGTCGGGACGATCGGTCCGAGCGACGAGCCCGGGGTGAGCGACACGCACGTCCATCTGGGTCTTCGCCGTACGGACGACGAGTACGGCTATGTCGACCCCGTCTCGATGCTGCCGCTGCGCCTGGTGCCGCCGAGCGATCCCGTCGTGCCGGCCACGCCGGATCCGGGGACGGTGCTCGTGGGGGCGGCTCCGGCCCCTCCGGCGGCAACGCTCCCGGTTGGGGTGCCGGCTCCTTCGACACCAGCGTCCTCGGCGCCTGGCTCGTCCGGCGGTCCGCCGTCCGGCGACGCCATGTCGCCGAGCTCGCCTCAACCGGCCGACGTCCCGCCGGCTCCGTCGACGCCCGCGGCGCCAACCCCGGCCGCTCCTCCCACGAGCGAGCGGGTAGTCGGCGCGATCCGGGCAACCGGCGCTGTGCTCGGGCGCCCGAGACTCGACACCGGCGCGGCGGACGGCGTTCCACCGGAGACGTCCGTCACGGGCAAGCCACCGCTCGCGGCGAGGGGCTCCGGGCAGCTGCAGGATGCAGGCGGCCTTGTTGGCAGCGGCACGGAAGCCGAAACGGCTGCGCCCGTCGACGGTGCCGAGCCTGCGACCAGTCGACGGCTGGTGACCGAGACCGGTTGGGCGCCGGCTCGGCTCGAGGCACGCGGCTCAACCGCGCACCGTTCCCAGGCGGTTGCCGGCGAGGCAGCTCAGCGCATCGACCTCCCGTTGCTCGGAGGTATCACGCGCGCAGCGGTTCATGGAGTCCAGCCGAGCCACGCGCCCCGGTCGCGCGCCACCACCGCCGGCGCCGCGCTGCGTGCCAGGGGAGGCGCGCCGGAGCCGGCCTCCGCCCCGCATGGCGCTCTGTCGAAGCACGGAGGCGACGCCGACGAGCCCGCCGGCGCCCGCCGGCGGCCCGACGCCCTGATCACGGCGCTCGCCGCTGTGCTGATTGCACTTCTCGGCGTTCTGCCCCTCGCGGGTCACGCATTCGCTCGGAGCCAGCGCCGGCCTCTCGTAAGACCCCCTCGTATCATTGCCGCCGATGCCCTACTACCTGACGACGCCGATCTACTACGTGAACGGCAAGCCGCACATCGGCCACGCCTACACCACGTGCGCCGCCGACATCCTCGTGCGGCATCAGCAGCAGCGGGGAAACGAAACGTTCTTCCTGACCGGTGTGGACGAGCACGCGACGCAGGTCTACCGGGTCGCCGAGGAACAGGGGCTCGCCCCGCAGGAGTACGTCGACCGGATCGCCGAGGTGTGGCGGGAGCTACCGCGGCGGCTCAACGCACAGCCGAACTTCTTCATCAGGACCAGCGATGAAGGGCACAAGCGTTTCGTCCGCGAGTTCCTGCAGCGCATCTACGACAACGGCGATGTCTACGAGGGCGTTTACGCAGGTCTCTACTGCGTCGGCTGCGAGGAGTTCAAGGCCGAAAACGACCTCGTCGACGGAAAATGTCCGATCCGTGAAACCGTGCCAGAGACGATCGAGGAGCGGAACTACTTCTTCCGCCTGTCCGCCTACCAGGACCGGTTGCTCGAACTGTACGACGCGCGGCCCGACTTCGTCCTGCCGCAGTTTCGATTCAACGAGGCACGCAGCTTCATCTCCGGTGGCCTCCAAGACTTCTCGATCAGCCGGGCGCGGGCCGAAGCGCAACCGTGGGGCATCCCGCTGCCGTGGGACGAGGGTCAGGTCGCCTACGTCTGGGCCGACGCCCTCATCAACTACCTCAGCGCGCTGACCTACGCGCGGCCGGGCGAGGACCTGCGGCCGAAGTTCTGGCCGAACGTGAGGCACCTGATGGCGAAGGACATCCTGCGCTTCCACTGCGTCTACTGGCCCGCGATGCTGCTGGCCGCCGGCTATGCGGTGCCGAAACAGATCTTCGTTCACGGCTACCTCCTCCTCGACGACCGCAAGATCTCGAAGTCACTCGGCAACGTGGTCGACCCGCTCGACCTGATCGACGTCTACGGCGCCGATCCGGTGCGCTACTGGTGCGCACGCGCCGTCTCGTTCGGGCAGGACGGTCAGCGCTTCGATCGAAGGGATTCACGAACGCTACGAGCGCGAACTTGGAAACGACCTCGGCAACCTGCTCTCGCGCACCACCGCGATGATCGCCCAGTACCGGGACGGCCGGATCCCGCGCCGCGAAGGCCGCAACGACGACCTCGCCCAGGCTGTCGACGAGTTGCGGGTGCGTGCGGCGAAGACGCTCGAGCGATTTGACGTCACCGCCGCCATCGACCGGATCTGGGAGGTCGTGCGCTGGCTTCGTCAACCGCCACGTGACCGAGCTCGCCCCGTGGGAGCTGGCGAAGGATCAGGCCCGCGCGGCGAACGCCGTGCTCTACGACTCGCCACGGGCTGCGACGCTCATCGCGATCGCGCTGTCGCCCTATCTGCCGGAAACCGCGCGTCCGAGCTGCTGGCTACGACGGTGGCTGGCCGGCCGCTCGAGCTTCCGCATCCTTGAAGCGCTCGGCCAGCCCGTCGAGCTTTCATGGGACCGCATCGAGTACGGCAAGCTCACCGAGGCTGCACGGAATCGAGCAAGCGGCGCCACTCTTCCCGCGAATCGACGCCCCGGCCGTCAGCGCGTGATCGACACCCACGCGCACCTCGACCGCGACCAGGCGCCGGCGGTCCTCGCGCGCGCGCGCGAGGCGGGAGTCGACCGCGTGATCGTGGTCGCGACCAGGATCGCGGGCGCGCACGACGCCCTGGAGCTCGCAGAGCAGCACGAGGGCGTCTACGCCTGCCTCGGCGTCCACCCCCACAACGCAGCAGACGGCGACGCGGACCGACTTGACGAGCTGCGCACGCTGCTCGCGCACGAGCGCGCGGTCGCTGTCGGCGAGACCGGGCTCGACTACTTCCGCGACTACGCGCCCCACGACGCGCAGCAGCTGCTGTTCGAGCGCCAGCTCGCGCTCGCGACCGAGCTCGGCAAGCCCGTCGTGATTCACACTCGCGACGCCGACGAGGACACTCTCGCGGCGCTCGTCGGCAGAGACGACACGGTCGTCCTCCACTGCTTCTCGTCCCCTGCGCTCCTCGAGCCCGCACTCGAGCACGGCTGGTACGTCTCGTTCGCCGGCAACGTCACCTACCCCAAGGCAGCCGACCTTCGCGAGGCCGCGCGTCGCGTGCCCCGCGACCGCCTGCTCGCGGAGACCGACAGCCCGTACCTCGCCCCGCAACCCGTCCGCGGGAAGCCCAACGAGCCGGCCAACGTCATGCACACGCTCGCGACGCTCGCCGAGGTGCGCGGGGATGACGCGGCCGGGCTCGGACAGCAGATCGACGCCAACGCGACCGCCGCGTTCGGCCTGTGAGGGTCGTCCCCAAGAAGCGGCTCGGCCAGCACTTCCTGGTCGACGAGAACATCCTCGGCGTGATCGGCCGCCTCGCCGACCTCCACCCGGACGACGTCGTGCTCGAGATCGGCCCCGGCCTCGGCGTTCTCACCCGGTACCTCGCCGAGCGCGTCGCCCACGTGCACGCGGTCGAGCTCGACCGCTCGCTCGAGCCGCACCTTCGCAACCTGCCACGGACGACCCTCCACTGGCAGGACGCACTCGACCTCGACCCGGCCACGCTCGACCCCTCCGCGAAGAAGCTCGTCGCGAACCTTCCGTACAACATCGCGACTCCGCTCGTCGTCGAAAGCCTCGACCGCATGCCGGACATCGGGATGTGGTGCGTGATGGTGCAACGCGAGGTCGCCGACCGCTTCTTCGCCGTGCCCGGCACAAAAGCCTACGGCGCGGTTTCTGTCCTCATCGGGCTCGTGACCAAACGAACCGGCTTCCACGCGGTCTCGCGCGAGGTCTTCCGGCCGCGGCCGAACGTGGCCTCGGCCCTCGTCGCGTTCGAGCGGACGGCTCCGGGCGTCCCGCCGGGCGTCAAGCGTGCTGTCGAAGGCGCATTCGCATACCGCCGCAAGACGCTCGCCAACTCGCTCGCGCTCGCCGGTGTCGCCTCGCGCGAAGAGGCGGCGGCCGCCCTCGCGACGATCGGCCGTGATCCCGCCGCACGTGCCGAAGAGCTAGCCGCGGCCGAGTTCGTCGCACTCACCCGCGCCCTGCCGTGACGAGCGCCGCCGCGCCCGCGAAGATCAACCTCGCGCTCGTCGTCGGCGCGCGGAACGCGGACGGACTCCACGAGGTGGCGACGGTGCTCCAGCGGATCGACCTCTGCGACACGATCTCGCTCGAGGCTGCAGAGGCCCTTGCCATTGAGGGCTTCGAGCAGGACACGATCGTCAGGAGTGCGCTGGAGGCGGTTGCGGCCGCGGCCGGGACCGAGCCACGGTGGCGGGCTCGGATCGTGAAGCGGATCCCGGTCGCCGCGGGCCTCGGTGGTGGCAGCTCCGACGCCGCGACGGCGCTCAGGCTTGCGAACGACCTGCTCCACGAGCCGCTTCCGCCCGTGCAGCTCCACACGATCGCGAGGAGTCTGGGCGCCGACGTCCCTTTCTTCCTCGAGCCGGGCCCACAGCTCGGAACCGGCGACGGCTCGACCCTCCAGGCGCTCGGGCTGCCGCAGGACTACGCAGTGCTGCTCGTCCTCCCCGCCGGAGTCGTCAAGGAATCGACGGGCGCGATCTACGCCCGCTTCGACGGAGCCGCCGGCTTCGCCGAACGGCGCGCGCGCGTGCTCGAGGTGGCCGCGCAAGCGCACAGCGCCCACGACCTCGCCGACCTGCCGCCAAATGACCTTGCCTCCTCGCCGGTCGCCGCCGAGCTCCTCGCCGCGGGCGCCTTCCGCGCCGACGTGAGCGGTGCCGGCCCGACCGTGTACGGCCTCTTCGCCGATCGCGCCGGTGCGGTGCGGACAGCGACGGAACTCGACCACCTCGGCCGCACATGGATCGCCCAGCCTGCCTGGTAGCTTTGCACCGATGGCCTCATCCGCCATGTCGAGACCCGGTGCCTTCCTGAGCGAGCGCCGTCTTCGCATCTCGCTCTCGGTCGCGGTCGTCGAAGGCGTCCTGGTCGTCGCCCACGTGATCCCCAAGTGGGCAGTGTTCGTCGTCGCAATCGCCGCGGTCGGCTACTGGTTCTTCCTCGGCAGAAACGTCCGCTCGATCATGGTTCGGCAGGCGAGCTGGATCTTCGCCGCCTCGCAGGTCTTCGTCCTGCTCGTTCCGCTTCTCTTCGGCATCTTCAAGACGCTCGCGTACGTCGCGCTCGCGATCCTCGCGATCGCCACGCTCTTCTTTCTCTTCACCGAGCGCGAGCGCGAGCGAACCTGAGTCCGGCGATCGCCCGACGGCTCGGCGGCATCGACGCCCGAATGCATGGCCGACGATTCCGCGCCGGCGTGCACTTGTTCCACAATCGTTGCAGAGCTGGCACGGACACGGCACACGTTCGCAACTACCGTGTCCCGTGGGGCTCGCGCTCGGCGGGAGTCTCGCCCTGGTCCGCGCTCGGCTCGACCGTCCGGGTGCCGCACCTATACTCGGCGCGCAGTGGGGCGTAGCCAAGTGGTAAGGCAGCGGGTTTTGGTCCCGCGATCCCAGGTTCGAATCCTGGCGCCCCAGCCATCGACCCCGCCGTGACCGAGACACCGATCGCAGCCGCCGTGATGGCCGCAGGGCTCGGCACTCGCATGCGGTCTGCGGTACCGAAGCACCTGCATCCTGTGCTCGGGCGGCGGATGGTCGACTGGGTGCTCGCAGCTGCCGAGCCGCTCGCGCCCGATCCGCTCGTGATAGTCACGTCGCCCGGGTCAGCGTCGGCGTTCCCCGGTCACGCGATCGCCGTCCAGGAGGAGCCGCGCGGGACCGGCGACGCCGTCCGGGCTGCTCGCACCGTCCTCGGGGACGACGCCGTCGACCTCCTGGTGTTGTCGGGCGATGCCGTGCTGCTCACCTCCGAGCTTCTCGCCGACCTCGTCCAGACTCATCGCCTCTCGGGCGCCGCCGCAACGGTGCTCGGGATCGAATACGAGAACGCACGCCACTACGGTCGACTCGTGCGCAGTGAGGACGGACACCTCGCACGCATCGTCGAGGCGGGCGACGCGAGCGAGGACGAGCTCGCAATCCGGGAGGTGAACTCGTCGATCTACGTCTTCCGGTCCGACAAGCTCTGGCCTGCGCTGGAGCGGATCGAGCCGCACAACGTGCAGGGAGAGCTGTACCTCACCGACACGATCGGCCTTCTGGTCGACGCAGGAGAAACGGTCGCGATCCACCTGTCCCCGGTGCCGTTCGAGGCGGGCGTCAACACGCGGAGCGAGCTCGCCGCGGCCGCCGCCGTCCTTCGCGACCGCATCAACGAGCGCCACATGCTCGACGGCGTCACGATCGTCGATCCGGGCTCGACCTGGATCGAGCCCGACGTCCAGCTCGAGCCCGACGCGACGATCCACCCGTGGGTCTACCTTCGCGGCCGCACGCGCGTCGGGGCGCAGGCCGAGATCCTCTCGCACACGGTCGCCGTCGACGCCGAGATCGGGAGCGGCGCGACGGTCGGCCCGTTCTGTTACCTTCGGCCCGGGACGGTCCTCGAGGCGGGATCGAAGGCGGGAACCTTCGTGGAGATCAAGAACTCACGCATCGGGATGCGAACGAAGGTGTCGCACCTCTCGTACATCGGCGACGCCGAGATCGGAGAGGACACGAACGTGGGTGCCGGCGCCATCACCGCGAACTTCCCACATCAGCCCGGCAGAGCCGAAGAGCCGCACGACGATCGGCACGAACGTCAGGACCGGGATTCAGAATGGTTTCGTCGCCCCTGTCGAGGTCGGAGACGGAGCATGGACAGCCGCAGGATCGGTGATCACGAAGGACGTTCCGCCGGACGCGCTCGCCGTCGCGAGGGCACCGCAGGAGAACAAGGAGGGATATGCAGCCCGGCACCGGGACGACTGAGCTGGTTCTCCCCGGCTTCGATGCGGGGTCGACGGTGACCGAGACGAAGCCCGTGCACTGGATCGAGCGCGGGCCGCAGAAGCGCCTGATGGTCTTCTCGGGCCGCTCGCACCTCGACCTCGCGAAGCGGATCACCGAGCAGCTCGGGATCCAGCTCGGCGCGGTCACGCTCGAGACGTTCGCGAACGGCGAGACCTACTGCAGCTACGACGAGTCGATCCGCGGCGCCGACGTCTTCATCGTCCAGACCGGCTGCACGCCGATCGACCAGCACCTGATGGAGCTCTTCCTGCTGATCCAGGCGGCGAAGCTCGCCTCGGCGAAGCGGATCACCGCGGTGGTGCCGCTGTTCCCGTATGCCCGCCAGGACCGGAAGGCGAAGCCGCGCGAGCCGATCTCCGCCCGCTTCGTCGCCGACGCGCTCGAGCTCGCCGGCGCCGACCGGATCCTGACGATGGACCTGCACGCCGGCCAGATCCAGGGCTTCTTCACCGTCCCGGTCGACCACATGACGGCGCTGCCGCTGTTCGCGCGCCACTTCCGCGACCTCGGCCTGCACGGCGACGGTGTCGTCTCCGTCTCGCCCGACGCCGGCCGCGCGAAGCAGGCGGTCCGCTTCGGCGAGATGATCGAGGCGGACTTCGCGATCATGCACAAATCGCGGCTCGAGCACGACACGGTCGCCGTCACCGAGATCGCCGGCCGCGTCCGGGGCAAGCGCGCGATCATCGGCGACGACGTGATCATGACGGGCAGCACGATGGTGGCCAACGTCGACGCCCTCAAGGAGCACGGCGCGAGCGAGGTGTGGCTGTTCGCGACCCACGGCGTCTTCTCCGGCGGCGCGCTCGAGCGGCTGGCCGGCTCCTCCGGCGTGGACGGCATCGTCGTCACCGACACCGTCCCGATCGACCAGCTCAGGCGTCCGGAGAAGCTCACCGTCCTACCGGTCTCGGGCCTGCTCGCCGAGACGATCATGAACGTGTTCGCCGACGACTCGGTCTCGGCGATCTTCGGCGGCGAGAACCAGCTCTTCTAGGTTCTCCGCGGTACGGAGGTTCCCTCGCCGGCGTGCAGTCAGGCAACGGCGCAGGGCACGAGCGAGGTCGAAACGACGGTCGGATGCCGACCGGAAAGCCCGCGCCAGCCGGTGATCGCAGCCTACGCGGGAGCTCGCGTTCGCGAGGGAGCCTGGTTTCGTGGGCGGTTGACTTCGAGGGCCGGCGGACGTTTAACTCCCCCCTTGCGTGCTTGGACACACCGGGCCGGCGATCAGAGCGCCGGCCCCAGAGGAGAGGGGTTGTTGTGCAGAGATACTCGAGAGTGCTGGTTGCGCTGGCGGTTGCTGCCGTATCGATCACGGTGGCCGGAGCCACGTCGGCCGGAACGAAACCGGCCGGGCGCTACATCGTCGTCTTGAAGCTCGCGCACCAGAATGCGGGGATCGCCGCGGTCCAGCAGGCGGGCGGCAAGATCGTGAACGTCAACAAGCTGGGGATCGCCACGGTCACGTCCTCGAACGGCAAGTTCGATCTGCAACTGCGCCGATCGGGCGCGGTCGTCGGCGTCGCCCACGACGCCTGGTTCCGCCACAAGGTCAAGCAGCCGGTGCGCTTCACATCGCGCGCGGCGGTGATCCCGACCACGGCCGCCGAGCAGGCGACCTGTGCCGCGCTGTTCGGCGTTCCGCTCACGACGGGGCCGGACCCGCTCGGCGCGTGCCAGTGGGACATGCGGGCCATCGGCGCCACGACGGCCGGCTCGTACGCCGTCAACCGGGGTCAGGGCGCGAAGGTCGCAGACATCGACACGGGTATCGACCTGACGCATCCGGACCTCACGCCGAACCTCGACGTGGCCACGTCGTGCTCGTTCATCTACGCGACGACGCCCACGTCCATTCCAGCCGAGCAGGTCCCGGTCGGTGACTGCTCGAACAAGGCAGCCGTCCAGGACTACGCGGGCCACGGCACGCACACCGCCGGCACGATGGCCTCGCCGATCAACGGCCAGGGGATCGCCGGGGTCGCCCCGCGCGCGACCATCGTCGCTCTCAAGGCGGGCACGGCGAACGGTTACTTCTTCACCGACTCGGTCGTCAACGCCCTCGTGTATGCGGGCGACAAGCGGCTCGACGTCGCGAACATGAGCTTCTTCGCGGATCCGTGGCTGTTCAACTGCCGGAACAACGCGGAGCAGAAGGCGATCGTCCAGGCGATCAGCCGTGCGACCTCTTACGCGCAGCAGCGCGGCGTCGTGCTGGTCGCGGCGGCCGGAAACGAGGGGATCGACCTCAACCATCCGACCACGGACGAGATCAGCCCGGACTACCCACCGGGCGCGGCCGTCACGCGGCCGGTGAACAACAGCTGCGTCGTCCTGCCCACGGAGCTGCCGGGCGTCGTGGTCGTCACGGCGACGGGCGCCGAGAACCTGCTCTCGTGGTTCTCGTCGTACGGGAACCTCACCGACGTGACCGCTCCGGGCGGCTCGCGGTACCAGACGCCGACGTTCGACCCGAACCGCGGCCGCGTACTCGCGCCGTACTCGTCGACGGCGGGCGATCTCGCCCTCGAGGAGGCGCTCGGCCGGCTGATCCAGGACCCGTCCACGGGTGCGTACTACGCGTGGCTGAACGGGACCTCCATGGCCGCGCCGCACGCGGCCGGAGTCGTGGCGCTGATCCGCTCCGCGCACCCCGGGATGCCGGTCGGGGCGGTGGTCGCCGCACTGCGTGGGACGGCCACGCCGCAGGGCTGCCCGAGCGCACTCGACCCGGGCGTCGTCTTCTTCGGGGCGCCGGTGCAGGTCTGCAAGGGCGGTGTCGGAAACAACAACTTCTACGGGAAGGGGCTCGTAAACGCCCTGGCGGCGGCGATCAGATAGCCGCGCGCTCGCGGCGACGGCTCCAAGTTGGGGCCGTCGCCGCGTCCTCTCAGCCCGCGACGAGCAAGGCGGCGACGCCGGCCGGGCGAGCCGTACGGTCGAGAGCAGTCTCTAGCCGGTGGCCGGTCTCCAGACCGGCGTCGAGTCCGTCCAACCGCCGCTGGTGAGGCTGACCTGGTTGCCGCCGTCGGAGTCCATCAGCGTGATCTCGGAGACGTGAAAGCCCGTCAGACGCTGGAACACGATCTGGCGGCCGTCGGGCGACCAGGATGGATTGCTGTCGATGTTCCGGGTGAGGCGGTGGAGCTCGCCGCCCTCGGACTGCACGACGTAGATCCCGCTCGCGTGCCGGTCGGGCCCGAGCTTCAGCCGCGCGAAGGCGATCGAGCTGCCGTCCGGCGACCAGGCGAGCGAGGAGGGAAAGACACCGTTCGGGAAGCGCGTCAGCACCTTCTTCCCGGAGCCGTCGGCGTTCATCACGTTGAGGCTGCCGGGCAGCAGGAATGCGATCCGCCGGCCATCGGGCGACCAGGCGAGCGACGACGGCCAGCCCGCGTCCGGGCCGAGCCGCGTCAGCCGGTTTCTGCCGGTGCCGTCGCCGTTCATCACGTAGACGTCTGCGCCGCTCTCGTCGCTGCCGAGGGCGAACACGATCTGCTTGCCGTCGGGCGACCAGCGTGGATCCCGGGCGCTCGCCGGTGTCGGGTCGAGCAGCACGCTGCGGCTGCTCCAGTCGCGGCTCGTGACGTAGATCGCCCCGTCGTCGGTGACGAGGATGCGGCGCCCGTCCGGCGACCAGTCGACCTGGCCGGAGACGCTGTCGGGCAAGAGCCGCTGGCCGTCCCCGTCGGCGTTCGCGACGTAGAGCGAGAACGCCTGGCCGCGCTGCGTCCGCTGGAACGCGATCCGGCGTCCGTCAGGCGACCAGGCCGGCATGCTGTCGATCCCGCCGTGCGTCAGCCGCCGCAGGCTGCCGTCCGTCTGGAGAACGTAGAGGTCGGAGAACGCGTTCGTGGCCGGCGCGCGCGCGAACGCGATCAGCCTCGTGTCCGGCGCGGTCTGGCCGCCGCAGCCCGCAAGGAGCGCCGCGGCCGCTACGGCGAGGACGCATCTGGTCATTCCGAGGCCAAACCGGCTGCCACTCGTATCTCGACGAGGTATTGCTGACGAAAATCCTCATTGTTCCCGACAAAAATCTTCATTGTCGAATCGTCGCGCCGTGCGTATAGTCGAGTGAGGTCGTGAACCCTTTCAACGGGAGGATGGAATGCTTCGAATGAGAGTTGTCCGTCGCGCGGGCATCGGGCTCGCCAGTGCGGCGCTTGCCGTGGCGCTGGCGGTACCTGCGCTTGCGGCGAAGGCCCCGGTCGGCAACGCCAAGAAGGGCAAGGTCGTCTTCGTCTCCAACTGCGTCACCTGTCACACATTCAAGGCGGGCGGCGGGAGAGGCACGATCGGCCCGAACCTCGACAAGAAGAAGCCGGGCTACAAGCTGGTCGTCCTCCGCGTGACGAATGGCAAGGGCGCCATGCAGCCCTACAAGGCCATTCTGACCAAGGCGCAGATCCAGGACGTCGCGGCATTCATCTACGCCACGACCAAGAAGCCGTAGACGCGCACGTAGAAGAAGCCGGGAGGCGATCCCGACCTTCTTCGCCGAAGCTGGAATCCCGTTACTGCGGGCGGCGTGAGCCGCCCGCAGTGCGTTTTCGGCGCGAGCGGGTTTCCCGCTAGACTGGCGCGCCGTGGCTGGAGAGCGCGTCAAGCTCGAGGTTTCCGAGCGGAACCTCCTCGGATCCTCCGAATCCCGGCGCCTGCGCAAGCAGGGCGTTGTTCCGGGCGTCCTCTACGGCCGCTCCGAGCCAGTTGCGATCGCGGTGGGCGAGCGTGAGCTGCGCGCCGCGCTGACCACGCCGGCCGGCAGTCACGTCGTGCTCGACGTTGCCGTCGACAGCGGCAGCGAGCACTCGGCGATCCTCAAGGACTACCAGCGCGACAAGGTCCGCGGCACGATCACGCACATCGACCTCCAGGAGGTCCGCCTCGACCAGCCGATCCAAACCGCAGTCGTGGTCACGCTGATCGGCGAGGCGGCGGGTACCAAGGAGGGTGGCGTGCTGACGCAGGTGACGAACGAGGTCAACATCGAGGCGCTGCCGCTCGAGGTGCCGCAGCACATCGAGGTCGACGTCTCGGAGCTGCGCATCGGTGACTCGATCCGGCTGTCCGAGATCGCCGTTCCCGCCGGGGTCACGCTGCTCGACGACCCCGAGGAGGTCGTGCTCGCAAGCGTCACGACGCCGATGCGCGAGGAGGAGCCCGAGGTCGAGGAGCTCGCCGAGGGCGAAGAGCCGGCCGAGGGCGAGGAGCCGGAGGCGCAGGCCGAAACCGGCGAGCCCGCTGCGGGCGGCGAAGACACCACCGAGGGCTGATAAATGCGCCTGCCGTGGCGCCGGGGCGACCGTGCCTCGTCGCTCGACCTGCTGGTCGTCGGCCTCGGCAACCCGGGCCGCGAGTACGAGCGCAACCGCCACAACGTCGGCTTCATGGTCGTCGACGAGCTCGCTCGGCGGCACGGCGGCTCCTGGCGCGGCAAGTTCTCGGGCCGGCTCGCTGACGTTCGCATCGACGACCACCGCGTCGGTCTCCTCAAGCCCGAGACATACATGAACGAGTCGGGCCGCTCCGTGCAGGCCGCGGCCGGCTTCTACAAGCTCGAGCCGGACGCGATTCTCGTCGTCCATGACGAGAGCGACCTCGAGCCGGGCCGGCTCCAGGTACGTCGCGGCGGCGGGCTCGCCGGCCACAACGGGCTGCGTTCGGTCGCACAGCACCTCGGCACCGCAGACTTCCTGCGCCTGCGCGTCGGCATCGGCCGGCCCGAGCGCGGCGACCGGCGGCCGCTCGCCGACTACGTCCTCGCCGACTTCGAGCCGCACGAGGATCCCGAGACGATCGTCACACGCGCCGCCGAGGCGGTCGAGACGCTCGACGCGGGTGGCCTCGAGGCCGCGCAGCGCCGGTTCAACTGACGGCAAGGCCTCCAGTACGATGACCCTCCCCGGAACGGCCGTTCCGGGCCTTCGTCATGGACCGCCCGTTGCTGCACACGCTGGTCGGCCGCCTGCGCGCCGACGACCGCCTGCCCGCGTTCGCCGCGGCGCTGCCGACGCGCGCTCGCGTCTCCGAGCCGGCGCTGCCGCTGCTGCTCGCGGCGCTGCACGAGGAGCTCGGCCGCGCGCTCTGCGTGCTGCTACCCGACGACGCCGACGCGCGCGACGTCGCCGAGGCAGCGGGCTGGTTCCTCGGCGACGATGCCGTTGCGCTCTTCCCCTCTCGCGGTGTTCGCTGGAGGTCCGGGCTCGAGCCGCCGCCGCACCTCGTCGGCGAGCGGGCGCGTGCGCTCGACGTGCTCGCCTCCGGCGGGCTCGTCTGCGCCTCCGCCCTCGCGCTGGCCGAGCCGGTGCCGCCGCCCGAGGCGCGCCCGGCGCCGATCTCGATCGCCCGCGGTGAGGAGCCGGGGATCGACGCGCTCGCGGAATCATTTGCGCTCGCAGGGTACGAAAGGGTCGAGCGGGTCGAGGAGCGAGGTCACTTCGCTGTACGCGGGGGGCTCGTCGACGTCTTCCCGACCACCGGCCGTGAGCCGCTTCGGATCGAGCTCTTCGGGGACGAGATCGAGGGCATCCGCGCCTTCTCGCCCTTCACCCAGCGTGCGCTGCGAGAGGTCGAGGGGGCGACGATCTACGCCGCGGCCGAGCGGCGCGGCGAGTTGCTCGAGACGATGCTGCCGGACGACGAAGATGCGCGACCGGCGGCGCAGCCGCCCGTCCGCGGTAGCGGACCGGTGGAGGGGGTCTGGGGAACCGGGAGGTTCCCCCAGCTGGGCTCGCAAAGTCCCGCGCGACCTCGTGTTGCCGCTCGACCGGCCGCCGGACCTCGTCTGGCAGCTCGACGAGGTGCGCGAGGTCTGGGCGGAGGAAGGGCTTGCTGCGCTGCCGCTCGAGGGGGCGACCGAGCTCGACCCGCTGCCGCAGGGACAGCCGTTCTCGTTCGACGCGCAACGGCCGGCGCTCACGGCGCGCGGGCTCTCGGAGGCAGAGAACGAGTTGAGCGGGCTGCTCGCCCGGGGCCTCGACGTCGTGGTCGCGTTCGCCCATCGCGGCGAGGCAGAGCGGCAGCGGCACCTGCTGCGGCGTGTCGAGCCGGCGATGCTCCGGCCGGGCGACGAGCCGAGCGGCCTCTCGTTCGCCGTCGCTCCCGCGCGGCGCGGATTCGTCTGGCGCGACCTCGGCGTGGCGCTGTTGCCGGACACGCAGGTCTTCCGCCGCCGTGCCCCCCGCGCGACCGCGCCGATCGGCCGCGCGCTCGCAAGCTTCTCCGACCTCCGAACCGGCGACTACGTCGTCCACGAGGACCACGGGGTCGCACAGCTCCTCGGCTTCGAGACGAAAGAGGTCGCGAGCGTCGTTCGCGACTACCTGCTGCTCGGCTTCCGCGG
Source organism: uncultured Actinomycetes bacterium (assembly GCA_963781435.1). Lineage (GTDB taxonomy): Bacteria > Actinomycetota > Thermoleophilia > Gaiellales > Gaiellaceae > PALSA-600. The sequence goes on along the minus strand of CAWAGR010000019.1, from coordinate 141,066 downwards.
CGAGGACCGCGTGTTCGTCCCCCACGAGCAGATCGGCAAGGTCTCGCGCTACATCGGCGCCGACTCGAAGGCGCCGACGCTCTCGAAGCTCGGTGGCAAGGCGTGGGACAACCTGAAGAACCGCGCGCGGGCGCACCTTCGCGACATGGCCGGCGAGCTGCTCCGGCTCTACGCGCAGCGTCAGACCCAGCCGGGCGTCGCCTACGACGTCGAGCAGGAGTGGATCGAGCGGCTCGAGGCGGAGTTCCCGTTCCGCGAGACGGCGGACCAGGCGCGGGCGATCGAGGCGGTCAAGGAGGATCTCGAGGCGCCCCACCCGATGGACCGGCTCGTCTGCGGCGACGTCGGTTTCGGCAAGACGGAGGTCGCGCTGCGGGCGGCGTTCACGGTTGCCGTCGCCGGCAAGCAGGTGCTGATGCTCGTGCCGACGACGGTGCTCGCCCAGCAGCACTGGAGCACGTTTCGCGACCGGTACCGCGACTTCCCGGTTCGCGTCGAGATGGTCTCGCGCTTCCGCAAGCCCGCCGACGTGAAGCGTGTGCTTGCCGACTACGCCGAGGGAAAGGTCGACGTGCTGATCGGAACACACCGCGTGCTCTCGCGCGACGTGATCTCGAAGGACCTCGGGCTCGTGATCGTCGACGAGGAGCAGCGGTTCGGTGTCGCGCAGAAGGAGCTGCTGCGCCAGCTCCGGCTCGAGGTCGACGTGCTCGCGCTCTCCGCAACGCCCATTCCGCGCACGCTGCACATGTCGCTCGCCGGCCTGCGCGACATCTCGGTGATCGAGACGCCGCCCGAGGGCCGCCGCCCGATCCGCACGCACGTCGGCGAGTACGACGAGGACCTCGTGAAGACGGCGCTCGAGCGCGAGCTCGCCCGCGAGGGGCAGGCGTTCTACCTGCACAACCGCGTCGAGACGATCGACGAGGCGGCCGAGAAGGTGCGGCAGCTCGCGCCGGGCGCACGCGTGCTCGTCGCCCACGGCCAGATGCGCGAGAACGAGCTCGAGGACAAGATGCTGGCGTTCCTCGGCGGCGACGCCGACGTGCTCGTGTCGACGACGATCATCGAGTCGGGGCTCGACATCCCGGAGGCGAACACCTTGATCGTGGAGCGCGCCGACCAGCTCGGCCTGGCCCAGCTCTACCAGATCCGCGGGCGCGTCGGCCGTCGCGACGTCCCGGCCCACGCGTACCTCTTCTACCCGGACTCGACCGAGTTGACGCCCGAGGCGCGCGCCCGGCTCTCGACTCTTGCCGACCACACCGAGCTCGGCGCCGGCTTCGCGATCGCGATGCGCGACCTCGAGATCCGCGGCGCGGGCGACCTGCTCGGCGCCGAGCAGACCGGGCACGTGGCCGCGCTCGGCTTCGAGCTCTACGTCGAGATGCTGCACGAGGTTGTCGCCGAGCTGAGCGGCCAGCGCCGGCTCGCGGCAAGGCCGGTGCGTGTGGACGCGCGCGTCGACGCCTACGTGCCGGCGCCTACATCGCCTCGGAGGCGCTGAAGATCGACCTGCACCGCAGGCTCGCGCTCGTCGAGGACGAGGACGAGCTGCGCGAGCTCCAGGCGGCGACCGAGGACCGCTACGGCCCGCTCCCGGAGCCGGTCGAGAACCTGTTCGCGATCCAGGAGGCGAAGCTGAAGCTGGCGCGACTCGGGGCCGACTACCTCGTCTTCCGCGGCGGGCGCGCGGCGGTGGGGCCGGTCGTGCTCGGCTCGGGCGAGCTGCGTGAGCTGCGGGACCGGGTCGACACCGCCGTCTACACCTCCGCCAAGCGCGAGGTCACCTTCCGCGACGAGGAGCTCGCAGGGGCGCTCAGATTGGTCGATGCTATGCTGGCCGCGCGCCAAGCTGCCTGACTTCGAGCGCACTCCTTATGAGCGCACTGCCCATGAATGTTCGTCGTTTGAACGCTCGTTTCCTCGCCCCGGTACTGCTTGTCGCCGCGTTGGCAGCCGGGTGCGGAGGCGGCAGTGGCTCGGCCAAGCTGAACGCGGACGACATCGCCACGGTCGGCTCGATCCACCTCACGAAGACGCGCCTCCTGGACGAGCTCAGCCGAGCACGGGCGAGCCTGAAGGCGCAGGGCCAGGCGTTTCCCAAGGAGGGCACAACCGAGTACGAGTCGCTCAAGGCCGAGGCGATCTGGCTGCTCGTCCTGGGGGCCGCGCGCGAGCTGGAGGCGGAGAAGCTCGGTATCCAGGTGACCGACAAGAACGTGGATCAGAGGATCGCGAAGATCACGAAGGACAGCTTCGGGGGCAGCGACAAGAAGTTCCAGCAGGCGCTGAAGAGCGAAGGCGTGACCGAGGCCGAGGCGCGCAACCTGATCAAGGGGCTGCTGATCTCCGAGCAGCTCACCACGAAGCTCACGCAGGATGTCAAGGTGACGAATGAGGACGTGCACGCCTACTACGTCGCCAACCGGGGGGACTACCCGGCTTCGCGCGAGGTGCAATACATCCTCGTCGGCAAGAACAAGGCGCAGCTCGCCCAGCAGATCTACGGGAAGCTGAAGAACGGCGCCGACTTCGCGGCGCTCGCGAAGCAGTACTCGCAGGATGCCACCAGCAAGAACGACGGCGGCAAGTTGACCGCCAAGAAGGGCGAGCTGGTGCCCAACTTCGAAAAGGTCGCCTTTTCGCTCAAGACGGGCGCGCTCGCGAAGCCCGTCAACACGCCGGAGTACGGCTGGTTCCTGATCAAGGCCGTCTCGCCGGTCAAGCAACCGTCCGAAAAGACCGAGGCCCGGACGATCCGGCGGCAGCTCCTCGGCGAGAAGCGCAACCAGGCCACGACCGACTGGGCCTCCGAGCTGGCCAAGCGCTTCTGCACCGGCGACAAGATCGCCTACCAGATCGGCTACACGCCGAGCCCCGATCCGTGCGGGCAGTACACGTCGGCCGCCTCGACAGTCACAACTCCGTAATGGCGCTCTCCGACGCGCTCGTCGAGCTCCAGGAGCTCACCGAGCGCTTACGTCGCGAGTGTCCTTGGGACCGGGAGCAGACGGTGCGCACGATCGTCCCGCACACCGTGGAGGAGGCCTACGAGGTCGCGGACGCGGCGCTCGCCGGCGACGACGCCAAGCTGCTCGACGAGCTGGGCGATCTCCTTTTCCAGGCGTATTTCCTCGCGTTGCTCCTCTCCGAGCGCGGCGCCGGCGACCTGGAGCAGGTCGCGCGCGGGATCCACGCCAAGCTCGTGGCGCGCCACCCACACGTCTTCGGCGATGTCGAGGCGCGCACCGCCGGGCGCGTGCGCCAGAACTGGGACCGGCTGAAGGTGGAGCAGGAGGAGCGCGAGGGCGTCTTCCACCACGTGCCGGAGGCGCTGCCGGCGCTGCTCTTCGCGGGGAAGGTTCAGCGGCGGGCGGCTGCGGTCGGCTTCGACTGGCCCGATCTCGCAGGCCCGCTCGCGAAGCTCGACGAGGAGCTGGCCGAGCTGAAGGCCGAGGTCGCCCGAGCAGGGGCACCGGCGCCCGAGAGCGAGCCCGAGTCACGGGTTGCCGACGAGCTCGGCGACCTGCTCTTCGCCGCGGTGAACGGGGCGCGCCGGCTGAACGTCGATCCCGAGCTCGCGCTCAGGCAGGCGACACAGCGGTTCGTGGATCGGGTCGAGCGGGCGCAGGCCCTCGCGGCCGAGAACGGCGAGGACTGGCGGCAACTCGACCTGGCCGGGCAGGATCGCTTCTACGAGCGTGCGAAGGAGGACTTGCGATGAGCGTCCAACCGAGGGTTGGCTCATGAGTAGAGTCGCCGAGGTCCACGGCCGTCAGGTGCTCGACTCGCGGGGGAACCCGACGGTCGAGGTCGACGTCCGGCTCGAGTCGGGGGCGCTTGGCCGCGCCGCCGTTCCCTCCGGCGCCTCGACGGGCGTGCACGAGGCGGTCGAGCTGCGCGACGGCGGCGCCGCCTGGGGCGGCAAGGGCGTGACCGATGCGGTCGCGAACGTCAACGGCGAGATCGCCGGACGCGTCCTCGGCCTCGACTCGCACGACCAGGCGGGCCTCGACGGCGCGCTGATCGAGCTCGACGGCACGCCGAACAAGGGCCGCCTCGGCGCGAATGCGATTCTCGGCGTCTCGCTCGCGATGGCGAAGGCCTGCGCCGCAGAGGAGGGCATCTCGCTCTACCGGCAGCTCGGCGGCGACGAAGCGCGCACGCTTCCGGTGCCGATGATGAACGTGATCAACGGTGGCCTGCACGCAGCGAACTCGATCGACCTCCAGGAGTTCATGCTGGTGCCGGCGGGCGCTTCGTCGGTTCGCGAGGCGCTGCGGATCGGCTCGGAGGTCTACCACGCCCTACGCGCCGTGCTGCACGAGCTGGGCCTCGCGACGGCGATCGGGGATGAAGGAGGCTTCGCACCCGACCTGCCCTCGAGCGAAGCGGCGATCGAGGCGATCCTCGAGGCGGCCGAGCGCGCCGGTCACCGCGATCGCGTTGCGATCGCGCTCGACCCCGCGACGACCGAGGTGTACCGCGACGGGCTCTACCGTTTCGAGGGGCGCGAGCTCTCCTCGCAGGAGCTGCCGGGCTTCTGGGCCGGCCTCGCGGATCGCTACCCGATCGTGTCGATCGAGGACGGCGCCGCCGAGGACGACTGGGATGCGTGGGTGCAGCTGACCTGCGAGCTCGGCGATCGGGTGCAGCTCGTCGGCGACGACCTCTTCGTCACCAATCCCGATCGGCTGCGGCGCGGCATCGACGAGGGCGCGGGCAACTCGATCCTCGTGAAGGTGAACCAGATCGGAACGCTGACCGAGACGCTCGAGGCGATCCGGCTCGCCCAGGGCTCCGGGTACACGGTTGTCGTCTCGCACCGGTCGGGCGAGACGGAGGACACGACCATCGCCGACCTGGCCGTCGCCACGAACGCCGGCCAGATCAAGACGGGTGCCCCGGCCCGCTCCGATCGCGTCGCGAAGTACAACCAGCTCCTCCGCATCGAGGAGGAGCTCGGCGACCGGGCCGTCTATCCGGGCTGGGCCGCCTTTCCGCGCGCAGGCCGCTGAATCACAGGGGCCGCTGAGGGCGGCGGTAGGCTGAGGGCAGTGGCGCTCGAGATCCGTCGGACGAAGATCGTGGCGACGATCGGCCCCGCGACCGCGACCCACGACACGGTTCGTGCGCTCGTGGAGGCCGGCATGGATGCCGCGCGGCTCAACCTGTCGCACGGGACACACGCCGACCACGCGACGAGCGCCGGGCTCGTGCGGGCGGTGCAGGAGGAGCTCGGACGGCCGCTCGCGCTGATCGCCGACCTCCAGGGTCCGAAGCTCCGGATCGGCGATCTGCCCGAAGCGCGCTGCCTGATCGCCGGCGACGAGGTGATCGTCGTCGGCTCGGCCGCCGCCCGGAACGGTGAGCTGCCGATTGTGCCCGCGGTCGTGAGCGACGTTCTCGAGCCGGGAAAGCACGTGCTGATCGACGACGGGCTGGTGCGACTCCGCGTCGAGGCGATGGAGGGGCGTCGTGCCCGCTGCACCGTCGTCGTCGGCGGTTGGGTGCGCTCGCAAAAGGGCGTCAACCTGCCCGGCGTGCCGATCCCGATCCCGTCACTGACCGAGAAGGACCTGGTCGATCTCGAGTTCGCGCTCGGCCTTGGCGTCGATTACGTCGCGCTCTCGTTCGTGCGGGCCGCGGCCGACGTGCGCGAGCTGCAAGCGATCATCCGGCGGCGCGGCTCGTCGGCGCGTGTGATCGCGAAGATCGAGAAGGCGGAGGCGGTCGACGCGCTCGATGACGTGCTGGCGGAGGCGGACGGTCTCATGATCGCCCGTGGCGACCTCGGAGTCGAGATCGGCGCCGCGACCGTGCCGCTGTTGCAGAAGCGGATCATCCTCAGCTGCCTCGAAGCAGGGAAGCCGGTGATCACCGCGACGCAGATGCTCGAGTCGATGGTCGAGCACGCCGAGCCCACCCGTGCCGAGGCGAGCGACGTCGCGAACGCGATCCTCGACGGCACCTCGGCGGTCATGCTCTCGGCCGAGACTGCGGTCGGCGCCTACCCGGTCGAGGCGGTGCGCACGATGGACTCGATCGCGCGCGCGGTCGAGCCGTCGATGAGCTACCGCCATCAACTCCCCGAGCCGGCTTGCGAGACCGACGTGCGGCGCGCGATGTCGAACGCCGCGACCGACCTCGCCGAGGCGCTCGGCGCGAAGGCGATCCTCGCCGCGACCGCCACTGGCCGCACGGCGTCCGAGCTCGCGAGGCTGCGGCCGCGCCGGCCGATGATCGGCCTCTCGCATCACCAGCAGGCCGTGCAGCAGATGGCGCTCGAGTGGGGCGTGCTGCCGCTCGCGATGCCGTCGACGGTCGACGTCGACGACCTCTGGAAGCGCACGATCGAGACGGCGCGCGCCTCGGGGGTGGTCGCGCCGGGAGACCTCGTCGTGCTGATTGCCGGCACCGCCGTCAACCTCACCGGCTCGACCAACGTGATCAAGGTCGACGTCGCATAGCGGCACAGAATTTTCGCGCCCGCTTCGCGGACGCTCGATTCCTTGCCGGGCTAAACGGCGCTCGGGTGCCCGCCTGTCTGCGGCGATTCGTCCTCGCTGCGATGGTCTGAGCGGGCTGTGGCGGAGGCGCCGGCCAAGCCGGCACCTCCGTCTCGAGGAGATACCCGCGGCAGGAGCGGCTGCGGCGGAGCGCGAAGCTCCAGCAATGCTGCGGCGGCCGACTCGTCTGCTCGCGCTCGGCGGCATCGTCGTGGCCGGGCTCCTCTACTGGAAGCCGCTCAACGCCTACCTGGAGACGCGCGAGGTGCTGAACCGGCGCGAGACCGAGGTGGCGAAGCTTCAGGAGCAGAAGCGCCAGCTCGAGCGGCGGATCGCCACGGTCGGCGAGGGCGATGCGCTGATCCGCGAGGCGCGGCGGCTCGGTCTGGTCAAGCCCGGCGAGCGGCTCTACATCGTCAGGGGCATCTCCGACCTGGCGCAAGAAGCACTAGATTCGGGCGGATGGACGACGCTGCGATCGTCGAGCGCCAGCTGGGGCGCCCGCCCCGCGCGTTCCGGCGTGTGGCCGTGCGCTGTCCGTTCGGTCGGCCCGCGGTGGCCGAGCAGGAGCCCTTCGACGTCGAGGGCACGCCGTTTCCGACGCAGTTCTGGCTCACCTGTCCTCACCTCGTGACGCAGATCTCGCGACTCGAGGCGGGCGGCGGCGTCGCGCGCTGGACGCGCGCGGCCGAGGAGGACGCCGAGCTGCGGGCGAGCCTCGCGCGGGCCGACGCCGAGCAGCGGAGGATCCGCCCGGAACTGCCGGTGGGCATCGCCGGCGCGAGTCGAACGGGCAGCCTCAAGTGCCTCCATGCTCACGCGGCGTTCGCGCTCGCGCGACCCGGCTACGAACTGGGCGCGCGCATCCTCGCCGACGCTGCGCCGCTCTGGCCGAAGGACGGCTGCTGTACCTCTCTATGATCGAGCGCGTCGTGAATGTCGAACTGGCCCGCCAGCAATGGGAAGACGGGCGCCGGCGGGTTGAGCGTCCGCCCGCCGAGTCCGCGACCTCCCGGCGGCTCATGGTCGAGGTCGAGATGATCGTGGACGAGTTGCGCCGCCGGATCGGTCAAGTATTTACCCTCGAGGAGCTCGCCACGGCCTACGACGGCGCGGTCGAGTGGGCGCGCGAGGTGCTGCACGACGCTCGCCCGGACGAAGCCGCCCCGTCCGACACAGCCACCGTCACCGACGCGGCCTTTCAGGTGTTCGCGCGCGGCGCCTCCGACTACAGGCCGTGACGGTGCGCCGCGCGATCATCCTGGCGGTCGCCGCGGTCGTGACCTTCGCCGCAGGCGTCGCGCTCGGTCAGGCGCTCGACGACAACACGCAGGGAGACGGTACGCAGACGCTCCTGCGAACGCTCGACCCGCTTCCGCTCGCGCCGGCCGCCCGGACGACGATCACGGTGACGACGACGGGGCCGTGAGCCATGAGCCGTAGGCTGGACGGAGGCTCACAAGGAGCGGAGGTGCCGGCTTTGCCGGCGCCGGAGCGGGGATCAGCCCGTAGGCTGGACGGAGGCTCACAAGGAGCGGAGGTGCCGGCTTTGCCGGCGCCGGAGCGGGGATCAGCCGTAGGCTGGACGGAGGCTCACAAGGAGCGGAGGTGCCGGCTTTGCCGGCGCCGTAGCGGGCATGAGCGACGATCAGTCTCCCGTTCCCGAGCGTTTGCCCGCTGGCGAGTCGGACTGGCTGCGGCCCGCGCAGGCGGCAGAGCTTCTCGGCGTCGCGCAGTCCACCGTCCGCACCCTGACGAAGCAGGGCCGCCTGCCCCCCTTCTACACGGAGGGCGGCCATCGGCGCTACCGCCGCCGCGACCTCGTCCGCGTCAAGCTCGAGCTGGAGGTCGAAGGCGCCGGCGCCCGCGTGACCGAGAGCCCCGAGTAGTCCAGGCCGTCGATGCTGAGCTGGGATCGGCACCTGGAGGGCTGGGTCGTTGCTCACCGTGTCGGCGTGCTCGACCCGCTCGCGGAGGGGCTGACCTACGTCGGCACGCACGGGGCCGTCTGGCTCGCGATCGCGCTCGCGCTCGCGCTCGCTCGCCGGCGAGCGGACGTATTCGTGTGGACGCTCTCCGCCGTCGTCGTCGCGTCCCTCACGACCGACGGGCTGAAGGCGGCGACATCGCGCTCGCGCCCCGACGTCGACACGCTCGTCTCGAGACCGCACACGAGCTCCTTTCCCTCCGGCCACGCGGCGACGAGCTTCGCCTGCGCGACCGTGCTTGGGGCCTTCGCGCCGCGGCTGCGCGTGCCGCTCTACGCGCTCGCCGCGCTGATCGCGTGGTCGCGCGCGTACGTCGGCGTGCACTACCCGCTCGACGTGGTCGCGGGCGCGGTGTGGGGGGTCGTCGTCGGGCTGGTCCTGCTCAGAGCTCTTCCACGGCTCGCAGCAGCCCGCCGGCGATCACGCCCAGCGCCGCCACCAGGCTGATCCAGATGCCGATCCCCCGCCCGTCCGCAGGGAGCACCTCGTCCGGGATCGAGATCACGCGGATCAGGACGAACACCGTTGCGAGGGCGCCGAGCACGAGGATGACCAGGCTCTCAGGCGTGGATGCCGGCAACTCGATTCCCGACTCGCGCAGCATGACGATCGCGAGTGTGGCGAGGCCGATGAAGAAGACGAGCTTTCCGAGCACGCCGGTGTTCCAGCCGATCACCGCCAGCTTCAGGCCGACGCCCTCGCCGGTGTACCAGCCCATGAATGTCGAGAGCGTGAGGATCAGCGCGGCGAGCCAGATGATCCGGTCGCCCGAGCCCCAGATGCCTTCGATTCCCAGGCGCGCCGGTGGTTGCGGTTCCGGCTCGGTGGTCTCGAGGAAGAAGTCGGGCGGCTGCACTGTTCAAGTATGGGGCCTTCGGCCGGTCAGACAAAGCGGAACCGTCGGCTGGAGCCGGGCGGGAGTCGATCGAGAGCGTTGGAGGAGGGGCACGCCGGGACCCGTCGCTCCGGCAAAGACCCTGCCGCGGGCCGCCGGACGTGCATCCGGCGGCTGGGGCGCTTTACACTTCCCGGGATGGCTCAGCCTGCAACTCGCCAACCGCCACATGACGACGACGCTCCTTCGCTCGACCCGGCCGCGGTCGAGCATGCGTATCTCCGTGAGCGTGCGCGCCGCCGAGCCCGCAGCCAGCGCGCGAACGCCGCGCGCAGCTCGAACGCCCGCTTCTGGGTTGTGCTCGCCGTCCTCGTGTTCCTCACCGTCTTCTTCGCGCTGACGGCCTGGCACGAGATCCAAACGACGTTCGGCATCTGACGATCCAGCGCCCGACGTGAACCTGCGCCGCGGCGCCGGACGCCCGCTCGTGATCGGCCACCGTGGAGCCGCCGCGGTGGCGCCCGAGAACACAATCGAGGCGCTCGGCGCGGCGGTCGCTGCCGGCGCCGACATCGTCGAGTTCGACGTCGGCGCCGCCCTGCTGCTCGGGCACTCCGAGCGTGAGCGCCCGCAGCGGCCCGTGCACCTCGACGATGCGCTCGCCTTCCTCCGTGAGCACGGCATCGGCATCGAGCTGGATCTGAAGCTCACCGGCATCGAGGCCGAGGTGGTGTCCGCGGTGCGCCGGCACGGGCTGGAGGAGCGGACCTTCGTCTCCTCGACATGGGCACGCTCCCTCCGTCGTCTCGGAGCGGCAGCGCCGGAGCTGCCGCGGGCGATCTCCTACCCGCGCGACCGCTACGGCGCCTCGGGGCTCCGGTGGCCGCGCTTGGTGACGGCGGGCGGCGCCGCTGCGCTGCGAGCCGTGATGCCGGCGCGCGTGCCGCTGCTGCTCGCGGCCGCCCGCGCGAACGTGCTCTCGCTGCACCACACGCTCGTGTCGCCGGCCGTCGTGCGCGTCGCCCACGCCCGTGGCGCGGCCGTGATTGCGTGGACGGTGAACGACCCGCTCCTTGTGGAGCGCGTCGCGTCCGCAGGCGTGGACGCGGTCGTCTCCGACGACCCGGCAGAAGCGCTGGAGGTACTGGCTACACTGAACCCGCCGTGAGCCGGGGTTTCGTCGCTGTGTTCGTCGTGCTCGGCCTCGCTGCAGCCGGGACCTTCGCGGCCGTCGCCGCAGCCTCGACGACCGGTGTGGCGCCCGAGAACGCGGTCGGCAAGGCAGCACGCGAACCGGTGTCGAAGACGATGTCGACGCGTGGTCCCCACGCGGCGGCGCCCGCGGCCCGCCGTGTGATCACGCTGCCTCCGAGCATCCGGATCGCCGGCGTTCGGGTCGGCCGCCTCGCGCCCACGCGCGCGGAGAGGGTGGTTCAGACGGCGTTCAACAAGCCGCTCACCGTCGTCGTCAACAAGCTGCGGCTGAGAGTCGACCCTGCGAAGCTCGCAACCCCGTACGTCGCCGGCGCGGTCGGTCACGCGCGCTCGGCCAAGCCGGGCACGAGCCTGCCGCTCGTCGTCGCGGTCAAGGGCGCGGCTGTTCGCGCCTGGGCGAAGAGGCTCGCGAGCCGTATCGACCGCCGCCCGGCGAAGGACGGGCTGACACTGCGCGATGGCCGGCCGTACGTTGCGCCGCGCGCGTTCGGACGCCGCCTCGACCAGGGTGAACTCGTGCAGCGTGTCGTCCGAGCGCTGGCAGCGAACACGCGCCTCCCGGTCCACGTCACCACGTCCAGGCTCCAGCCGCGGTCGCTCGCGAGCGCCCCGTCGGCGGTGATCGTGATCAACCGGTCCGAGAACATCCTCAGGCTCTTCAAGGGCACGAAGCCGTGGCGAACGTTCAGGGTCGCCACCGGCCAGGCCGCGTACCCCACGCCGCGCGGCCGCTTCGACATCGTCGTCAGGTGGAAGGACCCGTGGTGGTATCCGCCCGCGTCTCCGTGGGCCGTGGGTGCGACCCCCGTGCCGCCGGGTCCCGGCAACCCGCTCGGCACCCGCTGGATGGGCCTCTCTGCGCCGGGCGTCGGCATCCACGGCACGCCGAAGCCCGAGAGCATCGGCTACAGCGAGTCGCACGGCTGCATCCGCATGCTGATCCCCCAGGCCGAGTGGCTCTTCGAGCACGTCGAGGTTGGCACGACGGTCTTCGTCATCTGATGCGCCGGGCTGCGCAGGTCGCCGCGGTCACGGTCGTGCTCGCGCTGCTCGGGCTGCTCGTCTGGGACCTCGCCCACACGAGCGGCGGCGGGGTGGCACACGACGTCGACAGCGGCAAGAAGGTTGTCGCGCCCCTCTGGACTCGGCCGCGCGTGGACACGACCGGTGAGCTCAGCCTCGCCTCGCTGCGCGGGAAGGTGGTCGTCCTCAACTTCTGGCAGTCCTACTGCGCGCCCTGCACGGAGGAGGCGCGGACGCTTGCCAAGGCGGCGAAGAGCTGGAAGGACGAGGGCGTCGTCTTCGTCGGCGTGGACGTGCAGGACCTGCGCGGGCCGGCGCTCGCGTTCATCAAGCGGTTCGGCATCGATTACCCGATCGTGGCCGACGGCGGGTCGCTCGTCGGCCGCTACGGTGTCACGGGCTACCCGGAGACGTTCTTCATCGATCGGAAGGGACGGGTCGTGCCACCGCACCTCATCGGACCGGCGACGCGAGAGGATCTGGCGAACGGGATCCGGCGGGCGATCCAGAACGGCGGGGCGACGACGTGAGGGCTGTGGCCGCACTGGCCGTGCTCGCCCTCGCGCTCGCCGCGCCTGCGCTCGCGAGCGAGCAGCACCCGACCCAGAGCGAGATGGAGGCTTACCTCGTCTGCCCCACCTGCCACACGACGCTCGACGAGTCCGACGCGCCGGTGGCACGACAGATGAAGGCGTACATCCGCAAACGGATCGCGGAGGGGGCGACGAAGAGCCAGATCGTCAACGAGTTCGTGGGCGCGCCCAACTACCTGGGCAGCTCAGTGATCGGCGTCCCCCGCAAGCACGGCTTCGACCTGCTCGCCTGGTTGCTGCCGTTCGTCGGGATCGCGGTCGGGGCCGCCGCCCTGGCCGCCGCCGCCTGGTACTGGTCGCGCAGCCGCGCTCCCGACGGAGCCGTCGCCGTCGCGTCGACTGGCCCCTCGCTCGAGCCAGAGCTCGAACGGCGCGTCGACGAGGAGCTCGCCCGCTTCGATGCTTGAGAAGATCCCGGTCGCCTTCCTCGCCGGGCTCGTCTCTGTCGTCACCCCCTGCGTGCTGCCGCTCGTGCCCGGCTATCTCTCGGCAGTCTCGGCGGTCGACGTCGACCGGCTCGGCGAGCGCGGGGCCGGGCGGAGGGTGGTGGTGGCGAGCCTGCCGTTCATCGCCGGCTTCACGTTCGTGTTCGTTGCGCTCGGCGCGGCCGCGGCGGCGGTCGCCACCGTCGTCCCGAAGACAGCACAGACCCAGATCGCCGGCTTCGCGCTGATCGTGATCGGGCTCGCGTTCGTCGGTCTGCTGCCTCTGCCGCAGGGCAACGTCGCACCCGGCCTCTTACAGCGCGCCAAACGCGGCGGCTCCGGCGTGCTGCTCGGCGGGGCGTTCGCGGTCTGCGCTGCGCCGTGCATCGGAACGGTGCTCGCGTCGATCCTCGTCCTCGCGGGCACGACCGGCGACGTCGCCCGCGGCGTCGTCCTCCTCTTCGCCTACTCGCTCGGCCTCGGCGCTGCATTCGTACTCGCGGGGATCGCGTTCGCGCACGCGATGCGCGCCTTCCGCTGGGTGCGCGAGCACTACGAGCTGCTGAAGATCGCCTCGGGGACGACCCTGATCGTCCTCGGAGTGCTGCTCTTCTTCAACCGCGACTGGTGGCTGCGGATCGCGCTCGACGAGCTGTTCGCGAAGGTCGGGCTCGGCACGTACTAGAGCCACAAGCTGATTGGTCGATAGTCCCGATCGATCATCTTGTATTCGGGCGAGACGGTGTTATCGTCGCTTTCAGTCATGGCGACGATCCTGCTCGTCGGGGTCGATCTCTTCTTCCGCGGGAAGCTCGAGGCGCTGCTCTCCGAGCACCATGTGGTGAGCGCCGAGGGAATCGATCCACCCGACCTCGTGATCGCGGACGTCGCGCGCGTCGACCCGAACGACGTCGCCGAGACGTTTCCGGACGTGCCGTTGCTCGGCTTCACGAACCACAAGGACACCGACGGACTGCGCCGCGCGCACGCGGCCGGCTTCGACCGCGTGGTGGTGAAATCGGCGCTGTTCGAGCGCCCGGGGGAGGTGATCGATGGCCTGCTTACGACGCTAGAGTGAGTCGCGATGACGTACGTGATCGCCGAGCCGTGCATCGACATCAAGGACCTCTCCTGCGTCGACGTCTGCCCCGTCGATTGCATTCATGTCGCCGCGCGGGTGCTCGTGATCGACCCCGAAGAGTGCATCGACTGTGGCGCCTGCGAGCCGGAGTGCCCGGTGGAGGCGATCTTCCCCGAGGACGCGCTGCCCGAGAAGTGGGAGCCGTTCGTGAAGATCAACGCGGCGTTCAACGACGGCCTCGACACGGTCGCGGAGCTCGTCGACGAGTACGCGCTCGAGCACAACGTCCAGCTCTAGGGTGTCGCCGCGGTCTTGTCGTTTGCCGCCGGGGAGGGTCCGATACAACCCGCGTATGCGCGCGGTGCTGGCAATGATCGCCGTGGTCGGGCTCGCCGTCACCGCGGCGACCGTCTCGGCGTCGGCGGACACGGTGCCGTTTGCCAATTCGCCCGACCTGCCATGGACGAATCCGACGCACGAAAGCGAGCTCGAGCTCCTGCTCTCGAAGATCGCGACCCAGATCGCGAAGAAGGACGTGACCATCCGCTGTGAGGGCGACACCGACTGGCGCAAGCTCGTCACCGAGCGCGGCGGCGACCCCGACGCAGAGCTCGGCTACGTCGGCGTGGACTTCAGCCGTCGCACCGGAGAGTTGCGCTCGCTGGCGAACTTCGCCGAACTGACCGGCGAGGAGGTCTGCCTGCCTCTGAAGAGGTTCGCCGTCGCGGCCACCAAGCCGACGAAGTGCGTCGTCACGCAGTACAAGAAGTCCACCGTCTACGTGCAGAAGCTCGTGAAGGGGGCGACGAAGCGCGTGCCGACGGTCGTCGTGACGAAGGTGAAGTCGCCGCCGGCGCGGTGCTACCTCGGGAACAAGCGGATCGCCCGGGCGATGCCGGATTCCTACTGGGACGCGTACTGGGGCTACTCGACTGCGATCCTGACCCTCGCACACGAGGCGATTCATCTCGGGGGCATGGTGGGCATGCGGTTCAGTAACGGCGTGGTGGCCGGAGACTCCGACTCCGAGGCGAAGGCGAACTGCTACGGCATGCAGTCGATGCCGTTCGTGGCCCAGCAGCTCGGCGCCGCGCCGGACGACGCACAGGCGATCGCGGGTTTCTACTGGGACGTCATCTATCCCGGCTACAAGCTTTCGGCATACAGCAACTACTGGTCGGCGGACTGTCGCCCGGGCGGAGCGATGGACATCCGGCCGGCCGGTAAGACCGCCTGGCCGTAGAGGCTCAACGTCCGATCGAGAACGCGCAGGGGCGCGTATCGGCGGGGAACGGCGACGGCCCAACCTGCGTCACGACGAATCTCCGCTCGCCCTCCTCGAACTCGTGCCCGACCGGGGGCGGTTCGCCCTCGAGCTCGCGCAGCGCATAGCCCGTCGGCGACCAGACGAACAGCAGATAGCCGTTCCTCCCGCTCCCGTTCTCCTCGGCCATGGAGCCCGGAGACTAACGCTGGGTCGTGTAAGACGGAAGCGTGACCCGGATCTCGGTGCCGCAATCGGCGGCAGGCGCCACCTCGAGCTCGCCGTGGAGTTGGCGCACGCGCTCCACTACCGTCTCGAACGTCTGCTGGCGGCGCTCCGGCTCGGCGTCGTCGACGACGGTCGCGAGGACGCCGCCGTCATCGGTGCGCGTGAGGGAGACCTCGATGCGCGTCGGTGGCCCGCGCCGGACCGACTGATCGATCAGCTCGCGGATGATCGTGTAGAGCGCGACCTCCGCGGTCTTGCCGAGCTCCGCGGCGCCGTCGAGGTCGAGCCTCACCTCGAGCCCGTGCGCGCTGCTCGTCTGGTCTACGAGTTCGCGTAGCGCCGGCACGAAGCCGTGGTCGCGCAGCACGACCGGCTCGAGCGCGAAAGAGAGGCTGCGCAGTTGCCGGATCGTCTCTCGCTGGCGATCGAGCGCGGCGCCGATGATCTCCCGCGCCTCGTCGAGGCGTCCGTTCGCGATCGAGTGAAGCGCGCCGTCGACCATGAGCGCGATCCCCGAGAGCTCCTGCACCGGACCGTCGTGCAGGAACAGAGCCAGACGCCGGCGCTCGTCCTGCTCGGCTGCGATCAGCCGGTCGAGCCCCTCGCTGTCGTTCAATCGATGATCGCCCTCAATCGATGATCGCTTCTCGCAGCGCGATCGCCACCGCGTGCGTCCGTGTGTCGGCCTCGAGCTTGGTCAGGATGTGCCGGACGTGGCTCTTCACGGTCTCCTGAGAGATGAAGAGCTTGTCGGCCACGTCGGCATTCGAGAGCCCGTCGGCCAGGAGTTTCAGGATCTCGCGCTCCCGGGGGGTCAGCAGGTCGCCGTGGTCACGGCCTGCGAGGAACTGCGGCATCAAGGCCGGGTCGACGTAGCCCTCGCCCGCCGCGACCTTCTCGATCGCGCGCACGAGTGTCGCGTGGGGCGACTCCTTGAGGATGTAGCCCTGTGCGCCCGACTCGAAGCCGCGGTTGAGGAGCGAGCGCTCCGAATAGGCGGTGAAGATGAGCACCTTCGTGTCGGGGGACTGCTCCAAGAGCAGGCGCGTCGCCTCGAGCCCGTCCATCCCTGGCATGCGCACGTCCATGATCACGACCGCGGGCCGGCGCCGGAGCACGAGCGCGACGGCGCTCGCCCCGTCGGAGGCCTCGCCGACGATGCGGATGTGCGGCGCGCGCGAGAGCGAGAGCCGAAGGCCCTCGCGGACGACCTCGTGGTCGTCGACGATCAGGGTCGTGATCTCGTCCGGCATCGCGCGGCGATTGTATGCGTGGCGCGGCTGCTCCCCGACAGCGGGATCAAGGCGGGAGGAGCGTGAGCTGCTCCGGAGCGGCCGGCGGCGAGAGTCGCACACGGCGCCGGTCGCGGATCCCGTGCGAGCGGGCAAGCTCGCGCACGTGCTCGCGAACCGGCGCCGAGTCGCCGCGCGCGAGGTAGGCGCCGCGGCCGTAGAGGCGGTCGTACTCGGGCAGCAACTCGGGCCAGTCGCGGGCGAGGCAGTCGAGGAAATGTTCGCGCGTGCCCGGCTTCAGGTGAAGCGGGCTCGCCCAGACGCCGCAGGCGCCGGCCTCGCGCGCGGCCCGCACGACGGCCGCGAGTTGCTCCGGCGCGTCGGAGATGCCCGGGAGGATCGGCGCCAACCCGACCGACGCGCGCACGCCCGCGTCCACCAGGCGTGAAAGCGCGCGCAGCCGCTGGCGCGGCGGCGCCGTGCCCGGCTCGGTGCGGCGCCAGACCTCCTCGTCGAGCGTCGGCACGGAGAACGTGACCGACACGTCGGCGCGTCGCGCAGCCTCGACCAGCACGTCGACGTCGCGCACGATCAGCGGGCCGCGGGTGATGAGCGAGAACGGGTTCGCGGCCCCGGCGAGCGTCTCGAGGCAGGCTCGCGTCAGCCGGTAGCGGCCCTCGGCGGGCTGGTACGGGTCGGTCGCAGCGCCGATCGCCACCGGCTCGCGCGCCCACGACCTGCGCCCGAGCTCGCGGCGGAGCACCTCGGCGACGTTGACCTTGACCCGGATCGAGGCGCCGTAGAGAGAGTCCGCGGGACGGTCGGCCCGCAACTCGAACGCACGGACGTAACAGAACGTGCAGCGGTGGACGCAGCCCATGTACGGGTTGAGCGACCAGCCGAAGGGCATGCCCTTCACGCGGTTGAGGGCGACCTTGCACGGCTCCTCGCGGTACTCCACGCCCATCCCGGGACACTAGAACACACGTTCGTATGAGCAAGGTCGCCCGATCCGTTCGCTACGATGCCAGCCGCTTGGACGACGACCTGCCGCCCAGTTCCGACGTGCTGCCCAGTACCTGCGCGCCGGCGAGCGGCGCTCCGACAACATTGAGTCCTGCGCAGCTCGTCCGCCAGCGGCGCTGGCGAATCAAGGTCGCGCCGCCGAGCGGCGCTGGCAAATTGAGGTCGCGCCGCCGAGCGGCGCTGGCACATGACCCTCGCGCTCGAGCTTCTGGCCCTCGCCGGCCTGATCGTTCTGAACGCGTTCTTCGTGGCGGCCGAGTACGGCCTCGTCACCTCGCGACGCACTCGAATCCGCGAGCTCGACCGTGAGGGAAACCGGCGCGCGCGGCACGTGCTTCGGATCACCTCCGACCCGCCGAACTTCATCGCGACCATGCAGCTCGGCGTCACCTCGACCTCGCTCGCGATCGGCGCGGTCGGCGAGCCGATGCTGGCGCACCTGTTCGAGCCGCCGCTCGCGGCCGCGCTCGCCGTGATCCTCGCGCTATCTGATCATCACCTACCTGCACGTCGTGATCGGCGAGCTCGTCCCGAAGGGGATCGCGCTCAGCCACCCGAGCGGATCGCCCTCGCCGTCTCCACGCCGGTGCGCGGGTTCTTCATCCTGTTCAAGCCGTTCATCTGGCTGCTGAAGTCGGTCGACGAGTACGTGTTGAACGCGCTCGGGCAGCAGCGAGCCGGCGCCGAGCACGCGGCGCACTCGGAGGTCGAGCTGCGCATGCTGCTCTCGCAGCTCGGCGGAGCAGGGCGAGATCGAGCGCGGCGAGCAGGAGATGGTGGACAAGGTCTTCGACTTCGCCGACAAGGACGTCGCCAACGTGATGGTCCCGCGCCCCGACGTGGTCGCGCTCTCGATCGACCTGCCCGCCGAGGAGGCGCTGCGGGCGGTGCTCGACTCGCCCTACACGCGCTATCCCGTCTACCGCGACACGCTCGACGAGATCGTCGGCATCCTCCACGTTCGCGATCTGATCGCCGCGATGCACGAGCGGGGGATCGCCGCCGTCAACATCGAGGAGCTGCTACGGCCGGCGTCGATGGTGCCCGAGACGAAGGGCCTGGTGGCACTCCTGACCGAGTTCAAGCGCACGAACCAGCACATGGCGATCGTGATCGACGAGTACGGGACGATGGAGGGCATCGTCACGCTCGAGGACCTGCTCGAGGAGATCGTCGGCGAGATCAGGACGAGTTCGACGAGCCCGAGCAGACGGTGGAGCGGGTCGACGAGGACACGATGCGCATCGACGGCACCATGACGATCGACGAGTTCAACGAGCAGTTCCACGCCGACGCTGCCTGGCGCGGACTACCACACGGTCGCCGGCTTCGTCTTCGGCGCCCTCGGCCGTACGCGCCGAGCCCGGCGACGAGGTCGGTGCACGACGGGGTCGTGTTCCACGTCGACGCGGTCGAGGGTCAGCGCATCGTACCGGCTGACGGTCACGTTCGGCTGGCGCCCGGCAGGCGAGGTGCCGCCGGGGGACGAGGAGTAGCAGCCGGCGACCGGCGTTGGCACCGGTCGAAAAGACCGCAAGAGACGGGCGGATCTAGCCAGGCGATTGACAAGCCGCCGAGAAAGCGCACAACAAGTCGCGGGCGATCGATGCCGGTCGACGGCAGGGAACGGCGAGCAGCAGCGAGCTTGCCCCGGCCACAGCTGGGTCGCCGCAGCCGATCTGTTGTGGACGGCCTGGCCGAACACGGGTCAAGCTCGACGTCGGCCATTCGGCCGGGGCGGCGCTTCGGGTCGGCGCATCGAACACGAATCCTCCGGTAGGTTTTGGCCGTGCCCATCCCGACCGAGCCGATCGGGAGCATCCCGCGCCCGCGCGAGCTGCTCGAGGGGATCGAAGCCTTCGGGTCCGGGAACATCTCCCAGGAAGACCTCGACGCGCGCTATGACGACGCCGTGCGCGACACGATCGCGAGCCTCGAGGCCGCCGGCTCCCCGGTCGTGACCGACGGCGAGCAGCGCAAGCCGAGCTTCATCACGTACCCGATCGACGGCCTCGAGACGCTCGCGCCGACCGGCGTCACGATCCCGTTCGCCGACGGCCACGTCCGCCGGCTGCCATGCCTCACCGCCGGCCCGTTCCGCTACCGCACCTACGCCGACTCCTACATCGAGCGGGCGCAGCCCTACGCCCACCGGCCGCTGAAACAGGCGGTGATCTCCGCCTCGGCGATGAGCCTTCTCTACCCGCAGGACGGGCATCGACGGCTACCCACGCGAGCAGTTCCTCGACGACCTCGTCGGAGAAGCCGAGCGCGACATCCGGAGCTGCCTCGAGCGGGGCGCCGACAGCGTCCAGATCGACTTCACCGAGGGCAGGCTCGCCGTCAAGCTCGATCCGTCGAAAGGGCTGCTCCGCTCCTTTGTCGACCTGAACAACCGCGTCCTCTCCCGGTTTGCTCCCGAAGAGCGCAGCCGGATCGGCGTCCACACCTGCCCGGGCGGCGACCAGGACTCGACCCACAGCGCCGACATCGACTACACCGAGCTGCTGCCGTCGCTCTTCGATCACCAGGCAGGGCGCTTCTACATCCAGCTCGCGAGCGAGGTCGACCGGCCGCGGGTGCTGCAGGCGATCGCGGAGTACGCCGCCCCCGACCAGCAGATCTTCGTCGGGGTGATCGATCCGATCGACCCGAGAATCGAGTCGGCGGAGGAGGTCCGCGACCGTGTGCTCGAGGCGGCGGAGTTCATCCCCGTCTCGCGCCTCGGGACGACCGACGACTGCGGCTTCGCGCCGTTCGGCGACGACACCGGGACCGCGCGCGCGACCGCGTTCGAGAAGATCCGCGCCCGGGTCGACGGCACGAAGCTGGCGGCGGACGAGCTGGGACTCTAGGGCAGCGCGCGGTACGCGATCTCGACGCGGCGGCGCTCGTCCGACGAGCGGACGATCGCATCGCAGATCTCGCTGGCGCGGTAGCCGTCCTCGAAGTCGGCCCCGTGTGGGGCGACCTCGCCGTTGCCGGCGATCGCGTCGAGGAGATGGACGACCTCGTGCAGGAACGTGTCGCCCCAGCCGACGATGTGGCCGGGCGGCCACCAGTACTTCATGAACGGATGGTCAGCCTCCGTGACGAGGACGGTCTTTGCACCACGCGCGCGGTCGCCGTCGGCCCGGAAGACCTGAAGCTCGTTCATGCGTTCCATGTCGAACCAGAGCGAGCCCTTCGTGCCGTTGATCTCCCACTGGAACGCGTTCCGACGCCCGAGCGCGAGTCGCGTCGCCTCGATCGTGCCGATCGTGCCGCTGTCGAACTCGACGACTGCTTCGATCGCGTCGTCGACCTTCCGGCCGGGAACGAACGTCTTCACCAGGGCGGAGAGCGCCGCGATCTCGCCGACGAGGAAACGGCCGAGATCGACGACGTGAGTCGCCAGGTCCCCGATCGCGCCGGAGCCGGCCTCCTCGGGGCTGAACCGCCAGGTGTCGAGGCTCGGATCCTCGGCCCAGTCCTGGAGGTAGCGCGCTCTGAAGTGGCGGATCTCTCCGAGCTCGCCGCCCTCGATCAGCTCGCGGGCGAGCCTGACTGCGGGCACGAACCGGTAGTTGAAGCCGCAGAGGTGCTTGACCCCGGTCGCCGCCACGCGAGACCAGATCTCGTACGCCTCGTCGGCGTCGCGGCCGAGCGGCTTCTCGCAGAGGACGTGCTGACCGGCCTCGGCCGCCGCGATCGTCGGCTCGGCGTGCACGGCGTTCGGCCCCCCGTTGTCGAACAGGCCGATCGTCGGGTCGGCGACGAGGTCGCGCCAGTCGGTCGTCCAGCGCTCGTAGCCGTATCGGGCCGCGGCGGCCGCGACCGCTGCCTCGTCCCGGCCGGCGATGCCGACGAGCCGTGGCAGGAGTGGCGGAGGCCAGGCGACATGGCGGACGTTCAGGAAGGCGCTCGAGTGCGCCTTGCCCATGAACGCGTACCCGAGCATCCCGATCCCGATCTCACGGATGTCGTGCGCCGTCGACACCTGCGGCGTTTCTCGCATACCTGGCTGTTGCGACTCGCTCATCGACGTCGGGAGATACTACGGCTCCACTGCGAGACCGCTGTCATCAACCGAAGCTCATCGCGGTGTGAGGAGTCGCCAGGGTCGAGCCGGCGGTGCCGTCATCCTCGATCGTCCAAGGTTCGTCTGACCACTGGCGATTCGCTTCGTCTCATTCGCAGTGGGAACGGTCGGCCGTAGCTATTCGGTTCAACACAGGAGGCGTACGATTCCAGGCGCGATGAGCGCGACCGCAGCACCCGTCGCCGGGGGTCCGGCGCTCGTCATCCGCGGCCGCAGCTACCCGATCCTGCTGCCGAAGCTCTCCGATCCGCGGCTGCACCTCGCTGCGGTGATCATCTCGCTCCAGGTGCTCGGTCAGGTCGCGTTCGACTTCAACCTGTCGATCGCCCAGATCCTGATCGCGCTCGGCACCTGCGCCGTGCTCGA
Source organism: uncultured Actinomycetes bacterium (assembly GCA_963781435.1). Taxonomy (GTDB): domain Bacteria; phylum Actinomycetota; class Thermoleophilia; order Gaiellales; family Gaiellaceae; genus PALSA-600. The sequence continues at coordinate 119,197 of CAWAGR010000019.1, read as the reverse complement.
GGTGGCGATCACCTTCCGAAGCCGGCACGTGCTGATGTGGCCGGCGAGCGCGATGCTGACCGGCAACGGGGTCGCGTTCGTTCTCCGCGTCCCCGGGACAGAGCACGGAGACTGGTGGAGCCTGCACGGGTGGTGGATCTACGCCCTGACCGCCGCGGGCGGGCTGCTCTCGAAGTACGTGATCCGCATCGGCGGCAGGCATGTGTTCAACCCGTCGAACATCGGGCTCGTCGTGTGCTTCCTCCTGCTCGGCCCGGCCCGTGCAGAGCCGCTGAACTTCTGGTGGGGCCCGATGTCGCCCTGGATGGCCCTCGCCCTCGCGATCATCGTCGGCGGAGGGCTCGCGATCCTCAGGCGCCTGCACCTGCTCGTGATCGCGGTCACCTTCTGGCTCACGTTCGCGGCGGCGATCGGGGTGCTCGCGCTGACCGGACACGCGATGACCGCGAGCTGGCACGTCGGCCCGATCACGGGCGCCTACTTCTGGTGGGTGCTCGTCACCTCGCCGGAGATCCTCGTCTTCCTGTTCTTCATGATCACGGATCCGAAGACGATTCCCTCCGGTCGCCGGGCCCGCATGGCGTACGCCGCCGCCATCGCCTTGCTCGCGGCGCTGCTGATCGCACCGGCGCAGACGGAGTTCTGGGCCAAGGTCGCGGTGCTCGGCTCGCTCGCGATCGTCTGCGCCGCTCGGCCGGTGCTCGGGCGCCTTCCGGCGTTCCGTCTGGAGCCGCGGCGGCTCGCCGCGGCGGGGGCGGTCGTGCTCGTCGGCTACACGGCCGCGGTGGCGGTGGCGGGCATCCGCGCTCGACCGGAGCCGGCTGTACCGCCGCTCGTGCACACGGGCCGACTGCCGCAGATCGCGATCCTCCCCTCGCAAGGCGTGGAAACCGTGCTCGACCGGAAGACCGCTCATCGCATCGCCGGCGACCTGGTCGCCAACCTCGACCTCCAGGCGAAGGCGCTGTCGGCTCGCCGGCCGAACGACCTCGCCCGGGCGGCGATCGGCGACGAGCTCACCCAGCTGACGAGGCAGATCCGGGCTGCCTCGGGCGGCACGATCGAGGCGGCCGCCTCACGGCTCGGGCGAATGCGGGTCTGGCTCGAGGCCGGGCACGGGCAAGGGCCGGCGATCGCGGTCGTGACCCTCGACGGGACGCGGCAGCTGTCCGCGTACAAGGACGTGCCGCCGGTGGTCGTGCGCCGCGATCCGGCCGTCTCCTTCAGTGAGACCCTCGAGCTCCAGAACGATCGCGGTCGCTGGCTCGTCGCCCGCGTTCGTAGCGGCCGTCCGGTCGCCGTCGTTCCCGCGCCGCAGGAGAGCGCCGCAATGCGCCGCGCGGCCGCCGCAGGCTTCGCCGGCGTCCGGCTGACGGACGTCGCGAAGCAGGTCGGGCTCGACTTCCGCCAGGACGCCTTCCGCTTCGGGGTCTCCACCGACACGCCGGCGATGATGGGCGGCGGGCTCTGCTGGGTGGACTACGACAACGACGGCTGGCTCGACCTCTTCGTCGTCAACAACTTCGCGGAGTCGGACATCGGCGCGTGGGACAGGCGCGGCGGCCTTCCTCGCAGCGTGCTCTTCCGCAACGTCCGCGGGCACTTCGTGAACGTCACGGCCCAGGCGCGCGCCGGCCTCGCCGTTCGCGGCCAGGGCTGTGTCGCCGCCGACCTGAACGGCGACGGCCACACGGACCTTTTCGTGAGCACGGCCTCGGACGACAAGCTGCTCTGGAACAACGGCGACGGAACGTTCACGGAAGGTGCGCGGTCCTCCGGCGTCGTCTCCTTCGGGTGGCACTCCGGCGCCGCGGTGGGCGACGTGAACGGCGACGGGCGCCCCGACCTGTTCGTCGCCGGCTACACGGAGGCGAACGCTCCGATCCCCGGGTCGATGGACGGATACCCGACGAACCACCTCGGGGTGCGCGACCTGCTCTTCCTGAACGAGGGCAACGGCCCGAACGGGCGCGCCCGCTTCCGCGAGGTCGGACGGCAGGCCGGCATCGACCCGGCGCCGTACGACCACTCGCTCGGCGCCGTCTTCACCGACCTGAACGGCGACGGGCGGCTCGACCTCTACGTCGCAAACGACGAGGACCCGAACCGCTACTACGTCAACGTCGCCGCGCCGGGTCGGGATCACCGGGGATTGGGCTTCCGCTTCGTCGACCGCGCCCGCAGCGCGGGCCTCGCCGACCGGAACGCGGGCATGGGGATCGCCGCGGGGGACTTCAACGGCGACGGGCGGCCCGATCTGCTCGTGAGCAACTCGCGCGGGCAGGGGCACGCGGTCTTCCGCAGCCGCGGCGCGTCGTTCGCGAACGGGCAGGCCGCCTTCGCCACCGCTTTCGGGACGAACTTCACCGGCTGGGGCGCGTCGTGGGTCGACCTGAACAACGACGGGAACCTCGACCTCGTGCTCGCGAACGGGGCGATACCGGTCACGAACCTGGTCAGGGACGCCGGGCCTGTGCAGGTGCTGGAGAACCTCGACGGCGAGTTCGCGAACGCGACTGCCCTCGTCGGGCTCGGCCGAACGGGCGCACGAACGGTCGCGGGATCGCCGCCGCCGACTTCGACAACGACGGACACATGGACGTGGCGATCAACTCCGTCGGCGGCAAGCTCGTCCTGCTCCGCGGCACCGGCGGCACGGGACACTGGCTCGAGGTGAAGCTGCCCCGTTTCGCGCCGGGCGCAGTCGTCACCGCAGTCCTCCCCGACGGACGCAGGCTCGTCGACGTGGTGCACGCCGGATCGAGCTACCTGTCCTCTGAAGATCCCCGCGTCCACTTCGGGCTCGGCAGCGCGACGAAAGCGAGCGTCGATCGTGCGCTACCCCGGCGGCCGGACGACAGTCCTGAAGGACGTCGAGGCCGACCGGATCGTGACTGCTCGCTAGCTCCTGCCCGGGCGTCGGGCCGGGAGGGTGAGGCTTTCGATATCGCTCGGGTAGTCGGTGAGGACGTCCATGCCGTCCTCGGTGACGGCCACGGTGTCCGAGTGCCGGAACCCGCCGATCGACGGGTCGTAGAGACCCGGCTCGATCGTGAACACCATGCCCGGCTCGAGCGTCGTCGAGTCGCCGACGTCGAGGAAGGGCGCTTCGTGATTCCGCAGGCCGATCCCATGACCGGTGTGCTGGCGCCAGTACGGCAGCAGGTTGTTCTGCTCGAAGTAGCGCATCACGGCGCGATCCACGTCGGCGCACGTGGCGCCGGGCCGGATCGCGTCGAAGGCGACGCGCTGCGCAGCGACCGTGTGGTCGAAGAGCCGCCGCATCTCGTCGGTCGGCGGACCGATGATCATCGCCCGCTCGAGCTCCGCGTTGTAGCCCCAGATCGGCGCGCTCGTCTCCGTCACGAGCACGTCGCCTGCCTGGAACTCGATGTTGTGCGCGACGGCGTGGGCCCAGGAGCTGCGCAGCCCGATCTGGCCCCGGTAGCCGGCAGACACGCCGGAGGCGGACGACAGCCCGCCCCCGTACCTCTCGCCGAGCGCCTCGAGCATCGCGAGCGTCGTCTCATGACCGGCCTGGAGGCTCGCCTCGGCCTCGGTCGCACCGGGGCGGGAGTACTCCTGCAGCAGCCGGTGCGCACGCGCGCACCAGCGCCCGCTCTCGCGGATGAGCGCGATCTCGCTCTCGCTCTTGCGCGCCATCATGCTCTCGATCAGGTCCCCCAGCGGCGTGACCGTGGCGCCAGCCACGTCGCTGAGCGCCGGCCCCCTGTAGCCGAGGATCCCCGGGTAGCCGTCCTGGTCGGCGCCGATCGCGTCCCTGATCCCGAGGTTATCGAGGACGCGGGCGAAGATGGACATGGGGTGCTCGATGCCCGGGTACTCCGGATAGGACTCGACCCGTGCGAAGTCGGCTTCGGCGCGCGTGCGCTCGACCTCGAACTCCGGCACGAACACCGCGGACTCGCCACCGACGCTCTCCGCATAGATCACAGGGCGCTCGTTCGAGAGGAACCAGAAGCCCGTGAAGTACTGGATGTAGTCCGCTCCGAAGAGGACGTAGCCGGACAGGCCGTTGCGCCGGACGTGCTCGAGCAGCCGCTCGCGCCGGTCGCGCAGGTCCGCGGCGGGGATTCCGAGAATCGGTTCGGTGCGTGGCTCCGTCATCGCGTCGTCCGCATCCCTCAACTCTACGCAGACGGCCGACGCGATCGACATCCGTCACCTGCGCCGGGACTGTCGCTGGCTCCTCTGCCAGGTGACGGGGCTAGGGCTTGAGGGATGCCGTGGCCGCGTGCCGCCCCGCGCGGCGCCATGCCGCTCGTCGCCTTGCCGGCCTGTGCGGACGCCGACCCCTGGCTTGCTGACGGCCCCACGACGGACGCCTAATCCAATCAAGCCTCTAGCGGCCGGACTTGACCTGGATGCGGCGCACGATCGTGTCGAACGTGACCGCGAACAACAGGATCGAGCCGGTGACGATGTAGATGATCGCGTTCGAGTACCCGAGTGTGTTCATGCCGTTGGCGATCGTGACGATGAGCGCGGAGCCGATGAGCGCGTTCCGGACCTCGCCACGCCCGCCGAACAGGCTCGTGCCGCCGATGACGGCCGCCGCGATCGCGTCGATCAGGAGGGTGCTGCCGCCCGCGTTCAGATCGACGCTCTGCAGGCGCGACGCCAGGACGATGCCGCCCATGCCTGCCATGAACCCGGAGATCATGAAGACGAGGATGCGGATCCGCGGCACGTTGATCCCGGCCCGGCGCGCGGCCTCGGAGTTCCCTCCGACCGCGTAGACGTGCCGGCCGAACATCGTCCGCTTGGCGAGGAACGTCAGTACGACCAGCATCAGGAGGACGAGCAGCAGAGCGAACGGAACGCCGCGGTCCCTGTTGGAGTAGTAGACGACGAAGAGCGTGATCGCGGGGATGATCACGCACTTCGCGACGAGCAGGAACGGGTCGCGAATCGGGATGCCGTGCCGCCTGCCGGAAAGCGCTCTCCCGAGCGTCCCCGCCACGTAGAGGACGCTGACCGCGATTCCGATGATCCAGCCGTCCCTGTCGCTGAAGAAGTAGCCGTAGACATTGTTGATCGTGTTGTCCTGGATCACGACCACGCCGGGCAGTTCGAGCTGGATGACGCCCTGCCAGATCAGGAGCCCCGCCAGCGTGACGACGAACGACGGAACGCCGATCAGCGCCACGAACGACCCCTGGAAGGCGCCGATGGCCGTCGTGCACGCGAGTGCGATCAGGATGCAGAGCCACCCGGGGAGGCCCGGCCCGATCGGAGTGGGCTGTTGGAGCAGCGCGGCGATCATGCCCGCCATTCCACTGACGTAGCCGATCGACAGGTCGATCTCCCCGATCAGCAGCACGAAGACGACGCCGTAGGCGACCAGGCAGGTGCCCGCCATCTGCCCGATCAGATTCGAGAAGTTGACCGGCGTGGCGAAGTTCTCGATCCAGAAGTAGAAAAAGACAACCACGAGTCCGGAGCGCGACGATGACGGGCGCGCTTCCGACGTTCCCCGAGCGGATGTTGGCGCGGAGGCGCTCCGCGTAGCTCTCACGCTCGGGCACAACGGGGGCGGCGATGTCTGCGCTCATGCCCGCTCCCGGCGCCGGCGAAGCCGACACCTCCACTCTTGCCCCGCTCCGGCCCCGGCAAAGCCGGCACCTCCGCTCTTGACCGGCTCCGTCGAGCCTACGCCGGTGGAGCCTCCGGCTCTGTGTCCGGCTCCGGCCGAACGGCTCATGCGGGACCCTCCTCGACGGCGGTATCGGCGATACCCGAGACCTTGGTCGGTTGGCCGGCGGTGATGGCGTGCACGACCTCCTGCTGCGTCGTCTCCCTGCGTTCGTGGATCCCGATGTCGCGCCCCAGGCGAAGCACGGTGATGCGATCAGCGACCTCGAAGACGTCGTGCAGGTTGTGGGAGATCAGGACGACGGCGAGGCCATTCTCCGCGAGCCGCTTGACGAGCTGGAGCACCTGTTCGGTCTGCGACACGCCGAGTGCGGCGGTCGGCTCGTCGAGGATCACGAGCCGCGAGTTCCACATCACGGCGCGGGCGACAGCGACCGACTGGCGCTGACCACCCGAGAGCGTTGCGACCGGCTGCCGGATCGACGCGATCGTCGTCACCGCCAGGCTCTTCAGCGTCTCGCTCGTCCTCGCCTCCATCGGAGGCTCCTTCAGCCGCAGGAACCAGTTGTGCTCCTCTTTGCCGAGGTACATGTTCTGCACGACGTCGAGGTTGTCGCAGAGCGCGAGATCCTGGTAGACGACCTCGATCCCGAGCTTCCCCGCGTCCTTCGGGCTGCTGATCGACACCGGCCGCCCGTCGAAGGTGATCTGGCCGTCGTCCATCCCGTGGATGCCTGCGACGCACTTGATCAGCGTCGACTTGCCGGCCCCGTTGTCGCCGACGAGCGCCATCACCTCGCCGGCGCGGACCTCGAAGTCGACGTCGGTCAACGCCTGCACGGAGCCGAACGACTTGGAGACACCGCGGAGCTGAAGCAGCGGGACATCGCTCATGAGGCGCGACTCATACCACAGTACGAGCAGAGGCGCCCGGGTGGGCGCCTCTGCCGAACGTCACTTCGTGCGAGAGGTTCTAGCAGTACTGCTTGAACTCGCCGCTGCAGATCTCGGCCTTCTTGAGGAACCCACCCTTGGTGAGAATCTGCCAGTTCGACTTGTTGATCGTCTGCGGCGGGATCAGGTACGCGGGCTCGGGGCTGCGGCCCTTCGTGTTGACCTTGCCCGTCGTCGGCGGCGCCTGGCCCTTGATGATCTTGACCGCGGCGCCGGCGGTGGCGGTCGCCAGCTTGCGAACGTCCTTGAACACCGTCATCGTCTGCCAGCCCGAGATGATGTTCTGGACGCCCTGCACGGTCGCGTCCTGGCCGCTCAGCGGAATCGGCTTCAGCTTGTGTGTCTTGAGGGCGACCACGACCGCGTTGGCGAGACCGTCATTCGCCGCGGCGACCCCGTCGATCTTGTTGCCGGTCTTGACCAGCATCTGCTCGAAGATCGTTCCCGCTTTCTGGTTGTCCCAGCCGGGCACGAACTGCTGCGGGCCCTTGTTGAAGACCTTGCTCGAGTAGAGCGGGTTGATGACCTGGTCGACCCCGCCCTTGAACAGGAACGAGTTCGCGTCCTCCTCGCCGCCCCAGAGCGAGGCGACGACCGGATTCTGCGAGTACTTGCCGTTCTTCTTCAGGCCGTCGACGACGCCGTTCCCCTGGAGCACGCCGACCTGGTGGCCGTCGAACGACGCGTACAGGACGGCGACACCGCCCTCGACCTGGCGGTCGTAGTCGATCGACTTCACGCCCTTCGCCTTGGCCGCCTTCTCGATCGCGGCTGCCGAGCCCGAGTCGATCGGAGCGATGATCAGGACCTTCGCCCCGTCGGCGATGCACTGGTCGGCCTGCGACTTCTGCTTCTGCGGGTCACCCTGGGCGTTGACGACGCGCGCGGAGACCCCGGCGGCCTTGAAGGCCTTCTCCAGGTACGGCTTGTCGAACTGCTCCCAGCGAACCGAGGTCTTCGTGTCCGGCATGAGGCCGCAGGCCTGGATGCCCGCGCTCATCGACGCCGTGGCGGTCGTGGCCGCAACGGCAAGCCCGGCAACTGCGACGGTCAGACCGACCGCGATCGCCTTGCGAGACAGATGCTTCACTTGCTCCTCCTTCTCTTGATGCTCTTTGGATGCCAACCTTACTTTTCCCTAAGACGAGCGGGCCTTCCCGTTGTTGCACTCGTCGACGCAAGAGCCGACAGTGCCCGGCAGGACTCTCGCTCATCCCTCCACTGCCGTCAACCCGGGACTCGGCGTTGTAGGCTCCGCCCTGTGAAGACGAGCCTCGGGATCTGGGCGCTCGGACCGATGGTCACGCGCTTTGTCCCCGCCGGCTACCAGCCGCAGTGGATCGGAGAGACCACCGCAGAGAAGGTTCGCCGCGCCGTCGACGGGCTCGGGGAGCTGATCGACGGCTACGAGTTCCATTACCCCGCTGAGTTGTCACCGGAAAACCTTGCTGAGGTGCGCGACGCGCTCGGCGGCCACGATGTCTACTGCCTGTGCGCCGGCCTCCACCTCGACCCGCGCTTCGGCAAGGGCGGGCTCAGCTCGCCCGACGACGCGGTGCGCGACGACGCCCTGCGGGTTACGCTCGACGGCGTCGACTTCGCCGGCGAGATCGGCGCCCAGTTCATCATCTGGCCGGGGATCGAGGGCTACAACTACCCGTTCCAGACGCCGTACGTGGAGTCCTGGAGCCGGTTCATCGACGGCATCGGGGCGGCGGCCGAGCGGGCGGCCGAGCGCGGCGTCACGATCTTCCTCGAGCACAAGAACTCCGAGCCCGCGATGAAGATCCTGATGCGGAACGTGGGCATGACACTGCACGTGATCCACACCCTGCGCGCCCGCGGGCTCGACAACGTCAAGGTCAACATGGACTGGCAGCACCTGATCATGAACGGCGAGAACCTCGCCGAGTACGCGGCGCTGCTCGGCGCCGAGGGGCTGCTCGGGCACCAGCACGCAAACTCGGGCTGGGGCACGTTCGACGACGACAACATGGTCGGTGCGACCGCGTTCATGGAGACGATCGAGCTCGCGATCGAGTTGCGACGCGCCGGCTACGGCTCGAGCGGCGAGCGGCTCGGATTCGACCTCTACCCCTACACGGAGGACGCGATCGAGGCGGTGCGCCGCTCGGTGCTCCAGTGGCGGTTCATCGACGCGATCGCCGCGAAGATCGACGGGCCGGCGCTGCGCGAGGCACAGGCCGCGAAGGACGCGGTTCGCGCGTACGAGCTGGTCTACGGCGCTCTGGGCGCGTGAGGCTGCAGCACGTCTCGATCGCGATCCCGCCGGACAGCGCCGAGCGCGCCCGCGCCTTCTACGGCGGGCTGCTCGGCCTCGAGGAGCGGGACGTGCTGCCGAAGCTCGACCCGTTGCGGTTCGTCTGGTACCGAGTCGGCGGCGACCTCGAGCTGCACCTGATGATCCTCGACGACCCGCCGCCGGACAAGCCGCACTTCTGTCTCGCCGTGGACGACCTGGGCGCGCTGCGGCGGCGCCTCGAGGAGGCCGGTGTCGAGACGCGCGACGGCACCGAGCTTCTCGGGCGGCCACGGTTCACGTGCCGCGACCCGTTCGGGAACCTCGTCGAGCTGGCGCGCATCGAGTCGTGAGCAGAATCCCTTGACCGGGGCGCTGATCGGCATCGACATCGGCACGAGCGGGGTCAAGGGCGTCGCGATCGACGAGGAGGGCACCGTGCTCGCGAGCGCCGAGGAGCCCTACGAGCTGTCGACGCCGCACCCCGGCTGGGCCGAGCAGGAGCCCGGGGACTGGTGGCGCGCGGCGCGAGGCGGTGCGCGCGCGGCTGCCGGAGGGTCCGATCGGGCTCTCGGGCCAGATGCACGGCCTTGTCGTGCTCGGCGAGGACGGCGCCGTGCTGCGGCCGGCGATCCTCTGGAACGACGGCCGCACCGGCGAGGAGTGCAGCGAAATCGAGTCGCGCGTCGGCCTGCAAAGGCTGATCGCGCTGACCGGCAACCGTGCGCTCGCCGGCTTCACCGCGCCGAAGCTCCTCTGGCTGCGCCGCCACGAGCCGGACACATACGAACGGATTCGTCATGTCCTCTTGCCGAAGGACTATGTCCGCTTCCGGCTCACCGGCGAGCACGCGATCGACGCCGCGGACGCGTCGGGGACGCTGCTTTTCGACGTCGCCCACCGGCGGTGGTCCGAGGAGGTGTGCGAGGCGCTCGAGGTTCCCGTCGAGTGGTTGCCGGCGGCGTACGAGTCGACCGAGATCGCGGGCGCCGGCGACCAGGCCGCCGCGGCGCTCGGCGCCGGGATCGACCGCCCGGGGCCGGTCTCGGTCGTGCTCGGGACGTCCGGCGTCGTCTTCGCGGTGCTTCCCGCGTACGAGCCTGACCGGGAGGCGCGCGTGCACGTCTTCTGCCACGCGGTGCCGGGAACCTGGCACGCGATGGGCGTGATGCTGTCGGCGGCCGGGTCGTTCGCGTGGCTGCGCGGCGTGCTCGGCACCGAGGTCGGCGTGCTCGACGCCGAAGCGGCGGCGTGGCCGCCCGGCACCGAGGGACTCCTCTTCGCGCCGTACCTCGCCGGCGAGCGCACGCCGCACGCCGACCCGAATGCGCGGGGCGCCTTCACCGGCCTCTCGCTGCGCCACGACCGCGGCGCGCTCGCGCGCGCGGCGATGGAGGGCGTCGCCTACGGGCTGCGCGACTCGCTCGAGCTGCTGCGCGAGCTCGGCGTGCGGCCCGAGGTCGGGCGCGTCGCCGGCGGCGGCGCGCGCAGCGAGCTCTGGACGCGGATCGTCGCCTCGGTGCTCGACCTGCCGCTCGAGCGCACCGCCACCGACGCCGGCTCGGCCTTCGGCGCCGCGATGCTCGCCGGCGTGCGCGCGGGCACCTTCGCCGACGCCGGCGAGGCGGTGGCGCGCTGCGTTCGCATCCGCGACGCGGATCGAGCCGGAGCCCGGCTGGGTCGAGGCCTACGCGCACGGCTACGACCGCTTCCGTGCGCTCTATCCCGGCACTCAGACCTCTGGAGGAGACATGACTCTCGAAGGCAAGACGGCCGTGATCACCGGCGCGAGCCGCGGCATCGGCGCGGCGGTCGCGCAGCTCCTGCACGACCGCGGCGTACACCTGGGCCTGGCGTCGCGAAGCGGCGATGACCTTGGACTCGACGGCGTCGTCGCGCAACGCTGCGACGTACGCGACCAAGCCGACCTCACGAGCATCTGCGACTACACGGCCGAGCGCTTCGGCGGCATCGACATCGTCGTCGCGAACGCCGGCGTCGGCGCCTACGGCCCGTTCCTCGACCTCTCGCTGGAGCACATCGACGAGATGATCGACGTGAACCTGAAGGGCACGCTCTACGCGGTACGGGCGGCGCTGCCGCACATGCTCGGCCGCGAGGGCGACGTGATCACGCTCGCGTCCGAGGCCGGGCGCCGCGGGTTCCCCAACGAAACCGTCTACTGCGCCTCGAAGTTCGGGCAGGTCGGCTTCACGCGCGCGCTCGACCATGAGCTGCGGACGCAGGGGATCCGCTGCACGAACGTCTGTCCCGGCGGCGTCGCGACGGACTTCGCGCTCGAGGATGGCCGGGGGCGGACGCCGGACGTGCTGCCGGGGATGATGACGGCGGAGGACGTGGCCGAGGTGGTCGTGTTCACGCTCGAGCGCCCGCGGCGCTTCCGCATGCTCGAGCTCGCGATGCGGCCGATGACGGAGCCGTCATGGGGATAGGGGTGGTGCAGATCGGCCTGCTGACGACGGCCGGCATCAACCGCAACGTGCTCGCCCAGCGCCACGAGGGCGCGCCCTACGCCTTCGCCGCGGTGGGCTCGCGTGACCGTGCGCGGGCGGAGGCCTACGCCGCGGAGCACGGGCTGCCGCGCCCGCACGGCTCCTACGAGGAGCTGCTCGCCGACCCCGAGCTCGACGCGGTCTACATCGCGCTGCCGAACACGCTCCACCACGAGTGGACGATGCGGGCGCTCGCCGCGGGCAAGCACGTGCTCTGCGAGAAGCCGTACTCCCGGCGCCCGGCCGAGGTCGAGCAGGCCTGGGACGAGGCGGAACGCCGCGGGCTCGTCCTGATGGAGGCGTTCATGTGGCGGCACAGCCGGCAGACCGCGCTGATGCTCGAGTTGCTGCCGCGAGATCGGCGAGCTCCAGTCGATCAGCTCGATCTTCGCCTACCCGCGCACCCTGGAGGACGACGTGCGCCTCGTCCCGGACCTCGGCGGCGGCGCGCTCCTCGACGTCGGCTGCTACTGCGTGAGCGCCTCGCGCCTGCTCGCCGGCCGCGAGCCCGACCGCGTCTACGGCGAGCAGTCGCTCGGCCACGGCGGCGTCGACTGGCGCTTCGCGGGCGTGCTGCGCTTCGGCGAGGTGCTCGCCACCTTCCACTGCGGCTTCGGCAGCCACGAGACGCGAGGCATCGTCGCGGTCGGCTCGAAGGGCGAGCTGCGCGCACCCGACCCGTGGCATGCTCGCGAGGCGCGCGTCTTCCTGAACGGCGAGGAGCACAACACCGAGGCGGTCGATCCGTACCGCCTCCAGCTCGAGAACTTCGCGGCCGCGATCCGCGGCGAGTCGCCGCCGCTCCTCGGCCGCGCCGACGCGCTCGGTCAGGCGCGGACGCTCGACGCGCTGCTGCGCTCGGCGGAGTTCGCGGTTCCGCGGTCGCTCTAGGACGAGAGCGGGAGCTCTTCGGCCGCGTCGCGTGTGATCCTCCACGCGCGCAGCTCGTCGAGCGTCAGGCCGTAGATCAGAAACGTCCTGCCTGCCCAGAGGCCGGAAAGCTCGCGGTCGGTGCGCGACGGGCGCGGCTCGGTCTCGGGGTGGGAGTGGAAGACGGCGAGCTCGTAGCCCTCGTCCTCGAGGAACCAGACCTCCGGGTCGATGTCGAGCTCGTAGCGGTAGGGCGAGGCGAGCCTGTTCCGCCCGCGCAGGTAGCGCTCGGCGACGCCGTCCGCGAAGACGAGCACGCCGCAGCACTCGTTCGGCGCCTCCTCGGCGGCATGAGCGCGAAGCTCGTCGCGGATCGACTCCGGGACTACCACGGGGGGACTACCACCAGAGCGTCGTCTCCATCGAGCGCTCGACGTCGGTTGCGCTCCAGAAGTCCGCGGAGAGGTACTTCCAGCCGCCGTCGGCGAGGATGCAGACGACCGTCGACCCCTCGGGCAGCTCGTCGGCGATGCGTCGTGCGACGTGCACGACCGCGCCGGCCGAGACGCCCGCGAGGATGCCCTCGCGCTCGAGCAGCGCGTGCACGGCCGCAACCGACTCGGCGTTCGAGACGAGCAGCTTCCGGTCGAGCTTCGAGACGTCGAGGATCGGCGGCACGTAGCCGTCCTCGAGCGAGCGGAGGCCCATCACCGGTTCGCCCGGGAGCGGCTCGGCGGCGGCCACCACCACGTCGGGGTTCGCCTCCCGCACGCGCGCGCCCGTGCCCATCAGCGTCCCGCCCGTACCGAGGCCCGCGACGAGCGCGTCCACGCGCGGCAGGTCGCGCACGATCTCGGCGCCGGTGCCCTCGTAGTGCGCGCGCGGGTTCGCCTCGTTCGCGTACTGGAAGAGCATCACGTAGCGATCGTCGTCCGCGGCGATCTCCTGTGCGAGCCGCACCGCACCGTTCGACCCCTCGTCGGGAGGCGAGTCGACGATCGTCGCGCCGTACAGCTCGAGCAGCATCCGCCGCTCGGGCGTCGCGTTCGCCGGCATCACGCACGTCAGCTTGTGGCCGCGCAGCTTCGCGACGAGCGCGAGCGAGATGCCCGTGTTGCCGCTCGTGGGCTCGAGCAGCTCCTGGCCCGGCTCCAGGTCGGCCGCGTCGACCATCGCGAGCGCGATCCGATCCTTGATCGACCCGGTCGGGTTCTGGCCCTCGAGCTTCGCGTAGATGCGGACGCCGTCCGGCGAGAGGTGCGGCAACTCGACGAGCGGCGTGTTCCCGATCAGGTCGAGCAGGCTGCTAGCAACCATTCCCGCCCGCCATCGCGGGCAGGAGGACCACCGTCGCGCCTTCGCGCACGGGTGCGTCCAGGCCGCCGCGCGTCCGTACGTCCTCCCCGTCGACGTAGACGTTCACGTAGGACCGAATCTCGCTGCCGTCGTAGATCCGGTCGCCGAGCGCGGGCATGCGCGCGCTCAGGTCCTCCAGCAACTCGCGGACGGTCGCGCCCGATGCCTCGACCTCCCGGGCACCGCCGGCCTCCTCACGCAGGACTGGCGGGACCCTTACGACACTCACGCCTGCTCCGAAAGGCGGCGACACCCGCTGCCTGCTCCCGCAGGACGCTCACCGCGTGCAGAACTCGACGTAGTCGATGTACTCCGTGATCGTCGGGTGCTCACCGCAGACCGGGCACTCGGGGTTGCGCTTTATCCGCACCTCGTGGAAGTCCGTCGCGAGCGCGTCGAACAGCAGAAGCCGGCCGACGAGCGGATCGCCGATCTCCAGAGCAAGCTTGAGAGCCTCGTTCGTCTGGAGGGTGCCGACGATGCCCGGCAGCACGCCGAGGACGCCGCCCTCGGCGCACGACGGCGCGAGCTCGGGCGGCGGCGGGGCAGGGTAGAGACAGCGGTAGCAGGGTCCATCGCCGGGCTTGAACACCGTTACCTGGCCCTCGAAGCGGTAGATCGAGCCGTGCACGACCGGGATGTCGTGCCACACGGACGCGTCGTTGACGAGGTAGCGCGTCGGGAAGTTGTCGGTGCCGTCGACGATGATCTGCCAGCCGTCGGCGAGGATGCGCTCGATGTTCTCGGAGGTGAGCCGCTCTCGATACGTGGTCACGTCGACATCGGGATTGAGCGCCTCGATCGTCTGCTTCGCGCTGTCGACCTTCGGCGTGCCGAGCGTGTTCAGCGAATGTGCGATCTGGCGCTGGAGGTTCGACTCGTCGACGATGTCGGCGTCGATGATCCCGATATGGCCGACGCCGGCCGCGGCCAGGTAGAGCGCGGCCGGCGAGCCGAGCCCACCCGCTCCGAGCAGGAGGATCCGCGAGTCGAGGAGCTTGAGCTGGCCCTCCTCGCCGATCTCGGGAATCGCGACGTGGCGCGAGTAGCGCGCCCGTTTGTCCGGCGTGAGCATCTTCGGCAGCTGGACCTCGTAGCCGTTGCGCTTCCAGTCGGCGAAGCCGCCCGCGAGCGAGACGACGTTCGAGTAGCCGAGCTCCGCAAGCGTCTTGGCCGCGAACGCAGAGCGTGCGCCTGACGCGCAGTAGAGGACGAGCGGGGCCGAGCGGTCGCCGGCGACGCCCTCGATGCGAGACTCGAGATTCCCGCGCGGCACGTGCACCGCGCCGACGATGTGGCCCTCTTCCCACTCGTCGTGCTCCCGCACGTCGACGAAGAGTGCGTCCGTCATGTTCCGCGCCGCGCGCGTGTCGACCTCGGCGATCTCCTCTTTGGTTCGTTTGAGAAGTTCCCTGTAGCTGAGCATGGCTATACAAAGGATAGTGGTTCCGGAGGGTCTGGATGCTTGATTCCCCGATCTCGTGTGCCCGGCTGCGCGAGCCGGCCTGCCTGGGCCGCTCCAGGCTTGCGCAGCCCGGCGTAGCCGGGCCACGCAAGCCATCCGCTTCACGCCGCCGGTCTGGCACCGATGCCACCAGCATCGCCGCCAGACCGTCGCCGCGCCCCAGACAGGCCGGCTCGCGCCCCGGCTCAGACGATCTCGTGGAATCAACCATCCAGCGGGTACCGTGATGGAAAGTTGTCCGTGCGCCTTCGCATCTCGCTGATCGTCGCGGTTCTGGCCGTGTTCGCGGCCGGCTCTGTGGTTGGCGTCACCCTCGCGACGCGGCAGACACCCGTCCAGCCGCAGCCTCAGGCGGGCAAGCCGCCGGTCGGGGAGAACCTTCCGACGCCGGCGGGCGCCGCCATTCGTGTCGCCTTCCGCAACTGGCCGAAGGGCAGCATCGAGACGATGGAGAGGCTCGGCCGTGAGTATCCGCAAGACCCCGTCGTGCAGCTCTACCGGGGGATCGCCCTCATCTGGGCCGGCTACCCGAACGACGCCGGCGACGTGCTTCGCACGGCGAAGAAGGTGGGTCGCGACACGCAGTGGGAGGAGCGCGCCGACAGCGTCCTCCATCCCGAGTACCTGGTCGGCTATCCGGCGTTCCGCCCGATCGGGCCGAGCCCGCTGCTCGCACGCGGCTTCCGCTTCCAGCAGGAGGGGCGCCAGCACTCGGCGCTGCGCGTCTTCGAGCGCGCGGCGAGGCAGATGCCGGACAACGACGAGGCGCAGGTCGCGGCCGCGGTCGCGCGCTTCGACAAGGACAACCTCAATGCATCCTTCTCGCGCCTCGGGCCGCTCACGCGGAAGTTCCCACGTAGCCAGACGGTTCGCTTCTACCTCGGCCTGCTGCTCGCCTGGACCGGACAGCGGGACGAAGCCATTACGCAGTTCCGCAAGGCCGTCGCGCTCGGCCCCAAGACGGAACTCGGCCGCGGCGCCGCCCAGTTCCTCACGAACGTGAAAGCCGGTGGGACCGGCTCATCGACGAAATGAGCCGGTCGGCCTATGGCGTCCGTCCGGTCCTACTGCGACAGTTCCGTGCGCGTCCGGGAGGCGGGCGCCGCGCAACCGGGGGAGGGCGTCGTGGGTGAGGACGAGGGTTCTTCCGTCGTCTTGGACGGCGATCCGCAGCTCGTTGACGGGGATTCGCACGAGGCCGGGGACGTCGAACCTGGGGACGTCGAACCTGGGGACATCGAGCCGTCGAGTCGGCGTTCGACCCCATCGAGGAACACGCGGTCGACGACGACGAGCCGATCGCTGTCACGTTCGAGGTCACGGGCGACTCGCTCCAGCTCTTCCTGAAGGACATCGGCAAGGTCAGTCTCCTGACAGCTGCGCAGGAGGTGGAGCTCGCGAAGCGGATCGAGCGCGGCGACCACCGGGCGAAGCAGGAGATGGTCGAGGCGAACCTCCGCCTCGTCGTCTCGATCGCCAAGCGCTACCGCAACCAGGGCCTGCCCTTCCTCGACCTGATTCAGGAGGGCACGATCGGGCTCGTGCGCGCGGCCGAGAAGTTCGACTACCGCAAGGGCTTCAAGTTCTCGACCTACGCGACGTGGTGGATCCGGCAGGCGGTCGCACGCGCGCTCGCCGACAAAGGCCGGACGATCCGGATGCCCGTGCACGTCGTCGAGAAGCTGAACAAGATCCTGCGCACCGAGCGCAAGCTCCGCGCCGAGCGCGGCCGCGAGCCGACCTCCGTGGAGATCGCCGAGGAGCTCGAGATGCCGCTCGAGGAGGTCGAGCAGATCAGGCGAACAGCGCAGACGCCCGTCTCGCTCGAGAAGCCGGTCGGCGACGACGAGGACTCGGAGTTCGGGCACTTCATCGAGGACGACTCGGAGCCGTTGCCGGACGACGTCGCCGACCGGACGCTCCGCAACGAGGCTCTGTCGCGGGTGTTGAGCATGCTCGCCGACCGCGAGCGCCGCATCCTCGAGCTCCGCTACGGGCTGAACGGCGAGTCGCCGTGCACCCTCGACGAGGTCGGCCGCGCCTTCAACGTCACCCGCGAGCGGATCCGCCAGATCGAGAACCAGTCGCTGAAGAAGCTCCGCGCGCTCGCCGAGGCGCAGAAGCTCCGCGACGTCGCTTAGCGGCACAGAATTTCGCGCCCGCTTCGCGGACGCTCGATTCCTTGCCGGTTAGGGCGGGCTCCGAGTAGCGCTCATGGGCGAGGCCGGGCGGAGCCCGTCCTCGCGGCGACGACGAAACGCTAGGCTCGGCCGCGATGACCGAGGCCTGGTTCGACGAGCTCGCGGAGTTTCTGCGCATTCCCTCGATCAGCGCCGACTCTGCGCACGCCGGTGACGTGGTGCGTGCGGGTGAGTGGGTCTGCGACTTCGTTCGCGGGGCGGGTGGCGAGTGCGACCTGGTCGACTGGGACGGGCAGCCGCTCGCGATCGGCGAGCTGCGCGCCTCGAGTGGCCGCGCGGCGCCGACGGTGCTCTGTTACGGGCACTTCGACGTGCAGCCGCCTGACCCGCTCGAGCTCTGGGAGAGTCCGCCGTTCGAGCCGGAGATTCGCGACGGCTACCTCTACGGGCGCGGCACCGTCGACGACAAAGGGCAGCTCTACATGCTCCTCGCGGCCGCGCGCGAGCTGGCGCGGGGCGGGGAGCTGCCGGTGAACGTGCGCTTCTGCTGCGACGGCGAGGAGGAGACCGGCGGGCATTCGATCGTCGAGTTCCTCGCCGCCGACGAGCGCGGGGCGGACGCCGCGATCATCTTCGACAGCGGCATGATCCGCCGTGACGTACCCGCGTTCAACGTTGCGACGCGCGGGCTCGCGTACTTCCACGTCAGGCTGCGGACGGGCGAGCGCGACCTGCACTCGGGCGTCTTCGGCGGCGCCGCGCTGAACGCCGCGCACGCGCTCGTCGCGACGCTCTCGGGCTTGCTCGCGCGTGACGGGCGGCTCGCCGAGGCGCTGCGGCAGGGGATCGTCGCGCCGACCGAGGAGGAGCTCGCCGGCTGGCGCGAGCTTCCGTCGGGCGCCGACGAGCTCGCCGAGCAGGGCGCGCGGCCAGCCGATCCGCGAGCGGCCGAGGAGTTCTACCTCCGCACCTTCGCCGAGCCTGCGCTCGACGTGAACGGCGTCGAGGCGGGGTCGCCGCACCTCCAGAAGACGGTGCTGCCGGTCGAGGCGGTCGCGAACCTCTCGATCCGCCTCGCGCCAGGCCAGCGCGTCGAGGAGATCGCGCCGGCGCTCGAGCGGCTGCTACGCGAGTCGGCGCCGGACGGGGCGGAGCTCGACATCGAGCTGTGGTCGTCGTCCCCACCAGGCCTCGTTCCGCCCGACGCGAAGGCGATCCAGCTCGGCCTCGACGCGTTCGAGCGGGCGCTCGGTCGTCGCCCGGCGCTCGTCCGCTCGGGCGGCACGCTGCCGATCGTCCCTGCGCTCGCGAGCAAGGGAATCCCGACGATCATCACGGGCTTCGGGCTGCCGGACTCGCAGATCCACTCGCCGAACGAGCGGCTCGTCGCCGAGTACGTCCCGCTCGGCATCGCCGCTGCGCGTGAGCTGTACCGCACGCTCGCCGCACTCTGAACCGTCCGAGCGTCTGCGCGCGAAAGTTCCACAATCGTCACAATCGCGCACGCTCCGGAGCGGTATCGTCGCTCTCAGAGGGAGGCGGGAGGCCGCCCCACCCGGGTGGGGGTGACGCGGCCTGCGCCGACGAGTCTCGGCGACCGCCGACGCGCTCGAAGCGGCCGACGTCAGTCCCAGGGCGGCGGGTTGTGCACCCACCGGCCCGCCACCATCGTCGCGACGACCTGTGCGTCGAGGTCGTCCCACGGGTCGCGATCGAGCACGACGAGGTCGGCGGCGTAGCCGGGTAGCAGCTTGCCGCGTCGGCGCTCCTCACCCGTGAGCCACGCCGGCGTGACCGTCGTCGCCTCGAACGCCTGCTGGACGGTCAGCGCCTGCTCCGGGTGCCACGCCTCGCGGGTGTCGATCGTACGCCGCACGCCGGCGCGGACGCCGGCGAGCGGGTCGAGCTCCTCGATCGGAGCGTCCGAGCCGTTCGCGACGACCGCGCCGGAGTCCCAGAGCGAGCGGTAGGCGTACGCGCCGTCGGTCTTGCCCGCCCAGAAGCGGTCGGCGAGGTCGCGGTCGGACGGCGCGTGCGAGAACTGCACCGACGCGGCGACCCCGAACTCCGCGAAGCGCGGGATGTCCTCGGGTGCGAGGAGCTGGGCGTGCTCGATGCGCTGGCGCAGGCCGAGCGGGCGCCAGTTGTCTCGAGTGCGCTCGAACGCGTCGAGCGCCTCGCGGTTTGCCCGGTCGCCGATCGCGTGCACGGAAACAGGGAACCCGGCTTCGGCGGCGCTACGCACGATCCACGCCAGGTCTTCTCCACTCGTGATCTGCACGCCGGAGCCGTCGAGCATCCACGCCGTGTGCGAGCCGAGCGTCCCGTCCATGAAGACCTTCACGTAGCCGAGCCGCAGCAGGCGGCTGCCGAAGCCGGAGCGGATGCCGAGCGCGCGAAGGTGCTCGAGGTCGTCGTGCGGCACCGACTGCCAGACACGCAGCGAAAGCGCGCCGGCGGCTTCGAGCCGCCGCCACAGCGAGAGTGCGCCGAGCCCGCCGTCCTTGTCGTGAACCGCCGTCACCCCGCGCGCGTTCGCGATCCTCAGCCCGCGCCGCATCGCCTCCAGGTACTCGTCGTCCGACGCGGCGAGGTGTCGTCCCTGGAAACGCCAGGCCGCCTGTTCGCGCAGCACACCGGTCGGCTCGCCGCGTTCGTCCCGCTCGACGACGCCACCCTCGACGTCCAGGTCGCCACCGGCGAGCGCGAGCGCGGCCGAGTTGAGCCAGAGCGAGTGGTGATCCTTCGCGATCATCGCGGCCGGGCCGCCGCGGGTCACGTCGTCGAGAAGTTCTTTCGTCGGCTCGGCGCCGCCCCAGTCGGCGCTGCGCCAGCCGTGGCCGCGAAGCACCCGCCCCGGAGAGCGTTCGGCGTCGCGGATCCGCGCCAGCGCCTCGTCGAGAGAAGCACAGCCGGCGAGGTTCACCTGCCGCTGCGAGAGCGCCCAGGTCGGGAAATGGACGTGCGCGTCGTTGAAGCCGGGCAGCACGACGCGGCCGCGCAGGTCGACGACGTCCGGCGAGGCGAGCGCCGTCTCGTGCACGCCGACGCCGCCGGCGAGCCACTCGCCTGCGACGGCGAGCGCACGCTGCGTCGGGATCTGCGGGTCGAGCGTCCGGATGAGGCCGTTCTCGAGGATCACCGTTGCGGGAGAATCTAGAGGTGTTCGGTCACGTGACCATCGCCGCCGTCGCGACGATCGCCCAGGTGAGCGCCCGGCATCGACATGCGCCGTTCGCTGCGCGCGGGCCATGTGAAGCCCGGAGGTGGCGGATCGACCCGCCGTGTCGAGCTCTCGAGCGCCGACCGCGTCCTCTTCCCGGACGACGGCGTCACCAAGGGCGATCTGTTCCGCTACTACGAGGCGGTCGCGCCGGTGCTCGTGCCGCACCTGCGCGACCGGCCGTTCACGATGAAGCGCTGGCGCGAAGGTCTCCCCGGCGGAAGCTTCTTCCAGAAGCAGGCGCCGAAGGGGATGCCGACGTGGATCCCGACGCGCCAGTTCCAGACATGGCCGCGCGAGGGCGGCACGCGGCTCGTCGACTTCCCGCTCGTCAACTCGTCCGAGGCGCTCCTCTGGATGGTGCAGATGCACTGCATCGACATGAACGCCTGGTACTCGCGCGTGGACAAGCCCGACAAGCCGGACTACGTCGTCCTCGACCTCGACCCGCCCGACGACCCCGGCGGGTTCGCGCTCGCCGTGCGAGTCGCTCACCGTATTCGCGCGGCGCTCGAAGAGCTCGGCCTGCACTCGTACGCGAAGACGAGCGGCGCCGACGGCATCCACGTGCTGGTGCCGATCACGCGTCGCCACGGCTACGGCGAGACCTACGAGTTCGCCGAGCTGCTCGCGCGCCGGCTCGAAGCGGAGCACCCGGGCGAGGTGACGACCGAGTGGCTGAAGCGCAAACGCACCGGCGTGCTGGTCGACCACCGCCAGAACGGACACGGCAAGACGATCGCGTCTGTCTACTCGGTGCGTCCGAAGCCCGGCGCGCCCGTGTCGACGCCGCTCCACTGGGACGAGCTGACCGAGGCCGTGCGGCCGCGGGACTTCTCGATGGCGGTCGCGCTCGAGCGCGTCGAGCGCCACGGCGACCTCTACGAGCTCGTGCTGCACGGCGGCCAGTCGCTCGGGCCGGCACTGAAGTCGCTCCGCCGCGCGGCCCGAGAGTGAGAGACGGGCCGACTCGGCCTACCGGTGCGACTCGCGGTGGATCGGATAGAACCGGGGCTCGATCGCCGGCGCCATGCCGTCTGTCGCCGCTTCGAGCGCTGCGCCGAGGCGCGTCTCGGCGAAACGCTGCCAGTCTTCGGCGCTCTCCCAGACATCGAAGATGAAGACTCCTCCGGGCATCTCGGATGCATAGTGAGAGATGAGGCCGGCGGGCAGGTCCGAGCTGTCCCAGCTCATGGTCTCCATGACCCGGTCATAGGTCTCGGTCGTCATGCCGGGGATCTCGGCGACGAATGCGACTGGCATCGTTACTCCTCCTACTCGGGTTTCCGCAAACCTACTCCAGTCTCGACCGGCACGTGCTCTCCGCGCCTCAAT
This sequence comes from uncultured Actinomycetes bacterium, assembly GCA_963781435.1. GTDB lineage: Bacteria > Actinomycetota > Thermoleophilia > Gaiellales > Gaiellaceae > PALSA-600. Next base: position 97,464 of record CAWAGR010000019.1, on the reverse strand, counting down.
CGGCCGACCGGACTACGAAGGCTTGCCGCTGGTGCGGAGTTGCGCCTTGTGCGCCCGCTTCGCTGCCTGGTAGTCGAGCAGCGCCTGCGGGGAGTCGACGTCGCCGAGCGTCGGGTGCGCCGGCACGAGCGGTTCCGCGACACGCACGCCGAAGCGCTTTGCGAGCACCGAACCGAGTGCCGTGACCTTCATCGGGCCGTAGCCCGGTAGGGCCGCGAGGCGGCGGCGCAGGTCGTCGCCGTCGGCCGCCTCGTCCCAGATCCGCGCCGCGTCGCCGCCGTACTCCTCGGCCACGACCGCGGCCAGATCGCGTACGCGGCCCGCCATCGAGCCGGGGAAACGGTGGATCGCCGGCTTCTCGCGGAACGCCGGCTCCAGGTCGATCGCGGCGAGTCGGCCCGGCACGAGCGTGCCGACGCGCTGCTTCAGGACGAGCGGCCCCGCGAACGCCTTCTGCACGCGTCACCTGCTGGTCGATCGCGAAGCCGACGAGCAGCGCGAACGGGTCGCTCGCGAGCAGCCGGCACGCCTCGGGGTCGTCGGTGAAGTAGAGGGCGTCGGGCACGTGGCGATCCTAGCCAAGTGCTCGCGCCGCATTCACCCCGCGCTGCGGAGGATTGCGATCTCCCGACGGCGGCGTTAGGTTCTGCGGAACGATGACCGTTACGGTCAATGACGTCCACGCACAGCTGAACGAAGCAATCGTTGCGGACGTCATCGCTGTCGGCTCGCTCGACGCGGTCCAGGCGGCCGTGCGGCGCGCGGCGCGGGAGGGGCTGTCCGTGGCGATCGCGGGCGGGCGCCACGCGATGGGCGGTCAGCAGTTCTGCTCCGGTGGCCTGCTCCTCGACACGCGCGGGCTCGACCGTGTCCTCGGCTTCGACGCCGAGGCCGGGGTGCTCGAGATCGAGGCCGGCATCCAGTGGCCGGCTCTGATCGAGCACCTCGCAGCGACGCAGGCCGGGCAGTGAGCCGCAATGGGGTATCGCCCAGAAGCAGACCGGCGCCGACCGGCTCTCGATCGGCGGCGCGCTCGCGGCCAACGTCCACGGTCGCGGCTTGACGATGAAGCCGTTCGTCGGCGACGTGGAGTCGTTCGTGCTCGTGGGGCCCGACGCCGAGGCGGTCCGGTGCAGCCGCGACGAGAACGCCGAGCTCTTCCGGCTCGCGATCGGCGGCTACGGCCTGTTCGGCTGCATCTACTCCGTGCGCCTGCGCCTGGTGGCGCGCCGGACGCTCGAGCGGGTCGTCGAGGTCAGCGCTGATCGACGAGACTGGCGGAGCTCTTCGAGGAGAGGATCCGCGATGGCTTCCTGTACGGCGACTTCCAGTTCGCGACCGACCCCGCGACCGACGACTTCCTGCGCCGCGGCGTCTTCTCGTGCTACCGGCCGGTCGAGCGCTCGGGGCCGCCGCCGCCCGACCAGCGCGCGCTCTCGTCGGACGACTGGCAGCGGCTGCTCTACCTCGCTCACACGAACAAGCAGGAGGCGTGCGAAGCAGTACTCGACGCACTACCTCGCCACCTCTGGGCAGCTCTACTACTCCGACGCGCACCAGTTCGCCGACTACAAGGACGGCTACCACGCGGGCCTCGACGAGCGCATGGGGGTCGAGTCGCCCTCCACCGAGATGATCAGCGAGCTGTACGTCCCGCGCGACCGCCTCGCCGACTTCATGGCCGCGGTCGCCGACGACTTTCGCGCCCACGACGTCAACTTCATCTACGGGACGATCCGTCTGATCGAGCGCGACGACGAGTCGTTCCTCGCCTGGGCGACCGACCGCTGGGCGGCGATCATCTTCAACCTCTGCACCCTGCACACCCCCGCCGGGATCGAACGCTCGGCGGAGGCGTTCCGCAGGCTGATCGACCTCGCGATCGAGCGGGGCGGCAAGTACTACCTCACCTATCAGCGCTGGACTCGGCGGGACCAGGTCGAGGCCTCCTATCCGCAGTTCGTCGAGTTCCTTCGCCGGAAACGCGAGTACGACCCCGACGGACGCTTCGAGAGCGACTGGTATCGCCACTACCGCGACATGTTCGCCGGACGTGCTCGGCGCGGGCGCTTGACGGTCTCGTCGCGGCCGCTTGCGGCGGCTGCGCAGCCGGCGAGGTTCGTCCTCGTCGGCCTCGGCGGCTACGTCGTGAACCTCGGCGTCTTCGCGCTGCTGCATTCCGCCGGCGTCCCGTACGTCGCGAACTCGATCGTCTCGTACTCGATCGCGAACGCCCTCATGTACCTGGGCAACCGCTACTTCACGTTCCGCCTGGGAAACGAGGGCTTCTGGGCCGCCTATCTCCGCTACCTGCTCGTCGGCGTGCTCGTCGCCGTCCTGAACGCCGCGCTGCTGACCCTCATCGTCGAGGGCACCGGGATCGACTCCCGGGTCGGCGTGGCGATCTCGCTGCTCCTGGTCACGCCCGTCGCCTACGTGCTCTTCAAGCGCTGGACGTTCAAGATCAAGCCGGCGTAGCGAGGTAGGTCTCAACGGCCGTGGCCAGGCGTCGCGAGTCGCGGTTCGCCTCGAAGAGGACGCCGCGCATCGTCTCGTCGAAGCCGATGAAGTAGAGGCCCGGGTGCGGCGTCGCCCGCCCGGAGCGGAACTGCGGGCGGCCGTCCTCGCGCAGCGCACCCGGCACCTCGAGCAGCCCGTCGAGACCGGTCCGGAAGCCGGTCGCGGCGATCACCGCGTCGAACGCCTCCTCGCTGCCGTCTGCGAACACGACGCTTTCGGGCGTGAACCGCTCGACGGCCGGGCGCACGTCGATCCGTCCCGCCTTGAGCTGCTTCAGGAAGCCGACATCGATCACGGCCGGGCGGCGCGCCGTAAACGGGCCCCATTCGGCAGCGGCGAGCCCGTACGGCTGAAGGTCGCCGTTCGCGACCCGGCGCGCCGCCGTCCCGACGCGGTCGAGGAGCTTCGGCGCGGGGATCGGCGTCAAGGCGATTCCGAGCAGCTGCACCGGAACGACCCCGAGCAGCTCCCGCGGCATGATCGGCGGCGGCGTCCGCACGGCGATCGCGACCCGGGCGGCATTCTGCTCGACGAGGTCGGCTGCGATCTCCGCACCGCTGTTCCCGATCCCGACCACGAGCACCGCCTGCCCGGCGAAGTCGCGGCCCGAGCCGTAGTCGCGTGAGTGGACGATCCGCCCGGTGAACTCCTCCATCCCCGGCCACCGAGGCGTGACCGGCTCGCTGTAGCGGCCGGTCGCGATCACGACGGCGCGGCCGTGCCAGCGCTCGCCCTCGTCCGACTCGACCTCCCAGCCCTCGCCCACGGGGCGCACGGAGAGGACGCGGCGGTTCAGCTCGATGCGTAGCTCGAAGGCGCGCGCGTACTCCGCGAGGTACTCGGCGTAGCGATCCTTGGGCACGTAGCGCGGGCAGTCGCGCGGGATCGGGCGGTAGGCGAGCCCGGAGAAGCGGCGCACGGTGTGCAGATGGAGGCGCTCGTATCGCCGCGACCAGCTGCCGCCGACGTGGTCGTCCCGATCGAGAACGAGCGCGCCGGACGCCCTTGCGCACGAGCGCCGCCGCCGCCGAGAGCCCGGCCGCGCCACCGCCCACGACGATCACGTCCTCAGTAGGAGGCATGGAAGGCGCCGAGGACGAAGAGATAGGCGGCGAGCACCTCGTGGAAGACGATCGGAATCGCGCCGCCGAACCAACGCTCGCCGGGACGCCGCGTCATCCGGACGAGGTAGCGGACGGCCATCCCAGCCGCGTAGGCGTAGCTGAGCACGAGGAGCACCGTTCCGAGATCGGGGCGGGCGTCCACGGGCGGCCCCGACCCGGCGGAGAACGAGGTGTCGACCCACACCATCACTCCGAGGATCACGATCTGGGTCGGCAGGACCAGCCGGTACGGGGACAGATTCCACGCCTCGGTCGGCGGGAGCCACGACGGTCGCCGTAGGCGGACGACGAGCTGCCCCGCGACGCGCAAGAGGAACAGCGCCGAGAAGAGCCACAGGAACGGCGCCGCGTACCCAGGTTCGATCGGCCCTTCGGGCCGGCCAATGACGAAGGCTGCGAGGGCGACGGCCGTCACGGCGAGGGTCGCGACCAGTGCGAGCTTCGTCGCCGCAGGCGTCGTCGTGCTCACGAGTCGCCGAGGCTGCGGGAGACGAAGCCGAGGAAGCGCCCGAAGTCGCGCAGCTCCTTGCGTGAGAGCTTTGGGCGCGTGTGATCGAGCGTTCCGGTCACGGTCAGACGGGCATTCGGAAGCGCGGCGGCGAGCGCCTGCGTCTCGCCGGGAGGGAAGTACGGGTCAAGCGGCGGCACGATCAACTCGACGCGGGCGTGGACATCCCCGGCGTCCGAGAGGGGCGAGAGGCTGTGCGCGAGCTCGCGGGTCGCGGCGGGCAGGCGTGCGTAGAGCTCGCCGAACCTCGCCGGATCGGTGTTCAGCAACAGCTCGACGACCGCGCGCGCCTCGGGCGTCAGGCCGCCGGCGTCAGCGGTCGCGAGGCCGTCGAGCGGATCCTCTTCGTCCTGCAGCACGTCGCCCGCGCGGTCGAGGAGCTTCGTTCGCTCGGCTCCGGGCGGCAGTGTCGAGAGCAGCGAGCGTGCGATCACTCGCCGAAGCAGAATCGCCGCGTCGTAAGCGCCGTGCTCGCCGTCGAGGCCGTACCGGCGCGTCGTCGCGAGGCAGATCATCTTCTCGAGATCGGCAAACGGGCACACGGAGGCGACGACCGAGATCGAGCCGGCAAGCTCCGGAGCGGCGGCGACCTTCAGTGCGAGACTCGCCCCCGTGGAAACGCCGCAGAGCGCCACGCGGTCGCGGAGGACATCGTCGCGGCCCGCCGTCCATTCGACGAGACGGACTGTCGAGGCGAGGGTGTGCGGCGTGATCTCCCCCTCGCCGAGTCCGGGCAAGTCGGGCACGACCGCGACGAAGCCGGCGCGCGCGAGGCCCTGTGCGACTCGCTGAACGATCGGCTCCTGCCTGCGCAACGGGTGCGCCCCGTTGACGAAGACGAAAGCAGGCCACGGCCCCGTGCCGTTCGGGGTCACGACCTCGGTGGGCACGCCGTCGACATCGAAGCTCTCGGCCCGCGGACGGCCGGTCGTCGCCCTGACAGCCGGGCCGATGAGGCGTAGGTCGAGGACCTCCGAGAGCAGGACGATCGTTCGCCTCGTCGCGCGGAGCCTTGTCCGGGGCACGGCGCGAGTCTCGTTGCCGCGTCGGCAATTCGCAAGTACGGCTGGGGCCGCGGACGACGGGCCCGGTGGAACGCCGGCGCACCATCTCGCGATCCGTGAACCACCAAGTGGCAACTTGCCACTTGCCTTGGTCTGCGGCCGCCGACCAGGGCACTTGGGCCGGGTCGACGGGAGCTGCCGGCCAGCGTCCTGGTCGTGCATGAGCTCTGCCACCTGCGCGAGCCGAGCCACTCGCGTGAGTCGGGCCGCCCGGCCTGTGCCTCAGCGGGCCTACCGGCCGCCGCGCTGGCTCCGCGCCGAGGAGCGCGCCGCCGCGAATGCCGCGACCGCGCGCTCGACGTCGACCTCGCTCGTCCGCCAGCTCGAGACCGAGAGCCGGACGGCGCGCCGGCCGTTCCAAACCGTCCCGCCGAGCCAAGCCTCGCCGCCCGCCTGCACCGCGGCGATGAACGCGTCGGTCGCGCCGTCGTCCTCGAAGCGGAACAGCACCTGGTTCAGGACGACCTCGTTCAGGACCTCGCAGCCCGGAAGCTCGGCCAGCGCCGCGGCCAGCGCGCGCGCCCGGGCGCAGGTCCGCTCGACGAGCTCGGCGACGCCGCTGCGCCCGAGCGCACGCAGCGCCGCATAGGTCGTGAAGCCGCGCGCGCGCCGCGAATGCTCCGGGTTCCAGTCGAGCGGATCGCGGCCCGCGTCGGGCTCGGAGTGGAGCAGGTACGCCGACCGGATCCCGAGTGCCGCCCGGTGCGAGTCGGGATGGGCGCAGAAGGCGACCCCGACGTCGTACGGGACGTTGAGCCACTTGTGCGCGTCGGTCGCCCACGAGTCGGCGCGCTCCGAGCCGGCCGTCAGATGCCGCAGCGACGGCGACGCCGCGGCCCACAGGCCGAAGGCGCCGTCGACGTGGAGCCAGGCGCCGGCCGCCTCGGCGGCGTCCGCGATCGCCTCCAGGTCGTCGCAGCCACCGGTGTTCACCTCGCCGAGCTGCGCGCAGACGATCGTCGGGCCGTCGGCGTCCGCGAGCTCCGCGCGCAGCCCGTCGACGATCATCCGCCCCTGCTCGTCGGACGGAACCTCGCGGATACAGCTCGTCCCGAGCCCGACGAAGCGCAGCGCGCGGTCGAGCGTGCCGTGCCGCTTGGCGCCCGCGACGACGCGGATCGGCGGCGCACCGACGAGGCCGTCACGCTCGACGTCGTGTCCGGCGGCGGCGAGAACGTGGTTGCGCGCCGCCGCGAGCGCGGTCGCATGCGCCATCTGGCAGCCGGTGACGAGCGCGAACGAGGCCTGCGGCGGGATGCCGAGGACCTCCTTGAGCCAGCGCCCGGCGACCTCCTCGACGACGGCGGCAGCCGGGGTGGGCAGCGCGAGGCCTGCGTTCTGGTCCCAGGCGGAGGTCAGCCAGTCGGCCGCGATCGCAGCCGGCAGCGCGCCGCCGATCACGAAGCCGAAGTACCGCCCGCCGCCCATCTGCGTGAGCCCGGGCTCGACGTCCCGCGCGAGCTCCTCGATCACCTCGAGCGCATCGGTCGGGCCCGTCGGGAAGCGGCAGGTCGAGTGCCCGGCGCAGCTCCTCGATCGTCGCCGCGGGCTGCACGGGCCGTTCGCCCAGCGACTCGAGGTAGTCGATCCCGATCGCGGCGGCGCGCTCGAGGAGGTGGCGGTCTTCCACGGGCCGAGCCTACCGCCGCCGGCGAGGCTAGACCACTAGATCCACTCCGCGATCCGCTCGGCGACCGCGATCACCGACAGGTTCGTGTTCGCCCGCGGGATCGTCGGCATCACCGACGCGTCCGCGACCACGAGTCCGTCGAGACCGAGCACGCGGCCGCGCTGGTCGACGACCGCGCCCATCGCGCACGTGCCGACCGGATGGAAGAAGCCGCGCGCGCCGGCGCGCACGTGCGCTTGCGGCTCCACGTCGGCGCCCGGACGCAGCTCGCGCCCGGCGTAGGCACGCAACGCGCTCGCGCCGGACGAGATCGCGCAGCGACTCGACCGCGTCGACCAGCGGCTCGACGTCGCGCTCGTCCGAGAGGAAGCCGTGCTCGACCGCGAGCGGCGTCCGCGGGTCGGGCCCGTTGAGTCGCACGCAGCCGTGCGAGCGCGGCTTCATCAGGAAGACCGCTGCGCTGACGTCCCAGCGCGGCTCCACCGCCGGGAAGAGGAAGACGTCGCCGGGCCGGCGCACCGTCACCTGAGCCATGAACACGGGATGCTCGGCTTCGAATCGCTCCATCTCCGTGTGGAGCCGCTCGCTCGGCTCCCAGCCGAGCCCGACCCCGACGTGGTCGACGAGGCCCTCGCCGGTCGGGAGGTCGTGCGCGAGGCCGGGCCCGATGCCGCTTCGGAGCAGGATCCCCGGCGAGCCGTATGCGCCGGCGGCGAGCACGACGGTGTCCCCGTGGTACGGGCCGTGATCGGTGTAGACGACGCCGGGCTCGACCCGGTCGACGAGCGTGTCGCCGAGGATCGTCAGGTTCGGCCGCGTCGCGCGCTTCGTCGAGGTAGGCGAACGCGGCGTTCCAGCGCACGGTGCCGACGACGTTCGCCGGGTGCGCGATCGCGCCCTCGCCGGCCGCCTCGGCGAATGCGCGGTGCCACGGCGACAGCTCGCTCGGGCGGGAACGGCTGCGCGCGCAGTTGCCGCTCGGCGCGGCGGAGGTACGGCTCGAGCTCGGCGTGGCCCCAGCCGTCGCCCCACTCGTCGTAGTCGGCAGGGGTGCCCGCGAGGACGGCGCACGCGTTGTGGGCCGAGCAGCCGCCGACCACCCGCGCCCGCAGCTGCGAGCGGTCGTCACGGTCGGTCTCCCAGGAGTGCGAGAACGCGAGCCGCCGACCGTCGAGCAGGTCGTCGGGCCAGCCGCCGCCCGCGAACGGCCCGTAATCCGGGCCCGCCTCGACGAGGCAGACCGTGCGGTCGGCGTTCTCGCTCAGCCGGGCCGCGAGCACGCAGCCGGCCGAGCCGCCGCCCGCGACGACGACGTCGAACCTCCTCATCAACCCATCATCTCGCGATTCGCAGGCGGCGGCCACCGGCGCGGCGACTAGCCTGGCCGTGTTGTGGATGAGCTCGTCGTGGTGCGCCGCTCTGCCCGGCGCAAACGCTGGTCGGTCTCGGTGCCGTGGGGCGGACCGGTCACCGTGGCGGCGCCGGCTCGAATGTCGAGCCGCCGAGATCGAGCGCGTGGTCGAGTCCCACCGCGCCTGGATCGCCCGCGAGCGCGGCAAGCAGGTGCCGAGGCTCGGGCTCGATCCGCGAGCGGTGTCGGAAGCCGCTGCCCGCCGCACCGCGCGCGAGCTCGTGACGGCGGCGGCCCGCGACGAGGCCCGCGCCCTCGACGTTCGCTACGAGCGGATCGCGATCCGCGGCCAGCGCACCCGCTGGGGCTCCTGCTCGTCGCGCGGCACGCTCTCGTTCAACTGGCGCCTCGCCCTGGCGCCGCTCTCGGTGCTCGACTACGTGGTCGTGCACGAGCTCTGCCACCTGCGCGAGCCGAACCACTCGCCTCACTTCTGGGCCCTCGTCTCCGAGCGGCGCCCGGGCTGGCGAGCCGACCGCGATTGGCTTCGCGAGCATGGTGCCGAGCTGCTCGCGTTCCGGCCCGCGGGTCAAGCTTGAGCTCGAGCTGCGAACACGCGCTTTGGCTCGTCCACGCCCTTCAGCCGGCGCTCGCCGCGATCGGTGAAGGCAAGACCTGATCCTGCAACCAGATCGCGCGTCGTTGCCGTGACGAGAACCTCTCCCGGCTCCGCCTCGGCGGCTACTCGGGCGGCTACGTGCACCGCGATTCCGCGGGCCGCCTCTCCTCGTCGCTCGATCTCACCGGTATGGACGCCGCTACGGATCGAGAGTTCGAGGTCTGCGAGGCGTTCTCCGATTGCGAGCGCGCAGCGGACCGCCCGAGCAGGTCCGTCGAAGAGGGCGAGAAAGCCGTCGCCTGCGGTGTCGATCTCCTCCCCGGAGAAGCGGGAAAGCTCGCGACGGACCGCCTCGTGGTGAGCGGCGAGGAGATCGGCCCATGCGCGGTCGCCGAGTTTCGTCGCGGTTGCGGTCGACTCGACGAGATCGGTGATCAGGATCGTCGCGAGGACGCGATCGAAGTGCGGCGGTGGCCGTACCCCGGTCAGGAACTCCTCGACCTCGTCGACGACCTGGTCGGCGTCGATCCACGGCACGTGGTCGGCGCCGGGAAGCTCCACGAAGCGGGCACCCTCGATCCGCTCCGCGATGTACCTGCCCTCCTCTACGTGCGAGTCGCGATCGCCGGTGCGGTGAAGGACGAGCGCAGGAACGCAAATCGCCGGTAGGACGTCGCGGACGTCGATTCGAGAGTTCATCTCGATTAGGGCGCGCGCCGCCCCAGGGCTGGCCGCCGCGCGCGCCCGTGTCTCCCACCAGCGCGCCATCGCCTCGTCGGCCGTCGGGCACAGGCGCTTCATGTCGGCTGAGAAAGCCCACTCTCGCTCGATCTCTTCCGCGTACTGCTGTCGCTCGGCAGGCGTCGGCGCCCAGGGGTAGTCGTCCGAGCGAAGCCGCTTCGCGTAGGTGCCGTAGAGCACGAGTGCGCTCGCCCGCTCGGGATAGGTCGCCGTGAAGAGAATCGACATCGGGCCGCCTTCGGAATACCCGAGCATGGCCGCGCGCTCGCTTCCGACCGCGTCCATGACCGCCCTCAGGTCGTCCATTCGCGTCTCCAGATCGGGCAGCCCGCCGGGGCGATCCGAGAGGCCCGTGCCACGCTTGTCGAACCGGATGAGACGCGAGAACGACGCAAGGCGTTCCAGGAAGTAGGCCGATCTCGGGTCTTCCCAATCCAGCTCGAGGTGCGAGACGAAGCCGGCGACGAGCACGAGGTCGATCGGACCGTCGCCGGTGACTTGGTAGGCGATGTTCACATCGCCGCTCTTCGCATAGCGGACGTCTCGCACGCCGTCAGCATGATCCCATCCGCGATGAGGTGCCCGCTTCCCACGACAGCGGCCGTCTCGTGTGATGATTGCCGCGATGGAAGCCGGGGCGGCAGAGAGCCTGATCCGCGATGGCTGGAAGGCGCTTGCCGACGCCGATTGGGATACCGCTCGTTCCTGTTTCGAGCGCGCCGGCGAGTTCGGGGAGACCGCCGAGGCCCTTGACGGGCTTGGGAGGACGCTCCACTTCCAGGGCGAGTTCTCGCGCGCGATTGAGGTCACCGAGCGCGCGTTCGCGGCTTACCGGGAAGAAGGGCGAGCCGTTGAGGCAGCCGATCGCGCGCGATGGCTCGCATTCCTGCACGGTGCGGTCAACGGCAACCTGGCTGTCGCGAGCGGTTGGATGGAGCGCGCCGCCGCGCTGCTCGAGGACGCGGAGGAGTGTGCCGGGCACGGCTGGCTGGTACTCGACCGTGCTCCGTTCACCGACGATGCCGACGAGCGCCATCGGCTCGCCACGGCGGCGCTGGCGATTGCGCGGCGTTTCGGTGACGTGGATCTCGAGTACGACGCGCTCTCGCTCCTCGGTGAGTCGCGTGTGGCCGCGGGTCGTGTCGGCGAGGGAATGAAGCTCCTGGACCAGGCGATGACTGCGGTCTCCACGGGCGAGGTTGTGGGGGTGGTTCCGATCGGCGACATCTACTGCCGGCTGCTGAGCGCGTGCGAGATCGCGCTCGACGTGTCACGCGCGGAGGAATGGATGGCGGTGGCGGGCAGCTTCGGCGCCTGGAGCGACTTCGTCTCTCCAGTCTGTCGCACGCACTACGGAGGCATCCTGATCGCGATTGGCCGCTGGAGCGAAGCGGAGGAGCAGCTACTGGCGGCGCTGCGCAGCTTCGAGAGCAGCTACCGCGGGATGAGCGGATGGCCGTTGGGCAAGCTCGCCGACCTGCGTGTCCGGCAGGGGCGCTTCGACGAGGCGAGCCGCATGACCGAGGGCTACGAGTCGCATCCGGTTGCGAGGCGGGTCTTGGCGGAGGTTGCGTGGGGGCGGGGAGAGGTGGCACTGGCGGAGGAGCTCGTGAGCCTGTGCCTCGACGGTGAGGCGGCCGCCAATCCGGTCTGTACGCCTGTGCTCGAGATGCTCGTGCAGATCCGCGTCGCACGCGACGACATTCCCGGCGCGAACGAGGCGCTCGAGCGGCTCGACCATGTGGCCGGCGCCAGCCGCGACGACGTAGCCGCCGCGTTTTCCGAGTTGGCCGCCGGGCGCGTCCGGGTCGCGGAAGGCGACAAGAGCGCGCCTCGTCATCTCCAGGCGGCGCTGCGAGCCTTCACCGCGCTGCAACTGCCGCTGGAGGCGACGCGCGCCCAGCGCGAGCTTGCGCGGGCGCTGGCCGAGGACGCGCCCGAAGCTGCCGTGGCCGAGGCGCGGCTTGCGCTCCAGGTGTTCCAACGGCTCGGCGCGACCGCCGACGCGGACGCGACTGCGGCACTGCTGCGCGGCCTTGGCGCCGGGGGGCGGGCATTCCCCAAGCACTTCGGCGAGCTGACGAAGCGCGAGACCGAGGTCCTCGCACTGCTGGCCGACGGATGCTCGAACGAGGAGATCGCGCAGCGCCTCTTCATCAGTCGCCGCACCGCCGAGCACCACGTGGCGCACATCCTCTCCAAGCTCGGCCTGCGAAGCCGTGCGGAGGCGGCCGCGTACGTCGCGCGCGAGCGCTCCGAAGATCGGTAGACGCATGGGTAGTCCCACCGATGCGCGCAGGCGCGGGCGAGGCGATGCTGCTTGGGTCAGGTCGAAAACGATTCGAGGAGGCACAAGATGAGCAGCGACGAGGAGAACAAGGCGGCCGTCCGGGCGTGCTTCGAGAACGCGTCACAGGGGAACTTCGAAGCGCTCGACGAGATCGTCACGGGTGACTACGTCCTTCACCCCGAAGAGGTCCGCGGGGCCGACGGTCTCAAGCAGATGGTGCAGGGCTATCGCGATGCCTTCAGCGGGCTGAAGGTCAACATCGACCAGCAGTTCACCGACGGCGACTACGTCGCGACCCGCTACACGGTCACCGGCACCCACGACGGCGACCTCATGGGCGCACCGCCAACCGGCAAGGACGTCGCCTTCACCGGCATCACGATCAGCCGCTGCGAGGGCGGGCGCATCGCCGAAGAGTGGGAGCTCACCGACACCGTCGGGCTGCTGGGGCAGATCGGGGCGCTGCCCGCGATGGCGCAGAGCTGAGCTTTGCCGAGCACGGCGCCAACGGACTGCGTGTCAGGTCTTGCACGTGAGCATGAATGCAAGACCTGACACCGCCTCACCGAACCGGTCACCGTGGCGGCGCCGGCTCGAATGTCGAGCGCCGAGATCGAGCGCGTGGTCGAGTCCCACCGCGCCTGGATCGCCCGCGAGCGCGGCAAGCAGGTGCCGAGGCTCGGGCTCGATCCGCGAATCGTGTCGGAAGCCGCTGCCCGCCGCACCGCGCGCGAGCTCGTGACGGCGGCGGCCCGCGACGAGGCCCGCGCCCTCGACGTTCGCTACGAGCGGATCGCGATCCGCGGCCAGCGCACCCGCTGGGGCTCGTGCTCGTCGCGCGGCACGCTCTCGTTCAACTGGCGCCTCGCTCTGGCGCCGCTGTCGGTGCTCGACTACGTGGTCGTGCACGAGCTCTGCCACCTGCGCGAGCCGAACCACTCGCCTCGCTTCTGGGCGCTCGTCGCGGAGCGGCGACCGGGCTGGCGAGCCGAGCGCGACTGGCTGCGCGAGCACGGCGCGGAACTGCTCGCGTTCCGGCCCGCGGCGTAGGTTGGCTCTACAGAAGAGGGAGTTGCCTCAGCCCTGCGGGGGTTCGTCCTCGCGGCGCGGGCCGTCGCCGAGCAGCCGGTCCGGGTCGACCCCGCCGAGGTGCTCGCGGGCGAACTCGTCCGCCTGCATGTCCTCGATGCTCTCCTCGGCGAAGCGCCGCTCCTCCGGACTCATCTGCTCTTTCTCGATCTCGCGGTCGATGGCTGCCTGCCGGCGACTCTGAACGAGCCGGTTCCAGATGTCCCTGAGCACGGCACGAGTCTAGCTTCGGCCGGTCGACGAAACCTGCGGCCGCGGGCGGTCTCCGTAGATCGCGGCAAGGCCTTTCAGCGCGCACCCGGATGCAGGCGCGCCCCGTTCGACGGAACCTGAACACGGAGGAGACTGGGAGGTGAAGGAGCATGAGCACCACTGTCATACCGCCCCTGAAGAAGGAGGCGGAGTCGGAGTCCGCGCCGCCCCTCGGGGCTGACGAGGCGGAGGTGAGCCTTCGTGAGGAGGCGATCGCCAGCCTGAAGCGGAAGCGCAAGTGCACCGAGGACGTCATCGCCTACGTGACGGTCAACGGCGTCCTCTGGCTGATCTGGGCCCTGACGGATCGCTCGACCGACGGCAGCATGCCCTGGCCTGCCTGGGTCTCGGTGATCTGGGGCTTCTTCCTCGCGATCGACGTCTGGAGGTCTTTCGGCCGCTGGCCCAGAAGCCTGCACCGGCCGATCACCGAGACGGACATCGAGCACGAGATGAAGCGATTCCGCAGCGGCTAGCACGTCAAACGCCATCTCACCGACCACCGCGGCGGTCACGGCGTTCGTTAGGGAGCCGCGCGGCGTTTTCGCTGCCGCATGATCAATCCGACCGTGGGGATCAGAATTGCTGTCCATAACCATTGCCAGTTATTGGTCGTAAAGTCCGAAACCCTCTGAGACAAGGTCGTCGGATCAACCCGCACGTCGATTGTCCGCTTGTAGGACGACCAGTGGGAGCTCGGTTTGCCATTCACCAAGATCACAGGTGAAAGCGTGAGGATGAGGCTCTGTCTCCCGGCCTCTGTGGCCTTGATCTGCCACTCCCAGGTGGTCTTATCTTCGCTGGACACGGCCTGGATTTCATCGGTGGTCTCTTGGACCTTGAACCCAACCCCCGTTAGCTTCGCGTGCATTTGATCGGAGACCTTGATGCGAGCTCCTTGTCTCTTTCCGGCCTCGGTGATCTCCTTCTTCAACTGCCTGATCGTCGCATTCCGGGATAGGAGAAGTGTGATGACTGAGGTGTCACCCAAGCGCATGCTCGTGGGCGTGTTGAAAGCAATGTTCGCCGGCCGCAGTTTCTTGAACGCTTGGTCGACTGAATCGGGTGTCGTCGTTCGTCATCGTCGGCGGCGGCTTGAAAGGAGCTGCCTTGACGGTGGCGTGATCAGTCGCCTGGACGGTCGTTGCGCTCGTCGTCGGCTTCCCGGTCGCGGTCGCGGCGTTCTGGAAGTCCCCCGGCACGTTCGTCCGGGTGCAGATGTAGCTCCTCCGCGCGCCGATGACCAGCGTCCCGAGGCTGCGGTTGCAGTTCCGCGATAGCGGGTCGGTGACCGTGACATCGGTCAGCGTGGCGTTGCCGGTGTTCGTGACGGTGATCGTGAACGTCGCTGTCCCGCCAGGCGCGATCGTCTGCGAGTTCGGGCTCGTCACGATCGAGATCGCCGGATGCGAAGGCGCAACCCGCTGCCGCGCCGCCGTCGCGTCGGAGCTGATCGTGGCTGCCGCGAAAATTCCCGCCGCGCCTATTAGAAGAAGGGCGATCATGGCGGAAACCCGGGCTGGATGACGCCCACCAAGACTCATCCGAGCTTGTGAACCTCCATACCTCGCGGAACCTACACTTTGCCGAAGTCCGCACCATGCTCCGGCACGAGCTGTCACCTGCGCGAACCGAACCACTCTCCTTGCCTCTGAGCCCTGGTCGCGTAGCGGCGCCCCGGGTGGCGAGCCGAGCGCGACTCGCTACGCGAGCATGGCGCAGAGCTGCTCGCGTTCCGGGCCGCAGCGTAGCGGCCGGTCGAGTCGGGCGAGCTCGAACGCCGCCGCACTCGACCACAGCTCCGAGGTACTGGCGCGAAGGCTTCTGAACTCCGAGCTATCATCCGACTTGGACAGTCGGTCAAGCATGTAATTGAGCTACCCGAAGGCCCGCCGCGAGGCGGGCCTTCGCGTGTCCTGGACCCCGGGGCCGGATTCGAACCGGCAACCCTCCGATGGACAGTCGGTCGCTCTGCCATTTGAGCTTCCCCGGGGTCGTGGCCGAGGTCTACCTCGACCACGCCGGCGGCCGCAAGCTGGCTCGCGACGACACGTCCGCAGCAGACATGCCTCCTGCGGCCGGCGCGAAGACGGCGCAACCAGGAGGCCGCGGGCGTACGAACGGACGCATGAAACAGGCGAACTAGGTCCTGCTGTGATTCATGCACGAGACTGCGGCGTGACAGGTCTTGCAAGAGAGCATGAATGCAAGACCTGTCACCGCCCCCGCATT
This sequence comes from uncultured Actinomycetes bacterium, assembly GCA_963781435.1. GTDB lineage: Bacteria > Actinomycetota > Thermoleophilia > Gaiellales > Gaiellaceae > PALSA-600. The sequence goes on along the minus strand of CAWAGR010000019.1, from coordinate 82,044 downwards.
CCGGCCCGCGGCTCAAGCTTGAGCTCGAGCTGCGAACACGCGCTTTGGCTCGTCTACGCCCTTCAGCCGGCGCTCGCCGCGATCGGTGAAGGCAAGCTCTGACCCCGCCACCAGATCGCGCGTCGTTGTCGTGACGAGAACTTCTCCCGGCTCCGCCTCGGCGGCGACCCGGGCGGCGACATGTACCGCGATTCCGCGAGCCGCCTCTCCCCGCCGCTCGATCTCGCCGGTATGGATCCCGGCGCGGATCGTGAGTCCGAGGTCTGCAAGGCGCTCCCTGATCGCGAGCGCGCAGCGAACAGCGCGCGCCGGTCCGTCGAAGAGGGCGAGAAAGCCGTCGCCTGCGGTGTCGATCTCTTCCCCGGAGAAGCGGGAAAGCTCGCGGCGGACCGCCTCGTGGTGAGCGGCGAGCAGATCGGCCCATGCGCGGTCGCCGAGTTTCACCGCGGTCGCGGTCGACTCGACGAGATCGGTGATCAAGGTCGTCGCGAGCACGCGATCGAAGCGCGGCGGAGGCCGTACCCCGGTCAGGAACTCCTCGACCTCGTCGACAACCTGGTCGGCGTCGATCCACGGCACGTGGTCGGCGCCTGGAAGCTCGACGAAGCGGGCACCCTCGATCCGCTCCGCGATGTACCTGCCCTCCTCTACGTGGGAGTCGCGATCGCCGGTGCGGTGAAGGACGAGCGCGGGAACGCAAATCGCCGGTAGGACGTCGCGGACGTCGATTCGAGAGTTCATTTCGATCAGGGCGCGCGCCGCCCCAGGGCTGGCCGCCGCGCGCGCTCTTGTCTCCCACCACCGCGCCATCGCCTCGTCGGCCGTCGGGCATAGGCGCTTCATGTCTGCTGAGAAAGCCCACTCTCGCTCGATCTCTTCCGCGTACTGCTGGCGCTCGGCAAGCGTCGGCGCCCACGGGTAGTCGTCCGAGCGAAGCCGCTTCGCGTAGCTGCCGTAGAGCGCGAGTGCGCTCGCCCGCTTGGGATAGGTCGCCGTGAAGAGAATCGACATCGGGCCGCCTTCCGAGTAACCGAAGATGGCCGCGCGCTCGCTTCCGACCGCGTCCATGACGGTCCGCAGGTCGTCCATTCGCGTCTCCAGATCGGGCAGCCCGCCGGGGCGATCCGAGAGGCCGGTGCCACGCTTGTCGAACCGGATGAGACGCGAGAACGACGCGAGGCGTTCCAGGAAGTAGGCCGATCTCGGGTCTTCCCAATCCAGCTCGAGGTGCGAGACGAAGCCTGCGACGAGCACCAGGTCGATCGGACCGTCGCCGGTTACCTGGTAGGCGATGTTCACATCGCCGCTCTTCGCATAGCGGACGTCTCGCACGCTGTCAGCATGATCCCATCCGCGCGACGGGTGCCCGCTTCCCACGACAGCGGTCTCTCTCGTGTGATCATTGGCACGATGGAAGCCGGGGTGGCCGAGAGCCTCATTCGCGACGGCTGGAACGCGCTAGGCGGCGCCGATTGGGACGCTGCTCGTTCCTTTTTCGAGCGCGCCGGCGAGCTCGGGGAGACCGCCGAAGCCCTTGACGGGCTCGGGAGGGCGCTCCACTTTCAGGGCGAGTATTCGCGCGCGATTGAGGTCACCGAGCGCGCGTTCGCGGCGTACCGGAAAGAAGGGAGAGCCGTTGAGGCGGCCGATCGCGCGCGATGGCTTGCCTTCCTGCACGGTGCGGTCAACGGCAACATGGCTGTCGCGAGCGGTTGGATGGAGCGCGCCGCCGCGCTACTTGAGGACGCGGAGGAGTGTGCCGGGCACGGTTGGCTCGTACTCGATCGTGCTCCGTTCACCGACGATGCCGACGAGCGCCATCGGCTCGCCACTGCGGCGCTGGCGATCGCGCGGAGGTTCGGCGACGTGGATCTCGAGTACGACGCGCTCTCGCTCCTCGGCGAGTCGCATGTCGCCGCCGGTCGTGTTGGCGAGGGAATGAAGCTCCTGGATCAGGCGATGACTGCGGTCTCCGCGGGCGAGGTTGTGGGAGTGGTTCCCGTCGGCGACATCTACTGCCGGCTGCTGAGCGCGTGCGAGATCGCGCTCGACGTGTCCCGCGCCGAGGAATGGATGGCGGTGGCGGGCAGCTTCGGCGCCTGGAGCGACTTCGTCTCCCCGGTCTGCCGCACCCACTATGGAGGCATCCTGATCGCGATTGGTCGCTGGAGCGAGGCGGAGGAGCAGCTACTGGCGGCGATGCGCAGCTTCGAGAGCACCTACCGGGGGATGAGCGGATGGCCGTTGGGCAAGCTCGCCGACCTGCGCGTCCGGCAGGGGCGCTTCGACGAGGCGAGCCGCATGGCCGAGGGCTACGAGTCGCATCCCGTCGCGAGGCGGGTTCTGGCGGCGGTCGCGTGGGGGCGGGGCGAGGTCGCGCTGGCGGAGGAGCTGGTGGGCCTGTGCCTCGACGATGAGACGGCCGCCAATCCGGGCTGCACGCCCGTGCTCGAGATGCTCGTCCAGATTCGCCTCGCACGCGATGACATTCCCGCCGCGAACGAGGCACTCGAGCGGCTTCGGAATGTGGCCGCCGCCAGCCGCGACGACGTAGCCGCCGCGTTCGCCGAGTTGGCCGCTGGGCGCGTTCGGGGCGCTGAAGGTGACAAGAGCGCACCTGGTCATCTCCAGGCGGCGCTGCGAGGCTTCACCGCGCTGCACCTGCCGCTGGAGGCGGCGCGGGCGCAACGCGAGCTCGCGCGGGCGCTGGCCGAAGACGCGCCCGAAGCTGCCGTGGCCGAGGCGCGGCTCGCGCTCCAGGTCTTCGAGCGGCTCGGCGCCACCGCCGACGCGGACGCGACGGGGGAACTGCTGCGCCGCCTCGGCGCCGGCGGGCGTGCATTCCCCAAGCACTTCGGCGAGCTGACCAAACGCGAGACCGAGGTGCTGGCACTCCTGGCCGACGGATGCTCGAACGAGGAGATCGCGCGGCGCCTCTTCATCAGCCGCCGCACGGCCGAGCACCACGTGGCGCACATCCTCTCCAAGCTCGGCCTGCGAAGCCGCGCGGAGGCCGCCGCGTACGTCGCGCGCGAGCGCTCCGAAGATCGGTAGCCCAATAGGTACTCGTACCGATGCTCACAGGAGTGTGTGAGGCAATTCTCTTCGGGTCAGGTCAAGCGATTCGAGGAGGCACGACATGAGCAACAGCGACGAGAACAAGGCGGCCGTCCGGGCATGCTTCGAGAACGCGTCGCGCGGGAACTTCGACGCACTCGACGAGATCGTCACGGCCGACTACGTCCTTCACCCCGAAGAGGTCCGCGGGGCCGATGGTCTCAAGCAGATGGTGCAGGGCTATCGCGATGCGTTCAGCGGGCTGAAGGTCAAGATCGACCAGCAGTTCACTGACGGCGACTACGTCGCGACCCGCTACACGATTACCGGCACCCACGACGGCGACCTCATGGGGGCACCACCGACCGGCAAGGACGTCGCCTTCACCGGCATCACGATCAGCCGTTGCGAGGGTGGGCGCATCGCCGAAGAGTGGGAGCTCACCGATACCGTCGGGCTGCTGGGCCAGATCGGGGCGCTACCCGCGATGGCGCAGGGCTGAAATGGCGCAGGGCTGAACTGGCGCAGGGCTGAACTGGCGCTCGGCTGATGCGCATGTGAGCACGGCGCCAACTGGTTCCATGACTCGTGGTGCAACCGGATTTTGGCGCCGTGCTCCGCGCCTTCGCGCTTCCGAAGGACGTGGCTGGAACAACTCGAGTGAGCTCGGTCCGGCCGACAGCTGCGGCGCTAGGCTGACGAGATGGATCCGCTCGCTTCGTTCTCGCCTGCGACGCGGGCCTGGTTCGGGCGCGCGTTCGACGCTCCGACGCCCGCTCAGGCGCTCGGCTGGCCGGCGATCGCCTCCGGTAAGCACGTCCTGATCCAGGCGCCGACGGGCTCCGGCAAGACGCTCGCAGCCTTCCTCTCGGCGATCGACCGCCTCACCGCGAAGCCCGGCGAAGGGCTGCGCCTCCTCTACGTCAGCCCGCTGAAGGCGCTCAACTACGACATCGAGCGCAACCTGCGCGGGCCGCTCGCCGGGCTTCAGTCCGATCTGCGCGTGGGCGTTCGCACCGGCGACACACCCGCGAAGGAGCGCCGCGAACTGGTCAAGCACCCGCCCGACGTCCTGATCACGACGCCCGAGTCGCTGTTCCTGCTGCTCACCTCCGCGGCCCGCGAGACGCTGCACGGGGTCGAGACGCTGATCCTGGACGAGGTGCACGCGGTCGCCGGCACCAAGCGCGGCGCGCATCTCGCGCTGTCAGTCGAGCGCCTCGAGCGCGTCACGCACGCGCCGTTCCAGCGGATCGGGCTCTCGGCGACGCAGCGGCCGCTCGAGGAGATCGGGCGCTTCGTCTCTGGCGGGCGGCCGATCGAGCTCGTCGACGCGGGCACGCGCAAGGAACTCGACCTCGAGGTCGTGATCCCGGTCGAGGACCTGCGCGAGCTCGGCTCGACCGCGTCCTCTCGCTACCCGGTCCCGGCCGACGGCCAGGAGATGACGCCGGCACCGAACTGGGAAGCCAGTCGATCTGGCCGTCGATGTACCCCGAGATCCTGCGCCTGGTCGAGGAGCACCGCTCGACGATCGTCTTCGTCAACAACCGGCGGCTCGCGGAGCGGCTCGCGCTGCGCCTGAACGAGCTCGCCGAGAAGGAGATCGCGCGCGCCCACCACGGCTCGCTTGCTCGCGAGCAGCGTGTGGTCGTCGAGGAAGACCTGAAGGCCGGCCGCATCCCGTGCCTCGTCGCCACCTCGAGCCTCGAGCTCGGGATCGACATGGGCGCGGTCGACCTCGTGATCCAGGTCGAGTCGCCGAAGTCGGTCGCGCGCGGCCTGCAGCGGATCGGCCGCGCCGGGCACGAGCTCGGCGCCGTCTCGAAGGGGCGCATCTTCCCGAAGTTCCGCGCCGACCTGCTCGAGTCCGCGGTCGTCGCGCGGGCGATGCGCGCGGGCGAGATCGAGGAGACGAAGATCCCTCGCAACCCGCTCGACGTGCTCGCCCAGCAGATCGTCGCGATCTCGGCCGACGAGGAGATCGGCGTCGACGACCTGCACGAGCTGGTGCGCCGCGCGTACCCGTTCGCCGACCTCTCGCGCGTTCAGCTCGAGAACGTGCTCGACATGCTCGCCGGCCGCTACCCCTCCGACGAGTTCGCCGAGCTGCGGCCGCGGATCGTCTGGGACAGCACCGGCGGCACGATCCGCGCCCGCGAGGGCGCGCGGCGGCTCGCGGTCACGAACGCCGGCACGATCCCCGACCGCGGCCTCTTCGGCGTCTTCCTGGCCGACGGCGGAGGCCGCGTCGGCGAGCTCGACGAGGAGATGGTCTACGAGGCGCGCGCCGGCCAGACGTTCCTGCTCGGCGCCTCGACCTGGCGGATCGAGGAGATCACGCGCGACCGCGTGATCGTCTCGCCGGCGCCGGGCCTGCCGGGCGCGGTGCCGTTCTGGAAGGGCGAAGGAGTGGGGCGGCCCTACGAGCTCGGCCAGAAGATCGGTGCCGCCTCGCGCGAGCTCTCGGCGCTCGGCGACGCGACCGCACGCGCCCGGCTGCGCGACGAGTACCACCTCGACGAGCGCGCGGCGCGCAACCTGCTCGTGTTCCTGCGCGAGCAGGCGGACGCGACCGGCGCGCTGCCGTCCGACCGCACGATCGTGGTCGAGCGCTTCCGCGACGAGATCGGCGACTGGCGCGTCTGCATCCTCTCGCCGTTCGGCGGCCGCGTGCACGCGCCGTGGGCGATGGCGATCACCGCGCGGCTGCGCGAGTCGCACGGCGTCGAGGCGCAGTCGATCTGGTCGGACGACGGGATCGCGCTGCACTTCCCCGACGCCGACGCGCCGCCGCCCGTCGCCGACCTGCTCCTCGGGCCGGACGAGGTCGAGGATCTCGTCGTCTCGGAGCTCGGCGACACGGCGCTCTTCGGCGCGCGCTTCCGCGAGAACGCCTCGCGCTCGCTGCTGATCCCGCGGCGCCGGCCGGGCCAGCGCACGCCGCTCTGGCAGCAGCGGCTGAAGGCGCAGTCGCTCTTACAAGTGGCGCGGAGATACGGATCCTTCCCGGTCGTGCTCGAGACCTACCGCGAGTGCCTGCAGGACGTCTTCGACCTGCCGGCGCTGCGCACGCTGCTGCACGGGATCCAGACGCGGCAGCTCGACCTGGTCGAGGTCGAGACCGGCAGCGCCTCGCCGTACTCGGCCTCGCTCCTCTTCGACTACGTCGCGACGTACATGTACGAGGACGACACGCCGCCGGCCGAGCGCCGCGCGCAGGCGCTCTCGCTCGACCGCGAGCTGCTGCGCGAGCTGCTCGGCCAGGAGGAGCTGCGCGACCTGCTCGACCGCCGACGCGCTCGCCGAGGTCGAGCGCCAGCTGCGCGGCGAGCCGCGCTCGGCCGACGAGCTGCACGACAAGCTGCGCCTGCGCGGCGACCTCCGCTCCGGCGAGTACGACCCGGCGCACGCGGAGCCGCTCGTCGCCGAGCGGCGCGCGCTGCTCGTACGCATCGCCGGCGAGGAGCGCCTGGTCGCCGCCGAGGACGCGGGCCGCTACCGCGACGCGCTCGGCGTGATGTCGCCGTCGGGCCTGCCGGACGCCTTCCTCGAGGGCGGGCCGGAGTCGCTGCGCCAGCTCGTGCTGCGCTTCGGCAAGGGCCGCGGCCCCTTCACGACCGCCGAGGCGAACGAGCGCTTCGGCCGGGACGTGTCCGGCGTGCTCGCGGAGCTCGAGCGCGACGAGCTGCTGCTGCGCGGCGAGCTGCGGCCCGGCGGCAGCGAGCGCGAGTGGTGCGACCCCGACGTGCTGCGCCGCCTGCGACGCGCGTCTCTCGCAGCGCTGCGGCGCGAGGTGGAGCCGGTCGAGCCGGAGGCGCTCGCGCGCTTCCTGCCCTCGTGGCACGGGATCGACCGCCGCGCGACGCTGCGCGAGGCGCTCGTGCCGCTGCAGGCGCTGGCGCTTCCGGTCGGATTGTGGGAGGCAGAGCTCTTGCCGCGACGCGTGCCCGGCTACCGGCCCGAGCACCTCGACGCGCTGTGTGCGAGCGGCGAGCTCGTCTGGGTCGGCGCCGGCCTCGACCGCGTCGCCGTCTTCTTCCGCGAGGACGCCGCCGTGCTCGGGCGCGTTGCCGGCGCGCCGCGTCCGGAGGGCGAGGTCCACGACCGGATCCGGGCCGCCCTCGAGCGAGGCGCCGTCTTCTGGCTCGACCTGCTCGAGGAGACGGGCCTCGCCGACGAGGAGGCCTTGCCGGCGCTGTGGGATCTCGTCTGGGCGGGCGAGGTGACGAACGACGCCTGGACGCCGCTGCGCGCCGGCCGGCGCTTCGGCGTGCCGAAGCCCGAGCGGCGTCCGCGGCGCTTCTCGCGTCGCCGCGCGAGCATCGTGACGGCGACGCAGGGACGCTGGTCGCGCACCGAGCGCCTGTTCGCCGGCGCCGTGCCGGAACGGCGCGCGCTCGCGGAGCTGCTGCTCGAGCGGCAGGGCATCGTCACCCGCGACGGCGTCCGTGCCGAGGGCATCCCCGGCGGCTACGGCGCCGTCTACGCCGAGCTGCGCGCGCTGGAGACGCTCGGCCTCTGCCGCCGCGGCTACTTCGTCGAGGGCCTGGGCGGCGCCCAGTTCGCCCTCGGCGGCGCGGTCGAGCGCCTGCGCGAGCTGCGCGACGCCGGCGAGGAAGCGCCGCTCGTGCTCGCCGCGGCCGACCCGGCGCAGCCGTACGGCGCGGCGCTGCCGTGGCCGAAGCGCTCGGGCTCGCGCGCCGCGCGGGTCGCGGGCGCATACGTCGTCCTGCTCGGAGGCGAGGCGGCGCTCTATGTGGAGCGAGGCGGCAAGACGCTCGTCCCGCTGCGCGACCCGGACGAGAGCTGGCTGCGTCCGGCATTCGCGGCGCTCGTCGACCACGTGCGAGCCCGAGGTGTGAAGCGCCTCGCGGTCGAGCGCTTCGACGGCGAGCCGGTCGCGGAGACCGACGCGATGCCGCTCCTCGTCGAGGCCGGCTTCCTCGCCGGGCCGAGGCGCGCCGTGCTCCGGCCGTGAGGCGCGGTCTTCGCGCGCGCTTCGGCGAGCTGCTCTCTCCTCGCCTTCGACCGTTCGTCCTGCTCACCGGCGTCTTCGTCGTCTCGCGGATCGTCCTCGTCGCGATCGGCGTTCGGTTCGAGGTCGGGATGCTGAACGCCGCCATCCAGAACGTCGACCCGGAGCTCTTGCGGACCCGGCTGTTCGAGAGCCTGTGGCACCTGCACGGGCAGCCGCCGCTTGTGGAACGGGCTCGTCGGCGTCTCCCTGAAGGTGGCGCCGGTGCACTGGGCAGAGCTCTGGCACCTGATCTTCCTCGGCCTCGGGCTCGTCGAGGTGCTTGCCCTCTTCGCGCTGCTCGAGGAGCTTCGCCTTCCGCGCCGCGCCGCGTTCGCGATCGCGGCGGCGTTCTCGCTGTCGCCGGCCGTGCTCGTCTACGAGAACTCGTTCTTCTACGACTATCCGACGCTCGTCGTCCTGACCCTGACGGCGCTGGGCGTTGCGAGGTTCGTGTCGCACCCGTCGCTCGGTCGAGGACTCCCCGTCTTCGCCGGGGCGGCGTTCCTCGTGCTGACGCGGACGCTCTTCCAGGTGTGGTGGCTGCTCGCCCTGCTCGCGCTGCTGCTGGTCGCGTGTCGCGGCGGCCGGCGTGTCGTGCTGCTGAGCTGCGCGCTTCCACTGGCGCTCGTGCTCGGCGTGTACGCGAAGAACTGGTTCATGTACGGCGTTCCCTCGACGACGTCGTGGACGGGGATGGGGTTCGCCCGGGCGGCAGTCGAAGGCGTGCCGCTCGGCGAGCGGCGCAAGCTCGTCGCCGAGGGCAAGCTCCACGCCGTCTCCCTCGTGAGGCCGTTCGCTCCGCTCGCCGCCTACGAGGCGGTCGGCGTGGAGCGGGCGCGGCCGACCGGCATCCCGCTTCTCGACGAGGCCGCTGGATCGGAGTACCCGCGGAACCTGGAAAACCGCACGTACATCGAGATCTCGCGCGACTACTGGAAGGACGACCTCTGGATCATCCGGCACCGAACCGGGCTGTACCTGCGCTCCGTCCGTTCCGGCGCCGCCGACTTCTTCTCCGCGCCGACGGAAGGCTGGCGCGGCGCGGGCAACGTCTCGAAGGTGAGCGCCTACGACCGCTGGTTCGCCGAAGTCGTGTACGGCAGGTTCGGGCTCGGGAAGGTCGGCCTCCTGCTCATCGCCGCGTATGCGTTCGCGCTGCTCGTCGGGCTCGCGACCGCGGCCCGCCGGCTGCGGCCGGGTGCCGACGCCGCCTCCGTCGCCGTCGTGTTCGCGGCAATGACGATCCTCTACGTCACCGTGGTGGGGAACCTCGCCGAGGTCGGGGAGAACTACCGCTTCGCATTCGTGCTCCAGCCGCTCGTGTGGGGGCTCGTCGCATTCGGCGTCCACGCACTGCTCGCGTCGCGGGCCCGGTCGAGCGAGTGACCGCGCTGTGACACCGCTTCAGAACCGCGTGACGCCGTTCGGCGAACTCGTCGCCGACTGCGCCCGCGGGCTCGTGTACGGCAACCGCGGCTGCCTGCACGACGCGGACGGACACCTCCGCCGGCGCTTCGAAGTGCCACTGGTGCACGAGTCCGCCGGTCGGTGACGCGCGTCAGTCGCTCTCGCGCTCGATCAGGAAGGCAACGCGCACGTGTGCCCGCCACTCGCTCAGCTCGTCGCCGCGAAGACCGACCGAGACGACGTCGACCGCCTTGATGTTCCTGAGCGTCCGGCGCGCCTCGGCGAGCGCCTGCCGGACGGCATCGTCGGAGCTCTCGCTCGAGCTGCCCACCAGTTCGATGATCTTGACAACCGCCATTCGTCCGCCTCCAGCGTCGCTTTCGATGAGCCCGGACCCTCCGGGAGACGACGCCGGAAGTCAAGGTGACGAGAGGCGACGCCCGCGCATGCGCCGGGCCCGGCCGAGGCCGGGCCCGGCGATGTGCGTTTCAGTCGAGCGCGAACAGCAGGAACTGCGTGAACTGGCTCGCGGCGAAGTTGTTGTCGCTGACGAGCACGAGCGAGTCCCGGCCGTCGGGCAGCTCCGGCCCGAGCGTCATCCCCTCGACGTTGTCGAGCGGGATCCCGAGCGTGCGCAGGTCGAGCAGCAGCGTCTTCTGCACCGGCTTGAGCTTCTGGAGGCCGGCGATGCTGTCGAGGCCGTCCACGTTCGTCGTCCCTGTGAACGCGATGGAGTAGAGCTTGATCGTGTTCCCCGTGCCGGGCGCGCCGACCGAGAACGAGCGCTCCATCGAGAGCATGTGCTCGTCGGTGAACGGGAGCAGCTCGACGAGCCCGTTGACCGAGAAGTTCGTCGCCGGCACCGGCGGCTCCGCGACCGGGTCATCGAGGTAGACGTCCTGCCGGTCGAGGCGTCCCGACGACAGGTTGTAGCGGAGGATGCGAGACGTGCTCCCGTTCGCGACCGTCGCCGTCGGGCCGTCCTGCGCCAGCGCGCCCTCCATGCCGACGTACAGATGGCGGCCGTTGCGGCGCGACGGCGGCGGCTTCGAACGCGAGGTTCTGACGCACGCCGTGCGTCGAGCTTGTCGGCAGGAACGCGGCCGGAACGGGCAGGTCGCCGCGGAACGTCCCGTCGAGCGCATACCGCCGAACCCACGGCGCGATGCCGTTCGCGGCGATGCCCTCCGACGTCACGATCAGCTCGTCGCCTTTCGCCAGCGTGAGCCCTTCCGGGTCGAGGCTGGACGGCGCGTACGGTGCGCCGCCGGGCGCGCGCAGCGTCGTCACGCCCGTGAACGAGACGTCGCCGGCGTCGAGATGACCGTCGGAGACGTCGATCCGCAGGGTGTAGAACCGTGCCGGGTTGAACGTGCCCTGGTCGTCGGACAGGCTGTAGAACACGCCGCGCGACTGGTCGTACGTGATGCTCGAGAGCCCGCCGACCGTGGTGCCGGCGAACGTCGTGCCCGTCGGGACGATGGCCTGCCCGAGGAACTGAAGTCGCGGCGGCTTCGTGCCGTTGCTCGCGCTCGCACCGACGACTCCTGCGATTGCGGCCACCGCGACTACCGCGGCGGCCATGCACCTCCGAATTCCGCTCATTTGGAACCCCCAAGACGAAACGTCGTGATTGCCGGGGACCTTAGTGGCTCGGGGGCGAGTCGCGCCGCCGCGCTAGGCTGACTTCGTATACGAGTGGGAGGCCGCGATGGCTGTCTCGACAGAGGTGATCACGAGCCCGCTGCAGCAGATGGCTGCGACGACGGCGACCGACTACTGGAACGACTCCTCGTCGGTCGAGGAGCTCACCTACGCGGTGGCGCGCGGGGCGACCGGGGCCACGAGCAACCCGACGATCGTCGGCGAGGTGCTGAAGAAGGAGCTGCACCTGTGGCGCGACCGGATCCACGAGCTGATCGCCGGCAACCCGACCTGGACCGAGGACGAGATCACGTGGAAGCTCTTCGAGGAGATCTCCGTCCGCGGCTCCGAGATCCTGCTGCCGGTCTTCGAGCGCGAGGGCCGGCGGAAGGGGCGCCTGTCGATCCAGACGAACCCGAAGTTCTACCGCGACGCGGCGCGGATCACCGAGCACGCCGTGCACTTCTCCGGCCTCGCGCCGAACATGCAGGTGAAGGTGCCGGTGACGAAGGCCGGCGTGCAGGCGGCCGAGGACGCGACCGCGGCCGGCGTGACGATCAACGCGACCGTCTCCTTCACCGTCCCGCAGTCGATCGCCGTCGCGGAGGCCGTCGAGCGCGGCCTCGCGCGCCGTGAGGCCGCGGGCGAGGACGTCTCGCTGATGACGCCGGTCGTGACGATGATGGTCGGGCGGCTCGACGACTGGATCGGGGTGCTCGCCAAGCGCGACCACGTGCTGATCGACCCGGGCTACCCGCACTGGGCCGGCATCGCGTGCTTCAAGAAGGCCTACGCGATCTTCCAGGAGCGCGGCTACCGCGCGCGCCTGCTCGCCGCCGCCTACCGGCACCACCTGCACTGGACGGAGTTCATCGGGGGCGACGTCGTCCTCACGATGCCGTACGCCTGGCAGCAGCTCTTCAACGAGTCCGGCTTCGAGATCGTCCCGCGGATGGACGAGCCGGTGCCCGAGCCGATCGTGAGCGCGCTGTACGAGTGCTTCCCGGATTTTCGGCGGGCCTACGACGCCGACGGGATGACGGTCGAGGAGTTCGACTCCTACGGCGCCACGGTGCGAACGCTGCGCGGCTTCATCGGCTCCTACCACGAGCTGGTGGCGACGGTGCGCGACTTCATGCTCCCCGAACCCGGACGTCGCGTAGCGGACGAGTGCCGTTGCCGCGGCAGAACCGCGTCACGCCCCTCGGTGAGCTGGTCGCGGATCCGGCGCGCGGGCTCGTCTACGGCAACCGCGGCTGCCTGCACGACGAGGACGGCCGCATCCGGCGGGGCTTCAACGGCAAGCGGTGGATCGCCTGCCGGCTGGAGTTCCGCGGCCGGCGGCGCGGGCCGCTCATGCAGCCCGGGCGGTACACCGAGCTGTTCTTCCTCGACGAGGCGACCGCCTTCGCGGCCGGGCACCGGCCGTGCGCCGAGTGCCGGCGCGAGGACTACCTGCGTTTCCAGGAGATCTGGCGCGAGCTCCATCCGGGCCGCGCCGGCGCCGACGAGATCGATGCGCAGCTCCACGCGGAGCGCCTCGACCGCGGCACGCAACGTCATCACGAGACGCGGCTCTCCGACCTCCCGGACGGCGCCTTCGTCCTCTGGGACGGCGAGCCTCGTCTCGTGCTCGGCCGCGAGCTCCTCACCTGGACGCCGGCCAGCTACGCGGATCGCACGCCGCGGCCAGCACGGACGCGGACGAGGGTGATCACGCCGCCGTCGTCCGTCGAGGTGCTTCGCGCCGGGTGGCGCCCTCTCGTGCCGCTCTTCCACCCGTCCGCCGGGCGCGGGTTATCGTTGCCCGTCAACGACTAGGGAGGGGCTCGATGCTTCAAAACGCTCAGTTCCACACGGCGCTGCCGGCGACCGACCTCGACCGTGCGCGGGGCTTCTACGCCGAGAAGCTCGGCCTCCACCCGGCGGAGGAAAGCCCTGCGGGGCTGTTCTACAACGGCGCCGGCGGCACGCGCTTCCTGCTCTACCCGACGCAGGGCGCGGCCTCGGGAACGCACACGCAGATGGGGTTCGTCGTCGATGACGCTGCCGCCGAGGTCGCGGCGCTCAGAGCGCGCGGAGTCGTCTTCCAGGAGTACGACCTACCGGGCCTGAAGACGGTCGACGGCATCGCAGAGATCGGCGCGAGCAAGGGCGCCTGGTTCGCCGACAGCGAGGGCAACGTCCTCGGCATCGTCGAGTACGCCGGGTAGCCGCACCGGAGCGTGACCGTCTGCGGGATCGACGTCGGCTCGCTGCGGACGCCCGCCGACGTGGCCTGGCTCGACCGCGGCCGGTTCGTGCTCGACCGCTACGTGCCGTCGGCCGAGCGGCCGCTGCCGGAGCCGCGATCCAGGAGTCGAGCCACGCCCGCGCCGACGCGGCGCTCCGAGGATCGTGGCCCGACGAGCGCACGATGGACGCCGCCGAGCTCGGCGCCTTTCTGCGGGAGCGCACGTACTGCGTCGTCGCGACGGCAACGGCGCGCGGGCGGGCACAGGCGCGGCCGGTCGGGTTCGCGGTGGTCGCTGGCGCGTTCTGGCTCGCCACCGTCGACGGCGGCCGCCTCCGGAACCTCCGCCGCGAGCCGTGGCTTTCGCTCGTCGTCAGCGAGGGCGAGGGCGAGTCACACCGCGCCGTGGTCGCGGACGGCCCGGTCACGATCCACGAGAGCCCGCCCGAGGACGTGCTCGCGCTCTGGGAAGAGCGCTTCGGCTCGCGGGCCGGCTGGGCGGCCGCCTGGCTCGAGTTGCGGCCGTCGCGCCTCTTCTCCTACACACGCCTCAACTGACGCGCCGCGGCGGCGGCTGGCATCCTCCGCCTTGGAGGTGGTGCCCGATGGGTTTCCTGGACAAGGCGAAGGCGGCCGCCGAGCAGGCCGCGTCGAAGGCGAAGGAGGAGTACGACGACCTCCAGCTCAAGCGTGAGCTGAGCCAGGCCTACAACGCGTTCGGCAAGACCACGTTCGAGCTGGTCGAGAGCGGCGAGCTCGCCCACGAGAAGCTCGAAGAGCCGGCGGCGAAGATCCGCGCGCTACGCGAACGCGCGGCAGGGAGCGACGCGCCGGAGGAGACTGCCGAGGGGGAGCCGGAGACGCTGGAACCGGCCGCCCCACCGTCGACTGAGACGTAGCGGTCGCCGCGTCAGCAGGGTCGATCACGCGCCTGCCGGCGCCGTCGTGAGGGCACGGCCCTGAGCTTGTACCCGCCGCGTGGGATGCTTACTCTGGTATGCGCCGTGGGCTCTCTCCGCCGTCGACCGCGAGCGAAACGAAGGCTGGTGACCGGGTGACGATTGCAGACGAGGATCATTTCGCGATGGTCGCGGACATGCTCGCGAGTGGCCTGATGATCCCATTTCTGGGTGCGGGGGCGAATCTCTGCGACCGCGACGTCGAGGTGTGGGAGCGGGGCGGCCCGTTCCTGCCGAACGGGGCCGAGCTCGCGGGGCATCTGGCGGCGCGGGGCGCGTATCCGGCGCGCGACGATCTCGACCTGTTGCGTGTGTCGCAGTACGTGGACTCGACGCGCGGCGAGAACCTGCTCTACGTGTACCTGCGCGAGGTGTTCGGGTCGGAGTATCCGCCGACGTCGCTCCACCTTCTGCTCGCGCGGCTGGCGAAGCTCCTGGGGGACAGGGGTCTGGACGAGCTGCTGGTGGTGACCACGAACTACGACGACCTGGTCGAGCGGGCGTTCAGGAGCGAGGGGCTCGAGTTCGACGTCGTCTGGTACGAGGCCAAGCAGGGCGCACCGGAGGGGGCGCGCGGACGGTTCGTGCATCAGGGGCCGGACGGGAAGCGGGAGGTGATCACCAAGCCGAACGAGTACAGAGGGTTGCCCGAGAAGCTCGTGCGTCCCGCGATCCTGAAGCTGCACGGCTGTCTCGTTCGCGACGGCGGACCGCGCGACGACAGCTACGTGATCACCGAGGACAGCTACATCGACTATCTCTCCTCCGGCGACGTGGTCGGGGCGATCCCGATCGCGCTCGCCGACCGGATGACGAACAACAGCCTGCTGTTCCTCGGCTACTCGCTCAGCGACTGGAACCTGCGTGTCGTCCTCAATCGCATCTGGGGGCCGCGCAAGCTCCAGTCCAAGTCGTGGGCGGTGCAGCGGCAGCCGGCCGACGAGGGCCGGCGGAAGATCGAGCAGGCGCTCTGGGCCGACAAGAACCGCCCCGACATCGAGCTCGTCTATTGCGAGCTGAAGGAGTACGTGCGGGAGCTCGACGCGAGGCTCCCGGCCGCCGCGCCCACGGCGCAGGGCTGATGAGCGTCGCGCCCGTCGTCGAGGCTGCCCGGAGCGCCTCGCGTCCTGGCAGCCCCTACGTCGGGCTCGTCCCGTACGACGAGGGCGACGCCGCCTTCTTCTTCGGGCGCTCGACCGAGGCGGCGATCGTCGCCATGAACCTTCGTACCGCCCGCCTGACGATCCTGTACGGGCCGAGCGGCGTCGGGAAGAGCTCGCTCCTGATGGCCGGTGCCGTCCACAGGCTGCACGGCGACGCGCGGGCTGCGGCGGCCGCGAGCCGGTTCGCCGTCTGCGTGTTCCGGGCGTGGCGGGACGACCCGGCGCACGGCGTGCGCGAGGCTGCCGCTGCCGCGCTGCGGGAGCTGGACGGCGCGGAGCCGCCTGCCTCGCCCGCCGAGACGCTCGCCGGGACGCTTCGCGCGTGGATCCCCCCGACCCGGACGCTGCTCGTCGTCCTCGACCAGTTCGAGGAGTACTTCCAGTACCACCCCGACGAGAGTGACGGCGAGCACCTGACCGGCTTCGCGGCCGAGCTGGCGCGGATCGTCAACGACCCAACCCTGCCGGTGAACGTCCTGCTCTCGATCCGCGAGGACGCCTGGGCGAAGCTCGACCGGTTCAAGGGGCACGTCCCGACGCTGTTCGCCAACTACGTGCGTGTCGACCACCTCGACCTCGATGCCGCCCGCGAGGCGATCGAGGGACCGATCGAGGCCTGGAACCGGACGCTCGCCGAGGGCGAGCAGCCGTTCGAGATCGAGCCGGCGCTCGTCCAAGCGGTGCTCGCCGCAACCGCGGGCGGGGGCCTGACGCTCACCGCCGGAGGCGAGACGCCCGCGGTGGAAGCAGCCGGCGACCACGTCGAGGCGCCGTTCCTGCAGCTCGTGCTCGACCGGCTCTGGCGCGAGACCGTCGCGGCCGGGGAGCACACGCTCACGCTGGCACGGCTCGAGGCGCTCGGCGGCGCCGCCCGGATCGTCGAGAGCCACCTGCTCGACGCGCTCGGCCGGCTCACCCCCGACGAGCAGGACACCGCCTCCGACTGCTTCCGCTTCCTCGTCAGCAGGAGCAAGACGAAGATCGCCCACCCGGCCTCCGACCTCGCCGAGTGGACGGGGCGACCGGAGCCGGAGGTCAGCGCCGTGCTCGACAAGCTCTGCACCGGCGAGAGCGGCCGCATCCTCCGAGCCGTCGCCCCCGCGCACGACGAGGGGAGCACGAGCTACGAGCTCTTCCACGACATCCTCGCCGAGCCCATCCTCGCGTGGCGGAGGCAGCACGAGTTGCGCCGCGAGCAGGAGGCCGAGGCGCAGCGCCAGCGGGCCGTCCGGCGGAAGCTGGGGCTGATCGGGGTCGTGCTCCTGTGCCTCGTGCTCGCGTTCGCCGGGTTGGCCCTCTGGGCGCTCGCGGAGCGGTCGACCGCGCAGCAGCGGGCGGACGAGGCGGAGTCGCAGGCGCTCGCCGCGCGCTCGCTGCGCGCGCAGAGCCTCGCTCCGCGTCTCAGCCTCGCGCTCGCAACACGCGCGGAGGAGCGGAGCCCGACGCCGCAGGCGGAGGAGGCACTCCGGAGGTCACTCGTCGCCTGGCCGAAGCCGACCGTGCTGGTCGCGCCCGGTCGAAAGACCTACGGCGTCGACTTCAGCCCCGACGGCCGGCTCGTCGCCACGGCCGGCGGCGACGGCGCCTTCGTGCGTTCGACGACGGGGCGGCTCGTCGCGACGCTCATCACGGGGAAGCTCGTCTACTCCGCGCGCTTCAGCTCCGACGGCCGCTTCCTCGTCACCGCGGGGGCGGACGGCGCCATCCGGCTCTGGCGGGTCCGCGGCTGGCGCGAGCTGCCGAGCCGGGCGCGGGCGTCCTTCCCGCGTCTTCTCGCCCGCGCGGCCTTCAGCGCCGACGACCGGTTCCTCGTGGTCGGCGGCCATCCCGGCTGGCCGAACCGGGTCTGGCGCTTCCGGGACGGCAGGGTCGGTCCGAGGCTCACGGCGCCCGCCGATCCCCGCGGCTGGATCGAGCCCGACGGGACGGCCCGCGTGGTCGACGCGCGCACCGCCGCCTGGGCCGCCGGGGTCACCGAGTCGGCGCCGTTCGCCTTCGCCTCCAGCGCCGGCGCGCGGCGTCTCGCGGTCGCGGACTACGACGCCACGCGCGTGTTCAGGGTCGAGACACGACGGCTGCTGCGGACGCTGCCAACGGCCGTCGGCGCCGTCTTCGGCCCGGGTGGAGGGCGGCTCGCCACCGAGGGCCGGCCCACCGTGATCTGGGACGTGTCCCGGCAGCGGCCCGAGGCTGTCCTCGCCGGCAGGTTCGGCGGCGCCGCGTTCAGCCGTGACGGCACGCTCCTGGTCGGCGCGAGCCCGACACGCGCGGTCGCACGCGTCTGGGACGCGCGGACCGGCGCCGTGCTCGCCGAGCTGCCGCCGCGGCCGCCCCGGTTCTACGCCGCGGTGGTTCTGCCCGACCCGTATCCCCACCCGAGGTACGGTTCAGCGCCCCCGTCGCTCGCCGGCAGTGGAGCCGTCTCCGTGGGCCCCGGCCCGGCCTTCGAGCTCAGGCCCGCCGCGGGCTTCTCGCCCGGGGGCGACCTGGTCGCGACCTGGGGCCGGACGAAAGGCGGAGCGCAGCTCTGGCGGCCGTTCGGCACGCGTCGCCTCGCGGTCGTCAGCACGAGCTCGCGCGCGTACACCCGTGGTTACGGCGTCTCCCCGCCGCCGCTCCCCGTCGCCGTCAGCGCCGACGGAGTGCTCGTCGCCGCCGCCGGCGCGCGCAACGAGGTCGAGGTCTGGAACGTACGCGAGGCGCGGCGGGTCTCCACCCTCCGCGGCAGCACCGAGCGCGTCTCCTCGCTCGCGTTCGACGACGAAGGTGACCTCCTCGCGGCGGCGAGCTGGGACGGTGCGGTTCGCCTCTGGCGCGTGGCCGACGGCGAGCCTCCAACGGACGTTCCGAGGACACACCGGCCGCGTCGGCGGTGTCGCGCTCAGCCCCGACGGCGAGCTGGTGGCGAGCGCCGGCGAGGACGGCACGGCGCGAGTCTGGCGCGTCGGTACCGGCGAGCTCGTCAAGACCCTCGAGATCGACGACGCGACCGTCAACTCGGTCTCGTTCAGCCCGGACGGCGACTCCCTCGTCACGGGAGGCGGCGACGGCGCCGCCCGCATCTGGTCGACGAGCGACTGGGAAGAGACGGCCGTGCTCGGCCCGACGCGCTCGGGCGCTCCCGTCCTCCAGGCCTCCTTCAGCCCGGACGGGCGCCTCGTCACGACGCTCGACCTGGACGCCAAGGCGCGCGTCTGGCACAGCAGCGGCGGCCCACCGATCCGCGTGCTCGCGAACGTCGGAAGCATCGCCTTCAGCCCCGACGGAGCGCACCTCGTGACAGGCGGCGGCGACGCCATCGCACGCATCCTTCCCACCGTCGACGACGCAGAGACGCGCCTCGTCCGGGGACACACGGACACTGTGTCCACCGCCCGCTTCGGAGAGGACGGAGATCTGATCGTCACCGCAGGGCGCGACGGGACCGCCCGCGTCTGGCAGGCGGCGACCGACGGGCCGGTCGCAGTGGTCAGGCCGAGCGCCTCGCCGGTCGTCGACGCGATGCTCGTCGCGGACGGAAGGCTCGTGACCGTCAGCGAGGATGCCGTCCGCCTCCACGAGTGCGAGCCCTGCCTCCCACCTGCCGAGCTCATGGCCGCAGCGGCCAACCGGCTCGGATCCCCGGGCGGGAAGTAGCGCTCGAACCGCGGCGGCCGTGACGCTGTTGCGATGTTCGAGGGCGGCCGAGATTCGGATCGTCACGATCGACGTGCCCGTCGCCGGCGCAACGGGCCGTCACCGTGCCGGCGCGCTCTCCTCGGCCGATGGGCCCTCCGCCTCGGTGGCGCCGTCGGAGGCCCGCGGCGGCTCGGCCCCGTCTCCGGCGGCAGCGGCTTGCGCGGCCTCCGCAATGCCCCCGTCGGTGCCGAAGCCGAGGCGGCTCAGCGCCTCGAAGTCGGCGCGGTCGACGTCCTCGATCGCCTCGAGCTCCTTCCGCAGCGTCTCGATCTGGCGTGCGGCGTCGCCGGCCTCCTCCGGCGTCTTCAGCTCGCGCAGCGCCTGCGGCGTGGTCAGGTGGAAGCGCGCGACGGCCGTCTTCAGGCTGTGGCTCTCGAGGATCATCTTGAAGACGGCGAGGTTCGTCAGGTTCCGCTGCAGGTCGGAGCTCGGCTGCGTGAAGAAGGCGCCGACGAACTGAACCAGGCTGAGGCCGCCCGTGACCGCCGCCAGCTGCCACTCGACAACGCCGAACGCGGCCAGGATCGAGAGCACGAGCGTCGCCGACAGGAACACCATCCCCCAGGCGATCAGGAAGGTGTTCGCCCGGCGGATCGTCTCGTAGACCTCGACCGAGCGACGCTGGGTCAGGAGCTCGTACTCCTGGAGCTTCTCGCTCTGGTGGGCGAGCACGGTCTGGCGGTC
The DNA here is from genome assembly GCA_963781435.1 of uncultured Actinomycetes bacterium. GTDB lineage: Bacteria > Actinomycetota > Thermoleophilia > Gaiellales > Gaiellaceae > PALSA-600. The sequence continues at coordinate 62,199 of CAWAGR010000019.1, read as the reverse complement.
CTGGAAGTAGCTCTGGTAGCGGGAGAAGCTGTCGGCGGCGACGAGCTCGGACTCGTCCTCGAGGTCGCCCGTGCCGCCGAGGAAGCCGACGAGGTCGTTGATTCCGTGCACGACCTCGACGTTCAGGAGCTTGGCGGCGAAGTCGAGCCCGCCGAGGTGGCGCTCGAGAGTCGTGCTGGCCGTGAACGTGTCCGAGACCGCGAGGTTCGGGAGCTCGTACCGCGTGCGCAGCCCGGCCAGGACGATCGCCACCTTGATGTCGGTGTAGACCCCGATCACCCCGACATAGAGGCGCGCCGAGGAGCGCACCGTCTCGTCGTCGTCGATCTCCTTCGCGAGCGGCCAGAGCGCCCGCGCACGCGGATCGGCTTTCAGCAGGGCGCGGGCACGCTCCTGGTCGGCCTCCGAGCCCTGCACGATCACGTCGAGCAGGATCTCGAGCGCCGAGGCGCGGAACTTGCGCTCCTCCGCCCCGATGTGGGCGCGGCGCGGCTTGAAGTCGAAGATCGAGTCGGCATGGATGTGGTGGACGCGGACGCTTCCCTGCTCGAAGTACCGCGCCTCCTCCGACGGCAGCGGCCCGGCCGGGTCGAGCCAGCCCTCGAGGCCGTTGACGTAGGCGGCGCCCCAGGTGCCGGCCTCGCAGTGGGCGCCGTAGCTGCGCCGCTCGAAGTCGTAGTTGTCGTCGGGGACGTGCCAGTCCCGGATGTTGATCACGTGCAAGACACCCCGGCCGCCCTCACCGCGGCGGCGCCGGCCGATCGTCTGCTCGAGGAACAGCCCGAGCGGCCCGGCGGCGACCGCCTTGGCCGGGAGGTCACGAACGCCCTCGCCCGTCTTCAGCTCGAACCGGCGGCGGCCGAGCAGCAGCGCCCGTGCCACCCCGTCCGGAAGCGACAGCCGGCACTCCGGGTTGAGCAAGAAGTCGTTCTGAAGGCACTGCGTGATCAGGACGTACCGCGTCTCCTCGTCCTGTGGCGTTCTCTCCGGCGCGGCCATCCCGGCCATCCAACGGCCTCGCGGAGCCCCTGTCAAGCCGGATCGACGCCGGGCACGGCTCGCCGCAGTCATCCGGCCCGACGAGCCTGACCGGCCCGTGTACCTGGCCGGACGTCGAGTCAGCGCCGCCGCGCGATGCCGCGGGAGCCCACCGTGCGATACGGTCGGCTCGTGCGGCGCATGAGCACAGTCCTGGTCGCGGCGGCGGCGCTCGTCACCGTTCTCATGCCGGCCGTCGCGGGCGCCCAACCGCTTCCGGCCGGGCCCGATCCGAAGCCGATGGCGCTCACGCGGGACGAGGTCGGCTACGTCGCCTTCGTCGATTCGGAGGGCTACACGACCGACGGGCCGATTGCCGCCTCACGCGGCTATCAGCGCGTGTTCTCGGGGCTCTCGGCCGGAAAGGTGCAGCTGCTCACGATCCGGCACACGGTGCTCATCGGCAAGAACCCGGCGGCCGCGGCGAGGCTGGTCTCGTCGCTCGTGACCGCGTCGAGCTCGGAGGTCGGGCGCGACAAGCTCTACAACAAGGCCGCGAAGGCGTTCGCGGCGAGCTCGCAGCTGACCGTCACGAACGGCGCGGTGCTGCGGGCGCGTGCGTTCAAGGCGGGCGACGCGGCAGCGGAGATCGTGTACCGCTTCGCCACCCCGGACGGATCGGTGCAGGTCGGCGAGACCCTCGTGCGCGTCGGCGGCAACCTGAGCGTCATCTCCTACGAGGCGCCGATGCCCGGCGTCTCGGCTGCGACCGCACGGCAGCTCGCCCTCGCGGCCGCGGCGCACATGAAAGCAGCCGGTTCGACGGGCTGAGCTGAGCCTGGATCCAGGCTCAACGGTCATTCGCAGGCGCGCCCGTCGCCGTCGGCGTCGAGCCCGAAGTCGTCCGGGCCGACGACCCTGACCGGCCCCGTGTACCGGGGGCCGTTGCCGCTGCCTCCGGCGCAGTCGTAGTCGGACGCTCCGGGGTCGAGACACGCGCCGACGTACGACGGGTGGCAACTGCCGCCGCTCGGCTTCGGCCTCACGGCAGCCGGCTTTCCGCACTTCCACACGCCCTTCGCCTTCGCGAGGCTCTCGCCGTTCTCGTAGGCCGCGAGTCGCTTGAACGGCCGGTCGTTGTAGACGTAGACCTTCGCGTGACCGCCCGCGACGAGTTGGAAGCCGAGATCCTTGCCTCCCGGCACCCAGACGTAGGCGAGCAGGCGCCCGTAACGGTCGCGTGTGTCCTGCGTCCCATCGCCGATCAGCGTCACGCGCTTGCCGAGCGCCAGGCGGCGCGTCGCCGAGGTGGCCTCCGACGCCCAGCACGCTCCGCGCTCCGGCGTGTCGATTCCGATGATCCGGATCCGCTCGCTCTTGCCGCTGGCCAGACGCACGTCGATGGTGTCGCCGTCCACGACGTTGGTGACGCTGCCGGTCGCGGTGAAGTCGCCGGCTCGAGCAGCCCCGACCGCCAGCAGCGCCGTGAAGAGGCAGCACATCGCGACGCCGAAGGCTCGCGGGAAGGGCGACACCGAGCAACAGTCCCACAGAGTGGCCGAAACGGCCACTGGCGGACGTTCTCAGCTCCGGCGGAGGCGCGTGAGCCCTCGCTCGGTGAGCGACGGCTGCTCGGGGTCGAAGTGCGCGGCGATGGCGCGGCCGTACGGGCCGGCGACGCGGCGGGCGTAGGCGGCGAAGCCTTCGTCGCGGAGCGGCTGCCAGTCCTCCTGGTAGGGCACGGCGACGTGGCGGCTCCCGACCGAGCGTGCCGAGACGACGAAGGCGAGTCCGATCCCGGTCGAGACCTCGAGCAGGCTGCGTTGCTCGCGTGCGGCCTGGGTGCGGAGGCCGGTGAAGAGGCGCGCGAGCTCCTCGGGCGGCGGCAGCGAGCCGGCGTCGCCGCGCAGCTCGACGAGCGTCTGCTTGAGCTCCGACAGGGCGAGCGGCGGGATGTCGATCAGCCGCGCCGTACTGCCCGAGGCGCCCTCCAGCGCGCCGAGCAGGTCGTCGACGGTCTCGAAGCGCGACTCCTGGACGAGCACGCCCGCCCGCCCGAGCTCGCCGACGAGCTCGTCGAGGTAGACGCGCGTGCCGCGGAGCACGTCGGACGCACCCGCGAGCAGCCAGAGCGGCGAGAACCCGAACGCGACGATCGCGCCGAGCTCGACCGCGTTGCCGGCCCCCTTGCGAACGGCGAGGCGTCGCGCGGGCAGCGCGTCGGGCTCGGCCGGGCGCGTGTCCTCGACACCCCCGACCAGCTCGATCGCGATCCGCAGCGCGTTCTTCGCCGTCGCCTCGTAGAGGCGCGAACGGCGGACGAAGCGCGGCAGCAGCAGAGAGGCGGTCTCGTGCACCGCGCCGCCGGCGAGCGCCACGATCGAGCGCACGAGCCGCTCGGGCAAGCGAGACGACGAAGGCGAGGCGAGGCCGCACGCCCCCATGATCGCGGATCGCGGCGGACGCTCACGCACGCGCTGTGGGCGCGATCTCGTGGCAGCAACCGGCTAACGTCCGGCGAAGCGCCCGAGCAGGACCCCGAAGAGCGCGTGACGGCAGGTCGCCTGGGCGAAGGCGCGAGGGTTCGCGAGGAGCGGGGGCAGCCCCTTCTCCCCGCGTGCCGGATGCCTGCGGTCGACGACGGCGTTCAGCGGATACAGCACCACGTGCTCGGCGAGCGCCAACGAGAGCGCAAGTCGCCTCGGCTCGTAGGCGGTGCGCGCTTGCAGCCCCCGGTAGGCCAGCCCGAAAAGCGCGCCGTTTGCAGCGTGAACCGCAAGGCCGGCGACGGGCCAAAGGCGCGAGCGGGTGAGTGCCTTGCCGAGCAGCGCCACGTCGGAGTAGTCGCAGCGAAAGACGCGCTTGTCGAGCGGCTGGAGCGCCGCCCACGCGGTCGCGGCGGCCGCCCCGGCGAGAGCTGCGCGGCGTCGCGTCACCCGTCCAGGGTATGCCGTGGCCGCGCCGGTTGTGTACGGTCGCCGGGATGAGCCGCAGGCGGACACTCGTTCTGGCGGCGACGACGCTGGTCGCGGTCGCAGCGACGGCCGCCGCCGCCCAGGCCCTTGGCGGGGCGCCGGCGCCGAAGCCGATGGCGCTCACCGTCTCCGATCTGGAGCGCGGCGCGGTCGTCGAGTCGCAGCGATACACGACGAGCGGGCCCATCCCCGCCTCGCGCGGCTACCAGCGCTCGTTCACGGGCGTCACCCTCGGCAACGCGAACCTCTTCACCCTCCAGGACACCGTGCTCGTCGGCAAGACGCCCGCGGCGGCGGCGAAGCTCGTCTCGTCGATCCTGCTCGCCACGAGCTCGAAAGCCGGCCGCACCACCCTCTACCTGGAGTCCGAGAAATCGTTCGCGGCGAGCTCGGGATTCACGGTCCAGAGCGGAGCCGTCACGCGTGCCGGCGCCCTGGAGGCAGGAGACGCTGCGGTCGAGATCGTCTTTCGCTTCGACACGGCGAGGGGGTCGTTCCAGGTGGGCGAGATCTTCGTGCGGGTCGGCGGGAACCTCAGTGCCATCTACTACGGAGCGGGTACGCCCGGCGTCTCGAAGGCGGGCGCGCGGCGCCTTGCCATTGCTGCGGCATCGCACATGCGGGAAGCCGGCCTGACCGCCTGAGACCGGCTTCGGCGGGCTTGAACTCGTTTCAGAATGACGCTTCGCCGACGGGGTGCGATGGGTGGCGCGAGCGCAAGGACGCGAGGAGCCGCAATAGCAGCGCTATTGGGGCTCCTCGAGGACGCGGCGATCGTGCCGCCCAGCGCGGCCCGCCGGCTCAAGGCTTCATTTTGAAAAGTTCTAGCGCCATGCCCGAGGGAGACACGCTGCACCGGGCCGCGCGCCGGCTGGAGGTGCTCGTCGGCGAGCGGCTCGAGGTCGCCTCGCCCCACCCGCGGGCGCAGGCAGAACGAGTGGCGGAGCAACTCGACGGCCGTCGCCTGGAGTCTGTCGAGGCGGTCGGCAAGAACCTCGTGCTCCGGTTCGAGGGCGGCGTCGTCCTGCGCTCGCACCTGCGGATGAGCGGTCGCTGGGCTGTCCGGCCGCGGGGCGAGTCGCAAGCTGGGCTGCCGTGGCTCGTGCTGCGAGGCTCGCGCGCCGAGGGCGTCCTCTGGAACGGACCGGTGCTCGAGCTGCACACGCGCGCGCTCGCGCGGCTCGGGCCCGACATTCTCGCCACGCCGCCGGACCTCGACGCGATGCTCGCGCGCCTGCGCGGCGCGGACGGCGCGCGGCGGCTGGGCGAGACGCTCCAGGATCAGACGCTCGTCGCCGGGATCGGGAACATGTGGATGGCCGAGTCGCTCTGGCGCGCGCGGCTCTCGCCGTGGACGGGCCTGCGCGACGTGTCCGAGGCGGACCGCCGCCGAGCGCTCGAGACGGCGGCGACGCTGATGCGAGCGGCGGTCGAGGCCGGCCGCGAGCCGCGCAAGCAGGTGCACGGGCGAGCGGGGCGAGCATGTCCGCGCTGCGGCACGCCGATCGTCTCGCGGGGTCAGGGCGACGCGAACAGGACGGCCTACTGGTGCCCGACGTGCCAGCCGAGCACGCCCGGGTAGGAGACCGCTCGTCGGTCGCCAACTGAGGGGCGTGGCGCATCGGGCACCGCACCTCCACCAGTCGCTGCGCGGGTTCTGCCTGGCGGCGTTCGCCGTCGAGCGCGGGGCGGAGCTTCCGTTCGCGTTCGAGGAGCATCCGACCCGCGGGGGGCCGTCGCTCTACGAGTACCGGCCGCTCGTGCGGGGCTTCCTCGACGAGCAGGCGCCTTCTCTGCGGCGGCTGCCCGACGCGCGGAACGCGATCGACGACCTGCGGCGCGAGCCGGCTGCGGCGATCTTCGCGCACGCCCACTCGGGCATCGGCGGGGCGGAGGACGACGCGCTCTTCCGGACGATCCTGCTGCCGCTGCTCTCCGCCGTCGCCGAGCGCTGCGGCGGGTTCGACTGGCAGGACGATGCCTTCGACAGTGCTTACGCGGAGATCGAATTGTCCCTGTTCGGCACCGCGCGCTCGTACGCCGCGATCGCGCCGCTCGTAGGCCTCCAGGCGGGCTCGACCGTGGAGCTCGGCGGCGGCATCCGCGTCCGCGCCGCGGTCGCCGGCGAGGTGGCATCGCTCTGGCCCGAGGCACACGGGCTGATGCCGCCGGAGTTCGGCCGTGACGTCGACCGGCTCTGCGTGCTCGAGCTCTCCCGCGAGCTGGACTCGGCGGACGCCGATCCGCCGGACGCGGCGGGCGAGCTGGCCGACGCGGTCAGCGCGCTGCGGCTCGCCACCGCCGGGGCGATCGCCGCCGGCCCGGTCGTCTTCGAGCGGCTCGACTTCCGGCCGCTGCGGATCGCGCCGCTGCTGCCGATCGCGGCGACTCAGCCGCACGGCGAGCCGATTCGACTCGACGCGCTGCGCGGACGGCTCGCCGCCGACCTGCGCGAGCGGCTGCCCCTTGCCGACGACGACCGCGAGCTCGCCGAGGCGCTCGACCGCTGGGAGCTGTCGCTCTTCGCGGAGGAGCCGTTCCGGTCGGGCCAGCTGCACGACGCACTGACGGCGCTCCTCGGCAACGGCGACGGCGGGTGGGCGGCGGCAGTTCGCGCCGCGGTGCTGCTCTGCGACAAGACGAAGGAGCGCGCCGACCTGCTCGAAGCGCTGCGGGCCGAGCACGCGGGCCGTGCGGCGCGCGATGTGATCCGCCGGGCGCTCGTCGAGGCGCTCATGCACGGCAACCGCGTGGAGCTCGTGCGGGCGCTCGACCAGACGCTGCTCGGGCTGCGCCCGCGGCCGGCGACGGTTCTCGCCGCGTAGCCGCCGAGAAGTCACTCTTTCGGCACAGAGCCGTTACAGACACGGCACACCTTTGCGGCTACGGTCGGTTCGTGGACGAAGCGGCGGGCAACGGCGAGAGCGAGGCGGCGAAGGTGCTGAGCCGGCTGGAGCGGATCGAGGCGCTCGATCGGGAACGGGCGCCGGCGGGCGCGGGCTGCTCGGCGAGCTGCGTGAGCTCGTGCGGGAGGCCGAGGCGTGGGCGCGCGTCGAGGGCGACCGCCGCGCCCGAGTCGCCGTCGGCAAACTTCGCGGGGAGGCGGAAGGAATGAGCTGACCCGAACAGAAGAAGCCGCGTACATGGCCGTCGCACGTCTTCTTTCGCGCCCGAACTCTCGGAGGGCTTCTGCCAACGGCAAAGCGCCTGCGCTCGCGCGGGTCGTCGCTTTCGCCAACCAGAAGGGCGGCGTCGCGAAGACGACGACGACGCTCAATCTCGGTGTCGCCTTGCGCGAGCGCGGACTCCGCGTGCTGTGCATCGACCTCGACCCGCAGGGCAACCTGACGATGTCGCAGGGGCTGAACCCGGACGCGATCGAGCGCTCGATGTTCGACGTGCTCGTGCACCGCCTGCCGATCGACCAGGTGATCGAGCAGCGGGAGATCGACATCGCTGTCGCCTCGATCGACCTCGCGGGCGCCGAGCTGGCGCTCTCGAGCCAGATCGGCCGGGAGCGCGCGCTGGAGAAGGCGCTCGCGCCGATCAAGGATCGCTACGACTTCATCCTGATCGACACGCCGCCGTCGCTCGGGCTGCTCACGATCAATGCGTTCGCGGCCGCGACCGGAGTGATCGTCCCGGTGCAGACGGAGTACCTCTCGCTGCGCGGCCTCGTGCAGCTCGAGAACACGCTCCAGATGGTGCGGGAGAACCTCAACCCGCACGTCTCGATCATCGGGATCCTGCCCACGATGTACGACAAGCGGCTCACGCACTCCCGCGAGGCCGACGACATCCTGCGCGAGAACTTCGGCAAGCTCGTCTTCAACACGAGGATCCGCAAGACGATCCGCTTCGCCGAGGCGCCCGTTACGGGCTCCTCCGTGCTCGCCTACGAGCCCGAGGGCGAGGCTGCCGAGATGTACCGCGACCTGGCAAAGGAGTTGCTCCGTGGCGAGAAATCGCGCCAAGATGCGTGAGGGCCCGCTGGCGGAGCTCTTCCGCGCGACCGAGGCCGCCCAGCGCCGCGCTCACGGCGAGGAGAAGCCTGCCTCCGAGCCGCAAGAGCAGTCGCCGCCGGCCCCGACGCCTCTGCCCACCCGCGAGCCCGAGATCGAGCGGCAGCCGGAGCCCGACAGGCCGGCCGCGCGCTGGCTCGAGCCGCTTCCGTCCAACCCGGCGCGCCTCGAGCGTGCACGCGAGAGCACGTCCTACCTCGCGGTGATCCGTGTCGTCGGCGTCGGCGGCGCCGGCCTGAACGCGCTCGACCGGATGATGGACGCCGGGATCACGCAGGTCGACTTCGTCGCGATCAACACCGACATCCAGCAGCTCCAGACGAGCGACGCGCCGACGAAGCTGCACATCGGCAGCGAGCTCACCGAAGGCCTCGGCTCCGGAGCCGACCCGGAGATCGGCCGGCTGGCCGGAGAGGAGAGCTACGACCTGATCAAGCGCGCGCTGCGCGGCTCCGACATGGTGTTCGTGACCGCCGGCGAGGGCGGCGGCACGGGCTCGGGCGCGGCGCCGGTCGTCGCGCGGATCGCGCGCGAGCTCGGCGCGCTCACCGTCGGCATCGTCACGACCCCGTTCAAGTTCGAGGGGACGCGCCGCAAGAAGCAGGCCGACGAGGGCGTCGAGACGCTCCGCCAGAGCACCGATACGCTGATCGTGATCCCGAACGACCGGCTGCTCGAGGTGCTCGACAAGTCGACGTCGATGCTGGACGCCTTCCGGATCGCCGACGACGTGCTGCGCCAGGGCGTTCAGGGGATCTGCGACCTGATCACGAACCCGGGCCTGATCAATCTCGATTTCGCCGACGTGCGCACGATCATGAAGGACGCCGGCTCCGCGCTCATGGGCATCGGCTTCGCCACCGGCGAGAACCGGGCCCGCGAGGCCGCCGAGCGCGCGCTCGGCAGCCCGCTGATCGACACCGAGATCACGGGCGCCCGCGGCATCCTGCTGTCGATTGCCGGCGGCGACGACCTCTCCCTCTACGAGGTGAACGAGGCCGCGGAGGTCATCCGCGCGGCCGCCACGGACGACACGAACATCATCTTCGGTGCGACGATCGACGAACGGCTCGCCGGCCAGCTCTGGATCACGGTCGTGGCGACCGGCCTGGGCGGCCCGCGCCGCCGCGGCCTCGCGACCGCGGGCTTGCGCTCGGGCGACGCGCTCGAGCCGCCGTCATTCATGCGCGTATAGCAGCGCCCGAACACCGCGTGGCTAGGCTCTCGGCGATGAAGGGCGCCGTCGCCGGGGGCCATCCGCTAACCGCGCAGGCGGGTGCGCGCGCGCTCGCCGAGGGCGGAAACGCGGTCGACGCGTGCGTCGCCGCTGCGTTCGCGTCCGCCGTCACGGAAAGCGCGCTCACCGGGCCCGGCGCCGGCGGCTTCATGCTCGTCCACCGCGCACGCGACCGCTCGACCCGCCTCGCGGACTTCTTCGTCGCCGCACCGGGCCTCGGCCTCCGGCGTCGCCGCGGCGGCGAGATGCAACTGATCGACGTCGGCTTCGGCGAAGCAACGACGACGCAGCCCTTCCGGATCGGCCCTGCCTCCTGCGCCGTGCCGGGCGCCGTGGTCGGGCTCGAAGCAACGCATCGAGCGTACGGCCGCCTGCCGTGGCGCGACCTGCTCGCACCCGCGATCGAGCTTGCGCGCGACGGCGTCGAGCTGACGCGCTCGCAGGCGCACATGCACGGGCTCCTCGACCCGATCCTGCGCTCGACCGACGAGGGCCGGCGCATCTACAGCAACCGCAACGGCTCGCGCCTCGTGGCGGGCGACACCCTGCGGTTGCCCGATCTCGCCGAGACGCTCGAGGCGATCGCCCGCCGCGGCTCCGGCGTCCTCTACCGCGGCGAGCGCGCGCGGGCGATCGTTGCGACCGTGCGCGAGGGCGGGGGAGAGCTGACGCTCGACGATCTCGCCACCTACCGGGTCGTCTGGCGGCGTCCGGTGCGGGTGCCCTTCCACGGCTCCGAGTTCGTCTCGAACCCGCCGCCCTCGTCGGGCGGCGTGCTGATCGCATACGGGCTCGCGCTGCTCGCGCGCCTCGACAGTGGTTCGCCCGGAAGCGCCGAGGCGGCCGCCGCTCTCGTCGAGGTGATGCGAGAGCAGACCCGGGCACGCGGCGGCGGCTTTTCGCGCGACCTCCACCGCGGCGGCCTGGCGGGGCGGCTGCTTTCTCCGGCGGAGCTCCGCGCCGCGCGCCTCCGCATCAGCCGCCGCCTGGCCGGCCGGACGGAGCCGGTGCCGGTCGGCGGGACGACGCACGTCTCGGCGATCGACGGCGACGGGAACGCGGCCTCGCTCTCCACCTCCACCGGCTCGGGCTCCGGCGTGATCGTGCCGGGGACGGGCGTCTACCTCAACAACATGCTCGGCGAGCACGACCTGGTCGGCGGGAAGACGGTGCCGGCCGGGCGGAGGCTGACCAGCATGATGGCGCCCTCGCTCGTCCTTGGCGACGGCGGCCGGCCGCGGCTTGTCGTCGGCAGCGCGGGCTCCGCGCGACTGCGCGGCGCGATCATGCAGATCGTGGTCAACGTGCTGGAGCACGGCCTTCCGGTCGACGAGGCAATCTCGGCGCCGCGCGTGCACCTCGACGAGCCGCACGTCCACTGCGAGGGCGGTACCGACCCCGCTGCGCTCGACCGGCTCGAGGCGCTCGGCTACGACGTCGTCCGCTGGCGGAGGCGCAACCTCTTCTTCGGCGGCGCCGCAGCCGTCGCCGTGCAGGCGGACGGCTCCCTGGCGGCGGCCGGCGATCCGCGGCGCGGCGGGGCCGGTGTCGTCGTCCGCTCATGACGGTCCGCGTGCGCCCGAGGGCCAAGCACCTCCGGTGCGGCGTCGGCGCTCATCGTGCTCGCGACGGGTGCAGACGGCAAGTTCGTTGACGCAATCCTGAGGCCAAGCACCTGACCGGTCGCCGAGAGGGCGGGCTTTGCCCGGCCTCGTTCGCAGCCGTTGTCGGAGTTCGCGCTTTCCCCGACAAGGAATCGAGCGGCGGCGAAGCCGGCGCGAAATTCCGTGCCGCTAATCGCCGCTGAGCGGAGTGACCTTGCCGTTGCCGGCGGCCGACTGCTGCACCGCGCGCTCGAGCGTGAGCGCCTCCAGGGCGTGGTCGAGCAGCTCGGCGAGGCGGGCGAAGCGGCGGTGGGGCGAGGTGATCTCGATCAGCTCTTGCTTCTCGGCGTTGCCGAAGTCGACGCGCGAGACGATCTCGAAGTCGAGCAGCGGGGAGTCCGCAGGCGGAGGTTCCCGCGACGAGCCGACCGTCTGCTGCAGGCGCTGGAACAGCTCGAAGACGCGCTCGACATCGTCGGCTGCCGGTGGGTCGTCCTCGTCGGTGACCGACTCGACGGTGCCGACGAGGAACGGCCGGTCATGGTGCAGCTCGAGCAGCCTGAAGCGCTCCCCGCCCTCGACGGCGACATACATCCTCCCGTCCGGAAGCACGCGCAGCACCTCCGCGATCGCCGCCCGGGTCCCGACGTCGTGCGCTTCGCCGTCAGGCTTCTCGAGGAGCACGCCGAACTCCACGCCGCGCTCGATGCACTCACCGATCAGTTCCTTGTAGCGCGGCTCGAAGACGTGCAGCGGCACGCGTTCGGTCGGCACGAGCACCAGCGGCAACGGAAACAACCCCAATCGAGACATGGCTCAAGCGTACGCGTGTGGACACATTGTCACGCGCTTTTCGCGGTCCCAGGTCGCCAGGCCGAAGCCGAGCTAGCCGCTGCGTTTCACGAGCCGTTTGGCAAAGCCAGCCGCGGCGAGGCTCATGCCGCCCACAACTGCAGTAGCGATGCCGACCACGTTGGTAGTGACGCACGTCCGGCAGGCGTTGCAGCAGACGGCGGCCATAGGCGCGTGCTCGCCGTACTTCCCGGCGACCTGACCCACGCGGCCCGTCCAGATCTCTTTCACGATGGGACTGTAGCTCTGGCTGGCTGTTTGTCGCGCGGTCAGACCATTAGGGTTCGGCCGTGAGCGGAGGCATCTCGGATCCTGGCAGGGCGCTCATCCGCCCGGCGGTCGACGAGCTCACGCCCTACCAGCCGGGGAAGCCGGTCGAGGACGTCCAGCGCGAGCTCGGGCTCGAGCGCGTCGTCAAGCTCGCCTCCAACGAGGGCCCTTTCCCCCCGTTTCCCGCCGCGCTCGCGGCGATGGAGCGCGCGGCGCTCGAGCTGAACCGCTACCCGGACGGCGGCACCTATCGCCTGCACGAGGCGCTTGCCGCCCGGCACGGTGTCGCCGTCGAGGAGATCTGCGCGGGCGCGGGCGCCGACGGCTGCCTCGACATGCTCAGCCAGGCTGTGCTCGACCCCGGCGACGAGGTGGTCTGCGGCTGGCCGTCGTTCCCGAGCTACGTGATCTACGCTCGCAAGCAAGGCGCGGTGCCGAAGCTCGTGCCCCTTCGCGCGCACCGCTACGACCTCGACGCGCTGATCGCCGCCGTGACGCCGCGCACGAAGCTCGTCTACGTCTGCCACCCGAACAACCCGACGGGGACGATGAACACGCGCGCCGAGCTCGACGCCTTCTTCGAGCGCGTTCCGGAGCACGCGCTCGTCGTGGTCGACCAGGCGTACTTCGAGTACATCGACGATCCCGACTATCCGGACGCCGTCGAGGAGTACCTGAAGCGCGGCCGGCGCGTCGTCGTCCTGCGTACGTTCTCGAAGATCTACGGGCTGGCCGGGCTCCGTGTCGGCTACGCCGTCGGCCCGCGCGGCGTCTGCGCCGCGATGGCGAAGGTGCGCCGCCCGTTCGACGTGAGCACGCCCGCGCAGGTGGCGGCGCTCGCGAGTCTTGACGACACGGCGGAGATCGCCCGTCGCCGCGCGCTGAACGCCGAGGGGCTCGTGCGGCTGGCGGCCACGCTGCGCGAGCACGGCCTCGAGCCCGCCGAGGGCGCGGTGGGCAACTTCCTCTACGTCGACGTGGGCGAGGACGCCGCGACGCTCTACGAGCGGCTGCTACGGGAGGGCGTGATCGTCCGGCCCCTGCACGGCTTCGGATCGCCGACCGCGATTCGTGTGTCCGTCGGCACGCCCGAGGAGAACGCGCTGTTCGCGACTGCGCTCGGCCGCGTGCTCACCCGCGCTTGAAGTTCTTACTCCGCGTCGCGCTCGAGCTCGAGCTGGGCCGCCTGCTGGAGAGCCCACTCGTTTAGCGTGGCAGGGGACGCGCCGATCGGCGTCGTCGCTTCGCCGAGCGATCGCATGATCGCCTCGGCCGCAGTCTCCCCGACGCCACGCCCACTGTCACAGGACGCGAGCCAGGTGCCGTTCGCGTACTCGACCTCGAGCGTTCGCCCGTCGGGCGTGTAAGTCCGCCACGCCATCAGAACCCTCGTAACCTACGACCAACCTGTTGTCAAACTGTGTGCTCGCCTCGCCGCAGGGTCAGTTAGGTTTGGCGGCCGTGCGTGCGCTCGACCTCCGCCGTCAGTTCGCCCTCCTCGAAGACCGTCGTTTCCGGCTGCTCTTCGTCGCGACCTTCGCCTCGGGGTTCGGCAACTGGCTGGCGGTCATCGCGCTCCAGATCGACGTCTACGACCGAACGCACTCCGGCTGGTGGATCGGCGCGCTGCTGATCGCGAACATCCTGCCGGCCGTCTTCCTCGGTTTGCTCGCGGGTCCGCTCGTGGACAGGCTGTCGCGGAAGGGGGTGATGATCGCCTCGGACGTCGGACGGCTCGCGGTCTTCGTCGCGCTTCCCTTCGCCAACTCCGCGACGGCGGTCGTCGTGCTCGCGGCGCTCGCGGGGATCGGGAACGCGTTCTTCCGGCCGGCCGTGCTGGCCGGGCTGCCGAACCTCGTCCGGGACGACCGGCTTGCGAGCGCCAACGCCCTGCTCCAGCTCGTCGAGTGGACGACGACGGCGGTCGGGCCGATCGTGGGTGGCGCGATCGTCGCCGCGTCGGGACCCGATCTCGCCTACTGGGTGAACGCCGTCACCTTCGGCATCTCGGCGCTGCTCGTGGTCGGCATCCCCGGCCGGCTGCTCCAGAGCGACCGCCCGATCGGCCGAGGGCACTGGGGCGAGCTCGCGGAGGGCTTCTCCGTCGTTCGCCGCTCGCGCGCTCTTCTCTGCGTGCTGATCGCCTGGTCGATCGTGATGGTGGCGAACGGGATCGTGAACGTGGCGGAGGTGTTTCTCGCCAGGGAGTCGTATGACTCCGGCGACTTCGGCTTCGGCCTGCTCTGGGCGGGCTCCGGCGTCGGCCTCATCTTCGGCGGCCTTGCGGCGTCCTCGTTGATCAAGCGGGACATCGCGGTTGCCTACGTGCGTCTGCTCGCGATCTTCGCGCTCGGGATCGCCGGCGCCGCCGTCGCGCCGAACGTCTGGCTCGGCGCCGCGGCGATGATGCTCGCCGGGTTCGGGAACGGCGGCGCGGTCGTCGCGAACATCACACTCGTCCAGCGCGGAGCGGAAGACCGCGTGCGCGGCCGCGTCTTCACGCTGGTGATGAGCGTCAACTACGCCGTGCTGGGCGCCGCGTTCGTCGTCGCGGGGCCGATCACGAACCTGATCGGCGCCCGCTGGGCCTACGCGATCGCGGCCGTGGTGATCGTGGTCGCTGCGGGCGTCGCCTGGTTGCTCATCCGCGGAGTGGAGAACGTGCAGGCGGTCGCGCGCGCTGCATGACCCGCCGACCCTGGCCCAGCGAGCGCCTGGTCGAGGGCGTTCGGGCGGGGGAGACGGGGGCGCTCGCCCGGGCGATCACGCTCGTCGAGGACGGCGATCCCGCCGCCTACGCGCTCGTGCGCGAGCTGTACCCGCAGACCGGCCACGCCCACGCGGTCGGCGTCACCGGCCCGCCCGGCGTCGGCAAGTCGAGCATCGTCTCGGCGCTCGTCGCCCATGTGCGCGCTCGCGAGAAGACGATCGGCGTCATCTCGGTCGACCCGTCGAGCCCGTTCACCCGCGGCGCGCTCCTGGGCGACAGGATCCGGCTCGCAGACCACTTTCTCGACCCGGGCGTCTTCATCCGCTCGATGGGGGCGCGCGGCCACGCCGGCGGCCTCGCCGAGTCGACGCTCCAGGCGCTGCTGCTGCTGGACGCCGCCGGCAAGGACATCGTCTTCCTCGAGACCGTCGGCACGGGGCAGAGCGATGTCGGCGTCCTCTCGATCGCCGACACGGTCGTGCTCGCGCTGCAGCCCGGCGCGGGTGACTCGGTGCAGGCGCTGAAGGCGGGGATCATGGAGATCCCCGACGTGATCGCGATCAACAAGGCCGATCACCCGCGGGCGCGGACGATGGCGAACGAGGTGCGCCAGATGCTCGCGCTCGCCCCGTCCGGACCGCAGCCGCCGATCGTCCTCACCGAGGCGCTGCGCGGCGAGGGCATCGCCGAGCTCTGGAGCGAGATCGAGCGTCACAAGGCAGAGCTCGAGCGGGACGGGAAGCTCGAGGAGCGGCGCCGACGGAACCTCGCGGCCGAAGTGTTCGCGGTTGCCTCGGCGCGTGCGCGGCGTCACCTGGAGAATGCCGTCTCCGAAGACCCCGAGCTGCGCCGGCTGCTCGACCGGGTCGAGCGCCGTGAGCTCGACCCGCTGACGGCCGTGCATGAGATCCTGAGAACGGTGTTCCACATCTCCGACGACGACGAACAAGCATGACCACAAAGACGGGCCCAACCCTCGCTGACATCCAGGCCGCGCGCGAGCGGATCGGCGAGCACGCGCGCCTGACCGCGGTGTACGGCTCCGATGCGCTTTCCCTGCGCGCCGGCCGGAATGTCCTGCTCAAGACCGAGAACCTCCAGCGCACGGGCTCGTTCAAGATCCGCGGCGCCGTCAACATCCTCGCCTCGCTCTCGAGCGCCGAGCGGGCGGCCGGCGTGATCGCCGCGAGCGCCGGCAACCACGGCCAGGCCGTCGCTCGCGCCGCGCGCGAGCTCGGCGTGCACGCGACGATCGTGATGCCGCAGGACGCGCCGATGTCGAAAGTCGAGCCGACGCTCCGGTACGGCGCCGAGGCCGTCCTCCACGGGGCCACGTTCGACGATGCGCTTGTCGAAGCGCTGCGCCGGGTCGAGGAGACGGGCGCGACGCTCGTGCACGCCTTCGAGGACGAGCGCGTGATTGCCGGCCAGGGGACGATCGGCCTCGAGCTCGCCGAGCAGCTGCCCGAGCTCGAGACACTGCTGATCCCCGTCGGCGGCGGCGGGCTCGCCGCGGGCATCGCGATCGCGATGCGCGAGCTGCGGCCGCACGTTCGGCTCGTCGGCGTGCACGTGAAGCGCGGCGAGTACACGATCGCCGACGGCATCGCCGTCAAGCATCCCGGCGAGCTGACGATGCGCATCCTCGACGAGCTGCTCGACGACCTGGTCGAGGTGACCGACGAGGAGATCAGCGAGGCGATCGCGCTTCTGCTCGAGCGCTCGAAGCTCGTCGTCGAGGGCGCCGGGGCGGTCGGTGTCGCGGCGCTCCTCACCGGCAAGGCCGGCGGCACGGGCCCGGTCTGCGCGCTCCTCTCGGGCGGCAACATCGACCCGACGCTCCTGATCTCGGTGATGCGCCACGGCCTCTCGCTCGCGGGCCGCATTCTCGTTCTGCGCAGCCGCCTCACCGACAGGCCGGGTGAGCTGATCAACCTGCTCCGCATCGTCGCCGACCAGCGGGCGAACATCGTCGCGATCGAGCACCGACGAGAGGGCGTCAGCCTCGAGGTCGGCATCGTCGGGATCGAGCTGACGCTGATCACGCGCAACGAGGAGCACTGCCTCGACCTGATCGCGGGTCTCGAAGCGGCCGGCTTCCCGGTCGAGCGCGTGCGCTGAGGGCGCTCGAGGGTGCTGATCTATCTCGCCGGCCCGTTGTTCTCCGACGCCGAACGTGCCTGGCTCGACGGATGCGCGGCTCGACTTCGAGACGAAGGATTCGATTGCTTCGTTCCGCACGAGAACTTCAGCGAGCTGACCGAGCTCACGCCGGCCGAGGTGTATCGGGTCGATGCAGAGGGAGTGCGATCTGCCAACGTGCTGCTGGCGTGGCTCGACGGGCCCGGTCGTCGACGACGGGACCGCGTGCGAGATCGGGATGTTCGCGCAGCTCGTGGCGAGCGGAGATTCGCGCTATCGCGGGATCGTCGGGCTTGTCACCGACCTCCGCCTGCAGCGCCGTCGCGGCAAAGCGGTCGGCGACGGGATGAACCTCTTTGTCGCCGGCGCGATCGAGGCCGCAGGACGAATCTGCTGGTCGGTTGACGAGGCGATCGTGGCGCTCAGAGAACTCGAGCGCGACCCGGTCCCTCGCTGAAGCGGTCGGCTACAGGTTCTTGACGAGCGTTCCGCTTTCGCTCGCCAGGTCGTCGACGCCGCCACCGAGGATCGGGCGGGCATCGAAGCCCTTCCTGGCCAGGAGGCTTGCCGCGAGCATGGCCCGGGGGCCGCTCGCACAGATCGTGTAGACCGGCCGCTCCCGGTCGAGGCCGGCCGGCAGGGCGCTTCGCACCTCACGGTAGGGAACATGCACGGCGCCCGGGATCGTGGCCGACTCCCGCTCGCTCGGCTCGCGCACGTCGAGGACTTGCACGCCCGGGTCGCTCTCGAGCAACCGCGCGAGCTCGGAGAGGGTCGACGTCGGCGTCGTCTCGGTCGCGTCCACGTCGACGAGGTAGCCGAGCTCCTTGAACAAGCCGACCGCCCAGAGCAGCCGCGCCGCCTCGTTCACCTCGGCCTGCGACTGCCCGTGCACGACGAACGGTTCGCCCGGGTCGAGCACGAACGCCGTTCGCGTGGCGAACGAGCCGCCGTCCAGAGCGACGCTGATCGCGCCGGGAAGATGGCCGGAGGCGAACGCCTCGACCGGGCGCACGTCGAGCACGACGGCGTCGCCCGGGCCGCCGAGTTGCTCGAGCGGCGGTCGAGCCGCGACCCACGGGCCGCGGTTCAGCGCCACCAGCCACTCGGTCGTCGGCGGCCGTGGCGTGGTGATCGCCGACGACTCGTCGACGAACGACTGCTCGTCGCTAGCCAGGGCATGGTTCGTCCGCTTCTCGCGGCCGATCGTGCTCGAGTGTGCGTCGCTCATGTTCGTCCCGCAGAGCGAGCCCGCGACGTGGCCGGGGTAGACGGCGACCGCGCCCGGCAGGTCGGCCAGCCGCTGCAGCGACCGATGAAGGTCGGCGGCGCCCTCGCGCGCCTCGATCGCCAGGTCAGGCCTCGCAGCATCGCCGACGAACAGCGAATCGCCGGTCAGCACCAGCTCGTCGTCGACGACGAACGAGCAGTGCTCCGGCCGGTGCCCGGGTGTGTGCACGACCCGGATCTCGACCGCGCCGACGTGGATCAACTGCCCGTCGGAGAGCGGGTCGAACAGGTAGTCCGGCCGCGCGAGCGGGTGGATCGAGACCGGCGTGCCGTGCTCGAGCGCGAAGCGGCCGTGGCCCGAGAGGTGGTCGGCATGCGTGTGCGTCTCGAGCACGCGCACGATCCTGACCTCCTCCGCGGAGGCCACGTCCAGGTACTGCTCGATCGCGAAAGCCGGGTCGACCACGACGGCCTCGCCGGCGTCGCGGTCGCCGACGAGGTACGAGCCGCAGCCCAGGTCGTCGTCGACGAACTGCCGGAAGAACACCGCGAGACGTTAGCCCGAGCGGCCGAGGTGGCGCGCAATCTAGCGTCCGCTGCGCTTCGTTCGTGCCCTCGCCGATACAGATCGATCGCCGAACGTTCACACTTTTCACAAGGGATTCTTCGGGCCGGCGCGTACCTTGACCCCGAAATGGATGCCTTCCAGCACACTGTCGAATCGCTCCGTGCCGAGATCGACCGGCTCGTCGTCGAGCGCCAGGATCTGAGGCGAAGCGGCGCCTCCGAGGACGAGCTCGAACTGAACCGGCGCCGGCTCGTGAGAGCACAGTCCCAGCTCTCGCGCCTCCTGATCCAGCGCCACATGCCAGGACCGGCTGCGGCCTGAGTCGCGCCCCGGCGGTGGGCGATCTCGGCCGCCGCGTCTACGAGGAGCCGCGGGCCTTCGCAGGCCGACGAGCGTGAGGAGCGCGACGAAGCCGAGCACCAGGTACGGCACTGCGTCGGAGGTGGCCTCCGCGATCGCGCCACCCGCGGCCGAGCCGAAGGTCTGGCCCGGCGCCCACGCGAGGTTGATCAGCGCGAACGCGTAGCCGTAGTCGAGCCCGCGGAGCTCGGCCGCGTTCGTGAGCAGCGTCATCCCGGGCGTGTAGAACGTGCCGAAGGCGAGCGCGGCGAGGATGATCACCACGCCGAGCACATACGGGTTGTCGGGCCAGGGGAGGATCACCGTCGCCACGACCGTCGCGATCAGCCCGACGCGGACCGGCGCGAGAGGCCCGAGCCGGTCCGCGAGCCGGCCGATGACGATGTTGTTCCCGGTCTCCAGCACGCCGGCGATGAACCAGATCGCGCCGATCGCGATCGCGCCGAAGCCGAGCTCCGCGAGGCGCAGCGGCCCGAGGACGCCCAGCGTGCCGAAGAGGAGCGCCGGCAGGACGACCAGCCAGACCGCGAGGAGAATCCGCCGGTCCCGCATCGCCGCGCCGAGCATGCCGAGCGGCTGCGGCTCGTCGGGCCTGGCCGCCGGCGTGACCGCGGCCCACGCCGCGACGCCGAGCGAGGCGATCGCGACGACGCCGAACGTCCACTCCGTACCGGCGATCGAGGCGATGCCGCCGAGCACCGGGCCGAAGAGCGCGCCCGCGACCGCAAACGCGAACGCCTGACCGATCAGGGCGCCGCGCCGGCCCGCGGGCGCCGCCGCCACGAGCCACGCGAGCGCCCCCGTCCACGAGAACGAGCTCGCGAGCCCCTGGAGGAAGCGCGCGAGGTCGAGCTGCCACGCCTCGTCGGCAAGCCCGAACGCGGCGGTCGTCGCCGCGACGCAGCTCATGCCGACGAGCACCGTCGGCTTGACCCCCCACCGCGCCGCCACGATCCCGCTCGGGATCGCACCGAAGAACGCGCCGGCCGGGTAGGCGGCCGCCAGAACACCGGCTCCGGTCTTTCCGAGCCCGAGCTCGTCCGCGTAGTGCGGCAGCAGCGGCGTCAGCGCGGCGAAGAAGAGGGTGTCGACGAAGACGATCGACCCCACGAGGAGCAGCACCCGACGCACGGGCGTGAGTGATACAGGGCCGAGTGATACCAGCGCCGGCCCCGGCGCCTCGCGCGGTCAGGTGCTCAGGCGGCGCAGGGCGACATGCCGCCGGCCATCGCCTTGGCGTAGATCCCGCCTGAGAGCGCACCGGCGGCCCGCGCGAGCGCGCCGGGCTGCAACTTCCCGGAGATCACGATCGCGGCATAGATGTTTCGACAGGTCGTGATCTGGATCACCCCCGGGGACCCCTTCTCGTCGGTCAGCATGAACTTCATGGTGATCCCCTGGGTGCGGAGATCGCTCGAGCACGCCTGGCACGAGTTGGCGTAAGCCCGCTTGGCGTTCGCCGCTGTGTCGTAGACGTAGACCAGCGAGTAGGCCTCGACCGGCGACGCGGCGGTGCCCTTGAGGTAGGAGGTCTGCCACCCGCTGCGATACCCGCGCTGCTTGTCGAGCGGAGGCTTCGCGGCTGCGGCCGATCCGGTCAGCGCCTTGTACTTGGCCTGCGCGGCGGTGAGCGCGACGCGCTGAGCTGGGCCCTGGAAGTTGCCCGCCGCGAGTGCGGCCGAGGCGGTGGCGCCCGCAACGGCGCACGCGAGAAGCAGAGCGAGTGAGCGCCGGGCGGCCATGGTTTGCAGGGTATCGCGCCAGCCGGGCACGCGAGCCTGGCGTGTCTGGGTCGCTCCTGGCTTGCCGACGCAGCTCGCCCTCGTTCTTCGTCACTCCTTCACCGGGCCGCTCGCGATCTACTGGATCTCCAAGAACCCGGTCGCAAGCCACCTCTTCAACACGTCCGACCGGACGATCGACACGCTGCTGATGGGCAGCGCGGGTCTGGCAGTCGAAGCGCACGAACGAGCCTTCGCGAACGAGGACGTCCTCGCCGTCGACGCGCCAGTAGCCGGAGCCGCGGACGACGACCGAGACCTCCTCCTGGCCGGTGTCCGACTCGTCGTGCTCGCGTCCCTCGACGTTCGGAGCGAGCTCGAACCAGTTGATGCCGAACGCCTCTACGCCGAGCGCCCGGCGCACGAAGCGCACCGCACCGCCGGGCCGGAGCCCTCGAGCTCGTCGACGTTCACCACCGAGTAGCCCACGGCCGGAGCCTAGCCGTATGCTCGCGCCGTGATCTCGGGAGCGTTCGCCGCCGCGCTGACGCCGCTTCGCGACGGCGGGTTGACGCTGGACGACGCCGTGTTCGCGCCGTACGTCGACTTCCTCGCGGCCGGTGGCGTGGACGGTCTGCTCGTGCTCGGGACGACCGGCGAGGGGATCCTGCTCTCGGTGGCGGAGCGTCGCCGGGCTCTCGAGCTGTTCCTGGCGGCGGCCGCCGGGAGGCTTCCGGTCGCGGCGCACTGCGGTGCACAGACGACGGCGGACACAGCTGCGCTTGCCGCGCACGCGGCTGAGGCGGGGGCCGCCGCAGTGGCGGTGATCGCGCCGCCGTTCTTCCCACTGGACGAGCGCTCGTTGGTCGCGCACTTCGAAGCGGCGGCGGCCGCGTGCGCGCCGCTGCCGTTCTACGTCTACGAGTTCGCGGCGCGCAGCGGGTACGCGGTGCCGGTCGCGGTCGTGGAGCGGCTGCGCGAGACCGTTCCGAACCTGCGCGGGCTCAAGGTGTCGGACAAGCCGTGGGAGCGGCTCGAGCCGTACCTGCTCGACGGGCTGGACGTATTCGTCGGCGCCGAGTCGCTCGTCGCCCGCGGCCTTGCGCACGGCGCGGCGGGCGCGGTCTCGGGGCTGGCCGCGGTCTATCCCGAAGTGGTTGCGGCGCTTGTGCGCGAGCGAACTGCGGAGCGCTCCGCGGAGGCCGAGCGGCTGCGCGCCTCGCTCGAGCGGTTTCCGTTCCAGGCCGCGGCGAAGGCGGTCGTGGGGAGGAGGGGTGTGCCGATCCGGGGCGACATGCGCGCGCCGCTGCGGCCACTCGCGGCGGACGAGCTGGCGGAGCTCGATCTGCCGTGATCCTGGTTGCGGGCGCAGGCGCGATCGGCGCGAGCGTGGCCTATCACCTCGCTTTGGCGGGTGCACGCGACGTGGTGCTGTGCGACCGCGGCGAGATCGCCGGCGGCTCGACCTCCAGGGCGATGGGCGGCGTGCGGCAGCAGTTCTCGACCGCCGCCGAGGTGCACCTCGCGCGCGAGAGCATCGCCTTCTTCGAGGAGCTCGGCGAGCCGTACTTCCACCAGGTCGGGTACCTCTTTCTCGCCTCGACCGAGGCCGGTCTCGCGGCGCTCGAGCAGCGGATCGAGTTGCAGCTCGAACTGGGTGTGCCGGTCGAGCGGGTCGATCCGTCGTTCGTGCCGGGTCTCCTCACCGGCGACGTGCTCGGGGCGGCCTTCGGTGCGAAGGACGGGGTCGCCGACCCGCCCGCGGTGACGCGTGAGCTCGTGCGGCGCGCAGCCGGGCTGGGCGTCGAGGTGCGCGAGCGGACAGGTGCCGCCGAGCTCGCGCCTCGGGCGGATGCGGTCGTGATTGCGTGCGGCCCGTGGTCGGCGGCCCTAGGTGCACAGCTCGGGGTGGAGCTGCCGGTGCGGCCGCTTTGCCGGCAGCTGCTTCTGACGGAGCCGGTGGCCGCGGTGCCGGACCGCCTGCCGCTGGTGGTCGAGTGCGAGACGGGCTTCCACTTCCGTCGCCGCGGCGACGCGCTCGTGCTCGCGATGAGCGACGCGCCGCCGCGCTGGGGCTTCGAGTTGACCGTCGACGACTCGGTCTTCGCCGACCGCCTCGCGCGACTCGAGCGGCGCTTCTCGCCTGCGGCCGGAACGACGATCGCCGACGCATGGGCCGGTCTCTACGACATGACCGCCGACGCGCACCCGATCATCGGCCGCGTCGCCGACGGCGTCTACGCGGCGTGCGGCTTCTCCGGCCATGGCTTCATGCAGTCGCCGGCCGTCGGTCGTGCGCTCGCCGAGGAGATCCTCGAGGGCGCTTCGTCATTCGACCTCTCGCCGTACAGACTCGACCGCTTCGCCAGCGCGGCCGGGTTCCCCGAGACATTCGTTCTCTGAGGCGTCTCCTCTGAATCGAGCGACGCATTCGCGGCTACTCAGCCGCGCTCCGAGCCGAGGGCTAGGAGGCGGGATCGAGGATGATTGCCGCGCCGCCGGTCTGGATCGCGGTCAGCTCGTACGAGAACACGTTCTTGAGCGTCAGCTTGTCGATCGTCGCGGCCTCAGCAAGGTTCTCCGCGTTGGGCAGCGGCGGCGTCGCGAGCGGCAGCGTCTTGCTCAGCGGCTGCTTCAGCTGATCCTTGAGAGCGCTCTTCTCGAGAAAGAGCACCGAGGCCGTCGTCGCGCCGGGCGCCGGCGGCATGAACGCGATGACCGAATCGACCGACGGAACGAACTTGAAGGTGTAGAGCGCCGTCTCGAGCGCCTCGCGCCGGACGAGCCGTCCCCTCGTAGCCGATGCTGTACCACTCTCGATCGAGCAGTTCTTCCCGAGCCCGCAGAGGGTGTACAGGCGCGTCTTCGAGGTGTCGTCGATGATGCGGATGCCGGCGTTGCTCTGCGGCGCCTTGCGGATCGCGATCGCATTCAGCGGGACTTGCTGGGTGCCGCTGGTGATGGCGGGCTTGCTCGAGAGCACGGCCACCAGCTGGCCGCCGGCCTCACTCAGCCGGTACGAAGCCGCGATGTGGTCGGAGATCTGCTTCGTCATGCTCGTCACGTTTCCGGTCTTGGGCTTCCAGCTCGACCACGGCGGGTCGCTGACCGCGGCGGGACGGATGATGAGGACGACGAATCCGATGGCGGCGGCGGCGAAGACGATTCCGAGCAGCGTGTAGACGGCGGCAAAGCGCTTCGTGTACTTCTTGTTGCTCTCGTTGCTCTGTAGCGGACGGAGCGGAACAACCCCGCGGTCGACGGCCTCGGGGGTCGAGCCTGCCGGAACGTCGGTCATGCCTGGAACTCCCTCGGGTCGCGGCGGTCCTTGGGGTCTCTCGTCTCGTCCCTCGACCAGGTCATGTTCGGCCAGCTGGCCTCGTCCGTCCAGTCGATCTCGGGCTTCTCGAAGTTCTGCTCATCGAGGAACCTGACCAGTTCGTCACCGAAGATCTCCTTCTTCTCGATCACGATGTTGGCGATCCGCTCGACCGCGTCGCGGTTGTGCATGATCAGGTTGTAGGCCGTCACGAAGGCCTCGCCGAGGAACTGCGCGGCGTAGGCGCGCTTCCTCGGATCGCCGAGCACCGCCGAAATCGGGTCGCCTGTCATCGGGCCGCCGCTCATGCGGTTCAGGAGCCGCAGGCCGATGTCCTCGAAGCGCTTCATCACGCGCTCTTGTGTCTCGGCCTCGCTCTCGTCGGCGAACTTCTTGCCATGGAGGTCGAGCGGAAGGGGGGACATGCCGGAAGCGCCGACCATGAAAGCCGCGCGCGACGTGGCAGATTGCAGGTCGCCGCCGACGCCGATCGAGTTCTCGCCGAAGAACACCAGCTCCGCAGCCATCGCTCCGAGGGTGTGGATGAGGGAGCCGGTCAACTCGCTCTGGAAGGCGCTGAAACGTTCGTCCTTCTCGAAGAACTGGTGGTGCCCAAGCGAGCCGCCGCGCATCCTGATCGAGAGCCGGCTCGACTCGATCTGCGGCCGGTAGACGTGCGCCGTCGCGGCGTGACCGGCCTCGTGGATCGCCACCGCGCGAGTCTCGTGCTCGGTGTACTTGACGCTGACGGCGGAGCCGGCCTCGATCACGGTCATCGCGTCGACGAGGTGCTCCCAGCCGAACGCGGCTGAGCCTTCGTGATGGGCGTTCGTCAGCGCCATGGAGCAGATCTGGTCGATCATCGCCGGCGAGTAGCCGTTCGTGATCCGGGCGATCTCGTCGCGGCGTGCGGGCGTGTCGAGTTCCGGGTCGTGAGCGACCTTGTCGAGGTAGAGGTCGAAGATGTCCGCGCGATCTTCCTTGGTCGGCGTCCGGAAGTAGACGTGACGACCCATGCGCCCCGGCCGCGTGAGCGCGGGATCGAGGGCGTCCAGCGGCACGTTCGTGGCGCCGATGAAGTAGATCTGTGCGCCGAGAGGCCGCGGGGCCGGGAGCCGCAAGGTGTACCTGCCGAGCCGCCGCGGGACGATGTAGATCGCGTCGAGGAAGGTGTTGGTCTTGTTGGTGAACACGCGGCGCATGAACGGCGGATTGTCGATGCCGTCCATCGTCACGAGCAGCTGGTTCAGCGCCAGCTGTCCACCCATGCCGCCCATTCCCGGGAAGATGCCCTGGTTGACGATGTTCGTGACGCGCCCGTACCAGGCGGGATAGGGCGAGCGGGCTTCGGGTGCGCGCTGGTTGAACATCCAGTCGCGCCACTGCCGGTTCTCGCCGATCAGGTCGCCGCTCGGGTTGCTTGCGCCCCAGGCGCCGTAGAACTCCTGCCATTGCGAGTAGTCGGGCGTCGTCGATCTGGCGCCCGAGGGCGCTGCGGCGCATGCCCGACCGCGTCGATCTCGTCGATGAAGACGATGCACTGACCGCCCCACTTGCGCGCCAGCTTCTTCGCCTTGCGCGCGAGGAAGCGGACGATGATCGCGTCGATGCCGATGAACGTGGCCGCGAAGCCTGAACCCGGGATCGAGACGAACGGCGAGTTGAAGCCCGTGGCGATCGCCTTTGCCAGCATCGTCTTGCCGGTACCGGGCGCGCCGTGGAAGATCAGGCCGCGCTCGCGCTTGCCGCCCGCGCTCTCGAACATCTCGCCCGACTGCCACAGCGTCACGACGCGCCGGACCTCCTCCTTGGCCTCGGTCTGGCCGCGCACGTCGTCGAGCTTCACGCCCCACTGCGCGTCTCCGGGCTCGTAGCCGCGGATCTGCGAGATGCCCATCATCAGCAGCGGGCCCATGAAGATCAGGAAGTTCGCGAGGAAGAGGAAGAAGACGACGGCGATCTGCATCCAGAACGCCTGGGTCTGGAACAGCTGGCCCGCCTTCGAGAAGATGTCGCCGAGCATCCCGATCCAGGTCGGCTTGTCGCCCACCGGCGACGTGACGTACTTCAAGGCCCAGATGATCGTGATCAGGATGATCACGGTCCTTGCCAGGCGGAACAGGAAGCCCCAGGTCCACGCGCGGCGGCGGTTGACGATGTCCTCCTCGCGCAGCCGCGCGTCGTCGGTGCCGAAGAGGCTGGGCCAAGGGATCGACTTGCGAACGAGGATGTCGAAGGCGCCGCGGAATGCCACGCAGACGACGAAGGTCAGGATGAACGCCCTCGTGGTCGACATCCCTTCGTGGCTGTGGAACCAGTAGAAGACGGAGGGGCTCGTGAGGATCGCGATGAAGGTCGCGATGCGGGTGAGCTTGCGGAGCTCCTGTGAGAGCTCCTTGTGGGACTCGAGGTTGCTGCCGGCGGTGGTGCCCGGAAGCGTGGGAGAGTCGACAGCCGCCATGAGTCCCATACATTAGCCAGGATTCGCGTGACAGCGCCAGGTCGGCCCAGCCGAACATTCAGCCCAGACGAGGTCGAGCGGTCGCGGCGGTACCACCGCCCCGTCTACGTTGCG
Organism: uncultured Actinomycetes bacterium; assembly: GCA_963781435.1. GTDB lineage: Bacteria > Actinomycetota > Thermoleophilia > Gaiellales > Gaiellaceae > PALSA-600. The sequence continues at coordinate 35,636 of CAWAGR010000019.1, read as the reverse complement.
CTTGCGTTCGACCTCTCGCTCGGCCTCGCAACGCTGGCGGCGCTGTCGACACTCGCCGAGTGGCGGATCGGTCCATGGTGGCTTGCAGCACCGCTTTTCGCGGTGATCGCGGTCGCGATCTCGACACTCGTACGGCTGCCGGTGACGATCTGGCGCGGCTGGGTGCACGAACGCCGCTGGGGTTTCTCGACCCAGTCGCCGAGCGGCTTTGCGACGGACATTCTTAAGAAACTCTTACTAACTTGCGCGTTTGCCGCGGTCCCGGTCCTAGGTGTCGTCGGACTTTCCCGGGCGTTCCCCTCGTGGTGGCCCGCGGTTGCCGCATCCGCGGCAGCGCTGCTCGTGCTCGCGCTCGGTTTCGTGGCGCCGGTCGTGCTGGAGCCGCTCTTCAACCGGTTCACGCCGCTCGACGACGACGTGCCGCTCGCTCGCGCGTTGCTCCAGCTCGCGAAGCGGGCGGGGGTGCCCGTGCGGGACGTGCTCGTGGCGGATGCGAGCAGGCGCACGCGCAAGGTCAACGCGTACGTCTCCGGGATCGGCGCCACGCGCCGCGTCGTCCTCTACGACACGCTCGTGCGCGAGGTGCCGCAGCGGGAGCTCGAGGTCGTCGTCGCGCACGAGCTCGGGCACCGCCGCGCCGGCCACGTCGCCAAGGGGACGGTGCTCGCGATGCTCGGCGCGGCCCTGGGAACGCTCGTCATCTGGGCGCTCCTCCCGGATCCACAGGATCCGGCGGTGGCGCCGCTCATCCTCCTGATCTCGGCGGTGCTCGAGCTGGCGGCGCTGCCGTTCGAGGCGGCGCTCTCGCGCCGGTGGGAGCGGGTGGCCGACCGCTTCTCGCTCGACCTGACCGGCGACCGCGACGCGTTCCGTGCCCTCCACCGGAAGCTCGCGATCACGAACCTCGGTGACCTCTATCCGCCGCGCTGGCTCTACCTGCTCATCTTCAGCCACCCGACTGCGCCTGAGCGACTCGCTGCCGCGGGCTGAGCCCGGCTCGGGCAGCGGGAGTTCGCTGCTAGAGTCAAGGCGATGCCGAACATCGGCCCCATGGAGCTCTTGCTCCTCGGCCTTCTCGCCGTCGTGATCTTCGGGCCCGCAAAGCTGCCCGAGATCGGCCGCTCGATCGGTCGCGCGACGCGTGAGTTCAAGGACTCGGTCAGCGGCACGGGCATCCAGGAAGCGATCGACGGCGTCGGCGACGTCCGCAGCGCGATGTCGCCCACCAACCTCGCCAAGGCCGCGATGCCGGCGCCCCTCAAGGAGATGGCGTCCGACGTCACGGACATGAAGAAGACGATGGCGGACCCGCTCGGGCTGAAGAAGACCGAGGACGAGGACGAGGCCAAGGAGGCGGAGGACGTGACGCCGGCAGCTCCGGATGCCGCTCCTGCGGCCGCAAAGGCTCCGCCCGAGGCGCCCGTAGCGCCACAGGCATAGCGTTTTCTGGTTTTTCTTAGCTCCGCCTTACCTTTGTCTGTTGTTCTTTGCGGCCGAAGGCTTCCGGGACTCACGGGCACGACGAAAGGTGGATCGATGAAGAGGGGACTGCTTGCTCTCCTGGCCGCCGCCGCGGTCGGATCCGTCGTCGCGGCCGCAACGCTCGCCCCTGGCGGCGCAAGTACGCAGACCGGTGCGGGAACACGGACGACCTTCGGGAAGGCAGCGGTCGGTGCCGCGAACGAGGTCAGCTCCAACTGGTCGGGCTACGTCGCCACCGGGCTCGGCTCGACCGCGAATACCGCCAGCGCCTCGACCGCCTTCAAGAGCGCCACGGGCACCTGGAAGCAGCCAGCGGCGACCTGCTCGGCGACCGGCAGAGCCTCGGCCTCCGCGATCTGGGTCGGCCTCGGCGGCTACAGCACCACGTCCACCGCGCTCGAGCAGACGGGCACCTCCGCCGACTGCAGCGCGAGCGGCAAGCCGAGCTACTACGCCTGGTACGAGCTCGTGCCCGAGCCGTCGATCACGATCAAGAATCTGAAGATCTTCCCCGGCGACGTGATCACGGCGTCGGTCGTCGTCAACGGCACCGAGGTGCTGCTCTGGATCAAGAACCGGACGCGGAACGCCGTCTTCAGCAAGCGCGTGACGCTCGCGAACCCGGATCTCACCTCGGCCGAGTGGATCGCCGAGGCTCCGTCGGAGTGCACCTCGGACGGGTTCTGCCGGCAGGTGCCGCTCGCCAACTTCGGCTCCGTCACCTTCACGAAGGTCGCGGCGCTCGCGACGATCGCCGGCGTCGGGAACCAGGGCGGCACGATCGCGAGCACGTTGTGGCAGGCGACGCCGATCCAGCTCGTGCCGCGCACGCAGCGCTTCTACGGCGACGTCGTGGAGCGGCCGGACACGACCACCGGCTCGGCGGGCGCCACGCCCCTCGGGCTCACGGGCGACGGCAGCTCGTTCAGCGTCAACTGGGTCGCGAACGCAACGGCGTCCGGCTGATGGATCAATCGAGTGCAGGCATGCGGATGAAGCGACTCATGCTCGTGCTGGCACTGCTCGCGCTGGCCGCGCCCGGCGCCGCGTGGGCTGCGGCGAGTCCCGCGCAGATCGCGGTTCGGGTGGCGACGCTTTCGCTCGCTGGGAAGCAAGGTGCTCAGTGGGACTCGCTCCACCCGAAGTACAAGGCCGTCGTCACAAGAGCCCGCTTCGTGGCCTGCGAGCGCAAAGCCGCCGCCGCCATCGGGAAGATCAAGGTTCTCGACGTCTCGGCAGAGGGGACGCAGGTGGTGAATGCCAAGCTGCCGCTGCTCGGCACGGTCGACGTGAACGACGTCACGCTCGCGGTCACCTACCGGAAAGGTGCGCAGACGAGCAGCCAGATCGCCGAGGTCGACTCGCTTTGGGTCGCCCACAGGGGGCACTGGGTGCGGATCTACTCGCCGAGCGAGTACGCCCTGTACAAGGCCGGCAAGTGCCCGTAGCCCGGCCGTAGGTATCCTCTCGCCCAGGATGCGCACGCAAGGAGCGACGGTCGTCGCGGCGGCGCTGGTCCTTTTCGGCGCTGCACCAGCCTTCGCCGTGACCGGCGGCTTCGGCGTGGCGAAGGCCCTCCAGGGCGGGCCGCTCCCGATCCTCGTGGCGCCCACCAAGCGCGGAGACAGGTTGACTGCCTGCCACTCCAGCGGCCCGAAATCGCAGGGAACCGGGAAGTCGGCCGGCCTCGCGGAGCAGCTCGCGCGGAAGGCCGCGCCGGTCGCGTGCGAACAGGCGCCGCGCGGCCAGGTCCTACCGCCGGACGCCCTGAAGCACGCCACGGCCGCCGCGATGGCCGTGATCGGCTGAACCGCCGCCCCCGGCAGGAGGCCGGAGTCAGCCGTTCGTCGCTTGCGACAGGCGGGCGGCGAGGTCGCGGATCCGCACCTGCCTCAGCAGGCCGCCGGCGCGCTCCTCGCATCAGGGATCCGTCTCGCCGCTCGGGTCGCTCGCCTGACGGGCTGTCGGATACGCCGTTGCGGACCAACGGTTTATGCTCCCCGCCGTGGAGCAGACGAAGTTCCTGCTCGCGGAGTCGGCGCTGCCGCGGCACTGGTACAACATCCGCGCCGACATGCCGACCCCGATGCTGCCGATCCTGCATCCGGGCACAGGGCAGCCGGTTGGGCCGGACGATCTGGCGCCGCTCTTCCCGATGGAGCTGATCCTTCAGGAGGTGAGCGACGAGGCCGAGATCGCCGTTCCCGACGAGGTCCGCGACATCTACAGCCTGTGGCGTCCGACGCCGCTCTACCGAGCGCGACGGCTCGAGCGCGCGGTCGGGACTCGCTCGCGCATCTTCTACAAGTACGAGGGCGTCAGCCCGGCGGGCAGCCACAAGCCGAACACCGCGGTCGCGCAGGCCTTCTACAACAAGCGCGAGGGCCGCACGCGCCTCTGCGACCGAGACCGGCGCCGGCCAGTGGGGAAGCGCGCTCGCGTTCGCCTGCAAGCTGTTCGGCCTCGAGTGCAAGGTCTACATGGTTCGCGTCTCGTACGAGCAGAAGCCGTTCCGCCGCTCGCTGATCCAGGCCTGGGGCGCCGACGATCGTCGCCAGCCCGTCCGAGGACACGAACGCCGGCCGCGCGATCCTCGCCGAGCATCCCGACTCGACCGGCAGCCTCGGGATCGCGATCTCCGAGGCGGTCGAGGACGCCGCCGGTCGCGACGACACCGCGTACTCGCTCGGCAGCGTGCTCAGCCACGTCCTGCTCCACCAGACGGTGATCGGCCAGGAGGCGATCGCGCAGATGGAGCTCGCCGGCGCGTTCCCGGACGTCGTCGTCGGCTGCGTCGGCGGCGGCTCGAACTTCGCCGGCCTCGCCTTCCCGTTCCTGCGCGAGAAGATCGCCGGCCGCGAGATCGACTTCCTCGCCTGCGAGCCAGCCGCCTGCCCGACGCTGACCCGCGGCCACTTCGCCTACGACTTCGGCGACACCGGCAAGCTGACGCCGCTCGTTCCGATGCACACGCTCGGGCACGACTTCATCCCGGCCCCGATCCACGCGGGCGGGCTGCGCTACCACGGCGTCGCGCCGCTCGTCTCCCAGCTCGTGCGCGACGGTCTGATCCGCGCCGAGGCCTACCTCCAGAACGACGTCTTCGCCTCGGCCGTGCTCTTCGCGGGCAGCGAGGGGATCATCCCCGCTCCCGAGTCGTCGCACGCGATCCACGGTGCGCTCGAGTCGGCGAAGGCGGCCGACGAGGCCGGCGAGGAGCGGACGATCCTCTTCAACCTCTCCGGCCACGGCCATTTCGACATGGCTGCCTACGACAACTACCTCGCCGGCAAGCTGGTCGATCTCGCCCTCGACGACGGCGAGCTCGAGCGCGCCCTCCGCGCGATCGAGGCCCTCCCGGCCGCGGTGTAGCAGCCGTTCTGTCGATCGATCCTCAGCGGGTCCGGTTTGGTCTTGACCGGGGTTGTTACGCCCGGCGCTCCGAGTGAGTGTCTACCCAGAGGGGGTGCATTCGCTGGGCCGGCTCATGTGGTCAGCGTCTTTCCTTCGAGCTCGCGACTGAGTACGCTCCCCACCCCGTCGAGCGTGAGCTGGGCGGACAGCTGCGTCTTCCCGGGGAGGCGCTTGGTGTGAGTCCCGATTGCCCAGCTCCATTCGACCCAGCCGTTGCCGTCGGCCGTCTTGGCGCCGAGGCCCTTGGCGGTGCTTCGCCGCCCGCTCGGATAGGTGACGCTCAGGAAGCACGGGGCGCCGGCACGCGTTCGGGCCAGGACCCGGCAATGGCTCCCGATGAATGCCGTGCTGATCGCTGACCCCGTGAACACGGTGACCTTGAGCTTGTCGAGCACCGGGAGGATGTGCTTTGCACTCGCCCGTTCCGGTTCGCCGGGGCGATTGCCGGCGAAGTGCAGCCCGACGGCGCGGTTGGTCGTCAGCTCCAGCCAGGCGGATCCAGAATCGCCGGGCAAGCTCATTTCGCCGCTCGCCGGGGGTGCCGAGCCGGGTACCACGCTGAATCCGTCGATACGGACGCCGTCGATGATCCCAAATGTGACGCCGGTCGTAAGGCCCGACTTCACGACATGCATGCCGATCCTGGCCGGCGTGGGAGGCCCGGCCGGCCCGGAGAGGCTGAAGACCTCGAGGAGGAACGACCGCGTCCCAAGCCGGCACACAGCGCAGTCGAGCGACTGGTCAGAGCGAACCACGGTGCCGAGCACATCGGTGGGCAAGCCTGCCGCAGGTTGCGCGATGGGGTCGGATGCGACAGCCGGGGTTCGCACCATCACGTGGTGGCACGACATCGCCAGTGGCTGAAGGTTGTCGCGATCGAACACGATCATTCCGAGCGTGCCGACAAACGGCATCATCGTGTTCTGGATCTGCACACCTGCGAGCAACGGGTCGTGACGCTGGTTGCGCGGGATCAGCTGCGGTTCCGGATTGAACTGGATGACGTCGACCGGCACGCCATCGAGTTCGTCTGGGACCAGCTCTCGATCGCCCAGACCATCCGCCGCCACCTTCTCGGTGACATGCACCCGGATAGCCAGCCGACCGGTTATGTCCCCGTTGGCGAACTCGAGACCTACATCGACGTCGTGCACGTTCGGGTAGGCGAGGAGCTCGCTGCGGTGTTTGCCTAGCACCCGCTCCAAGCGGCGTTGCTCGTCTTCGCCGACTTGCTCCACTCACCTCACCCCCGACACCGGGTCACAATTGCCTGGGCCCTCCGTCTCTTGGAGTCTTCCAGAAAGTCTGAACCCGCACAGAGTTTCCACCAGCGGTCCGAACCTGCTGGTACGGCCGGACTCGACACGAAAGAGGCGGAGCCGTCACCGTGCTTTCGCCGTCGAGGAGGCGTAGTGACCCGGAAAGGTCAGGTCCCTCGCTTTCGCGGACGACACCGAAACCCCCTGGTAACGCGGGGGTCTCGGCTCCACCAGCGGCACAGGGGCGAAAGGACTCGAACCTTCAACCCCCGGTCTTGGAGATCACTAGCGAACGTAGGCGTCATGCCGTTTGCGGCGCGTGTGGGACGCCCCGCGGGACAGTGAACGTGGAGAGCCACGCTTTCGCGGGCGTTAATACGCCGCTTTCAGGAAGTCCGTCCCCACTTTCGGAGAGCGACATCGAGAGTGGCAGGAGGCCGCCGCGGGAAAGGGCCCACCCCTCATCAGACCCTCATCAAGGTCAGACCCGTCCACGAGCTTCGGTATCAGCCACTCCTTCTCTCGCGTGACTGCTTGGAGCGCGCCCAGGCGAGCACGTCGACCTCGAGCACCCATCGTTCGTCCTCCGGCTGGGCCGCGATGAACTCCTCCTTGAACCGCTGGTAAAGCCTGATCGCCTCGTCTGGGTGCACGCCCGCGTGGATGAGCAGCGCGAGGGCCAGTTGCGCCGGGGCGCTGCCGCCGTACCCCCACGCGAACCCGTCCGGCGAGTGGTTCCATACGCGCTGTGAGGGTGCGGGGTCGAGGCGCTGCCCGTCCACGAGCACAACCGCCGATGCGAAATTACCGTCGTGGAACGCCTCGACGCGCATCAGCACTTCGCGGGCAGTCTGAATGTCGAGGCGCCGCCGGTCGCGCCGGTAGGCGCCGAAGTGCCTGGAAGTCTTTCCGCCACCTGTAGCGTCGCCACCTTCCCGCTCACGGCGTCAAGCCGGCGGTGACGCAGGACTTGATCTCCCTCCCGTCCAGCAACACCGAGCAGGCACCACACTACGCAAGGCCGCAACCGAACTTCAAGCCCGTGCAAGACGCAGTTCGTTTGCAGGCGTTAAGCAACGTGTATCGAGGCTCGCGGTCGGTTGTGCACGAGACCCTTCACCCGGATTCTGCCCTCTCTACCCGAGTAGCCCGCCGTAGACCGCCTCCATCTGCTCTCGCGTTCGGTCGTCGTGCTCAGCCCGTGCGAACGCATGCGCGTACATCGAACAATGTAATGGTCGGCGATGTGCCCGAGCACCCGCGGCAGGTACGCGACCGACGCCCGGCGGACAGCGCTCATGCGCACTTGACGGTCGGCGGGTGCAGCTCTCGAGCGCGGGCGCCCCCTGGCGAGGCGCGTCGCACGGCCGCGCGAGCGCGGCGGAGGGCGATGCCGCCGAAATCGCCGCGAGGCTCGGCTGATCTCTCCGGCGACCTCGCTACGGCACGCGGGTGTAGGCGAGAGGCGGTCCGGTAGTTGGTGCCGTCCTCGGCCAGATCCCAGCGGCCGACGATCACCGGTCCCCGAGTGCGGCGGCGATCCGATCGAGACTGCTCGTGCGGAGAGAGCCTGACCCCGGTCATGTGGGGGGCAGCGGCTGGGTGCTCATGTGACCGGCGCGGTCGACGCTCACGAGCATCGCGTCGTTCCCTCGCCGCAGCACCGCCGAGTCGGCGGTCGAGCTCTCGACCGCCCAGCCCTGCGCCGCCCAGCTGCCTACCGCGGCGTCGAGCTGGCGCCGCCGTTCCTCGACCGAGGCTCCACCTCGCCCGCGGCGCGCGAGCAGCACGATGAGGACGACCAGTACGACGGCGAGGATCGCGAGCAGGGCCCAGACCCAGGCCGGGGTTCCGTCGTCGCCGGTCGCGGCCGAGGTCGTGGTGCCCGTCACTGGCAGGGGAACGAGTCTGGTCGTCGTCGTCGCGACGGTGGTCGTCGAGAACACCGTGGTACCGGGCGCGGTTTCCGTCTCGGCCGGAGTCGTCGTCTCGGCCGGAGCGGTCGTCGGCTCGACCGCTGCCGTGCTCGTATCGGTCACCTCTGTCGTCGTGACGGCAGCGGCCGTGTCGGCCGGCGTCGTGTCTGCTGCCAGGCTGCCGGCGGAGAGCGTCCATGCGAGAAGCACTCCCGCTGCGAAGACCGCGAGAAACCCTGAGAGCTTCGCCGCATTCGGCACCGGCCGATCATGCCGAACGGCGCGGACGGCGGCGTGCGCTCGAGCTGGGTAGGAATCGCGCCAGGCCCGGAGAATGCACCACGGACGGTGGAGACGGCTTCGGACAAGGTGGGGCGATGACAACGATGAACGTGATGTTCGACGAGCGCGACGTCTTGGAAGACGCCGCCGAGCGCTGGTGGATGTTTCTTGTCAGCGGCATCGCCTGGCTCGTGTTCGCGCTGCTCGTCTTCCAGTGGGACTACACGACGGTCTACGCGGTCTCGGTTCTGTTCGGGGTGGTCGCGCTCGTCGCAGGCTGCAACGAGTTCGTCCAGATCGCCGTCTCGACCACGGGCTGGAAGATCGTGCACGGGATCCTCGGCATCCTGTTCGTCATCGCCGGGATCTGGGCGCTCGTCCATCCACACAACGCGTTCGCGACGCTCGCTGCGCTGATCGCATTCTTCCTCATGTTCAACGGACAACGAACACACGGGAATCTTCCTGGTCACGAACGTCGACTCGGTAGCAGCCTACGATTACCCGACGCCATGACACCCGCCGGATCCCGAACTCACCTGGCTCGTACGAAACACCGAGGTAAGCGCGCAAGCGGTTCGGCCCGGAGAGCGCTCCGGCGCGGGGGCGCAACGCCGATTCATCCGTCGCTGAGAGGCGAGGAGTCGGGTCTCCTGCCCTGCAAGAACCGTCCTGCACCGCGCCTTCGCAGGATCAGAACGGGGTCGGGATTTGACGCAGCGGCAGGTTGGGGTCGCGGTAGCCGCCGGGCTTCTGCCGCTTCGGCAGCTCGATGTCCCGCGGTGCGAGCGGCTCGTAGGGAATCTGGCTGAGCAGGTGGGTGATGATGTTGAGCCGCCCGCGCTTCTTGTCGTTGGTGTCGGCGACGTACCAGGGAGCCCAGGCCGTGTCGCTGGCGAGGAACATGGCGTCGCGGGCGCGCGAGTAGTCGTACCAACGGGTGTAGGACTTCAGGTCCATGTCCGAGAGCTTCCAGACCTTGCGCGGGTCGTCGATCCGGCTCTCGAGACGCCGCGTCTGCTCGTCGGGGCGGACCTCCAGCCAGTACTTGAGCAGGATGATCCCGGAGTCGACCATCGCCTTCTCGACCTGTGGGACCTGCTCCAGGAACCTGGCCGTCTGTTCCTCGGTGCAGAACCCCATCACCCGCTCGACGCCGGCGCGGTTGTACCAGCTGCGGTCGAAGATCACGACCTCACCGGCGGCCGGGAAGTGCTGGATGTAGCGCTGCACGTACATCTGCGAGCGCTCGCGCTCGGTCGGGGCGGGCAGGGCGACGACTCGGAACACGCGGGGGCTGACCCGCTCGGTGATCCGCTTGATCGTGCCGCCCTTGCCCGCCGTGTCGCGCCCCTCGAAGACGACGCAGATCCTCGCGCCCGTAGCCTTGACCCACTCCTGCATCGCCACGAGCTCGCCGTGGAGGCGCGCCATCTCCCGCTCGTACTCCTTGCGGCCCATCTTCGCGGGTGAGCCAGCCTCGGGCCGATCGGACGCTGCCGGCGGCTTCGCCGGCGCCTCCGCGTCCTCGCGCTTGACCTTCGTCTCCTTGTTCTTGCTCATGACGCAGCCTCCGCGAGAGCGCGCTCCGGGGTGAGCGCGCGTTGTACGTCGATCGTAGTCGGCTCGGGGCCTGCCGCGAAGGAGAGTCTGCAGGTGAGTCCGAAGACCACGCGGCCGGGCCGACCTTAAGCTAGACGCCGTGGCGAAGCTGCGCGCGGTGCCTGGGTTAGGGATGCTCTCGTCATACAAGGCGGGCTGGGCTCCCAGGGACATCGTCGCGGGCCTGGTTCTGACCACGCTTCTCGTCCCGCAGGGAATGGCATACGCCGAGCTCGCGGGCCTTCCCCCGATCACCGGTCTCTACACCTCGATCCTCTGTCTGACCGGGTACGCGATCTTCGGGCCATCGAAGATCCTCGTGCTCGGACCCGACTCCTCGCTCGGGCCGATGATCGCGGCCACGATCCTGCCCCTGCTCGGAGCCGACGGCGACCCGGAGCGCGCAGTCGCGCTCGCGTCGATGCTCGCGCTCCTGGTGGGAGCGTTCATGGTGGCCGGCGGAGTTGCCAAGCTCGGCTTCGTAGCCGACCTGCTCTCGAAACCGACCATGATCGGCTACATGAACGGCTTGGCTCTCACGATCCTGGTCGGGCAGCTGCCCAAGCTGTTCGGGTTCTCCGTGGACGCCGACGATTTCATCGACGAGCTGCGGGGGTTCCTGCACGGCGTCGCGCACAGCGAAACGGTGCCTGCCGCTCTCGCGATCGGCCTGTTCGGCCTGGCGGTGATCGGCCTCTTGCAGCGGGTGATGCCGAAGATCCCGGGAGTCCTCGTAGCAGTGATTCTGTCCATCATCGCGGCCAATCTGTTCCAGCTGGGGCAGCACGGGGTGGAGCTCGTCGGGACGCTGCCGCAGGGGTTTCCGCCCTTCACCCTGCCCGGCGTCGGGCTCTCCGACCTCCCGCTTCTGATCGGGGGTGCAGCGGGGATCGCGCTCGTTGCACTGGCAGACACGATCGCGACGTCGTCCGCGTTTGCCGACCGGACGGGTGAGGAGGTCGACGCCAGCCAGGAGATGATCGGAATCGGCGCTGCGAACGCTGCAGCCGGCCTCTTCCAGGGCTTCCCCGTCAGCACGAGCGGCTCGCGGACAGCAGTCGCCGAGCAAGCCGGCGCGAAGACACAAGTCACCGGGCTGGTGGGAGCGGTCGCGATCACGCTGATGCTCGTGCTCGTTCCGGGACTGCTGCGGAATCTGCCGCAGCCCACCCTCGCGGCTGTCGTGATCGCCGCCTCCCTTTCTCTTGCCGACCTTCCCGGGACGATTCGCCTTTGGCAGCAGCGCCGGACGGAGTTCGCCGTGTCGACCGCGGCCTTCCTCGGAGTCGTCCTTTTCGGGGTGCTGCAAGGAATCGCGATCGCGGTCGCCATGTCGGTCGCAGTTGCATTCCGGCGCGTGTGGTGGCCGTACCAGACTGTGCTCGGACGGGTCAGAGACCTCCCTGGTTACCACGACCTGCGCAGCTACCCGGATGCCGAGGCGCTTCCGGGGCTGGTGGTCTTCCGCTTCGACGCGCCGCTGTTCTTCGCCAACGCCCGGACGTTCCGTGAACAGATCCGGAAGCTCGCTTCCACCGAACCACCGCCGACCTGGATCATCGTGGCGGCTGAGCCGATCACCGACGTGGACACCACGGCAGCAGACATGCTGGAAGAGCTCGACGAGGCGCTCAACGCGAGGGGTACCTCCCTCGTGTTTGCCGAGATGAAGGACCCCGTCAGGCGCAAGATCGAACGATACGAGCTCACGCGAACGATCGATCCACGCCACTTCTTCCCGACGCTGGATGCAGCGATCGCCGCGTTTCGCCAGGAGTCCGGCGCAGACTGGACACGCACACCGAGCAGTCGACCCGGCACGACGAGCTCGCCGTAGCTCGTCATTCCGCGCACCTGGCCGCGGACACCGGTTTCGATCGCGGTAGGCTCCACTGCGTCAGGAAACGCGGACTAGCCGCGCGAACTTTGACGACGGGAAGGTGGCGACGCGATGTCTGGTCGGCGTGTTTCCGCTGCGGCGGCGTTGGTGTGCCTGGTGGCTGCCGTCGTCGCAGCCGTGATCGAGATCGTGCGCGATCTTCCCCGCGGCCTGGCGGCGATCGCGCTGCTCGCCGCCGGCGTCGTCGTGGCGTGGCAGGCACTTCTGCGAAAGGCCCCCGCAAGGCACGTTCTCGCGGCCGGCGGCGGGCTGCTGCTTGTCGCGGCGGCCGTCGTCGTGCTGTCAGGCGACCGTTACGGCTTCGGTCTCGCAGCCGTTGCGCTCCTGATCCTGGGCGTCGCGATCGGCCGGCGGGTGTTCCGGGCCGACGCGACGCTCCAGGCCGCCGTTCCACCGAGGCGCGCCGTCGTGGTGTGGAACCCGCGCTCGGGCGGCGGCAAGGCCGTGAGCAACAACCTCCCCGACGAGGCGCGGGCACGCGGGATCGAGCCGATCGAGCTGAAGCCCGGCGACGACCTCGCACAGCTCGTCCGCGACGCGGTGGCCCGGGGAGCCGACGGACTGGCGGCCGCCGGCGGTGACGGCACCCAGGCGCTGGTGGCCTCGATCGCCGCAGAGCACGATCTGCCGTTCGCCTGCATCCCGGCGGGACCCGCAACCACTTCGCGCTCGATCTCGGAGTCGACCGGGACGACGTCGTGGGCGCGCTCGACGCGTTCGTCAACGGCGGGGAGCGCCGGGTCGACCTAGCCGAGATCAACGGCCGCGTGTTCGTGAACAACGTGTCGTTCGGGCTCTACGCCGAGGCCGTGCGGAGCGAGGGGTACCGCGACGCCAAGCTGCGCACGATCCTCGACACGGCGCCCGAGGTGCTCGTGTCGCAGCCGGGCGGACCGGCTGTCGAGCTGGGCTGGCGCGGCCCGGACGGCGGCGCCCACCATTCGGCGGCCGTGATCCTGGTCTCGAACAACGCCTACCGCCTGGGGCGGGTCGTCGGCTCGGGCGGGCGTCCTCGCATGGACTCAGGCGAACTGGGCGTCGCCGTGTTGCAGGCACCGCAGGCCCACGGAGCGGGCCGCCTTTGGCAGCAGTGGTCGGCTCCCGCCTTCGAGGTGACGGCGTCCCAGCCGGTGCCGGCGGGAGTCGACGGCGAGGCGCTTGTGCTGGAGCCGCCGCTTCGGCTCGTCAGCCGGCCGCGGGCGCTGCGGGTGCGCATCGCGCCGCAGCACCCGGGTGCCTCACCTTCGGCCGGGCTCCCGGAAGGGGCACTCGACACGCTGCGACGGCTGCTGGCCGTGGCCGCCGGAAGGGACTGAAGGCCGAGAGCCGTGCCGGCCGAGCGGCGACAGACGGAAGAGTTCCTCGCCCGACCCGGCCGGGCCGTCGGCTGGGCGGGCGCGCTCCTCGCGCTCGTGCTTCTGCTCGCGCTCCTGATACCTGCGGGCCCTCTCACGATCGACAGCCGCTGGGCCGAGCTGATGCAGGACATCGAGACGCCGTTCCTCACGCACCTCGCGCTCGTGTTCAACGCGCTCGGGCGCGGCATCTGGCGCGCCCTCACGCTGGCCGGGATCGGACTCGCGCTCCTCCTCGCGCGCCGCTGGGCCGCGCTGGCGGCCTTCGCCGTCGCCGAGGCGCTCACCCCCCTGCTCTCCAACCTGATCAAGTTGGCCGTCAGCCGGGAGCGCCCGCCGGGGCAGATGCTCGAGCCGCACGGAACATCGTTTCCCTCGGGCCATGCCGCCTACGCGGGCGCGACCGCGGTCGCGCTCGTCCTCCTCTTCAGCAAGCCCGGTCGGGGACGCCGACTCTGGTTCACGTTCGCAGCCGCCGCGATCGCCGCGATGACCTGGAGCCGCACATACCTCCAGGTGCACTGGCTCTCCGACGCGCTCGCAGGCGCCACCCTGGGCGTTGCGGTCGCACTGCTCAGCTTCGGGGCCGCCCAACTGATCCTCGCGCGCTCTGCGGCCAGGCGTACGTGAACTGATCGCCGGCGTTCCTTGCTGGCCCTCGCGTGCTCACGACGTAGCCTCGGAGAGGGCGCGCTCCGGGGCGAGCGCGCGTTGCAGGTCTGCGGGGCCTGGCTTCGGGGCCCGGCGACGGCGGAGCCATTTTCCCGTCTCGATCACGAGCGGCAGGAGGGCAGCGAGGCCGAAGCAGGCGAGCCACTCCTTGCCGGTGAGCGAGGTGGTGAGGAGGCCCTTCTGGAGTCCGGGCAGCTCGGTCGCGAGGACGATCATCGTCAGGGGGAACAGCGAGATGCCGAGCGCCTTGAGCAGCGGAGACGAGAACCCGCTGGCGGGGTCACGCCGGTTCGTCAGGGCGTTGAAGACGGTGCCGAGCCCCATCACGACGAACGTCATCGTCAGCGAGGCCGTCGGCACGTCGGTGCTCGGGTCGTCCGGGCCAGCGACGAGCGGGATCAGGGCGGCGACGAACAAGGTGAATGCGTAGACGACCCAGAGCGTGACGGCCGCCCGGTTGGTGATCGGTATCTTCGGGTCGCGCGGCGGCCGGTGCATCACGTCGGGAGCCCCTGGATCGACCGCGATCACGACCACGCCGGAGGCGGTCATGAAGACGAGGAGGTACAGCACCATCAGCGGAGTCAGTGCCACGCCCTGGTTGATGTCGAACGCCGTCGCGGCGATGAACAGAAACACGAGCGACAGGAGCTGGGTCATCTGGTAGCGGACATAGGAGACGACCTTCTCGTAGACCCGGCGGCCGATCTCTACGGCGTTCACGAGCGTGCCGAAGTTGTCGTCGGTGAGGATCATCCGGCCGGCCTGCTTCGTGACCTCGCTGCCGCTGCCCATCGCCACGCCGATGTCGGCCTGCTTGAGCGCCGCGGCGTCGTTGACCGCGTCGCCGGTCATCGCCACGATCAGCCCCTGCTCCTGCATCAGCCGGGCGAGGCGGAGCTTGTCCTGGGGTGTGACCCGACCGAAGACGTGCAGCTCGGGAAGCCTGCGCTTCAGCTCCTCGTCCGTCATCGCCTGGAGCTCGCTGCCGCTGATCGCGCCGGGCCCGAGCCCCAGCGACTCGCCGATCGCCTGGGCGGTGACCGCGTGGTCACCGGTGATCATGCGCACGTCGATACCGGCGCCGAGCGCGGTCTGGACAGCCGCTTTCGAGGACGGCCGTAGCGGGTCGATGATTCCGACCATGCCGACGAACGCGAGATCGTGGACGAGCGACATTGGGTCGGCGGCCATCGCGTCGAGCTCGCCGTCGTCGAGAAAGCGGGCGGCGAAGGCGAGCACGCGCAGGCCCTTCTCGCCCATGCGGTCGTTGGCCTCGTCGATGCGCGAACGAGCCTCCTCGACCGGTACCTGCGATCCGGTCCTCGGCACCCCGGAGAGGGTGCAGCGCGCAAGCACGACGTCGGGGCCGCCCTTGACCAGCTGGATCACGCGCTCCGTCCCGTCCACCGGATAGCGATGGAAAGTGGCCATGAACTTGTAGTCGGAGTCGAACGGCACCTCGGCGATGCGCGGGTACGCCCGCCGGGTCTCCTCCGCGTCGACGCCGAGCTTGGCCGCGAGCACGACCAGCGCCGCTTCCGTCGGGTCCCCGACCACGCTTCCGTCGTCGCCGACGGTCGCGTCGCTGTCGAGGGCGAGGCCGAGCCCCAGCCGCGTGAAGTCCGGCACCGGCGCCCCGGCGACCGCCGTCAACGCCCCGGTCTTCCGGTAGCCCTCCCCCTCGATCGTGAACCACTGGTCGCCGGTGTACAGAGTCGACACCATCATCTGGTTCAGCGTGAGGGTGCCGGTCTTGTCCGTGTTGATCGCGCTCGTCGCGCCAAGCGTCTCGACGTCGGTGAGGTTCTTGACGACGGCCTTCGCGTCGGCGAGCTGTTTTGCACCCATCGACAGCAGGCCCGACACGAACGCCGGCATGCCCGTCGGGATCGCCGAGATCGCCATCGCCGTTCCCAGCAGCAGGACGTCGCTGAACTTCTCGCCGCGCGCGACGCCGACGATCACAATGAACGCGACCGCGCCCCAGGCGATGATCCCGAGCACATACGTCAGCTTGCCGAGCTCCTTCTGCAGCGGCGACCGCGTGCGGGTGACCGAGGACAGCATCGTCGCGATCTTCCCCATCTCGGTTTGCATCCCGGTCGCGGTCACGACCATCGCGGCTGTACCCCTCGTCACCGCCGTGTTCTGGAACAGCATGTTCGAGCGGTCGCCGAGCGCGATGTCGGAGCCCGCGAGCACGCCCGCATCCTTCGGGATCGGGGCGCTCTCGCCCGTCAAGGCGGCCTCCTGCGTCTCGAGCGTCGCCGAGTGGACGATGCGGCCGTCGGCGGGGACGATGTCGCCTGCCTCGACCTGGACGACGTCGCCGGGCACAATGGCGGCGGCAGGAACGAGAGCCAGCGCCCCGTCGCGCACAACCTTCGCCTGCGGCACCTGCAGGTTCGCGAGCGCGTCGATGCTTGCCCGCGCCTTCAACTCCTGGCGCGTGCCGAGGACGACGTTGAGGAGGATCAGCAGCGCAACGATCACACCGGTCGAGACCTCGCCGATCACGAAGCTCACCGCGACGACTGCGATCAGCATGATGTTCATCGGGTCGCGCAGCTGCTGTACCGCGACCGCCCATAGCGAAGGCGGCTGCTCCTTGCCGATTTCGTTCGGCCCGTAGCGCGCGAGCCGCGATGCCGCCTCGCCGCCGGTCAGCCCCGCGGCCGCGTCGGACTCCATCGCCGCCACGACGTCGGCGACATCACATACATACGGCGGCGCCGCGTCCGAGCCGGCACCTCCGTCCGTCATTTCTTGACCCATCATGATCTCGCCCGATTCTGGCACAGAGCGCTCCGTGTCAGGTTGGCGACGAGCCTGTGGCGCGGAGCGGGCACGGAATCGTGAGCGGCGACGGGGTGCGGCGGCTTCGGCGTCCAGCGTGGACGAGGCGGTCAGCTCGAGGGTCTCAGCGAGGGCCTCCCCCTACCAGATACGCGGCTGTTGGGGGCACCGCATCAAGAGATCGGCTGGGAACCCTGCAGCGGCTGCACCGGGCATGTCTCTTATCTCAGTGTCATGAGAATCCCTCAGCGCTTGTCTCAGGGAACGCTCTCGATCCCACGCCCACGGCGGCCCGCGGCCTCGGAGCTGCAAGAGCGAATACGACCCGTGCTTCGTGCTGAGTGAGTGCCCCTGCTCGAATGGCGGGCGCTGACCCGGGAAAGCCGGCACCCACCGTCCCTCCGCGTCGAGCCCGCTCCGCGGATCCGGCGTCGCCGCCGCGCGACTGTCCCGCAAGCGTCCCGCAGTCAAGCGACGTCCCTTTCCATGCGGTCTCCAGGGCGACCCCCGGTTTCCCTAACCGGAGCAACTGCCTGCCGCTCGAGCCACCGCTGCACTTCCCGCACGTCAAAGAGCCGCACCCGGCCGACGTAGATAGTCCGCAACGACGGCTGCACGTGACGCTCGAACGTGTCCACGCTCACCCCGATCGCGTCGGCGGCCTCCTCGATCCTGAGCGCGAGACGCGGCGCCGAAGGGCGACGAGCAGGCGTCACAGAGTCGTCACCTCGCGCGGCAAGTTCGGAAGAACGGCATCGACAGCAACCCACTCCGGAGGGGGTGGGCAGCCGGTGCGGGACAGTCTGCGGGACAGTGCGGGACACTGGGGGGGCGGTTTCCTGCCCCCCGCCAGCGGTAACGAAAGGTAAGCCCGACGGGCAGGGAACGCGCTGCTAATCGTGGGATTCCGCTCCACCAGCGACACAGGGGCGAAAGGACTCGAACCTTCAACCCCCGGTTTTGGAGACCGGTGCTCTGCCAATTGAGCTACGCCCCTCGGTTCGGAACGCGGATTGTATCGGTGCGTCCGGCATGATCCGTCCCGGTGAGCAAGATCGGGCCTGCCGTGCTGTTCTGCGTTCTGACCGTCGCGTTCGCCGGGATCGCAGTTGCGGCTGGCGCCGCCGGGCGCTGGGTGATCGCCGTCGCCGCGGCCGCGCTCGCGGCGTGGATGGGCTCCTTCGCGTGGGCCGCACTGAGGAGAATCGGCCGCTAGCTCGTATTCTCTAGCCGTGGCGGGCGACACCGAGACGCTGAACCTCTGGCTCGAATACCGGCGCACGAGCGACAAGACGCTCCGCGACCGGCTGATCCTGACGTACGCGCCGCTTGTGAAGTACGTCGCCGGCCGGCTCGGCTCGGGCCTGCCCGCGCACATCGACGACGGCGACCTCGTCTCGTACGGACTCCTCGGACTGATCAGCGCGATCGACCGCTACGACCCCAATCGCGACATCAAGTTCGAGACCTATGCGATCGCGCGCATCCGCGGGGCGATCATCGACGAGCTGCGCGCGCTCGACTGGGTGCCGCGCTCGGTGCGGGCGCGGGCGCGGCAGATCGAGCGGGCGATCGGCGAGCTCGAGGCGAAGCTCGGCCGGGCGCCGAGCGACGAGGAGATCGCCGCGCGCGTCGGCATCACCGCTGGAGGAGCTCGAGGAGTCGCTCGCCGACATCTCACGCTCCTCGATCGCGGCCCTGGACGAGCTCTGGTCGGTCTCCGGCGAGGGCGACCAGGTCTCGCTGATCGACACGCTCGAGGACCCGGAGAGCGTCCGGCCGGCCGAGGCGCTCGACGAGGCGGAGGTGAAGGAGGCCCTCGCCGACGCGATCTCGCGGCTTCCCGAGCGCGAGAAGATCGTCGTCACGCTCTACTACTACGAGGAGCTGACGCTGCGCGAGATCGGAGAGGTGCTGGGCGTGACGGAGTCGCGCGTCTCGCAGCTGCACACGAAGGCGGTGCTGCGGCTCAAGTCGCGAGTCACCGGCATCGGCGCCCGCGCCTGAGGCTGAGAAAGCACACCCGCGACGGTCTAGGATTGGCAGCCGTCCCAATCAGTGTCCCAGTAGTCGCGAGAATGGAGCGAGGCAATGCCGCAAGAGCCCGGGAAGATCCGCAACGTCGCCGTGGTCGGCCATCGCGGGACCGGCAAGACCTCGCTCGTCGAGGCGATGCTCTTCCAGGCCGGCAAGATCAACCGCCTCGGCGCCGTCGAGGCCGGTAGCACCGTCTCCGACTGGGACGAGGACGAGCAACGGCGGCAGATGTCGCTCGCGGCCTCGCTCGCGCACCTCGAGTGGCAGGGGCGGAAGATCAACCTGATCGACACGCCCGGCGACTCGGGCTTCCAGGCGGACACGATCGCGAGCCTGCGCGTCGTCGAGGGCGCGCTCGTCGTCGTCTCGGGCGTGATGGGCGTCGAGGTGAACACCTCGCGTGTCTGGAGTCGCGCCGAGGAGTCCGGGCTCTCTCGGGTCGTGTTCGTGAACATGCTCGACCGCGAGCGCGCCGACTTCTTCCGCACGCTGGC
The DNA here is from genome assembly GCA_963781435.1 of uncultured Actinomycetes bacterium. Lineage (GTDB taxonomy): Bacteria > Actinomycetota > Thermoleophilia > Gaiellales > Gaiellaceae > PALSA-600. Next base: position 16,424 of record CAWAGR010000019.1, on the reverse strand, counting down.
CGCGCTCCAGGAGCAGCTCTCCGCCCGTTGCGTGGCGATCCAGCTTCCGATCGGCGCCGAGCACGAGCTGAAGGGCGTCGTCGACCTGCTCCACAACTGCGCCTACATGGATCCGTCTGGCTGCCCGCGAGGGCGACCCGGTGCCGATTCCGGACGAGCTGGCGGCCACCGCCGCGGAGTACCGGGAGAAGTTGCTCGACGCCGTGGTCGAGACGGACGAAGAGCTGATGGAGCGCTACCTCGGCGGCGAGGAGCTCGAGCCGGACGCCGTCGCGGCGGCGCTGAAGACGGCGGTTACGAGCGACGAGCTCTACCCGGTCGCGTGCGGGGTGGCGACGAAGAACCTCGGCACGCACGCGCTGCTCGACCTGCTCGTCGAGGGCGTGCCCTCGCCGGCGCGGAAGCCGTCGCCGATCGCGGTCGCCGGCACGGCCGCGTTCGTCTTCAAGACCGTCGCCGACCCGTTCGCCGGGCGGATCTCGTGCTTCCGCGTCTACTCGGGCACCGTCTCGGCCGACTCGGTGCTCGTCAACGCGCGCGACAAGGCGAAGGAGCGGATCGCGACCCTGATGGAGATGCAGGGCAAAGACCACGAACGCGCCGACGCCTTCGGCGCGGGCGACATCGGCGCCGTCGCCAAGCTGAAGGACGTGCAGACGGGCGACGTGCTCGCCGACGTCGAGCTCGATCTCGAGCTGACGAAGCTCGACTTCCCCGAGCCGGTGATGAGCTTCGCCGTCACCCCGAAGACGAAGGGCGACGAGGACAAGGTCGCCCAGGGACTGCGGCGCCTGCACGAGGAGGACCCGACGCTCCAGCTCCGCCGCGACCCTCAAACGGGCGAGCAACTGCTGTCGGGGATGAGCCAGGTGCACGTCGAGGTCGCCGTCGCGCGGTTGAAGAGCCGCTTCGGCGTCGAGGTCGAGCTTCAGCAGCCGCGGGTGCCGTACGTCGAGACGATCCGCTCTGAGGCGCGCGGGCACGGCCGCTACAAGAAGCAGACCGGCGGGCGCGGGCAGTTCGGCGACTGCCACATCGTGATCGAGCCGATGGAAGGACACGTCGGCTACGAGTTCGTCGACAAGATCGTCGGCGGCGTCATCCCGCAGAGCTTCCGGCCCGCGATCGACAAGGGGATCCAGGAGACGATGGCGCACGGCGAGCTCGCGGGGGCGCCCGTGCAGGGCGTGCGGGTGCGGCTGGTCGACGGCTCTTACCACAGCGTGGACTCGTCCGAGATGGCGTTCAAGGTCGCCGGCTCGATGGCGTTCAAGGCGGCGTACGAGAAAGCACAGCCGACGCTGCTCGAGCCGATCATGGAGCTCGAGGTGACAGCGCCGGACGAGGCGGTGGGCGCAGTCAACGGCGACCTCAACTCGCGACGCGGACGCCTGCTCGGGATGGAGCCGATCGAGCGGCATGACGACGATCAAGGCCGAGGTGCCGATGGCCGAGGTGCTGACGTACTCGCAGTCGCTCACCTCGATGACCGGCGGGCGCGGCGACTACCACATGCAGTTCCTGCGCTACGAGGAGGTCCCGGCGCACATCGCGCAGAAGCTGATCGAGGCGGCGAAGAAGGAGAAGGAAGCCGTACCCGCATAGCGCGGGGGAGCACCTTCGGTTCTCCCCCGCGGGCCCCCTCTCCGACACGTTGCCTCTGGTGGCGGGCGAGCGCCGGCAAAGCCGGCACTCGCGACGGTTCGCTGCTCATTGGCAGTCCGCGTTCACGAGGAACCAGAGGACGTGCGGTAGTGCCTCGACTGGGAGGCCGTCTCGGGAGCTGAAAAAGCTAGGCTCGGATCATGCGCATCACGCGAATCAGCGTCGAGCGCACGTGCTCGATCTGCGAACGCACGCTCCTGATGGGCGAGCGCTCCGTGCGCTTCTCTCCGAACGGCGGCGGTCACTACGTGGATGTCTGCCCTCTGTGCCAGGAGACGGCGGTTGAGAATGGCTGGATCAAGGAGGGCTCGCCGACGACGCCGACGATGCCGGTCGAGCGCAGACGTCCCCGCTTCTCCCTCGCGGCGCTGCTCGGCCTTCCCAAGAGCGCCGCCGAGGAGCCCATGGCGACGGAGCCGATCCTGCGCCGCCTCTCCGAGCCCGAACTGGCGATCGTCGAGGCGGCTGACCTCTTCAACGCCTCCCAGTACCGTCGCACCGTCGGGGGGATCGCGAAGAGCCTCGGCGCGCCGCGCGTCTCCGTCGTTCCGCTCTCGGGCGTCAATCCCGACAGCGTCGTCACGATCGCGTGGGAGATCTCCTGGTACCAGTACCGCATCACGCCCGACTCGGCCCAGACCGTGCGCCTGGCCGAGCGCGGCCACGATCTCTCCGAGCTCGAGGGCTCGTTCAGCGAGTGGAACGCACACATCGGGGACGACGGCCGCGTGGTTCCCGACATCGCGCGCCTCTGATCGCGCGCCCCAGGCTCCTCACCTCGGACTGGGCTCGCCTTAGACTGGGCCCGTGATCTACTGCGTCGTTCCGCGCGAGCTCGAGGCCGACCTGTACGAGAGGCTCGTCGACCACTACGGGGACAATCCGGGCGTGACGGTGATCCTCGACCGTCGCACCGGCCCCGACCGCCGCCGCGGCAAGGACGAAGGGGAGCACGCCGAGCGGCGCGAGACACGTGACCGCCGCCGCATGCGCATCCCGGGCACGTTCCCGAAGACGGACGACCCGGACGCCTGACGTGATGGCGGTCGCCCAGGCGCCGAGCTTCAAGAACTCCATCGGCGGCGAGTGGGTGGACGCGGCCGGCGGCGAGACCTTCGAGTCTCTCGTCCCCGCGACCGGCGAGGTGCTCGGCACGTTCCCGCGTTCGACTGCCGAGGACGTCGACCGCGCGGTCCACGCAGCCGGGGAGGCCTTCGAGGAGTGGCGTCTCGTGCCGGCCCCGGAGCGGGGCAACGTGCTCTTCCGCTTCGCGGAGCTCCTGAGGGCGCACAAGGACGAGCTGACCGACCTGATGACTCGCGAGATGGGGAAGGTCAGGGCCGAGGCCGGCGGCGACGTCCAGGAAGCGATCGACATGAGCTACTACATGGGCGGCGAGGGCCGGCGCCTCCACGGCCAGACGACGCCGAGCGAGCTCCGCGACAAGTTCATGATGAGCGTGCGCATGCCGATCGGCGTCGTCGGCGCGATCACGCCGTGGAACTTCCCGATCGCGATCCCTTCCTGGAAGCTCTGCCCGGCGCTCGTCTGCGGCAATACGGTCGTCCTCAAACCGGCCGAAGACACTCCCTTGCTCGCGGACAGGTTCGTGCGCCTGCTCGCCGAGGCCGGTGTCCCGCCCGGCGTCGTCAACGTCGTCCACGGCTACGGCGAGGAGGCCGGTGAGGCGCTCGTTCGGCATCCGGACGTGCCGGTGATCACGTTCACGGGCTCGCGCGAGACGGGCATCGCCGTCACCAAGGCGGCCGCCGACCACCTCAAGCACGTCCATCTCGAGCTCGGCGGCAAGAACGCGATCGTGGTCATGGACGACGCGAATATCGACCTGGCTGTCGAGGGGATCGTCTGGTCGGCCTTCGGCACGAGCGGCCAGCGCTGCACCGCCGCCTCGCGGGTGATCGTCCACGAGGCCGTCTACGGCGAGCTCCAGGCGAAGCTCGTCGCCGCTGCCGAGCGGCTGCGGCTCGGGCCCGGCTGGGACGACGAGACCGACGTGGGGCCGCTGATCAACCGGGCCGCGCTCGACCGTGTGCATGTGTACACACGCACAGGGCTCGACGAGGGCGCGAAGCTGCTCACCGGCGGCGAGCCGCTCGACGAGCGACGGCTGCTTCTACCGGCCGACCGTGTTCGCCGACGTCGAGCCGCAGATGCGAATCGCGCAGGAGGAGATCTTCGGCCCGACGACGGCGCTGATCCCGGTGCCCGGCTTCGAGGAGGCGGTCGCGGCGGCGAACTCTGTCCAGTTCGGCCTCTCCTCGTCGATCTACACGCGCGATGTCAACCGGGCCTTCCGCGCCATGCGGGACCTCCAGAGCGGGATCACCTACATCAACGCCGGCACGATCGGCGCCGAGGTGCACCTCCCGTTCGGCGGCGTCAAGCAGACCGGGAACGGCCACCGCGAGGCCGGCCAGGCGGCGCTCGACGTCTTCACCGAGTGGAAGTCGATCTACGTCGACTACTCGGGCAAGCTCCAGAAGGCGCAGATCGACAACGCATGAGCCGTAGTCTCGACGGAGGCTCACAAAGAGCGGAGGTGCCGGCTCTGCCGGCGCCGGAGCGGGGATCAGCCCGTAGGCTCGACGGAGGCGGCAAGAGGGCGCAGGTGCCGGCTTTGCCGGCGCCGGAGCGGGAATGAGCGGCGCAGCGCGAAAGCTCGTCGTCTTCGTGCCGCCGGAGGCGCTCGAGGCGGTTCGCGAGGCGGTCTTCGCCGCCGGCGCCGGCCGGATCGGCGCGTACGAGCGCTGCTCCTGGTCGACCGAGGGCACCGGCACCTTCCGGGCGCTCCCCGGCGCGAGCCCCGCCGTGGGCGAGGTGGGGGAGGAGGAGCGCGTACGCGAGCTGCGGCTCGAGACGGTGTTCCCGGAGGAGCGCCACGATGACATCGTCGCCGCGCTCCGAGAAGCGCACCCGTACGAGGAACCGGCCTTCGACATCTACTCGCTGCTTTGAAGGCGCGTCTCTTCACCGACGGCGGCGCGCGCGGCAACCCCGGCCCCGCCGCGTTCGGCTACGTGCTCGAGGCCGAGGACGGAGCGGTGCTCGCCGCCCACGGCGAGGCGATCGGCGTCGCGACGAACAACGTCGCCGAGTACCGCGGCCTCGTCGCCGGGCTCGCCAAGGCGGTCGAGCTGTCGGTGCTCGAGCTCGAGGTCCGATCCGACTCGGAGCTGCTCGTGAAGCAGATGCGGGGCGAGTACAAGGTCAAGAACGAGGCGCTGCGCACCCTCTCCACCGAGGCCGCGCGCCTTGCCCGCAGGCTCGACAAGGTCGAGTACGTCCACGTCCGTCGTGCCGACAACGAGCTCGCCGACCGGCTCGTCAACGAGGCCCTGGACGGCGCCTCTGCCGAGCCTTCGGCGCCTCGGTCGTCTCGGACGGGCTGACCGAGCTCCTCGCCGCCGTGGGCGTCCTCGCAGCGGTCGCCAGAGCTTCCGCCTACCGCCGCCGTTGCCAGGTCGCGACGGAGCTCGCGGTGCGCACGCCGTAGAGCGCAGTAGAGTCGTTTCGGCCGTTGGCACGGACAGTCCTTTCTCGCGTCGGCCTCGTCGTCGTCCGCTACCCGCGTGCGGTTCCCTTCGCGATCTACTTTCTGATCTCGTTCCTGTACTTCGGCGTGCCCGTGGCGGCGCATCCGGGTCGCTCGTACATCGGCCACGGCTTCGACCCGGAGATCTTCATCTGGGCATTCGGCTGGTGGCCGCACGCGCTGATCGACGGCTACGACCCGCTCTACACGCGCGTCCTCTGGGTGCCCGACGGCATCGATCTCGCCTGGACGACGAACGTTCCGGGCCTCGCACTCGCGTTCGCGCCGATCACGCTGCTCGCCGGCCCGGTCGTCGCCTACAACCTCGCCTGCCTGCTCATGCCGGCGCTGGCCGCGTGGACGGCCTACCTCCTCTGCCGGTACGTCACCGGTGCGGTGTGGCCCTCGCTCGCGGGCGGTTACCTGTTCGGCTTCTCCAGCTACATGCTGGGCCAGCAAGGCGGTCACCTGCACATGACTTCGGCCTTTCTCGTGCCGCTTGTCGCGCTCGTCGTGCTCCGTCACCTCGACGGAAACCTGAGTCGGCGCGCGTTCGCCATCCTGCTCGGGCTGCTGCTCGCCGTGCAGCTCTCGTTCTCGAGCGAGCTGTACTTCACGCTCACCGTGGCGCTTGCGGTTGCGCTCGTCGCCGGCTATGCCCTCGTTCCCGCTCGGAGAGCCGCGCTGCGCCGATCGCTGGCTCCGCTCATTGCGGGCTACGGCCTCTCGGCCGTGCTCGCGGGCCCACTGCTCTATCCGATGCTGGCCCGGTTCGAGCACAACTCGATCAACAGGCCCGCGGACTTTCCAGCCGATCTCCTCAATCTGGTCGTGCCGACGAGGATCGCGCTCGCCGGCGGCGCGTGGGCGGGTGGCATCTCGGACCGCTTCGTCGGTCCGATCGCGGAGCACGGGGCGTATCTCGGCCTCCCGACTCTGGTGATCGTCGGCTTGTTCGCGTGGAGCGGCCGGCGCACCGGCGGTGGCCGGTTCCTCCTCGCGGCCTTCGCGCTCGCCGTGTTCGCCGCGTTGGGGACCTCCCTGCACGTTGCGGGCGAGCGCATCGTCGTCCTTCCGTGGGCGGCGGTCGCGCAGCTGCCGTTCTTCAGCAACGTGCTTCCCGTCCGCCTCATGCTCTTCGCGTCGCTCGCCGCCGCCGTGATGGCCGCATCGTGGGCTGCCCGGGCCGGGCGACCGGCGGCGCTTGTCCTGACGGCGCTCGCAGTGGCGGCTCTGCTTCCGAATCTTGGAGCCGGCTACTGGAAACGGACGCCCGTGCGCCCGGCCTTCTTCGCGAAGGAGATGTACCGAACCTGTATCGCGCGGGGTGAGAACCTGCTGGCGATCCCGTACAACGAACACGGTGACTCCCTGCTCTGGCAGGTCGAGAGCGACTTCTGGTTCGGGCTCGCCGAGGGCTACGTGCGACCGAGATTCCCCGACTCGTATGCGAACGAGGTTCTCGTGCCGTTGGTGGACGACGTTCTTCCGCACGCCGACCCCGAGTTGACCTACGCGTGGGCCCAGAGCAAGGCCGTCAGCACCATCCTTGTCCAGGAGAAGGGCGACTACGGCTGGAGCCGGTTCCTCACCACCCCGACGCGTCGGGCCTACCGCGTCGGCGGGGTCGCGCTCTTCTCGGTCATGCCGGGGCCGGTGATGTCCGCCGAGTGCGCTCGAGTGGACTCCCGCCGATAGCGGCCGCCAATCGTGTTTGAGCGTGGTCGACAAGCTAGAGGCGCCAGCCCTTGGCCCACGATGCCGCCCCCGGCCGGAGTCGAACGACATCCCTCGCGAGATGCACGCAGAGCGGAGCAGCGAGGTAGGCGAACACGACCGCGCAATAGGCGACCACCAGCGCGTCGGCGGTCGTGAGCGGAGGAAACTCGAGCAGCGGGTGCCAGAGCGAGCTGTACTCGGGGACGTACCAGCAGAGCGACTCGAGCGCGTAGGTGTTCTCCGTGCAGAAGCCGAGCGCCGCCGGATCCGCGATCGCGCCGCTGACTCCAACCCACGCCGACAGGGTCAGGGCGAAGAGAGTCGCAACATCCGCAAGGGCCGACCTGCCCGCATCGACGAGCCGCAACGCGATCGCGAGCGAAGCGGGAACGGCTGCAAAGACGAAGAACCGCGGGCCCCAGGTGATCCCGCCGTACCACGCCCACCACTTCGCGTACACGACGACGAGCCCGGCGAGGAACAGCAGCATCAGCACGACGCCGCGCCAGCATTCCGCCGCGAGACGTCTCGTGCGGCCTGAGAGCCAGAGCAGAAGTCCCGGCGTGAAGAACAGGAGGCCGCGTCCGAACGAGAAGAGGATCGACACGACGCCGAGCACGAACGGGAAGCTGAAGCCGGAGCGGCCGGAATACGGAAGGATCGTCTCGAAGCCGTGGTCGCCTTCGTAACCGGAGGTAAGCGGCGAGCCTCTCCGGATCCACGCCTCGGCCATGATCAACGCTGCCGCGCCGACGAGCGGCACCAGGAATCGCAGCCGCCGCGCCCGGATCGTCTCCGCGACCGCAATCACGCCGAGCCCGACCAACGTCGCCGGCGTATTGACGACCCCGACCACGATCGCCGTCCAGCCGACGAGCTTCGAACGACCGGTCGTCAGCACCGCGATGCCGACGACGGTCAGCGTCGCGGTCAGGACCTCGGCGTTGTAGTCGCGCAGGCGATTCGTGAGCAACGACGCAAAGAGCAGGATGAGCACACACCTCCGCATCACACGGCCGTCAACACGGCCGCGAAGCAGGTGAAGCGTGACGAGCGTGCCGACAGCGACCACGATCAGGTTGAAGCGGCTCGCCCACCACTCCGGAGAGCCGATCAGGTCACCGACAACGAAGGAACGGCAAGGAGAGCACCGGCATCACGAGCGAGTACTTGCTTTCCGAGAGCTCGCCGTGATGGCGGAGCCGCTCGATATCGGCGAAGCGGGAGCCGTCGTCGCCGGCGAAGCCGTGCGGGAGCAGCAAGAGCAGGACGAGAAAGCCCGCAGCGATCAACCCGCCCTCAGCCAGCCGGACAAGCTCGATCGTCGGCGACCTGAAGACACGCGGAGCAGCCACGGCCGAGTCTAGAACGCGCGGTCGCCTTTCGAACGTCCAAACGGATTAGAGGACTGGCCTGGCCAAATCGGACTTGCCGAGTGTCCCCAGAGCGCCACCACCGGCGACTGCGCGGCCGCCTGAGCCCGGCCAGGAGCGGATCCGGGGGTGGCTATACTGGCGATCTGTGCGGATGTAGCTCAGTTGGCTAGAGCGTCTGCTTGCCATGCAGAAGGTCGAGGGTTCGAGTCCCTTCATCCGCTCTCAGAAAACCCCGCTCAGGCGGGGTTTTCGTTTGCCGAACTGACGAGGGAGGCGCGAGCTGCAAGCGTTCTTGCAAGCGTGCACCCCTTCTCAAGCACGCTACCCCGCGAGGGATGATGACTGTCGAACGCAACTGTCGAGGTCGGCGACGGAGCGTCAGACGCCGACAACGAGGTGGGTCTGCCACGACGTCTCAATGTGGTCGACCACCTGCTCCCATGCCTCGACCTGCCCCGACCACGACGGCGAGACGTGGTTTCCCCCGGACGTGATTGCCGTAGAAACTGGCAGAGCGTTCGAGGGGCTTCTCCGATGCGTGACCGGTTGACCCTGGTCACGATGGATCCACGTGAACCGCGACTCGAAGGGAGGTGCGCAGTGTTCACGTATATCGAGTTGTTCAAGCTGACACCCGAGGGGCGGGAGAACCTCGCTCACGTGCCCGAGTACCTCGAGAAGATCAAGACGATCATCACCGAGGAGGGCGGCACACTCGAGAAGACCTACGCCTTCATGGGACCGTGGGACTTCCTGTCGATCGTCAAGTACCCCGACAACGAGGCCGCGTTCCGCGTGCTCGCAAAGATCGGGCTGCTCGAGGTCGTCGAGACCCAAACGTTCCCGGCCGAGTCGGTCGAGATCTTCACGAAGGCGCTGGTGTAATAGCCGCGACGGGTCGGAGGGAGGCCACACAACGTGGCCTCCCCCGGGCCGGCCGCTGTGTGCTCACATGTCGGATACGTCGAGACCGACCATTCCGGAGAACTTCGCGATGCTCGTCGTCGAGCGAGCCTGACAGCCACTCACGCAGCCTCGCAGGCTATTCCATCCCTGTCGCGGTCAAGGTCATCGTTGACCTTTCATCGCAGCTTTGTAGAGCGTGTTGCTGCGCTTGACGTCGTTACCGGCTTGCCCTTCGTGTGATCTCTCGCGCCCACCTTGCCGACGCCGTGCAGGTACTTCTTGTTGAACTGCGTTAAGGCACTCGGCGTCCGAGACGCATTGACGACGGTTGACGAGAAAGAAACAATCGCTCCCGCCGTGACCGCTTCGCCACCGCCGCCACGACCGGCACCACCACCACCAGCACCAGCACCAGCGCCCGCGCCTCCGCCTCCGCCGCCAGCACCACCAGCGCCCGCGCCCGCGCCTGCGCCGCCTCCGCCACCAGCACCAGCACCTGCGCCCGCGCCTGCGCCGCCACGACCGCCAGCACCAGCACCAGCGCCCGCGCCTCCGCCGCCAGCACCAGCACCAGCACCAGCACCAGCGCCTCCCACGACCGGCACCACTACCCGGGCGGCCCGCGCCTGCGCCTGCGCCGCCAGCACCAGCACCAGCGCCAGCGCCTCCGCCGCCAGCACCAGCGCCTGCGCCTGCGCCGCCAGCACCAGCGCCGCGCCTGCGCCGCCAGCACCAGCCCAGCGCCTCCGCCGCCACCCTTCTGGGGGGACCCGGACATGCAGGACGAGTGACCGCCGCCGCGACCGCGCGGCTGAAACCGCCACTAGTCGCAGCGCCGCCCGCGGCGTAGCCTCCCGCTCAGTGTTCGCGTTCGCGCTCGTCAGCACAAACGGCCGGCGAGGTTGGGGGCACTGGCCTCTACGCGAGAGCAACCGGTGTCGTCGAGGGTAGCCACCTCCCCAGCGGCGTAACGCTGGACGTTGCTCGCTTGCAGGTTCCCTAACCGCTCGGTCGAGGGCCGGGCCGCGTCAGGGTTGAGGGTCGTCGGCTGCGCCAGTGTTCCTAACTGTCGCCCGAGAGGGACCGCGAGCGGGAGATCTTGGTGGTGCCTCTGTCAGTCGATACAGAGGGGTTGACGAGCTTCGGGAGCAGATGCCTGATGTGAAGGCGACGCACGCGCCTTCCGACTCGCGAATATCCGTCCGTTACGGATTCATCCCGCTCGTATCGCCCATCTGGCCCATCTGCGACATCGGATCGCTCCCTGGAATCGTGAGCGCCGGGAGAACGTCCGGAGCCGCGATCACGATCACGCCGAGGACGAGCAGAACACCCGCGGTACCGTAGGTCGCGGCACGACGCCACGGGATCAGTTTCTCGAAGGCGATGAGTCCAGCGACGAACGCCATCCAGGCGATGCTCATCACCCCAAGCGCGAACAGCGAGAGCATCAGCGCCCAGCAGCAGCCGACGCACCAGCCGCCGTGCCTCACGCCCATCTGCAGCGCACCGGTCGCTCCGTCACGCCAGGAGCCGAGCAGGAACCCGAGCGGGCTTCGGCACTTGCCAAGGCAGATGTCCTTCAGCGGGGTCAGCTCATACACGGCGGCAACGAGGAGCGTCGCCCCTGCGACCCAGCGGCCGGCACGGTTCCACGCGAGCACGTCACCCGTGAGGCGTCCGCCGGCGGTCGCGGCCACAAAGGCCAGTAGTCCGACGCCTGCCCACGAACCGAGATAGCCGGCCGTGAAGAGGAATGGCGCGGCCGAGTTTCGACTCCTGGTCATGCGCGAGTAGAGCGCGACCGTCGGCGCCACCGACGGGAGCATCATCGCCGCCATCATCACGACCCACACGCCAAGGAACCAGCCCAGCGTGCCGAGGTCCGTCCACGGCCCGCCGTCCATGCCTTGCATCTGGTCGACCGTCAACCACCAGGCGAGGCCGGCGAGAATGAAGAGCAGGGCGACGAGTCCGACTCGGGCCCGTGCTGCAGCGAAGGCCGGAGCGAGACCGCCGCCGGCCGCCCCGCGTTCCTCGACCGAAGCGATCAAGCGCTCAGGCTGCCCAGGAGAACTCGGACGTCGAGAGCCCCGTCTTTCCTTCGTACTCGATGCCGAAGGCGCTGATCCGGGAGCGCTTCGCCTCGGCCATCGTGAGGTTCGAGCCGACCGGGTGGAACATGCCGTCGAAGCGAATCGGCCTGCCGGTCTCGACCCCGAACGGAACAATGTCCTCGATCTCGAAGTCGATGGCGTCCCCGATGCGGACGCTGTGACGCAGCCCGTCATCAACGACCTCGATCGGCACGCGGTTGACGCCGAGCATTTCGCCAATGAGCGGCGCGAGGGCGGCCATCGGCCCGCCGAGTTGCCCGCCGAAGACCGCCGTGAGCTTGTCCGCCTGCTCGTCGCTCGCCCCGCTCGTCGATGAACATGCCGATGCGCCAGTTGCCCTCGGTCATGACCTTCGGCGTGTCCGCGATCGCGGCGACCTTGAGCCCGCCGACGTCCGTGCCTTCGATCTCACCTTCGCGAATGTTGAACACAGCGTGACGCGACAGAAGTCGTACGTCGCGCCGTGGTCGAGCGAGAGATTGCACGGACACATCAGCTCGCACGAGCACGTCTCGACGTAACTCCCCTCTAGCCTCCAGGACACACCGACCTCCCTTCTCCGCGGAGTCTGAAGCGATTATCAGACGCTGAGTGGAGCGATGTCAACCATCCGTGGTCTGGCACGATCACCTCGAATCGAGCTGCCCGAGTGTTCGTTCAGTCACATGAGCGGGCACGGTGCGCGGCTCTCGCGGATGATCGGAGTCTGAGTCTTTGGGCGGAGTGGTTTCTCGGCTCGCTGGCCTACGGCACATGTCGTAGTTGACGAGCAAACGTGACAGAATGCGTGACCCCGAGCCCCGGGGAATGGGGTGCTCGACCGACGAAGGAAGGAAGGAAGGAAGGTGGCTCGCATGGCTGGACTTGAAGTTCGTACCTTCAACGCACCCGATGAGACCCGGAGGCCCGACAAGACTCAGGTAGACGTCGTCAAGATGGGCGCCAATACTGCAGCCCGCTTGACGCTCGAACCCGGATGGAAGTGGTCGGAGTGCATCAAGCCGATCGTCGGGACCGAGAGCTGTCAGGTGCGGCATGTTGGCGTCGTTCAGTCCGGCAGGATGCACGTGATCCACGACGACGGCACCGAGGGTGAGATCGGTCCAGGCGAGGCATACGTCATCGAGCCAGGTCACGATGCATGGGTGGTGGGCGCCGAGCCCATGGTCGGCTTCGAGTTCGAGTCGCCGACAGCCGAGGTGTTCGCGAAGGGCTAGGCGCCCTCAACGAGCCAGGGTCAAGAGCGACGGCCGTCGCCTGCGCCAGCGTTCAGGAATGTTCCCCGACGTGTCAGGCCGTTTGTTGCATTTGCCTCTGTTCGCCCGTCATGATTGGTCGGTGCTACGAGCGGTGGCGCTTGTTGCGTTCCTGTCACTCGTGATGGCGCTGCCGGTTGCAGCGTCCGACACCGCGGCTGCTAAGTCGGTCACGATCCGTATCTTGATCACGCCCGTGACGTGGACGTTCACCGACGTTGCTCCCAAGACGCACGCGACGACGGGCGAGTTCACGAAGGGCGACACGCTCAAGGGAACGTCGATCCTCCGAAACGCCGTACGTCAGTTCGGCAAGCCGAAAGGTGCTCGTGTCGGTACCTCCCGCTTCGTGGAGACCGCACTGTCGCCGCAACGGATCATGTTCGATGGCATCTCCAGCCTTCCCGGAGGCACCGTGCATGCACGCGGCGTCATGCATGAGGTCGCAGGGAACCTCACGGTTGCGATCGTTGGGGGCACTGGCCTCTACGCGAGAGCAACCGGTGTCGTCGAGGGTAGCCACCTCCCCAGCGGCGTAACGCTGGACGTTGCTCGCTTGCAGGTTCCCTAACCGCTCGGTCGAGGACCGGGCCGCGTCAGGGTTGAGGGTCGTCGGCTGGGCGAGTGCTCACGAATGGCCTCCGAGCGCTACCGAATCATTGTCACGTCGACGACGCTCCGCCATACCTACCGAATCTCTAGCTGGGTGGGCACGTAGATGGCCGCAGGGTAAGGCGAGACACCCCCCGACGGTCGGGTATCGGCCGAAGCGTTTTCCATGCACACGATCACGAATCTCCCAGCGGACGCGTTGACTGGGAGGAGCGTCGTTGCTCGTGGGTCGGCATGGCTCCAAGCTTCATTCCGACGGAAGTCGGCGGGCGTCGGCGGCTTGACGTTCTTCTCGCCGCGGTCGTGAGCGACCATCACTCGCTGAAAGAAGCCCCGCACATCCTTGATCGAGAACCCTGGCGCGAGTTCGTAGACGGCGAAGCTGGCGAGGTGCGACGTCGTGTTCTCGGCCTCGATGTCGAACACGCCGGGCTCGTGCGTCCGAGCGCCCGAGTACGTACACGACTTGTCCGTGAGCGTCACCCTGGGTGCGCCGTCTCCACCGCCACCGCAGCTAGCAGCGAGGATGAGCACAGCAAGCAAGATCGCTCCAAGACCACGCTCTGACATCCCGTGCGGAACCTCCCACACGTGTGCGGACCTCGTCAACTCGAGCGGCTCCGAGTGTTCAGGTAATCCGTTCACGCGGCGACGGTCGGATCATGTCAGCGAGGCCACTGGCGCGACGGCGGTCGGCTGCGCCAGCGTGCGGGAATGACGCCCGAGTCCGTGTGACCCGCCGGAGTCAGGTCAGAGAGTTCGGACTGCCTACCTCGGCAAGGAACCGATCAACCTCCGACGGTGTGGTAAGCCGGATCAGGGGCCGGGTCGCCAGGGCAGCGGGCCATTCGCGCCGTCGGCGGAAGTGAGTCCGCAGCGCCCAGACTAGAAGCGACTCGCGACCCCAGATCGCTGAGGCGAGCGATTCGGTGTTGCCGTTCCAGAGCTGCTCGCGACTGCGGAGGCGTCGCCACGTACGTCGGACCAACCGGGGAAGCCAGATCCGGATGGGTAGGTCGAGCCAGACGACCAGATCGGCCGAGTCGAGAACCAGATCACCGAGCTTGTGCTGATAGGCCCCGTCGATCACCCAACCATCAGACATCACGATCGGCTCAACGCGCGCGCGGAGATCGTCGTCGGGAGTCTCGACCCAGCCCGGACCATGGACGAGGCTGTCCAGCTCGATGAACGGCACGCGAAGACGCTGCGCAAGCTCTCGTCCCAGCGTGGTCTTGCCGTTCCCGCTCGCACTCGCGACCACTGCGATCTTCAGCACCTTCATCGCCGACCATGGTCGCCGATCGACTTCTACCCGTCGAGGGCGGCCAACGTCGCCTGCGCGAGTGTTCCGGAAGGCACCCTGAGCGCGTTCGGCCAGTCCGGGACATGACGCCCGCGAGGAGGTCGGAGCTTCTCGCGATCAGCCGAGCTTGCCCAGAATCTTCTCCTGATTCGAAAGGATCTGGTCGAGCTTCGACTGGTTTGCAAGGATCTCGTCGAGCTTCGCCTGATTGGCGATGATTGTGGCCTGATTGGCGAGAATTTGATCTTGCTTTTCGCTCGATGCGTCTGACATGAAGCTCCCTCTGTTCTTCATCGGTGGATGGGGTCAGGGTCAGGGTCCGTTCCCGAATGAGTGTTTCCCGGCGACGTCGCGGCCGCATCGGGTTCCCCACCGATCTCGTGCGGGAAAGGCCGCAAAGCCCGGACGGGCTGGATCGCCGACGGAGGACTGAAACCGAACCTGATCCCGAATCGACGAGGCGAGCTGCTCGCTGCCTTTCTGGAAGCTGAGCAGAAGGACAGTCGGCTGGGCCAGTGTTGCGAATGACACTCCGAGGGGAGGGCGTCCAGGTTTCGCGTTACAACAGGCGCTTGAGCCCGTAGCCGTTCGCGCGCACGACCCAGAGATGTGAACGGGGGATGGAGCCGTCGATGATCGCGAGCCATTTGCGATCGGGCGACCAGGCGACGCCCGTCGATCTGGCGCTCGCGCTTGGCGCCACCGTGATCCACTTGCGGTAGCTGCCGTCGAAGTTCAGGAGGTAGGCGCCCTTGCCGGTCGCGAACGCCAGTCTGCGGCCGCTCGGCGCCCACACCGGGCAGCCGGCGGGACGGCCGCCGTGACGGAAGGTGCGCACGCCGCCTCCCTTCTGCACCACCGCGATCTGCTGGAACGCAAGGAACTTGATGTCGGCGCTGAAGGCGAGCTTCCCGACGCTCGACCAGGCAGGGCACCACGGGTTCCCGGGTTTCGGCGTGACCCGGTGCTTGTCCGAGCCGTCCAGTCCGACCACGTAGACGTCGTAGCCGTACTGGTGCTCGCACGGGGGGCTTAGGAGCGGAGCCCGGCAGGCGACATACGCGAGCTTGCGCCCGTCGGGCGACCACGTCGGGGCGCCGCCCGTGTCCCAGTTCCTGTTCCTCGCGACCAGCCGCTTGTGGCTGCCGTCGGCGTCGCCGACCATCACCCCGTCGTGGCTCTTGTATGCGATCCGCTTCCCGTCGGGCGACCAGACGCCCTCGAAGCCGAAGCCGAGGCTGCGCGGCTTGCCGCCCGCCAGCGGGATGGTGAACAGGTTCGAATCCTTCCAGTACAGGAGCCTCCCGTCGCGCGTTACCGACGGCACGCCGCGTTCGCCGCTTGCCAGCAGCCGCGCCCGCCCGCCTGATGGGGAGACGACGTAGATGCCGCCGTCCCACGTGGTGAAGACAATCTGCTCCGACGGCGCCCAGACGACGCCGTAAGGACCTTCAGGAGAACGCGGCGACGCACTCGCCGCCCAGCCCAAGAGGACGAGCAGCGCGACCGCAGTCCCGGCCAGCGCGCGAGACATGCCTCCATGTTCCCAGAAACGCTCGGAGCGCGCATCCTCGGGCTTCGGTCCGAGGGAGTGACCAAGCCCTGGGCGAGCGCTGTTACGCCTGAGGCTTCGTCGGCTGAAAGCCTCCCGAAGGATCTCAGCGACCCGTCGGATCGTCAGAGGGTCCGGTGACCTTCACGGCCAGCCCTTGCGCTTTGGTCGTCTCCTCGACCCATTGTCGGATGCGTTCGGCGTTCACCCGAGCCGCTTGTTCCGGCCTCTCTTCCAGCCGGCCGCGTAGGAACTGCCCACAAGCAAGCCGGCGATCAAGTTCGCGACCTTCTGGCCGTCGGCAAGCGGCTTGCCAGCCAGCCCCGTCGCTGCAGCCCCGCTGCCTCGCCCCGCTGCATCGT
>CAWAGR010000018.1:0-58404 GCA_963781435.1 uncultured Actinomycetes bacterium | reverse complement strand
CTCGAGCCCGGCAGGCGGGTCGCGCTCGTCGGCCCGAGCGGTGCGGGCAAGACGACCGTCACGAACCTCCTCCTGCGCTTCCTCGACCCCGAGCAGGGCCGCGTCACGATCGGCGGCCGCGACCTGCGCGAGTACCGCCAGGAGGACGTCCGTCGCACCTTCGCGCTCGCCGGCCAGGACGCGCACCTCTTCAACTCCACGATCCGCGCGAACCTGCTGCTCGCACGGCCGGATGCATCCGACGGCGAGCTCCGCGCCGCACTCGGCCGCGCACGAATCGACGAGTGGGTCGCCTCGCTCCCCGACGGGCTCGACACGCAGGTCGGCGAGGAGGGGACGCGGCTCTCGGGCGGTCAGCGTCAGCGCCTCGTCCTGGCGCGCGCACTCCTCGCCGGCGCGCCTGTGCTGCTCCTCGACGAGCCGACGGCGCACCTCGACCCGGCGACCGCGCGGCGCCTCATGGACGACGTCCTCGATGCGTCCGCCGGCAGAACGGTGCTCCTGATCACGCACCGGCCGGAGGGGCTCGAGCGCATGGACGAGATCGTCGTGCTGGACGCGGGCAGGGTCGTGGCCGGCTAGGTCGTTGCCAGATCGAAACACCCGCTTCGGGGACGCGGCATAGGATGCGCCGGTGGCGGCCGCGAAGAAGCGCCAACGCGTCCTCGTTCTGGGTGGCGGCTTCGCCGGAATCGGCGCTGCGCGCAAGCTGAAGGACGCCGCTGTCGACATCGTCCTCGTCGACAAGCACAACTTCCACACCTTCCAGCCGCTCCTCTACCAGGTGGCGACCGACCTGCTCGAGACGACGGCTGTGGGGCATCCGCTGCGCGACCTGTTCCACGACCAGCCGAACGTTGCGGTCCATCAGGACGCCGCGACCGGCATCGATCTCGCAGGGCGAACCGTGCAGTTCCAGGAGATCGCGCCGATCAAGTACGACTACCTCGTGCTCGGGCTCGGCGCCGACGTCAACTTCTTCGGCACCAAGGGGGCTGCCAAGTACGCATTCCCCATGTACACCCTCGCCGACGCGGTGAGCCTCCGCGAGCACGTCCTGAAGAAGTGGGAGGCGGCCGACCGGAAACCGGCCCTGATCGAGGACGGCGCGCTCAACGTGGTCGTCGTCGGCGGCGGCGCGACCGGGATCGAGAGCGTCGGCGCCATGGCCGAGCTCTACCGCAGCAACTTCTCGCAGGACTACCCGCAGATTCCGCAGGAGCAGGCCCGCCTGATCCTCGTCGAGGCCGGGCCTGAGCTCTTCACGATGTTCAAGTCCGACATCCGCTCCTACACGATGAAGGCGCTCGAGAAGCGCGGCGTCGAGGTGATGTGCGGAGAGGCCGTCTCCGAGGTCACGTCCACGCGCGTGAAGCTGAAGTCGGGCGCCGAGCTCCAGGCGCACACGCTCGTGTGGGGCGCCGGCCTGCAGGCGAACGCGATCGTGCAGTCGCTCGGGCTCGAGCTGGAGCGGGGAAACCGCGTGCCGGTTGGGCACGAGCTCACGGTCGACGGGCATCCCGAGGTGTTCGCCGTCGGCGACATCGCGTGGATCACCGACAAGAACACGGGCAAGGCGCTCCCCCAGCTCGGCTCGGTCGCGCTCCAGTCCGGAGAGTGCGCGGGCGAG
Organism: uncultured Actinomycetes bacterium; assembly: GCA_963781435.1. GTDB lineage: Bacteria > Actinomycetota > Thermoleophilia > Gaiellales > Gaiellaceae > PALSA-600. Next base: position 56,774 of record CAWAGR010000018.1, on the reverse strand, counting down.
AACATCGCCCGGCTCGTCGCGGGCAAGAAGACCGAGCCCTTCGACTACAACGACAAGGGGACGATGGCGACGATCGGCCGCGGCGCGGCCGTGGTGCAGTTCAAGAACGGCAAGACGATGAAGGGCAAGTCCGCCTCGCTCGCGTGGGGCGCCGTCCATCTCGCGCTTCTCTCCACCGGCGAGGACCGGGCGAAGACGGTCGTGGACTGGACGTGGGCCGGCTTCTCGCACAAGCGGCCCGGCCGGATCTCGATCGACACCGACGAGCGGCGCGACGGATAGATAACGCGCAGGAGACCATCCAAGAGGGGAAGGCGATGACTGACGGGACGGCAGCACCATGAGCGCAGCACCGGCACAGCAACCCGCGGACGTGCTCGTGATCTTCGGGATCACCGGCGACCTCGCCCGCGTGATGACCTTCCACTCCCTCTACCGGCTGGAGCAGCGCGGCCTGCTCGACTGCCCCATCGTCGGCGTGGCGGTCGACGACTGGACACTCGACCACCTCGTCCAGCGGGCGCGCGACTCGATCGTCGCGACGGGCGAGCAGCTCGACGAGGCGGTCTTCGAGCGCTTCTCGGCGAGGCTCTCCTACGTCCAGGGCGACTTCGCCGACGCAGCCACGTTCGGCCGGGTCGCGGACGCGATCAAGGGCAAGGAGCTGCCGGTCTTCTACCTCGAGATCCCGCCCTTCCTGTTCGGGGCGGTGATCAAGAACCTCGCCGAGGCCGGCTTGACCAAGAACGCCCGGATCGTGGTCGAGAAGCCGTTCGGGCACGATCAAGAGTCGGCCGTTGCGCTCGCCGAGGAGCTGCACGGGTACGTCGACGAGTCCCAGCTCTACCGGATCGACCACTACCTCGGGAAGATGGGCCTCGAGGAGATCCTCCACCTCCGCTTCGCGAACTCGATGCTCGAGCCGCTCTGGAGCCGGAACTACCTCGCCTGCGTGCAGATCACGATGGCGGAGAGCTTCGGCGTCGACGACCGCGGCCACTTCTACGACCCGGTTGGCGCCCTGCGCGACGTCGTCGTCAACCACCTGATGCAGGTCGTCGCCGCGTGCGCGATGGAGGCGCCGTCGCACGGCGACCCGAGGACGATCAAGGATGCGCAGCTCGCCCTCTTCCGGGCGGTGGTGGAAGCCGACCCGGTCCACTACGTTCGCGGCCAGTACGACGGCTACCTCGGGGTCGACGGCGTCGCGCCGGATTCCACCACCGAGACCTACGCCGCGCTCCGGCTCGAGATCGAGAACTGGCGCTGGTCGGGCGTCCCCTTCTTCATCCGCACCGGAAAGTGCCTTCGCTGCCACGCAGACCGAGCTCCGGCTCGTGTTCGAGCATCCGCCGAAGCTCGGCTTCAAGGTGTTCGACCGCCGACCGGAGCCGAATCAGATCGTGGTGAGGCTCGACCCGACGACGGGGATCAGGGTCATCGTCGACGCGCACCGCGCCGACGTCGCCACCTCGGCGCCGATCGAGCTCGACATGGAGTTCAGCCTGGCGGGCGGCGAGGGCCCGACCCCGTACGAGGTGCTGCTGCACGCCGCGATGGTGGGTAACAGCATGCGTTTCACCCGTCAGGACAGCGTCGAGGAGACCTGGCGGATCATGCAGCCGCTACTCGACGCGCCGCCTCCAGTCCACCCGTACGCAAAGGGAACCTGGGGGCCCGACGCGGCCGACGAGCTGGTCGCCGGCTTCGGCCGCTGGCACGAGCCGTGGGTGCCGGCGTCATGAGTACCGAACAGCTACGACGTGATCGTCGTCGGCACCGGCGCCGGCGGCGGCACGCTCGCACGGCACCTGGCTCCGTCCGGCAAGCGCATCCTCCTGCTCGAGCGCGGCGACTGGCTCCCGCGCGAGCCCGAGAACTGGAGCTCCGAGGCCGTGTTCGTCGACAACCGGTACGTCTCGCCGGACACGTGGTACGACCCGAGCGGCAAGGCCTTCCAGCCGCAGATCCACTACTTCGTCGGTGGTGCCACCAAGCTCTACGGAGCGGCGCTCTACCGGCTCCGCGCCGAGGACTTCGGCGACCTCCGCCACCATGACGGCGTCTCGCCCGCGTGGCCGATCTCCTACGACGAGCTGGAGCCCTACTACACGAAGGCGGAGCAGCTCTACCAGGTGCACGGCGCACGCGGAGAGGATCCGACCGAGCCGCCTGCGAGCGCGCCGTATCCGTTCCCGGCCGTCTCGCACGAGCCGCGCATCCAGCAACTCTCGGACGCGCTCGCCGCCGCCGGCCACCACCCGTTCCACGCACCGTGCGGAATCATGCTCGACGAGTCGCGGCCGGCATTCAGCGCCTGCGTCCGCTGCATGAACTGCGACGGCTTCCCGTGCGTCGTGCACGGCAAGTCGGACGCGGATGTGCTCGGCGTCCGTCCGGCGCTGGAGCACTCCAACGTGACGCTCCTGACCAACGCAAAGGCCGTCAAGCTCGAGACGAACGAGGCGGGCACCGCGGTGACCGAGGTCGTGGTCGAGCGCGAGGGTTTCGATCGGAAGGGGGCCGAGGAGCGGTACGCCGCCGACATCGTCGTCCTCGCCTGCGGCGCTGCGAACACGGCGAAGCTGCTCTTCCTCTCGGCGAACGACCGCCACCCGAACGGTCTCGCGAACGGCTCCGACCAGGTCGGCCGCAACTACATGTTCCACGCGAGCCAGGCCGTCCTCGCGCTCTCACGCGAGGAGAACCCGACGATCTACCAGAAGACGCTCGGGCTGAACGACTTCTACTTCGGCTCAGACGAGGACGACTTCCCGCTCGGGAACATCCAGATGGTCGGCAAGTCGCAGGCGCCGATGTTCCGCGGCGAGAAGCCGGGCGAGACGAAGCTCGCGCCGGGCTGGACGCTCGAGCGCGTCGCCAAGCACGCGATCGACTTCTGGCTCTCGACCGAGGACCTGCCGCGGCCCGAGAACCGGGTCACGGTCGACGGCGACGGCAAGCTCACGCTGGCCTACAAGGCCACGAACGACGTCCCCAAGGACAAGCTCTACGGCAAGCTCAAGTCGCTGCTCGGCCAGCTCGACATGAACCCGGACCACCTGATCTCGCGGTTCGCCTACATGAAGAACGAGATCCCGGTCGCGGGGGTCGCGCACCAGGCCGGCACTTGCCGGTTCGGCACCGACCCGGCCGACTCGGTGCTGAACCGCGACTGCCGCGCGCACGAGCTCGACAACCTCTACGTGGTCGACACGAGCATCTTCCCGAGCATCGGCGCGGTCAATCCGGCTCTCACCGCGATGGCCAACTCACTCCGCGTCGGCGATCACCTGCTCGCGCGGATGGCCTGACCTCCCTTCCGACTGCCCGTATCGACGCGTCTCCTGCTCGAGCGTGGCGGCCGGCGGGACGTCGGCGGGCAGCAGCGCGGCCGTGCTGCGGTTTGCGTTCCCGCTGCGCGCGTTCTCGCGTGGCGTTCTCGCTGCGTCCCTTCTCGCTGCGTGCGGTCTCGCTGCGTGTGTTGTCGCTGCGTGCCTTCTCGCCCTGCGCCCTCTCACCGCGTGCCTTCGTGTTGGGGGCTTCAGCCAGGACGACCGGCCCGGACGTCTCCGCGGGGCGGCCGCGGCCGGTGCGCTCCGTCGACGGCGCGGGATCGGAGGCGGTCGAGGATCCCTTCGCGTCTGAGCCATGCTTCGCTTCGATCGTGGCGCCCACGACCGGCCTCTTCTCCCGAAGCTCCGCGACCGGAGCCGGGGCGGCGACAGCGGCCTCCGCCGTCCTCCCTTCGCCAGCGCTCCGCTCGTCGTCGCTCCGCCTCGCGGCGGCCTGCTCGACCCGCTTCGAGTGTCTGGCTTCGCCGGCTCGCTGCTCGTGCTCCTTCGGCGGCGGCGCCTCGCTGAGGCGTTCCGGCGACGTCTCCGACCTGGTCGGCTCCGGCACCAGGGGCCTTCGCGTCTCCGTGAACGCTGCGGGCATGACGGGTGCGGGGTGCTGAGGCGTGCCCTGGGGCGTTTCCGTCGCGTGCCGGCTACGCGAAGGAAGCGCCAAGCGAGCCGCCGGTACGACGGCACGCGGCGCGACAGAGCGCTCGCTGGCCGTCGCGCGCGGATCGCGAACGACACGCGGCGGCGGCGCGGCGAGCGGCGGCGCGACGGGTGTTGGCGCGCTCGCCTGCTCGCCGCGCGGCGTCGCCGCAACCGGTGCCGCACCCGCGACCTTCACGGTCGCGGGAGGACGTCTCGTGGCCGGGCTGCTCGTTTCCGGGCGGGCGGCCGCCTTCGCGTAGCGGGCACTGCCCGCGACGATGTGCTCGACCTCGTGGCGCACAGGCGGCGAGACGGCGACGGACGTGGCCGCGACGGTCGCGACGGTCGCCGCGACCTTCGCGCTCCCGCCGAAGAGCAGCGTCTTGAAGACGGCCGCGACCGACCCGAGCTCGCCCGCACGGAGCCGCATCCGCCGGGGCCGGGGTGCCGGCGCCTGCGGCTCCTCGAGTCCGCGGACGAGCGAGCGGCGGGCGCGGAAGAGCAGCGTCTCGACCGCGGACTGCGAAAGCTCCAGCTCCGCGGCGATCTCGGCGTACGAGAGCCCGTGCCACTCGCGCAGCAAGAGCGCGCGCCGCTGCTGGGCCGGCATCGCGCCCAGCGCCTCGGTCAAGCCGAACAGCTCGTCGGAGTCGCCGACACGCGCCGGCACGACGTCCGCCAGCGCATGGAGGTCGCTCGGCGACTCGAGGCGCCGCCTGCGGGACGACGAGCGCTGCCGCGTCAGGCAGACGTTCTCGGCGATCTTGAAGAGCCACGCAGCCTCGATCTCCGGCGCCACCCCGCGCTGGAGGCTGCGGAACGCGTTGAGGAACGTGGACTGAACGGCGTCCTCGGCCTCCTCGCGGTTGCCCAGCCGGTGCAGGCAGAACGAAAAGATCTGCCGTCTGTAGCGCTCGTACAGCTCCCGTGCGGCCTCGGCCGACGGTGTCGCTCGTGTCGTTGGTAGCGCTGCCAAGCTCGCCTCCCGACCGGAACGGGCGTGTCCTTATCAGACCGCGTGCGCGTGTCCCACCCGCAGTGTGTGTCCGCCCCGGCAGCGGAGCAACCCCGCCGAGCGAATCTCTTACAAGACGCTTGCACACCGATTACGTCAGGCGTGCAGCTCGCGCTCGACCCGGACGAACAGCGCTTCCAGCGCCAGCTGCGGAGCCAAATTGAACTCCTCGAGCTGCCGCCAGGTCTCGCGCACGGCCTCGGCGGCGCGCTCGGCGCCGAGCATCCGCTCGCGGCTCGCGTCGCTCCGCAGGTCGTCGAGCCTGTCCACGTGGACGACCGCCGCCTCGGCGCCGACGGCGACGACGACGAGGTCGCGGTACCACGCGGCGAGCTCCTCGAGCTGGGCGAGCAGCTCCTCGCGCTCGGCGCCTCTCTGCGCCCGCCGCACGCGCTGCTCCGCCACTCGCGCCGGCAGCTCCAGCCCCTGGACCTTCACTTCCTCGCGCTCCTTCGCCTGCCCGCCGCACCGGCGCGCGCTCGCGAGCAACGCCGCCGCGGCGTCCGCCGGCTCGAACGCAGACTCTCCGTAGACCGCACGAGCCTGGGCCAGGAGCGTCTCTCGCCGTTCGGCCGCCTCCGGGTCGAGCAGCCGCTCGAGCCGGTCGAGCCGGCCGGCCGCGACCCGGGCGAGCGCCTTCTGCCGCTGCTCGTCGAGCCCGGGCGCCCGTGCCGCGACCGCGTCGCGCACCGCCCGCTCCGAGAGCCGCCGGAACGGCACGAGCTGGCAGCGCGAGCGGATCGTCTCCGCGATCGGCCCCAGGCCGTCCGCGACCAGGACGATCACCGCGTACGACGGCGGCTCCTCGAGGTCCTTGAGCAGCGCGTCGGCCGCGTCGTCGTTCATCAGGTCGGCGCTGAAGATCAGATAGACGCGCCGGTCCGCCTCGAACGGGCGCATGTGCAGGTCGCGCCGCAGCTCGCGGATGGCGTCGATCCGGATCATCTCGCCGAGGGCGTCCAGCTCGTACACGTCGGGATGGACCCTGCGCGCCGTCCCGACCACCTCGCGGGCGAAGGCGCGCGCGATCTCGCGCTTGCCGACACCGTGCGGGCCGTGGAAGAGGTAGGCGTGCGCCGGGCCCCCATCGAGTGTGTCCTCGAGCGCCGCGTCGAGCAGACGCTTGGCCTCGAACTGCTCGGGGAAGCTGTCGAACCTGCTCATGTCTTGTTCGGAACCGTCCTGGTGGGAGGCGTCCCGGTGTCAGACACCAGAACGGAAGCGCGACGAGCCGTCCGCAGCTCACGCGGCATGAGCGGCCGCAAACGCACGGCGCTCACGCCGGGGTCAAGCGGCGCACCGTGTGCCGCACCCTCTCTGCGAGCTTCTCCGCCGGCAGCGCGCCGTCGAGGACGACGAAGCGGTCCGGCGACGAGGCTACGAGCTCGCGGTAGCCGCGGTCGACACGGCGGACGAACTCGCCGTCCTCGCGCTCGATGCGGTCGGGACGGCCGGCGCGGCGCGCGAGCGCGACCTCCGGGTCGACCAGCAGGACGAACGTCTGGTCGGGCGCGAGACCGCCTGTCGCCGCGGCGTTGAGCTCCCGGACGGCTGCGACGCCGAGGCCGCGCGCGCTGCCCTGGTAGGCGAGCGACGAATCCACGTAGCGATCGCAGATCACCCAGGCGTCGCGAAGGAGCGCCGGGCGAATCACGCGCTCCGCGAGCTCGGCACGTGCGGCCGCGAACAGCGCCGCCTCGGCCCACGGCGTCATCTCGGGACCGTCGAGAAGCAGCTCTCGGATCCGCTCGCCGAGGGGCGTGCCGCCGGGCTCGCGCACGGCGACGACCTCGTGACCCTGCCCGGCCGCCCACTCGGCGAGCAGTGCCGCCTGGGTCGTCTTGCCGGAGCCGTCGATGCCTTCGAACGTCACGAACATTCCGAGCACCTACGATACGGGCGCATGCGTGCCATCGTCACCGGTGGAGCCGGGTTCATCGGGTCGAACCTCGTGGACCGGCTCGTCGAGCGCGGCGACGAGGTCGTTACCATCGACGACCTCTCCTCCGGCAAGCGCGAGAACTTGAATGCCGCGGCGACGTTTCTGGAACGCGACATCCGCCGTGGCGTCGAGTTCGGGCGGGCCGACGTCGTCTTCCACCTCGCCGCGCAGGCCGACGTGCAGACGTCGCTCGAGCGGCCGGACCACGACGCCGCCGTCAACGTCGTCGGCACCGTCCAGGTGCTCGAAGCGGCCCGGCAGGCGGGCGCGCAGGTCGTCTTCTCGTCCACGGGCGGCGCAATCTACGGCGAGTGCGACGGTCCGGCGAGCGAGGACGGGCCGCTCGAGCCGCTCTCGCCGTACGGGATCGCCAAGCTCTGCGGCGAGCAGTACCTCCGCGGCTGGAACCGCATCCACGGGACGGGCCACGTCGTCCTTCGCTTCGGCAACGTCTTCGGGCCGCGCCAGGAGGCGAGCCTCGAGGGCGGCGTCGTCTCGATCTTCCTCGAGCGGATGGCACGCGGGGAGCCGACGACGATCTTCGGCGACGGCGGCCAGACCCGGGACTTCGTCTTCGTCGGCGACGTCGTCGATGCGCTGCTCGCCGCGGTCGGGCACGACGGCGGCGTCTTCAACGTCGGCACCGGCCGCGAGACGAGCGTTCTCGAGCTTCACCGCGCCTGCGCCGAGGTGGCCGGCAGCGACGCCGAGCCTCGCTTCGCGCCGCGACGCCTCGGCGACGTGCTCCGCTCGGTGCTCGACGTCGGGCGAGCCGAGCGGGAGCTTGGCTGGCGCGCGACGACGGAGCCCGCCGACGGGCTGCGCGCGACCCGCGCCTGGATGACGGCGTAGCGCGCAGGACTCGGCGGCGGCCCGCCGAAATTTCCCCGGGCGTGGAAGTCTCAGCCGTCTCAGCGCAGGAACTCGTCCGGCCGTGGCGCACGGCGACCCTCGTTGCCAGCATCGTGGCGGCGGTGGAGCTCGTGCTGCTGCTCGGCGCCGGGGTGCTGCTCGTCGCGAAGCCGCTCTCGCACGCGGTGCAGCACCATGCCGAGACGGCCGCGCTCGCGCCGGCGAAGAAGCAGAAGGCGCCGCCCGCGGCCCGGCGGACGACGGCGTCGGCCGCGGCCCCGAAGCTGACACGCGCGCAGACGAGCGTGATCGTGCTCAACGGGAACGGTCGAAACGGCGCCGCCGCGCAGGGGGCGGCGAGACTGCACGCGTTGGGCTACGTCATCGCCGGCACCACGAACGCACGCCGTCAGGACTACGCGGCCACGGTCGTCATGTACCGCGCCGGCTACCGCGCCGAAGCCCTGCGCCTCGCCCGCGACCTGCACGTGAAGGTCGTCGGCCCGCTCGACGGCCTCAAGCCGGCGGCGCTGCTGGGCGGCCAGCTGGCGATCGTCCTCGGCTCTTAGAGCTCGCAGGCTCGTCTACGGGACCCGACTGAGCCCGACCTCCGTCGTCTTTGCGAGGTCGCGCACGACCTCGGCGATGTCGCGGTTCGCGTTCCAGATCCGGAGCTGCCGGTCGGCGCCGTTGCCGCGCGACAGGATCTCGAGGATCCCCTCCAGCTCGCGCTCCGAGCCGAGCTCGCGCGCTTGCGGCTCGAGCTCGCGGACGGTCCGCCGCACGAGCTTCGAGACGGGAACACGTTCGCTCGCACCGGTGGCGAGATCCATCACCGGCGCCTCGAGCCCGTACCTCGCGGCGAGGAACTTGTTCTCGACGGTGAGGATCCGGTGGTGGCCGGCGAGCTCGCGCCCGGCCTCGAACTGCTCGCAGTAGTGCTTGACGAGTGCCTGGAAGTAGGCGGCGATCGCGACCGCGTCGTCCACGCTCGTGACGGCATCGCAGATCCGCATCTCGATCGTGCCGAGCCGCGCGTGCACCCGGACGTCCCACCAGATGCTCGTGTAGTCGGCGATGGAACCGCTGCGCTCGAGCTGCCCGACGAGCTCCGCGTACTCGGCGTAGCTCGCGAAGCGCGGCGGCACACCCGAGCGCGGAAACGACGAGAACACCATCTGTCGCGACGACTGGAGGCCCGTCGGCTCGCCGCGCCAGAACGGCGAGCTGGCCGAGAGAGCGAGCAGCTCGGCGAGATGGGGCAGCAGCGCGTTCGTGACCGCGATCGCCTTGTCGGGGTCGTCGACCGAGGTGTGCACGTGCATGCCGAAGATCAGCTCGCGGCGGGCGATGTACTGCAGCTCCTCGACGAGCCGCCGGTAGCGGTCCTTGGCGGTGATCCGCTGGCGCTCGAAGAGGCTGAACGGGTGCGTGCCCGCGGAGGCGTAACGGCAGCCCTCCGCTCGTGCAACGTCGGCCACGTGGGTGCGTAGCCGACGCAGCTCCACGCCGATCTCGGCCGGCGTGCGGCAGACCGGCGTCGTGATCTCGAGCACCGACTGCATCAGCTCCGAGTGGATCCGCTCGGCGTACGGCCCCTCCGCGACGGCCGCCAGCAGCGCGTCGATGTGCTGCACGCAGTCCCAGGTCTCGGGGTCGAGCAGCATGAACTCCTCCTCGACGCCGAGCCTGTAGGGATCGCCCGAGCCGAAGCGGTGGTCGAGGACGCTGGCGACATGGTCGGTCACGGGATCACCGCCTCCGCCTCGATCTCGACGCGCCACCTCGGGTCGAGCAGACCCGTGACGAGGCCTGTGGTCGCGGGTCGTGCGTTGCCGAAGGCGGCCCTGTGGGCCCGGCCGACCGCGTCGATGTCCTCGGCTTTTGTGACGTAGATGCGCGTGCGGACGACATCGTCGAGCTTCGCGCCGGCCGCCTCGAGCGCCCGGGCGATGATCTCGATGCAGATGTGGGCCTGCTCGTAGGGATCGTCGGGCGGGTCTGCATCGCGCGGCATGATCGGCGCGGTGCCGGAGACCCACACGTGGCCGCCGACTCGAACGGCGCGCGAGTAGCCGACCCGGTCCTCGAAGGCTGCGCCGGAGGAGATGAGCTGCCGATCCACCCGGGTAGTGTCGATGCGATGCAGGCAATTCGGCAAGTCGAATCGTGGCCGTGCGCACACGCCGCGGTCGCCGTCACCGGTCGCGTCGAGGCCTCGTACGGGGACATCGGGCGAAGCTTCCCCTGGACGTCGGTGACGAAGCTCGCGACGACGGTCGCCGTGCTGGTCGCCGTGGAGGAGGGGATCGTCGACCTCGACGAGCCGGCGGGCCCGCCCGGCTCGACCGTGCGCCACCTGCTGTCGCACGCCTCCGGCCTGCCCTTCGAGCACGAGCGCCCGATCGCGCGCCCGGGCGAGCGGCGGGTCTACTCGAACACCGGCTTCGATCTGCTCGGCGGGTTCGTGGCCGAGCGCGCCCAGATGCCGTTCGCCGCCTACTTCGAGCACGTGTGGGGCTTCCCGCTCGCGGGCCCGCCGGGCTCGGGCGTCGAGGGTCCGCTGTCGCAGCTGCTCGTGGTCGCCCGCGAGCTGCGCGAGCCGCAGCGCGTGAGCGGCGAGACGCTGGACGAGGCCGTGTCGGTGCAGTTCCCCGGGCTCTCCGGCGTCGTGCCCGGCTTCGGGCGGCAGGATCCGAACGACTGGGGTCTCGGCTTCGAGCTGCGCGACGGGAAGTTCCCGCACTGGACGGGCGCGCGCAACTCGCCGCGCACCTTCGGTCACTTCGGCCGCAGCGGCACGTTCCTCTGGGTCGATCCCGACGCCGACCTCGCCGTCGCCTGTCTGACCGACCTCGACTTTGGCCACTGGGCAAGGGAGGCCTGGCCGCGGCTCTCGGACGCGGTCCTCGCCGGCGAATCTAGTCTCCCGCGGTGAGCATCTTCGACGGCTGGCGCGTTTGCCCGCGCTGCGGGCACGAGCTCGAGCGGCGCGAGCTCGGCCACCTCGGGTGCCCCGCCTGCAGCTCCGAGTACTGGGCGAACTCGGCGCCGGCGGTGCAGGGGGTGCTCGAGCGAGACGGCCGCGTCCTGCTCGCGCGGCGCGCGATCCCGCCGCGCGCCGGCCACTGGGACCTCCCCGGCGGGTTCCTCGAGGAAGGTGAAGACGCGCTCGGCGGGCTGCGGCGCGAGTTCAAGGAGGAGACGGGCATCGACGTCGAGCCGGTGGCCTGGCTGGGCGCCTTCGTCGACCGGTACTACAGCTACTACGTGCTCGGCCTGACCTGGGTCGTGCACGGCGAGGGCGAGCCGCGAGCAGCCGACGACGTCGCCGAGCTCAGGTGGTTCGAGCGCGACGACTTCCCGGCCGAGATGGCGTTTCGAAACCAGGAGTTGGTGCTCCGCACCTGGGCTGCCTCGGACACGGGCGGATCGCACGCGAAAAACGGGCCCTCCGGCTGACGACGGTGTTAGGCTCCGCGCGCCCATGGACGAGCGCGGCGCGTTCCGCCTGATCGAGGACGACCTGGCCGAGAGCGGGGACGACGCTGCGACCGCGTAACGAGCGGCCCAGGGAGGATCGAGCGTATGGGCGCGTCGTTCTCGGAACCTGACGCGCCGGCGCTCGGCGGGACGCAGCCGTCGCTCCGCGACGATGCCCGTGCTGTCGCCTGGTGGGTGCTCGTCGGCGCGGCGGCAGGAGGGATCGCCGGCTTCGTCGTGGGCGGGCTCGGAGGCCGCCTCGCGATGCTGCTTCTCCGGCTCACCTCGCCCGAGTCCGTGATCGGCATGGTCTCCGACGACGGCTTCGTGATCGGCCAGGTCACGACCAGCACATTCGATCTCGCGATGGGGATGGCAGTGTTGGGCGGCGCCAACGGCGTGCTGTACGCCGTCGTGCGCACCGCGATTCCCGCTCGGTTCCGGCTGCCGCTGTGGGTGGGCTTCGCGGCGCTCGTCGGGGGCGCAACCTTCGTGCAGGAAGACGGCGTGGACTTCACGGTGCTGGAGCCGGCCGCCCTCGCAATTGCGCTCTTCGTCGCCCTCCCCGCGATCGCCGCCGCCGTGGTGGTGCTCCTCGTCGAGCGGTGGTCGCTCGCGCCGCCGTGGGGCGACCGCAAGCTCACGGCGCTGCTGATCGTGGGCGCTCTCGTCTCGACGTTCGCCCTGGTGTTCGCCGCAGTCGTGACGGTGGTCTCGCTCGCCCTCCGCTACGCGTTCGGCGCCGCGGATCCACTACGCCGCGTCGCCGGCGTTCTCGTCCCTGTCGGCCTCGTCGTCATCTCCGTCGTCGCGGGCGTCGACCTCGTGCGCGAGTCTTCCCGCATCCTCGACTGAGAGACCGCTCGCCGAGGGGTCCAGGCTATTCCTCTTCGTTGAGGCCGAGCGACCGCTCCAGCGCGCCTTTCGGCAGGGCACCGACCGCGGAGGCCTGCGGCTCACCGTTCTCGAACAGGATCATCATCGGGATCGACGCGACGCCGTAGCGCTGCGCCAGGCCCTGCTCCTGGTCGATGTTGACCTTCACGATCTTGAGCGAGCGCTCGTCGGCGATCCGGTCGAGCACGGGCGCCACCGCGTGGCACGGGCCGCACCACTCGGCCCAGAAGTCGACGATCACCTTTCCCTCGCTCTCGATGACCTCCTGATCGAAGGTCGCTTGCGTTGCTTCTACAGGCATGAAGGTCCTTTCTGCATGTCTTTTCAATGAGTCTCTCCGCGGTCGGGGGGTGCAACGAGCGAGCGGGGAACATTCTTCCTGCGCGGCGGCATCCCTAGAATCGAAGGGTGTTCACGCCGCTCCCGTCCGAGCCCGACTCGAACGCGCTCGAGCTCGAGATCCTCGAGCGATGGGAGCGCGAGGGCACGTTCGAGCGGCTGCGTGAGCAGAACCGCGGCGGCCCGAGGTGGTCGTTCTTCGACGGCCCGGTGACGGCGAACAAGTCGCTCGCCGTCCACACCGCGTGGGGGCGGACGCTGAAGGACGTCTTCCAGCGCTACAAGGCGATGCGCGGGTTCGACCAGCGCTACCAGAACGGCTTCGACTGCCAGGGGCTGTGGATCGAGGTCGGGGTCGAGCGCCAGCTGGGCCTCAACTCGAAGCGCGAGATCGAGGAGTTCGGCCTCGAGGAGTTCGCGCGCCGCTGCCGCGAGGTCGTCGTCAAGTCGGCCGAGGAGCTGACGCGCGGCTCGAAGCGGCTCGGCCAGTGGATGGACTGGGGCAACGACTACTTCACGTTCAGCGACACGAACATCGAGTACATCTGGCGGTTTCTCCAGATCGTGAACGAGCGCGGATGGCTCTACGTCGGCCACCGCTCGACCGAGTGGTGCCCGCGCTGCGGGACGTCGCTCTCCCAGCACGAGCTGACGCAGTCCGGCGTCTACCAGGAGAAGTCCGACCCGTCGCTCTACGTCCGCTTCCCGCTGCTCGACAGACGACGGCGAGTCGGTCGTCGTCTGGACGACGACGCCGTGGACGCTGCCCGCGAACGTCGCCGCCGCCGTCAACCCGGAGGCCGAGTACGGCCTGCGCGAGAGCGGCGAGTGGGTGGCCGTCGCGCGCTATCCGGACGAGAGCTTCGAGCGGCGCGTGCCCGGCGCGGAGCTCGTCGGCCTGCGCTACCGCGGGCCGTTCGACGACCTCGGGCCCGGCGCGGGCGTCGAGCACCGCGTCGTCCCGTGGGACGAGGTCTCGCTCGAGGAGGGCACCGGCATCGTCCACATCGCCACGGGCTGCGGCGGCGAGGACTTCGAGCTCGGCAAGGCGCTCGGCCTGCCCGTGCTGACGCCGGTCGACGAGGCCGGCCGCTTCTACGACGACTACGGCTGGCTGCACGGCCTCTCGACGACCGAGGCCGCCGACCAGATCGTGGGCGTGCTCGCCGAGAACGGGTTCCTCGTCGAGGCGGGCGTCTACGAGCACCGCTACCCGCACTGCTGGCGCTGCGACACGCCGCTCATCTGGCGGATCTCCGACGACTGGTTCATCGGCGTCGAGGGCGTCCGCGAGCAGCTGCTCGAGGCGAACGCGACCGTCGAGTGGGTGCCGGGCTACATGGGCAAGCGCATGGACGACTGGCTGCGGAACATGGGCGACTGGAACATCTCGCGGCGCCGCTACTACGGGCTGCCGCTGCCGTTCTACCCGTGCTCCTGCGGCCACCTGAACGTGATCGGGTCGAAGGACGAGCTGCGCGAGCGGGCGGTCGAGGGCTTCGAGCGCTCGAGGAGCTGCGCCGCCCGTGGGTCGACCGCGTGCCGATCCGCTGCGAGGCCTGCGGCGAGACCGTTCAGCGCGTGGTCGAGGTCGGCGACGTCTGGCTCGATGCCGGCATCGTCCCGTTCTCGACGCTCGGCTGGGAAAACCCCGAGTGGAAGCCGGGCGGCTACGGGACGGGTGCGGCGGCGGGTCTCACCAACGCCGACCTTCCCGACCACGCCTACTGGGAGCAGTGGTTCCCGGCCGACTGGGTCTCGGAGATGCGCGAGCAGATCCGGCTCTGGTTCTACTCGCAGCTCTTCATGTCGGTGGTGCTCGTCGGCCGCGCGCCGTTCAAGCAGGTGCTCGGCTACGAGAAGATGCTCGACGAGCACGGCCGCGAGATGCACGGCTCGTGGGGGAACATGATCTCGGCCGAGGACGCCTTCGCGCGCATGGGCGCCGACGTGATGCGCTGGCAGTACTGCGCGCAGCCGCCCGACCGGGACCTCCTGTTCGGCTTCGGGCCGGGGCACGAGATCAAGCGCAAGCTGCTGACGCTCTGGAACTCGACGAAGTTCCTCGTCGACTACGCGAACATCGCCGGCTGGCGGCCCACGCCCGCCGACCTCGACGCGATGTCGTCGGGAATCGGCCCGCCTGTGGAACGGCCGCTCGACCGCTGGCTCGTCACGCGGACGAACGCGTTCGTCCGCGAGGCGACCGAGGCCTACGAGGCGACGCTGACCGTGGACGTGATCCGTGCGTTCGAGGCGTTCGTCGAGGACCTCTCGAACTGGTACATCCGCCGTTCGCGGCCGCGTTTCTGGGCCGAGGACGAAGACGCGTTCCGGGCGCTCTGGTACGCGCTCGTGCAGTCGCTGCGCGCGGTCGCGCCGGTGATGCCGTTCCTGACCGAGCACCTCTGGTTGAACCTCGCCGCGGGCGGTCCGGAGTCGATCTTCCTCGCCGGGTGGCCCGAGCCGTCCGAGCCGGACCGAGCCCTCCTCGACGAGATCGCCGAGGTGCGCCGCGTGGTCGAGCTCGGCCGCAGCGCGCGCGCGACCACGGGCCTGAAGCTGCGCCAGCCGCTGCGGCGGTTGGTCGTCCAGGGCGCCGGCGCGGCGGCGGCTCACGCAGACGAGATCGCCGACGAGCTCCGCGTGAAGGAGGTCGAGTTCGGCACGGTCGAGGCCTCCGAGCTGCGCGTCAGGCCGAACCTGCGCGTGCTCGGGCCGAAGCTCGGACAGGCGCTTGGCGAGCTGCGAAAGGCGCTCGCCGAGGGCCGCTTCGAGGAGCTCGAGGGCGGGCGCTTCCGCGCGAACGGCCACGAGCTCGATCCGGACGAGGTACTGGTCGAGCGGGTCGGGCTCGAGGGTTGGGCGGTCGCCTCGGAGGACGGCGTCACCGTCGCGCTCGACACGGCGCTCGACGACGAGCTGCGGCGCGAAGCGCGGCGGAACGACCTGATCCGCGACGTGCAGGTGCTGCGCAAGGCGATGGGCCTCGCAATCACAGACCGCATCCGGCTCTGGATCCCCGACGCGGAGCTGCTTCAGTTCGCCGACCGGATCGCTGCGGAGACACTCGCCGTCTCGGTCGAGCTCGGCGACGAGCTGCACCTCGAGAAGGCCTGAGGCCACGCCGGTGCGCCTGGTCGTCGCGGTTGCCCTCGCCTCCCTCGCTCTCGCCCCCGCAGCCCCGGCCGCGTACGGTCCCCCGCAGCAGGCCGGCACGATCTCCTCGCGCGAGCTGCCGGAGGTGTCCGGCCTCGCCGCGGCGAGCGTCGCGCCGGGCGCATGGTGGGTCGTGAACGACAGCGGCAACACGCCCGACCTCCATCTGGTCGCCCGGAACGGCCGGTTGCTCGCGACGGTGCCGGTCCGAGGCGTCGCGAACGTCGACTGGGAGGATCTCGCGTCGGCTCCCGGGCCGGCCGGCCGCCGTTTCCTCTACGTCGGCGACATCGGCGACAACGACCACGTTCGCGACGACCTCGTCGTCTACCGCGTCCGCGAGCCGGCGCGGAGCGCGCGCGGCGCGACGGCGACGGCGCTGCCGTTCCGCTATCCGGACGGCCGCCGCAACGCGGAGGCGCTCTTCGTCGATCCCGCCACGAGCCGGATCTACATCGTGACGAAGAGGGACGAGACTGCGAGCGAGCCCACCGTGCTGTACCGCTTCCCGCTGCCGCTGCGCCCCGGCCGCAGGGTCACGCTCGAGCGAATCGGCGGCGCGTTCGCAAATCAGATCGCGCCGCTGCCTCTCGTCACCGGAGCCGCCCTCTCGCCCGACGGCACGCGCCTCGCGATCCGCACGTACTGGGAGGCGTTCGAGTGGCGCCGCCGCCCGGACGCCACGTTCGAGAGCATCTTCGAGGCCACCCCGGGGCACGTCACGCTCGCGCTCGAGCGCCAGGGAGAGTCGATCGCGTACTCGAGCGACGGCAGGGCGCTCGCGACGACGAGCGAGCAACTGCCGGCGCCGCTCTGGCGCCTGAAGGCAAGCTAGCGCCGGTGATCGGCAAGCTCTTCGAGCCCGGCATTTCGACGCCGTACCGGCATCCCAAGGTGTGGACGCGCGAGCAGACCGACGGCCCCGAGCGGCTGCGGATCGGGGTTGGGTTCGGGACGATCGAGCTCCTTAAGGCGCTCGCCGAGCCGCTTCGCGAGCCGCTCTTCCTGCTCGTGGTGATGCGCGTGCCGCGCGTCGCCGAGGAGCCCGGCCGCTGGGAGATCGAACGCGGTCACGCACGCCGAGCTCGCACGGTTCACGGATCGCTTCGGCGAGCTGTTCGAGGACGACGCGCGCGCGCAGCTCTGGGTCGGCGAGGTCGACGGCGTCGGCATGCTCGTGCTCGACGAGCACGACCTGATCTACGCCTACGGCCCGCTCCACCGCTTCGAACAGGTGCTCCGCGAGCACGGCTACATCCCCGGCGACCCGCAGGTGCCGGACCCCCACGAGCACCACTACAACCGCCAGTTCGACGAGCTCGAGGGCGAGCTGCGCCGCCGCTGGACGTGGAACCGCATCCTGCCGCTGGAGGGCGTTCCCGAGGACTGACGATGATCGACAAGTCGACCATCGTCAATACGGCACCACAGTCGAGGCAGGTCGATCCCGGCGGCTGCAAGCCCAGGCGCGCGCGAGGGCGCGTTCTAGAGCAGGATCTCGGCCGCGGTTTCGTGCGTGCAGCCGGCGAGCACGAGCTCGACCGCGCGATGGAGGTCGGCCTCGGAATGCGCGATCTTCTCGGCGAGCGGCAGCGGGTAGCCAGCCTCGACGAGCACGTGCAGCCGCCACGACTCGACCTTCTCGCGTTCTGATTGTGGGGATTCCGCAGTCGGTGCCATGTTTTCGCCTGTTCGCTTCCTCCTAGACGAACCCTGCCTCCGAAAGTTGGCTCGCGCCAGACCGAGCTTACGCGACCGGGCAAATGCGCGCGCCACCCGTTGGTCCGGAGTTCGAGGGGGTTCGTCCTAGACCATCGATCCACGACTTCGCGCCCGCTGCGCGGCCCGGCGCGTCCGGGGCGGCTCACGCCGCGAAACAGGTGATCTCGGGGGGAATCACCCAGCTACGCGCGAGCTGCGAGCTCGTCGAGGCGGCGCTGGAGGTCGTGAAGGCGGGCAGTCAGGGCGAGGCGCTCGGCCTCGGCCTCTGCGGCGATGCCATCGAGGCGACTGCGCAGCGCAGATTCGACCTCCTGTGCGCTCCGCTCGAGTGCGCGGAGCGCGTCGTCGCGCTGGCGGTCGAGCCCGCCCCCGAGACCCGCGAGTCGCGCCTCGACGCGCTTGACCGCCAGGTCGGACGACCTGGTCGACCCGCTCGGCGAGCACGCCTTCCGCCTCGCGTGCAAATCGCTCGACGGCGAGCTCGAGCTCGCGGCCGAGCCGCCGCGCCGCGTCCTCGCGCGCCGCGCGGATCGTCGTGTCGAACTGCTGCGCCGCCGCCTCCGCGTATCCCGTGGCCTCGCGCGAGACGCTGCGCCGGAGCTGCTCGAGCTGGCGGTGCTCGACGTCGCCGAGCTGCGCCGCGACCCGCTGGACCGCCTCGGCCTGCTCGCGGTCGATCTGCTCCTGCAATCCGCGCTCGCGGAGGCGGAGCCGGTCGGTGAGCTCCTGGAGCGCCTTCCGCCGCTCGATCCCGTGTTGCTCGAGGTCGGTGGCGGCCGCCGCCGCCACCTCCTGCGCGCTCCGCGCCAGGTCCTCGCCCAGCTTCGTGGTCAGGGCCCGGTGCTCTTCGAGCGCCGCCTGCAGTTGCTCGGCGTCGGAGTCGATCCGCCCCTCGATCTGGGTCGTCAGCTGCACCTGGCGCTGCGCGAGCCGCGCAATCTCCTCGGCGAGGCTCTCCTGAAGCTCGTTCAGGTCGCCGCTCCACTCCGCGAGCCGCTTCTCCACCCGCCGCTGCGCCGCCGTCAGCGCCTCGACCAGCCTCGCCGAGGCGTCGCGCTCGCGCTCGGCTACGTCGGTCCGGCGCTCCTCCACGATCCGCCTCTCCTCGTCGGCGAGCGCCGCAAGCGACTCCGACCGGGCGAGAGCGAGTGCCCGCTCGAGGTCGGTCGCGCGGCGCTCGACCTCGAGCGCGACGACCTCGTCGAAGGCCTCCTTGCCCCGGGCTACCTCGTCCTCGAGCGTGCGCGTGGTCGCGCGCGCGCGCCTCATCGCCAGAAAGGCGACGACTGCAGCGATGATCGACGCGAGCGCGGCGGCGAGTGCGACGGCGGCAGTGACTGACACGGCTCTAGGTTAGGCGCGCCGCCACGAGCGCGCAGGCGATCAGGACCGCCGCCCAGGTCAGCGCGTGGAGGGCGCGTTCGAGCGGCTCCGTCCCGGTCGTGTCGCCGAGCGTTCGGCGGGCGTGGCGAACCGGCGTGGACAGCCGCCGTTGCGCCAGGCTCAGCGCGGTCGCGTAGGCGGCGGCGAGCACGCCCTCCAGCCGGATCGCCTGCGCCTCGACGAAGAACCCGGTCAGCGCCGCGAAACCGCCCCAGGTGAGCGCGAACCACCAGTCGGTGTGGAAGCGGCCGCCAAAGAGCTCCAGGTTGTAGGCCGGGACGAGGAAGCGCGCCGACCGCGACGAACACGAGCAGGCCGAGGCCGTACTCGATTGCGGCGCCCACCCCGATTGCGAGCGCGCCGGCCAGCGACACGACGGCGAGCACGACGAGCGTCCGGCTGGGAATGGCCGTACGCAGCGGCCGGCCGTTCAGCTCGTCGAGCGCGTGCGCCGCAACCCCCATCGCGAGCGCGAACGCCGCGAGAGCCCAGAGCATCCGGTCGAGGTGGAAGCGCGGCGCGAGGGCCGCGCCGACGGCGACGTACGAGAGGTGCCACGCGGTGTACGGCGCGTGGAGCAGCGTCACGTAGTCGCGCCAGCCGCCCGGGCGCAGCGCGTAGAACGCGGGCCGGACGCCCCCCTCCTCCAGGTGTCCGCCGCCTAGGTCTTCCGTCCCCACGTCACGATCCCGCCGCCGAGCGACAGCCGTCGCGCACGGGGCTCGTCGATCCCGGCCGCGCGCCATGCCTCGAGCAGACGCGGCTCCGGCCAGCGCGCGTAGAAGTCTCGGATCGACGGGCCGAGGAACGACCCGACCTCGCGCCAGCCGTCGCCGATCACCGCGCCCGCGGCCGGCAGGCCCACGCGGACGTAGAGCTCCCACAGCGGTCGCGCGACGCCGGCCGGCAGCGCCGAACTCGAGCGCCGCGACCGTCCCGCCCGGCCGCACGACGCGCACCAGCTCGCGCAGCGTCGCCGCGGGGTCGTCGACGTAGCGCAGGAGGTAGGTGAAGGTAAGCGCGTCGAACTCGGCGTCTGCGAACGGCAGCGCCTCGGCGCTCGCCTGGACGAGCTCCACGCGGCCGTCCACGCGCCGGCGCGCCGACTCGAGCATCCCGGCGCTCTGGTCGACGCCGACGACGGCGCAGCCCTTCTGCCGGACGAGCTCGAGCGCGACCGCCGCCGTCCCCGTCGCGACGTCCAGCACGCGGTCGCCCGCCCCGGCCTCGACCCGCGAGACGAGGAAACGCCGCCAGCGCGGGTCCTGCCCGAAAGAGAGCAGCGCCGCGTAGCGGTCGTAGGTCGGCCCGAGCGGCGCGAACAGCGTCTGCGCGTCCACGGGCCGAGTCTAGGGCGACTCAGGTGAAAGCAGCTCGGTCATCGGGTGCTTCGCTTCCAACGACTGGATGGGGATGGCGCCGATCCCGGCGGCGAGCTACCCGACCACGAGCCCGTTCGCAGGAACCGGCTGCGGTGAACGACGCAGCCTAAGCTGGCGGCGTGGACCTCCGCGAGGACTTGGAGCGGATCGCCGCCATGACGACCCTGCACGGCGAGGCCTCAGGCGTCCTCGCAGCCGAGCCCGCCGGTGGGCGGCGCCTTTACCTGGTCGCATTCGACGAGGACGGGGAGCGCTCGTGGCTGGTGGTCGACGAGACCGGCGCGCCCGTCTCCGAGCGCGGGGTCGTGCGCGAGGTCGCGTCGATCGTCGTCATGTGCGAGCTCGCCGAGGAGCTCTCCGGCGGCGGCGACCTCGACGAGCTGCGGGCGCGGCTCGCGCAACTCCGCATGACAGAGCAGCCTCCGGGCATCGAAGCGGCGGAGGAGGCAGCCCTCGAGCTCGAGCGCGTGATCGGCGCTCCGCCCCGCGTCGCCTCGCCCGCCTTCCTCGACGCCGTCGGCGCGGCGACGCTCGCCCTCGAGCGCTCGCTCGGCGACTACGAGTCGCCCTTCGCGAGCGCGCTCCGATCGTCGACCGGGGCGGTGGACGCGTTTCTCGCCGAGGTCGAGGCGCGCTACAGGGCGTCGCTCCGCTAGGGTCAGGACTATGGAAGGCGGTGGCGCATTCGGCTTCCCGCTCGGCGGCGATCCGGAGGATCTCCTCCGCGGCCTGCGCGAGTTTGCCGAACAGCAGGCAGAGTCGGTTCAGGAGGCTCAACGCGAGCAGTTTGCGACGCTCACGCTGAACACTGCGGTCGAGCTGACCTCGGCGGCGCTCTCCCAGGTGGAGGTCACCGGTACACCCGAGGAGCAGGCGATCGCCATGCGCGACGCCATGCGCGTGCTCTTCCCCGAGGCGGTGGCGCTGGTCAGTGCCGCCCGCCAGGGCTTCATGCGCGAATAGCGCGGAGGGAAACCAGGGTTTCCCCCCGCGAGCCCCCCTTCCTTTCTCGCGCGGTAGGCGACCGAGATCGATGGTTCGCGACGTGGATCGCCGTCAACCGGTTCCGTAGCGGAGGCACCGGCAAAGCCGGCACCTCCGCCCTGATATGAGCGCATTCGATCGGGCGATCGTGCGGCTGTTGCCGGCGGTTCCGAGAGCTGTCGTCCGGCAGGTCTCTTCGCGCTACATCGCCGGGCCGGTGCTCGACGATGCGGTCCGGGTCGTCCGCGAATTGAACGCGGCGGGACGGCTCGCGACGATCGACGTGCTCGGCGAGGAGATCACTCACGCCGACGAGGCGGCGGCGATCGCCCGCGCCTACCACGCAGTGCTCGAGCGCATCCAGGCGGAAGGGCTCGCCGCCAACATCTCGGTCAAGCCGACCGCACTCGGCCTGGAGCTCGGCCTCGACCTCTGCCGGGAGAATCTCGAGGCGGTCGTCCGCGACGCGCGCGACCG
Source organism: uncultured Actinomycetes bacterium (assembly GCA_963781435.1). Lineage (GTDB taxonomy): Bacteria > Actinomycetota > Thermoleophilia > Gaiellales > Gaiellaceae > PALSA-600. The sequence goes on along the minus strand of CAWAGR010000018.1, from coordinate 35,150 downwards.
CGGCGGGTTCGTCCGCATCGACATGGAGGACGCCTCGACCACAGACGCGACGCTCCAGCTCTACCGCGACCTGTGCACGGCCGGTTACAGCAATGTCGGCGTCGTCCTCCAGTCACGGCTTCGACGGACGCTCGGCGACGTCTCGGGTCTCGGCGACGTCAGGCTGTGCAAGGGGATCTACCTCGAGCCGGAGGAGATCGCCTTCCAGGACGCGGAGGAGGTGCGGGGGAGCTTCGTCCGCTGCCTCGAGGCGCTGCTCGCCCAGGGCAGCTACCTCGCCGTCGCGACGCACGACGAGCGGCTGATTGCCGAGGCGCTCCGGCTCATCGGCGACCGCGATCTCGGCAGAGATCGGTACGAGTTCCAGATGCTGCTGGGTGTGCGGCCCGAGCTCGGCGACGAGCTGGTCCGCGGCGGCCACCGCCTGCGCATCTACGTGCCGTTCGGGACGCACTGGTACGAGTACTCGCTGCGTCGTCTGAAGGAGAACCCGAAGCTCGCCGGCTACGTCGCCGCTGACGTCCTGCGGAAGCTGCGGCCGGGGCGCCGCTAGAAAGGCGCGGTACCGAACCGACGCCGCCGGTCGCGAACCGGGCTACTCGTGGTAGAAGCGCCAGAGGATGCCGTTTCGGCAGCCTTCCAGCGCCGTCTTGGCCTCGGCGGGATCCTCGTACAGGAAGCGCATCGCACGCCTCGAGAGCGTGCGCGCTCCCTGCTGCGGGTTGAAGATCTTCACCTTCGGCATGTTCAGCTCCCGCGCGAGCCCCCTCAGCGTCAGCGGGCGCCAGCAGGCCACCCACTCGCTCATCCAGATCGCCTTGTGGTAGTTGGTGAGGTGGTTCGGCGGCGTCGACCTGCCCTTGTCCACGCCCGAGCTCGCAGCAGTCGTAGGCAGCACCAGCGCCACGAAACTCAGCAACACGAGAAGCCGAAGACGGTCCATCCCTCCGTCAGAGTATGCCGCAATCGCGGACGGATGTCAGACGGTCAGCGAGAAGCCGCCGTCGACCACCAGGACGTGCCCGCGAACCATTTCGGCGTCCGGCGAGCACAGAAACAACACCGCTCCGGCGACGTCGTCCGGGGTGACGAGGCGGCCGACGGGGTTGGCCTTGCCCACGCGCAGCATCTCGTCCTTGTTCGGGAAGTGCTCGAGCGCGCCCGTCTCGACCACGCCGGCCGAGACGGCGTTGACGCGGATCGCCGGCGCGAGCTCGACCGCCAGATAGCGGACGAGCGACTCGAGCGCCGCCTTCGAGGTGCCGATCAGCGCGTAGTTCTCGAGCACTCGGGCCGCGCCGAGGGACGAGATCGCGACGATCGATGAGCCGGCGGGCATCTGCGGCGCCGCGACCCGCGCGAGCGAGAGGAGCGCGCGGGCATTCGCGTTCAGCGTCCAGTCCCAGTGCTTGTCCTCGGTCTCGAGCGCCTTGCGCGCGACCCCGGTCGCGGCGTTGTGGACGAGCACGTCGAGCGGCCCGAGGGCGCGCACCTCGTCGAGCACGCGATCCGAGGAAATGTTGCCGCGGACGAGCACGGGCTCCGTGCCGGCAGCGCGCAGCTCCTCGGCGGTCGCCTCGGCGGCGGCGTCGTTGCGGAAGTAGCCGATCGCGACCCTCTTCGCGCCGCCGCGGGCGAAGCGAAGAGCGATCGCACGCCCGATTCCGCGCGACCCGCCCGTCACGAGGACGTTCACGACCGGGCCACGCTCAAGCGCGGCGTGGCAGCGGCGCTTCGGCCGGCGCAGCGCTGGGGATCTGCTTCCAGCCGGGCGTTGTGGATGGCGCGCGTCCGCCCTCCTCGGCCTTCGACGACGCGTGGCCGAGCCGGTCGAGCAGCTCGATCTTCTCCTCTGCATACCGCCGCACGTCGTGGTCGGGCGGCAGCCCCGCGACGAGCTCGCGGACGCGCGCTCGCAGTTGGTAGGCGAAGTGCGGCGTCGCCGGCCCGACGAGGGCGTCGACATCGTCGCGGGTCGGGAACTGTCTCATCGGGCGGATGCTAGTCCGTCGGCCGCTGTGGCACCGCGTCCGTCGGTAACGTCGCCACAGTGAGGTGAGAGACGGCCGACCTGACGCTGCGAACGACGCTGCGCCCATGAGCGCTCGACCGCACCCCGCCCGGCACGTGAGCAGATGAGCTTGCGCGCACGCCTGGCGCGAAGACCGCCGGGCGACGAGTTGAGCATGTAGGCGGTGAAGACCCACGGGTACTGGGTGATCCCGACGTGAAGAGGTCGCCGGGCGACGGCGGTCAGCGTCGCCGCGCCTCCAGCACGAGCGGTCCCTGGAAGCGAAGGCTGGCGCCCGCGTGCACGACCGGCGGCCGGGAGGGCGGGAGAAACGTGACGTGCGCCGCCAGGGCACCGGCCAGCACCTCACCCTCGAGCCGCGCCAGCCGCTCGCCGATGCACTGGCGGACTCCGCCGCCGAAGGCGAAGAAGGCGAAGCGGGGAAGGTCGGTCGCGCCGAGCCAGCGATCTGGCTCGAGGCTCGCAGGGTCGGCGTACCAGCGTGGGTCGCGGTGGACGACGAACGGGCTCATCACCACGGTCGTTTCGGGAGGCACGTCGGTGCCGGCCAGGGTCTCCGCCACGAGCGCGCGGCGGGCGACGAACCAGGACGCCGGGTAGAGACGGAGCGTCTCCTGGAACACGCGGCCGGCCAGCGGCAGCGGCTGCCGGCCGTCGTCGCTCTCCTCCCACTCGGAGGCGAGGCGCGTGCAAAGCTCCGGGTCGCAGGCGAGCACGTAGCAGAGCCAGCCGAGGACGCTGGCACTCGTATCCACCCCTGCGAGCAGCACGGTGAACGCGTCCTCAGCCTGCGTCTTGGCATCGAGGTCGCTGCGACGAAGGGGCGAGAGCAGGCTCGCATGCTCGCTCTCCGGCGCTGCGATCAGGTCGGCGAGCCAGGCCTGCGTCGCGGCCGTCGCGTCCACCGCGCGGGCGAGCTGGCGTCGCCGCAACAGCATGGACGAGAGCAGCAGCACGGACGACACGGGCCGGAACGGCGCGATCGCGGCACCGAGGCGGGCGCCCAGGTCGGACGCAGACTCGTCATCGAGGCGCTCGCCGAGCATCGACGCCGAGAAGGCGACCACGCTAAAACGCCGCATCGCAGCCGGCACGTCGACCCCGTCACCGTCGCGCCACCCTGCGATCAGGTCGAGCGCCACATCCCTCACGACCGGCCGCAGCTCCTCCAGGCGCGCGGGTGCGAACGCCGGCTGAAGCCGGCGGCGCGACTGCGTATGGACCTGCCAGTCCTCACTGCCGAGCGTGCCGATTCCCTCCCGCTGGACGAGCTGCGCGGACCAGCCTCCCCAGAGCACCTTCTCCTTCACGAAGGAGCGCGCCCGCGTTACGAGCGCTTCCTCGATCAGCTGCGGGTGCGAGAGAACCAACAGCCGCCTCCGACCGAGCCGCAGCCAGACCGCGTCGCCGGCGTCACGGGCACGCGCGAACGTCGCGAGCGGGTCCCGGCTGAACGCGATCGTTCCCGCCCGGAGCTCGGGGAGCTGATGCGACCGGTCTAGCAGGACGGCCCTGACCGAATCAAAGGTCTACGCAGCCTGGGCCTCACGGTGGGCATCTTCCCCGAAAGCTGTGCCGCGCGGGTCGGCTGCCGCGCCGGGTTGGGCGCCACGCACGTCTCAGCGTCCCCCGCAGACGGGACGCTCTCGGCCAGGCCGGCATCTCAGAGAGAATCGGCGCATGACCAGCTTTCCGTTCCTCGGCGCCGCGGCACGGCAGGCACACGTGCTCGAAGAGACCTCGCACCGCCCGTGGCCGCCGCCGGACCGGCCGTGGGTGCATGCGCAGACACGGCGAGACCTCCTCCTCGCCCACTGGCGCGTCGGCCTCTCCGAACTCGCGCGGTTGCTACCGCCGGGCCTGCCACTCGACACCTTCGACGGAGAGGCCTGGCTCGGCATCATCCCGTTCCGGCTGACGAACCTGCGCCTGCGCGGCCTCCCTCCCGTGCCGGGCCTGGCGTTCCGACAACTGGACATTCGCACCTACGTCACTCTCGACGGCAAGCCCGGCAGCTGGCTCTTCTCGGTGGACGCGTCGAACCCGCTGCTCGTGGAGGCAGCCAAGCGCATGCACCGTCTACCGGCGTACCGGGCGCACATCTCTGCCGAAACGGACGGTGATGTGCATGTGTACACATCCACGTCGCGTGGCGGGTCGTACAGCGCCGAACGCGACGGCCTCTCGTTCGGCGCCCGCTATCGCCCGGTCGGCGACCCGTTCACGGCCGAGCCCGGCTCGCTCGAGCACTTCCTGACCGAGCGCTACTGCATCTACACCGCAGACGGCGGCCGGCTGTATCGCGCTGAGCTCCACCATCCCCGGTGGCGCCTGCAACGCGCGGAGGCGACGATCGAGTCGAGCACGATCGCCCCGGTACTGCTCGAAGACGAGCCGCACCTGCTGTACGCGGCCGCGCAGGACGTGCTCGTCTGGCCGCTGGAGGAGCTATGAGCCGTAGGCTCGACGGAGGCTCCAGAGAGCGGAGGTGTCGGCTTTGCCGGCGCCGGAGCGGGTGCAGAGCCGTAGGCTCGACGGAGGCTCCAAGAGAGCGGAGGTGCCGGCTTTGCCGGCTCCGGAGCGGGGCATGAGCCCGCAGCGGCGGACCGCGCTCGTCTCGGTCGGCGCCGCCGTGGCGCTCGTCGCGCTGAAGCTCACGGTCGGTCTCGCCGCCCACAGCCTCGGCCTCATCTCCGAGGCGATCCATTCGGGCACCGACCTCGTCGCCGCGCTCCTGACTTTCTTCGCGATCGGCGTCGCCGCCCATCCGGCCGACAGGAGCCACCAGTACGGGCACGGCAAGGCGGAGCACCTCGCGGCGCTGGCCGAGGCGACCTTCCTCGCGTGCGCCAGCGTCTTCATCGGCTGGCGCGCGCTCGTGCGGCTGACGGGCTCCGGCACGTACACGGTGCACGTGACCTGGTGGGTGCTCGCAGTCGTGCTCGTCGTGATTGCCATCGACGTGAGCCGGGCGACGCTCTCGTGGCGCGCCTCCAGGCGATACCACAGCGCCGCACTTGCCTCGAACGCACTCCACTTCGGCGGCGACCTCGCCGGCTCCGTGGCAGTTCTGGTCGGCCTCCTGTTCGCGCGCGCCGGCTACCCGAACGGCGACTCGATCGCAGCGCTCTTCGTGGCCGTGCTCGTGCTGGCGGCTGCGTCGCGCCTGATCCGCAGCAACATCGACGTCCTCATGGATCGCGCCCCCGCCGACGCCGAGTCTGCCGCGCGGGCCGCAATCGCAGAGCTGACGCCCGAGGTGGAGCTACGGCGGCTGCGGATGCGCCACGCCGGCGGGCGCCAGTTTGCCGACGTCGTGATCGGCGTCTCCTCGATTGTGGCGGTCGGGCAGGGACATGCCGCCGCCGACGCCGTCGAGGAGGCGCTGGAGCGAGCGCTTCCGGGCAGCGACGTCGTCGTGCACGTCGAGCCGCTCGCGGATCCCGGCGTGCGCGAGCGGGCGCACGCGGCGGCGCTGACGGTGCCGGGTGTCCGCGAGATCCACAACCTCGCGCTCGTCGACGTCGGTGGGCGCCTCGAGCTGTCGCTCCACCTCAAGCTGCCCGGCGAGGTGACGCTCGAGGCTGCCCACGACGTGGCCGAGCAGCTCGAGCGGGCGGTCATGACGGCAGCGCCGGAGGTGGACTCGGTGCAGACGCACCTCGAGCCGCTGGCCGAGACGTCGGAGGCGCACGAGGAGAGGGTCGACTCGGGAGCGATCGAGCGGATCGTGCGCAAAGCGACGGGCCGGCCGCCGCGCGAGCTTCGCTTCCTGCGCACCGACGTGGGGCTCGTCGCGTTCCTGACGCTCGGCCTCGACGGCCAGAGCCGCCTCGAGGACGCGCATGCCCGCGCAAGCGAGATCGAGGAGCTGATCCGCCGGGAGCAGCCCGAGATCGCCGACGTTATCGTCCACACCGAGCCGTGAAGCTCTGCATGTTCAGCCCGAAGGACGCCGCCCTCGAGCGCGGCTGGCCGGGTCGGGTCGACGGCGAACGCGTCGTCCAGCTCGCCGCGCAGACGCTCGAAGCGTTCTTCACCGGGGGCGGCGGCGCGAGAGAGCACGCCGAGTACCGGCTGGATGACATCGAGTTGCGCCCACCGGTCCTTCACCCGCCCAGCGTGCGTGTCTTCGCCGCGTTCGAGCGGCACCAGACGCCGTTCTTTTCGTTTCGCAACACGGCGCCGATCTTCGGGCCCGAGGACGGCATCCCGTACCCGGAGGGAACGCGCGAGCTCGATTTCGGCCTCGGCATCGCCGCCGTGATCGGCGCAGAAGGCGCGATCGCCGGCCTGACGCTCGCCAACGACTGGACGGCGCGCGATCTCGAGCGCGCCGAGCGCGAGGCCGGCTTCGGGCCCTCGAAGAGCAAGGACTTCGCCCTCTCGATCGGCCCGCTCCTCGTAACGCCTGACGAGCTCGCGAGCACCGAGGGCGCGATGATCGTGCGAGTGAACGGAGAGGAGCGCGCGCGCGGCGAGCTGGGCGAGCTCGCGTACTCGTGGCAGGAGCTCGCCGACCACGCGGCACGGAACGCGCTGCTGCGGCCTGGCGATCTGCTCGTGTGCAGCACCGGCGGCAGCGACGGGCCGTGGCTCGAGGCAGGCGACGTGGTCGAGCTCGAGCTCGCCGGGATCGGCATGCTGCGAAACCGCGTCTCAACGCCGGCGTAGCCCGGAAATACCCCCTTTGGCGAATGTTCACCGCGCAACGGCGGCGTTACCTTCGTCCTCATGCAAGCACTCCGAGATCCCTCGTCGATCACCGATCGCCAGCTGCAGGTGATAGAGCTGATCGCGCAGGGGCTGTCGAACGACGAGCTCAGCCACGAGCTCGGTATCTCGCCCCGCACCGTGAAGGCGCATTGCGACGTGCTCCGCCAGAAGCTGGGTGTCCCTCGCCGGCGCCAGATCCCGCTCGCTTACCGCCTCCTGACCGGCGAGGACCCGCTGGCGAAAAGCCTCGAGTTGGCGAGAGCCGACAACGGGGGCTGACGGCGCCGCGCCCGCGACGGCCCCCCGCCGCGGGCGCGGTCAGCTCACCGGCTTCTCTCTGCTCGCGCATGGGGCAAAGGGGTACCGTCTGTCGCCCACCAACCCTCCGCGAGACGAGCGCCAGGAGAAAGCGTGAAGCAGGAAGAACCCAAACCAGCTTCCCCCCCGGTCCCGCGAATCATCGAGCGGCCAAGGCTGATCAAGCAACTCGAAGAAACAAACGCCCGCACGATCTTGCTCATAGCCCCCGCTGGGTATGGGAAGACCACGCTCCTTCGGCAGTGGGCACAACGAAATGCCGCGGTGTGTTGGTATACAGCCGACGCCGGATCATCGGATCTCGCACAACTTGCCACAGGACTGGCTGCCGCGTTTGAAAGCCTGTCTCCGGGCTTGTCCGCGTACGTGTCGCAAGTAGTTGGTGCTCTCTCAAATCCGCCGCGCCAGTTGAGCCACGTCGTTGAAGCGTTCGCCGGGAGGCTTGCTGACACTTCAGTCACCACCGCCCTCGTCGACGACTACCATCTACTTAGCGATCGCAATTCGTCCGAGACGTTCGTTCGCGAACTCTGCGACCGATTGAGTTTGCAACTGATCGTTGGATCCCGTGTGCGCCCGTCGTGGGCTACCGCTCGCGCAGCGATCTACGGCGAACTCCTCGAAATCGGCCCAGACGACCTAGCGCTCACTGCTCGTGAGACCACAGATGTCCTCGCGGACACGCCCGCAGACCTCTCAAGCGTATTACTCACGCAGGCGAATGGTTGGCCGGCGGTGATCGGGCTTGCGGCGCTTACGAAGACGCAAAACCGTGCACCAAATCATGCAGTCTCGTCAACGCTGTTCCGTTTCTTCGCTGAGGAGCTGTTTACCTCCGCACCAACAACGCTTCAAGAGCATCTCCCGGCGATGGCGCTTCTGCCCTCACTTTCGCGAGAACTCACAGAAATGCTATTCGGCGACGTCGCAACGGCACTGCTAGCAGACGCTGTCGCACAAGGGTTTGCGACGGGCAGCGAGCATCAGCATGACCTGCATCCTCTCATTCGTGAGTACCTCCTCTCGAAGCTCGCCCTCCAGAAGGACGCTGGCGAGCGCATAAGCGATGCCGTCAAGCTCAGCCTTCGCGTTGGCGCGTGGGACAATGCGTTCGCGCTCATTACACGCTTCGGGTGTGTCGACCTTCTGGAGTTCTTCCTGGAATCTGCTTTCAAGCCTCTGGCGCGCTCCGGCCGAATCAGCACGCTCGAACAGGTTGCGACTTACGCGCGCTCGCGGTCAACTGATTTCTCCCCGTCCGTCACCCTCATCGACGCAGAACTGGCCCTTCGAGATGGCCTGTTCTCACGCGCGGAAGCGCTTGGGGCTCGCGCAGCCAACGGACTGGGGCCCTCACACGTATTGGCTGCACACGCGCACTGGGTTGCAGGCCAGGGAGCACAGCTCTGCACGGACTATTCCGCCGCTCCCGCACATTTTCGCCGCGCACATGACGCTGCCAAGGATGAAGACGACACACGCGACGCGCTTTGGGGCTTGGTGCTGACATCAACCTACTCCGAAGCTCCGAATGCGATCGAAACGGTACGCGAACTTCAGAAGCGGCGAGATGCCTCGCCAATTGATCTTGTGCAAGCAACAATTGCCGAGATAACGTTGCGCCGATACACGACTGGCTTCGCGGACCCGTTTGACTCCGAAAGTGCGATGCACAATCTTAACGCAGTATCGGACCCGCGCGTTCGAACCTCATTCACGAACACGCACGCCTATCAGTTGATGCTTCGGGCTGATTACTACGGAGCGCATCATTTTGCCGAACTGACTCGGGACGAGGCATCGAAGTATCAACTTTCATGGGCAGTGCCCCACGCTGAATGGGCTCTTGCAGCGTCTTCGCTGGGCTATCGCGATTTCGCCCAGGCAGATCGCTGGCTTCGACGCGTGGAACGAGCCGCCGACGTTCTCGGCGATGGACACTTGAGCCTCAACTCGGCGGCGCTGCGCGCCCGTTTTCTCTTGGCGCTTCAACGACCCAGCGAAGCACGCGATGCCTTGATCGTAGACGAAAGCCATCCCGCGAATCCAGCCATGAAAGCAGAACTCAAGGCCACGGGAGCCATGGTTTCGGCGGTGCTCGGGGAGGCGAAGATCGCACAACTTGAAGCTGAACTGGCCGCAGCGATGACCACTGCGGTGGACGTCCATGCACTCGTCGCCTGCGCGCGAGCGATATCCCGACCATCTGAAGAGGCCGCTCTTCATGCCTTCGTCATGGCCGAGCGTTCCGGCGTTTGGGATGCGCTTGTTTGTGCGATGCGCGCAAGGCCGCTCCTGCTTGAAACTCTAGTGACGGTCGCGGCTTGCCGCCCCCGCCTTCGGGCACTCCTTCGCCGCTGCAACGATTTTGATCTCGCGCGCCGCACTGGAATCCGAGTCGGTGCGCGACCGCGATTGCAGCGGCAACCGCTTTCCCCTCGAGAATGCGAGGTGCTACAGCTTGTTCGGCAAGGCCTGACGAATAGAGAGATTGCCGCAATACTCTTCATCAGCAAGGCGACAGTCAAGGTTCACGTGCGACACATCCTTGACAAGACCGGCACGCGTACAAGAACAGAGGCAGCGACGCGCGCCGAGGTTGATCCCTAACCAGCGACCACTGCAAGTGGGCGTCTGAGTCGCGCGATCCGATTCTCCTGCTTGGTCCCGATTGCGAAACGTGGGCCACGCCCTAGCCGGTAGTCCTCGTCCGCTGGGGCGAGAATCGCTTCGAAGGCTGCGACCACTGCCGTATCGAACTGACTCTCTACCGCCTGCGCTAGTCTTAGACGAGCGACTCGACTCGGCATGGCATCACGGTATGGCCGATCAGATGTCATTGCGTTGTACGCATCTGCAACCGCGATGATGCGCGAGAGGAGCGGAATGGCGTTCGCCTTGGAGGCGATCTGGATATCCCTCGCCGTCGATTCGTTCGTGGTGATGACGCACGACAGAAGCAATCTCGGCGTACGTATCGACATTTGCAGAGGATCCGCTCGCCGATCTCGGAGTGTTGTTGCATGTCTCGGCGTTCCTCAAGAGTGAGCGCGCCTGGTTTTTCCAGGAGACCGGCCGGGAGTCCGATCTTTCCAATGTCGTGGACCAAACCACACACGTGTACGAGCTGCTGTTCTTCGGCTGACAGCCCCATGCGAGCGGCGATATCGCGGGCGTAGACAGCAACCGCGCTCGAGTGGCCGGCGGTGTAGCGATCTCGCGCATCGAGAGTCGCGACTAGCGCCGAAGCGAACGAGAGGTTTGCTCGTTCAAGGCGCCGTTCACGTCGACCAACTCCTTGGTCAGCGTGCGCTGGTCGTGATAGAGCCCAAAGAGTCGTTGAGCGGCAAGAGCGGGAATCAGGAACAGCGGAAGCGTTAAGGGAGAGATCTCTTCGTACGCGAATGCCAGGAGAGCAACAACCGGCGCGTAGAGCGGAACAGCCAGAAGCGCGAGCGGACAAGGCCTCTCGGAGCGTTTCCATTGTCGACGCTAGCCGGCGGAGCCGGAGCGCGAACGCCGCGAATCCTGTGTCAAGACATCTGTGAGACGAAGGCACCGACCAATGTTGCGGCCGCGACACCGGTCAAGCGACCCGACCACATCGCTACGACGCCCGCGGCGGCGACGCCCGTGAGCCCGGCAGTAATCATCCTGCTCGCCGTGTAAGAGGCCCACCGCAAGTATGGGCTGACGGAACTCCAGCACGAATGACGCAGCGGCGACGATGATCGCGGCTAGAGGCCCGAAAAGCACCGCCGCAAAGAGGGTCGGCACAAGCGCAATCGACGCAGAAAGTTGCGACCGAAGCTCAATGCGACCACGTTCGGCAATTGCCGCGACCCCAGCCAGCAGCACGATGACAGTGGGGTTCCCGACGGCACTCCCAGTTGCAACGATCCCCGAAACGAGAGCCACGGCGCACCACCCATAGCGAGATGGCGTAGAAACGCGAACGGGCCTCAATCTGATTGAGAGCAAACGCCCCGCTCACGACTCGACTATTTCCTTCCGTGGATTCATGCCGCATCCCTCTGCCCCTTGCGCATCCCTCGAATAGGGGATAGATTCGTTGAGCCGTCAGTTCCCCAAGCGAGGGAGGACACTCAGACATGCGCAAGCATCGTTCGGTTTGTTTCTCGTGGAGCCGTAGCTGGTGGCGCCGGAACTCGTAGAGCCGGGTCGGCGCAGTCGGTAGACACGCGTACCTAAGCTTCTCCAACTCCACCTGCCAATCACCCGATTAGGGGGTTGTTAACAGGAAGTGTGGAGATCCTTAGGAGGTCAGTTGATGAGCCCGCGCCGGAAGCCAACAGCTACGGCGTGGGCTCTTGACCTTGCTTGGAGCTTTGCGAGGATGTGGCGCACGTGGCTTTTGACTGTTTCTTCCGAGAGGAAGAGCCGAGTGCCGATCTCGCGGTTCACGAGGCCGTCGGAGACGAGTTGGAGGACCTCGATCTCTCGCGCCGACGGCACCTGCTCTGGCTCGGCGTCGCGCGGTGCGATCGCGATCACCTCCGCCACCGGTGTCCGACGCGCCGCAGCGACCGTCTCGAAATGCCTGGCGTGCTCGCGGTAGCGCGTCAGGATCGCATCGCGCTTGGCAGCATCCACAGACACGCATATCGGCGTGGCCCCTGATTGCCTTTAACCGGAGCGTCCCTTCATCGAGGGAGGTGCAAGGGCCACCGCGATGCGCCGGCCCGCAGTACCGCACCGGATTCGTGCAACCTCACGCGGGCGCGCCCAGCCGCAGCAGCAGCCGCTCCTTTACCGCGGGCCAGTCGTCATCGACGATCGCGTACCACGCTGAATCGCGCGGCCCTGAGGGCAGAAGCATGTGCTTTCGGAAGATCCCCTCGAACTGGGCACCCAATGCGAGGAGCGCCCCGCGGGCGCGCTGATTCCGCGCGTCGGTCTTGAACTCGACCCGCTGCAGGCCGTGACGCTCGAAGGCGTGCTCGAGCAGCAGCAGCTTCGTCTCCACATTCGCACCCGTTCCCCACGCCGAACGGTGCAGCCAGGTCCAGCCGATCTCGACACGCGCGTGCTCCGGCGCGAAGTTCAGGAAGCGTGTCGAGCCCACCTCACGCCCGCCCACCAAGACCGCGAACGGCACCTCGGCGGGGAGGACGAGCGCCTCGTCGAACCAGGGGTCGAAGTCGCCGGGAAACGCCGTGTAACGAAGGATCTCGGGCTCTGCCTCCAGCGCCTCGCGCAGCCCTTCGCGATGGCGCTCTGAAAGGGGCTCGACGCGGACGATCCGTCCGACGAGCGGCCCGTCAGGTTGCAGGTTCAGGCTGGCCGGCGAGACCGAGTAGCTCGCGTCAGGCCGCGAGGCCTGCGAGCTCACGAAGGGCGGCGAGCCGCGAGAGAGCCTGGCCCTCGAGCTGGCGAACGCGCTCGCGGGTCAGGTCAAGCTCGTGCCCGATCGCCTCGAGCGTCCACGGCTCGCCCTGGAAGCCGAACCTCAGCTCGAGGATCCGCCGCTCCCGCTCGGGCAGAGCGTCGAGCGCCTTGCGGATGTTCTGCCGGCGGAGGGACTCCTCAGCCTCGTCGAACGGGTCGGCCGCCTCGCGGTCGGCAAAGAGATCGCCTAGCTCGCCCTCGTCGTCGGCGCCGACCGTCTGGTTCAGCGAGACGGAGGCGGACGCCGCGGAGAGTGCCTCGTCGACGTGCTGGATCGGCAGGCCGGTCGCCTCAGCGAGCTCGTCCTTCGTCGGCTCACGACCGAGCTCGACCTCGAGCCGGCGAGCCGCGCGCGACAGCTTCTGCTGGCGCTCGACGACATGCACCGGCACGCGGATCGTGCGCGCGTGGTTCGCGACCGCGCGCTGCACGGACTGACGGATCCACCACGTGGCGTAGGTGGAGAACTTGTACCCACGCCGCCAGTCGAACTTCTCGACGGCGCGATTGAGGCCGAGCGTCCCCTCCTGGATGAGGTCGAGGAACGGCACGCCCAGGCCGCGGTAACCCTTCGCAATCGAGACGACGAGGCGCAGGTTGGACTCGATCATCCGCCGCTTGGCGGTGAGGTCGCCGCGCTCGATCGCCTTCGCCAGCGTGACCTCTTCGGCCGCGGTGAGCAGCTTGTGGCGCCCGACATCGGCCAGGAAGAGCTGCAGGCTGTCTCCAGCGCCCGAGGGCTGGTCGGCCTCCCACACCACATGCTCCTGCGCCGCCTTGGCAGCAGCCTTCTCGTCGGCGACGGCCTCGCGCACCTCGAGCCCGATGCGCTCGAGCTCGCGCGTCAACTCCTCGACATCGAGCTCGGCGAGATCGTGCTCGAGGGCGAACGCCTCGAGCTCGGCGGGCTCGATCCAGCCGCGCTCCTCGCCCACGTCGAGCATGGCGCGGGCGCCTTCGGATTCGAGCAGTTCGGTCAACTGGTTCTGCGTCAAGTGTTTCGGCACATCCCTTCGCTCTTCACAGGTTCCGGAACCTTCGCACCGTATGGGATTTCTCCTCCGTTTGCCAGGGGTAAGCGCACTTTTTCGCTTCCCCGAGCCGCCAATCGCGGCACGGCGGGACTCCCGCTACGCGCGTGCGGTCGTTGGTGGAGTATGGACGATTCATGATGAAGAAAGTTGAGGGTAACCGTTGGCGAACTATGAAGATCAGCGCTGTTTCCGGCGCTTCTTTGGGGGCCCGGCCTCGCGGCGACCGGCCAGCAGCTCGGCCGCTCGCTCCGGCGTGAGCGTCTCCACTGTATCGCCCGAGCGCAGACTCGCGTTCAACTCACCGTCCGTGACGTACGGACCGAAGCGTCCGTTCTTGAGCAGCATCGGCTTGCCGCTTACCGGATCGGCGCCGAGCTCGCGGAGCGGAGGCGCCGCTGCAGCCGCGACGGCCGGACTGCTTCGGCTGCGCGAGCAGCGCCAGCGCCTCGTCGATCGTGATCGTCAGCAGTTGCTCCTCGCTCTCGAGCGACCGCGTCTCGGAGCCCTTCTTGACGTAGGGCCCGTAGCGACCGTTCGTGGCAACGACCTCCTCCCCGTCGGCCGGGTCGAAGCCGAGCGTTCGCGGCAGCGAGAGGAGGAGCAGAGCGTCCTCCAGACTCAGGGTCTCCGGCGACATCGACTTGAAGATCGACGCGGTGCGCGGCTTCTCGCCGTTCTCCACCACCTCCGTCACGTACGGCCCGTAGCGGCCCGTCTTCGCGACAATCGTGCGCCCGGTCTCCGGGTCCGTGCCGAGCTCGCGTTGCTGCTGGCTCTGCGAGAGGATCTCCTCGGCGCGCTCGACGGTCAGCTCGTCTGGAGCGATGTCGTCGGAGACGGTCGCACGCTGACCCTCCCGCTCGATGTAGAGGCCGTAACGGCCGATCCGCAGCTCGATGCCGTTGCCGATCTCGATCGTGTTGATCGCGCGCGCATCGATATCGCCCAGGTCGGAGACCAGCGCCTTGAGGCCGGGGTCGCCATTGCCGAAGTAGAAGCGGCGGAGCCACGCACTGCGCTCCTCGGTGCCCGCGGCGATCCGGTCGAGGTCGTCTTCCATCCGGGCCGTGAACTCGTAGTCGACGAGTCGCCCGAAATGCTGCTCGAGGAGGTTCGTGACCGCGAAGGCGAGGAACGACGGCACGAGCGCCTGGCCCTCCTTGCGCACGTAGCCGCGGTCGAGGATCGTGCCCATGATCGCGGCGTAGGTCGAGGGGCGGCCGATGCCGCGCTCCTCGAGTGCCCGCACGAGCGTTGCCTCGGTGTAGCGCGCCGGCGAGCTCGTCGAGTGCCCGTTGGGCTCCAGCCCGCGCGTCTGCACGGCGTCGCCCTCGATGAGCGGCGGCAGCCGCTTCTCCTCGTCGGCGTCGCCGGCCGGCTCGTCGCGGCCCTCCTCATACGCGAGCAGAAAGCCTCGGAAGGTGATCACCGTGCCGGCGGTCGCGAACTCGGCGTCGCGGCCGTCGGCGGCCGTCGCGCCGAGCCGCACTGACACGGTCTCACCGCGCGCGTCGGCCATCTGCGAGGCGACCGTTCGCTTCCAGACGAGCTCGTAGAGCGCGTACTCGTCGCGCTCGAGCTCGCCGCGCACCTCGTCGAGTGAGCGGAAGCGGTCGCCCGCGGGACGGATCGCCTCGTGCGCCTCCTGCGCGTTCTTGACGCGCCGGTTGTACTGCCGCGGCTCGGGCGGGACGGAGTCCGCGCCGTACAGCTTGCGCGCCTGGTCGCGCGCCGCGGCGATCGCCGACTCCGACAGCGACGTCGAATCGGTGCGCATGTAGGTGATGTAGCCGTTCTCGTAGAGCCGCTGCGCCACGCGCATCGTCTGCTGCGCGGAAAAGCGGAGCTTGCGGCTCGCCTCCTGCTGGAGGGTCGAGGTCATGAACGGCGCCGCGGGGCGGCGCGTGTACGGGCGGCGCTCGACGGAGCGCACCGTGAACTCGGCACCCTCCAGCGCGCCGGCGAGCCCTCGTGCGGCAGCCTCGTCGAGCTGGACGGCTTCCGCATCGGTCAACGTCCCGTCGCGGGCGAAGTCGCGACCCTGCGCGACGCGCCGCCCTTCGACGGCTGCAAGCCGCGCCGTGAAATCGGCGGTCGCCGCAAATGTGCCGGCGATGTCCCAGTACTCGGCTGCGACGAACGCCATCCGTTGCCGCTCACGCTCGACGACGAGCCTCGTCGCGACCGACTGCACGCGACCCGCCGAGAGGCCCTTCATCACCTTGCGCCAGAGCACCGGCGAGACCTCGTAGCCGTACAGCCGGTCGAGGATGCGCCGCGTCTCCTGCGCGTCGACGAGCTGCTCGTCGATCTCGCGCGTCTCGCCGAGTGCGCGCTCGATCGCGGCGCGCGTGATCTCGTGGAAGACCATCCGCCGCACGGGAACGCGCGGCTTCAGCACTTGGACGAGATGCCAGGCGATCGCCTCGCCCTCGCGATCCTCGTCGGTTGCGAGCAGCAACTCGTCGGCGTCCTTGAGCCTGGCGCGCAGGCTCGTGACGACCTTCTTCTTCTTCGGGTCGACGATGTAGAGCGGCTCGAAATCGGAGTCGACGTTGACGCCGAGCCGCGCCCACGGTTCCTGCTTCTGCTCGGCCGGAACCTCCGCCGCGCTGTGCGGCAGGTCGCGGATGTGGCCGATCGACGACTCGACGATGTAGTCGTCGCCGAGGTAGCTGGCAATGGTCTTCGCCTTGGCAGGCGACTCGACGATTACGAGTCGGCGCCCGCCGGATGGCTTCGCTGCTGGCATGTCAGCGGGCCACGATAGCCGCAGATGCCGCTTACGCGATACTCGCCCGACATGACATCGCCCATCCGGACACCTGGCCTGAGCCGTAGGCTCGACGGAGGCTCTCAGAGAGCGGAGGTGCCGGCTTTGCCGGCGCCGGAGCGGGAATCGAGCCGTAGGCTCGACGGAGGCTCTCAGAGAGCGGAGGTGCAGGCTTTGCCGGCGCCGGAGCGGGAATCGAGCCGTAGGCTCGACGGAGGCTCTCAGAGAGCGGAGGTGCCGGCTTGGCCGGCACCGGAGCGCGTATGAGCACCCTGCTCGCCGTCGACGGCGACTCGCTCGCACACCGCGCCTACCACGGCCTGCCGAAGTCGATTCGCGGCGCGGGTGGGCGGCCGGCCGGCGCGCTCGTCGGGTTCGCCGGCTTTCTGGAGCGGCTCTGGGACGCGGAGCGCCCGGCGGCGGTGGTCGTCGGCTGGGACACGCTCGACGTGCCGAACTACCGGCACGAGGCGCTCTCCGGATACCAGGCCGGGCGAGTGTTCGACGACGCGCTGCTCGAACAGCTGGACGCGCTGCCGGAGCTCGTGGCCTCCTTTGGCTTCGCCTACGCGAAGGCGGCCGGCTACGAGGCGGATGACTTCCTCGCCGCGGCCGCGGCGCACTGGGACGGGCCGGTGCTCGTCGCCACCTCCGACCGCGACGCTTTCCAACTCGCGACCGAGCGCGTAACGATCCTCCAGCCGGTCAAGGGCGTAAGCGAGCTCGCGCGGATCGGGCCGATCGAGGTGCGTGAGCGATACGGCGTCGACCCGTCCCAAGTCGTCGACTTCATCGCGCTGCGGGGCGACCCGTCCGACGGGATTCCGGGCGCGCCGGGCGTCGGCGCGAAGACGGCCGCGAGTCTCCTCGCGCAGTACGGAACGCTCGACGCGGCCCTGGCGGCCGGGCGCTTCTCCACCGTCGCCGACGACCTGCGCCTGTACCGGCGGGTCGCGCAGATGGACGCCTCCGCGCCGCTGCCCGAGCTCGCCCCGCACGAACCGACCTGGGGTCGGGCCGCCGAGCACGCCGCCGGGCTCGGGCTGAACGCGCTGGCCAAGCGGCTCGCCGAGCGCGCCTGACGCGTGGAGGTCGTCAGCCATCCGCACCTCTCGTCGCTGCACCCGACCGGGAGCCACCCCGAGTCGGGCCGCCGGCTGGCCGTACTCCACGAGCGGTTTGCGTACGTGGAGTGCGCACCCGCAACGGAGGAGGACGTCCTCCGCTGCCACACCCGCGGGCTCGTCGACCGGGTGCGCTCGTTTCGCGGCTGGCTGGATGCCGACACCATCTGCACCGAGACGACCTACGAGGCGGCACTCCTCGCAGCCGGAGCGGCGATCGAGGCCGCGGCCCGCGGCGGGTTCGCGCTCGCGCGGCCGCCGGGACATCACGCACGGCCGGGACAGGCGATGGGCTTCTGCATCTTCGACTCGATCGCGATCGCGGCGCGCTGGGCGCAAGTGGAGCTCGGGCTCGGGCGCGTCGCGATCCTCGACTGGGACGTCCACCACGGCAACGGCACCCAGGAGATCGTCGGCGACGACCCGACGATCCTGTTCGCCTCGCTCCACCAGTGGCCGTTCTACCCCGGCACGGGCGGGCCCGACGAGCAGGGCGAGACGCTGGTCAACATCCCTCTGGCGGCGGGCACCGGCGATGAGGCATACCTCGTCGCGTTCGAGCGCGCCGAGCGCGCGATCGCGGCCTTCGAACCCGAACTGCTGCTCGTCTCCGCCGGGTTCGACGCCCACGTCGACGACCCACTTGCCGAGCTCGAGCTCTCGGACGACGCGTTCCGCGAGCTCGCCCGGCGCGCGTCCGAAGCTCGCGCCGCGCGTCGCCGCCGTGCTCGAAGGCGGCTACAACCTCGAGACGCTGCCGGGCCTCGTCCAAGCCGCGCTCGACGGCTTCTCGAGCTGACCGCGCGGCCCGTCTCCATCGCGGGCAGTCGGGCTCGCGGGCTGCCTCGTCGGGACGGCGACGGTCCCGACGAGGCAGCGGAACCCCCTACGCGGTCGCGGGCGACGGGGCCGGCCGCGCCTCGGCCGCCGTGTCGACGCCGAGCTTGCGCACGAGAAGGATGCTCGAGACGAGGATCCAGAGCGCGAAGACCGGGAAGCCGATGATCGACCCCGCGCCTTCCGGGCTGAAGAAGCCGTTCATGCGGATCGAGACGGCGCCGACCAGGAACACGATCAGGCCCAGGAAGGTCAGGATCGCGTACCACTGCGGCAGCGCCCGCGAGCGGAGCGTCGCGAGCCCCGTCGCCAAGGCGAGCGCCGCGACCACCCAGAAGAGTCGGATGTAGACGAAGAACGACGCTGCGTAGAGCGCCTGCACGGAGCTCGAGTCGAGCACCGGCTGGAGCTGCACCGCCGCGATCGTGAGCGCATCGCCCACCGCGCCGATCGCCACGAGCGCGACGCCCGAGCCGTACATGATCGTCGAGAGCCGCCGCTGCCCCGCTTCCCGGAACATCCCGGCGAAGCTGGACATGAACCACAGGAGCAGCACCAGGCTCAGGCCGCCGAGCAGCGTCTGCACCGTCAACTCGGCGTGCTTGTCGGTGAGGAACGAGCCGATCTCGCTCGCACTCCCGTTGTAGTCCGCCGGCTCGCCCGGGATCAGGCCTCCGGCGACCCAGACAATCGCAAACAGGACGCCGGACGAGGCCGCCCACCGATCAGCAGTCCAACCGCTCATCTCACCCTCCTTTGGGGGGTCGTGACAACCGTCACCTATTCTCGACGGCCGCCGTGCACCCTGCAAGGGGTTAGGCGCTCAGCCCGGGGGCGACGGTGGTCGGCCACCCGGGCCGCGCGGCGAGCACAGGCCGCGCATGCGCTCAGGCAAGACCGCGCGGCCCGCCGATGCCCTGGCGGTCCGCGTCGCCGACGAGATCGAGGTCGATCGCGTCGCCGAACGACGCCTCGGCGGTCGCCTCGAGCCGCGCCAACTCGCGCTCGACCGCCTCGACGTAGTCGGGCAGCACGGTGTCGCCCAACTCGAGCAGCATGGCCCTGAGCCGGCGGACGACCTGAATCGACGGTGCTCCGTACTCGCGAATCTCCGTCACGCCGAGCCCGAGGTAATCCGACCAGCGCTGCGCGGGCATGACGACGCGCAGGCGGCCGTCGGCGTCGTTTAACTCCCAGCGGCCGTCGAGCCCCGGTGTCGTACCGATCAGGGTGAGCGTGTCCTCGAGGTGGTCGAGAATCTGGATCGCCGTCGTGGGATCGTTGACCGCCGGCGAGAGCGCCCTGATCGCGACGTCGACGAGGATCCTGACCGCGAAGGCGGGGTCCTGGTCGATCGTCCGCTCGACGCCGAGGGCGACCGTCCTGCGGAGGCGTCGCTCGGCGCTCGGCGTCGGCGTCACCTCGCCATGCACCTGAACAAGCGTCGCCCCGCTGGAGACGAAGACCCCGATCGCGTGCGGGAGGACGAGCACGCAGTCGTGCGTCCGCGCCCACGCCACGAGCCCGTGCTCGTCGACCGCCTGGATCGCGCCCGGCCGGTCGCTCCGCACGGTCACGGCGGCGGGCCGCCCGGCCAGCGCACCGATCTCGGCGTCGTCGGCCCTGGGTCGCGGCGACGACGCCTTGCGCGCGACGTTCCGCAGCGACAGCCGGCCCGCCTTGGCGACGAGCGCCGCCACCGCCACGGGCCGAAGCCGGTGCACGAAGCGGTCGAGGAAGACGAGGAACAGCACGAGCCCGATGCCGAGGAACACACCGCACGCGCTGACGCCGAGGTTCGGCACCGAGTCCGCCGTCTCGACGCGCCGGAGGAGTGAGTACGAGAACATGAACGTCCCGATCAGCACGGCGAGCACGGCCTTGAGGATCCCGTCGCGGTACCAGAGGCGCATGTAGCGCGCCGAGAACGTCCCGGTCGCCATCTGCACGACCAGCACGCTGACCGTGACGACGAACCCGGTGAGGCCGACCGTCGCCCCCACCACCGTCGTGAGCACGGTGAGCGCCGTACTCGGCGTGTAGGTCCACGCATCGGGGAGGTCGCCGGAGCGCTCAATCCACGCGGCGCTGTAGCTGAGAAGCACGCCCACGAGTCCGCCCACGAGGGGGATCACCCAGAGGCTCCCCTTCAGGTACTGCCGGACGCGGAACGAGACACTCCAGAGCACGGCGCCATCGTACGAAGGAGCGCGGCCGTCGCCCGTCGCGAGACGTTCTCGTTTGACGGGACGCGCGCCGCCGTGGGACGATCGTCCGCATGAGGTCGCGCCCCGCAAGTGACGGCTTGTCACCTGTCGCCCGGGGCGTCGGCTGATGTGTCGCTGGCTCGCCTACTCGGGCTCGCCGCTCCGGCTCGACACGCTGCTCCTGAATCGCGACCGCTCGCTGGTCGATCAGAGCCTGCACTCGCGGGAGGGCGCGACCACGACGAACGGCGACGGCTTCGGCGTCGGCTGGTACGACGGCGACGGCGCGCTGCCGCACGTGTATCGCAGCACCCATCCGGCCTGGAACGACCGCAACCTCCGCGAGCTCGCTGCAAGCATCTCCTCACCCCTGTTCCTCTCGCACATCCGTGCCTCGACGGGGACGGCGATCCAGGAGACCAACACGCATCCGTTTCGCCACGGTAAGTGGCTGTGGATGCACAACGGCGCGATCCGCGGCTACGAGACGGTCATGCGCGACCTGCGGGTTGCGGTGGACGCGTCGCTCTTCCCCTCGATCGAGGGCACGACCGACTCCGAGACGATGTTCTACCTCGCGCTCACGTTCGGGCTCGAGGACGACCCGCCGGCTGCGGTCGAGCGGATGGTGGGCTTCGTCGAGGAGACGGGCACCCGGCACGGTGTCGAGTACCCGATTCAGATGACGGTCGCGACCTCGGACGGGGAGCGGCTGTGGGCGTTCCGCTACTCGAGCGAGGGAAGCTCGCGGACGCTCTACTACAGCACGCGCGTCGACCAGCTGCGCGAGCTCTATCCGGACATGGCTGAGCTCGACGAGCTCTCGGACGAGTCCAGAGTCGTCCTCTCAGAGCCGCTCGGTGACCTGCCCGGCGTCTGGAACGCCGTCCCCGAGTCGAGCTGGGGCGTCGTCCAGGAGGGGCAGGACGAGCTCCATCCGTTCAGCCCCCAATCCCCCTGAGCACCGCGCCCATGAGCAGCTGGTGACACCCGGCCGGCGGGTCACGGTGTCGATGGCGCTGCTCCTGGTGGCGCGAGGGCGTCGGTCTGGGGTTCGTCGCCTTCGCGACGGCTGTCGTCGCGGCTCCCCTACCTCGGCTCGCCGGCGTAGATCCGCGTGACGTAGTCGTCGAGCATCCGCGCCGAGGTGAAGGTCGGGCCGCAGCTCACGAGGGACTCCTTGATCCGCTCGCACCAGCGCTGCGGGACGCCGTCGGCGTCGCGCTCGTAGAAGAGTGGGATCACCTCGTTCTCGAGCAGGTCGTACAGGGCCTCCGCGTCGCGCGCGTCCGCGACAACCGGGTCGGCGTCGCCGTCGCCGTCGATCGCCCAGCCGTTTGCCCCGTTGTAGCCCTCCGCCCACCAGCCGTCGAGGACGCTGAGGTGGAGGCCGCCGTTGAACATCGCCTTCATCCCGCTCGTGCCGCTCGCCTCCAGCGGCGGCCGCGGCAGGTTCACCCACACGTCGCAGCCCGACACGAGCTGGCGGGCGAGCGCGAGGTCGTAGTCCTCGAGGAAAGCGACGCGCCCGCCCGCCGGGTCGATCACGTCGCGCAGCTCGAAGAGCCGCTCGAGGAGCCGCTTCCCGTCCGCGTCGCGTGGGTGTGCCTTGCCGGCGATGAGCACCTGGATCGGCGGCGGGCCGGTTAGGAGGCGGCGCGCTCGAACGGGGTCGGCCACGAGCAGCGAGAGCCGCTTGTAGCCGGCGAGCCGGCGCGCGAAGCCGAAGGTCAGCGTCTCCGCGTCGAGCAGATCGGCGCCGGCACGCACGTACTCGATCGACTCGCCGCGCAGGAGCCGGTCCTGCTCGGCCTTCTCCTGCGCAAACTCGACGAGCCGGCGGCGAGCCGCGGTGCGGGCTCTCCACAGCTCGGCGTTGGGGATCTCGCGCACCGGCTCCCAGGCGGCCGGATCGGCCGGACTGCGGCGCCAGCGCTCGCCGAGGTGCTCGACGAGCAGCGCGTAGAACGGATCGCCGAGGAAGGTCGCGAGGTGGGCGCCGTTCGTGACGTGGTCGATCGGCACGGGCGAGTCGGGGAACATCGGCTTCCACATCTCGCGCGCCAGCTCGCCGTGCCGCCGGCTGACGCCGTTCCGCCGGCTCGAGAGCCGCATGGCGAGCGGCGACAGGCCCGGCTCGCCCGTGCCCGGCGTGACGCGGCAGAGGTCGAGGAACGCCTCGCCCTCGAGCCCGAGGCGGCCGGCGAGCTCGGCGAACGCCTCCAGGAACTGCTCGGGCGGATAGCCCTCGTTGCCGACCTGGAGCGGCGTGTGCGTGGTGAACACGACCTGCTTGCGCACCTCCTCGAGCGCCTCCTCGAGGGACGTCCCGTGCTCGACCCGGCGGGCGACGAGCTCGAGCGCTGCGAGTGCGGGATGGCCCTCGTTCAGGTGCAGCACGTCCGGCTGGATCTCGAGCGCCTCGAGCACGCGCGCGCCGCCGATACCGAGCAACCCGTACTGGGCGAGCCGCACGTGCGTGTTGCCGTCGTAGAGCCGCGCGGTCGTCCACCGGCTCACCGGGTCGTTCTCCGGCAGCTCCGCGTCGAGCAAGAGCAGCGACACGCTCCCGACCTGCACGCACCACACCTGGAACAGGATCGGCCGCCCGAAGACGGTGACGGAGAGGCGCAGCGGCTTGCCGTCAGCCCCGTTGACGAGGGCCATCGGCAGCTCGGCGGCGTCGTGCTCGAGCCAGTACTCCTGCTGTGTGCCCGAAATGTCGAGCCGTTGCGAGAAGTAGCCGCGCCGGTAGAAGAGGCCGACGCCGACCATGCGGAGGCCGCGGTCGCTCGCCTCCTTGAGGACATCGCCGGCGAGGACGCCGAGGCCGCCGGAGTAGCCCGGCAGGGAGGCGTGAACACCGAACTCGGCGGAGAAGTACGCGACCGAGCCGTCGAACTCCTCACCCGGCGCCTGCCGCCGGACGGGGTCGGCGTCCAACTCGCGGGCAAGCCACTGCACCTTCTCGATGATCTCCGAACGGCTCGCAGCTGCGACCTGGTGCTCGTGCGTGAGCTCGAACAGGAACCGGACCGGGTTCCGCCCGGCGAGCCGCCAGCGATGAGCGTCGATCTCGGCGAAGACGAGGCCGCCGCGGCGCATCCAGCTCCAGCGCAGGTTGTAGGCGACGGTTGCGAGCGGCTTGAGCGGCTCCACGAGCCGGCGCTCGAGCTCGGCGATCCGGTTCGCACGATCGCTTCGGCCGTAGGTCACATCTGTGGCGGCGCTCATCCCGACAACCTAGACGCCCAGCAGCCGATGAGCGGAGGTCATCCGACCCGGGGTGTCCACCGGCCCGCGGTCGAGGCTCGGCGCCCCCTGATGATTGACCCCAATTCGTCGCATTTGCGAATGGGGCCCGCACGCGAGCACGCGCATCCGGAATCAATCATCTGGACAAGAACCTCGAGGCTCGTCAGACCTCCCTGTGCCCGCGCTCCTCACTAGCAGAGCAGCCGCCGTGCCGCTCTCGCGGCGACGACGTCCTCGCGCGCGACGACGACGAGCACCCGAACGGGCGACCCGCCCGTTGCGATCTCGGCGTCGGGTGACACGCTCGCGTTGGCCTCGGCGTCGAGCTCGACTCCGAGGTGGGCGAGCCGCTCGCAGACCCGGGCGCGGACGAGACTCGAGTTCTCGCCGACACCGCCGGTGAACACGAGCGCGTCGAGGCCGCCGAGCGAGGTCGTCATCGCGGCGACCGCGGCGGCCACGCGGTGTGTGAAGACGTCGAGCGCGAGCGCGGCCGACGGCTCGTCGGAGCGCTCGAGCTCATCCACGCGCGCCGAGACCCCGGAGAGCCCGAGCAGGCCGGACTCGTGCTCCAGCGCGCGCTCGAGGTCGTCCACGGCGAGCCGGCCGGTGCGCAGCAGGTAGAGGAGGATCTGGGGGTCCAGCGTTCCGGAGCGAGTTGCCATCGGTACGCCGTCGAGCGGGCTGAAGCCCATCGATGTGTCAACCGAGCGCCGGTCGCGGACAGCCGTGACCGAGCACCCGCCGCCGAGGTGGCAGACGACGAGCCGCGAGACGGCGGCCCGCTCGGCCGCCCACTGCACCGAGAGGCCGTGGAAGCCGTAGCGCCGCACCCCCCACTCCTCCGCCCAGCGCCGTGGCACCGCGTAGGCGGCGGCCTCGTCCGGGATCGTCGCGTGGAACGTGGTGTCGAAGACCGCCACGTGCGGCACGTCCGGGAGCACGCGCTGCGCCTCCTCGATCGCCGCGAGCGCCGCGCCGTTGTGCAGCGGTGCGAGCTCGGTCAGCAGCTGTAGCTCGCCGAGCACGGATCCGTCGATCAGCACCGGGCGGGGGAACCGCGTCGCGCCGTGCACGATGCGGTGAGCGACGCCGAGCACGTCGCCCAGCGCCGAGTGGGCACCTGCGTCGGCGAGCGAGCCGACCGGCGTCGCCGACTCGTCGTCGTCGACGAGCGAGAGCTTCAGGCTGGTCGACCCGGAGTTGACGACGAGGATCTCGGACAAGCGCGGCTCAGCAGTCGCTCAGAACGGCCAGGACCAGTCGGCAATCGCGGGGTCGTCGATCCCGTGCTCGCGCGTGTAGGCCCGGGCGCGAAGCCGCGTGTCGACCATCTCCTGACGCAGATGCGCCACGCTCGACACGAGCCCGGGAACGCGGTCGAGCACGTCCAGCACGAGGTGGAATCGGTCGAGGTCGTTGAGCATGACCATGTCGAACGGCGTCGTCGTCGTGCCCTCCTCCTTGTAGCCGCGCACGTGGATGTTCTCGTGGTTTGCGCGCCGGTACGTGAGCCGGTGGATCAGCCACGGGTAGCCGTGGTAGGCGAAGACGACCGGGCGGTCGGTCGTGAAGAGCGCGTCGAACTCGACGTCCGAGAGCCCGTGCGGGTGCTCGGAATCCGGCTGGAGCCGCATCAGGTCGACCACGTTCACGAACCGCAGTTTCAACTCCGGCAGCCTCTCGCGGAGTAGGGCCGCCGCCGCGAGCGCCTCGAGAGTAGGCGTGTCGCCGGCGCAGGCGAGCACGACGTCCGGCTCGCTGTCGCCGTCGGTCGACGCCCACGACCAGACGCCGATCCCGCGCGTGCAGTGCACGATCGCATCGTCGATCGAGAGGTAGTCGAGCGACGGCTGCTTGCCGGCCACGATCACGTTCACGTAGTGGCGGCTGCGCAGGCAGTGGTCGGAGACGGAGAGCAGTGTGTTCGCGTCGGGCGGCAGGTAGACGCGGATGATCTCGGCTTTCTTGTTCACCACGTGGTCGATGAAGCCGGGATCCTGGTGTGAGAAGCCGTTGTGGTCCTGCCGCCAAACGTGTGACGAGAGCAGGTAGTTGAGCGAGGCAACCGGTCGCCGCCACGGAATCCCGCGCGTCACCTTCAACCACTTCGCGTGCTGGTTGAACATCGAGTCGACGATGTGGATGAAGGCTTCGTAGCAGTTGAAGAAGCCGTGCCTGCCCGTGAGCAGGTAGCCCTCGAGCCAGCCCTGGCAGAGGTGCTCCGACAGCACCTCCATGACCCGACCATCTGGCGAAAGGGCCTCGTCCGTCGGCAGACGCTCGGCGTCCCAGGCACGGGTCGTCTGCTCGAACACGGCCTGGAGCCGGTTGGACGCGGTCTCGTCGGGCCCGAACAGCCGGAACGTGGTCGGGTTGCGGACGATCACGTCGCGGAGGAACTCGCCCAGCACGCGGGTTGCCTCGGTCGCGCCCGTTCCGGGCTTCTCGACCTCGACGGCGTAATCGCGATAGTCGGGCAGGGCAAGGTCCTGTAACAGCGAGCCGCCATTGGCATGTGGGTTCGCGCTCATCCGGCGGTTGCCCTCCGGCGGCAGCTCGGCCAGCTCGGGCACGAGCCGCCCCTGTTCGTCGAAGAGCTCCTCGGGCCGGTAGCTGCGCAGCCAGTCCTCGAGCAGTTGCAGGTGCTCCGGGCTCTCGCGGGGATCCACGATCGGCACCTGGTGCGATCGCCACGTGCCCTCCACCGGCACGCCGTCGACCTCGCGCGGCCCGGTCCAGCCCTTCGGCGTGCGCAGGACGATCGCCGGCCACCGCGGCCTCGCGTCGTCGCCGCCCTCGCGCGCCGCCTGCTGGATCTGCGCGATCCGGTCGAGCGCCTCGTCGAGCACCTCCGCCAGCCGCCGGTGCACCGCGTCCGGCCGGGAGCCGGAGACGACGAACGGCTCCCAGCCGTAGCCCTCGAGCAGCGCATTGAGCTCCCACTCGGGGATCCGCGCGAGCACGGTCGGGTTCGCGATCTTGTAGCCGTTCAGGTGGAGGAACGGCAGGACGGCGCCGTCGGTGCGAGCGTTCAGGAACTTGTTGCTGTGCCAGCTCGCCGCGAGCGGCCCGGTCTCGGCCTCGCCGTCGCCGACGACGCAGCAGACGACGAGGTCGGGGTTGTCGAACGCCGCCCCGAACGCGTGCGCGAGCGCGTAGCCGAGCTCGCCGCCCTCGTGGATCGAGCCGGGCAGCTCCGGCGCGGCGTGACTCGGGATCCCGCCGGGGAACGAGAACTGCCGGAACAGGGCGCGCAGCCCGTCGAGGTCGCGGCCGACGTGCGAGTAGAGCTCGGTGTACGTGCGCTCGAGGTACGCATTGGCGACGAGCGCCGGGCCGCCGTGCCCGGGGCCGGTGACGTAGATCGCGTCGAGGTCGCGATCGCGGATCGCCCGGTTCATGTGCGCGTAGATCAGGTTCAGCCCCGGCGTCGTCCCGAAGTGGCCGAGCAGCCGCGGCTTCACGTGCTCCCGCCGCAGCGGCTCGCGCAGCAGCGGGTTGTCGAGCAGGTAGACCTGCCCGACGGACAGGTAGTTCGCGGCGCGCCAGTACCCGTCGAGAAGTCGCAGGTCGGTGTCCGTGAGCCCCGCCGTCTCAGCCGTATGCCCGTTCATCGCGCCCGCGTCAGTCTTTCACGCGGGCCGCACGGGAGTCGAGATCTGCCGCGTCAGGAGCCCGGCAGCGTCGCCGTCGCCCGGCAACTCGTGCCGCCGGGGCCCCAGGCGCGCGCGGCCACGGTGTCGGCGCCGGGCAGGTCGTCGAGTGTCCGCCTCACCTCGAACGAGCCGCTGCGCCGACCGGTCGTCGCCGCGCCCTTCCAGACGACGCGCCGCTCGCGGACGAGCGCGACGCGCCAGACGACACCGCCGCGGCCGTGCTCGACCTCGAACTCGAGCTCGATACGGCCGTCGTCCACCTTCAGCTTCAGCTTCGAGGCGGCCCCGGCGCCGCAGACGCCGGAGACGCGAACCTCGGGCCGCGAGTCCTTCGCCCCGGCCGTGCCGACAGCGACGACGAGCGCGGACGCCGCCATGGCGACGAGGGTTGCGAGTTGCTGAGCCCGACTCACCCGGCCAGTGTGCTCGCGCCACGCACGGCCGGCAACGGGACTTTGGTCCCATCGCCTCACCCTGCGAGTCCCTGACGCTCCACCCAGAGGATCGCCTGCACGCGGTCGGTGACGCCGATCTGGCGGAAGATGCTCGTGAGGTGCGACTTCACGGTCTTCTCGCTGATTCCGAGACGGCGCGCGATGAGCTTGTTCGGCATCCCCTCGCGCAGCAGTGCGAGCACCTCCCGTTCACGTGGAGACAGGGCTGCGAGTGGATCGGGCGCGGACTTCGCCTCGAGCAGCGAGCGGGCGGCGCGTGGATCGAGCGGCGAGCCGCCGTCGGAAGCGATGCGGATGCCGCGCACGACCTCGTCCGCGGACGCGTCCTTCAGCAGATACCCGACGGCGCCGGCTTCGAGCGCCTGCACGATCCGGCGCCGGTCGGAGAAGGAGGTGAGCACCAGCACGACGGTCCCGGAGGCATCCCCGACGATCGTGCGAGTCGCCTCGATGCCGTCCAGGACCGGCATCTCGAGGTCCATGAGCACGACGTCCGGCTTCGCGGCACGGCAGAGCTCGACCGCCTCCGCCCCGTCCGCGGCGGCCCCGACGAGCTCCATGTCCGGCTGCGAGGCGATGACCCGGCCGAGCCCGTCGCGGAGGACGCCGTGATCGTCGGCGATGAGGACGCGGATCACCGGCACGGGACTTCCAGCTCGATCCGCGTTCCCTCGCCCTCGCGCGACCGGATGACGAGCCTGCTGCCCGACTGGCGTGCAAGCTCCTCGAGCAGGGACAGCCCCACGTGACCCTCCGTCACACGCCGCGCTCTCGTCTCGGGAGAGAAGCCGCGACCGTCGTCGGCGACGACGAACCGCATCGACGCGCCGTCGCGCGCAAGCTCGACGCTGACGGATCCCGGGTCGGCGTATGCGATCACGTTCCTCAGAGCCTCCTGCGCGACCCGGTAGACGAGCGCCTCCTGATCCCGCTCGAGGGCCTCGGCGCCGTCGATGGAGACGGTGACGGGCACCCCGCGCGCTTCGAGCGGGCTGACCAGGTCGGCGACGGCGGCGTCGAGGCCCGCGGCCTCCAGATGCGGCGGATGGAGATCGACGAGGAGCGCCCGCAGGTCGCGTACGTCATGGCGAAGGAGGTCGATCGTCGCTCTGAGCTCGCGCGCCTCCCCCGTCGCGCCACGGGCTTCAGCACTGTCGGCCAGGGGCGCAAGGGAGAAGGCAGCGCCGGCGATGTCCTGCACCGGGCCGTCGTGGAGATAGGACGCGATCCGCCGGCGCTCGCTGTTGGACGCCGCGATCGCGTTCGCGAGAAGAGCTTCGCGCTCCTCGTGCCCCCGCTGCAGCCGGCGCGTCAACGACCAGACGAGCGGGACCTGGACGAGCAGGATCAACGCGATCGCACCCAGGATCGGCGGCGCGAGGGACGCGAGGAGCCGCCGCGCGCTCGCAGAGACCGAGTCGAAGCGCTCGTAGATCTCGAACAGGACGGGCGTCCCGGACGGCGTGCGGATCGGCGTGTAGGCCTCGATCAACTCGCCCTGTTGCCGGTCGAGGGCGTTCTCGGGCCGGTCGAGGTCGCTGACCTCCACCTCCGCCCCGCCCTCGCGCAAGAGGCGCAGCTGGCCGCCGTCGAGCCTGTAGCGGCCACCGATCTGGGCAGGGTCGTCCGAGTAGAGGACACGCCCGTCCGCCGACCAGATCTTCACCCGGACGACGGAGTTGCTGAGGACCCGGGCGACGACCAGGTCGTCGACCGCGTTCACGGCGGCGGCGTCGCCCGCGAGGATGCCGTCCGCGAGCACGGACTCGACGAGCTGGCCCGACTCCTGCACCTTCGTTCGTGTGTCGCGCTTCGCCTCGTCGATCGCCACCGAGCGGAGCGCGAGGTAGCCGCCGACGACCGCGACGGCGATCGCAGCCGCGCTCCCGAGGGCGAAGACGCAGGAGCACCGAGCGAGCCGTGCGTGGACGCCGCATCCTCTCGCTTCGAGTCTTTCCTGGGCCAGCGCGCGTCCACCTGAAGCCCATGATCGCCGCTCGACTCGGGCGTCTGGGGGCCACTCCGACCAATGTCCCATTGCCGCTCGGACCTCGCCGATCGCGAGTCTCCGGTCTCGTTCACCAAGCGAGAGGAGAGCTCATGTTCACCATTCGAAGTACCGCAGCTTTCGCCGTCGCCACCGCCGTGGATGGCACTCGCAGCCGTCCCGATCGCCGTCGCCAAGGACGGCGACGTGCGCGTGCAGGGCACATGCTCGAAGAGCTCGACGGCGAAGCTCAAGCTGAGCAACGAGAACGGCAGGATCGAGCTCGAGTTCGAGGTCGACCAGAACCGCAACGGGATCCCCTGGAAGGTTGCGCTACGTCAGAACGGAGCGCTCGTCGCCTCGCTGACCCGCACGACCCGCCCTCCGAGCGGCTCGTTCTCCGTCCGACGTGTGGTCTCCAACACCGCCGGAGCAGACCGTGTCCTCGCAGTCGGGACGAGTCCTTCCGGCGAGCGGTGTACCGCTCAAGCCGCCCTCTGAGCCTGCCGACTCGATTCGCGGCCGGCGATCTCGATGTGGGAAGGGGCCCCCGTCACCGGGGTTCTTTCCGTAACAGACCTGAGGGTCAGGACTTCCCCGGCCGCCGGAACCGCAACGACTCCCGGCGGAGAGAGACCACAGAGAAAGCCCCGCCTGAGCGGGGCTGTTCTCGTGAGGCGTGTGCCCCGAACCCTGAGCTCGGGGCCGGGGCTGGGAGCGACGTCCCGGCTAGGCGGAAGCCGGGACGGGCTTGGCAGACGGCGCGGGCGGCGCAGCCTCGTGCTCCAGCCGCGGGAGCCACTGGAGCCAGCTCGGCAGGTACCAGTTGCGCTCGCCGAGCAGCTTCATCGAGGCCGGCAGGAGCACGCCGCGGACGATCGTCGCGTCGATCAGGACGGCGGCCGCGAGGCCGATGCCCATCTCCTTGAAGTCGACGTACGGGAGGACGGTGAAGACTGCGAACACGCCGACCATCACGATCGCAGCGCTCGTCACCGTGCCGGCGGTGGTCTTGATGCCGTAGGCGATTGCGTTGTCGGTCGAGAGGCCGCGGTCGAAGCCCTCGCGGATCCGGCTGAGGATGAACACGTGGTAGTCCATCGAGAGGCCGAACAGAATCACGAACATGAACATCGGCAGCCAGTTGGCGATGCCGCCGTTCGAGTGGAAGTCGAGCAGGCCCTCGCCCCAGCCCCACTGGAAGAACGCCACGATCACGCCGTAGGCGGCTGCCACGGAGAGCAGGTTGAGGATGATCGCCTTGATCGCGATCACGATCGAGCGGAACGAGACGAGCAGCAGCCCGAATGCGAACAGGAGCACGAAGCCGAAGACGAGCGGGATCGACCTTGACATCGCATTGTTGAAGTCCTGCGAGTTCGCGGTCGCACCCGTCACGGCGTACTCGACGCCGTCGACCTGGCCGATCGTCTCCGGCAGGATCTCGCCGCGCAGGGTTGCGAGCGCCTCCGTCGAGGCGTCGTCGGTGCCGTTGCCTGCGAGCGGGATCTCCACCCGGGCCGCGGTTCCGGCGCTGTTTTCGTCGACGTTGATCGGGGCGTTCATCTGGCCGGTCGCGAGCGCCTTGCGCTCGAGCGCGGCGATCGCCGCGCGGACCGGTGCGGCGTTGACGTCGTCGGCGGAGATCGCAACCACGGCCGGCTCCGGGGTGCCCGGGAACGCGTCCATGACGGCGACGAACGGCTGGACGACGGGGGTGCTGATGCCGTCGATGCCGGTCTCCGACGTGTGCAGGGTGAGCGCTGGCATCGCCAGCACCAGGAGCACCGCGGTCGCGGCGAGTGCCGAGACGAGCGGGCGCCGGAGGACGCGGTCGAGGATGGCGCTCCAGATGCCGTCGCCGCGGTTCGAGTGGCGGAGGCGGTGGACGAACGGGATCCGGCCCTTCTCGACCCGGTCGCCGAGCTTCGAGAGCACGGCCGGCAGGACGGTGAGGGAGCCGATCATCGCGACCAGGACGACGAGCATCGTCCCGACCGAGAAGGACATGAACGTCTTGTCGCCGGAGAGGAACATGCCGGCCATCGCGATCAGGACGGTGATGCCCGAGACGAGGATCGCCCGGCCGGAGGTCGCGGCGGCGGCCGCGAGAGCGGCTCCCTCGCTGCGGCCGGCGGCCCGCTCCTCACGCTCGCGCCTGATGTAGAAGAGCGAGTAGTCGACCCCGACGGCGAGGCCGATGAGGAGGATCACCTCAATGATGTTCTCGTCCGCGGCGACGCCCTGGCTCGCAAGCGCGACCAGACCCGTCGTTGCGACGATCGAGGTGAGCGCGACGAGCAGCGGAACCATGGCTGCGGTCAACGAGCCGAGCACCAGCATCAGTACGAGGATCGTGAGCGGGATCGAGATCAGCCCGACCTTGGCCAGACCGCTCTGGATGACCGCGTCGAGCTTCTTCTCGGTCGAGACGCCGACGGACTCGATCGAGAGGCCCGCGTGGCGGGTCTCGACTTCGTCGACGGCGGCGGAGATCTTGTCGATGTAGAGGATCGCATCCTCGTAGGAGCCCTCAGGCGTGAACTGGACGAGCGCCGAATGGCCGTCCTTCGAGATCAACCCGGCCTGCTCGGGATCGAGCGGCGAGCGGACGTTGCTGACCTGCGGAAACGCGCTGACGGTCTTGACCGCGTCGGCGATCGCGGCGTGGAAGGCCGGATCCTCGGCGGTCAGCGTCTTCGACTGGAGGAGCACCATCTCGGTCTGCTCCTTGATGCTCTCGCCCTGCTTGTCGAGGGTGAAGCCGGCGTCGGAGATCATCCGATCCGCCGTGCGGGACTCGCCGACGTGGACGTCGGTCTGGGAGATCACTTTCGTTCCGACCATCGCGCCGACCATCACGGAGACGACGACGAACGCGAGCCAGCCGATGACGGCTGTCTTCCAGTGGTTCGCGCTCCAGCGGCCCATGCGGGCGGCGAAGCTGTTCGAGTGCTTGACGGGTGACATTGCGTGCTCCTTCTCAGCTCTGGGGCTGTGAATCGAGGGAATCGCGCGTCGCCACGCCGAAGCTCGTACCCCGGCCGGTCGCATACGCGAACGGGTGGTGGAAAGCCGCGAGCGCATCGGCGCTGGCGACGTCGAGCTCGAACTCCTCGCCGAGCCTTGAGTCGGCGACCGTGACCTTGACCCGGCCGGCCGTCTTGCTCCAGAGGAGCGAGACCTCGAGGCCGTCGCTTTCGCGGCTCGCGAGCTCTCTCCAGTTGTGCGTGTGCGTGAAGTCGATCCAGCCGTCGCTCTCGCGGGAGGCGAGCTCGCTGCCGGCGGGTGTTGCGGTAGTCCACTGCGTCGAGCTCATGACTTCCTCCCTGTCGATTGACTGCATGCAGCGAGCTTGCCGCCATGCGCCCGCTGCGACATCGGGGCGCCACCCTGAGCCCGCACCCTGATTTCTCGAAGTGCCCGCCTGATCCGGGCACGCAGACGTGCGCCCGCCCAGGATCAAGAGGTTCCGTGCCCCCCGCCCCTACGCTCGGGTGCGGTGACGCTCGCGGCGCTGGCGCAGTCTCGGCAGAGCTCCTGTATATACGCTATTCTGTATATACATTTCAATGCACCAAACAATGTTCCAGACTCTGGCCGACCCGACCCGCCGACGGATCGTCGAAACGCTCTGGGCGGGCGAGCAGACGGTGAACGCGATCGTCTCCACCGTCGAGATCCATCAGTCGGGCGTATCGCGACACCTGCGGATCCTGCACGAGTCGGGTTTCGTCGATGTCCGCGCCGACGGCCAGAAACGTCTCTACTCGCTTCGGCCCGAGCCGTTCCAGCGAGCTCGATGCCTGGGTCACCCGGTATCGGGGCCTCTGGGAAGGCCGCCTCGACGCGTTCGCTCGAGGAGCTCGACCGAAGGCAGCAAGCTCGCGCAACCACAGAACAGGAAGGGACGCAATGACCAGAAGGGACGCAATGACCAAGCGGCAGATCGTGATCGAGCGGACGTACGACGCGCCGATCGAGGACGTGTGGGATCTCTGGACGACGAAGAACGGGATCGAGTCGTGGTGGGGCCCCGACGGCTTCCAGGTGCACGTCCGCAAGATCGATCTGCGGCCCGGCGGCGAGTTGCTGTACGCGATGACTGCGACCGCGCCCGCTCAGATCGCGTTCATGGAGAACGCCGGCATGCCCCTGACGACCGAAGCACGCGTCACCTACACCGAGGTCGACCCGCCCGGCGCCGTCTGACCTACATGCACCTGACCGACTTCATCCCCGGAGTCGAGCCGTACGACGTCGCCACGACCGTCGAGCTGCACCATGCACCGAGCCGGCGTGCGAATGGTGCTGACCTTCGACGCGATGCACGCCGACGAGTGGACGCAGCGCGCCGTCATGGGTTGGGAGAGCGAGCTCGACAAGCTCGCGACAGTGCTGGAGGATCGCGCCCGCTGACGCGCTCGTCGGGCACCCCCACCGAGGCGAGCCGACCGACCCCGGCGCTTCACGGGTACAGCGTGAACGCCGGACCACCGGCGTGAATGTCCCGGTGGTCCGTGATGCGTACGGCTTGCTCAGCGGAGCGAGATCGCGACCTGTTCGAGGAGATCCATCGCCTTCTGCATACCCGTTTCCATGCCAGAGTTGATGTGCGCGTCTCGGTCTTCCTTGCATGCGTGCTCGACAAGGACGGTGAGGGTCGTGCGTCCACTCGCCTCGCCCAAGGTGAGGGTGTTCAGCGCTTCACCGTCGGGCATGCCCTCGTAGACCTCGGTCGAGACGATCCGCTCGTTCGGGACGATCTCGTGGTACTCGCCGTGGAAGCCGACTTCGAACCCGCCATCCGCCACCATCACGTACCGCCACATCCCGCCGATGCGCAGGTCGATCTCGGCGACCGTGACCTCGCCGAGGCCGCCGCTCCACCAGCGCTTGACCAACTCGGGCGTGGTCCACGCCTTGTACACGAGGTGCTTGGGCGCATCGAACTCCCGCGTGATGAGGATCTGCTCATCCGTGGGGAGGGTCACCCTCGCCGTTCCGCTACTCGTCATTGCCACCATCTCCTTGCTCGGTCTGTTTGAGGTCTTCCAATACGACATCGAGCTGGTCGAAGCGCCCCGACCACGAGCGCTCGTAGTTCGTGACCCAGTCGTGGATGGGCTTGAGCGCGACGCCGTTCAGCCGGTACAGCCGCTGCCGTCCGTCTTCACGCACGTCGACCACCCCCACTTCTCGGAGCACCCGCAGGTGCTTGGACACCTGTGGCTGAGCCAGCCCGAGCAGGCGCACGAGGTCGTTTACGGGGCGCTCCCGCCGGCGAGGACGTCCAAGATCTGTCGCCGCCGGGGCTCCGCCACGGCGTTGAAGGCATCCGTTG